>JAEUPZ010000025.1 GCA_016789885.1 Chromatiales bacterium | reverse complement strand
GCTCCCGCGATATCCCCCGCTCGTCGCGGACGCTCCTCGGAGGGAATCGCTCCGCCGCTGCGGTGCGGACCGGGTGTCGTGGCCTCGCTGCCGCCCCTGCGCGGCGCCCGCGAAACGCCCCCTGGCTGGCTGGTTGCGGCGACAGGACCGGCGCTTTCAGGTCGAGGTGAGGCAGGCGCGGCGGAGCGTCGGGGGAAGGCGCCTCGCCGGGGCCTCCGGCGCCAGCGGAGCAGGCTGCGGAGCGCCAGCGCCCGCGGAGTGTGCCGGGCACCCGGCTGTGCCCGGCGCACGTCCCCGGCGAGGCGCCTTCCCCCGATGCGGTAGCCGCGCCGGACAGGGAACCACCGATCTGTCGAAAGAGGGACTGCATGCTCAGTACGTCAGCACCATGTTGCCCAGCACGGAGTAGCCCCATTCGTCGCCGTACAGGTCCTCGTAGCCGGCGCCCGGTATGAGCGTGGCTGCGGAGAGCCGGAAGACGACATTCTGGATCGCCAGCGGCCGCCACGTCAGCGCCGCCGACAGATCGAGCCCCAGATGCCGGTCGATGCCCGACTGGGCGCGGGCGACCTCGAGGCTCGCCGTGTCGTCGAACCACAGGTCGCTGGCGTTCACGCTCACCCGCAGCTGCGGCGTCAGGTCGAGGTCGGCGCCGACGCCGACGAGGATCGTGCCGGGGTTCGTGAAGTTCGCCTGGCCCAGCTCCTTCGACGGGCGGAGGCTGTTCAGCACGCCGTTCCGCCCCGACAGTGCCACGCGCCCGCCGCCGATCAGCGGCACGGGCTGGCGGATCCAGAAGCTCGTGTCGGCGCCGGCGAACAGCGGGTTCTCGAACACCGCGTCGTAGCCCGTCGCCCGGTTGTCGAACGGGTCGTCGTCGCCGCTCGCGTACAGCAGCGAGATGCGGGCGCGGATCCAGTCGAAGTCCTTCGAGGCCTCGGTGGCCAGGAAGAACGCACGGATGTCGCCGCCGCCGGCGTTGAAGGTGCTGCGGTCCTCGTCGCCGACGGCCGCGTAGGCCGACACCGACAGGTTGAAGCGCCGGAAGTGCCCGTCGCCGTTGTAGCCCAGGTAGCCCACGTCGTACTCGCGGGGCTGCTGGATGCCGAGCGGGGCCGGCCGCTGCAGGAAGCCGTTGTCGTCGTAGGTCGGGTCGTCGCGGTTGCGGGTCCACAGGGCCGTGACCTGGGACGTGAAGCCCGGGCGCGGGAAGTCCTGGGCGTAGAAGTTCGCCACGAGGATGTCCTCGTCCCGCAGGTCGCCGCCGATGACGTCGTTCAGGCCGCTGTTGGTGTCCTTCTCGAGCCGCCGGAACCAGCCGAGGTTGTACTGGTAGCGGTTGTTGGCGCGGATGCCGAAGAGCCGTACGCCCAGCGGCGCGTCATTGAACAGGAAGCCGCGGAAGTCGGCCGTGAAGGGCTGGATGCCGATGCGCACGGAGTCGAAGTCGTAGCGGTCGGACACGTCGCGCAGGTGGCGGTCGACGAAGAAGGCCTGCAGTCCCAGCGCCGCATCGCCGCGGCTCGTGTCGGCGCTGGCCGGCGCCTTCAGCACGCCGCGCTCCTCGGCCGTCACGTAGTTGAGGTTGACCACGGGCAGCGCGCGGAACTCCCACTCCGGGGGCATGAACACCGTATTGCCCTGGTAGAGCACGGCCTCGAGCGCCAGCGTCTGGGCCAGCACCAGCTGCCCGCCGTCGCCGATCTGGTCCAGGTCGCCGGCGCCGTCGGTGACGGGACCTGCCCGGGGCGTCGGCAGGCGGCGGGGCTCGACGACGCTGTCGGCGATGCCGGTGAGGTTCAGGAACCAGTCGCTGCCGTCGTGGCCCTCGAGCCGCCGCAGCGGGCCGCGCTCGCGGTAGCGGGGCGGAATCGGCCGGTCGGCCTTCAGCCAGTTGTTGCCCGCGTAGGGGTTCCACAGGTCCTGCGGGTAGCCCAGCGTGTCGACGATGCGCCAGCGGTCCGGCAGGCCCTCGATGAGGCCCGCGGCCGACAGGCCCAGGGGCTGTGGCAGCCGCGACGGGTCGCAGGCCGCCGGCACGAAGGGTCCGGGTTCGCTGCCGGGCCGCGGGCGTGGCGGCGTCGCCGGCTGCTCCGGCGGACACGCCGGCAGGGCCGTGGGTGGCGGCAGCGGCGCGGGATCGTCGGCCGCCCCGGCCAGCGCTGTACTGCCGAGGCTGAGCGCGGCCAGGACGGCTGGCGCGCGCGAGGGCCTACTGGCCGCTGCAGGCATTGGTGCTGCTGCCGTCGAGGAAGGGCGACTGGGGACAGTTCACGTAGCGCAGGCGGTGGCCGCCCGGCGTGAGGCGGTCGCTGCGGAGGTTCGCCGGCGCGTTGCCGAAACCGCCGAGGGCAAGGCCAGCCTCGTGCACGCCGAGGAAGGCGACCATGTCGTCCTGGTCGACGCCGTCACCCGACACGCCGACGGCGCCGACAAGCGTGTCCCCGCGATAGACGGGCACGCTGCCGGGAAAGATCTGCAGGCCGCTGGCGAGCGCCGTCGCGGCCGGCACCGTCGCGAAGCCGCCATCGAAACCGCCGACGCCGGCGCAGCTCGTACCGACGTCGGGGGCCAGGCCCGCGACGAAGGCGACGTGCTGGATGACGGCGTTGTAGCTGGTGTCGAGCTGCAGCCCCGTGTTGAACGGGCTCCAGGCGCCGGCCGGCCGGCTGAAGGGCCCGGGTGCGCTGCCGTCGACGCCGTCGGGGAAGAACGGCCGCGCGAGGTTGCCGGTGGCGCGGGCGGTGAAGGCCGTGGCGCCGTCGGCCAGGGCCGTGGGGCTGCCGAGGAAGTCGCGCAGGGTCGTCACGTAGTCCCCGGGCGCGCTGCTGCCGAGCACCGTGAGCCCGCCATCGAGGTACACCGCCGGCGGCAGGCCGGCGAGGGCGCTGGCCGCATCGGGCGATGAGAGCAGTGCCGCGGTGCGCGCCTTCTGTATCGCGACGTCGAGGCCGAAGAGCGGTGCATCGCGGCTGCGGAGGACGCCTAGCACGTTGCCGGCCGAGTCGACGACGCTGACGGACACGCGGGCCGCCGATCCCGTCGGGCGGCGGATCTGGGCGCGGGCGCGGTTCGCCACGGCCATCGCCTCCCGCAGGATCGTCGTGACCTCCGCTGCCGTCAGCGCGACGCCCGGCTCGCTGCCGGCCACCGGCGGGAAGCGCGGTGCGTCGGCGGCGTCGGTGGGGACGAAGGCGTCGAGGCCGTCCAGGGGCGGGCCCGCCGGCCGGATTCCGGAGCCTGGCTCGCCGAACGCGAGGCCGGCCTGCAGCGTGCCGTCGGTGTAGCCGGGCACGGGCACCAGTGAGCCCGCGACGCCGTCGATGGCGCCGAAGGCCGGGGCCGTGGCCGGGTCGCTCAGCAGGCCGCCGAAGCCCGCGTCGGCAAAGCGCAGCGTGCGGCCGTCGGCGGTGATGCGGTCGGCGCGGCGGTCATCCGGCGCCGCGCGGCCGAAGGTGGCGGCCAGCGCGATGAGTTCATCGGTGTCGACGTCGCGATCGCCGATGTCCGGATCGAGGCCGTAGAGGCCGTCGGCGACCACGCCGACGCCACCCACCGGCGTCCCGGCCTGGTACAGCGGCAGCCCGCCGGGGTCGGCGGCGAGGCCGAGGGGAGCACGCTGCGGACCGGGGCCCGGCGAAGGTCCCACGCGCCGCAGGTTCGTGTCGGCACAGGGCAGCTGGCTGAACTGCACGCCGAAGAGCGGTCCACCCGGTGCGAGGCGCTCGCCGGGGTTGAAGTGCTGCTGGACGATCTGGCTCGCCGTGCGGGTGCTGAAGGCGTTGCCCTCGCTCGACAGGTACGCGCCGGTGAGGGCCTTGCTGATGGCGGCCAGCGTCGCCGGGACGATGTTGACGCCGTCGAGGCCGCCGACGGCGCCGGAGCCCGAGCTGACGGTGACGCTGGCCGGCGCGCCGTTCATGCGGAAGACCGCCAGCACGTTGCCGACGCGGTCCACGACGGCGATGGTGGCGGGCTGGTTGCGGGCGGTGGCCTCGGCAACGGCCTGGGCGATGGTGCGCCCGACGTCGCTGGTGGTGAGGAAGGTGCTGGCGCTGGCGCAGCTGCCAGCGCACGGGGGTGCTGCGTCGACGGCGCCCGCCGGCGAGGCGGGTGTCGAGCCGCCGCCGCAGCTGGTGAGCGCGCTGGCCGCTGCGGCGACAACCAGGGCGATGTGGCGTGTCGTCAGCATGTGTGCTGACACCGCTGTGTCTTGCGCGGTGGATGCCGGGGCCTGTTCGCCGAAGTACTCGGCAGGTGGCGTGCTTGCTTTAGGGGCAGCACTCTCACTTCGCCCTCCGGCGCGGCTTTAGCGGTGGGCGGCGTGGCTGTCCGGGGACGTGTCGTGAAATCCGGGGACAGTTTACCGATTGCGTCCGGGGCAATCGGTAAACTGTCCCCGGATTTCACGCACTCCGCCGGCGCTGGCGCTGCGCATCCTGCTCCGCTGGCGCCGGAGGCCCCGGCCAGCCACCCCGCCCCCCGCAGCGCCGCGCTTGCCTCAGTGGTAAAGGCCGCCGGACCGGGATTCGGCCGGCGAATCCCGGTCCGGCACCGCTTTCTCTTGATCCTTCCCACAGATAACCAAGGCGCGCTGGGCTGCACGCCGGGCCGCGACAATGGATCCGCACCGCAGGGGCGCAGAGATTGCATCTGGCGAGCGTCCGCGAGCCACGGTGCATATCGCGGGGGCTGCGTAGGCGCGCCCGCTGGTGCCAGGCAGTTGGCCTGCGCCACGAGTCTGCAGCGCAACGCTGGCCTGGGCCCCATCATTTCGCGCCGCCTGGCACTACGGCTTCCCACAGCGGGGCCGACTCCAGGTGGAAGCCGTGGCACGCCATGCAGCCCGTTGCCAGCAGGTTGCGCGAGCCCGTGGGCACCGTGCTGCCGGCATGACAGTCGCGGCAGGTCTCGATGGGCGGCAGCAGGATGTCCCGCGCGTCCTGCGAGCGGGCTGCCTCGTGGCAGGTCGTGCACGGCGTCAGCGTCGTGCCGTGGTCGCCGTGGTCGAAGCGGGCTGCCGGGAACCAGCGGTCGGTAAGCGCCACGGGCCGCACCACCCAGGCCGGTGGCTCGCCCTCGCCACTGGTGCGGTCGACCACGTGGCAGGTGACGCACACGCGCCGCTCGAGGACGTCCCGGGCCACGAGGGTGGCGCGCTGGCGGGCCCGGTCGAGGGCCTGGGCACGCTCGGCGGCCGTGACCTCGCGGCCGGGCCGCGGGATGCCGGTGCCCGGCAGCGGCAGCGCGCCGGGGAAGCCCTGCAGGAACTGCCGGCTGTAGTAGTCGACCAGCATGTCGACGACGGCCTGGGGCCGGCCATGGGGCACCACGCGCTCCGGATCCGCCGGGTCGAAGTCGAGGCGGTGGCACGCCGCGCAGTCGCGCTCCATCGTGACGGGCCGGAAGCCGCCGTCAGCGGCCGGTACATGGCAGTCGCCACAGTCGAGCACGCGCACGCCGTCAGGACCCCGGATGCCGTCACGGTCGAGGTGGGCGTCGTGGGGAAAGATCAGGCCCGAGCCGTCGCTGAAGGCCGTGCCGTCGCGCATGAGCCGGCGGCTCGTGATCGTGAAGGGCCGCGCGCTGCCGAGGCCCCCGGGCTGCGCGACCAGCCGGTTCGTGACGCGGAACTCCGGATGCGCCGTGTAGAAGTCGGCGACGTCGCCGGACGTGACCGTGCTGCCCGCGACGGCCTGCAGGTTGCGGTGGCAGTCGGCGCAGGTGGCATCGTCGCTGCGCACGAGGTGGGCGCTGCCGTCGTGGGCGCGATGGCAGTCGGTGCAGCGGGAGCGGTCCGCGCCACTGGCCGCGGCGCTGAAGCCCTCTGCATGTGCGTGGAGTGACGGTGCGTGGCAGGCCAGGCAGGCCGTGTCCCGCACCCGCACGAACGGCTGCTGGTGGCAGGCCTCGCAGTTGTCGGCGGTGACCGCGTGGACGTCGGCCATGGGCCCCGGGTTCCAGGCGCCGTCCGAGGGCAGCACCGTGCCGCGCAGCTGGTCGCGCCAGCCGTCGCTGAAGAGGCCGGCCAGCGGCAGCAGCAGCGCAAGCACGAGGACGAGGGCGAACAGCAGCCACGAGGCGCGCCGCTTGCCCGTGAGGTAGTCGCCCACGCCGAGGCCCGTGGGCTGCCAGGCAGCCTCCTCGGCCCGGACGGCCGGGTCGAGCTCGAAGGTGAACGCCAGGTCGTACCCCGGCGGCGGGTCGATGACCTTGATCAGGTTCGCGCCCAGCTGCAGGACGTCGCCCCGGGCGAGGCGCGCCTCCTGGACGACGGTACCGTTGACGACGACCCCGGCCGGCGTCACCCCGGCGACGACGGCCTCGCGGCCGCGCAGGCTGATGCGGGCGTGGGCCAGCGCCACGCGCCGGTCCCGCAGGTAGATGGCCTGGTCGCTGCCCCGGCCCAGCGTCAGCGCCTCGCCCTCGAAACTGCGCTCGCGCACGCCGATGGAGCCGGCGGCGCCGCGCGTCAGGAAGCGGATCAGGCAGCGCATCGGGGCCCGTGCCTCACCAGTACAGGAAGACCGACAGCACGTGGGCCACGAGCGCTGCCAGCAGCGCGAAGGTGACGGGCACGTGCACGTACAGCCAGACCTCGAGCCAGGCCTGCAGCCGGAGGTCGTCGCGCAGCCGGGCCAGCGTCGCGCGGCGCGCCCCCTGCAGGGTCAGCAGGTCCTGGATGCGGGCACCCTGTTCGCCGTCGGTGCTGCGCGAGAGCTGGTCGCCGAGCCAGGACAGCGTCGCCTGCTGGTCCGGGTTGGGCGCGAGCCCCGAGCCGGGCAGCAGCACGCGCGACCGGTCGGCCCCGGTCAGCAGGGCCATGGCACTGCCACCGAGGACGGCCCGGTCCCGTGTGCTGGCCACGACCTCGGCGAACTCCGGCGGCAGTGCGCGGGCCACGCGCAGGGACTTCTGGTCCAGGTCACTGACCTCGGCGAGCCACTGGCCACGGTTCGCGCCGCTGCGCAGGGCATTCATACGCGCCGGGTAGCGGAGGTAGAGCACCGTCCCGACGGCGCCGCTGCCGATGACGACGATCATCAGCGCGTAGGCGAGGGTGTGGACGTTCCAGCCGAACTGGAAGCCGGCGTGCAGCGTCACGATGACCAGCAGCGACAGGCCCAGGTACACGTGGGCCGACAGCCAGCCCTGCACCGTGCCCAGCGCCGACCGGTAGCTGCGCTTGCGCACGCCGAAGGCGATGAGCCAGAGGATCAGGACGGCACCGATGGTGCCCAGCGTGTAGCCCAGCCACGTGCCGCCATTGGGCGGCTCCGGGGGGGCGTGCCAGGCGTAGGCCACCGCGGCCAGCGCCGCCAGCGCCGTGGCGGCCCAGAGGTAGCGCCGGCCGCGGTAGCCCAGGATCGACTGGTGCACGGGGCGCGGCCTCGCCTCAGGCCCGTCCCCGGGCCACGTCGACGAAGCGGTCGGGGCTGACGCGGATCGCAGCCCCCGTGGGGCAGGCCCGCACGCAGGCCGGGCCGCCGTCCAGGTCCTTGCACATGTCGCACTTCACGGCCTTCTTCGGCGCGTCCTTCGCCGCGGCCGGCTTCGCCGCCGGGGCCTCGCCGGGACCGGGCCCGGCGCCGAACAGGAGCCAGCTGAACAGGCCCGGCTTCGGCGGCGGCACCGCCGCCATCTGGATGACGCCGTAGGGGCAGTTGCGCTCGCAGTTGCCGCAGCCGATGCAGCTGTCCTGGATGAAGACCTCGCCGTTCGGTGCGCGGCGGATGGCGTCGGGCGGACAGTCGGTCATGCAGCGCGGGTTCTCGCAGTGCCGGCACGAGGTCGGCACGTGCACGTGGGCGAACGAGGGGCCTGCCTCGCGGTCGAGGCGCGACGTGCCTTCGTGGGTCTCGGCGCAGGCCTTCTCGCAGTTGTCGCAGCCGATGCAGAGCGTCTCGTCGATGAGCAGCACGTCCGTGGCCTCGCCGAGGCCCTGCTGCATGAAGAACGAGATCAGGTCGCCGGCCTGGGCGTTGGCGGTCATGCGCGTGTTGGCGTCGAGGCGCTGGCGCACGATGGCCTGCACCTGGCCACGCAGCGCGGGGTTCCGGTCGAGCAGCGCGTCGAAGCTGGCCGCATCGAGGCTCACGGTCTCGGTGACCACCGTCGCCCGCGCCGAGGCCGAGCGCCGCGTGCGGCCGAGCAGCCCCATCTCGCCGACGTAGTTGCCGGCGGCGACGTACGACGTCACCACCTCGCGCCCGCCGACCTGCCGGGAGATGGCCACGGACCCCGAGCGGATCAGGTGCAGGCGGTCGGCCTCGTCGCCCTCGTGGAACAGGTATTCGTCGGGCCGGAACCGGTGGAGCGTCGCGCCGGCGGCGACGCCGCGCAGGTCTTCGAAGGCCGCGTCGGGGGCGAAGCTCGACTGCAGCGCGCGGACGACGAAGTACTCGTCGATGCCCCGGCGCACCGACTCGTCGGACTTGATGAGCTTGAGCAGCTCGCGCCGTGGCGTCTCGATGACGACGCAGCCGGGTCCCGCCAGCGCCGTCGCGGTACGCCGCCGGCCCGACAGCAGCCCCATCTCGCCGAAGAACTCGCCTTCGCCGAGGCGGAAGCGCCGGCCGCCCGGCTCGAGTTCGATCTCCACGGTGCCCGCGAGGATCGTGTAGAAGCTGCTGGTGTAGTCGTTCTTGCGGAAGAGGACGTCGCCCGGCGCCGGCACGTGCACGGCGCTGCCGAGCACCAGCTCCCGGAACATGAGGCTGTTGACCCGGCGGAACAGCGGGATGCGCGCCTGCATCAGCGCCAGCGTGTCGTCGACGCCGAGCCCGAAGGGCAGGGGCGCGAAGCGGGCGGCCAGCAGCGGGTGGTCGGCCGGCTCGATGGCCCGGCCGAGGATGTACTCGACCACCTCGTAGCCCTGGTTCATCGCCTGCTTGATCAGCGGGTAGCCGCCCAGGGCCCCGATCACGTAGAGACCCGGCACGGACGACTCGTAGCGTGTCGACAGTACCGGCAGCGCCGCCGGGTCCGGGCCCGGGAAGGCGATGCCGCAGCCCTCGACGAACTTCCGCGGCGGCGTGGCGCCGAGCCGGGCGATGATGCGGTGGCACCCGACCCGGGCCTCGCCCTGGTCGGTGTTGAGCACGAGCACGAAGGGCTGGGCTCCGTCGGCACGCTCGACGCGCGCACAGGTCGACCGGTAGTGGCAGGTGAGGCGGCCGTCCTCGAGGGCCTTCTGGATCCCGGCGAGGTTGCCTTCCTTGGCGCGGGCGAACTCGTCGCCGCGGTTGACGATGAAGACCTGGTTGCGCCGGGCGAGTGCCAGCGCGTTCTCGATGGCAGCGTCGCCGGCGCCGACGACGACGATGACTTCGTCCTGGTACTCGTCGGGATCGTCGAGGGTGTACTGCACGGCGGGCAGGTCTTCGCCGGGCACGCCGAGGAGCAGCGGGTTGCCCTGCAGGCCGATGGCGAGCACCACCGATTCGGCCGTCACGGTGCCGCCGTCGCGCAGGCGCAGCGTGAACGCCGGTGCCGCGCCGCCGATGCCGGTGACCTCGGCGCCGTAGCGGATGTTCACGCCCCGGGCCGTGATTCCGCGGGACCAGCCGTCGAGCACCTGTTCCCGCGGACCGGCGGCGAAGGGCAGCGGGCTGCGCAGGGGCAGCACGGCCGGCTCCGCCATGACGTGCTTGCCCTTCTGGTAGCGCTGGATCGTGTTGGCCGGCGCGGCGGAGGACTCGAGCAGCACGTGCGGGATGCCGAGCTCCGCCGCATGGGCGGCAGCCGACAGCCCGCCGGGACCGGCGCCGACGATGGCGATCCTGTAGTGCGCGCTCACGGTGCCCGGAAGATGGCGGTGCCCTGCACGGTGGTGCCGTCGGTGAAATCCTGCAGCGAGTAGGTCAGGCCGGCGCCGCCCGGCACGCCGGGCGTCGTGGGATTGCCCGGCGCGCTGAAGAAGCCGTCGAAGCGGCCGCCGCCGTCGAAGCCCTGGCCCGTGCCCGTATTGGTGCCGGTGACGTCGTAGGTGCCGCCGAACTGGTGGGGCGCGAGGCCAAGCTGGGCGCCGATGGTGCCCGTGCCGGTGGCATTGATGATGCGGTCACCGACGGTGAGCGCGAGCGCGCTGTCGACGGACTGGTTGGTGAAGTTCGCGTTGAACGTCGCGCTGCCGACGGTGCCCGTGTTGCCGAGGCTGTCCGTCGGGCTCGTGCCGCCGACCAGCGAGTAGCTGGCCGTGCCGCTCGCCGGCAGCACCGGCGCATCGGGCGCGTTGGCCGACACGATCCAGTGCAGGCTCGAAGACAGGAGGTCGACGGGACCCGGGGGGCCGCCGCCGGTGGCGACGCTGGCCACGCCGCCGCTCCAGCGGCCCCAGCGCAGCAGTGTCACCGAATCGTAGTTGCTCTCTGCCACGGTGCTGCTGCCGATGCCGTACTCGGCCTGCACCGGCGTGCTGCCCGTGGGGAACCCGGCCGTGAACCGGACCAGGTTGAAGCCAGGGCCCTGGCCGTACTCGGCCGGCGTGTTCGACGCCACGGACGTGAAGGCCGGCTCCTGCCCGAGTCCGCCGACGGCAAAGGCCACGTCGCGCCGCGCCGGCGCCGGCGGGCCGACGGGCGCGCCGCTGCCCGCCACGAAGCCGGCGACGCCCGAGACCGGGCCCCGGTTGTCCTGCAGGTCGACGAGCGTGTAGCTGAAGGCAGCGGCCGGTGCGGCCGGCGCTGCGGCGCTGCCCGGCACCAGGAGGCCGTTGATGAGGCCGGCTGCGAAGCCGTTGCCGCCAATGGAGCCGTTCTCGCCGAAGCCGCTGAAGCGGGGGCCACCGCCGTCCAGGCTGCCGGTCCCGCTGACGAACCACTCGGCCTGGTCGATGGTCAGGCGCACGGCGAACTCGAGGTTCTGGCTGGTGAAGTCGACGCCGAGGGACGCGGCGCCGAGGGTACCGACGTTGCCGCTGGTGTCCGTCGGCGACGTTCCGCCGACCAGCACGTAGCTGGCGGTTCCGGTCACCGGCAGCACGCCCGGCACGTCCCGGGGCGCCTCGTAGATCCAGTGCAGGCTCTGGGTGGCGAGGGGGATTGGTCCGCCGCCGCTGGCGGTGGTGACCTGGGCCGCGCCGCCGTTCCAGCGGCCCCAGCGCAGGCCCGTCCCGGCGTTGCTGCCGGTGTCCGTGTTGCTGCTGGTGCCGATGCCGATGGTGCCCGGGGTCGGGATGTCGTTGATGGCGACTTCGGCCGCGAAGGCCGTGACGTTGCCGCCGCTGGTGGCGAGGGCAGTGCCCTGGTCGACGGCGTTGGCGAAGATCCCGAAGCTGCCGATGTTGCCGACGGAGTACGCGAGGTTCTGCTCCCGGCCGGCGGGTACCTCCGGCGTCGCGCTGCCGCCGGTCAGGTCCACCGGATTGCCGTTGGCATCGCTGCCGCCCACGGGCTGCGCGAGGCTCGCCGTGGTGCCGCCGCTACCGCCGCCCGTTCCGCCATCGGGCCCGGGTTCCTCCGGCTCCGGCTCGCCGGCGGGGCTGCGGCGGTTGCCGAAGTCGTCGAGGCCGCCGGCGGGGCCGCCATCACCCGGCAGCGCGCCGCCGCCGAGGGAGCCCACGGCGACCGGACCCGCCGCGTCGTCGCCAAGGGGCGGCGGCGGTGCCTGCAGCGGCTGGGGAGTCGTGCTGCCGGTGGGCAGGAACGCGAACTGGCCCGGGTCGAGGTTGAAGGGCGCGCCGCTGGCCGGGCGGAAGATGATGCCGCCGCCGCCCGGATAGACGCCGAGGTACAGGCCGTCGGCGGTGCCGGGCGGGCAATCCTTGTCGCACCACGTGAGGGCGTAGTCGGTGCCGCGGATGCCGAGCACGCCCACCGGCGTGCGCACCTGGTAGCCCGCCGGGTTCGACTTGCCGACGCTGCCGGTCACGGTGCGGAAGCCACCCTTCAGCAGCGTCGCGGCACTGCTGCCCTCGGCCGTCGTGGCCCGGGCCTGGCCGGGGGCCGTGACGCTGGCGGGCAGCGTCATCGCGTCGATGCGGAAGCGGGTGCCGGCACGCAGTGCCACCTTGGCGCCGTCGGCCATGAGCAGCTGGGCGCGTGATGCCGGGCCCGTGACGATGACGTCGCCCACCTCGATGGCGTCGCCGGCCGCGAGCGCCCGGGTTGCGCCGCGCTCGACCTGCACGCTGCCACTGACGAAGAGCACCTTGCCGGCGGCCGCCAGCGCCAGCTCCGTGGCCAGCAGCAGCACGGCGGTCGCCAGGGTGGCGAAGGCGTGGCGGCGGACGGTCGTGGCCGTGCGGGGGGTCAGGATCGTGGCCATGGCCGCCTCCTCAGCGGAAGGCGCGCCGGAGCGTCACGGCGGCCTCCCAGCGGTCGTACTCGTAGAGGGGGATCGTCGAGTCGTTGTCGACGTAGCGCAGGCGCGGCGACAGCACCCAGTCCTTCGCCGGCCAGTCGCCCAGCTCGAAGCCGGCGAGCGCGGTGAGCTGGTCGTCTTCGCGCCGGCCGAAGCTGCCGCCGAAGAAGCCCGGTGACTGGTCGTACTCCGACTGCAGCCAGCCGGCTTCGACGTAGAGGCCGCTCGCGCGACCGACGGGCCAGCTGGTGGCGACCCGCGCGCCGACGCGGTCGTTGCTGTACGGCGAGCCCGTGCGGGTGGCGTCGTCCCAGCCGCCCAGCAACGACAGCGCGACGCGGCCGCCGGTGCCGATGCCGTAGCGGCTCAGCGTCACCGCGCCGAGGTAGCGGTCGACGTCGAGCACCTCGAGCACGTCCTGCTGGAAGCGGACCGGCCCGCCCTGGGCGCGGGCCGCGAGTTCCCACCGGTCGCCGAGCATGCGGCCGATGCCCAGTGCGGCGCCGACATAGGTCTCCTGCGGGCTGCCGTCGAGCCAGCCGTAGTAGCCGTTCACGCCGGCCGAGGCCCGCCAGGGCCCGCGGTTCCACAGCAGCGCCGTGCCGGCCGAGGCGATGGCCTGGTCGACGAACCGCGCGTCGGGGTTCTTGCGCCAGTCGGCGCGCAGGTTGCTGGCCGTGGACCAGCCATTGCCCAGGCCGGCCTGGTGCAGCACGCCGCCGGCCAGCGTCCCGAACAACGAGTCGGTCTCGACGTTGTTGTTGTTCAGGTCGAAGCCGAGGAACTGGCCGTCGCTGGTCGAGGCGTTGGCGTTGCTGTCGTAGCCGCCGCCGGCCTCGACGAAGGCGCTGAAGGCGCTGCCGCCCTGGCCGGACCGCTGGTCGATGACGGCCTGGTAGCGCGCGATGACGGCGGCGGTCTCCGGCGGTGGCGAACGGCCCGCGAGGTAAGCGAACTGCACGCGCGCGCCCTCGAGGTCATTGGCCTCGAAGAGCGCCCGCGCGAGCTCCATGCGGGCGCCATCGAAGCCGGGCTCGGCGGCGACGACGCGGGACAGGCTGAACACGGCGTCCGGCGCCCGGCCGCTGTCCAGCGCCGCCACGCCGAGCAGGTAGTCGTAGACGGGTGAGCCCGCCCAGTCGGCTTCGCGTGCGGCCAGAAGGGCGTAGGCACCGGGGGCATCGCCGGCGGCGAGCAGGCGCTGGGCCTCGGTGAGGGTGGCCCTGGCGTCGTCAGGGACGCCGTCGAGCGATACGGTGGCGAGCGGTGTCGCAGCTGGCGGTTCGGCCGCGGCGGCGGGAAGTGTCCCGCCCACCACCAGTGCCACACCCGCCAGCAGTGCCGGCAATGGCCCCCACGCGCCCTTCGGCACGGTCCCCATGGCCCAGACCTCGCAGACTTCGCCCCCGAAGCCGAATACTAGTCCACCCTGCCGCGCAGCGACAGGCTGCTGATTCCGCTCCCGTGACTCCGTCCACACTCCGCGCGGGCCAGTGCGCGGCTGAGGGTGGCGGTGGCTGCCGTGCTACTTGGTGGTGAACGTGAACACGCCGTCCCAGCCGGCCGGCGGCGGCGACGCGCGGAAGTGGCGGATGCGCTCGAGGTACAGCGTGTAGAGCTTGCGGTGGTCGTCCCGGTCGAGCGCCGTCAGCAGTGCCTCGGCCTGGTCCCAGGCCCGGGACCGGTAGAGCTCCAGCGCCTGGCCGAAGACGCCGGCGGCGCGGGCCTCGCCCTCCGGCACCGAGTCCCGCGGGCCCAGCGGTTCGAAGATGGCCACCGGTTCCTGCTTGCCCTTGACGCGCACCAGGTCCAGCGGCCGGAACAGCCAGTCCGGCACGGCGCGGGCCGTCGCCTCGCTCACGGCGATGCTGACGCCGTATTCCTTGGTGAGCCCTTCGAGGCGCGAGCCCAGGTTCACCGTGTCGCCCAGCACCGTATAGGCCATGCGGAACTGCGAGCCCATGTTGCCGACGTTCATCGGTCCCGTGGAAAGGCCGACGCCGATGTGGATCTCCGGCCAGCCGCGCTGGCGGAACTCGGCCCGCAGCGATTCCATGCGGCGCACCATGCCGAGCGCCGCGTCCAGCGCGTGCCGGGCGTGGTCCGGGTCCGGCAGTGGTGCTCCCCAGAAGGCCATCACGGCGTCGCCCATGTACTTGTCGATGGTGCCGCGGCGGGACTGGATGACCTCGGTGATGGGGGTCAGGAACGCGTTCATGAGCTGCGTGAGTTCGCGGGGCCCCAGCCCCTCGGAGATCGTCGTGAAGCCGCGCACGTCCGAGAACAGCACCGTCATCTCGCGGTTCTCGCCCTCGAGGGAGATCTCGGTGTCCGAGCGGTCGAGGTCCGCCACGACCTCGGGCGGCACGTACTGGCCGAAGAGCCGCGACAGCCGCCGCTTGCGGCGCGTCTCGACGAAGAAGCCGTAGGTCAGCTGCAGCAGCGCCGCGCTGAAGGCCAGCAGCAGGCCCGAGGCCAGCGGCAGCCACAGCCCCAGCCGCTCCCAGGCCAGCCAGTTGTAGCCGGCGATGACGAAGACCAGCGCCCCGAGCCAGCCGAGGCCCGTGAGCGGTGGCAGGCGCGGCAGCCACAGGGCCGTCAGCAGCGCGATGGCGACGAGCCCTGCCAGCTCCACCTGCAGCGCCCAGGCCGGCCGGAAGCGGATGCTGCCGTCGAGCATGCCGGCCACGAGGTTGGCATGGGCCTCGACGCCGACGTAGAGCTTCGACACGGGCGTGGCCCTGATATCGACGAGGCCCGGTGCGCTGGTGCCGACCAGCACGATCCGGTCGCGCAGCAGCTCGTCGGGCACCGTGTCCGACAGCACGTCGGTGGCCGAGACGTAGGGGAAGCTGCCGACGTCGCCGCGGAAGGGCACGAGCACGGCCCCGTCGCGGTCCACCGGGATGCGGCGGTCGCCCAGCTCGACGAACTCGAGGCGTGCCAGCTCGCCGTCGGCGCGGGCGAAGGCCAGGCGCAGGGGCGGCGAGCCGGTGGCCACGCGGGTCACGGCCAGCGCCAGCGACTCGTACAGCTCGCCGCCGTAGCGCTGGAAGAGCGGCGCGCGCCGCACCTTGCCGTCGTCGTCGATGAGCGGCGTGTCGAAGAAGCCGCCGGCGGCGGCGTTGTCGACCAGCAGGGGCAGGTTGCCCGTGAATCCCGCGGGGCTCGTCCACGGCACGCGGGACACATCCTCCCCGGAGAGCGTCACCGGCGGCGACAGCTGCCCCACCTCGGCCGGTTCGCCCCGGGCCACCTGCTGCTTGAAGACGACGCCGAGCACCACGTCCCGTGCGATCAGCGACTCGGCGAAGCGCTGGTCGGTCTGCAGGGCGGCCCGGGCCGCGTCGAGCTGTGCCAGGGCGTCGGCGTTGGCGCCGGCTGGCCCCGCCGCGAGTTCCTCCACCAGCCGCAGCGCCGACTGGTCGTCGGGCTCGGGGAACACGACGTCGAAGCCCACCGTGCGCACGGCGTAGCGGTCGAAGAGCTGGTCCAGCAGCAGCGCCACCCGGTCGCGCCGCCAGGGCCAGCGGCCCTCGACGCCGATGCTGCGCTCGTCGATGTCGACGATGACGACCCGGTCGTCGACGCCACCCGGCATGGCGAGCCGCACGCGCAGGTCGTAGAGGTAGGCCTCGACGCGGTCGACGAGGCCCAGTGGCAGCACCTGCAGGCTGTGGAGCGCCAGCAGCACCAGCGGCAGCGCGCTGAGCGCGAGCCGGACGAGGTCCCTACGCCCCGTCCGCGGCATCCGGGAAAGCCCCCAGGTAGGTGCTGGCGAGCTGCCGCACGCGGCGGGCCAGCTCCGGGTCGGCCGGACCGGCCGTGGCGGGCCAGTCCGGGGCGGCGGCGTTCACCGCGGCGAGGAAGTCCTGCACGGGCTGGCGCAGGCTCAGCCCCCGGACGGGCGAGTAGGCGATCACGTTGCCGAGCCGCTGGTCCGGGGTGAAGCGCCGGTAGAGCTCGAGCTTGGCGGCGAAATAGGCCGTCAGCTGCGGCGGCGAGTGATGGCGGCTGAAGATCGCCACCTGCTCAAGGGGGCCGACGATGCTCCCCGGCGAGTAGATCTCGCTTGCGCCGATGCCGAGCCAGCCCATGACCTGCTGCAGGGACGGATTGGTGGTGAGTTCCACCGGTTGCGCCGTCCAGCCGCCGGCGGCCAGCGCCCGGGCCGTCAGCTCGGTGCAGTACAGCCGCCCGTCTTCCCGGGCATCGAACAGCGGGTCGAAGGGCGCGCCGATGCGGTCGCGGGCGTAGGCCACGGCCCGCTCGACGTCGAGCCCCGGCGGCGGCTCGAACACCGCGATGAAACGCTGCTCCCGCGCGAACTCGTCCCAGGGCACGCGGCGCACGCCGCCGCTGATGCGCTTCGCGGGCGTGCCGCCGATCTCGGCCCGCAGCACGCCCTGGGTCTCGTAGACCACGACCTCGCCGGCCTCGTGGGCCACGAGGCCCGTGTGCACGAATAGGTGCGGCTCCGCCGAGAAGAGCGACAGCAGCAGGCCCTGGGCCGAGCCCTGCTCGCTGGCGACCACCTGGCCGTGGCGGGGCACCAGCGGCGGGGGCCAGGCGACATCGGCCGGCACTTCGGCCCGGCGCAGCAGGCCGTCCCGGGGGGGCGGCCAGCGGCCGGAGCCCGGGGCGATGGGCGCCGGGCTTGCCGGCAGGAAGGTGTCGGCCGTCGCCGGCAGCGAATCCGCGGCCGGGCCGCGGAAGTGGTTGGGGGCGGGCGGCGGGGCCGGGCGCGCCTCCTCACGGACGGCGGCCGGGATGGAGAGGCACCCCGTGGTCAGGGCCAGCAAGAGTCCCAGCAGGCCCGCGGGCAGGCAGCGGGAGCGGCATGCAAGCGTCACGTTTGCTGGGTCCCCCGGCGTCGGCCGCGTCCCTGCGGGCCACGGCCGGGATTATCGATGTGGCCAGCGCGAAAAGAAAACGCCCCGCACGAGGCGGGGCGTTTTGCAGGCACGTAGCGCTGACAGCTTACTTCAGGTCGGAGAAGTTGCTGTTGCCGAAGGCCCAGCGGATGTCGGCGCGGAGCAGGTTGTCGCTGCCGAGGCCATCGTCACTGAAGGCCCTGGCGTTACCGAAGAAGCTGCCCCCCAGGAAGGCGGTGATGCCGGTGGACAGATTCTGTGTCCAGTTGTAGCGGGCTCGCAGTTCGAAGATGGTGTCATTGACGTCGGACTTGCCGCCGAAATCGGCGTCAATCTCGCCGTCCAGGTACCACACCTCAGCCGAGACCTCGGCCCGGCTGCCGATATTGTGGCGGAGGCCCAGGCCGATGCCGAAGCCGTCGGCGTCGACGTCACCGGTGTCGCTGCCTTCGCCGCCGTCGTACGAGTAGTCGAAGTAGGTCAGGTCACCGATCAGCTGGGTGTTCTCGGTGAGCTGGTTGTGTGCGCCGACCACCAGGCGATAGCCGTCGAAGTCGACACTGCTTCCCGCGTCGAAAGTCGTGTCATTACCGTCTACGGTGCCGTTGGTGTACTCGACCTGTGCGTGGCCCATGCCGAGGAAGCCGATGCTGCCCGTGATCTGCCCGGCGTCAACATCGGTATCGTCAGTACCGATCGTCGGAACATACCCGGCCTCGAGGAACGTCCAGGCCATATTGCCGGCGGGCGTGGCTGCCGTGGCGAAAGCCGGCGCCAGCAGGGCGCTGGCCGAAAGAAGTGCAATCCCCTTGGTCTTCATAAAAATTCACTCTCCATGTAAACGCGGTTTGTCGCGACACTGGTCACTGTGCGCACAGTGTTGACCGCCGCCCGCGGGGCAACGGTCGCGGCGGAGAGTACACGCTAAATCGGGTGTTGTCTTTACAAAACAGGCCGGCAGCCCCGGGATTTGGCCAAAACCGGGCCTTTCGTTGCCAAAATGCCACATTCGGGCCGGGACTGGCCGGCCCGCCGGGGCCCTCAGGTGGCCTCGGCGGGGGCGGGCCTGGGGGTGCCCGGCGACTCGATGCGCCCGTCGCGGATCCGGATGACCCGGTCGGCCTCCAGGGCGAAGTCGTCGTCGTGGGTGACCATGACGAAGGCGATGCCCGACTCCCGGGACAGGGATTTCATCAGGTCGAAGACGATGCGGCCGCTGCGGCTGTCGAGGTTGCCCGTGGGCTCGTCGGCCAGCACCAGCGCCGGGTTGTTGGCGAGCGACCGGACCACCGCCACCCGCTGCTGCTGGCCGCCCGAGAGCTGCGAGGGCCGGTTGCGCAGCTTCTCGCCGAGGCCTACCAGGTCGAGCAGCGCCCGCATGCGGGGTTCCTCGGCGGCCTCGTACTTCGGGCCCTTCATGCGGCAGGGCATCAGCGCGTTCTCGATGACCGTGAACTCGGGCAGCAGGTAGTGGAACTGGAAGATGAACCCCAGCCGGTCGCGGCGCACCTCGGCGCGGCCCTGCTCGTCGAGGTTGCTGACCTCGCGCCCCTCCACCATGACCTTGCCGGTGCTGGGGCGGTCGAGCAGGCCCATGATGTTGAGCAGCGTCGTCTTGCCCGACCCGCTGCCGCCGACGATGGCGACGAACTCACCGGGGTAGATGCGGAAGCCCACGTCGAACAGCACCGGCGTCTGGACGTCGCCGCTGACATAGGTCTTGCCGATGCCGGCGAGCTCGATGACCGGCGTGCGCGTGTCGGCCATGGTCAGCTGCCCCGGATGACCGACATCGGATCGATCTTCGCGGCGCGCCGCGCCGGGAAGAAGGCCGCAATGACGCCCACCGTGATGGCGACGCCGGCCGCGAAGGCCAGCAGCCCCGGGTCGATCTCGATCAGGAACAGTTCCCGGATCCGGCCGTCGGGTCCCGGCACGCGGATGCTGGCGAGCGCCTTCAGCAGCGCTATCCCCGCCGGGATGCCGACCAGGCAGCCCACCACGGCCAGCAGGAAGCCCTCGATGACGAAGATCGTCTGGATCTCGGGCGGCGTGGCGCCCATGGCCTTGAGGATGCCGATCTCGCGGAACTTGGTCGTGACCGACAGGATCAGCACGCTGGCGATGCCGAAGCCCGCGGCGATGATCGTCGAGATCAGCACCAGGTTGATGGTCTGGTTCTGGGAGTCGATGGTGAAGAAGACGCTCGGGTTGTCGGTGATCCACGAGCGCACCTTGAAGGGCACCCGGCTGCGGAGGGCCGTGGCCACGGCCTCGGCCTGGAACAGGTCGTCGATGCGCAGGCCGATCAGGCTGATGGCGCTGCCGAGCTCGAGCAGCGACTGGCCGTCGCGCAGGTTGAGGAACAGCTGGTCGTCATCCAGGGCGCCCGCACCGGTGGAGTAGATGCCGCCCACCGTGACCGTCAGCGTGCGGTCGCCGGGTCCCACCAGCCGCAGCTTGTCCCGCAGCCGGATGCCGAACTTGCGCGCCAGCTTGAAGCCGATGGCCACCTCGCCCGGGGGCAGCCGCTTGAAGTTGCCCTCGAGCAGGTCCACCTCGATGTCGACGATGGCGTCGTGGATCTCCGGCACGACGGCGGCCATGCGCACGGCCTGGCGGCGCGCCCCGCGGAACAGGAAGACGTTCCCGGCGACCACCGGCGAGACGACGGTGAACTGCGGGTCCTTCCCGAAGGCCTCGACCCACTGCTTCCAGTCCTCGATCTTGTCCTGGGCGCGCGGCAGGCTGCTGGCCTCGCCGACGAAGAGCGTGTCCGGCGCGTTGCCCGGCAGGTTCCAGGCCCCGATGGGTGTGCGCTCGGCGGGCTCGACGATGATGTGCGGGATGGCGCCGGCGACGTTCTGCACGATGCGCACCTGGGAGCCGCCGATGGTGGTGCGCAGGTACACGATCAGCAGCACGCTGATGGCGACGACGCCGATGGTCAGCAGCGACTGGCCGACGCCGTAGCGCAGGTGGCGCAGCGCCACCGACAGCGTGAAGTAGCTGAGCTTCACGGCCTGTGCCGCCTCAGCCGCGGCCCGGCGGACCGCCGGGCCGGCCCGCGCCCGCGGGGGCCGGGCGCACGCGCTGGCCCTCGCGGGCGCCGGCGATCACGCGCAGCACCGTGGCGTCGGCGGCCAGGCCTTCGACGGCGACCCACTCGGGGTTGCGGCCGACCACCTTCACGGGCTGGCGCACGGTGCGGCCGTCGACCACCGCCATGACGGACGGCGGGCCCTGGGTCGCGACGGCGCTGGCCGGCAGGGCGGTGCCACCGTTGGTGCGCCGGACCTCGATGTTCACGTCGACGGTCATGTTCGGCAGGATGAACGGCGGCAGTTCCTCTGCCACGAGGCGCAGCCCGACGACGCCGCGGTCGCTGTCGACGTTGGGGCCCACCTGCGTGAGGCGCGCCGCGAAGGGCTGGTCGGGGAAGGCCGGGGCGACGGCGATGGCCGTCTGCCCGACGCGCAGCCTGCCGAGGTTGTTCTCGTCGGTCTCGACGTAAATCTCCGTCAGCGACATCTCGGCCACGGCAAACCAGCCGGTGGAGCTCGTCACGGCCTGCCCCGGCTCGACGAGCCGCTGGATCACCACGCCGTCGAAGGGCGCCCGGACCTCGCGCTTGCCGAACTCCGGCAGCACCTGCTGCAGCTCGGCGCGGGCCTCCTGCAGCCGCGCCCGGGCCGACTCGGTCTTGGACACCTGGAAACGCTCGGCGGCCTCGGCGTCGGTGAGCTCCTTGGCCGGCACGAGCTTGCGATCGGCGAGCTCCCGCAGGCGCCGGGTCTCCTGCCGGGCGTTCACGAGCTGGCTTTCTTCGCCTTGAAGGGTGGTTTCGGCGGCACGCAGCGCTGCCTGGGCGCCGGCGAGGCGCGCGTCCGTCTCGCCGAGCCGCAGGCGGCCGAGCACCTGGCCCTGTTTGACCGTGTCGCCCTCGCTCACGGCCAGCGTATCGACGACGCCCGCGATCTCGGCGCCCACCTGGCTCTGGCGCACGGCGCGCAGCTTGCCGCTGGCGACGACGACCTCGACCACGTCGCGGGTCACCGGCTGGACCAGGGCCACCGGCCGCGGCCGGTTCAGGAAGAAGAAGAGGCCGCCGGCCACGGCGAGGCCGGCGGCGCCCCAGGCGAGGCGGCGCTGGGTGTTCTTCGTCATGCTGGGGATCTCCGCGAGGCGAGGTCCGTGAGCCGGGCGTCGAAGTCCGCCAGGTCACGGACGTGGAACGTATTGGCCGGCAGCTGGCCCGGTCCCAGCAGCGCGGCGGCCTGGCCGCCGAGCCACAGGGGCACGTCGGCCGGCACCAGCCGGCGCAGCTCGATGAGCTGGCGGGCGGCGTCGATGACGTCGGGGTTGGTCACCAGGCTGATGGCCACGGCCGCCACCGGCACGTGCCGGCAGAACCGGCCGACCTCGGCCACCGGCAGGTCGGGCCCCAGGTCGATGGCCGGGATGCCGCGGCTCGCGGCGATCACGGCGAGCATCAGGCTGCCCATCTCGTGGCGCTCGCCGCTCAGGGTGGCGAAGGCGATGGCGGGACCTGAGGCGCGGAGGTTCGCGGTCTCGAGCAGCTGGCCCAGCCGGCGCTTGATGGCGGCGGACAGCAGGTGCTCCTGGACGATGGCGAGCTCGCCGCGGTGCCAGCGGTTGCCGGCCTCGCGCAGGACTGGCCCGCAGACGTCACGGACGAGGGTCGCGGGATCGAGCGCCTCGAAGGCCCCGGCCAGCAGCCCGTTGTAGTCGGCCAGCCGGTAATCCACGGCCGCGGCCAGGATCCCGGTCACGCACTGCTGGATGTCGAAGCTGGCGGTCGGTGCAGGCATTGGCTCGCTGGTCGGGCAGGCCCGAGGGCTTCAGGGTAGTGCATTCGCAGCAGCAACGCCCGCGGTTTCCGCGCTCAGGCCGGCGCGGCCGGCGTGGCCGATGGCTGGTCGCGCAGCAGCTCGCGCCACCAGCGCCGGAAGGTGACGCAGGGCGCGTCGGTGGCCACGGAGATCTCGTCCTCGTTCACGGCGCCGGGCTGCGATTCGACGATGAAGCGGTCCTCGTCGAGGATCGTGTTGTCCACGGCGGCCCGCTGGGCCGTCCAGGCCGCCGCGTCGTAGCCGGGGGGCAGCCGGCGCACGGTCATGACCCGCGTCTGCGTGGCGTTCAGAGGGATAGAGAAGACATGCAGCTTGCCTTCGTTGCCGGCGCCGAAGTGGAGCACCGACAGGTTCGGCCGGTACCAGTCGACGCGGAAGCCCTGCCGCCGGCTGCCGAAGTAATTGAGCGTGCGGAAGCCCCATGGGGTGGCCTCGACCTCGCAGGTGGCCACCGCGCCGCCCTCGGCGTAGTGGTGCGTGTATGCGCCGATGGTGTCGCGGTGGAGGTACGAGGGGTGGGCGAAGTCGATGAAGTTCTCGACGGCCCGGGTCCAGTGGGCCCGCCAGTGCTGCGAGTACGTTCCGAAGCGCTCCGGGTCACCCTCCAGGGAGGCGGGCAGCTGGGGATCCGGCGGGTCGGCCACGTCGGTGGCGGTGTAGATCCAGAGCGCACCCGCCAGGGCCCGGGCCGGCACCGACGGCACGCGGATGCGCGCCAGCGCCGCCGGCGTCAGGTCGTTGAGCGGCACGCGCTGGCAGGCGCCAGCTCCGTCGAAGCGCCAGCCGTGGTAGCGGCACTGCACGTGCCCCTCGGGCGTGAGCTCGCCCAGCGACAGCGCCGCCTGCCGGTGCGGGCAGCGGTCGAGCAGCACGCGGTACGGACCACCCGGCTCGCGGAAGGCGACGAGCCGCTCGCCGGCGGCCTCGAAGGCCGTCAGCCCCGGGCGCAGCTCGGTCAGCGGCAGCGCCGGGGTCCACTGGCGCGGGCAGAGGTCGAACATGCCCGCATCCTAGCCGACGGCCGCTTCAGCTGGCAGCGCGCAGGCGGGGCGTGTCGGCGTCAGCGCCGGCCTTGAGAGGGACCGACTCCAGGACCCAGGCCTTGTGTTCCCGCCGTCCCGGCGAGGGGATGGCGAAGACGCGGTCCCCGGCGGCCGTGGCGCTGGCGAGCGTCGCCGTGTCGATGCGCCAGCCCTTCGCCTCCCACTCGTCGAGCTTGTCGCGGTAGAGGCCGATCATGCGGTCGGCCGGCATCAGCAGTTCGCGGGTCCGGACCGGCGGCGTCTTCACCGGCTTCAGCCGCTCGATGACCACGCGGTCCTGCTCGGCGATGGCCAGGTTGCGCTTGTTGATGACCTTGTCGACCCACTTCGGCAGCAGCGTATTGCGCATGCAGACCAGGAAGATCTTCGTGTGCTGCTCGTCGATGGGCGTCTCGAAGATGTACTGGTGGATCCACCGGGTCGGCGTCAGGTGGATGTAGGTGTACATGTTGTTCGGGCCCACGTGTCCCGTGCCGGCCTCCAGGTCGCCGTCGTAGTTGCGGATCATGCGCATGACGGGATTCTTGAGCGGCGGGGACTGGAACGTGAGCATGAAGCGCGCGCCCCAGTCGTCACCGGTGATGGCCGGCTCCTTCACCGCGTAGTCGTCGCGCTCGCCGGCGTAGCCGTGGGTGGGGTGCACGAACTCGTTGTGGGCCGGGTCGAGGCCGTTCTCGATGTTGCGCTCGTAGTTCGACTCCCAGGCGTAGTCCATGGTCGTCGGGCGCCAGCCAGCGGTGCCGTACTCGGGGATCGCCATGATGGGCGGCCGCTCGGCCTCGGGCAGGTCGCCGAGGAAGACGTGGATGAGGCCGTAGCGCTCCTCGACGGGATACGAGTCGACCCGGCCGCGGGCCGGGGCCTTGTCGTAGTTGCCGGGGCCGAGGGACGGGATGCGGGTGCAGCGCCCGTCGCCGCCGAAGCGCCAGCCGTGGTACGGACACTGCACGCTGTCGCCGCGCACCTGGCCGCCGGCGAGCGAGGCGCCCCGGTGGATGCAGGTGTCGCTCAGTGCGTGGGCCTTGCCCTGCGAGTCACGGAACAGCACGAAGTCGTGGCCGAGCATCCGCACGCGCTTTGGCGTGTCGGTGAGGTTGTGGCTCCACTCGGCGGCGTACCAGAAATTGATGAACACAGGCGAACTCCCCGGGAAATGGCCCGGCCGGAGCGGCGGGCGACCGGTGTTTCGCGATGCAACGGGGGGCGGATTCAGCGCGCCGCTGCCGCCGTCAGGCCCCGCGGGGCGGCAGGCAGGGGTTTCCACCATCCGCACCACGGATCCGGCCCGCGGCGCCGCCCGAAGGCCGTCAGGTGAGCCGAAGGTCTGACAGGGGCGCGGGCAGCCCGGGCGCGACGAAGGCCTGCGCGGCCTGCGGGCGCACCATGACCTGGCGCCCCCGCTGGGCGCGCAACTGGCCGTCCGTGAAGTACTGCTCGGACCGCTGCCGCCGCCATCCCCCGGGGCCGGTGGATGCGGCGGCGGAACAGGCCATCCGCGACCTGCTGGCGGTGCGGGCCCGTGATGCCTCCATCTGTCCCGGCGAGGCGGCGCGGCTGCTGGCCACGCGACTGGGCAGTGCCGACTGGCGCGCCGTCATGCCGACGGTGCGCGCGGCGGCGAACCGGCTGGTTGCGGCCGGCGCGATCGTGATGACCCAGCAGGGGCACGTCGTGGAGCCTTCGGTTGCGCAGGGTCCCGTCCGCCTGCGCCTGCCACGCTGACCGGCCCGACGGACTGGCGGCAGGTAGTCCGTTGCTCCTATGCTCCCGGCCTCGGGGCGGCCGTGAATGGTACGCCCTGGCCGCATGTCCCACTCCAGCCACCGGCACGGCGCCGGGGAGCGTCAATCGATGAAGAAAGTCCTCAAGTTCCTGGGCGTCCTGCTGGGCCTCGTGGTGCTGGTGGCGGCGGCCCTCGTGGCCTTCGTCCTGCTGACGCTGAAGCCCGACCTGCCGGACAGCGAGTTCGCCCTGCAGCCCGTGCCGGCCGAGGGCTCGCGCAACGTGATCGTCTTCGGGGCCACCGGCAAGCTGGGCACCGAGATCGTGAAGGATCTCCGCGCGCACGGTGACCAGGTGACGGCCTTCGTCCGGGCCAGTTCCGACCGCAGCGAGCTCGAGCCGCTCGGCGTGAACTTTGCGGTCGGTGACGTGCTGAACCCTGCGGACGTGCAGGCGGCCTTCCAGGCCGGCACCTTCGACGCGGCCATCGCCACGATCGCCGGCATGTCCGAGGCGGAGCTCGACCGGCAGGGCAACATCAACGTCACGGATGCCGCCGTGGCCGCCGGCGTGCAGCGGGTCATCCTGATCAGCACTGTCGGCGCCGGCGACAGCCGCGACGCGGCCCCGCTGATCTCGCGTCTCGCGCTCTCGAAGATCCTGCCCCAGAAGACGGCGGCCGAGGAGCACCTGCGGGCGAGCGGCCTCGGTTACACCATCATCCGTCCGGGCGGGCTGCCGCCCGGCGTGGTGCCAACGGGGCGGGGGCTCGTGAGCGAGGATCCTTCGACCATGGGCTTCATCAAGCGGCCGGACCTGGCCCGCCTGGTGCTGGGCGTGCTGTATGACGACCGCACCATCGGCAAGACCCTGGCGGCGGTGGACCCGGGCCTGGAGCGGCCATGGGAAGGCGCTGATCCGAAGTAGGCCGGCGAAGTAGGCCGGCAGCGGTCGCCCGCAGGCCCGCGCAGGGGCCGGGGCCGGGCCCGGCCGTGCAGGCCGGCGCGTCGCGGGTCCTGTGGTGACGGGGATGGGCCGGCCGGACAGGCAGGCCGGGCGCGCGAGCCGCGCCAGTGCCCGGTGACTTTGCCGCGCGTCTGTCGTGCGGTGATCAGCCCGCCGACGACGCCAGCCGGTTCTTCATTTCCTCGAGCTCGAGCCAGCGCGCCGTGACGCGGTCGAGCTCGGCCTGCTTCGCCTTGAGGCTGTCGAGGATCGGCACGGTCTCGTGCCAGGGACGGTTGTAGAACTTCGGCGACGTCGTCTCTTTCTCGAGGGCCCTGATCTCCTTCTCGAGCGTCTCGATCTGGCCGGGCAGGGCGTCGAGCTCGCGCTGGTCGCGGTACGAGAGCTTGGTGCGGACCTGCTTGCCGGCCTTCGCCGAGGCGCCCCGGCCGCCGCCGCCCGAGGGTTGCAGCGTCTCGCCGGGGAAGTCCATGACGGCAAGCTTGCCGCCCTGGCGCTGCCAGTCGGTGTAGCCGCCGGGGTAGCGGCGAACCTGCCCGTCTTCCTCGAAGGCCAGCGTGCTGGTCACGACGCTGTCGACGAACATGCGGTCGTGGCTGACCAGCAGCAGCGTGCCGGTGTACTCGGCCAGCCGGTCCTCGAGCACTTCCAGCGTCTCGACGTCGAGGTCGTTGGTGGGCTCGTCGAGCACCAGCAGGTTGGAGGCCCGCGTGAAGAGCCGCGCGAGGATGACCCGGTTCCGCTCGCCGCCGGAGAGTGCCTTGACCGGAGTCATGGCGCGCTTGGCGCTGAACAGGAAGCCGCGCAGGTAGCCGATGACGTGGCGCTGGCTGCCGTTCATCGTGATGTAGTCGGCGCCGTTGCCGACGACGTAGGCGACGGTCTTCTCGGGGTCGAGGGTCTCGCGCAGCTGGCCGAAGTAGCCGATCTCGATGCCGGTGCCGAGCTTGACGCTGCCCTGCTGCGGCTCGATCTCGCCGAGCAGGATGCGCAGCAGCGTGGTCTTGCCGACGCCGTTGTTGCCGATCAGCGCGATGCGGTCGCCGCGCATGATGCGCACGGAGAAGTCGCGGATCAGCGGCTCGCCGCCGTAGCCGTGGGTGATGTTGCGGGCCTCGATGACCTTGCGGCCCGACTGCTCGGCTTCCTCGATGCTGATGCGCGCGCGGTGCAGCGGCGCCACGCGGCCGGCGCGGACGTCGCGCATGGCGAGCAGCTGGCGTACGCGGTTCTGGTTGCGGTGCCGGCGCGCCTTGACGCCCTGGCGGATCCACGCTTCCTCTTCGGCCAGCTTCTTGTCGAAGAGCGAGTTGTGCTCCTTCTCCTCGGCGAGGAGCTGCTCCTTGCGCTCGAGGAACTTCAGGTAGTCGCCGGGGAAGCTGATGAGCTGGCCGCGGTCGAGCTCGACGATGCGCGTGGCGATGCGGTCGAGGAAGGCCCGGTCGTGGCTGATGAAGAGCACGGCACCCGGGTAGCGCGTGATCATCGTCTCGAGCCAGTCGATGGTCGAGAGGTCAAGGTGGTTCGTCGGCTCGTCGAGCAGCAGCAGGTCGGGCTTGGCGACGAGGGCCTTCGCGAGGCCCACGCGGCGGCGCCAGCCGCCCGAGAGCTCGTCGATGCGCCGCTCGGGTGGCAGGCCGAGCTCCGTGATCATGACGTCGACGCGCTGCTCGAGCCGCCAGCCGTCGAGGGCGTCGATGCGGTGCTGCAGCGCTTCGAGGGCGGCGAGGCCGGCCTTGTCGAGGGCCTGGTGCGACAGCTGCTCGTACTCGTCGACGAGGGCGCGCACCGAGGCCAGCCCCTCGGCGACGACCTGGCGCACGGTCCAGTCGAACTGCTGGGGCAGGTCCTGCTCGAGCTTGGCGACGACGAGGTCGCTCTTGAAGGTGATGTCCCCCGAGTCCGGCTGCTGCGTGCGCATGATGAGGCGCAGCAGCGTGGTCTTGCCGGCGCCGTTGCGGCCGATCAGGCACACGCGCTCGCCGGGCTCGATCTCGAAGGTGACCCCGGTGAAGATCTTCTGGTCGCCGAAGGCGAGATTGACGTCGTCGAGGCGGACGAGGGCTGCCATGGATATACGCAGGGTATTCGCGGGGTATTCGCGTCGTTGGGGGGGGCCGGTGCGGCTGCGCCGGGGTGCGCATGATAGCCGAAACGGGTGCCGGGCCGCCCGGGACGCTGCTGCCCGGTTGACCCGGCGTGGCCGGGCGGCGCCGGGCCGGATTGCGCCGGGGCCGGACCCCGGCGGATCATGCCCCGGCCGTGGCGCCGGTGGGCGGTGCCGCCCGAGATCCGGAGATGGTCCCGATGAAACGCCGCTGGTTGCCCCTGCTCGCCGCCGCCTGCCTTGCCGCCCCCGCCGTGACCGGTGCGCCGGTCACCGACAAGCCCCGCCTGCCCATCGACCTGCGCCGCACGACGCTGGTGGTCGAGGACGCCGAGCGGTCGCTGGCCTTCTACCGCGACGCCCTGGGCATGCGGGTGGTCTACGACAACATCATCCGCACACCCCGGGACGCGGCCGACGACGCCAGCGCGCAGCGCTCGCTGCGGCTCATCTTCGTCGAGGCCAACGACGACTACGTGGGGCTGATCGGCATCCTCGAGTACCGCAAGCCGAAGAAGGAGCCACCGGCCGGGCGGCCGGCGGCCTTCAGCATCGGCACGCCGGTGCTGCTGTTCAACACGACCGACCTCAAGGCGACCTTCGAGCGCGCGCAGAAGGTGCCGGGCGTCGAGGTCATCGACGAGCCCGGCGAGACGTTCTACCCGGGCTACGGCGGCCAGGGCCGCATCCCGGTCATCGTCAGCACGCTGCGCGACCCCGACGGCTTCACCGTCGAGCTGAACCAGGTGCTGGTGGCCCAGCCGCAGAAGGTGCGCTGAATGGCGCTGCGGTGGCGTGACCGGTCGGTGTGGCGGCAGCAATCCGGGCCGCCAGCGCCTGCCGCGGGAGCGATTTCATGACGAGCGGCGACGACGAGACGATCCGCCGCCTGCTGGAAGGCGCCCGCACCATCGCCGTGGTCGGGGCGTCACCGAAGCCCGGCCGGGCCTCCCAGGGCGTCATGCGCTACCTGCAGGGCTGCGGCTATCGCTGCCTGCCCGTGAATCCGCAGTTCGCCGGCCAGCCGCTGCTCGGCGAGACGGTTTACCCGGATCTCGCCAGCCTGCCGGTCAAGGTCGACCTGGTGGACATCTTCCGCAACAGCGAAGCGGCGGGGACGGCCGTGGACGAGGCCATCGCCTGCGGCGCCCCCGCCGTCTGGCTGCAGCTCGGCGTGATCAACGAGCCGGCGGCCGCCCGGGCCCGGGTCGCGGGGCTCACGGTGGTCATGGACCGCTGCCCCGCCATCGAGATTCCGCGCCTCGGCATCCTCACGCCCGGCGGGCGGTGACCTGCGGAGCGGCGCCCGGTCGGCGGGCCGCCGGCGATGCCTGACCGGTGGCAAAAGTCTTGCTATTCCCTGTAAAGCCGCCTGTCGTCCGGCCTGCTGCGGACCTACCCTGTGTCGGCGGTCGTTGACCGGCAGGGTGGAGCGGCCTAGTCTTACCGGCGTCTTACCGACCGGTGCTTCCCCATGGAAACCACGCGGCTGTCGAGCAAGGGGCAGGTGATCATCCCCAAGGCGGTCCGTGCTGCACACGGCTGGGAGACCGGGGTGGAGTTCACGGTGATCGACACGGGCGAGGGCGTGCTGCTCAAGCCGAGGGCCCCCTTCGAGCCCACGACCCTCGGGGACGTGGCTGGCCTGCTGCGCGACCGCGTCGCGGGCCGGACCGAGGCCCAGATCAAGGCGGCGCTGGAGCGCGACGTGCGGGAACGCTGGCGTGGTAGCCGTTGATACGAACGTGCTCGTGCGGCTGCTGACGGCCGACGACCCGGGCCAGTACCGGGCCAGCCGGCAGCTCTTTGCCACGGCCGAGGTCTTCATCCCCGACACCGTCGTCCTCGAAGCGGAGTGGGTACTCCGCGCGGCCTACTCGCTGGCGCCGGCGGCCGTCTGCCATGCCCTCCGGCGGGTCTTCGGCCTGCCGAACGTTCATCTGGCCGATGCGCGCCGGGTTGCCCAGGCCCTGGCGTGGCACGAGTCGGGCCTGGATTTTGCCGACGCCTTCCACCTGGTGCTGAGCCAGGGACAGACATCGTTCCGCACGTTCGATGGGGCCCTGGTGACCCGGGCAAAGGGTCTTGGCGACTGTCCCGTCAGCCGGCCCTGATCCGGGGCCGCAGCCCGGGCGGCCGGGCACCTGATGCTGCCGTGACGCGGCTGCTCACGCTGCCGGGCACTGCAGCAGCGGCTTCACCGCGGCCTCGAACTCCGCGTAGCTCTTGCCGCCCTGGATGCGCTTCGCCACGGTGCCGTCGGCCGCCACGATGTAGCTCGTGGGCATGACCTCGTTCCAAGCGCCGTCGAGCATGCTGGCGAAGCTGTCCATCGACGAGCCATCGCGGGCCAGGGTGCGGAAGCCGGGAAAGTAGCGTGCGACCGTGGGCTGCACGGCCGTGGCGAGGTCGGTCGGCTCGTCGAGGGCGATGCCGAGTACCCGCAGGCCGCAGCGTGCCCAGGCCTGCTCGAGCTTCAGCAATTCCGGCACTTCGCGCAGGCAGGGCGCGCACCACGAGGCCCAGAGGTTGACGATGAGCGTCTTGCCGCGCTCCGCGTCGATGGCAGCGCGGAAGCCTGCCGGCGTAACGATGGCCGGCGGCGCTGCGGGCGGTGCCAGGGGCGCTGGATCTGCGGCGCGGACGACGGCCGTGGCCGCGAGGCCGGCAACGGCGACGAGGATGGCGCCCAGCTTGCGGGTTGCCATGGCGTCAGCCCTTCTGCGGCGGGATGACGGTGCCGACGATGCGGTCGCCCTGCACCCACAGGGCGACGATGCTGCCGTCCTTGCGGGTGGCCAGGGTCGGGTAGCCCGCCTCGCTGCCCGGCTCGCTGAGCGGCGTGATGTCGTTCCAGCGCCGGCCGTCGTCGCTGCCGATGCGCAGGAACACGGTGCGCGGCGACGGCGCCCCCGCCGCGGCCGGCAGCTTGCCGTGCCAGGCGAGCGCGAGCCGGCCCTTGGGCAGCGCCACCAGGGCCGGCGCGTCGGACACGGCGGCCTCGGGGTGCACCCGGGCGAACTCGCTGAAGCTGCGGCCCGCGTCACCGGACGCCGCGAAGCGCACGCCGCCCGGCTCGCTTGCCCCGTTGTAGGACGCTGCGTACACGCGCGGGCCATCGACGGCGACGACGGTGGGTTTCAGGGGGCAGCCGTTGATCTGCCAGCGCTCGGTGCCGAGGCGGATGCGCGGGCCGAAGGTGCGCCCGCCGTCGTCGCTGCGGGCCACGGTGCTGTCGCGGTAGCCGTCGGCGCTGACTTCGCGCGAGCCCATGAACAGCGTGTTCCCGGGGCCGGGGGCGGCGGTGATCTGGCAGCAGGGGCACACGGCGTCGTAGACCGCGCTCTCGGTGGCGAAGCTCGCGCCGTCATCCGTCGAGATGGCGGTGTAGAGCGCGCCGTTGTCGGTGTCGGTCTTCATGTCGCGCGTGTCGATCCACAGCGCCTGCACGGTGGTGCCGTGGGCGACGATGGTGCCGAAGGTCTGCGCCTCGGCGTAGCCGCCGTGCATGAAGGCCGACAGGTCGCCGGGCGGCACCGGTGCCAGCGGCCGGCCCGGGGTGAAGCTCCGGCCCCCGTCGGTGGAGCGCGTGTACAGCGGCGTCAGCACGGGCTTGTTGTTGGCCGGCGAGAGGCCGTTGCCGGTGTAGAAGATGTGCAGCGTGCCGCGATCGGAAATGGCGAGGCGCGGCGGTGCCGTCGGAAAGGCCCAGACCTCGCCGGCCACCTGGTTGGCCCGCACCGGTGCGCCGAAGGTGGCGCCGCCGTCCGTCGACCGGGCCACGACGACGTCGTAGTTGGCCGGGTGCTGGCCGGGCTCCGGGGGCTTGGGCGGCGGCGCGCCCTTCGCGCCCTTGTCGACCCAGAGCGCATAGACCGTACCGTCGGGCGCCACCATCACGTGGGGCGACGACGCGAGGCGGCCCTCCGGCGACACCGGCGTGGCGGCGGTGGCGGTACCGGGCGGGACGATGGCCGCGAGGGCGGTGGCGATCGTGGCGGCGAACAGGGCGGCGAGTGACGGCTGGCGCATGGTGAACCCCTCCTGCGGGACGGCTGTCCACGGAAGGTTTACCACAAGTGGCCGCGGCCCGGGCGCCCGGGCCCCGCGGTCAGTAACCGCGCTCGACGTCCACCACCGACAGCAGCGGGTCGCCGTTCACGTAGCGGCGCAGGTTCTCCCGGGCCAGCAGGAATACCCGCTCGAAGAGCCGGTCTGAAGTGGCCGAGACGTGGGGCGTGATGATGACGTTCGGCAGCTTCCACAGCGGGTCGTCGGCCGGCAGGGGCTCGGGATCGGTCACGTCGAGGCCTGCGCCGGCGAGCCGGCCGCTGCGCAGCGCGGCGGCCAGGTCTGCCTGCACCACGCTCTTGCCGCGACCGACGTTGATGAAGATGCCGCCCGGCTTCATCGTGGCGAAGAACGTCGCGTCGAAGAGCCGCTCCGTCGACGGCAGCAGCGGCGTGCAGTTGACGACGACGTCGGCCTCGGCGGCGAGCTTCGCAAGCTCGGCCGGGGCGCCCACGTAATCGACGAACCCGGGCCTGGGAGCCGGCGACGCGCGGGTGGCCGTCACCCGCATGCCGAAGGCCTGCGCGCGCCGCGCCACTTCGGTGCCGATGCCGCCAAGGCCCACCACCAGCACGGTGCGCCCGCCGAGCTCGCGCATCGCCGTCGGCGGCACGGCCTGCGGCTTCCACTCCGCCTGCTGCTGCAGGGCCAGCCACGTGGGCAGGCCCCGGTTCAGCGCCAGCAGCATGGCCATGACGTGCTCGGCGATCTCGGGGCCAGAGATGCGCTGCATGTTGGTGATGGTGATGCCCCGCTCGCGGATGATGGGCTGGCTGCCGCAGGGCAGGGCACCGGCCGTGTAGAGCTGCACCCAGCGGATCTGCGGGCCGGCCTGCAGCACGGCCGCCTCGCAGAAGCCGACGCTGGCGTCGGCGCCGGGCGCTGCCGCCGCCGCGGCGGCGGGATCTGCGACGTCGACCAGTTCGATGCCGGGCGCGACGGCCTGGAAGAACGCCAGCCGCTCCGGCGAGCCGGCCCGCACCAGCACGCGCTCGGGCCGCCGCCAGCCGGGTGTCTCCCTGGCCGGTCGCGCGGCCTCGCGCAGTCCCAGTTCGCGGATCATCGCCGCGGTGGCGGCATCGGCCGAGGGAGCATCGGGCGAGGGCGCCGCGATCGCCGTCGCCGCCCAGCCCAGCAGTGTCGCCATCAGTGCTGCCCTCCTAGCCATCCCGCTTGGTCCCCGTCTCGATCAGCTCCAGCCACTCGCCGGCGGCCCCGGTGATGACGCCGGTGCGCCGTCCACCGTAGCCCGGCGCAGCGCAGGTCTTCGCCGCCGCCCGCAGCGGGACCGGGATTGCATCGAGCCGCTCGACGTGGAAGCTCACCATCGCCATGCCCGGCGGCAGGTGCCCCGGGCGGCGGGGCCGGTCGGCCACCATCGGCGGGTACTCGTCCATCTCGACCAGGAAGCTGCGCCCCGGGATGCGGGCCACCGACGTCGGGAACACCGTGCCCGGCGGCACGCCGCAGCCGTGGGCCAGGATCGTGTTGATGAAGGGCATGCGGTCCATGACACGCAGCCCCAGCGTACCGCCGTAGTAGTCGTGCATCGCGTCGCTGGACCGCCCGCCGACGGTGACGATGAACGTGCGGTCCACCGGCGAGCGGGCCGGCTTCAGGCCGTAGCGGCTGCCGCCGGGATAGAGCCGCGTGAAATAGACCAGCTCGCCCGACGGGCCGCGAACCTGCATGGCGCGGGGCGCGCGGGGGCGCGGGTACAGGTCGCCGGGCCCGCCCAGCACGGTGAAGGGCGAGCCGCGGAAGCTCCGCGCCAGGGCGTCGACGTCCTGCACCAGCAGTTCGGTGGCGTTCCAGCCGCAGGTCATGGGCGGCCCGTAGCCGCCGGGATCGGCCGTCTCGATGAAGCGGATCCACGAGTCCTGGCCGCTGGCAGGCCCCAGCAGGGCAAAGCGGGCGCCGGCGGCCCCGGGGGCGTCCCAGGTCGCTGCCTGCTCGTCGCCGATGGTGCCCGTGGCGAGCACGCCGAAGCCGAGGTACTGCCGCCAGGCCGCCACGACCGCGTCGAGGTCGGGCACGCAGTGCGTGACCATGGCGACGTGCCGCAGCAGCTTGGCGCGCTCGCCAAGTGCCGAATAAGGCGTCTCGCCCTCGTCGCCCGCGACGCCGGCCGTCATGGTGCGTCCTCCCAGGCCAGGGGCTCTTCGTACATCAGCGCGAGCTGCTCCTTCAGTGCCAGCACGTGTTCGTCCCAGTAGCGTTGCGTGTTGAACCACGGGAAGGCGACGCGGAAGGCCGGGTCGTCCCAGCGCCTGGCGAGCCAGGCCGCATAGTGCATGAGCCGCAGCGTGCGCAGCGCCTCGACGAGGTGCAGCTCGGCCGCATTGAAGTGGCGGAACTCCATGTAGCCGCCGAGCAGTTCGGCCAGCTGCGGCTCCTGCTCGCTACGGTCCCCGGACAGGAACATCCACAGGTCCTGCACCGCCGGGCCCGTGCAGGTGTCGTCGAAGTCGACGAGGTGCACGATGTCGTCGCGCACCAGCACGTTGCCCGGGTGGAAGTCGCCGTGGATGCGCAGCGTCATGTGGGGGCCGCAGCGCTCGTAGCAGGCGTCGACGGCCTCGAGCACGGCGTCGCAGGCGGCGACGTAGGCCGGCTCGATGTCTGGCGGGATGAAGCCTTCGTCGAGCAGGAAGTCGCGCGACTCGTCGCCGAGGCGCGGCCGCGTGAGCGCCGGGCGGTGGTGGAAGGCCTGCTGCTCGCCGCAGCGGTGGATGCGGGCCACGAGCCGGCCCAGCTGGCGCAGCAGGTCGCGGTCGTCGAGCTCCGGCGCGCGCCCGCCGAAGCAGGGGTAGACGGCGAAGCGGAAGGCGCCGTGCACGTGCAGCGTGTCGCCGTCGCGGGCGAGCGGGGTCGCCACGGGGATGTCGGCGTCGGCGAGCTCCAGCGTGAAGTCGTGCTCCTCGCGGATGGCGGCGTCGCTCCAGCGGCCGGGCCGGTAGAACTTGGCTACCACCGCCGGGCCGTCGGCGACGCCGACGCGGTAGACGCGGTTCTCGTAGCTGTTGAGCGCCAGCAGCCGGCCGTCGCAGGCGAGCCCGACGCTCTCGACGGCGCCGATGATGTCGTCCGGCGTGAGTTCCTGGTAGGCGAGCCCGCTCGAAGGGCCTGCGTCCGCGCGCGCCATGCTCAGCTGACCGGCTGGAAGAACTCGAGCCAGGCGCCGTCGGGCGACTGCACCGGTGCGAGCCGCACGGGTCCCCAGGGCTCGAGGTCGAGAGTCACCGGCCGGCGGGCGGGCAGCACGCCGTGCCGCGCGAGGCGGGCCAGGAGCGCGTCGAGGTCGGCGACGGCGAAGCGCAGCGCCAGCGCGCCGAGGTTCGGCGGCCGGGCCCGTTCGGCGAAGTCGCGGCCCGCGGGGCCTCCCTCGAAGGCGATCAGCTCGACGGAGCCCAGGTTCTCGCCCGTCGGGTGCACGATGACCGTGCGCACGCGGCGCACGCCCGCGAAGGCCGAGAGGTCGGCCAGCAGGGCCAGGCCCGGGTTGTCGCCGTCCCAGTCCACCTCCATCCACGGCTTGAAGCCGAGTGCGTCGACGAAGAAGCGCCGGGCGGCATCGAGGTCGCGGACGAGGATCGCCGCGTTGAAGGCGGGGGTCAGCCCCGTCGCCGGCAGGGCCAGCGGGGGCCGGCGCTGCTCGATGACCGAGAGCGTCAGGCCGTCGGGGCCGCGGTGGTGCACCTCGCGCACCTCGAGCTCGCCGAAGTCAAAGCCGTGCACGCCGCGCACCGTCGGCCAGCCGCCGGCCGCGAGGGCCGCGCAGGCGGCATCGTCATCGGCGGCGCGGGTGTAGACGAGCCAGAGCCCGCCCGTGTCCCAGGGTGCCGCGTCGAGCGGGCGTACCGGCAGCTGGGGCACGCCTTCGATGCGGCTGAAGCGGATGAGCCCGACGTTGCTGCCCGGCGCACCCAGCACCTCTTCGGTGATGGTCGCGTGGGGCTTCAGGCCCCAGGCCGCGCGCAGTTCAGCCGGGGCAGGGCCTGCGAAGCGGCGCGTCCAGCCCGAGGCCCGGGCGAAGCCGGCGACGCGCCCGAGGTCGCCCACGGACACCACGACCTCGCAGAAGCCGGGATAGCCATCGCGGACGGGATCGGGGCGAGCCATGCCTTGGGCGCTGCTGTCGGGGGAGGGGCCCGGGATAATACGGTATCCTGTCGCCCTCCCTGTTGATCCCGGACGTGACGCCATGGCCGACGACCGCCTGCAGCTCGAGCTCGCGATGGAGGCAAAAGACCTCTACCTCGAGGAGATCTTCACCGACCGCCGCGTCGGCACCATCCAGCGCCTGACGCCGGTGGACGCCGACGGCCGCCCCGACCCGGCGCGCCCGGTGCTGTACGTGGGCCAGACCCAGCTCATGTCGCGCATGGGCGCGCTGCCGCTCAGCTTCGACATCGAGGCGACGTCCCTCGGCGATGCGGCGGCGAAGTTCGGCGCCGCGGCCGAGCAGTCCCTGCAGGAGACCATGCAGAAGCTCGAGGAGATGCGCCGCGAGCAGGCCTCGTCCCTGATCGTCCCCGATGCCGGTGGCGGGCTCGGTGGCCTCGGCGGGGGCGGCCTTGGTGGTCCGGGCATGGGCGGCGGCGGCCGCATCCGCCTGCCCTGATGTCGACGCCGGCGGGCCCGAGGGCCCGCCGGACCCCTGCCTGCCGGCGGGGGGCCGCCCGTCAGTTTCCTGCGGGCTTGCGGAACACCATGAAGTGCTGCTGGGGCAGGAAGTCCCGGGTCTCGACCCACTCGAGGCCGACGGCCTTCATTTCCTTCCGGGCCTGGGTCTCCGACATCTTGTGCAGCGTCAGGATCGGCACGGCCGGGTCCTCGGCGCGATACTCGATCAGCACGACGCGCCCGCCGGGCTTCAGCCCGCGCACGACGCCCTGCATCACTTCGTACGGGTACGAGAACTCGTGATAGGCGTCGACCATCAGCACCAGGTCGACGGTGCCCGGCGGCAGCCGCGGGTCCGTCTCCGTCGCCTGCACCGGCTCGACGTTGGCGATGCCGCCCGACTTCGCGCGGCTCGCCACGATGGCGAGCATCTCGGGCTGGATGTCGACGGCCAGTACGCGTCCCTCGGGCACCCGCCCGGCGATGGGCAGGCTGAAGAAGCCGGTGCCGGCGCCGATGTCGGCCACCACGTCGTCGGCCTCGAGCGGCAGGTTCTGCAGCAGCAGGTCGGTGCGCTCCTCGCGCTCGCGATCGGGGCGCTCGAGCCAGCCGGCGCCGAGGTGGCCCATGACGAAGGAGATCTCGCGCCCCTGGTAGACCTTGCCGATGCCGTCGCGGGCGGCGGGGCGGTAGGTGTAGACGTCCGGGGCGGTGCCGGCCGGCGGTGCCGTCTGGTCGGCGGCACAGGCGGCCAGGGCGAGGACGGTGCCGGCGAGGAGGCCCGGGGCCCAGTGGCGGAGCAGGTTCGGCATGGCGTGGGTGTCCGGCGGCGCCAACGGGCGCCTGCTGTAGGGCCAATTCGTTGCCGGGGGCCTGCCCGGATCAGTCAGCGGTCGCGACGCACCCGCACGGCGGCCCGGCCACGGTCCGCGGACAGCAGGAAAGATCCGAAGGCGCCGCGCCGGATGACGACGGCGTCGCCCGGCTTGAGGTCACTGTAGCGCGTGTCGACCTGCGCCCAGGCCTGGTCGTTGTCGAGCGTCAGCCGCAGGCGGCCATCGGGGGCACGGTCGACGGTGGCCAGCGTGGCCCGCAGTTCGCGCAGGGGAGCGACGCCGGCGGCGGCGCCCAGTTCGGCGGCCGCCGTGCTGCTGTCGCGGCCGAAGAGGTCAGCCGCGGTCGGTGTGGCTGGGGCGAGCTGTCCGGCCCCGGCGGCTGGTGTGGTGGCAGTCGTGGCGGTGGGCGCAGTGCCGGTGCCCGCTGCGGGTGCCGCGGCGGCCAGCGCGTCGAAGCAGGCGAGCCGCGCCCGGTCGTCGTCGATGCTCCGGCAGCTGTCGAGATCGGCCGCCCCGGCCGCCAGCACGCTCGCCAGTGCCATCGCCGCGGCGGCCAGGGCGTGGCGTCGTTGCCGGCCGCCGCTGCGGGACACCGGCGACGCCGCCGTCAGAACCGCGCCGTGACGCCGACGCTGAAGGCGCGACCGAGGGCGTCGTAGACCGACGGGTACGTGCTGCCGCTGTTCTCGGCCGTGCCGCCGTAGAAGTCGCCGACGATGGGCGGGTCGCGGTCCAGCAGGTTGTCGATGGTGGCGCGCAGGGTCCAGGTCTCGTTGAGGTCCAGCTGGGCCCGCAGGTCGAAGCGGAAGTAGGAGTTGATCTTCGGCTTGGCGAAGTTCGCCGGGTCGGTGCCGATGATCTCCCCCGGGTTGTCCGGGTCGGGCCGCAGCGGGTCGAGGATGATGGTGTCCTTGGTCACCGGCGACAGGTAGCGCGTGTCGAGCTGCAGTGTCAGGCCGCCGCTGCGCCAGCTGGTGGCGAGCAGCGCCACCCACTCGTTGCGGGGCCGCAGGCAGATCTCGCCGACCAGCGCCGTGCAGTCGTTGTTGGGCAGGAAGGAGGCGTCCTGCAGGGCCTGCTCCAGCGTGTAGGTCGCCTGCAGGTTGAAGCCGAGCTCGCCGCGTGCGAGGCCGATGGTGTAGCCGAGGGCGAAGTCGATGCCCTCGGCCGTCTCGACGGCGGCGTTGACCAGCGAGACGTCGACGCCCACCTCGGTGCCACCCTGGAAGCCGCCGCCCACCGGGCTGCGGCGCAGCCGCCGGCAGTACTCGTTGTCCGGGTCCAGGCCGGGGTTCAGGGCCGGGTCGTAGCAGGCGTTGACGACGTTCTGCTCGGCGATCTGGGTGATGCCGTCCTCGATCTTTATGCGGTACCAGTCGACAGACGCGGTCAGCCCGGGCACCGACTCCGGCTGCAGCACGAAACCCACCGTCCAGGTGTCGGCCTCTTCCGGCCGCAGGTCCGGGTTGCCGCCGAGGAAGTTGTTGACCTGGCCGGCGATGATGCTGACGACGCTGCCGAGGCGGGCCGGCGGCACGCCGGTGTCGAGGCAGAGCTGGGTGAGCGCGGCGTTGCCCAGCGGGTTGGTGCCCTCGCAGGGGTCGAAGCCCAGGTCGCCGGTGCCCGACGTGGAGGGCAGCCCGATCTCGCGCAGGTTCGGCGCGCGCACGGCGCGCTGGAACATGGCGCGGAACCGGAGCCCGTCGACGGGGGCCCAGTCGGCCCCCAGCTTGAAGCTCGTGTTGTTGAAGTCGCTGCTGCTGCTGCCCGTGGAGTTCTCGTACTGCGCGTAGCGGATGCCGCCCTCGACGTTGATGGCCCGGGCGAAGCGCGCGTCCTGCACCACGGGCACCAGGATCTCGCCGAAGACCTCGCGGATGTCGATCTCGGCGTCCACGTCGGAGCTGGCGCCATAGCCCAGCGCCAGGCCCTGCTTGTAGAGGTCGTCCGGCCGGTTCTCGCCCTGCTCGCGGCGGTACTCGACGCCCACGGCGTAGCCCACCGGCGTCGTGGCCAGGGGCACCGTCAGCGGTAGGCTGCCGTTCAGCGAGCCACCGGTGACCAGCTGGTCGACGCTGTTGATCTCGCTGAGGTTCGCGCGAATGTAGTCCTGCCCGGCCGTGTCGAGCCGGCCCGGGCCGAAGACGTCGATGGGCACGCAGCCGGCGATGGGCGCCCGCGCGGGGTCAGCGGGATTGAAGCAGAAGGCGTTGTCGTCGCCGTCGAGGCCGGCCACCAGCGCCTGGGCGACGCGGTCGTTGCGGGCGTCGTTGACGAAGCGCTGGTTGCGCGAGGTGCGGCCGTACTGCGCAAACACCTCGAAGCGCTGGTTCTCGGCCCACTCGCCCCGCAGGCCGCCGACGAACTGGTACGCCGTGTTCTCGAAGTCGGAGACGCGGGGGCCGAGCTCCGACAGGCGGCGGCCGAGGAGCACGTCGGTGAAGCCGTCGCCGGCGGTGGCAGCCAGCTGGTCGCAGCCGACCAGGTTGAAGAGGTCGTCGAAGACCGGTTCGTCGCACTCGTTCTGGTCGGCCAGGGTAAAGCGGTCCCGCGCCGAGGCTGACAGGAACGGGTTGTCGGTATTGATGGTGTAGGGGAAGAAGAAGGTGGCCGTCGGCGCGATCTCGGTGGTCGTGCGCGAGTTGGCAAAGGAGCCGCGGGTGAAGAACTCGACGCGGTCGTTGATCTCGTAGTTGCCAAGCAGCGTCGCCGTCCACTTCTGGTTCGGCAGCTGGAAGAGGTTGGGGGGGTTGAAGTTGTACTCGACCGGGTTGTCGTCCGCGCAGCCGTTCGTGGTGAAGAGGTTGCCAGCAGCATCGAACTGCGTACACCCAAGCCCGGGATCCCCGGGGAAAGACGAGTAAAGGGTTGTCGCCTCGTCGGCGCTGAAGCTGCCGGCCGGGAGCAGAAGGTCATTCTTCGACTGGCGGCTGAAGGCCCGGTCGGCCTGGGAGACCGGATCCTGCTTCGTGTAGCCGACGTTCACCACGACGTTGCCGCGCCCGCCGCCGAAGTTGCCGCCGGCCGTCACGTCGAAGCCGTAGCGCTGGCCGTCGCCCTCCTGGGTGACGCCGTAGAGGGTGTTGACCTCGAGGCCCTCGAAGTCCTTCTTCAGGATGAAGTTGACGACGCCCGCCACGGCCTCGGAGCCGTAGGTGGCCGAGGCGCCGCCGGTGATGACCTCGACCCGCTCGAGCAGCGAGGCCGGGATCATGTTGACGTCGACGATGTTCTGCGAGTCGTAGGGGACGAAGCGCTTGCCGTCGACGAGCACCAGCGTGCGCTCCTCGCCGAGGTTGCGCAGGTCGAGGGTGGCGGCACCCGCGTTGCCGTTGTTGACCTGGCCGCCGATGGCCGGGGCGAACTGCGGCAAGCGGCGCAGCACTTCCTCGACGGTGATCGGGTTGTTCAGCCGGATCGTGTCTTCATTGATGACCGCGATGGGGCTCGTCGCCGTGAGTTCCTGGCGCACGATGCGCGAGCCCGTGACGACGATCTCCTGGACCTCCTCGCGGGACTGCTCCTCGACGGGGACGGCAGCCCCGTCTTCCTGGGCCACGGCCAGCGGTGGCGCCAGCAGGCCGGCGAGCAGCAGGGCGCTGAGCCGCGCCCGCAGCGGAAGGTCGGTCATGGTCTGTCCCCTGTGTCCTGCGGGCCGGCCCCGGCTGCCGCACCTGCGGCCGGTGGGCCTGCCCTGGCCCGATACATCGTGATACTACCGACGCGTCGCGGCGCCGAACAAGCCGAGAGGGCGAGGGGATGTGCCGGGGTGTGCGCCCCGTCACGATCGCGCCGCGGCGATGCACCGCTGTCTACCGGGGTTGCGCCGGGCCGCTGGCCGGCTGCAATGTAGGCTTAAGGCAGCCGGGGCAGCATCAGCCTGCCCGCGGGCTGCGTCCGGCATGGCGATCCGGCCGCGCCGCGATCCAGTCACCAACCGGGTCAACCACCCGAAGGAGCCCAGAGAACCATGAACACCCGAAACCTCGTGATCACCACCGCCATCGGCGGCCTGCTCGCCCTCGGCGCCGCCGGTGCCCAGGCGGCCGACGCCGCCAAGGAAAAATGCTACGGCGTTGCCATGGCCGGCCAGAACGATTGCGCGGCCAATGGCCACTCGTGCGCCGGCCAGGCCAAGGCCGACAAGGATCCGGGCGAGTGGAAGAACGTCGAGAAGGGCAAGTGCGCCGAGATGGGCGGCAGCACGACCCCGGCGAAGAAGGACGGCTGACCCGTTACCGCTGCGGGCGGGGCCGGCGCCTGGCGCCGGTCCCGCACCGTGCGGCTCATGAACAGCCACGTCACCGCAGCCCTGTCCGCCGCGAGCGTCGGCATCGGCCTGCGCTCACCGCACCACGCCGGCTTCCTGGCGACGCGCCCGGCCGTCGGCTTCGTCGAGGTCCACAGCGAGAACTTCTTTGCGGCCGGCGGTCCGAAGCCGGCGTTCCTTGCCGAGGTCCGGCGCGACTACCCGGTGTCGTTCCACGGCGTCGGGCTGTCCCTCGGGGGCACCGATCCGCTGGACCGGCATCACCTCGCGCAGCTGAAGGCGCTGGTGGACCGGTTCGAGCCGGTGCTGGTTTCCGAGCACGCGTGCTGGAGCAGCGCCGGCGGCGTGCACCTGAACGACCTTCTGCCCCTGCCGTACACCGAGGCAGCGCTCGGGCACCTGGCCGGGCGCGTCCGCCAGGTGCAGGACACCCTCGGCCGGCGCATCCTCGTCGAGAACGTTTCGGCCTGCATGGCCTTCGCCAGCGCCGATCTCACCGAATGGGAGTTCCTGGCCGCGCTGGCCGACCGGGCCGACTGCGATCTCCTGCTCGACGTGAACAACGTCTACGTCAGCAGCGTGAACCTGGGCTTCGACCCGTGGCAATACATCGAAGCACTGCCCGTGGCGCGCGTCCGCGAGATCCACCTGGCCGGCTACACGACGCTGCCTGCCGCTGAGGGCGGCACCGTGCTCGTCGACACCCACAGCGCACCCGTGGCGGATGTGGTGCTCGACCTCTATGCCCGCACGCGGGCGCGCTTCGGCGCCGTGCCGTTGCTGCTGGAGTGGGACGCCGACCTGCCACCGCTCGCCGACCTCGTCGCCGAGGCGGAGCGCGCTGTGGCGTGGCCCGCGGTCACGGCTGCCGGGCAGCGCTGTGCCGGCTGACCCCGCCATCACCGTGCCCGCGCTGGCCGAACTGCAGCGGGCCTTCGCGGCAGCCGTGTTCGCCAGGGACAGGGACCTGCCGGTTCCGCCGCTGGCGCCGGGCCCGGTAACGCCGGCCACGGCCCTGGCGGTCCATCGCACCAACACGCGCGTGGGCTTCGCCAGTGCGCTGGCCAGCGCCTTTCCGGCGGTGGCCGCCCTGATGGGACGCCCGGAGTTCGAGGCCATGGCCTGGTCGTACCAGCGCACCCGGCCGCCGGCCTGTGGCGACCTGTTCTTCGCCGGCCAGCACCTGCCGGCGTTCCTGGCGACGCATCTGGCCGGCACGGCCGAAGAGTCCCTGGCGGGCATTGCCGCACTCGAATGGCAGATCCAGTGCGTCATGGTGGCGGCCGATCCGGCCGGCTCCCTCGACCTGGAGGCGCTGGCCGAAGTGCCGGCCGCGCGTCACGGCGACCTGTGCTTCGCGGTGTCCCCGGCGGCGGCACTGCACCGGGCGCCCGCCGGCACCGCGTCGCTCTGGGAGCGGTACCGGGCGGTGCCCCCGGGTGATGGGCCCGCCGGGGAGGTACCGGCCGCGACCGTGGAAGTCGAACACCTGCTCCTCGGTCGCGACGGTGGCCGGCTGGCCCTGCGCAGGCTTACCGCCGGCGAGGCCGCGCTGCTGTCGGCGATCATCGCCGGCGAACCGTTCGGTGCCGCCGTCGACGCCGGGCTGGCCGTCGACCCGGATCTGGAGCCGGGCCCGGTGCTGGCTTCCGTGGTCCAGCGGGGCATCATCAGCGGGTTCCGGTTGCGCGATTGAGCCACCGGGCGTGGCCTGACGTCCCGGGACGCCAGCCCTGCGCGTCGTCCAGTTCGCCTGTCCGTTACCTGCCCGGTCGGGCGCCCGCGCAGCCATCGCCGGCGCGCTTGCCTTGTGCTCACCGGCGGGCTTTCATGGGGCGGGGAGGGGAACACCGTGACCGAACCCGACGACCGCGCCCGTGACGGCAGCGCTGCCGCTGCCGAACGCCAGCGCATGGCCAGCATCCGCAGCGCCGGCCAGTCGTGGCAGCAGTGGGGCCCGTACCTCGCCGAGCGCCAGTGGGGCACCGTGCGCGAGGACTACAGCGCCGACGGCGAGCCCTGGGACTACTTCACCCACGAGGACGCCGTAGCGCGCGCCTACCGCTGGGGCGAGGACGGCATCGCCGGCGTCTCGGACATCGAGCAGCGCCTGTGCCTTTCGGTGGCGCTGTGGAATGGCCGCGATCCCATCCTGAAGGAGCGCCTCTTCGGCCTTGCCAACCGCGAGGGCAACCATGGCGAGGACGTGAAGGAGCTCTACTACTACGAGGACGCGACGCCCAGCCACTCGTACCTGAGGATGACCTACCGCTACCCGCAGGCGGAGTTCCCCTACGCGGCGCTGCGCGCCGAGAACGCCCGGCGTGGTTACGCCGACCCGGAGTACGAGCTCGCCGACACCGGCGTGCTCGACGGCGACGCCTTCTTCGACGTCACGGCCGAGTACGCGCAGTTCGTGCCGGGCGACTTCGTGCTGCGCCTCACGGTCACCAACCACGCTCCGCAACGCGCGCGCCTGTGGGTGCTGCCGCAGCTCTGGTTCCGCAACACCTGGAGCTGGGACCACACCGCCGCGCGCCCCAGGCTGCACGGCCTTGGCCGCGGCATGGCGCGGGCCGACCATCCGACGCTGGGAAGCTACTGGTTCCATGCCGATGGCGAGCCCCAGTTCCTCTTCACCGAGAACGAGACGAACCTGCCGCGGCTCTACGGCGCGGCGGCGCCGGGCCCCTTCAAGGACGCGTTCCACGACTACCTCGTGCGGGGTGAGCACCGGGCCGTGGCGGCCGTGCAGGCCGGCACGAAGTGCGCTGCGGTCTACGCGCTCGAGCTCGACGGTGGTGCCACGTCGACCCTGCTGCTGCGCCTGTCCCCGGCCCTGCAGGACGCACCGCTGGCCGGCGCCGGCGCCCTGGTCGACCAGCGGCGCCGCGAGGCCGACGCCTGGTACGCGGCCCTGCAGGCCGGCATCGACGACGCTGACGCCAGGCTCGTGCAGCGGCAGGCTTTCGCGGGCCTCGTCTGGTCGAAGCAGTTCTACTGCTACGACGTGCGGCGCTGGCTCGCCGGCGACCCGGCGCAGCCGCCGCCGCCGGCCGCGCGGCACGGGGGGCGCAACAGCGACTGGGACCACCTCGTCAACGCCGACATCATCTCGATGCCCGACAAGTGGGAGTACCCTTGGTACGCCGCCTGGGACCTGGCCTTCCACACGCTGCCCTTCGCGCTGATCGACCCCGTCTTCGCCAAGCGCCAGCTCGTGCTCCTCGGGCGCGAGTGGTACATGCACCCCAACGGCCAGATGCCGGCCTACGAGTGGAACTTCGGCGACGTCAACCCGCCGGTGCACGCGTGGGCGGCCTGGCGCGTGTTCCAGATCGACCGCAAGCAGCATGGCGGCCACGGTGACCTTGCGTTCCTCGAGCGCGTCTTCCACAAGCTGCTGCTGAACTTCACCTGGTGGGTCAACCGCAAGGACGCGGAGGGCCGCAACGTCTTCCAGGGCGGCTTCCTCGGCCTCGACAACATCGGCGTCTTCGACCGCAGCAAGCCGCTGCCCACGGGCGGGCACATCGACCAGTCCGACGGCACCAGCTGGATGGCGATGTACTCGCTGAACCTCATGCGCATCGCGCTGGAGCTGGCGGTCCACAACCCGGTCTACCAGGACATCGCCACCAAGTTCCTCGAGCACTTCCTGCACATCGCCGACGCCATGACGCACATCGGTGCCGACGGCGGCGTCGGGCTCTGGGACGAGGAGGACGAGTTCTACTACGATGTGCTGCGCCTGCCCGACGGCCGCCACGAGCGGCTGCGGGTGCGCTCGCTGGTGGGGCTGACGCCGCTCTTCGCCGTCGAGACGCTGGAGCCGGAGCTGCTGGCGCGGGTGCCCAACTTCGCGCGGCGGCTCGAGTGGTTCCTCGACCACCGGCCGGACCTCGCGGGGCTGGTGTCGCACTGGGAGGTGCCGGGCAAGGGCCAGCGCCGGCTGCTGTCGCTGCTCCGCGGGCACCGCATGAAGTGCCTGCTGCGGCGGATGCTCGACGAAACCGAGTTCCTGTCGGACTACGGCGTGCGGGGCCTCTCGCGCGTGCACGAAGCCGAGCCCTACGTCTTCCGCCTCGACGGGGCGGAGTTCACCGTCGGCTACCGGCCCGGCGAGTCCGACTCAGGCATGTTCGGCGGCAACTCGAACTGGCGCGGGCCCGTGTGGCTGCCGGTGAACTACCTGCTGATCGAGGCGCTGCAGAAGTTCCACCATTACTACGGCGACGACTTCCGCGTGGAGTGCCCCACCGGGTCCGGCCGGTACCTCACCATCGAGGGCGTCGCCGACGAACTGGCCCACCGCCTGACGCGGATCTTCCTGAAGGGTGACGGCGGGCGCCGGGCCGTCTTCGGCGACGACGAGCGGCTGCAGCGGGATGCGCGGTTCCGCGACCGCGTGCTCTTCTACGAGTACTTCCACGGCGACACGGGCCGCGGGCTGGGGGCGTCGCACCAGACGGGCTGGACGGCGCTGGTGGCGAAGCTCCTGCAGCCCCGCCGCTTCGAGCACTGACAGGGGCGGTGGCCCGGCCGGGGGCTACACGTCGTAGTCGTCGAAGTCCTCGATGGCCTTGCGCAGGGCCCGCTTCTCGCGCGCCTCTTCGATGCGCCGGGCCGCCTGCAGGTGGAAGCCGGGGCGCGCGGCCGGGTCCTTGCCGCCCGCCGGGAACTCGGCCCCGTCGTCGGCAGCTTCGGCGGCTTCCTCGTCCCAGTTGATGTCCGGTGACTCTGACTCACGCTTGGCCATGGCTGTCGGGATTCCTCTGCACTGCCGGCCCCAGGGGGGCCGGCCTGCGTCCTGTTCACTGCCGGTCCGGGCGACTTGGCCCGGGCGGTGCGGGGGCTCACGTCGCCCGCCGCGGTTGCGGCTGCCGTATATAGGGGCCGCCGAGCCGATGTCAAGACGGTGATGCAACACGCCGGAATCCATGGCCGGGAGAGCCACCCGCCGGCGGGCCTGGCGGTGCTTCGTGCGATGCAATGGCCCGGATCTGCGCACCCAGGCGTCCCCGTCATGGCGTGGAAGCCCGCGGGGCACCGGTCGCCCCGACTCCCGCACGACGGGCCCCGGGACGCCCGCGTTGCTGTGCCTGGTGCGATGAACCGGGTAATGCCATGCCGCGCAGGCGGCACGACTCGCGTGTGAGCGACCGGCACGCCTCGCCAATCGGCCTCGACCCGGCGAGTCGCGCGCGCGCCTGGCGCGCCGGCATCACGACGACGCACGCCGTCGTCACGGGATGAACAGCTGGCGCATCGCTGGCGCGATCCGCAGACGCGGGCTGGTACACTCGCTGCCGCCGACCGGGGGGCCGGCCGCGCCAACGAAAGGAAGACCATGCCCACGCTGATCGAAAAGCACCTCGCTTACGTCGACAACGCCGTGGTCCAGTCGCAGAAGCGGCAGGCCAAGCTCTGGAAGTCGGTCACCGCCCGGCGCAGCAAGGACGGCACGCTGCCGCTGACCGAGATGATCCTCGACGAGTACATCCAGGCCGCCCGCATGACCGCCTCGCTGATGATCGATATCGAGATGGTGCGCGAGGAGCTCCTGGCCGAGAGGGCCGCGGCAGCACCCAAGCGCGGTGCGCGCAAGAAGAAGGCGGCCGCCCGCAAGAAGCGCTAGCCCGCAGGGGCACCACGCGTACTGCTCAGCGCTGCCGGCGCGCTGCACCGGCAGGCTGCCGCGCCGGCTGATCCTGCTGGCGGTGGCCGCCGCATAGGCGCCGTGGGCTCGAGCCTGCGGCGAGAGTCCCGTCCGGGATGGCCGGCGACAGGCCGGTCGTGGTCCAGCCGCCGGCGGTCAGCGCCCGCCCTTGTAGGGCACCTCGACGATGTACTTCATCGGCCGGTCCGCCTCGAGGCGCGCGCCGGGCCTCAGCCCGTTGGCAATGGCGGTGACGTCGGGTGACCAGCGGTTCTGCGTTCGGCGCGAGAACTCCTGCATCGACTCGCCGCCGAAGCCCTTGGTGAAGCGCAGTTCGTAGCCCACGACCTTGCGCCGGTCATCCCGCGCAAGCGGCGCCACGCTGTCGGTGGCGGCGGCGAACCCGGCCTGATACTTCGCCGCCCGTGCCGCGGGCGCGAGACCGATGACCCGCAGCGTGCCGCCCGGCCGCGCGATCCACGCCAGCTGCAGGCTCAAGGGCCCTGCCGGACTACCGGCCGTTGCCTGCGCGCGGGCCGCCGGTGCGCCGCCGATGCTGCTGGTGGCCAGGTCCTTGAGCTCGAGTCGCGCGAGCTTCGCGAATTCCGCCGCCGCCACGGCCGGATCACTGCTGCCGGCCTGGAACTCGACGCCGAGAATCGCGTCGCGGCCCGGCGCCATGCCCAGCACCGCCGCCGGCAGGTTGTTCACGCGCCAGCCCCCGGGGAAGTCGATGCGGAAATCGAGGTCCGGGTGCAGGAACCGCTGGCCCTGGAAGATGCCCAGCGCCGGGTCGGGCCCCACCCGGATGCGGTCGATGCGGCGGTAGTAGTCGCGCTGCTTCTTCGTGAGCGGGTCCGCGGCACCGCGCTCGAGCGTCGCGGCCCGCGTCGCCGTCGAGTCGACGCGCTCGCCGAGTGTCGGGTGCGAAGCCAGGTACGTGGGACGCTGGGAGTCGGGTTTCTGCAGGGCCTCGATCTGCTCGAGGGTGCCGAGGAACCGCGTCATGCCGAGCGGATCCCAGCCGGCCTGCGCCGCGACCTGCTGGCCGATCTCGTCCGACTCGCGCTCCTGGTCGCGGTTGTAGGCCGCGTTCAGCCCCATGCCCGCCACCTGGCCCGCCTGGGCGGCCGCGCCGGCACCGACGCCGCCGCCGGCGACGCCGGCAATCGCCGAGCCCAGCATGCGGTTGGCCAGGTCGATGCTGGCGGCGCGGGCCTCGCGCTCGGCCGCGTGGCGCCCGGCGACGTGCCCGATCTCGTGGCCGATGACGTTGGCGAGCTCGTCCTCGGAGTTGGTGAAGGCGAGCAGTCCGCGCGTGACGAAGACAAAGCCGCCGGGGCCCGCAAAGGCGTTGGGCTCGGGCCAGTCGACGATGAAGAACTGGTACTCGACGTCCTGCCGCGGCGACTGCCGGGCAAGGCGTTCGCCCAGCGCCTGCACGTAGGCCGTCAGCTCCGGGTCCCGGACCAGCGGCAGCTGGGGCAGTGCCTGCGCCACCGACGCTTCACCGGGGACGGCGGCCTCGCGGTCGGGTGCCGGGCCCAGGCTGGCGCAGCCGGCGAGCAGCGTGGCCGCCAGCAGCGTGCCGGCGCTGCTGCGGGTCAGTGGGCGGAGGTCACCGGCGACTGCTGCCAAGGCCGTGCCGGCGCGGGGCCGCCTCAGTGCGCTGCCGCCGCCGACGCCCGCGGCAGCCGCAGCGCCGTGGGAATGAAGATGGCCAGTGCAGCCAGGCAGCAGGCGATGGCGATGGTGTTCGCCGGCCCGAAGCCCTCGCCCGTCAGGAACTGTCCGGCGACGACGGGGCCCAGGAAGAAGCCGCCGATCTGGGCCGTCGGGATGAGCAGGCTCACCTTGCCGGTGACGTCGGCCGTGGCGATGGTGCCCATCACGTAGGGGCCCGTCAGGTTCCAGAAGGTCTGGAAGACCGCCGCCGTGACGAGGAACTGCACGAAGCCCATCTCACCCTGCAGCAGCGAGATCATCACCACCTGCACGAGCAGTGCGACGGTGACAGGGATTATGCGGCCGATGCGGTCGGCCAGCACCGAGGCGGCCAGCGCGCCGAGGGTGGCAGTGCCCGTCGAGATGCCCAGCGCCAGGCCCACCTGGCCCGACTCGAGCCCGGCTGCCCCGCCGATGAGCTTGATGAACGCCCAGATGGCGCCGAGGCCCGTGCACCAGATCAGCATGACGCCGAGCGCCACCCAGGCCGTGGTCGACGAACCGGCGGCGGCACCACCGCCGTGGCCCGCGAAGGGCTGCGGGTCGCGGATGCCACCGCTCGTGAGCAGCGCGAGGCCCGCGAGGCCTGCGAGCGGCAGCAGCACGCCGCCGACACCCGCGTCCTTCGGGAAGGGCAGCACGAGGAAGAAGAGCACGCCGAGCACCACCTGGGCGGCGATCAGGAACGCGAAGTTGCGGTCCTTCTGGGCGGTGCTGCTGACGATGGCAATGGCCAGCGCAAAGGCCGTGCCCTCGCCCAGCAGGCCGACGATGAAGCGCAGCGTCGCGAGCGGTGCCACGCCCGTCTGGGTGGATGACAGTACGTTGCCGATGATGACCACCAGCAGCGCGCCGATGGCGACGGGCCGGTAGCCGAGGCGGCCCATCCAGAGCGTCGCCAGCACCGGTCCCAGGGCCGTGCCGAGCGCCTCGGCCGAGAACACGATGCCCGCGTCCCCCGGTGACATGCCCAGCACCGCCACCAGCTGCTCCGTCAGGATCGGTCCCGCCATGATGGCGAAGACGCCGACGCAGCCGAGCAGGATGGCGGTGACGAGCGGCGTGGTGGCAGGCGACGGCGACGTGGCGGACATGGGTGCTCCCCGGCTGGGGCGCCGCCCCCGCGGCGCCGAAGGGACTACTGTACCCGCTCCGGCGACTGCCGCGCCGGACCGACCGGCCGCTGTGCGGTGCCTGCCGTTGTCCCGTGGTCGTGGCCGGCCACGGGCAGGGCGCCGGCTGTCCTGTCGGGGACCGTGCTGCGCGCGGCCCGGGCGCCATCGGCCGGCAGCGCTCGTTCCGCGCGGGCGGCGGCCGAGGTCGCGGCCCCGGGGCTTCAGCGGGAAGCGGTGATGCTTGCCGGTGCGGGCTCGATGCCGGTCGCATCGCCCGGTGCGACGGTGCCGGGCGGCCAGGCCACCAGCGGCATCAGGATCTCGTTCCGCCGCATGAAGGGCGGCACGTAGGGCGGGTTGTAGCGGGCGTAGACCGGCTCGCCGGCGGCCTTGAGCGCCGCGCCCCGCATCCACTGCTCCAGCTCCTGCCGGTAGCGCTTGACGGTGCGCGGCCGCCACCAGCCCCGGAAGCGGATCACCGCCACGGTGCGGGCCGCGAGCTCGCGCAGGCGGATCTGCGGATGCGATGGCTGCGGCAGCGTCACCAGGCTCAGCGTCGACGGCATGACGAACGACACCCAGTAGCCCGCGCCCTCGGGGCGCTGGCCCATGGGGGCCGTCATCGGTATGGACTCGCCGGCGGGGGTGCCGGCGGCGGCAGGCGTGGTGGCGGCGGGAACGAAGGCGGTGGGCGGGCTGGCCGCGGCGGGCCGGTTGCCGGTCTCGGCCTTCAGCAGCCGGCCGGGACAGTCAATCTCGCGGCGGGCCCGGTTGTAGCCGGAGATGTAGGACAGGAGCCGGCGGTAGCCCTCGCTGCCGGCCGGTCCCAGCTCACCCTCGACGAAGGTCTCGGCGACGATGATCGGCGCGTAGCGCCTGACTTCAATGGCGCCCGCGCGGGCGAGCACCTCGTAACGGGGCTTGTCGGTGGGCATCGGGACTGCGGAACAAGGGGGTTCGTCGTCGGCCGTCTGCCCACCGGGTCGCCGGTCGTTACCGGACTCAGGCCAGCAGCAGCCGGAGGGCGACGAACGGTATCACGACTGCCGTCACCCCGAGCAGCCAGTTGGCCGAGCGGTAGAGGTAACCGAAGTTCACCGTATCCATGCGAGTCTCCCTTCTTCTTGCCTGCGGGGCCGGCCTTCCGGCCCCCTGGGGCGCCGCCCGGCGCCCTTCTCGATGGGTGTGACTCTAGGCCTGACCGGCAAGGGGTTCTTTTCGGGGGGGTAACGCTTTGTAGCAAGTTGTAACGCCGGGCGGGGGCTTTGCGGGTGTCCAGCAAGGTCCTGCGGGTCAGTCCGTCGGTCGAACCCCGACGGGGCCGCCGTACGGCCCGGCGCCCTGCGGTACTTCCCCGGTCACTTCTGAGGCACGAGCTTGACCTTCAGTTCGCAACCCACCGCCTCGGCGTAGCGACTCAGCGTGGCAAGCGACGGCGCATGCTTGCCGGAGCCCTCGAGGGCCCAGCGCCTTCATGCGTTTGCGCGCCAGTCTGAGGTCCTTGTCGGGCGTCTAATGCTAACGCCGTGCAAGCGCCGCCTGAGGCCCCTTGCCGCCGGTGAGGTGGTGCCGGTCGAGGTGGGCGCCGATCGACGCGTCATCACCCTGGGCGGGTGACACCGCCAGTAGCGCCAGATGTTCTTGCGCCGCGCGGTACTGCTGCGGTCTGGCTGGCGCATTGCCGCTGGCGTATGGTTGGCGCTCTGGTTCGACCCTCAATCGGCTGGAGGTCCATGCCCAGGCGCCCCGCCAACACGTCCGCACCGCGCTATCGACAGATCCGGGTGGTGCCCGCCGCGTTGCTCGCCCTGGCGATGGCGGCATGCGCGCCACTCGCCGGCAGCCAGACCACGGGGTTCGAGCAGTTCCTGCCGCCGCCGCTCGATGCCGGCTGGCGCCGCAGCACTCCGGTCACCGGACCGGCGGATTCGGCCACGTTCGGCGGTGGCATCTCGACCCGCGCCGAGTATCGCAAGGATGGCGAGACCTGCGTGATCACCATCACCGGCGATGCGCCGATGATGCAGGGCTTCTCGATGAACTTCTCCAACCCGGCGGCCGCTGGGCTGACGGGGGCGCGCGTCGCTTACGTCGGCGACGAGCCGATCGTGGTGACCCGCGACGGCGAAGTCCAGACGCTGACGCGGAACTACCTGACGCAGTTCGCCGGCAACTGCTCCTACGAGGCCAAGGTCGCCTATGTCGCGCGCATGGATCGCAGCCTGCTGCGGGAGTACCGCCTGCCTCACGCCGGCGTGGGCACAGCCGCTGCCAACGGTACCGCGGCCACGGTGGACTGGAACTTCGCCTACGGTGGTCCCGACAAGGACTGGGCGTACGCCATGACCGGTACCCGGGATGGCGGCCTGTGCACGGCCGGACGTACCGCCTCCCAGGGTGCCGGCCTCGAGGATGTCTGGGTCGTGCGCCTGGACGGGCAGGGCCGCCGGCTATGGGACCGCGCCCTCGGCGGGGCGGCGATCGATCGCGGCCGTGCCGTGGTGGAGACCCGCGATCTCGGGCTGGTGGTGGCGGGTGCCACGGAGTCGGGCAGCGCGGGGGAATTCGATGTCTGGGTCGCCAAGCTCGACGCCGCCGGCCAGCTGCTGTGGGAGCGGCGCTTCGGTGGCGCGGCTACCGACTGGGCCAGCGGGGTCGTGGAAACGCGCGACGGCGGCCTCGCCCTGGCGGCCTACACGCAGGACGCGCCCGGGGCTCCCTACGACTTCTGGGTGATCCGGCTGGACGCCGCTGGCGGCTTGCTGTGGGAGCGTCGCTATGGCGGTGCCGCCACAGACTGGACCAACGGCATCGCCGAGACTGCCGACGGTAACCTGGTCGTGGTTGGCCATACCGAGTCGAAGGGCGCTGGCAACGCGGACTACTGGGTCCTGAAGCTCGATCCGCGCGGAGAGGTGGTCTGGGATCACACCTTCGGCGGTCCGGGCGTGGACTACGCCACCGCCGTCACTGCCACGGCTGACGGCGGCGCCGTCGTCACCGGCCAGACCCAGGCCGTCGGCGCGCCGGCCTTCGATAGCCGTGTGCTGAAGCTGGATGCCGCCGGCAATGTCGTCTGGGATCGCGTCTTCGGCGGTGCCCAGGACGACTGGCTCAGATGGGCGGTCGAGACCCGCGACGGGGGCTATGCGTTTGCCGGCTACACCACCTCGCAGGGCGCCGGCCTCTACGATGTCTGGATGCTCAAGCTGGACCGGGACGGTGCCCCACTGTGGGACCGGACTTTCGGTGGCCCTGAGAACGACTGGGCCCGCGCCGTCGTCGAGATGCCGGACGGTGGTCTCGCCTTCGCGGGCGACACGCGCTCCAGCGGCGCGGGTGAGTCGGATGTCCTGGTACTCCGGGTCGGCAGCGCCAGTCAGTAGATCCGAGCCGTCGTCTTCGAGGGTTGCTACCGGCATTCGTTGAAAATTGGCTAATGCGACCGCTGGTCGTGGAAACGTCCCCGCGTGTACACCCATAAGGCAGCCCCGTCGAGTGTGCCTGGTTAACTGCCGAACCCAATAGCTACGAAAAGGGACATGAGGGCAGGTGGACCTACGCAGCCGAGGTCGAGTGTTTGCAAACGTCTGCACAGCCTGGGCGGGGCGGATCTGCCCGGGTCGGTGTTCGGTCCGTCGCAGGCTGGGTTCGCGCTGGGCTAGGTGCCGTCCCTAATGGGCACCGTCAGGCCCGGACGGTCCGGGTGGATCGTGGGTGTGACCGCAGCGGACGCGACCGAATCCGGATGTCGGGGTAGGAGTCTCCGCGCTGCCTGATGCGACCCTGCGTGGGTGACGCGGTGGGTGATGCCGCCGTCACTGCCACCGTGCCATCACCCTGCTGGGCAGAGGCGGCTTGGAGCTGCCTGGTGACGGCGGAGCCCGCCGAGCAATCCCAGGGCGGAACCGAACAACCATGCGGCTGCCGGCGCCGGCACGACCACGGGATCGAACGTCGCAATCCACCCCTGTAGGCGACAGGTGTCCGCCACGCAGAAGACCCCGTCACCCACGAGCGTCCTGCCATCGGCCGAGACGGATTCCACCGAGTCGAGCGTCCACCCCTCGAGCCCCGTCGCGCCCTGGGCGACCAGCAGGGCAAACACCTGCAGTGGTCCGCTGTCACCGATCCAGACGGCGGCGCCACCGCCCGGGTTCACGGCAGGGCCGCCGAAGCCCGCGAAGCCGCCGATGACTTTCCCGTCTGCCGAGATGTCCAGGGCCGCACTCTGTGCCAGTTGTCCCGGCTGCAACGGCGCACCGCTTCGGCCGAGCGGCTGGAGCCCGCCAGTCGCCGTCCAGCGGAAGGCCTCGGACGTGGTGAACTCGAAGCCGTCGATCAGGACGCCGACGTCACTGGTTCCGACGATGACGCTGCCGTTGGCCGACGCCGCGTTGGCCCGGCTGTTCCGGCCGCCCGGCAACACGCCGAGGGCAGTGGGCTGACCCGCGTCCCAGCGCGTGGCAAGGTTGCGCAATGGGCCCAGTACGGCACCTTCGCCGCCGTCGGGTGCAAGCTGCTCGCGAAACCCGGCACGCCCCACGGCGACCAGGCCATCATCGGAGACGCCGAAAGCGATGGACTCGTTCCCGCCGGCCAGTGGCGGCAGTGCGCTCACGCCACCGCCAGACCACAGGGCGCCAGTGCCGCTGTTGTTGCCGACGATCACGCTGCCATCAGCCGATACGTCGAAGGCTCCCTCACCGCCGAAGGAGATGTTTGGCAGTAGCTCCGTACCGCCGCCGAGGCTCCAGCGGTAGGCGCGGCCGGCGCCAAAGTTGTTGCCGACGAGAGTATTGCCATCAGCAGATACGCGTCGCGCCGTAGCGGCCGATGGTCCGCCCAAGGTGGTCAGCAGCACGGCGCCGGTGGTCGCCGTCCAGCGGAACGGGCCGCTGTCCGAGTTGCCGACGACGACCGTGCCGTCGCCGGATACGCCATTGGGGCCGAAGAAGTTTGCGCCGAGGGTGGTGGGACCAAGCGCCGTGAAGGTCGCAGCGTGGCCCGTGGTTGCCATTAGCGCGAGGATCGAGCCGGCTTTCAACGCCCGGCACGCTGCTTGACTGACCATGGCAGTAGCACCCCCTGTTTGATGCCAACGCGACGGCGACACGGCTGGCGTCGACACGTCAGGTCGCACGATTGAACACCATCGCAGGCGTTACGCCAATCCGCAGCAGGAACGCAGATGGCTGGCGGCGCGAGAATGCTCGACTTATGTCCAGTTGCTCGCGCCGACCCGCAGACCCACCGCCCCGTCCTGGCCAACGACTGATGCAGCGAATTCCGGCTGCGCTCCGGCCGACGTGTACCGGGCGCTGACCTGGGCGCAGCGGCTGGCGCGGGTGTTCCGACTCGACGTCACCGACTGCCAGCGGTGCATTGGGGTTCCTGCTGCTGCGGCCAGCGCGCCACCGAGGTGAACGGCCCGCAGTGCCCTGCGCTGCAGATGCGTCTGGACATCACGCACCCTCGGGCAGCCTCACCCAAATGGGTGATTGACGGGCATTCCACGGGGGCGTTAGCGTCGGGCGCAAACGAAAGACGCGCGTACACGCGCGGCGGGGGAACGACGATGAAACGCTTGTTCGGCGGGCTGGTCCTGCTGCTCGCTTGTGGATCAGCCAGCGCGGCCAGCTTCACGGTGCTGGGATTCCTGTCGGGTTCCCAACTGCGGAGCGAAGCGACGGGCGGCGTGTCCGACGATGGCCGCATGGTCGTGGGCGAGAGCGTGAACAACTTCTCAGCCACCGAGGCCTTCCGCTGGACCGCGCCGGGCGGCATGGCCGGCCTCGGCGACTTGCCTGGGGGCGACTTTTTCAGCTCGGCCCGAGGTGTCTCGGCTGACGGGGCCGTAGTGATCGGTCGTAGCAGCAGCGCGTCAGGTTTTGAGGCCTTCCGCTGGACCGCGGCGGGCGGGATGGTCGGCCTTGGGGATCTGCCGGGCGGGACGTTCCAGAGTGGGGCCAATGGCGTCTCTGCCGACGGCAGCGTCGTGGTCGGTTTCGGAGCGAGCGTCTCAGGTGCCGAGGCCTTCCGCTGGACCGAAGCAGGCGGCATGGTCGGACTCGGCGACCTGCCGGGCGGGATCTTCGAGAGCCGTGCCGCAGGCGTCTCCGCCGACGGCAGTGTGGTGGTGGGGATAAGCAATGGCGACGCCGGCTTCGAGGCCTTCCGCTGGACGCAGGCCGGCGGCATGGCCGGCCTCGGCGACCTGCCGGGCGGCGCGTTCTTCAGTGTTGCTTATGGCGCCTCCGCTGATGGCAGCGTGGTCGTCGGTGGTGGCAACAGCGCATCCGGCGAGGAGGCCTTCCGGTGGACCGAGGAAGGCGGCATGGTGGGTCTTAATGGGCCGCAGGGTGGCGCGCTCCAGACCGTTGCGTTCGACGTCTCGGACGACGGCAAAGTCGTGGTGGGTGCTGGCTGGACACCCCGCGACGGCAACCGGGCCTTCGTGTGGACCAGTGACGGCGGTATGCAGAGCCTCTTCGACGTCCTGGCGGCCAATGGCGCCACCGGAATGGAGCGCTGGACAGAGAGCGTGGCCTGGGGCATCTCGGGCGATGGACAGTGGGTCGCCGGGTACGTCGAACGCAGCGGGTCTCGCCGGGCGTTTCTCGCCAACCTGACACCCATCCCTGCGCCCCCGGCCGTATGGCTCCTCGGATCAGCGCTGGGCTTGATGGGCCTATGGCGCACGCGGCTTTACAGGTAGTCGGTGGGACGGGCTGCGCCGTGCTGTCGACAATGGCTAGTCCCGCCAGCCGGCCTGCCTGCAGTTCTCCTGCTTCTGGCAACCCGCCGGCGGAGCTGGGTCCTGAAAGGGGAGCATCTGATGCTACGAGCGTCGGCGTTGCGTGATAAATACTGTGGTCGCGTCAGGTCATGGGGTCGTCAGTAGTAGAGGCGGGCTGCTCGTCGAGGTTCTCCTCGCACAAGAAGGTGTCGAACTGAACTCGTAATTGCGTCGCCAGGTATTCACCGGACATTCCGGGCACCCAGACGTAGTCGGAGACCCAATAGGCATTCCCGCCATCCGATCCAACGGCGTGATCGATCAGCGCGGCGGCATTCTTGACATCACCTCCCTCGGTGTAAGCCACTGGCGCTGCTATCTCTCGCCGAGAGGTCAGAAGCACGCAGCGCTGTTGCTCGACCGCGGCGATCCTTTCAGTGCCAGTCAGGGATCTGGCATTGGTAAGGGCGGGCAACTTGGCAAGGCGATCGACTCTGCTGATGAATGGCCCGGGTCCCGAACAGCCGGTGGTCTGGACTGCCGCGGCTAACGCAAGCACTGCAAAGCGATGGGGTTGAGCTATCCAGACCATGGCGACGATGGCCGTTCCTCGAATGACACCGCTTGTAGCAGACCACTGTCGGCCGCGCACCATCCGAATGGGTGACCCGGTGGCGGCCAGGACTGACGGGTCAGGCGCCATTTCTCGGTCATGTGCCCCGATCTGGCGCGTGCCTTCGCCAAGTGTTCCCCATCCGACTGCGCCAGGTCACGCTGGGTGATCAACTCACGCTGTCGGGTCGGGAATTGCCCCACTGCGCGACAGCGCCCGGCGCGGGTGATGCCGCCGTCACCGTGGCCGTGCCATGATCGGGACGTGTGGAGGGAGTCTGAAGGTCTGGATCACGGTCAGGACAGCGACGGGTTGGCGACGCCCGAGCGTGCCATCACCCGGGCAGACCGCGGACGAACACGCGCCGGAACCTCAGAGGCCGGTCGGGGTCGTCGTGCCGCGACACGCGTACTCGCGTCGCTCGGGTGCATGAGCCTGCTGGTCATGGCCGGTGCCTCCGGGGCCCTAGCGGGTACCACGATCGTTCCTGCACGCCTCATCGAGGCCAGGCAGCCGAAGGTTCCGCAGGACGGTGGTGGTTGGGTTGACGTCAGTTACGTCGTGCTGCCCGATGGCACGGTCGGTGACCTGATCATCGTCGATTCCAGTGGCACTCCGGCCCTCGAAGCTGCCGTGACTGAGGCCGTTGGCGCGAGGAAGTACGCTCCGGCCACCAGGGAGGGGCAGCCGGTCCCGCAACGAATGGACGATCGGCTTGTCGTCCTGAAGACGTCAGACGACAAGTACCCCCTGCGCGAGAGGCGCGAGAAGGCGTTCAAGCGGATCAACCGCCTCATCGAAGAGGGCCGGCTGGATGCCGCCGAGCTCGCACTTGAACAGCTTCGGGCAGAGCGGGACCTCTCTTACCCTGTCTGGGGAACCATTCACTGGTTCCTTGCCAAGGTCGACGCAGCCCGACTCGACTTGCAGGGACAGCTGCGGAATCTGCTCGAGGCGGTCCGGTACGTGTCCCCAACGAACGCTCCCGTCGTGCTCCGGACCCTGTTCGACTTGCAGGTCAGACTGCACCTGTACCGCAGCGCGCTGCAGACTTACGGCGTGCTGAGGAGCTTCGGGCCCGGCGCCAGCAACGATGCACTGGACAGTAACGCCGAGGCGATACGCGAGGCGGCCACGAGGACGACGGGGTTCACCGTGCCCGGGGAGATTGCCGCGATCCGTCCAGGTGCGGCGGAAGGCTCGTGGATCTACGAGCTCGTCGGGCGAAGTCTCACGATCCGCGACATAGCCGGATCTCTCGGCGAACTGGAGCTTCGCTGCGAGCAGCGTACGTTCATGGATCCCGTCGAAGGCGGAAAGACCTGGACGGTGCCTGTACCTTGGGGTGACTGCGCCGTCCTGATTACCGGCCGGCCCGGAACCCGTTTTGTCGTGCTCGATGCACCAGCGTTGCCGGGCGGCACTGGTGGTCCGGCGAGCGATTGACGACGCGCCTGTCATTTCCAGCTACCGGACCACCAGGACGGCGGAGCGTGACGCCCGGGCGAGGCCCGGGAGGGAGATCGGCGGGCACCCGTGAAGCATCGTCCTGACCGCAGGGGGCCAGACGGCCGGAAGGGGCTCACGTCGTACCTGGCCCTGCCACCGCTTGGCCGTCGGGCCCAGGGTCCTGCCAGTGAGCGCCGCCCGCTGGCGCGCTCGCCACGGCGCGTGACCTAAACCGTCGGCCCGCATAAGGCCGAGCCCCTGTACACATGGCTGTATACGTAGCTGGTGCGTGTCCCGTAACCACCGATTCGCTTTGGCTGATCGGCCCTTGCAATCTCCTGTAGCCAGTCATGACGCTGTGGCAGGCAGATCCAGGGAAGGCTGAGACGGATTTCGGATCAACGGTTTGGCCTGCCGGATTCCTGCGTCCCTGGCTGGCAGGGCAGGTGGCAGTCCTGGTGTTCATGCCGCGCCCCATGGGTGATGCGCCTCACCCGCGCCCGGCGCTAGCATCGGGACGACCGCGCAGACCCCGGGGGTAACCGCCATGCCAGTCACCGCACCGGCCCCGTCGAAGGCCGCCTTCGCCGTCCTCCTGCTGTTCCTCGCCAGTGCAGCACCCGCCGCCGAACTCTGGGAGCGCCCCTGGGTCGAGGTGCGCACCGACAACCTCCGCCTGCTGTCGGGCCTCGACGAGCGGCGCAGCCGCGAGTTCGCCGTCGAGCTGGAGAACTTCCGCCGCTTCGTGCTCGCGGTCACCAACCTGGACGACGTGCGCGAGCGGGTGCCGACGACGGTGTACCTGATGCCGGAGCGGCGCCCGGAGTTCGGCCTGCGGGACGGTGTCGCCGGCTACCTGCGCAAGACGATGCGTAGCAACGAGCTGGTGCTGTCACCGTCCGGTGGCTTCCTCGACGATGCCATCAAGCACGAGTACGTGCACATGGTCGTGCACAACCACAGTCCACGGCTGTATCCCGCGTGGTTCGACGAAGGTTTCGCCGAGGTGCTGATGACCTTCGAGATCAAGGGCAACGACATCGTGTTCGGCAAGGTGTCGCCGCTGCGCGCGTCGTGGCTGAACGCCACCAACCAGTACCAGCAGGTGCTCGAGTTCGACCGGCTGCTGTCGGTCGCGAGTCCCCTGGTGCTGGAACGCGACCAGATGGGGATGTTCTTCGCCCAGAGCTGGCTGCTCATGCACTACCTGAACTTCGGCCGTCCCAATGCGGACCTGGCGGCGGAGATGACCGAGTACCTGGATCTCACGGCCGAGGGCATGGCGCCCCCGGCGGCCTTCGAGCAGGCCTTCGGCATCGAGGTCGGGAAGCTGCGCAGCGTGCTGCGCAAGTACTCGACGAAGCTGCCGTTCTTCCGCGGGAAGATGCCCGGACCCTATCCCGCTGACCGCGCCTCCGTGCGGGCCGTGCCGGCCGATGAGGTGGCCACCCAACTCGGCTGGCTGTTGATGTTCGGCGGCGACGGTGCGAAGGCCGCGGAGCCGTACTTCGCCGCGGCCCTCGCCCGCAATCCGGCCAATGCCCGCGCCCTCGCCGGCATGGGTGACGTGCGCAAGTTCGGTGGTGACTTTGCCGCTGCCGAAGCGCTCTACCAGCGGGCCATCGAGGCTGAACCCGGCAATGCGCTGAACGAGCTGGAGCTTGGGGGGTACTACGCGGATGTCGCCATCCGGGCGGCAAAGGCCGGCGACGCAGCGGCCGCGGGCACCGCCTGGGTCGAGGCGCGCCGCCACTACACACGCAGCTACAAGATCAACCCCGACATCCCCGAGACGCTCGCCATGAACGGCATGACGTACCTGGCCGAAGGCAGGCCCGACAAGGCCGTCGAGTCCCTCGAGATGGCCTGGGACCTGTACCCCGGCAACGAGGAGATCCGGTTGATGCTTGCCCAGGCGCTGATGGCGGCCGGTGAGCGCGCGGCGGCGTTGCCCCACGTACAGACCGTGGCGGCCCGCCGGCACGGGGCCACGAGCCCGGAGTTCGACCAGTGGCTCGCCGACCTGGAGGGCCGCGCGGCCGCCGGGCCCGCTGCGCCGGCTGGCGCCGCCGCCGGGCCGGCGGGTGCCGGCGATACCGCGGCCGACTGAGCCGTCGCGACCGGCTGCGTTCGGCCGCCGGCCCGGGGTCGCGTTCGGGGCTGCGGCAACCGCGTATGGCCCCGAGACCCGGGCGGCGTGATCCTCAGGAGTCATTGCATCAGCGCACGAAGGGGCGGGGAAGCCAGTCCATCTACAGCACAGCCAGCGAGGTACGGATCATGGCCACTATCGTCGGTACGAACGTCAGCCGGTCGCCTGCGGCGGGCGCCGCCAGTCGCGCCCGACAGGGACGCAGTTCCGGGGCAAGGGCCTCGCACACGGCGGCCCTCGCCGGCGAGGACCGGTATCGCATGATCGCCGAGGCCGCGTACTACCGCGCCGAGCAGCGGGGCTTCGAGCCGGGCTCCGAGCTCGACGACTGGCTGGCGGCCGAGATCGAGGTGGATGCGCTGCTCGCCGAGGCTGGCGGTCCGCAGGCCTGACGCTCCACGGATTTCGTCAGCCGGGTTTCCGCATGGGCATCGGCCCGGCGCACCGCGCGTGCCGGGCCTCGCCGCGTCCCCGGGCTCAGGGCATCAGCTGCGGAATCAGCCGCGCGTCGAACTCGACGCGCTGGCTCTTGCGCGCGCGGACCTTGCCGATCCGGGGGTGACGCGGATTCACGAGCACGTTCGTCTCGGCGGGAATGACGACGGACGGCACCTCGGCCAGCAGGGTGGATCCACCCCTGGCCCATCGGTCGCCCCAGTCCATCGACACGAGCCCCGGTGGTCGCGCATCCCACCCGACATGGCTCGCCGGATCGAACGTTGAGCGTGTCGCCCAGAGGTCGTCGGGCACCGACAACTCGACCAGGTACCGGTTGAGGGGGAGGGCGCCGCCCGACAGGTGCACGAGGGCCTCGAGGTAGGCAAGCGCCCGGGTCGTGCTGGTGTAGAGCATCGGCGTCTCGGGCCGGTTCCAGCGCCCGCCGTGCAGGCGCGCCCCCTCGCCGGTCGTGTCGTCTGCCCCGAAGGCCGGCGTGTCCACACCGATCCGGTACAGCGTCACCATGGTCAGGCGTAGCCGCCAGACTGCTGCTGGGCGAGCAGGTTGGCGACCAGGGCCCGCCCCTCTGCGGTATCCATGAACTCCGCCGGGGTCTTGCCGTCGAGGGCGGCGTGGGGGCGCTGCAGCCAGGCCCCGATCCAGCGGGCGGCGTCGAAGTCCCCGGCCGGGCCGGACTCTTCGACCATGGCTGCAGCCTGGCCGATCAGTTGCGTGAGGCCGACGACTGCCTCGCTTTCGCCGCGCGCCAGGACATCCTCGTTCGTCACCTTGCGGTCGATGGTGGCGCGCGCCAGTCCGGTCGCCGCGTACAGGCGTTCCCTCGGCAGGGCCATGGCGGCGCTGAGATCAACCACGAACCGCGCAGGTACACCGGTGCGGACCATCCGGATGCGCTCTACCGGCGTCGACCGGTATACGGCTCGCGCCGTCGCCGGAACCTCCGCCACAAAGACCCTCGTCGCTGCGGCCCCCTGAGGTTCACGGACCTTGTGTTCCCGTACTCGTCCCGAGGCCTTGTAGAGACCGGTGGCCCTCGGCTTGTCGGTCGGGGGCTGCCTGGCCGGCTTCGCCATGACTCCGCACCTCCTCAAATGAGAGTCAATAGTCGCTCATATGGTCGACACTGGCAAGGACCACGGCCGGCTGGTTGGCGGGCCGTGCTGGCTGTTGGCGCCCTGGACCGGGCTGTGGCCGTCCAGCGCGCGTCAGTGCGCGGTCCGTGCCTGCGCGCCGACTACACGCGCGCGCAGCGCCTCGATGAACCCTTCCCGGTCCCGCGGCGACACCAGCACGAAGCGCCTGCCGTAGTCGATCTTCACGCGTCGCAGTGACAGTGCCGGACCCGCCCACAGGCTGCGGCTCGGCTCGACGGCCGAGATGCGCGCGTACGGGATGCGCCAGCGGGCGAAGCCCGCCCGGATCAGCAGGTGGTCCGTTTCCAGCAGGTACTCGCAGGGATAGCTGAAGGCTCCGACGAAGCCCGCCACCAGCAGCACGACGGTCATCGACAGGAACGCCGCCGGGGGGCTGGCCGGGAAGACGACGATCGCCTCGGCCAGCGCGACGCCGATGGCCGCCAGCGTCGCCGCAACGATCCACGCGTCGATGGCGGTGGGGTAGCGGGGGATGGCGGCCGTGGTGCTGTCGCTCACGCGGGGAGGGTAACCGTCAGCGGCGCAGCCAGGCAAAGGGCCTCGCCGGACGCCCGCGCGGCGCGCACGGGCGAGGCCACGCCAGCGGCAGCCGGGTCGTGGCCGCGGCTCAGCTCACCAGGCCTTGCGCGCCACCCGTGGCGCAATAGGGTCCAGGAGCAGCGGCACGAGATGCTGGTCGCGCTGCGGATCCTGTGGTTCCAGTCCGAACTCCACGGTGCCCGCGCTTGCCTCGGCGCGATAGGTGCCTAGCAGGCGGTCCCAGCAGGAGAGGGCCACCGAGAAATTGCTGTCGTAGTCGGCCGCGTGCACCGAATGGTGGATGCGGTGCATGCCGGGCGTGATGACCAACCACCGTAGCGCCAGGTCGAGGGGCCGTGGCACCCGGATGTTGGCGTGGGACACGACGCCCACGATGGCCATAAGCAGCGAATAGGTTGCCACGGCCAGGGGCGGGCTCCCGAGCAGGGTGGCTACGGCGATCACCACCAGCGATTGCAGCGAGGCTTCCACCGGGTGGAAGCGGAAGCCGGTGGTCACGTCGACGTCGGCATCCGTGTGGTGGACCCGGTGGATCCGCCACAGCGCAGGCGCCACATGGGCCAGCCGGTGGGCCGCGTAAAGGCCCAGGTCGATTGCCAGCCAGGTGATGACGAAGGCGACCGCGCCTCCCAGCGGCACCATCGCCAGCAGGCCCCAGCCCATCCGGGCGATCAGCACGGCCGCGGCCACTGGTACCGCGAGGCGCAGGAAGACCTCGTTCACGATCAGCAGCCCGACGTTGACCTGCCAGCGCGGGCGCAGCGGATGTCTCAGCTGAGCCGAAGGCCAGAGTGACTCAAGCGCCAGGATCCCCGCGATCAGGCCGAGGACCGTCAGCCAGTGGATGGTCGCGTAGTGGGAGAGAAGCCGCTCGGCCATCGCGATCGTCTGGATACCAGCCCCTGCCGGACGCCGCTCAGCGTAGCGTCCTGCAGGGCCAGGTCCGCGGTGCTACTTCCGTCGGCGCAGGCGCAGGGCCGCGATGCCGACGGCCACACCGCCCACGAGCAGTTCGAGCGCACCGGGTTCCGGCACGGTCACGGTGGGGGTGCAGTTGGTGGTGCCAAAGTTACACGTTGGACCGCCAGTGCCCCCTGAACCTCCAACGAAGCCCCCCCCGATAGCTCCTCCAACGTTAGTCCCGGTCCCGGCCCAGGCGTTCGACGCCAGTGCCGTGGTCGCCAGCAGCGCTGCGACGCCAAGTGACTTGCGGATGTGGCTCATGCTGATTTCCCCCCAATCCTGATGTTTATCGTGGTTGGCGCGGCGCGGGCGCACAGCGTCAGTTCCAGGATGCAAGAATCGTTCTCGCCCGGTGCCCGGTGTCGTGATCGCATCCGGAACAACGGTTTAGGCGGCCAGTGGGTGTTTGTGCGAGGGACGGCTCAGCGGGGTTTATAAACGTTTCCGACGCGCCTCTGCCGCTCGTCGTTCCGCCGCGAGCCACGACATCCCGGGGAGCCCGTGGCCGTCGACGGCTACGCCAGCGCCGGTCGTACCCGTTCGGCCACGAGCCGGATTGCCTCGTCGGGCTCGCCGTAGAGGCGCAGGCCCAGCTCCGTGACACCGGCGTCGCGCATGGCGCGCAGCTCGCCGACGATCCGGTCGATGTCTTCGAGGCCGCCGGTCAGCGTCAGGCCATCGACGAGGGCGTCCATGACGGCGGTCCCGACCACGTCGCCGGGATCGCTGCCGCGGTGATAGGCCGCCGCCAGCGCCGGCAGGTTCTGCTCGATGCGGTCGCAGTCGGCCGGCGCCAGGTAGGGCGCGATGCGCGCGCGCTCCCAGATGCCCCTTACCCACAGCTTGCGGCGGGCCTCGGCGTAGGCGGCCGTGCGGTCGCGCTTGACGTGCCAGGCGAGCAGGTTGTTCACCGGGAATTCCGGCGGCGGCGTGGCCCGCAGGGCGAGGCCTTCGCGCAGCGTCGCGAGCGTCGCGGGCAGTGCCGGCAGCGCGATGTCGCTCAGCATGACGCCATCACCCAGCTCGCCGGCGAGGCGCAGCATGCGGGGCCGGCTCGCGGCCACGTAGAGCCTTGGCGGCGGCTGCGTCGCCCAGTCGGGACGGTAGGCCTCGATGTGCCAGTGCCGGCCCGTGAAGGTCACGGCCTCGTCGGGCCGGATGGCCCGGAGGAACTCGAGGCACTCGCGCACGCCCGCCACCATGTGCGGGTGCACGCTGCGGCGGTCGGGCTTCAGGCCCATGCCGATGACCGTGCCCCCACCGCCGCCGATGACGATGTTCGCCCGGCCGCCGGACAGCTCGTTCAGCGTCAGCAGGCTGTTGGCGATCTTGAGCGGGTGCAGCTCGAAGGGGCTGATGGCCACCGGGCCCATGCGTACCCGCTGCGACTCCCGGGCCAGCCAGCTGAAGGCCAGGAACGGGTCCCGGGCCGACAGGATGTTGGGCAGCCACACGGCGTCGAAGCCGAGCTCCTCGGCAAGCCGGCCGAGGTCGCCCAGCCGCCGCGGCGAGTCGGGCTCGAAGATGAAGTGGATGTGCATCGCGGCCTGCGCGCCAGGCTTACTCGTACTTCTCGAAGTGCGGCAGCACGTGCCCGGCGAGGATCTTCAGCCCTTCCATCGGCTCGTCGAAGAGCCGGACGGAGAGCTCGGTGAGGCCCGCCTGCTCGAACACCTTGAAGCGCTCGATCTGCTGGTCGATGGCGTCCAGGCCGCCGGCGGACGAGCAGGCGGCGATCAGCCGGTTGACGATGTCCTCCGGCACGTCCTCGATCTTGCCGGAGCGGGTCCAGAAGGCCTTGGCAAAGTTCTGCCACTTGTTGATGACGAGCTGGCGCTCCTCCGCCGTGACGTAGGGCTCCATGTCGTACTTCGGCGGCAGCAGCTCGCCGCGGAAGACGAGCTCGCGCCGCGCCTCGTACATCGACTTCTCGCGGTCGGCCTTGACGTGCCAGGCCCAGAAGTTGCCGATGCGGAAGTCCTCGGCCGGCGTCTTGCGTTCGGCGAGGCCCTTGCGCAGGTGTTCCATGTGGTGGCCGATCTTCTCGGGGGTGACGTCGCTCATCTGCGTGCCGTCGGCCACGCGCCCGGCCATCTCGAGCATCTGGGAGCCGGTGGAGCAGGTGAAGACCTTCGCCGTCGGCGCCTTCTTCCACTTGTGGTGGAACGGCCGCGAGACCTGGAAGACCTCGCCCTTGTAGCCCATGTGGAACTTGCCGGAGACCACCGCCTGGCTGATCTCGACGGCCTCGCGCACGCCCCGCACCATGCGCAGGGCCTTCGGGTCGAGCTTGATGCCGCAGGCGCCCATGACCGAGCCGCCACCGCCGATGGCGACCACGGCCCGGCCCTTGCTGAACTCGTTCAGCGTCAGCAGCGCGTTGCCGATCTTGAGCGGCTGCATCTCGTAGGGGCTGACGGCCAGCACGCCGAGGCGGATGCGCTTGGTCGCCAGCGCCGCCGGCAGCAGCATCATGAAGGCGTCCGGGTTCTGGTGGTAATTCGAGTGCCAGAGCGTGCGGAAGCCGTAGTTCTCGGCGGCGACGGCAAGCTCCACCACCTGGGACGGCGGCAGGTCTGGCTCGAGGATGATGTCGATCTGCATGGCTGGCTTTCGGCCGGCGCCCGGCGCCGGTGTTGCGGCCGCATGATCGCACCGTGGCCCGCGGGGCTGCCAATCAGTACAACCCGTTGGCCGCCGGGCGGCGGCGGGCTACCGTGCGGATACCCGGCCGGTGGGCGGCCGGAACCTCACGGGAGCTGCCATGCCCGCCGCCACTGCGCCTGCCGCGCCGCTGAACATCGACGTCGTCCTCAATGCCCTGGCCCCGCCGGACGTGCTGGCGCGCCTCGCCGTCCAGGCCGAGGCCGCGGGCGTCGGCACCTGCTGGACCGCCAGCTACCTGGCCTCCCGGGATCCCTGGTCGAACCTGGTGGCGGCGGCCCAGGCCACGTCGCGCATCGGGCTCGGCGCCATCGCGGTGAACCCCTACGACACGCATCCCGTGCGCATCGCCACGGGCTTCTACACCTTCAACGAGTACGCGAAGGGCCGGGCCCGCATCGTGCTCGGTGGCGGCGGCGAGGCGCTGCAGGCGCTCGGCATCAAGCCCGAGAAGCGGGTGCGGGCCGTCGGCGAGGCGGTGCAGGTCCTGAAGGGCGCGACGCCCGAGCGGCCCTTCTCGTTCCGCGGTGGCATGTTCGAGGTGGCGAACTACTTCCCGTCCTGGATCACGGCGCCGAAGCCGCCCATCGACGTGGCCGTGAACAAGCCCCAGATGCTGCGCATGGCGGCGAGGCTCGCCGACGGCGCCATGCTGTCGGACCTGACGCCGCCCATCTGCCAGGAGCGCATCGGCTGGGTCCGGGACCACCTGCGGGAGTTCGGCCGGCAGGACGAGCCGTTCCGCCTCTCCAACTTCGTCGCCTGGCACGTCTATGCCGATGGCGAGCGCGCCCGGCGCGAGGCGCGCATGTGGCTCGGCTACCGCGGGCTCTTCCGCCGGTGGGTGCTGAACACCTTCATGACCGACGCGGAGTACGACGTCATCGAGGCCCACAAGGCCGCCATCTACGGCATGGTGCCGCGCAAGGCCTGGACCGTGGACGGCGTGCCCGACGAACTGCTCGACCGCTGCGTCGACGCGCTGACCCTGACCGGCACGCCGGCCGGGCTGCCGCGCATGATCGGTTACCTGAAGGCGCTGCACGCCGCCGGCTGCACCGACATCGTGCTCGAACTGCACGACGAGCCGGAGGAGGCGCTGCGGCTCATCGGCGAGCGGGTGATTCCCGCCCTGCGGTCCGGCTGACGGGGCAGGCCGGGAGCGCCCGGCTACGGGCTTGCGGGGTGCCGCGAGGTGCGGCCAGGGACTGCGCCGGCCGTGGCGCTGGCGACGCCGGCATCCTGTGCGTGGTCGTGCGGGCACCAGGCCGGCAGGGCGCATGTGAAAGCGCGCAGGCCACCGCGCCACGTGAAACGCACCGCCCGGGCGTGCAGCGCGTGGTGCCGGAGCACGAGCCGCGACACGATTTCCGGCGTCAGCCGGTCCTCCACCAGCGCGAGGTAATCGTCCTCGCAGCCGCCGTAGAGCTTGTCGCCGACGATGGGGTGGCCGAGGTGGGCCAGGTGGATGCGGATCTGGTGCTTGCGTCCGGTGCGGGGCATGACCTGCAGCAGCGTCACCGGCAGCTCGCGGCCATCGGCGGTGGCGAGGTGCTGGCGCTGCAGCACCGTGTAGTCCGTGCGGGCTGCGGCACCGTCGGGCCGGACGCAGTCCTTGATGACGACGCGGCTCCCGGTGTCCTTGCCCAGCGGCGCCTCGATGCAACCTGCGTCGTCCGCGACGTGCCCATGGACCAGCGCGACGTACTCCTTTTCGACCTGGCGCGTCTCCCACAGCCGCCGCAGCTCGCGGGCGACCGGGTCGGTCTTCGCGACCAGCACGAGGCCGCTGGTCTCGCGGTCGAGCCGGTTGATCAGGTGGGCGGTCGCGCCGTCGCCGAGATGCAGCCGGACGCGGCCGATCAGGCTCGAGCGGGGGCCAGCCTTGCTGGGGTGGCAGACGAGGCCGGCCGGCTTGTCGACGACGAGCAGGTCGGCGTCCTCGTGCACGACGGCCAGCAGCGGCCCGCCATCCCCGGCGGGCGCAGCGGTGGCGCGGGCAGCGGCCATGGGTGGCACGGCGTCGGGCGTGACGTCGCCGGCGCTAGACGAGATGCTGCTGCGGATTGTCGATCCTTGGGGCGACCGCTGGATCGCCAGGCCCGCTGGCCGGCGACCGGGACGGCGCCCGCCGCCGCGTCGCCGGCAGCTGCGGGATCAGCTGCCGGTACAGGCTCGACTCGCGCTTGTAGAACCCCGCCGTGTGGAACGAGTACTCGAGGCGCAGCAGGGCGTAGTCGAGGTGGTGGCAGAGCTCGTGGAGCAGCGTGCGCAGGAAGGTGCGGAAGGCCACGACCTGCCCGCGCCGGGCCGTGCGCATCCAGACGGTGATGCGCCCGCCGGTGTCGCCGGGGTTGTAGAGGCCGTGCAGTTCGCCCCAGTGGCCGGCGGGGCGTTCCGCCAGCACCGTCACCACAGGGGCCGCGACGCCGAGGCGCGCGCAGATCCGGCGCAGCAGTTCGTGGCTGGCCCGGGTGGTGACCTGGGGGTCGCCCGAGGCCAGCGCCTGGCCGATGCCGAGCGCAACGTGGGTGAGCTCGCCGGCGGCGGGTACCGGGATGGCGACGATCTCGTCGCTGCGGCGGTAGATGCGTTGCTGCCAGGGGCGCAGGCGCCGGTAGTAGGCGTATGGCATGGTACGAGTCTACCGGACAACCGCCGCCCTTCGCGCAGGACTCCCCGCCATGCAACTGACGCTGTACACGAGCCCCGGCTCCGGCAACGCCTACAAGGTGGAGCTGCTGCTGCGCCTGCTGAAGCTGCCGTACCAGGCGCGGGCCGTGAGCCTCGTGCGCAACGAGAACCTGAGCGCCGAGTTCCTGGCCCGAAACCGCTTCGGCCAGATCCCGGTGCTGGTCGACGGCGACCTGGTGCTGACGGACTCCCACGCGATCCTGATGTACCTGGCCGGCCAGTACCCGGATGCGTCCGGCCACGAGTGGGCGCCGCTGGAGCCGGCGCTGCTGGCGCGGATCATGCGCTGGCTGTCGGTGTCGGCGAACGAGATCCAGAACGGCCTCGCGATCCCCCGGGCCGTGAAGCTGCTGAACTGGCCCTACGACTACGCCCAGGGGGTACGGATGGGGTATCGCATCCTCGGCATCATGGACGACCACCTGGCCGGGCGGGAGTGGCTGGCGTTGTCCCACGCGACGGTGGCGGACCTGGCCTGTTATCCGTACGTGATGCTGGCGTCGGAAGGGGGCATCGATACGTCGGGGTATCGCGCCGTTCGGGCCTGGCTGGAACGGGTCGAGGCGCTGCCGGGGTTCTGGCCGATGCCGCGGCTGCCGGGCCTGCCGGCGGTGCCGCTGATGCCGGCGCCGCCGCGGGGCTGACGTCGTGGCCTTGCGGCCGCGCCTCTGCGGCTTCCGGGGTATCCACCGTTCGTCGCGAACGCTCCTCAGGTGGATCGCCCTGCGCCGCATGGCGCGGACCTGATGTCGTGGCCTCATGGCCTGTCGGTGCTGGCTGACGGTCGTGGCCTCTCAGCCGCGCCTACGGGGCTCCCGCGATATGCACCCTGGCTCGCGGACGCTCGCCAGATGCAATCGCTGCGCCCCTGCGGCGCGGACCTGATGTCGTAGACCGGTGGCCCGCCGGCGCGTGACCGTGCCTCCGACTCTCAGCTATACCACCTACAACAGGCGCCGGACTTATTCACTGCGGCGCCCGGTCCGCGCCGCAGCGGCGTAGCGATTCCCCCCGAGGAGCGTTCGCGACGAGCGGGGGATATCGCGGGAGCCGCGTAGGCGCGGCTGCCGTCGCTGCGGGTCTGGTCCCTGCAGGTCCGGTGGCAGTTGCGTCTCAGTACCGGGACGACGTCAGCTGCACATCGGCCCGCGCAAAGGCCCTGGCGTAGCGGGACCGCAGCTCGGCGGCCTCGGCGTCGCGACCCTGGGCTGCCAGGGACTCGCCGAGGCCGAAGAGGGCGTAGCCGTTCTCGCGGTTCTTCGCGAGGTCCTGCCAGTAGACGGCCTCGGCCTCGCGGGCGAGGCCTGCCTCGAGCAGGGCGGCGCCGAGGTAGTGGCGGACGGGGAAGAACCAGTCGGGTGGCTCGTTGTAGGTGAGGCCGTCCTGCAGGCGCACGGCGCGGTCGAGGTGCGCGATGCCCTCGGCGCTGCGGCCGCGGGACAGCGCGATTTCGCCGGCCAGGATCTCGCCGGCGATGTCGAGCAGCACGGTGGTGGGGGAGAACGCGGTGTAGGCCTCGGCGAGGCCCGGCTCGGCGCGGATCGCGCGCAGGGCCTTCAGTTCGCGCTCGGCGGCACGCCGGTCTCCCTTGAATCGGTAGGCGAGGCCGCGGGCGTAATGCCAGAGGGCCGTCGCGAGGCGCGATTCGTGGCGGGGCGCCGGCTCGCGCAGCACGTCGTCCCACCGCCCGAAGCGCGCCAGCACGTAGAGCGGCTGCTGGGCGAAGACTTCCGCCAGGCCGAACACGGCGGGTTCGTGGGGCACGTGGCCCGCCATCTGCCGCGCGTCCGCCAGCGCCGTGGCGCTGCGGCCCTCGAACAGGGCCGCCCAGACCTTGAAGTGCTCATTGTGCGGAAAGTACAGCAGCGGGTAGATGCCCTGCGCGCGGCACTGGGCGAGGTACGCGGCATCCGCCGCGGTGGCCTCGACGTTGACCGCGTACGCATCGGCGTAGCGACCTACCTGCATGTAGATGTGGGCCGGCATGTGGACCAGGTGGCCCGCGCCGGGTGTCAGCGGGCGCAGCCGGTCGGCGGCGGCGACGCCGCGGTCGGGGTCCTTCGCCTCGACGGCATGGATGTAGAGGTGCAGCGCACCGATGTGGTCGGGTTTGCGGGCCAGCACGGACTCGAGCGTCGCCAGCACCGTGGCCGTGTGCTCGCGGGGCTGCCCGTCAGGTGTCCAGTAGTTCCAGGGCGAGAGGTTCATCAGCGCGTCGGCGTAGAGCGTCGCGACGCCCGTATGGTCTGGGTATTCGGCCATGACGCGACGGAGCGCCTCGGCGTAGCGGGCGTCCAGCACGGCGCGGTCGGCACCGGGGTCGGCGCTGTAGCGCTCGGCGAGCGCGTCGATGAGGGCGCGTTCCACCGGCTCCGCCCGGCCGGCCAGTCGCCGGGCTTCGCGGGTTGCCGCGAAGGCCGGTGCAATGGCTTCGGGCTGCATGGGCAGGTTCAGGTTGGGGCCCAGCGCCAGCGCCTGGCCCCACCAGGCCATGGGGTTGCCCGGGTCGAGGCGAGCCGCTTCCTTGAACGAGCGCAGGGCCTCGCCGTGGTTGTAGGCGTAGACCAGGTTCATGCCCTGGCGGAAGAACTCGCGGGACGCGTCGCTGTCGGTCGAGTCGATGGGGTGGAGCAGGGGCCCGAGGCCCGTGAGCCGGGGCGCTATCGGGGCCGTGGCCGTGCGGGGATCGGCGGCGAGGGCAGCCGGATCCCAGTACTGGGCCTGGGCCGTGACCGGCAGCAGTCCGGTCAGCAGCAGCGCTGCGAGGCCTGGGGCACGGCGGAGCCGCTCGTTCTTTCCGGGCAGGGTCGGGACCATGGGGACCGGGTTCGTCGCCATTACGCACCTCCTGCCGGCACTGCCGGCCTGTCTGTGAACGCTCCTGTCAGCGCTGGTACTTGGCCTTCCATTCGCCGTAGGGCATGCCGTAGACCCGCTCGCGGGCGGCCTCGTCGCTGAGTTCGATGCCCTGTTCCCCGGCGGCGGCGCGGTACCACTTGGCGAGGCAATTGCGGCAGAACCCCGCCGTGTTCATCAGGTCGATGTTCTGCACGTCCTTGTGGGCGTCGAGGTGGGCGAGGAGCCGCCGGAAAGCGGCGGCGTCCAGTTCGAGCTGGGTCTTCGGGTCCATGGTCCTGGAGCGATGGAAGGGGGAGCCCGGATTCTACGCCGTCACGCCCGGGCGATCATGAAGGCCGTCGCCTGGCAGCGACTGCCCCGGGGGGGCGGGTGGCGTCAGCGGGAGTAGATCTGCCGGGCGCCGGGCAGGCTGTCGTCGCGCCAGCGGCGGATGCGGCCGTCCTCCAGCCACAACAGGCCGGTGACGTTGAACTCCCAGTCGGGGTGCCCGTCGCGGCCCGTGTAGCGCTCGGTGCGCTCGTGGAGCACGAAGTTGCCGAGCGCCGCCAGCCGGTGCACGACGAACTCGATGCGCTGCCAGCGCTGGAAGAAACGCGCCAGCGTCGCATGGATCTCGGCCGCGCCGCGCTTGACCGGGCTACCCTCATGGATCTGGTAGACACAGTCCGGGGCGAGGTGTGCCACGACCGCGTCGGCATCCATGGCCGACCACGCGGCGCAGAAGCTGCGGACCACCGCTTCGTTCCGGGCCTCGACGGCCGCGAGGGCCGGGTTGGCGGCGGGGCCTGCCCCGGCCGGCGGCGGGGAAGAAGACCCCCGAGTGGCCAGATGCGGCGGGACGGATCCGGCGGCAGTGGCCGCCGGATCCGTCCGTTCCGGGTCGCTGGGGCCGGCACCGTGACCGTGCATGGCCCGTCACCCCGTCCTTACGGGGGCGAGGTCTCGATGCAGATCTCCTCGGGCGGGCGGCCGGGCCGGCCCTCGCCAGTGCCCGCCGGCGGCGGGCCGCAGGCGATGCCTTCCTTCGCGACCCACAGCGGCGTACCGGCCACGATCAGCGTGTGCACCGACTTGTAGCCCGGGATGTCGGCGATGGACAGGCTCGGCAGCGGGTTCATGATGACGTCGGCCTTGCCGGCCTTGATGTCGTTCACGCAGCCCGACAGGTCGTTGATGTACTTCGTCGTGACCGTGTGCTTCGGCATGTAGGCCCGGGCCGTCTGCGTGGTCAGGGGGCCGGCGCAGATCCGCACCTGGGGGCGGGCGATGAGGTCGTTGAACGTGTTGATCTCGCCGACGTACTTCGAGCCCACCGGGATGTGCACGTACTGGCTCGACGCGCTCATGGTGCAGCTGAAACGCCGCGACACGCGCCGGCGCAGGCCCTGGCTGTCGCCGCCGGTGGCGTTGAGCTGGTCGACGAAATCAGCGCGGCCCGCGATGATCTCCGAGGTCGCCGGCAGCGTGCCCGGCGGCAGCGCCACGTCCTCCAGCTTGAGCTTCACGCCGTACTGCTTGTTGATCTCCTCGAGCACCAGGTCGAGGTACTTCTCGCTGATCCCCGAGAAGTAGTACGACGTGCTCTGGGGGTTGATCGGCACGTTCTGCACGACGCGGCGGATCGTGCCGCGCTCGAGGACCTCCTTGAAGAGGCCCACCGGCTGCTCGGGCCACGGTGCGATCTCGGGCTGCGGCAGGCAGTCGGCGAGGCGCACCATGTACTGCAGCGCCATGCCCGGCTTGTTGGGCGGCTCGGTCTTCAGGACTTCCTGGTCCTTGCCGCTGGCGATGACGCGGATCCAGGCGGCGTCGAAGGCGCGCACGAGCTGCTCGCGGCCGCGGGCGATGTCCGGGTCGACTTCGGGGGCCTTGCTGGTCGTGGCGCAGCCGGCGGCGAGCGCCACGGCCGCCAGCACGGCGAGACGGGGGGGGAAGCGGGTCATGGGCACGGTGCTCCTGCGCACGGTCGAGGCCCGGGACGCTAACCCAAGAACGGACGGCCCGGAAGCCCCGGTGATGGCCTGTTCACTGCGGGGGCAGGTGGAAGCGCCGGCCCCGGTGCTGCCCGGGCGTGGCGGGCTCGATCCCCGGCTTCAGGCGGCCGTCCGGGCCGTAGTCCTCGAGCCGGTGGAAGGCGAGCGGCGGGTCCGACCCGATGCTGCGCAGGCGCGAGGCCCAGGCGTCGAGCAGCCGGGCGCGGGTATCCGCGTCGACCCAGCGCACGGCGGGTGCGACGAAGGGTTGCAGCACGCTGAAGCCCGTCAGCGCCAGTACACCGGCGTGCAGCGGCCACAGGGTGCGCTCGAGGTCGCCGTTGCGCCCGTCGGTGCCCGTCGACGACGGCGGCGAACTCGTCGTGAACGACAGCATGGCCCGGCGGCCGGTGAAGACGCCCCGGTCCCACGTCCGGCCGAAGTCATAGGCCACGCCGTAGGCGAACACGCGGTCGATCCAGCCCTTCAGCATCGCCGGCACCGAGTACCACCACAGCGGGAACTGCAGGATCAGCAGGTCGCAGGCCATGAGCTTGTCGATTTCGGCCTGCACGTCGGCCGCAAAGCCGCCGTGCTTCGCCGCGTGGCCCTGCTCGGTGCCGATGTCGAGGGTCGCGGGCTCCGCCCGGGTGGTGAAGTCGTGGGCGCCGGCTACCGGGTTCCAGCCCATGGCGTAGAGGTCCGAGACGACGACCTCGTGGCCTGCTGCCGCCAGCGTCGCAACGGCGGTATCGGTCAGCGCGCCATTGAACGAGCGGCGCTCCGGATGGGCATGGACGATCAGGACGTTCATCGCGCGGGATTCTAGCCCGGCGGTGACGGTGCCGCGGGAACTGCGCTAACGTTGATCCGCAGGGCAGGCCACCGTGCACTGCCCCGGGGGTCGCCGATGATCACGCCCGACTGGGTGCGCCTGATGGCGGCCTACAACGCCGAGATGAATCGCCGGATCTACGCGGCTGCCGGCCGGCTGCCACCCGCCCGGCGCGTCGAGGATCGCGGTGCCTTCTTCGGCTCCGTGCAGGGGACGCTCAGCCACCTGCTGTGGGCCGACCGCATGTGGCTGCATCGCTTCGATGGCGTGGAGAAGCCTGCCGGCGGCCTCGACGCGAGCCCCGGTGCCTTTCCAGACTGGCCGTCGCTGCAGGCCGGACGCCTCGCGACCGACGCGGCCATCACGCACTGGGCCGCCCGGGTCGACCCCGGCTGGCTCGGAACCACGCTCGCCTGGTACAGCGGCGCCCTGGGCCGCGAGGTATCGCGCCCGATGGCGATGCTCGTGACCCACTTCTTCAATCACCAGACCCACCACCGCGGCCAGGTCCACGCCCTGCTGACCGGGCTCGGCGAGCAGACCGGGGATACCGATCTGGCCTTCATACTGCCGGCCTGGCAATGATGCCGGGGCACTGGCCATGGGCATGACAAACGCACGCCTCTGGTTCGGCCGGCTGGCCCTTGCCTATGCCGCTCTCGTCTGCACCTTTCTCGGCTACGTCTACTTCGTGATGCCGACGACGGGCCTCGCGCCCTTCGGCGTGACGCTGTCGGGCGAGCCCCACTCCGTGACCTTCATCCGCACGGGGATCGGCGCATTCTTCGTATCGCAATGGATCGTCGCCCTCTGGGGCCTGGCAAGGCCCGGGGCGCTGCGGCCGGCACTCGGGTTCCTCGTGCTCGTGAATTCCTGTGTCGTCGCGGGCCGCTTGCTCGGCCTTGTCCTCGACGGCAGCAGCCCGATGCAGTGGTCGGAAGTCCGCACGGAGGGGCTCTCGTGGCTCCTGTTCGTGGCGGCGCTGGTAGCAGTGCCGCGCACCCGTCCCGGCCAGCCACCCGACGCCCTGCCCTGAGCCGGTGAGGCGCGTCGCCGCGTCAACCTGGACGGCGGGCCCGATGCCCGCGCCGGGCTGCCGATCGCCGATTGATTTCCCCGGGTTGCGGCGTCCCACGATGGACGGCTGTGGTGGCGGTGTGCCTATGCTGGCCACGTGACCCGAATTTCATTACAGAGCAGGGGAGAAAGATAATGAGAAACATTCTCGTGATGCGGCCGCTGGTGGCCGCCATGGCAGGCCTGGTGCTCGCGCCCGGCATGGCGGAGGCCTCCGTCATCGGCTTCCTGGGCAACTTCGATGTCATCAATGACACCGGCTCCACGGCCCACGGCTTCGAAATCGAGCTGGAGGGGCTGACCCTCGGTGACGTCTCGGATGTCTTCGGGGGACCCGGCCGCGGCTTCCCGACGGGGCGCGGCTTCGACCCGGCCACCAGCGTGCAGCGCTACGGCTCGCCTAGCATCACGGAGTACTCCACCGGAGCGACCTTCGGCGTCCGCGTGACGTACTTTGGCATCTGGGACGGGTCATCCTGGGACTACGGCACGCCCAGCGGCTCATTCATCACGCCGGGCGACAACTGCTGGTCCGGCGGCGGCGTCGGCTACGGGCCCGACACCCCCTGCGACCACTTCGGCGTCGGCACCCTGAGCAACCCGACGGCCACGCGCTACAGCTGGCTGCTCGAGACCGGCACGCCGGGCCAGCTGACCAACGGGCTGGTCACGCTGCCCGCGCCGGTCTGGAACATCATCGATCCGCCGCCCCCGGCGCCCGGCGAACAGCCCGGCCAGCCGCTGGTGGTCGCCGAGATCCAGGCGCCCGAGCCCCTGGACCCCGAGCAGTTCGGCGACGCGATCTGGGTCAAGGTGTTCACCACCGAACTCGAGGATCCCATCGAGCTCGAGGACCTGGTGGGCGGCAGCCCCGAGGTGGAGCAGGCGGTCACCGAGATTGAGTGGCAGCTGCTGCAGCGCGATCCGGGCAATCCGGACTCCGGCAAGCTCGAGAGCGGCTACGCAGCCCCGGTCGGCCCGAAGGCCGCGTCGATCCTGCGCCGCTACGAGTTCTTCGAGTACACCGGTGCGTACAAGCCCTCGGACAACGAGGCGCAGCCGCTGTTCGGTGACTCGAACCCCGATCCCACCGAGATCGGTACGTATCTCGGATCCCAGAACGCGGCGGCCAACCTCGTGGCGCCGGTGCCGCTGCCGGCGGGCGTGTGGCTGATGGGATCGGGCCTCGTCGCGCTGGGCGCAACGCTGCGGCGGTCCCGGCACCGCTGAGGGTCCGGGCCGGCGCGGGTGCCGGTGACGCGGGCTTTCAGGACCCCGAAACAGGAACGGCGCCGCCCGGTGAAGGGCGGCGCCGTTTTTTCATGGGCCGTCAGCTCAGGCCTTGGCGGGTGCCGGCGTCTGCTCGCGCGCGTAGTGCTCGAGGCTCGAGTGGCTCGGGCCGTAGTCCTCGGTCGGAGCCTGCAGGATCGTCGGCATGTGCTTCATGGCGTAGTCGACGACGTGCTTTGGCAGCTTCTCGATCGAGTCGAAGGCCGTCATCGTCGAGGCGTACATGCAGTGGCCCGGGGTCTGCCCCATGAGCATCCACGGCAACCACGGCGTGATGCGGTGCCAGGTGCCGACGAAGGGAACGGCCGTCAGGTTCGGGTTCTCGAGGTCCTTGCGCTTGACGAAGTAGCGCATCATCTCGGTGACCTGGGCCTTCGGGCCCGCCGACTCGCGCGGCCACTTGTCCGGCTGCAGCGGGTTCGGGTAGTTCAGGTGCATGTCGGTGGAGAGCACCAGCGTCTCGCTGTCGAGTTCCTGCCACGGGAAGATCAGCGGGATCTTCGGCAGCTGGCTCTTGTCGCCCGGGAAGTCTTCCGGCGCGAGGATCAGCGTGTCGCTGATGGTGTAGTTGAACGGGTCGTTGAAGACCTGCACGACCTTGTTGGTCTCGCCGGTGAACGGGTTCTTGAACTCCTCGATGATGTCGCCGGGGCGGCCCATGCGGTCGAGGCTCGTGTAGAAGATCACTTCCTTGTTGAGGCGGCGGATGTTGCCATCGGGCAGCGGGATCAGCCGCGTCGCCAGGAACACCTGGAAGCCGAGGAACGGCTGCAGCTTCTCGCCGGGGCGCACGGCGATGATCTGGCCGGAGCACTGGCCGATGCGCTGCTTGCTGCTGTCCATGTCGCCCTGGATGCGGGCCCAGGCGTCACGGTTCCAGCGGGGGTTCATGAAGTCGATCTTGGTCTCGAAGGGAATGATGGCCATCGGTGCCGGTCCTCGGACTGTGGTCGGTTGTTGCAGAGGGCCGGCAGTGTAGCGGAACCGGGCCGGGCCGGCCCGGCCGGGGGACCGGACGCGCCCCGGGCTCCCCGGGCTGACCGCGCCGCGGCGGGGTGCCGGCGGCTGGCATCATGGCGACCCCCGCACCCGACCGAGGCCCGCCATGCCCGAAACGAACGAACGCGTCGTCCTGAGCCGCCCGCTGCAGGGGATCCCCGAGCCTGGCGACTTCCGCGTCGAGACGGCGCCGGTGCCGGAGCCGGGGCCGGGCCAGCTGCTGGTCCGCCACCAGTTCATTTCCCTCGACCCCTACCAGCGGGCGGCCATGGCCGGGCGCCACCTGTCGGGCCGGACGCCGCTCGGGGCGGGCGACATGCCGCCGGCCGAGGCCGTGGGCCAGGTGGTCCGGTCCCGCCACCCGGATTTTCCCGAGGGCGCGTACGTGCGCCACTTCGGGGGCTGGCAGGCCTGGGCCCTCAGCGACGGCGAGCGCACGCACCGGGTCGATGCCGATGCGGCGCCGCTGTCGACGTACCTCGGCATCCTCGGCATGCCCGGCCTGACGGCCTGGGGCAGCATCATCGAGCTGGCCGGCGTGCAGCCGGGGCAGGTGGTACTCGTTTCGGCGGCCCTGGGGCCCGTGGGCTCGATGGTGGGCCAGCTGGCCATGTGGCGCGGGGCGACGGCCATCGGCATCGCCGGCAGCGAGGCGAAGTGCGCGATCCTGACGGGCGAGCTGGGCTTTGCGCGTGCCGTGAACTACCGAGCGCCGGGCTGGCTCGGGGCGCTGGCGGCCGCCGCGCCCGAGGGCGTCGACATCTACCACGACAACGTCGGCGGCCAGATGCTCGCCGATGCCTTCACCGTGCTGAAGCTGCACGGGCAGGTGATCCTCTGCGGCCTCATGGAGCGCTACAACGACCCGGCGAAGTCGAAGCCGCTGGATCTCGCGTTGCCGATCCTGAAGCGCGCCGTGATGAAGGGCCTCGTCGTGACCGACTTCGAGGACCGGCGCGACCACTTTGTCGCGACCGTGGCCCCGCTGGTCCGGGCCGGCCGTATCCGCTACCGCGAGGACCGGGTGGAAGGCCTGGCGGGGGCGGGGGAACTGTTCTCGCGCCTGATGCGCGGCGAGAACGTCGGCAAGGCCCTCGTCGTGGTGTAGGCCGCGCGAGGCCGGGCGGGAGGTCCGGTCTCGGTTGACATAACCAGGGTCCGGTTGACTGGATCCATATTTGGGGGTAGTTTCACCAAATATGGACTCACCGGTGACCTCGACCCGTGGCTGAAGCCCTGCGAGCGGCGGCGCTGGCGGCCTGCCGGACCCTGCTGGGTCCGGTGGCGAGCCTGCTGCTCAAGTGCGGGCTGACCTGGCGCGAGTTCGCCGAGGTTTCCAAGACCGTCTTCGTCGACGTCGCGAGCCGCGAGTACGGGATCCGCGGGCGGCCGACCAACGCCTCCCGCGTCGCGATCCTCACCGGTATCGACCGCAAGGAAGTCGCCCGCCAGCGGGCGCTGCTCGATGCGGAGGCGCCGGCGGAGCCCGGCAAGACGACGGACGCGACGCGGGTGCTCTCCGGCTGGCACCAGGACCCGGCCTTCCTCCGGCCGGACGGACAGCCATGCGTCCTGGCAGACGAGGGCCCCGGCCCCAGCTTCGACGACCTGTGCCGGGCGCATGGGGGCGACATTCCGTCGAGCACGCTGCGCAAGGAACTGCTGCGGGTCGGCGCCGTCGTCGAGACCGCGGACGGGCTGCGTGCCGTGCGCCGCTTCTACATGCCGGTGCGGCTCGATCCCCAGTGGCTCGCCAACGCCGGCACGACGCTCCGCGACCTCGGCGCGAGCATCAGCCACAACCTGTCGGCCGAGCCGCCGGTGCCGACCCGCTTCGTTGGCCGGGCCACCAGCACGTGCATGGACCCGGCGGCGCTGCCGGCCTTCCGGGAGTTCCTCGAGGCCGAGGGGCAGGCCTTCCTCGAGCGGGTCGATGCGTGGCTGACGGCGCATGAACTGCCGCGCGCCGCGGATGACCCGGCCGGCCAGGTCGCCGGTGAGACGGATGACGGCCGCGCGTTGCGGCTGGGCGTGGGAATTTTTGCAATCCAGGGCGAATGAAAGCGAGCGGATCCATGAACAGGCAATCGGGATGGGCAATCATGACGGCCGCGGCCGTCTTCATGGCCGGCTGTGGTGGCGGCGGCGGTGGTGGCACGGGCGCCACCGGCGCGGCCGCGGGCGTCACCAGCGGCACGATCACCGGCTTCGGCAGCGTCATCGTCAATGGCGTACGCTACCGGACCAGCGGAGCGACGGAGTTCGACGTCGACGACGGCCCGGGCGGGCAGGACGACCTGGCGGTCGGCCAGCAGGTCACGGTCCGCTGGAGCAGCAGCGACGGCGGGCAGACCTTCGATGCCACCATCGTCGAGTACGACGACACGCTGGAGGGGCCGATCGCCGCGAACAGCATCGACCTCGTGGCCGGCACGTTCGTCGTGCTGGGACAGATCGTGCAGGTCGGCGCGGGAACCTCGTTCGACGACAGCGTGCCGGGGCGGAGCCTCGCCGGGCTCGTTGCCGGCAACCGGGTCGAGGTCAGCGGTCTCATCGACGCCAACGGCATCGTGCAGGCCACCCGGATCGAGCTCGATGACGACATCGACGACGACAGCGACGACGAGTTCGAGGTCCGCGGCAGCATCGCGGGACTCGATCCGTTGGCCCGCACCTTCGTCATCAACGGGCTGACGGTCGACTACAGCGGCGTCCCCGCTGTGCCGGTGCTGGCCGATGGTGACTTTGTCGAGGTCGAAGGCAGTGCATTCGACGGCACGACGCTGCTGGCCACCAAGGTCGAGCGTGAAGACGCCGACGATGACGACGAGGGCGAGGTCGAGATCGAGGGCTTCGTGACGGCCTTTGCCTCGGCCACCGACTTCGAGGTCAACGGCCGCCGCGTCACGACGAACGCCGGAACCCGGTTCGAGGACGGTACGGTGGCCGACCTGGCGATCAACGCCCGGGTGGAGGTCGAGGGCAGCCTCGATGTCAACGGCGTGCTCGTCGCTGAAACCGTCGAGTTCCGCAGCGACCTCGACGACGATGATGAGGACGGCCCCGGTCGCGCCGGGATCGAGGACCTGATCACGGCGATCCCGGCTGCCGATACCATCGTCGCCGGTGGCGTCACGATCCGGCTGACATCCCGTACCCGGTTCGAGGACCACGGTGAGGGTGCCGACCAGTTCCTCAATGCGGCGGCCCTGCGGGTCGGCGACTTCGTCGAAGTGCGCGGCACCGTCCTGCCCGGCAACGTCGTCGAGGCGGTCATCCTCGAGCGGGACGAGGCGGATGACGATGCGAGCCTGAAGGGGCCGGTGACGGCGCTGGCCTCGCCGGCACTGTCCATCCTCGGCGTGGCCATCGATACCGACGGCGCTACCAGGTTCGAGGACGATGACACCGACATCACCGCTGACGCCTTCTTCGCGGCGGCCACCGTCGGTGCCGTGGTCGAGGCGAAGTTCCCGACGGGTGCTTCGCCCCGCGTCGCGACGGAGGTCGAACTGGAGTCGGACGACGACGACAGCGAAGACAACGGCGACGACGACAGCGACGACTGAGTGACTGCACGGGACCGGCGGCCACGGCCGCCGGTCCCGCCCGACCGATCAGCGAGGCCGCGCGGGGCGCGGCCATGAAGGACACATCGCCATGCGCACCCGCCTGCTCGCATTTGTCGCCGCGGCCCTGGCTGCGGTCATCACCGGCTGCAGCGGTGGCGGTGGGGCATCCGCCGGCATCGACCGGCTGGGCATCAGCTCAGGCACCGTGACGGGCTTCGGCAGCGTCATCGTCAACGGGGTCCGCTACGAGGTGGGCACGACGACCGAGGTCAGCTTCAACGACGCGTCCGGGACCCAGGCCGACCTGCAGGTGGGCCAGCAGGTCACCGTGCGGTGGGAGAGCGGCGATGGCGGTACTACGCGCCGCGCCACGCGCATCGACTACGACGCCGCCGTCGAGGGCCCGATCACGGCCGGCAGCATCGACCTGGCGGCCGGGACCTTCGTGGTCCTCGGCCAGACGGTACGGGTCACGGCGAACACCTCGTTCTCCGGCGACATCAGTCCGCGCGACCTCACGGGCCTTGCGGCGGGCGAGCCGGTCGAGGTGAGCGGTCTCCCGGACGCGGCCGGACGGCTGCGGGCCACCCGCATCGAGCGGCAGAGGCCCGGCCGCCAGCTCGAGGTCCGCGGCGTGGCTGCCACGGTGACGGCCCAGACCTTCGCGCTGGGTGCACTGACGGTCGTGTACACGGGCGCCGCGCTGCCCGACGGCGTTCCGGTCAATGGCGACTTCGTCGAGGCCCGTGGCTCGACCATCGACGGACTGGGGCGCCTCGTGGCGACCGAGGTCGAGCGGGAGGACGACTTCGCCGACCTCGGCGGCTCGCGCGACGACTCCGAGCTCGAGGGCTTCATCACGGTGTTCAACTCGCCGACGGACTTCACCGTGGCGGGGGTCCGCGTCACGACGACGCCGGCGACGGTATACGAAGACGGGTCCGTGGCCGACCTGCGCCTCAACGCGCGGATCGAGGTGAGTGGCAGCGTGAACAGCTCGGGCGTCCTCGTGGCCCGCGAGGTCGAGTTCGAGTCCTTCGACGACGACGACGACGGCGATGACGACGCCCTCGATGGCCGGGTGGAGGCCAACGTCGCGTCGGTCAACGTGGCCGCAGGTACGCTCGTGGCCGCCGGCGTGACGATCCAGGTGACGCCTGCCACCCGTGTCGAGGACCAGCGGAGCGGGGTACGGCCGTTCACGCTGGCAAGCCTCGCGGTCGGCGACTTCATCGAGGCCCGCGGGACGCCGGGCAGCGGTGCGCAGCTGACGGCGCTGCTCCTCGAGCGCGACGACGCCAGCAGCACCGGGCGCCTGCGCGGCCCCGCGGGGGCCATCGTTCCCCCGGCGCTCAGCGTGCTTGGCGTGCCCGTGCAGACGACGGGTGCCACGGTGTTCCGGGATGACGACGGCGCCTTGATCGATTCGGCCGCCTTTTTCGGTGCGGTCGCGGCCGGTAGCGAGGTGCAGGTCAGGTTCGTCCAGGGCGGCAGCCCCATCGTCGCCACGGAGATCCAGCTGGAGGATGACGCCGACGACGACGGCTCAGGCGACGACGACTGACCCGTCGGCGCCGCTGGTCCGCGCCCGGACGGAGCGGCAGGCCCTTCAGGGCAGCGCGTAGGCCACCAGCGAGTCGCCGATCTTGAAGGCGTACTGCCACATGTGGCCGCCGGAGGCGATGACGACGAACTGGCGGCCGCCGGCCTCGTAGGTCATGGGCGTGGCCATGGACGCGGTCGGCGTCATGGCCTCCCAGAGCTGCCGGCCGGTCTCGACGTCGAAGGCGCGGAAGCGCTCGTCCATGGTGGCGCCGATGAAGACGAGCCCGCCGCCGGTCACGATGGGGCCGCCGGCCGTCGGCGTTCCCCAGGGCAGCGGCAGCGGCACGGGCATCAGCTTGTCGAGTACGCCGAGCGTGCGGCGCCAGCGGATGCTGCCGTCGCCGAGGTCGATGGCGGCGAGCTCGCCCCACGGCGGCGCGTTGCACGGCGAGAAGAGCGGCGACAGCAGCGGCTTGAAGACCTGGGCGTAGGGCGTGCCGTCGAGCTTGCCGGGGATGCCCATGAGGCCCGCCATGGGACTGGCGAGCATGGCCGGGTCCACCTGGTCGAGGGGGATCAGCTGGGTGAAGGTCGGTGCCCGGTTGATGGGGACCACCAGCAGGTTGCGGTCCGGGTCGAACCCGCCGCCGCCCCAGTTGTTCACGGCCATGCCGGGGAAGTTCACCGTGCCCTCGAGGCTCGGCGCCTGGTAGTAGCTGCCGTGGCGGGCGCGCTCGATCATGCGCCGGCACATGCCGCGGTCGATGAAGGTGAAGCCCCAGGCGTCGTCCGGGTCGAGGCCCGCCGCCACCAGCGGCTCGGGGCGCGACGGGAACGGCTGCGTCGGCGACAGCACCTCGCCGGGCACGGCCTCCTGGGGCACCGGGCGCTCGGTGACCGGGAAGAGGGGCGTCCCGGTGTCGCGGTCGAAGGCGAACACGAGGCCCATCTTGGTCAGCTGGACGACGGCCGGGATCACCCGGCCGTTCTGCCGGACCGTGACGAGCATCGGCTGGGCCGGCAGGTCCAGGTCCCAGACGTCGTGGTGCACCAGCTGGTAGTGCCAGGCGACCTCGCCCGTGGTGCCGCGCAGGGCCACGACGGAGTTGGCGTAGCGGTTGTCGCCGGGGCGCGTGCCGCCGAAGAAGTCGGGCGCGGCGCTCGCCGTCGGCAGGAAGAGCAGGTCCCGCCCGGCGTCGTAGGACATCAGGCTCCAGACGTTGGCCGCGCCCGTCGTGGCGAGGCTGTCGGCGGTCCAGCCAGCCGCCTGCGGATCGCCCGGGTTCCGCGGCACCGGGTCGAAGGTCCAGCGCAGCGTGCCGGTGCGGGCGTCGAAGGCGCGCACGGCGCCGCTGGGGCCGTCGTTGCGCCGGAACTTGGTGTTGTTGCTGCTGCCGAGCACGACGCGGTCGCCGGCCAGCACGGGCGGCGACGAGAACTCGACGTCGCCGAAGCGCAGGTTGGCGGGGCGGCCGATGCGGCCGGATTTCGCTTCGGCCTCGGCACTCACGAGGGCGCCGACGTCGACCTCGCCACCGGTGCCGAACCCGTCGCAGCGGCGGCCGGTACGCGCATCGACGGCGACGAGGCGCAGGTCCTTGGTGCCCATGAAGAGCCGGTGCGCGCAGGCCGATCCGGCTGGTGCCACCGGGTCGGCCCAGTAGGCGATGCCGCGGCAGTTGTAGCGCGTGCCCGGAGGGCCGATCCGGACGTCCGGGTCGAACACCCAGCGCTCGGTGCCGGTGGCCGGGTCAAGGGCGATGATCCGGTTGAACGGCGTGCAGAAGGCAAGCGACCCCCCGGCTGCCTCGGGCAGCCGCAGGGGTGTGGCGTGGAAGCTGGCGAACTGCTTGAGTTCGGGGTGGCGCTCGAGCTCGCCGGTGCGGTACTCCCAGGCGAGCTTCAGCTGGCCGACGTTGTCGCGGTTGACCTGCGCCAGCGGGGAGTAATGGGACCCACCGGCGTCACCGCCGTAGAAGGTCCAGTCTGCGCCCGCGGCGGGCGTGCTGGCCGCCAGGACGGCGGCCAGCAGTGCCGGGAGTTCCGGTCCGCGACGTGGCATCAGCGACGGGCGTCGGCTGGCCCACGCCGCGGGGGCGCGGCGGCCTACTGCCCGCCGAACCGGTAGTCGGCGCCTAGCGACAGGGCCCAGTAGTCGCCGCCGTCGATGTCGTACCAGTCGCCCTCGGCCCGGATGTCGAACCGCGGTGCGACGCGCACGCGGACGCCGGCGCCGAGCGTGAGGCCGGTGATGGTGCGGGACGACGAATCGGTGACCTGGCCGTCGCGGTCGAAGACATCGAGGTCCTGGCCGAGACGGTAGTAGCCGGCCTTGCCGTAGGCCACGAGGTCATCGGTGGGCAGCGGCGCATACAGGAGCCCGCTCACCGTGAAGCCGCCCAGGTCGACCTCGACCTCGCCGCCGGGGTTGTCCTGGTCGAGGTCGTCGTCGATTTCGCCACTGCGCAGCCAGCTGCCCTCGACGCCGATCCAGCGGTTGAAGCGGTAGCCCAGGAAGACCTTGCCGCCCACGGCATCGTCGTCGATGGTGTCGTCGTCGAGGCTGTAGTTGCCGAACACGACCGCGCCACCGAAGTTCCAGATGCTGGTCTCGTCCGCTGCCCAGGCCGGCGATGCGGTCAGGGCCAGGGCGAGGGCGGCGCCGGCGGCTGGCCCGGCGATGGAGAGGCGTGCCATGGAATGCACCCCGCTCACTGCGCCGGCCGGCCGGAGAAGTTCAGCGTGACGCGCCGGTTCAGGGCGCGGCCCTCGGCGGTGTCGTTGTCGGCGATGGGCTCGCTCTCACCGGCGCCGCGCGACGTCAGCCGCTCGGCCGGAATGCCCTGCCCGACCAGATAGTCGCGCACGGCAGCAGCGCGGCGCTCCGAGAGGTCCTGGTTGAGGGCGTCGGAGCCGGTGCTGTCGGTGTGGCCGACGATCTCGACGTTGAACTGCGGGCGCTGCTGCAGGATCGAGGCGACGGAATTGAGCAGCAGCTGGTCCTGGCCCGTGAGCGTGGCCGAGTTCAGCGCGAAGGTCACGCCCTTGAGAGTCAGCTCGGTCTCGCAGCCCTGGGCGTCGACCTTGGCGCCGGCCGGCGTGCCCGGGCACTGGTCGACGCCGTCGACCACGCCGTCACCATCGGAATCGACAGGAACGGGCGGCGGGGGCGGCGGGGGGGCAGCCGCCGGCGGCGGGGGCGGCGGAGCGGCAGCGGCCACGACGGGAGCCGCCGGCCGGCCGAACAGGTACGAGAGGCCCAGGTTCAGCGACCAGAGGTCGGCATCGTCGATGTCGAACCAGTCGGCCTCGAGCCGGAAGCGAAGCTTGTCCGTGACGACCAGGTCGGCGCCGCCGCCGGCCATGAAGCCCGACGGGCTGTTGGAGTCGACCACCAGGTCGTCGACCACGCGCTGCTGGTCGAAGTCATAGAAGCCCGCCTTGAGGAAGGGCTCGAGGTTGTCGACCGGCACGGGAATGAAGAGCACGCCGGCCAAGCTGAAGCCGTCGACCTCGACGTTGTTGTCACCGCCGTCCTGGGCGGGCAGCAGGTCGGCCTCGAAGTCACCGAACTTGTGGTACGCACCCTCGACGCCGAACCAGCGGTTGAAGCGGTAACCGCCGAACAGCTTGCCGCCCGTCGAGCTGTCGTCGACGCTGCTGTCGTCCCAGGAGTAGTTGCCGAACACGGCGGCGGCGCCGATCTCCCACGCGGTCTTGTCGTCTGCGGCCAGGGCAGGGACCGCGGTGATGGCAAGCAGGGCCGCTGGGATGACACGCTTCATCGGAAGACTCCTTGGCGAACGAAACGAACTGACGCCCATTGGCGCGGTTCGACTGGATCTGGCCCGGTGAATCACCGGGAGTGTGCGGGTGCCAACGGGTGGGACAATTCAGTCGCCTTCCGGCGCGGCTGCGTGGATGGAGCGCCGAATGACGCCCGGCACCTTCAAGCCCCGGAAGTCCCCCCTGCCGGATCTTGCTTATTACCTGCGCACGGGAGTATACGGCCGGCGCGTACCTCGTCAACTTGACTGCCGCCATCGCCACCGGACTGCGGACAGCGTTCGCGCGGTGGCTTGTCAGGCGTGGCCATCGACATGACCCAGACCCGGCATCCGGGTGGCCCGGCCCCCGGGCTCACCGCAGTTCCCCACGGTTTCTATACGCCCGGCATGGTGCTGCCGGCCGGCTTTGCCGCCATCGACTTCGCGGCCCTGGCGCCGCTGCAGCGGGGCCTGCTGGTCATCGACGGCACGGTGACGACCTTCCTCGAGGCGGTATGGGCCGACCCCATCCGCATCGTGCCGCTCGGCCAGCGGCTGGTGGAGCTGCCCGCCGACCGCCCCGACCTGGCGGCCCCGGCCGGGACGGCCGTGCTCGAGCGCGCGGTGGCCCTGGTCGGTGAGGCCACCGGACGTGTCCATGCGCTGGCCGACTCGACCATCGTGCCGGGGCGGCTGCCACCGGCCGTCCGCCAGGCCCTCGAGGCCGGTACCATCGGCATCGGCCAGGCCCTGCGCGCGCCGGGCTTCGCGACCCGCCGCGAGGGCCTCTGGTTCGGCCGCGGGCGGCGGCCGGTGCCGCCGGCACTGGCCGGCCAGGTCGGCGGTGACTTCCTCGCACGGGCGTACCGCATCAGTACGGGTGTCGAGGACCCCGCGATGGTCATCACGGAGTTCTTTCCCTGGGAGCTGCCGCCCGGCTGAGCCCCGCGGCGCTGCGCAGCGCCACGGGCGCTGTACCTCCATCGCGAGGAATCCACCACGAGGATTCCGCACGAGGCTTGGCCGCCGCGCGGGCGCGCCGTGCCGGCGCCATGGCTTAAAGTAAGGCCCCCGCCATGCCGAGGCCTGCCATGCGTCTCCTGCCGCCGGTTTACCGCGTCGCCTGCGCGTTCCTGCTCCTGCCGCTGCTGCTGGCGGGTCCCGTCGCCGCCCAGGGCTGGCTGCACCATGGCGGTGACGAGGGCGGCAGCCGCTACTCGTCCCTCGACCAGGTCAACCGCGACAACGTCGGCCGGCTGAAGCTGGCGTGGCAGTACCGCACCGGCGCCGTCGCGGCGAATCCCCAGCTGAAGTCGGTCATCGATTTCCAGGTGACCCCGACCCTGCTGCCCCCGGAGGCCGGCGGTCATCTCGTGCTGTGCGACCCGTTCAGCAAGATCATCGCCCTCGATCCCGTCAGCGGCGCCGAGCGCTGGACCTACGACCCGCAGATCGACAAGACGCCCTACGCCGGCCGGTTCAAGTGCAAGGGCGTTGCGTACTGGCAGGACGCCGAAGCCCCGGCTGACGCCGCCTGCGCCCACCGTCTGTACGTTGCCACCTCCGACAAGCGGCTCATCGCCGTCGACGCCCGGGACGGCAAGCTCTGCGCCGGCTTCGGCACTGGCGGCACGGTCGACGTCGAGCCGCTGCTGGCGGCGACGCTGCCGACCGATCCGGAGTCGCTGCGCGGTGCGCAGCTGATGTCGCCGCCGGCCGTGGTGAGCGGCATCGTCGCGGTCAGTTCGACCGCCAACAAGTTCAAGAGCACGTCGGCGCTGAACGGCGCGATCCGTGGCTTCGACGCGCGCACCGGGGAACTGCGCTGGACCTTCGACACGCTGGTCCGGGATCCGGCCACCGGGCTCGAGCCCACGCCGATGGCGGTGGGCGGCGCCAACACCTGGGTGCCGATGACCGTCGACAACGAGCGCGACCTGCTGTTCATCCCGACGGCGAGCCCGGCGCCCAACTACTGGGGCGTGCACCGGCCCGGTGACAACCGCTACGCCAATTCGGTCATCGCCGTGCGGGGCTCGACGGGGCAGGTGGTGTGGCACTTCCAGACCCTGCACCACGACGTCTGGGACCGCGACGTGGGCTCGCCGCCCATGGCCGTCACGCTGACGAAGGACGGCCAGGCCATCCCGGCGCTGATCCAGCTGGTGAAGACCGGCATGGTGTTCACCTTCAACCGCGAGACCGGCGACCCGGTGTTCCCCATCGAGGAGCGGCCGGTGCCCACCGACACGGACGTCGTCGGCGAGAAGCTCTCGCCGACGCAGCCGTTCCCGACGGCACCGCCGGTGCTCGTCAAGAACACCATCACCCCGGACGACGCCTGGGGCTTCACGGCCTTCGACCGCAACGCCTGCCGGCGCAAGATCGCGGAGCTGCGCCACGGCTCGCACTACGAGCCCATCATGACCACGGGCACGCTGCTCTTCCCGCAGCCCGGCGGCGGGCCTAACTGGGGCGGTGGCGCCTTCGACCCGGCGCGCAACATCCTGATCACCCCGGTCTCGCAGATCCCGTACTACGTCAAGCTGATCCCGCGCGAGCAGGTCGACCCCGAGTACGCGAAGCGGCCCGAGGCCGGCGCGCCGATGCAGAAGCCGGGCTTCCTCGGCGACACGCCGTACGGCGTGCAGCAGGGCCCGCTGATGTCGCCGTCCTTCACGCCGTGCACGAAGCCGCCGTGGAACATGCTGGTGGCCGTCGACATGGCCAAGGGCGAGATCCTCTGGAAGGTGCCTTTCGGCCGGCTCGACAAGCTGATGCCGGTGCCGATACCGCTGAACTTCGGCGCGCCGACGGCGGGTGGCCCCATCGTCACGGCCGGCGGGCTCATCTTCATCGGTGCCACGCCCGACAACCGCGTGCACGCCTTCGACATCGAGAGCGGCGAGGAGGTCTGGACCTTCCGGACGCCGACCTCGGCCATGGCGACGCCGATGACCTACTCGGTGGGCGGCAAGCAGTTCGTCGTCTTCGCCGTCGGCGGTCACTCGTGGTACGACGCCAAGGGCGTCGACGACTACGTGATGGCGTTCGCGCTGCCGGACTGACCCGGCCCCGCCGTCCCCGGGGCCGGGCTCCCCGGCCCGGGGGGTGAGAACTGGCGCATGGCGGCAGCCTGCGCGGGCTGGCTACAGTGCCCGCATGTCGGCCGTCGTCGCTTACCTGCAGGCGCTGCTGTCCGGCCCCGTCGTCATTGCGGCGGTGGCCGGCGTCGTCGTCGGCCGCCTGGCCGGCGCCCTGGCGGGCGGCAGCAGCGACCGCCGCACGGCCCAGGACGAGCGGCGCGTCCGCGCCCAGGAAGCCGAGCTGCGCGTCGCCCAGAAGTCCGTCGAGCAGCAGCGCGCCGAGCTCGACCGCCTCGGCGAGGAACTGCGCCTCGTGCGCCTGGAGCTCGCCACCCAGCGCGAGGAGTCCGCCAGCCGCGACGAGCGGCTCACCCGCCTCAAGGCCGACCTGCAGAACGAGTTCGCCAAGACCGCCCGCCTGCGGCAGGAGCTGTCGGAGCGCGCGGAGGAGACGGTCCGCGGCCAGGCCAGGCTCCGCGACCTGCAGAACGAGCTCGGCGTCGCCCGGGCCGGCTCCGACGTGATCCTCGAGCAGGTGGCGCGCCTGGAGCAGGAGCGCGACGACCTCAACACCCTCGTGCGCACGCTGCGCGAGGAGCTGGTGGTGCAGGCCCGCAGCCGGCCCGCCGGTCCGCAGGGCCGCGACCCGGTCCTCGGTACCTGAGCGACGATGGCGGCCCTGGGCTTCCTGCTGATCGGACTGCTCTTCGGCATCGCGCTCACCGCGGTGCTCGCCGTGTTCCTCGTGCTGCTGGCGGCGCCGGCGGCCCGGGCCGAGCTGCGCGCCGGGCGCCTGCCGTATCGCGAGCTGCTCGGGCTCACGCCGCGCCACGTGCCGGAGCGCCGGGCCGAGCCGGACCCCCGCCTGCAGGCCCTGCAGCAGGAACTCAAGGTGACGCAGCGCCTGGTGGACCAGGCGCGCAGCGACCGCGAGGCCCACCAGGCCGAAGTGCGGCGCCTGCAGGAGGAACTCGACGGGCTCCGGGCCGCGCTGGCCGAGCGTGACCAGCAGCACCGCGACGCCCGCGAAACCCTCGATCACGAGCTCGAGCGGGCCCGCCAGCTCGAGGCCGACGCCTCCGCCCGGGCCGACGAGCTGTCGCGGGCCAACAGCGAGCTCAAGGACCTGCGCACCGAGCTCGACGTGCTGCAGTCGGGCGGCGACATGACCGCCACCCAGCTGCAGCGGCTGCAGAAGGAGCGCGATGCCCTCGCGGTGCTGGTGACCCGGCTCAAGCAGGCGCTGGCCCAGGCGCAGGCCGCCCGCACCGCTCCCGTGGCCGAGCCGGCACCCTGATCCGGCCGGCGCGGCCCTGCCGCGCTTGATCCAGCTCCCTCGCGCTCCTAGCATCCGGGCTCCAGTCCCGGAGGGCCGCCATGCGCCTCGGTTACGTCGCCGGCTACACGCCGGCCGCTGTCAGCGTGCCGATGCGGGAGATCCTGGCGGCCGAGTCCCTCGGGCTTGAGTCGGTCTGGACCTCCGAGGCCTACGGCAGCGACGCCGTGTCGACGGCGGCGTGGATCCTCGCGCAGACCAAGCGCATCCGCGTCGGCACCGCCATCATGCAGATGCCGGCGCGCACGCCCACCTGCGCCGCCATGACGGCGATGACGCTGAACGCCCTGTCCGGCGGGCGGTTCCTGCTCGGCATCGGTCCCTCGGGCCCGCGGGTCAGCGAGGGGTGGTACGGCGTCCCCTATGGCCGGCCCATGACGCGCACGCGGGAGTACATCGACGTCATCCGCCAGGTCGCCGCGCGGGCGGCCCCGCTGCAGCACCAGGGCCACCACTACCAGATCCCGTACCACGGCCCCGGTGCCAGCGGGCTCGGCGAGCCGCTGCGCACGATCCTCGAGCCCCAGCCGGGGCTCCGCATCTACACGGCCGCCGTCACGCCCGGCGGGCTGCGCACCGCGGCGGCTGTGGCCGACGGCGTGTTCCCCATCTGGCTCGATCCCGACCAGCCGGCGCTGCTCCGCCCGTACCTCGACGAGGGTTTCCTCGAGCGCGAGGCCCCGCAGCCGGCGTCTGCCTTCGAGGTGTGCCCGCTGGTGCCAGTGGTGCTCGGCGACGACGTCGACGCCTGCCGCGCGCCGGTCAAGGCGAACCTGGCCCTCTACGTCGGCGGCATGGGCCCGCGCCAGAAGAATTTCTACGCGGCGTACGTCGCGCGGCTGGGCTGGGCGGCCGAGGCCCGGCGCGTGCAGGACCTCTACCTCGCCGGGGACCGGGCTGCGGCCGCGGCGGCCGTGCCCGACGCGCTGGTCGATGCCATCGCGCTGGTGGGTCCCGCCGGCCGCATCCGCGAGCGGCTCGGCGCCTGGCGGGCCGCCGCCGCCCGGGGCGACGTCGCGGTGATGCTCGTGGGCGGCGCGTCGGTGGCCGCCCTCGAGCTGCTGGCGAAGGAGCTGCTGTGATCGAGTTCGGCTTCCCGGTGCCGCAGGTCTTCCTCGACGGGCGGGCCGACCTCGACCTCATCCGCCGCGTGCTCGCCACCGGCGAGCGGCTCGGCTTCCACAGCGCCTGGGTCCAGGACCAGGTGGCCGGCGACGTGCCGCTGCACGAGTCGCTGACGCTGATGGGCTACGCCGCGGCGCTGACGACCCGCATCCGCCTCGGCGTGTCGGTGCTGGTGTTCCCGATCCGCAACGCCGTGCACGTGGCGAAGATCGTCAGCACCCTCGACAACCTGTCGGCCGGACGGATCATCCTCGGGCTGGGCCTGGGCCACGTGATGTCGCCGCAGTTCTTCCGCACCTACGGCGTCGACTCGCGCCATGGCGTGCGGCGCTTCAACGAGGGCGTGCAGGTCATGAAGTCGCTGTGGACGCGCGAGCGCACCGACTTCGACGGCGAGTTCTACCAGCTGAAGGGCACCGGCATGTGGCCGAAGCCCGTGCAGCGGCCGCACCCGCCGCTGTGGTTCGGCGGCCAGCATCCCGACGCCCTGCGCCGGGCGGTGCGCTTCGGCGACGCCTATACCTGCGCGGGGCCCAACACGACGCGGGAGTTCGCGGAGTTCGTCGCACAGCTGCGGGTGTTCCTCGACGAGGAACGGCGCGACCCGGCAACGCTGCCGCTGTCGAAGCGCGTGTACCTGGCCATCGACGACGAGGAGGATCGCGCCAAGCGCCGCCTCGACGAATTCTTCCAGGCCCGCTATCCGTGGCAGATCCAGCGCAACCCGTCCTTCGTCGCCGACATCTGTGCCTGGGGCCGGCCGGCCCGCGTGGCCGAAGCGCTGGCCGCGGTCGCCCGCGTCGGCGCCTCGACGCTGATCCTGAACCCGCTGTGGGACTTCGAGGAGCAGCTCGAGGCGCTGGCCGCCGAGGTCATTCCCGCCGTGCGCTCGCTCGCCGGCTGAAGCGGAGGAGCCGCCGGTGCAGATCGACGTCATCCTCGATACGCGGGCCAGCGCCCGTGAGCTGCGCGACCTCGGCGTGCTGGCCGAGCGCCACGGCCTGCACGGCATCTGGGTCTCGAGCCTGCTCGACTCGCGCGATCCCTGGGCCAACCTGATGCCGCTGGCGGCGGCCACGTCGCGCATCCGAATCGGGCCCATCGCGGTGAACCCCTTCGACACGCACCCGGCGCGCATTGCTGCGGGCGTGCTGACGCTCAACGAGACGGCCGGTGGCCGGGCCCGGGTGGTGATCGGCGGCGGCGGCGAGGCGCTGCAGGCGCTGGGCATCACGCCCGCACGGCGGGTGAGGGCCGTCCGGGAGGCACTGACGATCATCCGGGCTGCGGCGGGCGGCGGCCCCGTGAACTTCGCCGGCGACCTGTACCAGGTGCGCAACCTGCAGTTCCGGTGGCTGACGGCCACGCCACCGCAGCTCTACGCCGGGGCGAGCCAGGCCCAGATGCTGCGCATGGCGGCCGGCGCCGCCGACGGCGTGATGATGAGCGACATGCCAGCGGGGCCTGCGGCGGCGGCGCTGGGCACGCTGCACGCAGCGCTGGCGGCGGCGGGGCGCGAGCCCGTGGCGTTTCCCACCACCGTGTTCACGGCCTGGCACGTTTATCCTGACAGGGAGGCGGCCCGGCGCGAGGCGCGCCGCTGGCTGCTGCTCCGGGGAATCTTCCGGCCGTGGCTGCTCGCGGGCTTCCTCGACCCTGCCGACGTCGATCTGGTCATGGCGAGCCAGCCGGCGTTCGCCCGGGCATTTGCCGCCGGCCTTGACGTCGTCGAGGGCGTGCCCGGGCGGGTGCTCGATGCCCTCGTCGACAACGTCACGGTCTGCGGGTCGACGGACGACCTGCCCGCCATCATCCGCCACCTGCGCGCCTTCAAGGCGGCCGGCCTCGGCGGCATCGCGCTGCGGCTCTATGCCGACCCGGCGGCGTCGATCCGCCTGATCGGCCGCGAGGTCGTGCCGGCGCTGGCCTGAGCCCGGTGGCCGGCCCGCCGGCAGTGCCCGTGTCCCCGCTCCCGGCATCAGGGGCCGTGGCCCTCGCCCCGGCTCAGTCGTCGGCGCCGCGCACCGGCCGCCGCAGGGCCTTCGTCTGGCTGCGGCCGGTCTTGGCCTCGAGGCGGCGCTTGCGGGAGCCCGCCGTCGGCTTGGTCGCCACCCGGGCCCGGCGCTCGTGCGCCGCCGAGCGCACCAGTTCGTCGAGCCGGGCCAGCGCGTCGTCCTCGTTCTGCTCGCGCTGGCGGAAGCGCTGGGCCTTCAGCACCACGACGCCGTCGCGGGTGATGCGCCGGTCATCGAGGGCCAGCAGCCGCTCCTTCAGACGGTCCGGCAGCGACGAGGCGCGGATGTCGAAGCGCAGGTGGATGGCGCTGGAGACCTTGTTGACGTTCTGGCCGCCGGCGCCCTGGGCACGGATGGCCGTGAGGCTGACCTCGTCGGGGCGGACCAGCAGGGGCGGGGTGCGGTTTGACATTGTCCGGGAACGTGGGCGATGCCGGGCAGCCGGAGGTTATTAGTAGAATGCCGCAGAAGATCATACCGGGGTTGCCATGAAGACCTTCCGCCTGCGCCTTGCGGCTGCCGCCGCGGCCACCCTGCTGCTGGCCCTGCAGCCGGCGCGGGCCGACCTCGCCGTCGACCCCGGTTTCGGCACCGGCGGCCTCGCCGGCGTCAATTTCGCCGCCAGCGTCGACAGCGCCCGGGCCGTGGCGGTGCAGGCCGACGGCCGGCTGGTGCTGGTGGGCCTCAGCCGCCAGCTGCTCGGCGGCACGGTGTACTCCTACGTCGGCGTCGCGCGGCTGCTGGCCAACGGCGCCCCGGACCCGGATTTCGGCACCGCCGGCCAGGTGTCGCTGCTGCCCGGCGGGACGCCGGCCGAGCCGCTGAACGGCGGCGATGGCCGCGCCGCGCTGGTTCAGCCCGACCAGAAGATCCTCGTCGCCGGCGCCTGGTCGCCCGGCGGTGGCGCGCCGGGCCAGATCTTCGTCCTGCGCCTCGACACCGACGGCGGGCTCGATCCGGACTTCGGCACCGGCGGCGTGCTGCTGCTCTCGATCCCGGGCCTCATCGACACGGTGGCCGACGGGCTCGCGCTGCAGTCCGACGGCAGCATCATCGTCGTCGGCAGCGGCGACGCCGTCGCCGGCATCGCCGGCTTCGTGCTGCGGCTCACGCCGGGCGGCGTCCTCGACGGGACCTTCGCCGACGCCGGCGTCCTGACCGTGCCGAACCCCGTCCTCAACGGGCTCGAGTTCGGCCTGCGGGACGTGGCGGTGCTGGCTGGTGACGCGCTGCTGGTGGCCGGCGGCGGCACCGACGCCTACGTCGCCCGCCTGACTGCCGACGGTGACTTCGACCCGGCCTTCGCCACCGGCGGCAGCCTGTCGGTGGACCTCGAGACGCTGCTCGCCGGCGGCGGTGCGTCGGTGGACGACGTGTTCGGCTTTGCCGTCCAGTCCACCGGCCGTATCGTGCTCGCCGGCGTCCGCAGCCTGCCCGGTGGCGAGCAGAGCATCGCGTCGCTGGTGCGCGTGCTGCCGAACGGCAGCGTCGACGCCAGCTTCGGCACCAACGGCGTGCTGGACATCCCCGCGCCGGTGGCCTCGGCCGCGGCCTTCGACGTGGTGGCCCTCGCCGACGACGCCCTGGTCACGGCCGGCAGCGGCATCCCCTTCGTGCAGGTCAGCGTCAACGGCCGTGCTCAGTTCCCGCTGTCCGTGCTGGCCAGCGGTGACTTCCTGGTCGGGCTCCAGGCCCTGCCGGGCGGTGGCGTCGCGGGGGCCGGCTCGCGGCGCCTCCTCGGCAACGACGCCGAGTTCCTCGCGGCCGTCGTGACCAGCTCGCCGCTGGCCGATGTCGTCGACACCACGCCCGATCTGTTCTTCTTCACCGACGTGCCCGGGACGGTGGCGCCGGGCTCGGTGCAGACCTCGGACACGGTCACCATCACCGGCATCCGCACGCCCGCGCCCGTCAGCATCGAGGGCGGCTTCTACAGCATCGACGGCAGCGGCACCTTCACGGCAGACCCTGGCGTCATCCAGAACGGCCAGACCATCCGGGTGCGCCACGTCGCCTCGGCCCTGGGCAACACGGCGACGGACACGACGCTCACCATCGGCGGCGTCAGCGATACCTTCACCAGCGTGACGGCGGCGGGCAGCGTCGCCGCCTTCGACCTGGGCAGCAGGGCCGGCGTGCCGCTGTGGACCTTCCAGCAGTCGAACACCATCACCGTCCAGGGTGCCGGCGGCGCCACGGGTCCCTTCGCCATCAGCGTGTCGGGAGGCGAAGCGGCCGGCTATTCCGTCGGCTGCACGGGGCTCTTCACTGCCCAGCCGGGGCAGGTGGCGAACGGCGCCACGGTCTGCGTGCGCCATGTCAGCTCCACGGCCGGCAACACGCCGGTCACCTCGACGCTGGTCATCGGCGGCACGGCCGGTACCTTCACGAGCACCACCGTCGACGTCGATTCGACGCCCGACGCCTTCGCCTTCGCGCCGCTGGCCGACGTGCCGCTGCTCACCGTCGTGCAGTCGGCGCCGGTCACCATCACGGGCATCGGCTCCGGCGTCCAGGCGCTGGTGCGCGTGAGCGGTGGCGAGTACTCCATCGGCTGCACCGGCACCTTCACGGTGGGGCTCGGCCAGATCCGCAACGGCCAGACGCTCTGCGTGCGGCACACCTCGGCGGGCACGAGCCGGGGCGAGGTGACGACGACGCTGCTCGTCGCCGACGTCCTCGCGACCTTCAGGAGCACGACCGTCGAGGCCGACCTGCTGCCGGACCGGTTCGAGTTCGCCAGCCTTTCGGGCGTCGAGCTCGTGGCGCCCGTGACCTCGGCCCCGGTCGTCATCACCGGGCTCACCGGCCCGGCCGAGATCTCGGTGAGCGGCAGTTCCGGCGACCAGTTCTCCGTCGGCTGCACCGGCACCTTCACGGCGACGCCCGGCCGCATCAGCAACGGCCAGACGCTCTGCGTGCGCCACACCTCGTCCGCGTCGAGCGAGGGCACGGTGACCTCGGAGGTGCGCATCGGCGGCCGCGTGGCGACCTTCGCGTCGACGACGCGCGTCGCCGACATCGTGCCCGACGCCTTCAGCATCACCCCGGTGACGAATGCCGGCCTGCGCGAACTCGTCACCTCCGCGCCGGTCACCATCACCGGCATCAACGCGCCTGCCACCATTGCCGTCACCACCGGTGCGGCGTACTCGGTCGGCTGTACCGGTACGTACGCGACGACCCAGGGCACGATCAGCAACGGCCAGACGGTGTGCCTGCAGGCCTTCGCCGGCAGCGAGGATTCCCAGACCGTCACCTACCTGCTGGGGGTCGGGCCGCCGGGGTCCTTCACCACTGCAGAGTTCAACGTCACCACCGGCGACACGACACCTGCGCCGTTCGCCTTCACCGACCTGGCCGCCGTGCGGCAGGCCACGCTGGTGAGTTCGGCCCCGGTGACCATCACCGGCATCACGGCGCCGGCCCTCATCAGCATCGGCGTCGGCGAGTACTCCATCGGCTGCCGGGGCCCCTGGACGCGGGCCGACGGCACGGTGAACAACGGTGACACCGTGTGCGTGCGCCACCCTTCGGCGCCCGTACTCGACGCGCCGGTGGATTCGGTGCTGACGGTCGGCGGGCGCTGGCAGTGTGCTGACGGCACCTTCCTGTCGCAGGTCGAGGGCCGGGCGGTGTGCGTCAACGCCGTGGGAACGCCCGTCGTCGGAGCCCGCACCCGGGTGGGCGGGGCCGTGAGCGACACCTTCACCAGCACCACGTCGACCGAGACGGTACCGGGCTCCAGCGCCGTCGATCCCTGGTCGCTGGCACTGCTGGCGCCGCTTGTGTGGCTGCGCCGGCGGCGCGGTGCGGTCAGCGCAGCGCCGTCGGCTGGCCCCGCAGCCGGCGCATGAACCGGCGCCAGTACCAGCGGCGGTAGTAGCGCAGCACGTCGCGCGCGCGGAACTTCAGCGGCTCGCCCTCGCGGTGCTCGACGAGGGTCGCGGCCGGGCGCAGGTAGGCCTGCCAGTCGGTCGACGTCACGTGCCGGGCGAAGTTCGGGTGCCCATGGCGCCGGGCCATGCGCGTCGCCATCTGCGGCGGGTCCCGGAACTGGTAGTGGCGGTTCATGATCAGGCGCCGGGCCCGCCGTCCCAGTCCCGGCGGCAGTTTCGGGTGGGTCGCGCCATCCCAGGCCGTGTCCGGCCGGTTGCGGAACAGCCGCGGCTCCTGCCAGTTGATGGCGTAGTAGCGCCGCCGCGCCGTGACGGGGCGGCTGCGGTCGTCGCGGCCCGCCTCCCAGTCGGCCAGGTCCCGGTCGGTGAAGTAGAAGTGGGCCTGCCAGGCCCAGATGAGGTCCGCGCCCTCGGCCTCGGCGCTCGCGATGACGGGCCCGGGGGGCTCGGCGAGCAGTTCGTCGCCGTCGAGCACGAGCCACCAGTCCGTGGCTGACCAGTCGCGGCGGAAGGCCTCGTAGGCCAGCGCCCGGAGGCCGTCGCTGTAGGGGCTGCCGGTCTGCAGGAACGGCACGATGCGCGGGTCCCCGGCGGCGAGGCGCTGCACGATTTCCCAGGTGTCGTCGCGGCTGCCGTTGTCGATGACGTAGATGCGGTCGCAGAACTGCGCCGCGTGGGACAGCGTCTCGGCGATGACGTCGCCCTCGTCGGCGACGACGCAGATCGCGGCCAGCGCCACTGCCGCCGCCTCAGGCCGCCGTGGCGGTCAGCCGTCGGCGCCGTGGCACTTCTTGAACTTCTTGCCGCTGCCGCAGAAGCAGGGGTCGTTGCGGCCGAGCTTCGGCGCCGCGCGCCGGTAGGGCTCCAGCGGCTCGTGATCGTGGTCGTGGTTGCAGTCGGGGCCGTGGACGTGGCCCGGGATACCGGGGGCTGCTTCGGGCGTCGGGGTCTTCGGCGTGCTCACGGTGGGTCCCTCAGGCGCGGAGCAGCCGCGCCAGGCTGTCGATGAAGGCGGTCAGGTCACGGGCGGTGGGCACCTCGGCCCCCAGCTCGGTCCAGTCGATGCCGGGCGTGGCCTGCTCATGCACCAGCCGGCCCTCGCGGCCGTTCCAGACGAGGCGTTCCAGGCGCCCGGCGCGGCGGAAGCGGACGAGCCAGCTGCCGTAGGGGCCGGCCGCGGCGACGTAGTCCTCGACGTCGACGCCGCAGTCGGAGCAGGCATCGACCAGGGCGCCGGCGAAGTCCTCGGTCGCCGCCGGGTTCTCCTCCGGGGGCAGGCCGGCGGGCCGCCGGCCGATCCACATGACCTCGTGCTCAGGCATGGTCGTGGCCGAAGCCGTGGCCGCACTTCGGGCAGGCCGGCTTGCCGAACAGGGGACCGTAGAGCCCGGCGTCGAGGGCCGCCGACCAGAACCAGCGGTCGCCGCATTGCGGGCAGCGGATGGCGAGGCAGCCGAAGGCGTAGCCCGCCACGGCGAGTACCGTACCGCTGGTCCAGTCGAGGCCGGTGGCCTCGGGCCAGAGCGGCGCGACGCTGCCGGCCACGAGGGCCGCCAGGGCAAGGCCCAGCTTCCACAGCTGGCCGGTGGCGCGGATGACGGAAGCAGCAGCCATGGGTGACTCCGGTGGAATGGCAGCCGAGCTTAACGGATCGCCCGTCGTGCGCGGGTGGCGGCCCGTCACGCCGGCGCGCTGCTCCGCTTCTTCTCGATGCCCGCCAGCAGCTTCGCGTAGGGCTCGATGAACTTCTGGATGCCGTCGTTTTCGAGCTGCCACGTGACGTAGCGCAGGTCGATGCCGGCGGCCTTGAGCTCGCGCAGCGCCCGGCGGGCGTCGGGCACGCCCCGCACCAGCGTGCGGGCGGGCTTGCCGTGGTCCCCGAAGGCGGCGGCCGTGGCGAGGGGCATGGTGTTGACGGTGTCGGGGCCGATCAGCGTGTCGACGTAGAGCGTGTCGCCATAGGCCGGGTTCTTGGTGCCGGTGCTGGCCCAGAGCAGCCGCTGGGGCCGGGCGCCGGCCTCGGCCAGCCGCTGCCAGCGCTCGGTGCCGACCATGCGCCGGTAGCCGGCGTAGGCGAGCTTGGCACTCGCGATGGCGATGCGGCCCCGCAGGTGCGCCGGGCTCGGCGTGACCGGCGAGCTGCCGTCGGGCCGCAGGCGGTGATCGATGAGCTGGTCGACGAGCGTGTCGATGCGGCTGACGAAGAAGCTCGCCACTGAGGCGACGCGGGCCAGCGGCAAGCCTGCCGCGTGACGCCGCTCCAGGGCTCGCAGCCACGCCTCGGCCACGGCCTGGTAGCGCTCGACGCTGAAGAGCAGCGTGACGTTCACGTTGATGCCGTCGGCCAGCAGCGTCTCCACCGCCGGGATGCCCTCGACGGTGCCCGGGATCTTGATCATGAGGTTGGGCCGGTCGACGAGGGTCGCCAGGTGCCGGCCCTCGGCGATGGAGGCCTCGGTGTCCCGGGCCAGCAGCGGCGAGACCTCGAGACTCACGTAGCCGTCGACGCCGTCGGTCGCGTCGTAGACCGGGCGAAGCAGGTCGCAGGCGTCGCGCACGTCGCTCGTGGTGAGCGCCTCGTAGATGGCGGTGGTCGTGCGGCCAGCCGCGGCCAGCTCCCGCAGCTGCGCGTCGTAGGCCGTGCTGTTGCCGATGGAGTTGGCGAAGATCGCCGGGTTCGACGTGATGCCGCGCAGGTCCTGGTCGGCGATGCGGCGGGCGAGCTCGCCGCTCTGGATCAGGTCGCGGGAGAGGTCGTCGAGCCAGAAGCTCTGGCCGTACTCGGCCAGCTTGCGGAGCTTGCGCATGGTCGTGGTCCCGGCAGCGGAAAGGGGTGCAATGTACGCCAGCCGGGGCTGCCCGCGCACGCCGCCCTGCCGTGATGGTCACCCGCCGGTGAGCATGGCCGGCGCCGGTGCGGCGGCCGCCGCCGCGGCCCGGGCCGCAGCCTCCGCCAGGGTGTCGCCGACGAGCCGTGCGAGGCGCCGGCCCGTGACCCGGCCGCGCGCGGCCGTGCTTCGCCCCGCCGCGAAGGGCTGGCCGTCGACCAGGCCCGCGATGCGCACCGTCAGCGTCTTGCGGCTGCGGGAGTGCTCGATGCCGGCGATGACCCCGTAGCCCAGCACCGCGGCGACCCCGCCGGCCGTGATGGCGCCGGTGGCCATGTCGGCGCCGTCGGGCAGCCGCACCGCCGGGTCGAGGACGGTGACGGTGAACTCGTGGAGTTCGACGTGCCGCCCCTCGAACGCCGCCGGGTCGCGGGCCGCCAGCGCCCGGGCGAGCAGCACCGGGGGTGCCGGCGCCAGCGCCGCGTCGCCAAAGTGGTGCAGCCGTCCGGCGGGCCCGGTCCGGATGCTGCCGGCCCGGTCGGCGGCCGGGCGCGCGTCGGTCACCGCGACGACCGGCGCCAGTGCGGCCCCTTCGAACTCGACGTGGCCGGTGACGCCGCAGCCGGCGAGCAGCAGCACGGCGCAGGCAGGGGAGAAACGCCGCATGGGACTGGCCCCGGCCGCGGCCGCGCGGCCCACGGCAGCCAGCGTGGCGCAGGGAGCGCGCGGCTGTCGTGCCGCGAATCCGGCCGGAATGGCCGGATTCGCGCCGGCTCAGGCGATCTGGCCGCGGAAATCCCGGGCCGACTGGAACTGCAGGGCCGTGAGGGCCGGCGCCTCGTAGGAGGCCTGTACGCGCTCGGCCGGCGGCGTGCCGTAGAGGGTCGTCCGCTGCGCCGGGTGGCGGCCCGCCGCGTCGATCAGCGCGTCCATCTGCTCCGGCGGCAGCTCCTGGCCGAAGGCGGCGCCGGCGGCCCGGGAGATCGACTCGTTCATCAGCGTGCCGCCGAGGTCGTTGGCTCCGGCCTGCAGGATGTCCCCGGCGCCGGTTGCGCCGAGCTTGACCCAGCTCACCTGGATGTTGCGGATGACGGGGCCGAGCACGAGCCGCGCGACGGCGTGCATCAGCACCACCTCGGTCCAGGTCGGGCCCGGCCGGGCGAGCCCGCGCCGGTACATCGGCGCCTCCATGTGCACGAAGGGCAGCGGCACGAACTCGGTGAAGCCGCCGGTCTGCGTCTGCAGGTCGCGGATGGCGAGCAGGTGCCGGGCCCAGTGCCGCGGCGTCTCGAGGTGGCCGAACATGATGGTCGAGGTCGTGCGCAGCCCCAGCCGGTGGGCGGTGCCCACCACGTCGAGCCACTGGGCCGTGGTCACCTTGTCGGGGCAGATGAGCCGCCGCACGTCGTCGCAGAGGATCTCGGCCGCAGTTCCCGGCAGCGTGCCGAGGCCCGCGTCCTTCAGCCGGCGCAGGAAAGCCTCGACCGTGAGGCCCAGCGTGCGCGCGCCCTGGGTCACCTCCAGCGGCGAGAAGGCGTGCACGTGGATGCCCGGCGCCGCCTCCTTCACCGTGCGCAGCACGTCGAGGTAGGTCTGCCCGGTGAAGGCCGGGTGGATGCCGCCCTGCAGGCACACCTCCGTGGCGCCGCGGTGCCAGGCCTCCTCGGTGCGCCGGCCGATCTCGGCGAGGTCGAGCACGTAGGGCGCGCCGCGCAGGTCCTCGTCGGTCTTGCCCTTCGAGAACGCGCAGAACGTGCACTTGTACGCGCAGAGGTTCGTGTAGTTGATGTTGCGGTTGACGACGTAGGTGACCGTGTCGCCCGCCTGTTCGCGGCGCGCGGCGTCGGCGGCGGCGGCGATGGCGGTGACCGCCGGGCCCCGGGCCGCGAACAGCGCCACGACGTCGTCCTCGGCGAGGCGCTCGCCCCGGCGAGCCTCGTCGACCAGTGCGGCGAGGCGGGGCCGCAACGGCGCCGTCGGTGGCGGCAGCGCCGGCCGCAGCCGCTCGGCGGCTGCACCGCCGCCGGCGCTCCAGCCATCGGTGCGGGCAAGGCCTGTGGCGTCGGCGACGCGCAGCACGGCCGGCGCGAGCTCAGGGTCGATCCAGCGCTCGCGTCCGGCGACATAGGCCGGGTAGACCGTGAGCCGCGGTACCAGCACGTGGCCGGCGGTGCCCGTGGCCGCGGCCAGTTCGTCCAGGTGCGGCCACGGCGACTCGGGATTGACGTGGTCCGGCGTGACGGGCGACACGCCGCCCCAGTCGTTGATGCCGGCGCCGAGCAGTTCGTGGAGCCTCCCCGGGCTCAGGTTCGGCGGCGCCTGGATGCTCATGCCTGCGCCGAACACGAGGCGCGCGGCGGCGATGGTCCAGGGCAGCTCGTCCGGCGGCGGCGGCGCGTGGCCTGCCATCTGCGTGCCGGGCTTCGGCACGAAGTTCTGGATGATCAGCTCCTGCAGGTGGCCGCACTCGCGGTGCAGGTCGCGGAGCTTCAGCAGGCTGTCGAGGCGCTCGGCGCGGGTCTCGCCGATGCCGATGAGCAGGCCCGTCGTGGTGGGCACGCGGGCTTCGCCCGCCGCCCGCAGCGCCGCGAGGCGCACCGCCGGATCCTTGTCCGGCGAACCGAAGTGCGGGCCGCCGCGCTCAGCGAGCCGCGGGCTCGCCGACTCGAGCATCAGGCCGAAGGACGGCGCCACGGGCCGCAGTACCGCGTAGTCGGCGGGCGTCAGCACGCCGGGGTTCAGGTGCGGCAGCAGGCCCGTCTCGCGCAGCACGAGCTCCGCCATGGCCCGCAGGTAGTCCACGGTCGTCGCATGGCCGAGCCGGTCGAGGGCCTCGCGGGCGGCGCGGTAGCGGAGCTCCGGCTTGTCGCCCAGGGTGAAGAGGGCCTCGTGGCAGCCCGCCGCCTGCCCCGCCCGGGCGATGGAGAGCACCTCGTCAGGCGTCAGGTAGGCGGACTTCAGCCGGCGCGGAGTCTTGGCGTAGGTGCAGTAGTGGCAGACGTCGCGGCAGAGCTCCGTCAGCGGGATGAACACCTTGCGCGAGTAGGTGACGACGTCGCCGTGGCCCTCGTCCCGCAGCGCCGCGGCCCGGGCCAGCAGGGACTGCAGCGGCGGCGCCTCGAGTTCAGCGAGCCAGGCGCCGGTTTCGGGATGCAGCGTCGTCATCGTGTTCATGGTCCGGCGGCGGCCTGCTGCTTCAGCCGGTCGACGATGCCGCTGGCCCGCAGCCACGCGATGGTGGCGCAGGCGACGCGCTGGCCGATGAGCCACTGCACGTCCTCGGGGGTGTCGATGTCCCGGGCGAAGGCCGGGATGTCGAGGCGCTGGCAGGCGACGCCGCGGGCCGTGGCCGCCTCCAGGTGCCGGGCCGCGCTGTCGGGCCCGAACAGGAACGGGATGACGGTGGGCGGCGTCAGCACCAGCGCATTGGTGCCGCCGTCATGGGCTGCCGCCACGGTGACGCCTTCGGGGGTCTCCGTGTGGGCCGTGAGCAGGGCGCGGATGCTGGCGGCCGACAGCGTCGGCAGGTCGGAGGGCAGCACGACGAGCGTGCGCACGCCACTGGCGGCCAGCGTCGCCGCCGCCGCTGCCAGGTCGGCGCAGTAGTCACCGCCCGGGGTCTCGGCGAAGAGACGCGCACCGGCCGCCTCGGGGAACCGGGGGAGCGAGGGCTCCGCCGTCAGGATGGCGATGCCGCTGATCTCCGGCGCGGCGATCAGGGCCCGCAGCACGTCGCGCGCCATGGCCTCGGCCAGGCGGTTGCACTCCTCGCGGCTGAAGACGGCGGAGAGCCGCGACTTGGCGGCCGGGAACCGCTTGATCGGCACCAGGGCCCAGGCAGACGGCACGGGCTTACCTGCGGCGCAGCGAGGCCGCGAACCCGAGGCAGTAGCGGGCGAGGGCGGTGGCTGCGGCAGTGTCGGTCATGATGGTCCCCGTGATGCCGGCGGCGAGGCCGGTGGCGCCGACGGCCGGGGCGAGCCCGGCGTCGGCCTGGTCCAGTATGAGGCCCGTGGCAACCCCCCGGTAGTACTCGGCGACACCGGTGGCCGAGACGGGGACACCGAGGTCCGCCATGATCCGCGCCGCCGGGCCCTTGAGGGCCTTGCCCGCCACGATGGGGGACACGGCCACCACCGGCACCGCCACGGAGCGCAGGGCGGCGGCGAGCGACGGGATGGCCAGCATGGGCGCGATGCTGAGCCATGGGTTCGACGGGCCGATGAAGACGGCGGCCAGGTCCGGGTCGGTGAGCGCCGCCGCCACGGGGCCGGACGGCGGCGCGGTCGCCGCGCCGGCGTAGCGCAGGCCCCGGACCCGGGGTTCGGTGCGACGGCGCACGAAGTAGTCCTGGAACGCCAGCTCGCCCTCGTCCGTGTCGACGAGGGTACGCACCGGCACGTCGGTCATGGGCAGCAGGCGCGCGGTCACGCCGAGCCTGCGGCACAGCTCGGCCGTGACGTCGGTCAGCGGCCGGCCCGTGGCCAGCAGCCGGGTGCGCTCGACGTGCACCGCGAGGTCGCGGTCGCCGAGCCGGAACCAGTCCTCGCCGCCCATGGCCCGAAGCGTCGCCAGGAAGTTCCAGGTCTCGTCGCGGCGGCCCCAGCCGGTCTCTTCGTTGACGACGCCGGCCAGCGTGTACATCAGCGTGTCGAGGTCCGGCGAGATGGCCAGCCCCAGGTGCACGAAGTCGTCGCCGGTGTTGCCGATGACCGTGACCTGGCCGGGCTCCGTGGCGGCCACGAGCCCGCGGGCGAAGCGCGCGCCGCCGACGCCGCCGGAGAGCACGACGTAGCGGGGGGTGCTCATGCGGGCACTGCCATCAGCGGAACAGGTCTTCGTCGGGGTTGCGCAGCACGGCCGCGGCACCGCCGTCGCCGGTACCGGTGGCGAGCGGCACGCCGCGCACCAGCACCACCGGCGTGCCCTCGGCGGCCTCGCCCATGGCGAGCACGGCGGCGGCCGCGACGCTGTCGGCCACGGCGACCTCGCTCACCTGCAGCTGGCGGTCGAACAGGTCGCCGCGGCCGCGCAGGTCGAGCACCGCCGTGACGCCGGCCGCGCCGATGGCGTGGCCCACGGTGCCGAGCCGCCAGGCGCGGCCGATGCTGTCGGTGATGATCACGCCGAGCGGCCCGCCGAACTCGCGCTCCAGCGCCGCGCGCAGGGCCCGGGCCGACGCGTCGGCGTCGACGGGCAGCAGCAGCGCGTGCTCGTCGTCGCCGGCCACGTTGGAGCGGTCGATGCCGGCGTTCGCGAGGATCGTCCCCGCGTTGTGCTCGGCGATGATGACGCCCCGGGAGACCCGCACGATGCGGCGCGACTCCCGGAGGATCAGCTCGGCGACGCGGGGATCCTTGTCGGCGCGGGCCGCCAGGGCCCGGGCCTCGTCCGAGGGCGTGACGCCGCGCAGGTCGACCAGCCGGCCCTCGGCCTTCGAGACGACCTTCTGCGCGACGGCGATGATGTCGCCCGCCATGGGCGCGCGGCCTGCGGCGCGCAGGGCCGCGGCCACCAGCGCGGCCAGGTCGTCGCCCGGCGCGACCAGCGGCAGCCCGGTGACGGGTTCGAAGGACAGCGCCCCCATGGGACCGCGGCCGGGTCGTCGTCAGCCGGCGGCGCCGTCGCCGATGCCGGTGATGCGGATCCCGGTGTGCACGCCGCCGTAGCGCTTGTTCATGAAGATCAGCACCGAGGTCAGGGCCTCGGCAGCGGCTGAGTTCTCGAGCGAGCCGGCGTGCCAGGCGCGCAGGCCCGCGCGCTCCGCGAGGCCGACGACCACCTCGCGGGCCTCGGCCTTGTTGCCGGTCACCAGCACGTCGCAGTCCAGCTCCTCGTCGGACTGCAGCGAGTCGGCCGAGACGTTCTGGAAGGCCGACACCACCGTCACCCCGTCGCCGAGCAGCTGCTGGGCGGCCAGGGCGGCGCAGCCCTCGGGCGGCAGCTGCACCCGGGCGACCCGGGGCGGCACCAGGGGCACCGTCGTGTCGACGAGGATCTTGCCGGCCAGGGCCGGGGCGATCTCCTGCAGTGTGGCCCGGTGGTTCGCGAAGGGCACCGCCAGCACCACCAGTCCGGCGGCGCTGGCGGCGGCGAGGTTGCCGAGTCCCGTGACCCGGCTGCCCGGCAGCGCCGCCGCCAGGCTCGTCGCCGCGGCGGCCGCCTTCGCTGCGTCGCGCGAGCCGATCACCACGGTCAGCCCCGCCCGGGCCAGGCGCCGCGCCAGCCCCCCGCCGAGGGCGCCGGTGCCGCCGACGATGGCGACGGTGCTGGGAATGGCGATGTCGTTCATGGCAGGGATATCCGGGGGCGGGGGACGCGCATGTTACTGACCGCGTGCCCCGGCCGCCAAACGGCGGGGCCCCCGACCGCCCGGCGGGTGGCCCTGCCGGGTACCGTCGGGCAGAATACCGCCGCCGTCCCGGAACTGGTCCCCATGGAGATATTCAAGGAATTCGTCTTCGAGGCGGCTCACCGCCTGCCCAACGTGCCCCCGGGCCACAAGTGCGCCCGGCTGCACGGCCATTCGTGGCGGGGCGTCATCTACGTGCGCGGCGACATCGACCCGCACACCGGCTGGATCATGGACTTCGCCGACATCAAGGCGCGGTTCGACCCGCTGTACCAGCAGCTCGACCACAACTACCTGAACGAGATCGAGGGCCTCGAGAACCCCACCAGCGAGGTGCTGGCGCGCTGGATCTGGACGCGCCTCAAGCCTTCGCTGCCGCAGCTTGCCCGGGTCACCGTCCACGAGACCTGCACGAGCGGGGCGATCTACGAGGGCCCCTGAGGCGCGGCCGCCCATGGATGAGGCCGCCCAGCGACCACCACCCCCGGGCCCGGTGCCCGCCGACGACGCCCGGTTCATGGGCGAGGCGCTGGCGGTGGCTGACCGGGCGCTGGCCTTGGGCGAGCCGCCGGTCGGGGCCTGCATCGTCCACGCAGGCGTTGTGCTCGCCGCCGAGCACAACGGCGTCATCGGCAGCCCCGACGCCACGGCCCACGCCGAGATCCTGGCCATCCGCGCCGCCTGCCGGGCCGTGCGGGCCCCGCGCCTCGACGACTGCGTGCTCTACGCCACCGTCGAGCCGTGCCCCATGTGCCTCGCCGCCTGCCACTACGCCGGGATCCGCCGCGTCGTCTTTGGCGCGAGCCTCGATGACATGCACCGCCTCACCGGCGACGAGTGCTTCGCGCCGCCACCTTCCGCCCTCGAGCTGGCCGGCCCCGTGCGGGGCGACGAGTGCCGCGCACTGCTGGCGCGCTGGGCCGGCGCCCTGCCGCCGGGCCGGCTGCCGGGGCAGCCGTGACCACGCCCCGGCCCGGTGCGGCGCCGGCGCCGCAGGCCGGCGCCGCCTACGACGCCATTGCGCGCTCGTACCAGCGCACGCGGCATTCGCCGGTGCGCCGTCACATCGAGGCCTTCACGCTCTGGCAACTGCTCGGCGACGTGACGGGCGAGGCCGTGCTCGACGCCGGCTGCGGCGACGGCTGGTACGCGCGGGGCCTCCGCGCCCGCGGCGCCCGCCGCGTCGTCGCCTTCGACCTCTCGGGCGCCATGCTGGACCTGGCCCGGGAGGCTGAGGCCCGCGACCCCTCCGGCGCCGAGTACCGGCAGCACGATGCCGCGGCGCTGCCGGTGCTCGGTGCCTTCGACACCGTCCTGGCGGCCTACCTGCTGCACTACGCGCCGTCGGTGACGGACCTCGCCGCCATGGCGGCGGGGCTTGCGGCCAACCTCCGGCCCGGCGGCCGGCTCGTGGCGCTGGTCGAGAATCCCGACCCGGTGCCCGACGCCCTGTCGCGCTACGCCCCCTACGGCTTCAGCCGCGAGGTCACGGCGCTCACCGACGGCGCGCCGATCCACTATGCGCTGGTGGCCGGCCGTGAGCTCGTGCGCTTCGACACCCGCTACTACGGGCGCGGGACCTACGCCGCCGCGTTGCAGGCCGCCGGCTTCACCAACGTCGGCTGGCACGGGCTTTCGCTGGATCCGGGCTGCGGCGACGAGGCGGATCCTGACTGGTTCGCCGGCTACGTCGAGCAGCCGCCCGTCGTGGCGCTGACGGCCGTGCGGGCCGGCCGGGTGCCGGCGTGAGCGCCCGCGAGGCGTTCGTCGCGGCGGCTGCCGCGCCGGCGCTGCCGCTGCCGCGGCAGGTCGAGGCCCACGCGCTGCGGCGTCCCGACGCGCTGGCCGTGGTCTACGGCGAGTGGCGGCTCGGCTACCGCGACCTCAACGGTGCGGCCAACCGCCTGGCCCACGCGCTGGTGGGCCGGGGCGTCCAGCCGGGGCAGTGCGTGCCCGTGCTGCTGGACCGCGGTCCCGACCTGCTCGTCGCCCTGCTGGCGGTGCTGAAGGCGGGCGCCGCCTGGGTGCCGCTCGATCCTGTCCAGCCCGACGCGCGGCTCGGCGCCCTGGTCGGGCTCGTGGCGCCGCCGCTCGTCGTTACGCGCGCGGCCCTGCGGGTCCGGCTGCCGCCGGGCGTGGCGGTGTTCGACCTCGACCGGGAGGTCGCGACCGTGGCCGCCGCGCCGTCGACGGACATGGCCCTGCCGCTGCCGGCCACGGCGCCGGCCTACCTCGTGTTCACCTCGGGCTCGGCGGGCAGGCCCAAGCCCGTCGTCGTGACCCACGGCAACGTCGCCGGGCTCTTCGCCGGCATCACCGCCGGGCTCGGGCTCGACGACCGCGACACCTGGAGCTGGTTCCACTCGCCGGCCTTCGGCTTCTCCATCTGGGAGACCTGGGGCGCGCTGCTGCACGGCGCATGCCTCGCCGTGGTGCCCGAGGCCACGCGCCGTGACCCGGCCGCGCTGGCCGACTTCCTGGTCGAAGAGGGCGTCACGGTCTTCAGCCAGACGCCGTCGGCCTTCCGCCGGCTGCTCGACGCGCCGGACTTCGCCGCACGGCTGGCGAAGGGCCGGGTGCGCTGCGTGGCCCTGTCCGGCGAGCCGGTGCGCGACGACGACGTGCAGCGCTGGTTCGCGCAGGTCCCGCGGGGCCCGGAGCTCGTGAACACCTACGCCATCACCGAGACGGCGGGCCAGCTGACGCTGCGCCGCTTCGGGCCCGCGAGCGCCGCGGCGCCCGACGCCGCCAACGTCGGCGCGCCGCTGCCGGGCCGGCGCCTGCGGGTCGTCGGCGCCGCCGGCGACGCGCTGCCCGCCAGTACGCCGGGCGAGGTGTGGGTGGCCGGTGACTGCGTCGCGGACTACCTCGATCCGGCGGACGGCAGGGGCCGCTTCGCGGCGCTGGCCGGCGAGCCCGGGCGCTGGTACCGCACCGGTGACCGCGGCGAGCTCTGCGCGGACGGCACGCTGCGGCTGCTGGGCCGCGCCGACAGCCAGATCAAGTTCCGCGGCGCGCGCCTCGAGCCCGCCGAGGTCGAGGCGGCCCTGCGGCGCCAGCCCGGCGTGCGCGATGCCGCCGTCGTGCTGCGCGCCGATGGCCGCGGCCCGCCGCGGCTGACGGCCTACGTCGTGCCGGAGGCTGCCCAGTCCACCGGCGCGCCGTCGACGGGCGCCGCCTTCTGGCCCTCGCTCGGCGCCCACGGCCTGTACGACGAGTTCCTCTACGGGCTGATGAACGTCGAGCCGCGCAGGCTCGAGGCCATGCGCCGCGCGCTCGCCGCCGTGGCGCCGGGGCGCGTCGTGCTCGACCTCGGCACCGGGCGCGACGCGCTGTTCGCGCGCCTCGCCGTCGAGGCGGGTGCCGCCCACGTCTACGCCGTCGAGGTGCTGGAGGCCGCGGCGCGCGATGCGCGCGAACTGGTCGGGCGCCTCGGGCTCGCCGGCCGCATCACGGTGCTGGCCGGCGACATCGCCGACCTGTCCCTGCCGGTGCCCGTCGACGCCTGCTGCCAGGGCATCGTCGGCAACATCGGCTCGGCCGACGGCGTCGTCAGCGCCTGGCGCGCCGCGGCCCGCCACTTCGTGCCGGGCTGCGTGCCGCTGCCGGCGCGCTGCACGACGCGCATCGCGCCGGCCTCGCTGCCGGTGAGCCTCCGCGCCGCGCCTCGCTACGACGCCGCGGCGCTGCGCTATGCGCGGCAGCTGCAGGGGAGCGACGGCCGCACCGACCTGCGCCTCTGCGTGCGGGGCCTCGGCGCCGGCGACCTGCTCGCCGGGGCCGCGACCTTCGAGGTGCTCGACTTCCGGCAGGATCTCCCCGATACCCACGCGGGCGAGGCGTGCTTCGTCATCACCCGGGACGGGCTGCTCGACGGGCTGCTGCTGTGGGCCGAGCTCGAGGTGATGCAAGGCGACGTCGTCGATTACCTCGCCGAGCAGCAGGGCTGGCTGCCGGTCTTCCTGCCGCTGCCGGGCGCGGCGCTGCCCGTCACCCGCGGCCAGCGGCTCACGGTGCGCTGGCGCTGCGTGTACGAGAGCGATCCGCGCTTCCCCGACTACGTCGTCGAGGTGGACGCGCCCGACGGCGTGCTGCGGCTCGTGTCGCGGCATGGCCGCGACGACGCCGGCACGACGGCGCTGCATCGCGCGCTCGCGGCGACGCTGGCGGCCGGCGAGGGCCCGTCCGTCAGCGACCTGCGGGCCGGGCTCTCGCTGCTGCTGCCGGACACGAGCCTGCCCCAGGCCTGGGTGTTCGTACCGGCCCTGCCGTTGAACACCAACGGCAAGCTCGACCGCGCGGCGCTGCCGTCGCCGGGCTCGTCGCGGCCGCGCCTCGCCACGCCGTGGGTGCAACCTGCCACGCCGCAGGAGCAGGCGCTGGCGACGCTCTGGGAAGAGGTACTCGGCATCGACGGCGTCGGCCGCGACGACGACTTCTTCGACCTGGGCGGTGACTCGATCCTCGCCGTGCAGCTGGTCACCGCCGTGGCGCGCCGGCTGGGGTGCCTGGTGCCGCTGGCGGCGCTGTTCGACGGGCCGACCATTGCCGCCATGGCGCCGCGGCTCGGTGCCGCGGACGCTGCCGCGGGAGCCCGCGACCAGGGCGAGCTATGACGCTGGAGCAGCTGCTCGCGCAGCTGGACGAGGCCGGCGTGCGGCTGCAGGCGGCCGACGGCCGCCTGCGCTACGACGCGCCGGCAGGCGCGCTGACCCCGGTCCTGCGCGCGGCGCTCGGTGCGCACAAGGCGGCGCTGCTCGCGCGCCTCGCGGGGGACGCCGGGCGCGGGCATCCGCTGTCGCCACCCCAGCGCAGCCTGTGGTTCCTCGAGTCGCTCTACCCGGGCGACACCAGCGCCGGCGAGCAGTTCGTCGTCACGCTCCGCGGGCCCGTCGATGCGCCTCGCGTGGCTGCCGCCTGGGCGCAGGTGGTGGCAGCCCATCCGCTGCTGCGCACGCGGTTCGTGGCGGACGGAGACCACGTCCGGCAGGTGCCGCGGCCGGCTGCGGAGCCGGTGGATTTCCGGCAGGTCGCGCTGTCCGGGCCCGGTGCCGATGCCCTGGCGGACCTCGCCACGGTCGAGCTCGCGCGGCCCTTCGACCTTGCGGCCGTGCCACCCGTGCGGGCGGTCCTCGCGACCCACGACGGCGACCGCCACAGCCTCGTCGTGACGGCGCACCACCTCGCCGCCGACGGGCTGTCGGTGGCGGTGATCCGGGACGACCTGGCGCGCGCTTACGCCGGTGAGCCGCTGCCCGCCGTCGACGACGACGGTTACTTCGCCTTCGCCGCCGGGGGTGGTGCCACGGATCCGGCGGCGCTGGCCGCCGTGGTCGATGGGCTGCGGGACGCGCCGCTGGCGGGCCTCGGCGCGCTGCCGCGCCCGGCGGCCCCGGTGGTGCGCGAGTCGCAGCGGCTGGCCGTCGTGGTCCCGCCAGCCACCGGTGACGCGGTGCGCTCGCTGGCGCGGGAGCTTCGCGCGACGCCGTTCATGGTGCTGCTGGCGGCCTTCCGCCTCGCGCTGTCCCGGGTGACCGGCGAGCGCGACCTGCTGGTCGGCACGCCCCTCACGCTGCGCGACGGTCCGGCGCTGGCGCGCGTCGTCGGCTGCCTCGTCAGCCCGGTGGTGCTGCGCACGCCGCTCGACGGGCTCACGACCTTCGCCGACGTCGTGGTGCGCGAGCGCACGACGGTGCTCGCGGCGCTGGACCATCGCGCCGTGCCCTTCGCCGATGTCGTGGCGGCGCTCCGGCCGCCGCGGCGCCTGGCCGAGCATCCGCTGTTCCAGGTGCTGTTCTCGGTGGAGCCCGGCTGGGATGCCGTCGAGGCCGATGGCGTGGAGTTCGGCCTCGCGACGCTGCCGGTGCGCCGGTCGTCCTACTTCGACCTGGAGATGGGCCTGCGCGCCACGGTCGACGGCGGCTACGGGGGCCACCTCGGCTTCGCCACGGACCGTGTCGAGCCCGGCGTGGCCCGCGCGATCGCCGACGGCTACCCGCGGCTGCTGGCCGCGCTGCTCGCGGCGCCCCGCTCGCCCCACGCGGCCGTGTCGCTGCTGGCGCCGGAGGAACGCGTGCGGATCGTGCGGGACTGGCAGGGCCAGGCCATCGGTGAGCCGTGCGGGCCGACGCTGGTCGCGCGGTTCCTGGACCAGGCCGCGGCGACGCCGGCTGCCACGGCGGTGCGGGCGGCCGACGCCACGCTGGCCTACGGCGAGCTGGCGGCCCGGGTGGACGCGCTGGCGGCGGTGCTAGCCGCCCGCGGTGCCGGTCCCGGCGTGCCGGTGGGCGTGGCGCTGCCGCGGTCGGCAGCGCTCGTCGTCGCGCTGCTCGCGGTGCTGCGGGCGGGCGGCGTACTGCTGCCCCTGGACCCCGCGTACCCGGCGGCGCGCCGCGCCTTCATCCTCAGGGACGCCGGCGCGCGACTGCTGCTGGCCGATGCCGCCCA
>JAEUPZ010000019.1 GCA_016789885.1 Chromatiales bacterium | reverse complement strand
CCTGACGCCGCTGGCCGTGGCGATCTTCGCGCCCGCCACCTGGGCCTTCATCGCCGTCATCGGCCTGACGGTGCTGATGTTCCAGTGGCTGCTGTCGGGCGTCGTCGCGGGATTCGTCACCGGCCGGCCACGGCGGCGCGGCGGCCTGGTGCTGGGCGTGCTCGTCGCCGTGTGGCTGGCGGGGCAGGGCATCCACATGTATGCCGACGCCCTCGGCGACACGGCGGTGACGGGTCTCACCCGCTACCTGCCGGCGTATTTCCCCATGAAGGGCAAGCGGACCCTCGCGCGCCTCGGGCTCGTCGACCCCGCCACCGCCGAGCGCCAGCGCCTGCTGGCCCGGGCCGGTGACGGCGGCGGCGTCGGGCCGCTGCGCTACCCGCTGCAGCCGCTTGCCTGCCCTGATGACCTGCCGGCCCCGCGCAACCTGGTGGTCGTGCTGATCGACGGACTGCGGCCCGATACCGTGGATCCGCGCCTGATGCCCCACCTGGCGGGCCTGCACGGCGAAGGGCAGGCCTTCCTGGACCACTGGAGCGGTGGCAACTCGTCGCGGGCCGGCATCTTCCCGTTCTTCTACGGCGTCCCGAGTACCTACGTCGATGCCTTCTACGGCGTCCAGCAGGGGCCCGTGCTGCTCACGGAGCTCCGCCGGCGTGATTACCAGCTGGCGCTGCACGCGGCGCCCGGGTTCAGCACGCCAACCGACCTTGACCGGACGGTCTTCGCCGGTATCCCGGGCCTGCCCGGCGAGCGCCCGGACGTGTCGGGCGTCGAGCGGAACCGCCTCGTGACGAACGGATTCGTCGACTGGCTCGATGCCGGCCGCGATGCGGGGCGGCCGTTCTTCGCGTTCCTGTACTACGACCCCCCCATGGGCGAGATGCCCGTCGACGCGGTACCGCTGGCCCTCGACGACCGGTTCCCCGCGGGGCGCCCGGGTGCGGACCCGAAGGTTCCGGCCCTCTGGCGGCAGTACCGCCTCGCCATGCAGCTGGCGGACGCCGAGCTCGGCCGGGTCGATGCCGCCCTCGGCGCCGCGGGGCTGCGCGACGACACGCTCCTCGTGGTCTTCAGCGACCATGGCTACGAGTTCGACGACTACGGCACGGGCTACGTGGGCCACGCCAGCAGCTTCAGCGACGCGCAGCTGCGGTCGGTGCTGGCGATGCGCTGGCCCGGACGGCCGGCCGCGCGGTTCACCCACCGCACGTCGCACCTGGACGTGCCGGCGACGCTGCTCGGCGACTGGCTGGGCTGCACGAGCCCGCCGGCCGACTACTCCGCGGGCCGCAGCCTGTTCGCGGGCACCGACTGGCCCTGGCTCGTGGCCGGCAGTTATGGTGCCCACGCCATCGTCGAGCCCGGGCGGCGCACGGTGACCCAGCCCGGCGGCTTCGTCGAGGTGCGCGGCGCCGACTACCGGCCCCTGGCCGGTGCGAACCTCGACCCGGCGGTGGTCGAGGCCGCGCTGGCCGGGATGCGGCGGTTCTACCAGTGAGGGGTGCGATGCGGCTGCTGATGGTGGTGCTGGTGGCGGGGCTGCTGGCGGGCCCTGCCTACGGCCAGGCCGTGCAACTGGCGGGCGAGCGGCAGGGTCTCGTCATCAACCTGAAGGGCGGCCTGCCCGGGCGCTGGGTCACCTGCGTGGGGCCCTGCGCCGAGCCAGCCTCGCCCCGGCAGGATCTGCTGCGGCCGGGTCCTGGCGGCAACCGGCTCGAGTGGATCATCCCGGGCGACGCCGACGCGACGGCGGCCCTCGACGCGCTGCCCTACACCCACGAGGTGCGCCAGGGCGAGGGCTTCACGACGGTCATCGTCAGCTCGCTGGTGCCCTGGGACGGCATCCAGCTGATCCACCGCTACCGCCTGCGGAGCGACGGGAGGGTGCTGGAGGCGTCGATCCAGAAGCCGGCCGGGGCGATGCTGCAGCTGGCCGGTGGCGACGACCTGGTGCCGCCGGCGCTGCCGGGTCTCGGCGCCATGTACGGCCGGGCCTCGGCTGTCATCGTCGGCGCCGGTGGGGTCGAGCGCATCGATGACGCGGCGGCCTCGGGGCCTGCCATCGTCCACACGCTCCAGCCGGGGGAGTGGACCGGCCTGCGGGGCCGCTTCTGGGCGCTGCTGGTGTCCGGCAGCGAGCCCCTGTCCGTCACCGGGCAATTGCCGGCACCGGATCATCCCGTCGTCGCCCTCGGCCGCGCCACCGCTGCCGCCGGTCCCGTCGAGCTGCGGCTCTACGCCGGACCCATCGAGCGCCGCGCCCTGGCGGCCGCCGACCCCGTGCTGACGGACCTGCTCTACGCCGCGCTCTGGGAGCCTCTGCGCTGGCTCTCCTTCGGCCTGCAGGCGATCCTCGGGTTCTGGCAGTCGCTGGTCGGCAGCTGGGGGCTCGCCATCATCCTGCTGTCGGCCTCGGTGAAGCTGCTGATGTGGCCGCTCACGTTCATCGCCGAGCGCTGGCAGGACCAGGTCAACCGCACGCAGAGCCTGCTGGCGCCGGAGCTCGCGGCCATCCGCCGCGACCACCGCGGTGAGGAAGCCCACCGGCTGACGCTCGCCGTCTACGCGAAGCACGGGGTCAACCCCTGGTACACGCTGAAGAGCCTCGCCGGCTTCCTCGTGCAGATCCCAGTCTTCATCGCGGCCTTCGACATGCTCGGCGAGCAGTTCGGCCTCGCCGGCGCACGGTTCCTGTGGATCGCCGACCTGTCGCTGCCGGACCGGCTGCTGCCCTTCGCGGCGCCGGCGCCGTTCTTTGGCGGATACCTCAACCTGCTGCCCTTCGCCATGACGGCGCTGACCGTGCTGGCCTCGCGGCTGCAGGAAGACCCGGGGCTGGCCCCGGAGCTGCGGCAGGGCCAGCGCCGCCGGCTCTACGGCCTGGCGGCGGCCTTCTTCGTGCTGCTGTACACGTTTCCGGCGGGCATGGTGCTCTACTGGACCACCAACAACGCCCTGCACCTTTGCGTCGTGCTGGCCCGACGCCTGCGCGCGGCGCCGCGTCCTTAAGCCGGCGCAACCGTCCGGCCGCTGCCGACGAACACCCCATGGGCGGCGCGCGAGTCCCGGCGACCCCGGCCACGACGTTCCTGCGCAGCCGCGGGGTCGCCTTCACGGGCCACCCCTACGACTACGTCGAGCATGGCGGCACGGCCGAGTCGGCCCGCCAGCTGGGGGTGCCGGAGCACGCCGTCGTCAAGACGCTGGTGATGGAGGACGAGCATGGCAGGCCGCTGGTGGTGCTGATGCACGGCGATTGCGTGGTGTCGACCAAGCAGCTCGCGCGGCAGATCGGCTGCCGGTCCGTCGCGGCCTGCGCGCCCGAGGTCGCCCAGCGGCACTCGGGATACCAGGTCGGCGGGACGTCGCCCTTCGGCCTGCGCAAGGCGATGCCGGTCTACGTCGAGCGCACGGTGCTCGACCTGCCGCGCCTCTGGATCAACGGCGGGCGGCGCGGGTTCCTCGTGGGCCTCGAGCCCCGCGTGCTGGTGCAGGAACTGGGCGCGACGCCCGTTGACTGCGCCCTGGAGAAATAGCGTCGTGGCCCGCGCGAAACTGCCGAAGAAGCGCCACGCACTGATGGTGATGCTGGCTGCCGTGCTCGGGGCCCTGGGCCTCTGGCTGTACACGCCGGACGCGCCCCGAGCGGCACTGGTCGCGCGCTACCAGCGGAGCCCCGCCGACCGCATCGACGTCGCGGGTCTCGGCCTGCACCTGCGCGACGACGGCCCGCGGGACGCGCCGGCCATCCTGCTGCTGCACGGTTTCGGCGCGAGCCTGCACACCTGGGAGCCCTGGGCGGAGGATCTGCGCCGCGACCATCGCGTCGTGCGCCTCGACCTGCCGGGCTTCGGCCTGAGCGATGCGGAGCCCGCGGGCGACTACTCCGACGAGCGGGGCGTGGCCATCCTCGTGGCGTTGCTCGACCGGCTCGGCATCGACCGCGCCACCGTCGTCGGCAACTCCCTCGGGGGCCGCCTGGCCTGGCGCCTGGCGGCCGCCCACCCGGAGCGCGTGAGCCGGCTCGTGCTGATCTCCCCGGACGGATTCGCGAGCCCGGGCTTCGACTATGACCGGCCCGCCGAGGTGCCGGCCTCGCTGCAGCTGATGCGCTACGTGCTGCCGGCACCGCTGGTGCGCATGAGCCTCGAGCCCGCCTACGCTGACCCGGCGCGGCTGTCGGAGGATCTGGTGACCCGCTACCGCGACCTGATGCTGGCGCCCGGCATCCGCGCTGCGATGCTCGACCGCATGGAGAAAACCGTGCTGGTGCCGCCGGAGCCGCTGCTCGCGCGCATCACCGCACCGACGCTGCTCCTCTGGGGCCAGCAGGACCAGATGATCCCGGTGCGCAATGCACAGGACTACCTCGCCGTGCTGCCGGACGCGCGGCTCCAGGTCTTTCCGGACCTCGGCCATGTTCCCCACGAGGAGGCACCCGACCGGTCGCTTGCCGTGCTGCGCGGCTTCCTCGTGGCAGCAGGGGAGGACCCGGCGACCCGCTGAGCCGCGCCGGCAGCAGCCCTGTCGCCCCATTCATCCCGGTACCGTCCGCGGTAGGATCCCGACGGGGCAGCGGGGGCTGCCGGGGTGGAGCAGGGACATGGCGATGACCGGCAGGGGGCGCGCGAGCCTCGCCCTCGCGCTGCTGGCGGGCGCGGCGGCGGTCCACGCCGCTCCGGGCCTTCCGGCCGCGGCCTACGACGACGCGCTCTGCGTCACCGCCCAGCGCCTGCTGGTGGGCCAGCCGGAGATCCCGGTGCGCGTCCAGCAGGGCCAGGGCAACGGCTTCTACACGATCCAGATGAGCATCGACGAGCCGGCGCGGACGCTCGTGGTGGCGATGACCACCGGCACCGCCGCCGGTGACGGCACTGCGGAGTATCCGGCCTGGGTCGCCTGCAAGATGGTGAACCGCGAACGGGCCAGCGACGTGCTCGGCCTCACGACCACCGCGCCGGAGCGAACCTGTCGCGACGTCAACGATCACACGCTGCAGGTCGCGATGAACCGCCTGTCGCCGGCCGAGCGGGAGCGGCTGGCAACCCGTGGCGTCACCCTGGAGCTCGCGCCGGACACCGTCCTGCCCACGGGTGGCGAGTGGCTGCCCGCCCGGGTCGACGACTACGTGAAGGCGCTGCCCGGCGGCGGCCAGCGCGTGAGCGCACCGTCCGTCCTCGTGCCCTGGGACCGGGCCCAGCGCGGCTTCTTCCAGGGCACGCGCCACTGCAAGCTGCTGACGCTGGCCACGGTCGAGCGGTGGGTGAAGGCCGCCGCCGCGGGCAACGACGTCCCGCTGCTGCCGACGTCGGCCGGAACCTGCCGGCCGGAGGCGGCGGCGCAGACAGGCCTCGGCAGCTGCCTCTTCTACTTCGCTCCGGTCGACGCCATGGTCTGCCAGGACTACAGCGGCCCGGGCTGGACCGGGGCCGCGGCGCGACAGGAGTGCGGGAAGCGCCACGCCTCGAAGGAGGCCCTCCGGGCCGCCGGACAGCGCTACGAGGGCAGCGGTGGCCGGTGGAGTGACGGCAACTGCGGCAGCCGCGACGATGCGCCGACCAGCCTAGGCAGCTGCGTGTTCCAGTGCGGCGCCCGCGACGAGACGCGCTGGCACCTGCCGGGGCAGCCGGGCGGCAGTCCTGCCGGTCCCATGGGGCGCTTCTGCCAGGTGTTCGTGCCGGCGGCCCCGGACTGAGGCACCCGGCGTTCTCCCCTTAGCGGCCCATGGGCCCTGAGGTGGCCGCCCGCCCTGCCCGCAGTGTGGCCGGCCCGTGCGGGACCCGGCGCCGGTGCTGCCGGACTGCGGGTTTCCCGGATGGGTCTCCTGCCCATCGTCCCCGCATGGTTGCCCGGTGCCGCCCGTCGCGCGGTGCGACGGGGGAGGGGCCGTGCAACTGCCGCCATTCGACTACGCCGTGCCGCGCAACCTGGCGGAGGCCGTGGACCGCCTGGCTGCATCGGCGGGCAACGCGGCGGCGCTGGCCGGCGGCACGGACCTGCTGGTCAACCTGAAGTACCGGCTCGTTGCGCCGGCGGCCCTCGTCGCGATCCGCGGGCTGCCGGAACTGCGCGGCGTCCGCGACGGCGCCGGCGGTGGCCTCGACATTGGTGCCGGCGAGCTGCTGGCGGACCTGCTGGAGCATCCGCGGATCGCTGCCCTCGGCGGGCTGCATGCGGCGATTCGTGCCGTCGGCTCCCAGCACATCCGCAACCTCGGCACCCTCGGCGGCAACCTCTGCCTGCCGACGCGCTGCTGGTACACGAACCAGAGCGAGGCCTGGCGCACGGCGCGGACGCCCTGCTGGAAGACCGAGGGCCTCGTCTGCCACGTGATTCCCAGCTCCACGACGTGCCGGGCGCTGAACAGCGCCGACACGGCGCCCATGCTCGTGGCCCTCGGTGCCAGCCTCGTGCTGCGGGGCCCACGGGGCGAGCGCGCGCTGCCGCTGGCCGACTTCTACCAGGATGACGGGGTCAACCAACACACGCTGCAGCCGGGCGAGCTCATCGTCCGGGTGCTGGTGCCGGCGGTTGCCGGCCGTTCGGCCTTCCGCAAGCTCGCGGCCCGCACGGGCCTCGACTACGGCTACGCGTCCGTGGCGGGCGTCGCCATCGGGCCAGCCCGCCGGCCCCGCGAGCTGCGCGTGGTGGCCGGTTCCGTCGCGTCGCGCCCGGTGCGCCTGCGCCACGCCGAGGCGCTGGTGCTGGAGCGTGGCCTGACGCCGGAGACCATCGAGGCCGCGGCCGAGGCAACCCGGGCGGACCTCGGCGAGGTCACCAACCTCTTCTCGCCGCCCGGCTACAAGAAGCGAGTCGTGCGCGGGCTCGTGGCGAAGCTGCTGGCGGACCTGGCCACCACGAAGGAGCGTGCGGCATGACCCACCGCCAGTTCATCACCCTCACGGTCAACGGCGACCGGCGCGAGGTGGTCGTGACGCCGGAGATGCTGCTGCTCGACGTGCTGCGCGACGGGTTCGGCCTGACGGGCACCAAGCGCGGCTGCACGAGTGGCGCCTGCGGCGTCTGCACGGTGCAGGGCGACGACGGCCGCGCCGTCCTGTCGTGCCTGTCGCTCGCCATCCAGTGGGATGGCCGCTCCGTGACGACCATCGAGGGCGTGGCGGGCCCGGAGGGCCTGCACCCGGTGCAGCAGGCCTTCCTCGAGTTCGGGGCCGTGCAGTGCGGCTACTGCACGCCGGGGCTGGTCATGACGGTCAAGGCGCTGCTCGACAGGACGCCCGCTGCGGATGCGGCCGCCATCGACGAGGCCCTGGCCGGGGCCATCTGCCGTTGCACCGGGCACATCAAGGTCAAGGAGGCGGCGCGCCAGGCCGTGCTGCGCCTCCAGGCCGCCGCGCAGGAGCAGGCCCATGGCCCGGCGCAAGGCTGACCTCGCCGTCGTCGGCCGCGACCAGCCGCGCCTCGACGGCGCGGACAAGCTGACGGGGCGCTCGCTCTTCACCGACGACGTCGTGCTGCCGGGCATGCTGGTGGGGAAGGTCGTGCGCAGTCCCCACGCGCGCGCGCGGATCCTGTCCATTGATACGAGCGCCGCCCGTGCCCTGCCGGGGGTGAAGGCGGTGATCACCCACGCGGAGGCGGCGAAGGTCGTCATCGGCATCAACCAGCCGCTCTTCCGCAGCGACACGGTCAACTACATCGGCGACGAAGTGGCGGCGGTGGCCGCTGTTGACGAGGCCACCGCGGCCCGTGCGGCCGCGCTGGTCCGCGTCGAGTACGAGCCGTTGCCGCCGCTGCCCACCATCGATGCGGCGCTGGCCGATGGTGCGCCGATCCTCCATGCGAAGGCCGAGGGCAACCTCGCGTGGCAGTCGGCCGAGGACCGTGGCGACCCCGACGCCGGTTTCGGGGCGGCCGCCACGATCCGCGAGGACACCTACACCACCCACGCCAGCCACAACTGCTACGCCGAGTTCCACGCTGTCGTCGCGGACTGGTCCCGGCCCGAACGGCTCACCGTCTGGACGCCGACCCAGACGGCCCTGCTGTACCAGAAGTCCATCGCCCGCTCGCTCGGCCTGACCGACGGCGCCGTGCGCCTGATGACGCTGAATACCGGCGGCGGCTTCACGGGCCGGACCTCGGCCCGCCCGCACCACTTCGTCGCGGCGCTGCTGTCGCGGCAGGCCGGCAGGCCCGTGAAGATCCGCGCCAGTGCCGACGAGGAGTTCATCGTCTGCCGGGCCGGCGGCGAGGTGCGCTACCGGTACCGCACGGGCGTCGACGCCGACGGTCGCATCCTCGCCTTCGAGGCAGACCTGCTCTTCGACACCGGCGCCTACGTCGAAACGCAGATGATCGTGACGACGCTGACGGCGGCCTACATCCACACGCTCTACAAGGTGGACGCCACGCGCTACCGCGGCCGCCTCGTCCACACGAACAACATCCCGTACTACTTCCACCACGGCGGCGGCATCGCCCAGATGGCCTTCGGCCTCGGGCTGCACATGGACGCCCTGGCCCGGCAGCTCGGCATGGATCCGGTGGACTTCCACCTGAAGAACATGGTGACCGAGGGGCACACCAGCCTGACGGGCACCTACTTCGCGAGCTGTGGCCTCGGTGAGTGCATCCGCCGCGCGACGAAACAGGCGGGCTGGAAGCGCAAGTACGGCCGGCAGAAGCCCCTGCGGGGCATCGGGCTGGGCATCGGCGCCATGGCCTCGGGGGCGAAGGGCGTCTTCCGCCACGACACATCCGCGGCCTTCATCAAGGTCATGGACGACGGCACCATGACGCTCTTCGTCGGGCTGCCCGACATGGGCCAGAGCTCCCACACGGCCATGGCCATCATCGCCGCCGAGGTGCTCGGCGCCGAGGTCGCCGACATCACCGTGGTCTCGGGCGACACCGACATCACGCCGCTGGACGTCGGCGCCTTCACGCAGCGGGGAACGTTCAACACCGGCAACGCCGTCAAGGCCGCCGCCCTCGATGCCCGTCGCCAGCTCGAGGTCACCGCGGCGGCCCAGCTCGACTGCCGGCGGTCGCAGCTGGTCTTCCGGGGCCGGGAGGTCTGCAGCCAGGCCGCACCGGACCGGCGGGTCCCGCTGAAGAAGATCATCTATGACACGCTGCACAGCCGGGAAGGCCGGTTCGTCATGGGCCGCGGGTTCTACAACTCGCCGAAGGAGTCGGGGACCATGGCCTACTCCTTCGGCGCCCAGGTGGCCGAGGTGAGCATCGACCCCGACAGCGGGGTCATCACCGTCGAGCGCGTCGTCGTCGCCCACGACGTGGGCCGGGCCATCAATCCCCGCATCGTCGAGGGCCAGATGGATGGCCAGGTCTTCAGCGGGATGTCCCAGGTGCTCTACGAGGAGACGCTGCTGGAGGACGGCCAGGTGCTGAACCCGTCGCGGCTCGACTACAAGATGCCGCGCTCGTACGAGATGCCCCGGGTCGAGCACATCATCGTCGAGTCCATCGATCCCTTCGGGCCCTTCGGCGCGAAGGAGGTAGGCGAGGGGCCCATCGTCTGCACGGTCCCCGCCATCGCCAACGCCGTCGCCAACGCGCTGGGCGTGCCCGTCACCGAGATGCCCATCGCGCCGTGGAAGGTGCTCAGGCTCCTCGGCCGCCGCGGCGGCAAGGGCGGCTGACGCGATGCCCATGGGTGGCACCGTGGCCTGGCGCGGCGCTGCTGCGTCCCGTGCCCCGCTGCATGTTTCCCGGGTGGGCTGCCCGCGGCTGAGCGCTGACGGCGATCCGGTCAGCGGGCGGCGACATTGCCACCCGCGGCCATGGTCGTGGGCTGGCCCGGCGGTGCCAGTTGACGTGCGAGCCAGACGCTCGCGCCGAGGGACGCGAGCCCGACGACGGCGGTGGTCGTGAGCGACACCGGCCCCATGGCCGCGTGGTCCCACGGTCCCCAGGTCCACAGGATCGCGTCCCACACGATGATGGCGCCGATGTGCGTCATCAGCGTGGCGATCAGCGATCCGCTCAGGTGCCGCAGCCAGCTCCAGGCCAGCAGGATGGCGATCACCCCGACGGTGCGCTCGACGAGGCCGTCCCAGCGGTGCAGGACCAGGTTGACGAAGGTCGCGACGGCAATGGCGGCGCCCGGGCCGACGAGGCGCGTGAGCCGCGTCTGGACGATGCCGCGGAAGGCGACCTCCGACGCCGTGGACATCGCCACCACCACGCCGAGCCAGTAGACGGCGGCGAAGAACGGGGTGACGCCATCGGGCGGCGCCTCGAATCGGCGCGTGAGGCCGTAGGCCGCGCCCTCGAGCACGAGGACGGCGTGGCTCGCGATCATCGTCGTCGTGGCGAAGCCCGCGATCAGCGGCCAGCGCTCCCGCGGCGGCAGGCGCAGCCCGATGTCCCAGCGGCGGTGGAACCAGGCGGCGAAGCCGCAGAGGCCGAGCAGCACGGGGACCGGGAACCACGGCACCGCCGGGCTCAGCCGCGCGTTGCCGAAGGCGAGGCCCAGGGCAAAGCCGACGGCGATGACGAAGACGAGGCCACCGCCGATGGCGATGCCCCCCACGCGCAGGTAACTGGTCATGACATCCCCCCGGATGACGGCCCGCACCCACAGCTTAGCGCCGGACGCGGCCCGTCGCCGGCCGGTGGGTGGTCCGCTGCGGCGATCTGCCCGGTGCCCGTCGTGACCTGTCCGCGGCTCCCGGTCCCGGCGGTCCGGCCGGCGTTGTTATAGTCGGCGTGCCGCTGGCCGCCGCCGGCGCGCCGTCGAGGGGGGAGCCTGATGACCACACGCCTTGCTGCGGGCCGGCTGCGTCCGGTCCTGTTCGTGCTCGCCCTTGCGGGATTGAGCCTGCCCGTGCAGGCCGAGCGGCCGCGAACTTACGCGATCACCGGGGCCCGGATCGTGACGCAGCCGGGCAGCGTCATCGAGAACGGCGCCGTCGTGCTCCGGGACGGCCTGATCGAGGCCGTCGGCAGCCGGGTCGCCGTACCGCCCGACGCCGAGGTCATCGAGGCGTCGCCCGGCTGGACCGTCTATCCCGCCTTCATCGACGCCGCGTCGTCCGTCGGCATCGACGCCGACCCCGAGGCGCCGGTGGCCGGCGGAGGCCGCGGTCGCGAGGCGCCGCGGCGCCTCGGCATCGGCAACGAGCTGAAGTCGGTGCGTCCCGAGTACGACGTGGCCGAGCGGCTCGATCCGCGCAGCGACAGCCTCCAGCGGCACCGCGCGCTCGGCTTCGCCGTGGCCCACGTGCTGCCCGACAAGGGCGTCTTCCGCGGCCGCTCGGCGGTCATCGCGTTGCGCGAGGGCCCGGCCGGCGAGCTCGTGCTGCGCGACCGGGCCGGCCAGGTCATCGCGCTCGAGACCGGCAGCTTCATGGCCCGCCAGTACCCGTCATCGAAGATGGGGGCCGTGGCGGCGGTTCGCCAGGAGCTGCTCGACGGCCAGCGGCAGGCCGAGTGGGCCGCGCGCTACGCCGCCAATCCCGCCGGCCTGCAGCGGCCTGCCAGCCGCACGTCCGATGCTCCGCTGGCCGAGCTGCTGAAGGGCAACGCGCCGGCGTACTTCGTCGCCCTGGCCGGCCTCGACCCGGGCCGCTTCCGGTTGCTGGCCGACGAGTTCGGCCTGCGTGGCGCGGTCGTGGCGCGTGGTCTCGGCGACCGGCCGGCCGACATCGTCGCGGCCCGCATGCCGGTGCTGCTGCCGCTCGAGCTGCCGGAGAAGCCCGGCCTCGACGGCGACGACGAGGTCCTGGAGGCGACCCTGCAGCAGATGCAGTCGTACCTCGGCGCACCGAAGGTGCCCGCCGACCTCGCCAGTGCCGGCGCGCGCATGGCCTTCGTGACCTGGGGCATGAAGAGCCCCCGGAGCTTTCCGGCGAACCTCGCCGCGGCCGTGCGCGCGGGCCTTGATCCGGACGTCGCGCTGGCCGCCCTGACCACGGTGCCGGCCGAGGTCCTCGGCCTGTCGAGGTCCCTCGGCACCATCGCTCCGGGCAAGCAGGCCAACCTGCTGGTGGTGGAGGGCGAACTCTTCAGCGACGAGCCCCGGCTGCGCCACCTGTTCGTCGACGGTTACCACGAGGCCTTCGAGGCGCCGGAGACCGTCGGCGACCCCGGTGCCGTCGTCGATCCCCGGGGCAACTGGCGGGTGACGACCACGGTGATGGGGCGGTCGTCGGAGTCGACGTGGACCATCACCGGGGGGCCGGGCAGCTACGCCGGTGCCAGCGACGACGGCCGCGGCGGCAAGCGCAGCTTCACGAGCGTCTCGCTGAAGGGCAACGCGCTGACCGTCGTCACTCCCGGACCGGGCGGCGATGCCGCCATGACCGTGGTCATCGCCGGCGAGACGCTCGCGGGCCAGCCGACCCTGTCGTCACCCCGGGGCTCCATCCGCATGGACATCGCGGGCCGCCGGGAGCCGGGCTCGGCTCCGGCTGCCGCGGCCGCCCCGTCGGCGCCGGCCGGCGGGGCGGCCCCGGCGGGCCGCGACCTCGATGCGCTGCTGGCACTGCAGCCGTATCCCGCGCCATCACCCACGCCGGCCGAGGTCCTCATCCGCAACGCCACGGTCTGGACGATGACGGAGGCTGGCATCCAGCCCGGCACGGATATCCTCATCCGCAACGGCCGGATCAGCGCCATCGGGCGCGGGCTCGGAGCGGGGCCCGCGGCGCTGGTCATCGACGCCACGGGTCGCCACGTCACGCCCGGCATCATCGACGCCCACAGCCACAGTGCCACCGAGGCGCTGGACCTGAACGAGGGCGTCAACAGCATCAGCGCCGAGGTCCGAGTCCAGGACGTCCTCGACCACCGCTCGCCACAGATCTACCAGCAGCTCGCCGGCGGCGTGACGACGATCCACGTGCTGCACGGGTCCGGCAACTCCATTGGCGGGCAGAACGTCATCGTCCGGTTGCGCTGGGGTGCCGACCGGCCCGAGGCACTGGTGTTCGAGGGAGCGCCGGCGACGATCAAGTTCGCCCTCGGCGAGAACCCGACCCAGTCGGGCTTCGCGATGCCCGGCGCCGACCGCCGCTATCCCGCGACGCGCATGGGGGTTTCGGCCTTCATCCGCGCGAATTTCGTCGCCGCCCGGCAGTACCAGGCCGAGTGGCAGCGCTACCGGTCCCTGTCGAAGCGCGAGCAGCGGCGTACTGCTCCGCCCCGCCGGGACCTGCGGCTCGAGACCCTGGTGGAGGTGCTCGACGGGCGGCGCGCCATCCACGCCCACAGCTACCGCGCCGACGAGATCCTGATGCTGGCGAGGCTCGGCGACGAGGTGGGCTTCAAGGTCGGCACCTTCCAGCACGTGCTCGAGGGCTACCGCGTGGCCGACGAGATCGCCGCCCACGGCGCCAGCGCCTCGGCCTTCTCGGACTGGTGGAGCTTCAAGATGGAGGCCTACGACGCCATTCCGTACAACGCCGCGATCATGGCCTCGCGCGGCGTGCTGGTGAGCCTGAACTCCGACGATTCCAGCCTGGCGCGGCGCTTGAACCTGGAGGCTGCCAAGACCATCCGCTACGGCGGCTTCACGCCGGAGCAGGCGCTGGCGACCGTCACGATCAACCCGGCCCGCCAGCTGAAGATCGACTCGCGCGTCGGGTCGCTGGCGCCCGGCAAGGACGCCGACGTCGTGATCTGGAGCGGCGACCCGCTGTCGGTCTACAGCGTGGCGGACGAGACCTTCGTCGAGGGCCGGCTGCTCTTCAGCCGGGCGCGCGACGCGGAGCATCGGCCGCGGGTCCGCGAGGCTCGCCCCATGCTGGCCCGCGAGGTCCGGGGCAGCGACGTCCCGTCGCCCGCGAAGCCCGACGCGAAGCCATCGGCGCCGGCGGTCCGCCGGCCTGCTGCGAAGCCCGCCTACCGCATGGCCGCCGGCGCGCCCCTGCAGCCGGTTGCCGTCGTCGGCGCGACGGTGCACACCCTCGAGGGACCGGCCATCGCCGACGGCGTCGTGGTCTTCGCCGGCGGCCGGATCACGGCGGTCGGCGGTCCCGGCACGCCGGTGCCTGACGGCGCCAGGATCGTGCAGGCCACCGGCAAGCACCTCTGGCCCGGCATCATCCACACCAACACCGTGCTCGGCATCAGCGAGATCGACAGTGTCGCCGGGACCGTCGACGTGGCCGAGACCGGCGATTCCAACGCCGATGCCGATGTGGCCGTTGCCCTGAACGCCGCGAGCCGGCACTTCGCCGTGGCCCGCTCCGGCGGCATCACCCACGGTGTCGTCGTGCCGGGCGGCGGTACCGTGGCGGGGACGACGGCGGTGGTCCGCACGGACGGGTGGACCTGGGAGGAGCTGGCGGCCGTCCGCGGCCACTCGCTGGTGATCCGCTTCCCCGAGCCTCCGCCGCCCCAGTACCAGGTCTTCCTCGGGCCGCCGAAGAGCCTCGCGGAGCGCAACAAGGAGATCGACGAGCGCCTGGAGTACGTGGACGAGCTCCTCGACGGTGCCGAGGCCTACGGCCGTGCCGCCGAACGGGCGTCGGCCACCGGCGGCAGGTTCGCCTTCGACCCGCAGCTCGAGGCGCTGCTCCCGGTGATCCGCGGCGAGCGCCCGGTCTGGGCCATGGCGCGGGAGAAGCACGCCATCGAGGCGGCGGTGCTGTGGGCGAAGAAGCGGGGGCTGAAACTCGTCATCGCCGATGGCCGCGATGCCTACCTGGTCGCCGACCTGCTGGCCCGCGAGCAGGTGCCGGTGGTGCTCATCAACGTCGTCGGGGAGCCGCCCCGGGCCGACGATCCCTTCGACACGCTCTACGGGCTGCCGGCGCAGCTCGAGGCCGCCGGCGTGACCTTTGCGGTCGCGAGCGGCACCCGTGCGGGTGGCTCGGCCAACGCGCGCCACGCCACGCTGTTCGCCGGCCTGGCCGCCGGCCGCGGCCTCGACCGGGAGGCAGCCTACCGGTCAGTCACGCTGTACCCGGCGCGCATCCTCGGTCTCGACGACGTGCTCGGCTCCATCGCCACCGGCAAGAGCGCAAGCCTCGTGCTGACCGACGGCGACCTGCTCGAGGCCACCACCACGGTCGAGCAGGTCTGGATCGACGGCCTGCAGCCGTCCATGGACGACGTGCAGAAGCAGTACTTCCGGCAGTGGAATGCCCGGCCGAAGCCGGGTCCGGGCTGAGGTGCCCGGTGGCCGTCGTCGTCAGCGGCCCGCCGTGGGCCGCGTGAACCACGCCATGACCATCACCATCAGGATGAAGCTGACGCCGTCCGAGAAGACCATCATCAGCGTGTAGCCCGGCGGGTAGTCCGAGAAGATGATGTCGGCGATGCGCGGATACACCGTGTAGGCCACGGCGACGCTCGAGACGATGGCGACGTGGTTCCAGTACTTCGTCGTGTAGCGGTTCAGCAGCAGCATCGCCATGCCGAGCCACAGGCCGATGGCGAGCCCCTGCACGGTGCCGAGCAGGTTCTTCAGGCCCTGGGGCAGGGGTGGCCCGTCGGCCTCGAGGAAGACGTGGGCCACCGGGCCTTCCCGGCGCAGCAGGTCGCGCTCCTCCTTCGTCGCCGAGCGGCCCGGCAGGATGTAGGTGCCGCTCTCCGGGAAGTACTCGCGCAGCGACCGTGCCGCCGCCACGGGGTCCTCCGGCTGCTGCACCGTGTAGTAGGGGATCGGGCTGACGACGTAGAAGAGCACGCTCCAGATCCACGAAGTCAGCATGACGGCCAGCAGGCCGAGCGCGAAGCGGAGCGGCGGGACACGGTTCATCGGCGGGCCTCGGGGTGGGTCGGGTGTCAGGCGGGCCGGGTGATGCCGAACCGCGCATGCATGCAGGCGGTGTGGGCCGCCTCGGGGGGTATCGGCCGCGCCAGCTCGCGCCGCTCGCCGGGCCGGGCGACGTCGAGCCCCGCGGCCGCGAGTGCGTCGCCATCGGCTGGCGAGGCGTAGTGGTACACGGTCATCTGCCGCCGGAGTCCTTCAGAGTACTCGCGGAGCAGGTCGGGCAGGCCCGTGTGGGACGGGTTGCCCGTCAGGTCGCAGTCGTGGACCAGGCGAGTGGTGCCGTCGGCGTAGGCGGCGACGGTCTCCGGGATCGGCCGGGTGTCGCCGGTGTAGAGGAAGCTGCCCCGCAGGGCCAGGCCCCAGGCCGTGCCCGGCACATGGTGGCGCACCGCGAAGGCGTCGAACCAGAGGCCGGCGTGCCAGAAGCCCTGGGCCACCGGGATCAGGTGGAAGGCGTCCCAGAAGTTCGCGCTGCCCTCGGCGACGACGTTGGGGTAGCTGGCCACCCGCTCCTGCAGCAGCGGCACGAGGGTCGCGGGGACGTAGAGCCGCGTCCGGACGGCCGGCGCGGTGCCGAAGTAATTGGCCACGAACAGCCGCTCGAACCCGGCGACGTGGTCGAGGTGGGCGTGGGTGACGAACACCGCCGGCGGCACCCCGCCGTAGTGCTCCTGCCACGCGGTCAGGGCCTCCTGGCCGCAGTCGACCATGAGCAGCGGCGCGCCGTCCCGCTCGAGCACGATGCTGGCGGAGCCGAGGGCCGTGGCGGCGGCATTGCCGACGCCGAGGAAGCGGAGGGACCAGGTCTGCATGGCCGGATTATGCAGCATCGGGTCACCGGTCCAAATCGGATGTGGAACATCGGCTTAGGTTGTGTTGCCGAAAAACCCTGTCACAATCCGGGCGCAGGTGCCTAATACCTATGGACGGGGACCCGGGGGCGGGGGCAGCCGGAAGCATGGAACACCACCTGACCATCACCGACCTGCGGGCGCAGCTCGCGGGCAGCACGGCGGGCGTGGGGCTCGATGTCGAGACCACGAAGCTCGCCGTCGACCTGCAGAACATCCCGGCCGTGGCGACGGACGCGGCGGTCGAGGCCTGTCTCGGGACGCTGCGCGAGCTGTCCGGCTGCGACGGCGTCGCGCTGCTGCTGTTTGATGCCGCGGGCACCCGCATCGAGCGCGTGCTGGCGGCCGTCACGCCCTTCGCCGTGTTCAATCCCGAGGTGCTGGCCGACACGCCGCTGGCGGCGCTGCCGTGGCTCGACCAGCGCTTCGCGCACCTGCGCCTGCTCGGCATTGCCGACACCGCGAACCCGCTGCCCGCCCAGTCCGTCGACGGCGCCCGCTTCGCGGCCCTGCGGATCCCGGCCGTGCTGATGGTCGGCTTCGAGGCCCGGGCCCGGAGGGGCGGCGTGCTCGCGCTCTGCTACGGCCAGCCCCAGCGCGCCTGGAGCGCCGACCACCAGCTGCTGCTGAAGCTCGCGGGCTCGAGCCTCGCCGCCGGCCTCGAGCGGGTCTGGACGGCCCGGGACCTACGCCAGCGGGACGAGCGCGACGCCCTGCTGACGCGCATCGCCAACGACGGCGTCTGGGACTTCGATGCGGTGAACAGCCGGGTCGAGTACTCGCCGCGCTGGAAGGCCATGATGGGCTACCGCGACGAGGACCTCGCCCGCACCTCGCCGGACTGGCGCCGCATCGTCCACCCGGACGACCTGGCGCGGCTGCAGGCCCGGCTGCGCGAGCACCTGGCGGGCCGTACGCCGCTCTTCGAGAGCACCCACCGCATGCGCCGGCGCGACGGCGAGTGGCGCTGGGTCACGTGCCGGGCCCGGGCGCTGCTCGACGGCCATGGCCGGCTGCGCCGCCTCGTCGGCGTCGAGGCCGACATCACCGAGCAGAAGGTCTACGAAGAGGCGCTGTTCCGCGAGAAGGAGAGCGCGCAGATCACGCTGCAGTCCATCGGAGACGGCGTCGTGACGACCACGGCCGAGTGCATGGTCGAGTACATCAATCCGGTGGCCGAGGAGCTGACCGGCTGGAAGGCCGACGACGCTGCCGGCCGCCACGTCGACGAGATCTTCCGGGGCTTCCACGAAGAGACCTGCGAGCCCATCGAGAACCCGGTGGCGAGCGCCATCAAGCGCAACCGCTCGATCAAGTCGGTGCGGCCTTCGCTGCTGATCCGCCGGGACGGCAATGAGCTGTACATCGAGAGCACGGCGTCGCCGATCCGCAACGACCGGGGCGAGGTGACCGGCGGGGTGCTCGTCTTCCACGACGTCAGCGAGTCCCGGGAGCTCAATCGCCGGCTGTCCTACCACGCGAGCCACGACCTGCTGACGGGGCTCGTCAACCGCCGCGAGTTCGAGGCCCGGCTCGAGCGGGCGCTCAAGAGCGCCCGGGCCCGCGAGACGGCCTACGCGCTGCTCTACATCGACATCGACCAGTTCAAGATCATCAACGACTCGTGCGGCCACGGTGCCGGCGACACGCTGCTCTCCCAGGTGGGGGCCCTGCTGAAGGGCAAGATCCGCTGGCGCGACACGGTGGCCCGGCTCGGCGGCGACGAGTTCGGCCTGCTCCTCGAGAGCTGCGCCCAGGACGAGGCCGTGAAGACCGCCGAGCAGCTGCGCGAGGCGATCCGTGAGCACCGCTTCGCCTGGGATGACCGCACCTTCCGCCTCGGCGCCAGCATCGGCGTCGTGCCCATCACCGACGACAGCGAGACGGTGGCGACGCTGCTGAACGCAGCCGACAGCGCGTGCCAGGCGGCGAAGGAGGCGGGGCGCAACCGCATCCACACGTACCGCCAGAACGACATCGACCTCATGCGGCGCCGGCGCGAGATGCAGTGGGCCGCCCGCATCAACAACGCCCTCGAGGAGAACCGCTTCGACCTGTACCGGATGACGATCGCGCCGCTGCAGGCCGACGAGCCAGGGGCCCACTACGAGCTGCTGCTGCGCATGCGCGACGAGAACGGGCAGCTGGTCTCGCCCGACCTCTTCATCGCCGCCGCCGAGCGCTACGGCCTGATCGCCAACATCGACCGCTGGGTCGTCGAACACGCGTTCCGCTGGCTCGTGTCGGAGGCCGACGAGCGCGAGCGGCTGGCGATGTGCTCCATCAATCTTTCCGGGCACAGTCTCGCCGACAACGAGTTCCTGCCTTTCGTGATCCGTCAGTTCCAGCGCAGCGGGCTCGACGCCAGCAAGATCTGCTTCGAGATCACCGAGACGGCGGCGATCCACTCCTTCGCCCAGGCCAGCCGGTTCATCAACGCGTTGCGGGACCTGGGCTGCAAGTTCGCCCTCGACGACTTCGGCACGGGGCTCTCGTCCTTCGGCTACCTGAAGCACTTCCCGGTGGACTTCATCAAGATCGACGGCAGCTTCGTGAAGGAGATGCTGCACGACCCGATCGACCGGGAGATGGTGCGCTCGATCAACGAGATCGGGCACCTGACCGGCAAGAAGGTCATCGCCGAGTGGGCGGAGAACGCCGAGATCATCGCCATGCTCCGCGGCATGGGCATCGACTACGCCCAGGGCTACGGCATCGCCGAGCCGAAGCGCGTGCTGATGGCGGCGGCCGTCAACGGCTGAAGCGCGTCACGGGCGGAACGTGGGGAGTGGTGGGGAACCGGGAGCCTGGCATGGCCGGCTTGCCGGGGCCAGTCGCTGGACCGGGCATCGTCTGGCGGAAGCCTTGCCCCGGGCCAGTGGCGATCCGAGGTGGCGGGGTGCAGCGCCGCGTCAGGCGGCGGACGGGTTCGCGGTGCCGGTGACCACGTAGCTTGCCCGCAGCGCGCAGGGCGAGGCGGCGCCGGCGACGATGCGGCTGCCGGAGCACGCCACCGTACCGGTCGAACGCCGCACCCGGGTGCGGACGGCCGAGCTCACGGCGGCGCCGAGGTCGAGGGACCCGTCGCAGTCGTTGCAGGGGCAGGCGAATTCGAAGAACGCGGGGGCGCCGGCGTGCAGGACGACGCCCTGGGATGCCGGCGTGGGTGCGACGCCGGCGAAAGTCAGTTCGAGGCGGACCGTGTCGACGCCGGGGAAGGTCGCGGCCACCGAAGGTGCTGCCGCGCGCTCGCGCTGGCGCTGCTCGCCGCGTCGGCGGCGAAGCATCTCGGTACTGCGTGGCTGGCTGGGACGCACCTGGGTGATGTACCTGCCCGGGGTAGGACCGGGCTGGAGTCCCGGACGCACCGGCCCTGGAGCCGGTGCGTCCGGAAGCTGTTTACCAGCGCTGGCCGCCGCCGCCACCGCCGCTGCGGTAGCCGCCGCCGCCACCACCCCCGCGGTAGCCGCCGCCACCGCCGCCGCCGCCGGAGCGCTCCTTAGCCTGGGCCTCGTTCACCTTGAGGGCGCGGCCGCCGAAGTCGGTGCCGTTCAGCGCCTGCATGGCGCGCGCGGCGTCGGCGTTGTCCATCTCGACGAAGGCGAAGCCACGAGGGCGGCCGGTGTCGCGATCGGTGATCAGCGAGAGCTTGTTCACGGTGCCGTGGGGCTCGAAGAGGGCGCGAATGGCGTCCTCGGTGGCGCTGAAGGGAAGGTTGCCAACAAAGAGCTTGGTCATGTGCATTTCATCCGAACAAATTAGAGGACGAGTTGGCCGGGATCACCGGCTACCCGGTTCGTCGAGCCTAGCGGTGGCGGGCTTAAGCCGGACGGCGCCGGGAAGGCGCACAGGCCAAGACAGACAGGACAGGTTCGCGGACGGCAGAAGACTACACCAGTTTTCTGCCGTCCGCTTGACTTTCTTGCCGGGCGCGGACAGCCAGCTACCGGCGGAGCCGCGGCATGACGGTTTCGGCGAACACGCGGCTCTGGGCAATCATGGCCGCCTGGCGCTCGCCATGCGGCTCGGCAACCGGGGACCCGCCGAGGATGTAGACGTGGTCCAGGCCCATGTCGAGCAGCGCGCCGAGCCGCTCCTCGCACTTGGCCGGCGGACCGCAGATCGAGAACCAGTCGACGAACTCGTCGGTGACGCCGCCGAGGTGCTGGCCGTCGTTCTGGGCGTGGCGGGCCATGTCGTAGCCCGACTTCATCTGTACGGCCAGGTCCTTCAGCTGCGGCGGCAGGTGGTCGACCGGTGAATCCTTCATGCCGGCGAAGTGCGCCACCATGCCGGCGATCATCCGGCCGAGGTTGATGGCCCGCCGTTCGCTGTCGTCGCACACGAGGTTGACGAAGGCGCCGATGCGCAGGCTGCTGCGGTCGCGACCCGTCTCGGCGAGGCGCGCCCGGGCGACGTCGAGCGCCCAGGCAATCCGCTCGGGCGCCGCGCCCACGGCGAAGCTGACGCGGTCGGCCACGTCGACGGCCATGCGGATCGTCGCCGGCCCCGTGCAGGCGATGTCGATGGGGACGGGCGGGATAGTCCCCGGGGGCAGCCACCGCATGCGGGACGCGGTGCCGTCGCGGTCGACTTCCGCACCGGCGAGGTAGGCGCGCACCTGCTCGACGTAGGTCCGCAGTTCCGCGGTCTTCGCATTGCGACGGCCGATGTGGGCGGCCGACGAGTCGCCGCGGCCGATGGCGCACCGCGCCCGGCCCCCGGACTCGAGCTGCAGCGTCGCGAAGGCGCTGGCCGTGACCGAGGCGTCGCGGGTCACCGGGTTGGTCACGCCGGTGCTCAGGTGCAGCCGTGAAGTGCTCGCGGCCGCGAGGCTCAGCTGGCCGTAGGGGTCCCCCGACAGGCACTGCGTATCGGGGCAGAGCAGGGCATCGAAGCCCATGGCCTCGATCTCCGCGGCGAGCCTCGCCGTGTAGCGCGGCGAGGGCTCCATGACGACACCGAATTCGACCATCTGCGGGCTCCGGCTCCGGCTCTGGGGAAGGGTCGCGGGACGATACGCGTACCCGCGCCACCGGCCAAGCTGATCAGCCGGCCAGCCCCGCGTCGCGGACACGCTGCAGGAAGGTGCGCAGCACGCGGCGCAGCACGGTGCGCGTGGCGGGCGGCTCGCCCAGGGCCGGCAGCACGTCGGCCACGGCTTCCAGCGTCGATACGGCCTCGCGCCGCGGCTCCTTGCGGAGCCGTCCGTACATCGAGGGTTCCACCGGGTTCAGGTGCAGCCGCGGCAGCTTGAGCAGCCACGGGTTGCGCCACCACAGGGTCTTGGCCTGGCTCCAGCTGCCGTCGAGCACCAGGATGCCGTCGAGGCCCGGCGACGACAGCTTCCGCGCGCGCCCGTTCGGGTCGTACAGCAGCACCGCCTCGCGGGCGGCCCGCTCGGCCAGGGCCTCGGGAACCTTCGCAACGGCGAGCACCGCCCAGCGGCTGCGGTCGATGCTGGTGACGCCGAGGGCTCCCGCCAGCGAGGGCCACGACAGGCCGACGCGGACCTCGGCCTTCGGCAGCATCAGCGTCAGCAGCGGCGCGGTGCCGAGCAGGGCGTCGTTTTCCTGCGGGTGCTGCAGGACGATGACCCGCAGCTTCGTCGGCAGCGTCTCGGCCCGGTCGCAGATGCAGGCGGCGACCGGCTTGCGGCAGCTCGGACAGTCTTCGGGCGCAGCGTCCGTGCCCGCCGGCGGGGTGGGCTCAGCCATCGAACCGGAACCGCATTGACAGGTCGATGGCCCGCAGGTGCTTCGTCAGCGAGCCCACCGAGATGAAGTCGACGCCCGTGGCGGCCACGGCCCGGATGTTCTCGAGGGTGATGCTGCCCGAGGCCTCTAGCCCGATGGCAGGCGCCAGCCGGTCGCGCAGAGCGACGGCGGCCGCCATGTCCGGCAGGCAGAGCTCGTCGAGGAGCAGGCGGTCGGGGCCGGCGCGCAGGGCCTCTTCGGCCTCGGCGAGGCTCTCGACCTCCACCTGGATCAGCACGCCGCCGGCGGCGTCGCGCGCCGCGGTCACTGCCGCCGTGATGCCGCCCGCCGCGATGATGTGGTTCTCCTTGATGAGGATGCCGTCGTACAGGCCGAGGCGGTGGTTCGTGCCGCCGGCGACGCGGACGGCGTACTTCTGCGCGAGGCGCAGCCCCGGCACGGTCTTGCGGGTATCGAGCACCCGCGTCTGCGTGCCGGCCAGCGCGTCGACGTAGGGGCGCACCGCGGTGGCAGTGCCCGACA
>JAEUPZ010000033.1 GCA_016789885.1 Chromatiales bacterium | reverse complement strand
TCAGGGCTGGCCGTAGAGCCCCGCGCCGAGCAGGGCCAGCAGCAGGCCGCCGGCGGCCAGGCGCCGGGGCGCCGGCAGCAGCAGCGGCAGGGCGTAGAAGAGGCTGTCGAGGCGGTCGAGGACGCGCAGCAGCGCCACGCTCACGCGCTCCATCGGGCGGGCGTCACTCGTCGTCGCTGCGGCCGCCCCGGATCACGGTCAGGCGGGGGCGGTATGGCGCGCCGCGATCCACGCCGGCCGGGCGCCGGCCGGGGCTCGCGGGCAGGCTGCCGTCCTGCAGCTTCTCCCGCACCGCAGCGATCGCGTGGTCGATCCAGGCGCGGCGCTGCAGGGTCGCCGGGTTCTTGATCAGGGGCTCGTCGTCAGTCTGGTCGCGGTCGCTCATGGGCTGGGGGGCCGGGTTACCGGTGGCGCCCGCCACGGGGCGGGACGCGGGACTGTTCGGGTTGTGCAGGCGGGCAGCGGGCCTGAAGCCCCTACTCGTCTTCCGGCGTCCAGTCGCGCCGGACCTTCTCGGCCCAGCTTCGGTAGCCCTTCCAGGTGTAGAGCGACGGGTCCATGGCGATGCGCCGCTTGTCGGGCAGCTGCACGCGCGACAGCCAGCGGCGGTAGGAGTCCCAGCTGGCGACGTCCTTGCCCTCGGCCGCGGGGGCCGCGGGGGCCGTGCCGTTCCGTGGCGGCTGGGTGGGGCCTGCCCGGTAGCTGCCCGGTGCGGCCTCGGTGCGGCGCGCCGGCAGGGCCGGTGCGATCCCTCGTCCTTTCTGCTCCGCCATCTTTTCCTCCCACGCTTCTCGCGGCGTGGGTGGAACTCTAGGAGCGGTGGCCTGCCGCAGCGACCAAGCGAGTCACAATAATCAGGCGCCCGCAGGATCGGCGCAGTTCACACTACGACGCGGTAGCAGGGCTCGTAGCGCTTGCCCGGCAGGCGCATGCGTTGCTGGGCGACGAAGGCGGCCAGCAGTTCGTCGAGCTGCTTCATGACACCTGCATCCCCGCGCAGCTCGAAGGGCCCGTGCGCCTCGATGGCGCGGATGCCCTCCTCGCGGATGTTGCCGCTGACCACGCCGGAGAACGCCCGGCGCAGGTGGGCAGCCAGCCGCGCCGGCGGCTGGTCGCGGCGCAGGTCGAGGGCCGCCATCGTCTCGTGGGTCGCCTTGAAAGGCTGCTGGAACTCGTGGTCGATGTGCAGGTTCCAGTTGTAGAAGTACGCGTCGTGCCGCGACTGCCGGTGCTCCTGCACGCGCCGCACGCCAGCGATGGCCGCGGCCGCCACGGCGCCGGCGTCGCCGATGATGATGCGGTAGCGCTGCTGCGCCTCGCGGCCCAGGGTCGCGCCGATGAAGGCATCGACGCGCTCGAGGTAGGGACGGCTCGACTCGGGGCCCGTCAGGATCAGCGGCACCGGGATCTCGGCGTTGTCCGGGTGCAGCAGGATGCCCAGCAGGAACAGGATCTCCTCGGCCGTGCCGACGCCGCCAGGAAAGATGATGATGGCGTGGGCCATGCGCACGAAGGCCTCGAGGCGCTTCTCCATGTCCGGCAGGATGACCAGCTCGTTGACGATGGGGTTCGGCGACTCGGCGGCGATGATGCCGGGCTCCGTCAGGCCGATGTAGCGGCCGTTGCGGACCCGCTGCTTGGCGTGGCCGATGGCGGCGCCCTTCATCGGGCCCTTCATGGCGCCGGCGCCGCAGCCGGTGCAGACGTTGAGCTCGCGCAGGCCCAGCTCGTAGCCGACCTCCTTGGTGTAGTCATACTCGTCGCGGCGGATCGAGTGGCCGCCCCAGCAGACGACGATGTCGGGGTCGACGTGGGTGCGCAGCACGCCGGCGTTGCGCAGGATGTGGAAGACGGCGTTGGTGATGCCATCGCCCGCCGCCAGGTCGAAGCGCGCGGAGCAGGTCACCTCGCTCTCGGTGAAGACCACGTCGCGCAACACGGCGAAGAGCAGCTCGCGGGTGCCGCGGATCATCTCGCCGTCGACGAAGGCGGCACCGGGCGGGTTCGTCAGGGCCAGCTTGATGCCCCGGTCCTGCTGGACGATGCCGATCCGGAAGTCGTGGTAGCGCTCGAGCACCTCGCGGGTGTCGTCCGTGGTTTCGCCGACGTTCAGCACGGCCAGCGCACAGCGGCGGAACAGCTCGTTCAACGACCCCTCGCCGGTGGCGCGCAGTCGCTCGATCTCCTGGCGGGAAAGCACCTCGAGGGTACCCTCGGGCCTCACCTCGACGATGTGCTGGCGTTCGGTCATGGCTGGAGCCTTCTGGGAACGGTAAAGGAGCCCCGGGACCCGGGGGGCGGCCCGGCCGCGCTGCGGGCCGGTCACGGCAGGATCTGGATCGGCGTGTTGGTCGGGGTCATCAGCCAGATGTCGACCATGTCGGAGTTCGAAACGGCGATGCAGCCGTTGGTCCAGTCCCGGGTCAGGTAGTAGTCGAGGGGCTTCTTCAGGCGGTTCGGCAGGCCGTGGATCATGATCTGGCCGCCGGGATCGACACCCTGCCGGGCGGCGCGGCGCAGATCCTCGGGACCCGGGTACGACACCTGCAGGGCCAGGAAGAAGTCGCTGTTGGGGTTGCGCCTGACGACGTGGTACTCGCCCTCGGGCGTGCGGAAGTCGCCCTCCCGCTGCTTGTGGCCGGTGGGCGTCAGGCCGAGCGCCACGCGGAAGCTGCGCAGCACGCGCTCGCCGTTCATCAGGTAGAGGCGCCGCTCGGCCTTGCGGACGACGATGCGGTCGGCCATCTCGAGGGCGGCGGCCGGCGCCGTGCCCGGCGCGCCGGCCAGCAGCACCGCGCACAGCCCCGCGGCCAAGCCCCGGACCACGCCTGCCAGGCTCACCACCACCTCGCTCAGCCTCCCTTGCTGTCCCGCAGGCGCAGCCGCTGCCCCGGGTAGATGCGGTTGGGATTGTCCAGCGAATTCAGCGCCATGAGCTGGCGCTGGGGCACGCCGGTGCGCTTGGCGATGCTCGCCAGGTTGTCGCCCCGGCGCACGACGTAGGTCTGCTGGCCCCCGGCAGGCGGGGCAGAGGATGGGGCTTCCGCGACCCGGGCTCCGCCGCCACTGCCCGGCACCTTCAGCACCTGGCCCGCGCGGATCTTGTTGGCACTCGACAGCCCGTTCAGCCGGGCCAGCGTCGCGGCGGACGTGCCGTAGCGCGCGGCGATGCCCGACAGCGTCTCGCCGGGTTTCACGCGGTGGCCCCCGGCCACCGTGGAACTCGGCGCCCCGGCCCGCTCGGCGGCCGGCACCGCCGCCAGCAGCTCGGTGGTGTCCTGCAGCGACACGCCGGGGGGCAGGCGCAGCGGATAGCCCCGGGGTGCCGGCTGCCGGCCCGCCCAGACGGTGGGCAGCAGCGACGGGTTGTAGGTGCGCAGCGTCTCGGGCGTGACGCCGGTGACCCGCACCAGCGTGTTCACCCGCAGGTGGTGGGGCAGCGGTACCGTGGCGTAGGGCTCGGGGTCATCGCGGCGCACGCTGCCGAAGTAGCGCTCGGCATCCCGCTCCACCTCTTCGGCCGCCAGGAACGACACGTAGAAGTTCCGCGAGGCGAAGCCGAAGGCCGGCCCGTTGTAGCGGCGGACGATGGTCTCGATGTCGGCGGTCCCGGTCTCGCGCACGGCGCGGCGCATGCCGCCGACGCCATGGTTGTAGGCGGTGATGGCCAGCGGCCAGGAGCCCAGCTCCCGGTAGTTGCTCTTCAGCAGGCGGGCAGCCGCCTCGCTGGAGCGGAACGGGTCGCGCCGCTCATCGACGGCGTCGTTGATCATCATGAACTGGCGGCCGGTGCCGGCCGTGAACTGCCAGAGCCCGGCCGCACCGACGAAGGAACGGGCCTCAGGGTTGAACGAGGACTCGACGTGGGGCAGCGCGGCAAGCCGCGCCGGCACCCCGGCCTGGGCGAGCTGCTCGCGGATGTGCGGCTCCCAGCGCCCGGACCGCACCAGGCCCTCGCGGAACCGGTCGGCGAGGCCCATCTGTACGCGCACCCGGTCGGCGGCGCCGCTGAGCCGGGCGGCCCGTACTTCCTTCGGGAACAGCTTGCGGACGCGCTTTTCGTCCCGGGACAGGCGGCCCGGGTCGGGGCTGTCGAGCCGGCGCAGGATCGCGGCGTAGCGGTCGCGCGTCGCCTTCATGGCCTGCTCGCGCTCGCGGTCGCTGGTGCCGGCGGGGAACGACAGCTTCTCGTAGACGATGTCGAGGTAGCGGTTGTCGTGGACCAGCGCCTCGCGGGTCGTGACCTCGCCGAAGATGCGCCGCCAGAAGGCGATGTCCGGCTCGAGGCCGGCGGGCCTTGGCAACGGCTCCGCATCGGTGGCGGCGGCCGCCAGCGGCCCGCCGAGCAGCAGCGCCAGCAGCACGCCGCGCGACGCCCGCAGCCACCTGGCCCGCTTCAACATGGCCGTTTCCCGGTGAAAAAGTCCGGCATCCCTGGTTCCCTGGGGCTGTGCCCGGCGCGCAGCGTAATCGCCATCGACGCGCAGGCGTGGTCGATCCTTCGTCCTGCCGCTTATTAGCGCATCCCGGCGGATGCCCGCAACCCTGCAGAACTTAGCCCTGCCCGCGCGCCGGCACGCGCATCGCCTTCACATAACCGTGCACGGGTTTCGCGCTACCCTGCACGCCCCATGAGCCGACCCGGGCCACACCTTCAAGCCGCCACCGCACCGCGCCGGGCCCGGGGCCAACGGGCGACCGTGGCGCTGCTCGTCGCGCTGCTCGCCGGCGGCTGCGGTGGTCCGGCACCGCCGCCGGCAACGCCGGCGCCTTCGCCTCCGGAGCCCGTGGCCGGCGGCGCGGCGACCGGCGCCAGCGCGGCACCGGCGGCCCCCGCGCCAGGACCAGCGGTGAGCGCCGGCACCCCCGGCGGCCTGGCGCTGCTGGGGCAGACCGTGCCCGTGGGCACGAGCCAGCGGCTCATCTGGGAGGGCGGCGGCACCTTCGACGGCGGCAGCGCCGAGGGTATCCCGGTGTTCATCGTCAACGGCAACGCCCCGGGTCCGCTGGTGTGCCTCACGGCGGCCATCCACGGCGACGAACTGAACGGCATCGAGATGGTCCGCCGCATCATGCAGGACCTGGACCCGGCGCGCCTCAGCGGCGGCGTGGTGGGCATCCCCATCGTCAACCTGCAGGGCTTCCGCCGCGGCTCGCGCTACCTGCCCGACCGGCGCGACCTGAACCGCTTCTTCCCCGGCAACCCGTCCGGCAGCGCCGCCTCGCGCATCGCCCACTCGCTGTTCACCGACGTGATCCGCCACTGCAACGGGCTCATCGACATCCACACCGGGTCGCTGAACCGGACGAACCTGCCCCAGCTGCGGGCCGACCTGCGCAACGAGCGGGTGCGCCAGTTCGCCGACGGCTTCGGCGGGCTCGTCGTCGTGCAGAGCCCCGGGGTCCCTGGCACGCTGCGCCGGGCCGCCACCGACCTGAACATCGCCGCCGTGACCCTCGAGGCTGGCGAGCCGGGCCGCCTGCAGTCCGTCGAGGTACGCATCGGCGTCGATGCGATCTTCCGGCTGTTCCAGCAGCTCGGCATGCTCGACCGGCTGCGCCTGCTGAAGCAGCCCAAGCCCGTCTACTACCGCTCGACCTGGGTGCGGGCCGACGACGGCGGCATCCTCTTTTCGCTGGTGCGCCTCGGCCAGGTGGTGTCGGCGGGAGACATCCTCGGCACCGTCACCGACCCGATCACCAACGAACAGAGCCTGATCTACTCGCCGGTGCGGGGCCGCGTCGTGGGCATGGCGCTGAACCAGGTGGTGATGCCCGGCTTCGCAACCTTCAACCTCGGCATCGAGGCGGGCGACGCCCGCAATGGCTCGCTGATGGAGTCGCTCGAAGCGCCGCCGGACGAAGAACCGGAGGGCTCGCGCGACCTGGGCGATCCGGACGAACAGGAACGGCCGGAATAGCCGGCACCGGGCCGGGCGCGACGGGGGACCGCCGCGCCCGGCAGGGGTCAGCCGGCGGCGCGGAGTGCGGCGATCCGCTCTTCGAGGGGCGGGTGCGACATGAACAGGCGGCCGAACCGGCCGGGGCCGGCCGAGATGCCGAAGGCCTGCATGTTCTCCGGGAGCTGCCCCGGCGTCGCGGCCTTCAGGCTTTCGAGGGCCGAGATCATGTTGCCGCGTCCCGCCAGGGACGCGCCGCCCGAGTCGGCCCGGAACTCACGCTGCCGCGAGAACCAGAAGACGATGGCGCTGGCCAGGATGCCCAGCACCAGCTGGCAGACCATCACGCTGATGAAGAAGCCCGGGCCACCGCCGCGCTCGTTGCGGAACACCACCTGGTCGATGAACCGGCCGATGATCCGCGACAGCACGATGACGAAGGTGTTGACGACGCCCTGGATCAGCGTGAGCGTCACCATGTCACCATTGGCGACGTGGGCCACTTCATGACCCAGCACGGCCTCGACCTCGTTGCGCTTCATCCGGCGCAGCAGCCCGGTGCTCACGGCCACCAGGGCCGCGTTGCGGTTGGCGCCGGTCGCGAAGGCATTGGGCTCCGGGGCATCGAAGATGGCCACTTCGGGCATGCCGATGCCGGCCTTGTCGGCCTGGGCGCGGACCGTGGCCAGCAGCCAGGCCTCCTGCTCGTCCCGGGGCTCGGTGATGACCCGGGCGCCGGTGCTGCTCTTGGCCATGGTCTTCGACAACAGCAGCGAGATGAACGAACCGCCGAAGCCGAGCAGCGCCGCGAACACCAGCAGGCCGACCGGGTCCTGGCCCGTGGAAGCCATGTAGGTGTCGAAGCCGAGCAGCCGCATGGACAGCGACAGCACCAGCAGGACCGCCAGGTTGGTGGCCAGGAACAGTACGATCCGCTTCACCTGATGACTCCGGAAAGAAAGGCCGAGGATTGTATGGGTGCCGCACCGGGACTTTTCAAGAAGCTGTTCCGGCCCGCGCAGTGTACTTCGACGCCCGGAGCCCGGCGGAGCCACTCGCGGCGCCCGGGACGCCGCCCTGCGGCACAATCGATCCGGTGACCATGACGACCCCAGCCCCCGGCCAGGCATCCCCTGCCTCCCTGGCGCGCTTCTGGCAGCCCCGGTTCTGGCCCCTCTGGCTCGGCATCGCGCTGCTGCGCCTCGCGGCGCTGCTGCCCTACTCCGTGCTGCTGCGGCTGGGGCGCGGGCTCGGCACCCTGCTCCGCTGGACGCTGGCGCGCCGCCGCCACGTCGCCGCCGTGAACCTGCGGCTGTGCTTTCCCGACGCCGGCGAGCGGCAGCGGGCGGTCTGGCTGCGCGAGCACTTCCAGTCACTGGGCATGGCCGTGTTCGACGTGGCCCTCGCCCTGTGGGCACCCCCCGCCCGCATCGCCCGCCTCGTCCACTTCACCGGGCTGGAGAACCTGACGGCCGCCAGGTCCGGAGGCGGCGTGGTGCTGCTGACCGGCCATTTCCCGGCCGCCGAGATCGGCGGCCGGGAAATGCAGGCGCGACTCGGCCGCATCGCTGCGCTGTACCGGCCGATGCGCAACCCGCTGGTGGACGAGCTGCTGCGGCGGGGACGGACGCGCGGAACGGAGCAGTTGATCCCCAAGGACAACATGCGGCAGCTGATCCGCGTGCTGCGCCAGGGCTATACCGTCTACTTTGCACCCGACCAGAGCCACCGGCGCAACTACAGTGCGCTGCTGCCATTCTTCGGCGAACCGGCGATGACCAACACCGCGCTGACGCAGATCGTGAAGCTGTCCGGGGCGAAGGTCGTGCCGATGGTGACGCGCCGGCGGGCTGACGGAACCGGCTATGACGCACTGCTGTTGCCGGCCTGGGAGGACTTCCCGGGCGAGTCACCGGAGGCCGACGCACTGCGCGTCGCGCAGCTGCTGGAAGGGTGGATCCGCGAGGCCCCGCCGCAGTACTACTGGATCCACCGCCGCTTCAAGGGCCGGCCGCCCCCGCTGCCGGACCCCTACGCGTGAGGCGGCCGGCGTAGCCTGCCTCTAGGGCGGCCCAGGCCACCTCGTCGAAGTGGACGCCACCCTCGCTGCTGATCTTGTCCACCGAGCGCCGGAGCCGCGCCAGGTTGGCCTGGCGCCAGGCAGCGCCGTCGTCCCGGCGCCGTCCGCGGTCGAAGTCGAGCAGGAAGATGTCGCCGGCGGCGTCGATCTGCAGGTTGTGGGCGGTGAGGTCGGCATGCCACACGCCGGCGTCGTGGAAGCGGCGCACGCAGGCCCCCACCCGGGCCCAGCCGTCGGCCTCCAGCGGCCCGCGCGCGAGGCGCGTCGACAGCGGCTCGACGCCCGGCATCAGCACGGTGACCAGGTCAGCCGTGTAGGTGAATCCGCGCCGGCGCACGTGGGCGGCCACCGGCCGCGGCGACGGCAGGCCGCGGGCCCACATCCAGGCGAGCAGTCGCCACTCGAGCACGGCCCGGGTGCGCTCTTCGCCGAGCCAGAGGAACTGGTCCTCGAGGAAGCGGCCGATGGTGCCGCCGCGGTGGTAGTGGCGCAGCACCCAGTGCTGCGCCGGGCGCGAGGACGTCACCCCCGGCGGGGGCCAGTCGATGAAGAGCGTCGCGCCACGCCCGCCGCTGTAGCCCGGGGCCTGCGGCGCACCCGCCCACCTGGCGCGGTCGAACAGCCCCGGCGTCGCGTGGTCGAGCAGGGACGCATCGTATAGGATGAGGCTCCCGTCTTCGGTCGCGATGCGCGTGGGCAACGTTGATTCGGTCTGCGTGATCCGGTTGTCCGCCATCGGCGACTGCTGTCACACGTTACCCGTCATCCGGACGCTGCAGGCCGCCTGGCCTGGCACGCGGATCACCTGGATCATCGGCCGCACCGAGCACGGATTGCTGGCGGGCGCTGACGGCATCGAGTTTATCACCTTCGACAAGCGGGCCCCGAACCGCAGCCTGTGGGAGATCCGGCGGGCACTGCGCGGCCGCCGCTTTCCGGTGCTGCTGCACATGCATGCCTCGATGCGGGCCAACCTCGTGAGCCTGCAGCTGCGCGCCGGGCGGCGCATCGGCTTCGACCGCGCCCGGGCGCGGGACTGGCAGTGGCTCTTCACCGGCGAGAAGCTGCCGCCGACCCCGCAGCAGCACGTCATGGACGGCCTCTTCGAGTTCGCCGAATACCTCGGCGTGCGCGAGCGCGTGCTGCGCTGGGACTTCGCGCTCAGCGAGGCAGACCGGGGCTTCGCCCGCCAGGCCGCCGCGGGCAGTGGCCCGCTCTGCGTCATCAGCCCCTGCTCGAGCCAGCGGTTTCGTAACTACCGCAACTGGAGCGTGGCCAACTACATCGCCGTGGCGCGCCACCTCGTCGAGCGCCACGGCGCCCGCATCGTGCTGACCGGGGGGCCTACGGAGCTCGAGGCGGCCTACGCGGCGGCCATCACCGAGGGGCTCGGCGGCCGGGCGACGAACCTCGTGGGCCGCACCACGCTGAAGCAGCTCTTCGCGGTCATCGAGGCGGCGGACCTGGTGCTCTGTCCCGACTCAGGGCCGGCCCACATGGCCACGGCGGCCGGCACGCCGGTGGTCGGGCTGTACGCCACGTCGAACCGGCACCGCACGGGCCCCTACTTCAGCCAGCACCTGGTGGCCGACGCCTACCCCGAAGCGGTGCGCCAGGAGTTCGGCAAGACGCCTGGCGACCTGCGCTGGGGCGAGCGGGTACGCAACCCGGCCGCCATGGACCTGATCGCCGTCGACACCGTCACGGCCCTGGTCGACCGGGCGCTGGCAGAGGGGCGCGCCGCCGTTGCCCCCGGGGCCGCGCCGGCCCGACAATAGCCGCGGAGGCATGACCATGCTCGAGACCTTCGATCCGGACCGCCTCGCCAGCGCCGGCCCCAACGACATCGCCGACGCACTGGAACAGGGGCGCATCGCCTACTTCCCGCAGTGCCCGGTGCGCCTGCCCGCCGAGGCAGACCTCGCGCTGCTCCGCGACCGGCTGGCCGGCGAGATCACGCGCAAGAACGTGAGCTACCACCCGGAGGCCGACTCCGTGCAGGGCCTCGACCCGAAGTCGGCGCTCTACCCGCTGACCCACCGCATGCTCACCACGCTCCGCGACGACATCGCGACCTGGGCCCGCGAGCGGCTGCCCGGGTTCATGGCCGGCGCCGACGTCGGCACCTGCAGCTTCCGGCCCATGGAAGAGGCAGGCCGCGACATCGACGCCCACAAGGCCAGCGAGCGCATCCACGTCGACGCCGGCGCCTACGGCGCCACCAACGGCGACCGCATCCTGCGCTTCCTCATCAACGCCAACCACGAGCGCGACCGCGTCTGGGCAAGCAAGGGCGACTTCCGCGCCGTATTCGCGCGCCACGCCGAGCGGGCCGGCTTCACCGGACCCGGCGGCCACGTGGGACGGCTGGACAAGAACGCGCTGGACCACCTGCGCTCGACGCTGACGCGGGGCCTGTCGGCGCTGGTGCCGCTCGCGAAGGTGCTGGACTCGAGCCCCTACGACCGCGCGATGAAGCGCTTCCACGATTACCTGAAGGACAGCCCCGAGTTCCAGGCGGAGCTCGCGGGCCACGTGGAGATCCGCTTCCCGCCCTACTCGGCGTGGATGGTCTTCGCCGACGGCGTGAGCCATGGCTGCCTGTCGGGGCAGCACTGCTTCATCTGGACCGCCATCGTGCCGCTCCGGAACATGCGTTTCCCGGAGATCGCGCCCATCAACGTGCTGCGCGCCGCCGCCTGACCGGCGGCCGTCATCACGCGCGCGCCGGCGGCGCTCCGGCGGGCCTCCGCCGCCACTGCTGCAGGAATCCGGCGACCAGGTTGCCCACCACGAGGCAGCCGGTGTCGGCCACGGCAGCACCCATCAGCGGCACCCAGTTCACGTTGCCCCAGCCCGACAGGAACGTATACGTGCCGAAGAAGCCGGCGACGCCCACCAGCAGCGCCGCGTAGACGGCCCGGGCGGCGTAGCCCGCCGGCCGCGGCAGCGACGCCGCAAGCCAGCAGGCCACGAACTGCGGCAGCAGGAAGCCCACCACCATCTTGCCGATATTGGCGCCGTTGCTGGCGTTCTCGCCCTGGCGCATGAAGCCGTCGAAGCGGGGCATGGCCCAGTCGTTCAGCACGAGTTCGGCAATGGCCCAGTTGAGCTGGCTCGCGACGAAGTAGCCCACCAGGAAGGTCCACGCAAAACGGCTCGGGGTCGTGTGCAGCATCGATGATCCTTGCGGCCCCTTCAGGGCCTGTGGTCAGGGGCAACGCGATGGGGGCCGGCCCCCCACAGCGGGCCGGCCCTTCGGGGTCGCGACGCATCGCTGCCGGCCAAGCCGGGCGATGCGGGTACGATAGGCGCCAATCATCTACGGGAGCACGGTTCCATGGACGAGACCGGGCGAGACAGGACCACGCAGCGGCCGGCGCCGGCAGCACTGGCGGCAGCGGGCCTGCTGGTGCTGCTCACCGCCGCCTGCGGGCCCGCCGAACCGCCCGCGGAGCCAGGGGCAGGTGCCGCCGCCGCTCCAGCCCCGGCGCCAGCGCCCGCACCCGCGGCGACCGACGCGGACGAGGTCGAAGCTGAGGCCGTCACCGTGGCGGGCATCAGCCTGCCGGCCACCTTCATGGGCGTGCTGCCCTGCGCCGACTGCGAGGGCATCGACACGACGCTGACCCTCGACGCCGCGTTCCGCTACCGGCTCCGCAGCAGCTACCTCGGCAAGCCGGCCGGCGCGGATACCTTTGTCGAGGCCGGCCGCTTCGCCGTCTCCGACGCGGGAACGCGCCTCGCGCTGTACGGCCCGTCGGCCGGCACCGTGATCTTCGCCGTGCAGGGGCCCGACCAGGTGACCCGGCTCGACACCACCGGCGAGCCCATCGCCTCGCAGCTCAACTACACGCTGCGCCGGGCCCCGGCCCTCGACCCGATCCCCGAGCCGGGCCGCACCACGGGCCTCTTCACGTACCTGGCCGACGCCGCCAGCTTCGTCGACTGCCACACCGGCGAGCGCCTGCCCGTCGCCATGCGCGATGGCTACCTGGCACTGGAGCAGGCCTACGCCGCGTCGACATCCGGTTCCGGCGAGCCGCGCCTGGTTCGGCTGCTGGGGCACGTGGAGCTTGCCGTGGGCATGGAGGAGTCCCTCGGACCGCAGCCGACGCTGGTGGTCGACAAGTTCGAGGAGCTGGTCCCGGGCGAGGCCCGCTGCCGTCGCGCGCAGGTACCGCTGGAGGGAACGCGCTGGATGCTGACGCGCCTCGGCGACACGGCCATCCCGGCGTCGGGCGGAACGGCCCCCGAGCTGCGGCTCGATCCCGCCGGCGAGCGCCTCGGCGGCAGCACGGGCTGCGGCAGCCTGAGCGGCGGCTACGACTACAGCGTCGCGAGTGGCGCCCTCACGGTCGGCCCCATCACCACCACGGGCGAGGCCTGCCCGGCCGGCGGCGTCGACGCGGCCGCCTACACCCAGGCCCTGCAGCGCGCCACCCAGGCCACCGTGACCGGCGAGGTGCTGGTGCTCCGGGACGGCGAGTCGGAACTCGCGACCTTCCAGGCAGAATGACGATGCGAAACGCCGTGCTCGTGACCATGGCAGGACTGCTGCTCGCCGCCTGTGCGTCCACGGCGCCGGCCCCCGTGGGACGCGAGGCCATCGCGCCGGTGGCCGAGGCGTGGCTCGAGGCCGCGGGCCGCAAGGATGCCGACGGCATCGCCGCCCTCTACACGACCGACGCGCTGATGCTGGGGCCGAACCGTCCCGCCGTGAGCGGGCGCGACGGCATCCGCGCCTGGTTCGTGGCCCTGCCGAACTTCACGCGCATGGCGACGACGCTCGCCGAGGTCGAAGGCCGGGGCGACCTTGCCGTGGCCCGCTACACCTTCGAGATGACCCTCGAGCTGCCGGGCATCCCGCCCATCGAGGAACGCGGCAAGATCCTGCAGGTGCTGCGCCAGCAACCCGACGGCCGCTGGCTCATCTGGCGGGAGAGCTTCAGCGCAGACACGTCGCGCCAGCCCGGCCCGCCGCCCCGCCAGCCATAGCGCCCGGTTCCGCTACTGCCGCTGGGGCCGCTGCTGCCCGGCCAGCGACGACCTCGACGGCGGCGGCGGCTACGGCAGGTACACCAAGGCCTTCGCCGACCCCCGCGACGACGCCAGCGCGCGGCACCGCGACGAAGAGACGGCCTTTCGCTTCCTGCGGCAGCAAGGCGCGCGCCCGCCGGGACAATTCATCGCCGGCGGCCGCGTCCTGTGGATGGCGAAGCAGCCCGGCTGCCCGACCGGCTCCCCGTGGTCACCGGAGCCCCGGGCGCTGGCGCAGAAGCTACCGGCCGGCTGAGGGCTGCAGTGCAAGGACATCGGCGGCCACCTGCGCCGGGAGGATGTCCCGCAGGCAGCGCAGGTGGCCCAGCGGGCACTCGCGGCGGAAGCACGGACTGCAGTCGAGCCCGAGGTAATGGATCGTGCGGCGGTCCGTCAGCGGCGGCGTGAAGGACGGCGAGCTGCTGCCGTAGAGCGCGACGACGTGGGTGCCGGCCGCGGCGGCAACGTGCATGAGCCCCGAGTCGTTCGTCACGGCCGCCGTCGACCGCGCCAGCAGGTCGACGGTGTCGGGCAGCGTCGTCGCGCCGCAGAGGTTGAAGACACGTGCCGGCGCCGCGGCCCGGACGGCCTCGCCCAGCGCCGCCTCGCCGGCACTGCCCAGCACCCAGACCTCGCGGCCGGCCGCGGCCAGCAGTGCGGCGAGTTCCACGAAGTGCTCCGTCGGCCACTGCTTGGCGGGCCCGTAGGCCGCGCCCGGCATGAAGGCCACGGCCGGCGCCGCACCGAGCCCGAGGCGCGCGAGCAGGGCCGCCGCGTTCGCCGGATCGACCCGCAGCGCGGGCGGCGGCACCGGTTCGGGCAATGCCTCGCCGGCGTCGAGACCCAGGGCCAGGAAGCGCTTGACCGTCTGGTCGAGCCGCTGGCGGTCGAGGGGCCGCCGGTCATTCAGCAACAGCTGGCGGAACTCCGTGGCAAACCCGGTCCGCCGCGGGACCCGGGCGAAGAACGGCACCAGCGCCGACTTGAACGAGCGCGGCAGCACGATGGCCCGGTCGTAGCGCTCAGCGCGCAGTTCACGGCCCAGGGCACGCCGCGCGCCAAGGCCGAGGTCACCATGACCCAGCTTCAGGGGAATGCCGCGCCGGACCTCGGGCATGCGTGCCGCCAGCGGCACGGACCAGGCGGGACCGACGACGTCGAGGGTGCAGGCCGGGTCGCGCTCGCGCAGCAGCCGGAACAGCGACTGGGCGATGACCATGTCGCCGACCCAGGCCGGGCCGACCACGAGGATGCGCTCGCCCGTCGCCACGGCGGGTCGCGGCGCCGGCCGGTCAGCCGGCGGCGGGCGGGTTGATGGCCGCCAGGTAGCGCTGCACACCCGCCTCGATGTCGAGGAAGTCAGCACCGTAGCCGGCGGCGCGCAAACCGGTGAGGTCCGCTTCGGTGAAGCTCTGGTAGCTGCCACGCAGGTGGTCGGGGAAGGGCACGTAGCGGATACGGCCGCGGCCGTGGAAGGCGAGCACCGCCCGGGCCACGTCGTTGAAGCTGCGCGCGCGGCCGGTGCCGAGGTTGTAGATGCCCGACTTCGCCGTGGCCGCCCACAGGTTGACCGCCACGACGTCGTCGACGTGGATGAAGTCGCGGCGCTGCTCGCCGTCGGCGTAGCCGTCGCTGCCGGCGAAGAGGGCGATCGCGTCACCGGCCTTCAGCTGCTCGTTGAAGTGGTGGATGACGCTCGCCATGCGGCCCTTGTGGACCTCGCCGGGCCCGTAGACATTGAAGTAGCGCAGCCCCACCACCGGCGAGCGGACGCCCGACATGCTCCGGCGGACGAAGCGGTCGAACATCAGCTTCGAGAAGGCGTAGACGTTGATGGGCCGCTCGCAGTCCTCGCTGACGCGGAACTCGCGGCCGGCCCCGTAGACGGACGCCGACGAGGCGTAGACCAGCGGGATGCCGCGCTCCGTCGCATACGCGAACACCTGCTTCGAGTACTCGTGGTTCTGCCGCATCATCAGCAGGCCGTTCCACTCGGTGGTGTCGGTGCAGGCACCCTGGTGGTAGATCGCCTCGACCTTCGGCGCCAGCGACTGCCCGGCCGTGATGCGCGCGAGGAACTCGTGCATGTCGACGTACTCGTCGATGCGGCAGTCGCTGAGGTTCAGCACCTTGTGGGCGTCGCGCAGGTCGTCGACCACCAGGATGTCGCTGTGGCCCGCCCGGTTCAGGGCCCGGACCAGGTTGCTGCCGATGAAGCCGGCGCCGCCGGTGACGATGATCATGGGCGGCTCCCGGAAGGCAGTTGCAGGGCGCAGGCGCCCGCGGCGGCCAGCCGGCGGTACAGCGCGGCGTAGCGGTCGGTCATGGCCGCGGCCGACCAGGCCGCGGCGCGCTGGCGGTTGGCCGCGCCCACGCGCTCGCGCAGGCCGGCATCGTCATGGAAGCTCCGCACGGCACGCTCCAGGGCGTCGAGGTCGCCGGGTTCACAGAGGATGCCATTCTCGCCGTCCGTGATGATTTCGGGAATCCCGCCCACGCGGGTCGCGACCACCGGCAGCCCGAACTCCAGCGCGTCCAGCAGGATCGAGCCCAGCCCTTCGTGGCGGGACGGGTAGGCGAAGAGGTCGAAGGCCGCAAGGAAGTCGCCAACGGCATCGGTGTGGCCGGCGAAGTGGACGTTGGCGAGACCCGCGGCCTGCCCGCGGAACCGGGCCTCGTCGGATCCGCCGCCGACGAAGACGAACTGCAGGTCCGGGCACGGGCCCGCAACGCGGCGGGCCACGTCGATGAGCTGCGACTGGCCCTTGTGCGAGTCCACCAGCGCGCCCACGTGGCCGACGATGAACGGTGCCGGCCGGCCGCCGCCGAAGGCCGCCCGCAGGCGGGCCGGCTCCCCCGGCCGCGCCGCCAGCCCGCTGCTGGCGCTGGGAATGACCTCGACGGGGAGCCGGGCATCGAGCTGCGCCAGCGCGTGGCGGATGGCCGCCGACAGCGCGACCACGGCGGCGGCATCCCCGTAGAACCGGCGGTTCGCCGCCGTCAGGCGGGGCCCCTGCTGCACACGGCGGGTCACGACGTAGGGAATCCCGGCGAGCACCCGGGCGAGCCACGCGGACTGGATGCCGCGGCCCTCGTGGGAATGCACGAGCCCGGCGCCGCGCAGCGCGAGGGCGGCACCGGCGACGCCGAAGCCGGCCTCGCGCACGTCGAGGCCAGGCACGTCGGCGACACGCGCCGCCAGCAGTCCGCCCCGGCGCACGACCAGGCGCTGCCGAAAGCCCCGGGCCGAAAGCCCGCGGATCAGGAGCTCCGTCTGGCGCTCGCCGCCCCGGAAGCCGGGGGCGAGGTTCAGGTGGGTCAGGAGGCCCGCGGCCATGGCAGCACCCGGACCGCTGGTGGTCCGGCCACGGGCCAGTGCATCAGGACCGAGGGGCCGCGACGAGTTCGTAGACGGCGCCGCAGTACGGGCACTTGGCCCGTCCCGTCTGCTCGATGGGCAGGTAGACCTTCGGGTGCGAGTTCCAGAGGTGCATGCCCGGCATCGGGCACGACAGCGGCAGGTCGGCCGGCGTGACCCGGTACAGGTTCTCGGCGTTCGGCTGGATCAGCGGCCCGGTGGTGGCGGGCCGTTGCTGGCGGGTCGACGTCACGGGCTGGACCTGCGGAAAAGCTGTGCTTTCGAGGCGGGAAGTATAGCAGCGCTCAGCCGAAGACCCGGCGCCAGGCAGCCGTGACCAGCGCCACCAGGTCGGCGTAGTCCGCGCGCGGCGCGAGCGCCGGCTCGCCGGCCAGGTTCTGGCGGTGGATGCGGTGGCGGTAGCGCCGGTAGGCGTCGGCCAGGGCCTCGGCCTCGCCGGGATCGAGGATGCCGCGGGCCGCCAGGCCCTCGAGCTGCCGGATGTTGTCGGACCAGTGCACCAGGTCGGGGCTCGCCCCCGCCTCGCGCAGCACCAGGTACTGCACGAGGAACTCGATGTCCGTGATGCCGCCCTCGTCCTGCTTCAGGTCGAGCAGATCGGGGGTGCCGGCCGCGAGCTCTGCGCGCATGCGCGCGCGCATGTTCGCCACCTCCTCCCGCAGCCCGTCGCGGCGCACGTAGTCGCGCAGCACCCGCACGCGCAGCTGCTCGAAGGCCGCCTTCACGCTGGCGTCGCCGGCCACGGCCCGGGCCCGCAGCAGGGCCTGGTGCTCCCAGGTCCAGGCGTCGTCGCGCTGGTACTGCTCGAAGGCCGCGAGGCTCGACACCATCAGGCCCGAGCGACCGCTCGGCCGCAGGCGGATGTCGACCTCGTACAGCTTGCCGGTCGAGGTGTGCATCGTGAGGATGCCGATGAGCCGCCGGGTCAGGCGGCTGAAGAACGTGGCGTTGTCGAGCACGTCGCGCCCGTCGGTCTGCTGGTCCTCGCCGGCGGAGTCATGCAGGAAGACGAGGTCCAGGTCGGACCCGTAGCCGAGCTCGAGCCCGCCGAGCTTGCCGTAGCCGACGATGGCGAAGCGCGCCGGCCGGCGCCCCTGCCCGTCGTCGCAGCCAGGCTGGCCGTGCCGGGGCACGAGCTCGCTCCAGGCCAGCTGCAGCGCCGCCTCGAGCACCAGCTCGGCGATGTCGGTGAGGCGGTCGCTCACCTTCATCAGGGGCAGCACGCCCGACAGGTCGACCACGGCCACGCGGAAAAGCGCCGCCTGCTGGAAGTTGCGCAGGGCGTCCAGCCGGGCCTCGGGATCGTCGGCACCGACGCGCTCGAGGCGCAGCTGCAGGTCGGCGGCGAGCTCGGCCCGCGTCGGCGCGTTGCTGAAGATGAGCGGGTCGAGCAGTTCGTCGAGCAGCAGCGGGTGCGCCGCCACCTGGCCCGACAGGAAGCCGCTGCGGCCACAGAGGCTCGTGAGCCGCGCCAGCGCGCCGGGGTTCTCGTTCAGCAGCGCGAAGTAGGCCGAGCGCCGGCCGATGGACTCGAGCACCTGGACGAGGCCGTCGAGGGCGCGCAGCGGCTCGGCGTCGCGGCGGGCCGCGGCGATGACGGCCGGCATCAGCTGGTCGAGGCGCTGCCGCCCCGGCTCGTCGAGGCGGCGGATCGCCGGCGCGTCGACCAGTCGCCGCAGCAGGTCGGCGGCGCCGGCCACGTCGGCATAGCCGGCCGCGGCGAGCGGCGGGCCGGCGTCGCCGCCGCGGGTGGCAGCAGACCAGGCGTCGGCAGCGGGACCGGCCACGGCGGCTTCGTCACCCTGGTCCCTCTCGCCGTCAGGGCCGGCGGCCCGGAAGGCCACGGCCTTGAAGTGCCGCGCCACGCAGGCGCGCTGGCGGGCCAGCTCGGCGGCAAAGCCTTCCCAGTCGGCATAGCCCATGGCCAGCGCCAGCCGCGCGCGGCCGGCCTCGTCGTCGGGCACCTCGTGGGTCTGGCGGTCGTGCTGGGCCTGGACGCGGTTCTCGGCGAGCCGCAGGAAGTCGTAGGCCGCCGCCAGCTCCGTGCCGGCCGCGGCCGGCAGCGAGCCGTGCCGCACCAGCCGGGGCAGCACGGCCTTCAGCTCGCGCTCGCGCAGCTCCGCCACGCTGCCGCCGCGGACGAGCTGGAGCGCCTGGACGATGAACTCGACCTCGCGGATGCCGCCGGGGCCGAGCTTGAGGTTGGCATGGAACTCCCGGCGCTCGACCTCGGCCTCGATCATGGCCTTCATCTCGCGCAGCGACGCGAACACGCCGTAGTCGAGGTAGCGGCGGTAGATGAACGGCCGCAGCACGTCGCGCTCCAGCGACGGCGTCTCGGGCCAGTCGTTGACGACCCGCGCCTTGATCCAGGCGTAGCGCTCCCAGTCGCGCCCGTGCTGCACGAAGTAGTTCTCGAGGCTCGCCAGGCTCACGGCCAGGGGCCCGGCGTTGCCGAAGGGCCGCAGCCGCGTGTCGACGCGGTAGACGAAACCGTCGGCGGTCTGGCGCGCCAGCAGGTCGATGGCGCGCTGGGCCAGCAGCCGGAAGTACTCGGCGTTGTCCGTGGACCGGGGCCCGTCGGTCTCGCCACCCTCGGCGTACAGGAAGACGAGGTCGACGTCGGAGGAGAAGTTGAGCTCGCGGCCGCCGAGCTTGCCCATGGCCACCACCGCCGGGCGCGACTCGCTGCCGTCCGGCGCCCGGGGCGTGCCAAAGCGGGCCGCAAGGCCGGCCTCGGCCTCGGCCAGGGCGGCGTTGATGAGGGCATCAGCCAGGGCCGACAGGTCGGCCAGCGACTCGGCCACGGCGGCAACACCAGTAAGGTCGCGCCAGACGATGCGCACCAGCTCGCGATGGCGCAGCGTGCGCAGCGCCTGGAGCGTCGCCGCCTCGCCGTGGCCGGTGGCCGCCAGTGCCGCCAGCGCCGCCGTCGAAAGCTCGCCGGGCCCGAGGCTGCGGTCGAGGCGGCCGCTCGCCACGAGCTCCGGCAGCATGTCGGGGTAGCGGCCCAGGATGTCGGCGACGAACGGGCTGCAGGCGAGCACGTGGGCGGACCGGGCGGCGAGTGGCGCCCCGGGCGCCAGGAGGACATCGAGCGCCGGGTCCGCCCGCAGCGTCGCCAGCGCCTCGTCGAGGGCGGGCTTGAGCAGGGACGGAACCGGCAGTGCAGGGAACGCAGGCATCGGCGCAGTGTAGACAAGGCGCCGGCACGCCGCGACGCGCCGGTGCCGGCGCGCTACCATTCGCGCCCATGTCGAATCATCCCTCCCGGGAACGGCTGACCGGCGGCGCCGGCGCGCCGCCCCTCTCGCGCCGCCGCCTTCTGGCATTGGCGGCCGGCGCACCGCTGGCCGGCAGCGTGCTGGCCGGCTGCGCCCGCCCCGACGCGGCCCACGACGCCGCCGTCGCCGAAACCTGGCGGCACACCGTCGAGGACACGGTCAACAACCGTGACGAGCTCGAGCGGGAGATCGTGCGCTACGCCACCCTCGCGCCGTCCCACCGCAACCGCCAGCCCTGGCGCTTCGAGCTGGGACCCGGCTGGATCATCGTGCGGCCCGACATCGCGCGGCGCCTGCCGGTGGCCGATCCGGATGACCGGTACCTGCACGCCGCCGTCGGTGCGGCTGCCGAAACGATGGTCACGGCCGCAGCCGCCGGCGGACTTGGCGCCAAAGTCAGTCCGGACGGCGACGGCATCCGCATCGACTTCTTCGTCAGCCTGCCGCAACCACCCCAGCTGTACGACGCCATCATCGCGCGCCAGACGGCCTGGGAGGCCCTCGACGCAGCACCCCTGGAAGAGGCCGAGGTGGGACGCCTGGAGAAGCTCGCGGCCGGTGCGGGCATCGTCCCGCGGCTCGTCACCGAGCGGGCCGAGATCGACCGCGTCCTCAAGCGCACCATCGAGGCCGCCGAGCACCTGGCCCGCGACCCGGCCTGGTTGCGGGAGCTCATCGAAGGCCTGCGGTTCGACGCGGCCGAGGCGCTGGCCACCCGCGACGGACTCTTCACCGTGGCGGCGGGCTACCCAGGCGTTCCGCGCTGGCTCGGCACGCGGCTGCCGGACCTGGTCACGACACCGGGGCGCGAACGGGAACGGGCGACGGCGCAGCTCAACGGCTGCAGCGGCGTCATCGTGTTCGCCGCCGACGACGACAGCCCGGCCGCGTGGCAGGAGGCCGGGCGCTGCTACCAGCGCGTGGCGCTGGTGGCCCAGTCCCGCGGCATCCGCACCGGCCCCGTGAATGCGGCCCTCGACGTGCCGGAGGTGCGCGGCCGGCTGTCGCGCAACCTGGGCCTCGGCGAGCGCCGCCCGGTGCTGGCGCTCCGCTTCGGTCGCGGCGGCGCGACGCTGCCGCGCTCGCTGCGGCGGCCGGCGGCCGACCTCACGACGGGCCAGGGCTGACGGGCCGTCCCGTCAGTACCAGCCCACGTCCCGCGTCGCCACCTCGCCGAAGGGCCGCCCTTCGCGGGACGCCAGGCGGATGATGTTCCAGGCCGTGAAGGGCATGGTCAGCAGCGGCAGCGGGTCGCCGGACTGCCAGGTGACGTCCCGGGCCGTGCGCAGGTAGTGGCCGCAGCGCCGGCGCTGCTCGCCCCGGGCGTTCTGCCACTCGGTCAGCGACGGCCAGAACTGCTGCATGAACCGCGCGCTGCGGAAGCGTACTGGCCCCGCCGTGGCCGGGTCGACGACCGCCGGCGCGATGTCCGCCGTCTCGACGAAGTGGATGCCGCTGGTCGCCCGCGGGTTGCACTCGATGCCCCAGGCCGTGCCCGCGGCATCGACGACGAAGTCGAAGGAAATGAACCCGTCGAAGCGGGCCCCTTCGATGAACCGGTCGACCCAGGCCTCGATGGCCGCGTGTCCCGCCACCCGCTCGAAGCACACCGCGACGGTGCCGGACATGACGGCGCCCCGGTAGACCACCGTCGCGAGCGCGCGCCCGGCGTGGGCGATGCTGAAGCTCGTCAGAACCTCCCCCATCACCCGCGCCTGCACGACGGCCGCCTCGGCGGGGTCCGCCGCCGGCAGCGGTGCGCCCTGGGGCAGGAACTGCACGCCGCGGCCGGAGCACGAGAAGACGGGCTTCAGCACGACGGGGCCGCGGGCGGCGAGCGCGACCGCGCCCGGCGAGCCCAGCAGGTGCGTCTCCGGGGCGGTGACCCCGTGGGCCGCCGCGCACTCGACGAACTGCGCCTTGCTGTGCAGGGGCAGCAGCTCCGCCGGCGGTCGCGCGTAGAGGCGCACGCCGGGCGGCAGCCGGGCACCGAGGTGCGACGCGTGGATGATCTCCTCGGACACGGGCACCACCAGTTCGACGCCCTCGCTCGCGATGATGGCGAGGAGGTCCTGCAGGTAGGCCTCCGGGTCGATGGCCGGCGCCGTCACCGTGAAGCTGCGGTCCACGGCCTTCGACACCCGGCACAGGTGCCAGGCGAAGGGCTCCGCGATGAGCACCCGCCAGCCGTGCAGCCGGAAGCTGCGCGCGATGTCCAGCGCCTTCGGCAGGCGCCCGAGGGTCAGCAGCACCGTGCGCGGCATGGCGGGATCAGGCGCCGCGCCGGGAAACCCGGCAGCGGATCTCCTCGGCCGGCCGGGTCGTGAGCCGCGCCACGGGCCGCACCCGCTCACCGTCCTCGACGTGGAAGTCGAAGCGCCGCGCGAGGCGCGCGAGGATCAGCGTCGCTTCCGTCTGGGCGAAGCCCGCGCCCACGCAGACCCGGGGACCAAGGCCGAAGGGCAGCCAGGTGCCCGGAATGATCTCGTCCTCACGCTCCGCGCTGAACCGGTCGGGATCGAAGACGTCAGGGTCGCGCCAGTAGCGCCGGTGCCGGTGGATCGTCCACGGCGACACCATGAGCAGCGCACCGCGCTTCACGGTGCAGGGCCCGAGCCGCTGCTTCCCGAGGGCCACCCGCGGCAGGAAAGTGATGGGCGGATACAGCCGCAGGGTCTCGCGGAACACGTTGCGCACGTAGTTGAGCCGCCGCACCTGCTCGAACTCCACCGGGCCGTCGCCGCAGACCGCGTCGACCTCGGCACGGATCCGCCCGAGCACGCCGGCCTGCATGCCGAGGATGTAGAAGGCCCAGGTCAGGCCGCTCGCCGTCGTCTCATGGCCGGCAAGGAACATGACGCCGAGCTCGTCGAGCAGTTCGTCGCGGGTGAAGGCGGCGCCGCTCTCGAGGTCCCGGGCGGAGATCACGGCCGCGGCGATGTCGTCGAAGCGTGCCGGGTCGTCGCCGAGGTGGGTGTCCAGCAGGCTGCCAAGGTGGCCGCGGATGCGCGCGCAGGCCTCGAGCACCTCCGGCGCCTGGGGTGGCGAGGTGAAGGCCGGATCGGTGATGAGCCGCCGGATCTGCACCTGGGCGACGCTGCGCTCGAAGCGCGTGAAGGCGTCGAAGACGTCCCGGGCCGTCTGCGACTCGAGCGACGTCGAGAACACCGTGCGGCAGATGATGTCGGCCGTCAGGCTGCTCATGGCGAGGTCCAGCGAGAACGGCTCGCCGCTGGCGGCCAGCGCGTCAAGCTGCCGCTCCCGGTCATCGACGGCGGCGGCCATGGAGACGAAGGCACGGTTGAGGCGCATGTGCGAGAAGGCCGGGTCGATCATGCGCCGCTGCCGGCGCCACTTGGCGCCGCTCGAGACGAAGATCGAGTCGCCCACCAGCGGCTCGAGGGCCGCCACCATGATGTCGGCCTTCGGATAGACGTCACCGGGATCGGCGAGCACCGTGCGGACGAGGTCCGGATCGTTGACGATGTAGATCGAGCGCCGGGAGTAGCCGATGGTGCCGATGGGCACGCGGTAGGCCTTGGCCGGCAGCAGGCTCAGCAGGTCGCCGTCGCCGCGCAGCACGGCACGGAAGAGCGCCGGGATCGCGGCAAGGGCGTGGGGCCGTGGCGGCCGGTAGGGGCTGGATTGCTCGGTGCTCACGCGCTGGATTCCGGCAGGCGGCGCTAGCATATACTGCGGCCGCAAGGACCGGCCGCAGGGCGGCAGTGGTCCCGCCATGCCGTGCGGGGGAGCGGTGATGCTGCTGGCCTTCCAGGTATTCCTCGCGATCCACATCATCGCCGGCGCGACGGGCATCATCGCCTTCTGGGTTCCCGTGGCCGGCCGCAAGGGCAGCCCGAACCACCGCCGCTGGGGGCGCGTGTTCAACCGGTGCATGCTGGCCGTGGGCTGTGCGGCCATCGGCCTGTCGACGACGACGCTCATCGATCCGCTCGGCACCCACCCGCACCTCGCCGAGCATCCCGACTTCCGTGATCCGGCGCTGATCCGCGCGGTCTTCGGCTGGATGATGCTGTACCTGGCCATACTGACCATCAACCTGACGTGGTACGGCTGGCTCGCGGTGCGCAACGGCCGGCGGCATCACCTGAACCGCGAGTGGCGGAACCAGGCGCTGCAGTGGCTGGTGCTGGCGGCGGCCGTCAACTGCGCCGTGCAGGCATGGCGGGCCGGCGTCCCGCTGCTCGCCGGCATGGCCGTCATCGGCTTCGCCACCGTGGGCACCAACTGGCACTTCCTGCGGCAGGACGATCCCGGGCCGACCCTGTGGCTGCGCGAGCACATCAAGGCCCTCGTCGGTGCCGGCATCTCGGTCTACACGGCGTTCTTCGCCTTCGGCGCCGTGCGCGTGGCGCCCTTCCTGGCGCTGAACCCGGTGCTGTGGGCGATTCCGCTCATCGTGGGCCTGACGCTGATCGTCGTCCACCGCCGGCGGGTGCTGCGGCAGTACGCGGCCAGCCGGTCCGCCGCACCGGTCGCGTCCTGACAGCGGGCGCCATGGCAGGGCGGACGCAGCGCGTCGTCGTGGTCGGCGCCGGTGTCGGCGGCCTGACGGCCGCCGCAGACCTGGCGCGGCAGGGCTGCGCCGTCACCGTCGTCGACCGGGCCGCCGGGCCCGGCGGCAAGATCCGGCAGCTGAGGGTGGACGGCGCCGGCATCGATGCCGGGCCCACCGTCTTCACCATGCGCTGGGTCTTCGAGTCGCTGTTCGCCGACGCCGGCACCACGCTCGGCGACGAGCTGGCACTGACGCCGGCGGCGGTGCTGGCCCGCCACGCCTGGGCCTTGGGGGGACAACTCGACCTCTACGGCGACATCGAGCGTACCGTCGATGCCATCGGCCGCTTCGCGGGCAGTACCGAGGCGCAGGCCTACCGCGACTTCTGCGCCCGGGGCGCCGACATGTACGCGACCCTGCGCCCGGCGCTGATGGCGGCCCAGCGGCCGAACCCGTGGTCCCTCGGTGCACGCGTCGGCTGGCTGCACATCGACCGCCTGCTGCGGACGGCACCCCTCACGACGCTGTGGACGGCGCTGGGCCAGCACTTCCGCGATCCGCGCCTGCGGCAGCTCTTCGGGCGCTACGCCACCTACGTGGGCTCGTCACCAGCCTTCGCCCCGGCGGCGCTGATGGTCGTGGCGCACGTCGAGCGCGAGGGCGTCTGGCTCGTCGACGGTGGCATGCGTCGCGTCGCCGACGCGCTGCAGCGGCTCGGTGCCCGGCACGGCGCGGAGTACCGCTACGGCACCGGCGTGGCCCGCATCGTCGTGGCGGGCGGCCGCGTCGCCGGCGTCGAACTCGACGGCGGCGAACGGCTGCCGGCCGACGCAGTGGTGTTCAACGGCGACATCTCGGCCCTCGGCGACGGCCTGCTCGGCGACGCGGTGCGCGGCGCCGCGCGCCGCACGCCCCGCCACGAACGGTCGCTGTCGGCCATCACCTGGTGCCTGAAGGCCACGACGCGGGGCTTCGCGCTGGAGCACCACAACGTGTTCTTCGCCGACGACTACCTCGGCGAGTTCGCAGCGATCTTCGGGCACCGCGAAGTCCCGCAGCGGCCGACCGTCTACGTCTGCGCCCAGGACCGGGGCCATGGCACGGTGCCGGCGGGGCCGGAGCGCCTGCTCGTGCTGATCAACGCGCCACCCGACGGGGACCGGCACGACTTCGACGCCGCGCTGCCGGAGTACCGGGCCCGGGCCCTGGCCCTGCTGCGGGACTGCGGCCTCGACGTCGACGACACGGGGCCCGGCATCGCGACGACACCGACGGGCTTCGCGCGCCTCTTCCCCGCCAGCGGCGGTGCGCTGTACGGCCCGGCCGCCCGCGGCGCCGTGGGCGTCTTCCGCCGGGGCGCCGCCTGGACGCGCGTACCCGGGCTCTACCTGGCCGGCGGCTCGGTGCATCCCGGCCCCGGCGTGCCCATGGCGGCGCTGTCGGGGCGCCTCGCGGCGGCGAAGCTGCTGGTCGACGCCGGAGCGTGACCGGCTACCCGGCGCCGGTGCTGCCTAGATGAGGCCCAGCGCCAGCATCGCCTTCGCCACGCGGATGAAGCCGGTGATGTTGGCCCCGACCACGTAGTTGCCCGGCGAGCCGAACTCCTCGGCCGTGGCCCAGGTCGACGCGTGGATGTCCGTCATGATGGCGTCGAGCTTCCGCTCGGTGAACTCGAAGGTCCACGAGTCGCGGCTCGCGTTCTGCTGCATCTCGAGGGCCGACGTCGCGACGCCGCCGGCGTTGGCCGCCTTGCCGGGCCCGAAGGCGATGCCAGCCTCGAGGAACACGCGGATGCCCTCGGGGGTCGTCGGCATGTTGGCGCCCTCCCCCACCGCGATGCAGCCGTTGGCCACCAGCGTGCGCGCGTCGCGGCCGTTGATCTCGTTCTGCGTCGCCGACGGCATGGCGACCTGGCACGGGATCTCCCACAGGTTGCCGCCCGGCAGGTAACGCGCCCCGCGGCGCAGCGTGGCGTAGTCGGCGATCCGCCGGCGCTCGACCTCCTTCAGCTGCTTCACGAGATCGACGTCGATGCCCTGCTCGTCGACGACCACGCCGTGGGAGTCGGAGCAGGCGATCACCTTGGCGCCGAGCTCCTGCAGCTTCTCGATGGTGTAGATCGCGACGTTGCCGGACCCGGACACGATGCAGGTCTTGCCGCCGAGCGAATCGCCGCGCACCTTGAGCATCTCGCGGACGAAGAACACCGCGCCGTAGCCCGTGGCCTCGCGGCGCACCAGCGAACCGCCCCAGCCGATACCCTTGCCGGTGAGCACGCCGGACTCGTAGCGGTTCGTCAGCCGCTTGTACTGGCCGAACAGGTAGCCGATCTCCCGCCCGCCGACGCCGATGTCGCCGGCCGGCACGTCGGTGTGCTCGCCGAGATGGCGATGCAGCTCGGTCATGAAGCTCTGGCAGAAGCGCATGATCTCGGCGTCGGAGCGCCCCTTCGGGTCGAAGTCGGCACCGCCCTTGCCGCCGCCGATGGGCATGCCGGTCAGGGCGTTCTTGAAGACCTGCTCGAAGCCGAGGAACTTGACGATGCCGAGATACACCGACGGGTGGAAGCGCAGGCCGCCCTTGTAGGGGCCGAGGGCACTGTTGAACTCGACGCGGAAGCCGCGGTTGATATGCACCTCGCCCCGGTCGTCCTGCCACGGCACCCGGAAGATGATCTGCCGCTCGGGCTCGCAGATGCGCTCGATCACCTTCTGCTCGGCGAACTCCGGGTACTTGACCAGCACCGGCGCCAGGGACTCGAGCACCTCGCGGACGGCCTGGTGGAACTCGTCCTCCCCGGCGTTGCGGGCCCTGACCTGCTGGAAGATGGCTTCGACGTTCTCGGGGAGCGGTGGGTGCATGCGGGACCTTCCTGGGTGGCGGGCGGCAGTATCCGGCCCGTGTGCACGACGGGGCGGTACGTGGAACCGCGTATGGTATCGCCGGGGACGCGGCGATGCCGCGGCGTCGCGCCCCTGCGCCTGACCGGCCTCACGCGTCGCACGCTGCTTCAGCGCAGCCGCGGGATCTCCACGGCAGTGACCTGCCCCGCTTGCAGCACGACGTTGCCGGCCAGGTAGCCGGCGCTGCCGATCTCCAGCGCGTAGAACAGCGTCCGCCGGCGCCCATCGTCGGAGGTGCGCATCGAGGTCGGCTGGCCCAGCAGGGCCACGACCTCGAGTTCGGAGAGTCCGGGGCGCACCTTCTCCCAGCTGCCCGCCGACAACCACTGCGCGGTGGCCGGCGCTGGCTGGCCAGTCGATGCGCCGGCGGTCCCGGGGCGTGCGCCGGCCACGCGCGGGGGGCGGGGCCCGGTGGCAGCAGCACGCTCCATCTCCTCGATGCGCCTTCGCTGCATCTCGAGCTCGCGCCGGAGGTCCCGCACGTCCTGCTCGAGCCGGTTGACCTGGAGCTGGGTCACCTGGCCGGTGGCTGGTGGCGCGATGCACAGCCACAGCACCATGATGGACAGCAGCGGCACCGCGGGACGATGGACGGCGTGCATCACCGGTACTCCAGGGCCAGGCCGCCGTGAAGGACCACGACGGTGTCCGCCGGCACGATACACGTCCATGCGGAAGGCCGCGCCCCGCGGTGTCCCCGTGCGGCAATGAGGGCTGATGGCGCCGCCCATGGCCGGACCTGCCACCGCACCCGGCCCGGGGTTACGATCGGGTCCCTGCCCGCTTCACCCGAGGTTGCGACTGCCATGAACGTTGCTGCGAACGGCTGGCTGCCGATACTGATGCTCGCAGCCGGGTGCACCGCCACCGGTCGCGGCACCAGCGCGCCGCCACCGCGGGCCCTGTCCGCTGCGGACGAGGCCACCTGGATCGCCCGCGGCCGCGACACCGTGGCGCCGTTCAAGTCGCGCCTCATGGCCGCCCTGCAGGCAGGCCTCGCCGAGGGCCCGGACCGGGCCATCGACGCCTGCCGCGTCGAGGCACCCGCCATCGCCACCGCCAGCGGCGGGCCGGGCGTGACCGTGGGGCGCAGCAGCCACCGGCTGCGCAACCCGGCCAACGCCCCGCGCCCGTGGGTGCAGCCGCTCCTCGACGGTTTCATCACGACACCCGCCACCGCAGCACCCCGGGCCGTGGCGCTGTCCGGTGGTGGCATCGGCTACGTCGAGCCCATCGTCCTGCAGCCGATGTGCGTCACCTGCCATGGCGCCACGCTCGCACCGGCCGTGCAGGCGCGCATCGCCGCGCTGTATCCCGCGGACCAGGCCACGGGCTTTGCGCCCGCCGACCTGCGCGGCGTCTTCTGGGTGGAGTTCGAGCCTGCGGCCCTCGCCCCACCGTGAAGCCCGACTTCTGGGACAAGGCCCGGCGCACGCTCGTGCGCCGCGACCCGGTGCTGGCCGGGATCATCCGCGCCCATCCCGGCGTGGCGCTGGCCTCGCGCGGCGACCCCTTCGCGACGCTGGCGCGGTCCATCGTCGGCCAGCAGATCTCGGTCAAGGCGGCCGATGCCGTGTGGGGCCGCCTGGCCGGCACCTGCACCATCGCGCCGGCGACGCTGGCGCGCACGCGGCCGGCGACGCTGCGCCGCTGCGGCCTCTCGGCCCGCAAGGTGGAATACCTCAAGGACCTCGCCACGCACTTCGCCTCGGGCCGCATCGACCCGGCGCGCTTCGCCACCATGGACGACGAGGCCGTCATCGCGGAACTGACCGAGGTGCGCGGCATCGGCCGCTGGACCGTCGAGATGTTCCTGATATTCAACCTGCTGCGGCCGGACGTGCTGCCGCTCGATGACATCGGGCTGCTGCGGGCCATCGGGCTCTACTATTTCGACGGCGCCGAGGCCGCGCAACTGCTGCGGGGCGAGGGCCGGCGCAAGGTAGTGGCCCTCGCCGGGGCCTGGGCACCGTGGCGCAGCGTCGCCACGTGGTACCTGTGGCGCAGCCTCGACCCGGTGCCGGTGGAGTACTGAACGGACGCTGGCTGACGCGGTCCGTCCTGACCGGACTGCCTCCGGTCCGCTCAACCGGCCCCGTGCCGGATCAGCACCTTGCCGACGTGGTCGCCGGCCTCCATTTCGCGGAACGCCGCAATGGCGTCGTCGAAGGCGAAGGTCTTCTCGATGACGGGCTCGATGCCGGCGGCAGCCATCCCGGCCAGCAGGTCGGCGAACATCCGCACGCTGCCGTTGCTGATGGCCTTCATGGTCAGGTTCTTCGTGTAGAACCCCGGCATCTTCGGCAGCTGCTGCGGCAGGGGCCCCGTGCCGATCATCACGATGAAGGCGCCGGGCGCGCAGGCCTCCATCGACTGGTCGAGCGTCGGGCGGCCGACGTTCTCGAGGACCACGTCGACGCCGCCGGTCATCTCCAGGACCCGCTTGCCCCACTCGGGCTCAGCGCGATAGTTCACGGTGAAGTCGGCGCCGAGCTCGCGCAGCCGGGCGAGCTTGTCGTCGCGCGACGACGTGACGACGACCCGCGCGCCGCTGGCCCTGGCGAGCTGCAGGCCGATGGTCGAGACACCACCGGTGCCCAGGGTCAGCACCGTCTGCCCGGGGCGCAGGCGCGCCACCTCGTAGAGCGCGTGCCAGGCCGTGACCCCGGACGAGGCCAGCGTCGCGGCGCTTTCGAAGCTCACGGCCGCCGGCAGCACCACCAGGCCCTGGGCCGGCAGCAGCGCGTACTCGGCGAGCCAGCCGTCGAGGGTGTTCCCGATGTCGCTCTCGTAGACCGTCGGGCTCCAGCGCCCGTCGAACCAGGTCGGGAAGTGGCAGCAGGCCACCCGGTCGCCGACCTTCACGTTCGTGACCCCGGGGCCCAGCGCCTCCACCTCGCCGGCGCCCTCGCTCAGGGGGATGGACGCCTTGTTGGCGCCGATGGCGAAGATGCCCGCGACGATCCCGCGGTCCCGGGCGTTGATCGACGACGCCACCACCTTGACCAGCACCTGGCCCGGGCCGGGCTCCGGCGTGTCGCGGCTGACCAGCGTCAGGTTGGCGATGGACGGCGGGGTGCCGATGCGCCAGGCCCGGGACTTGCCGCGGACCGGTGCGGTCTGGCCGGCCGCGAGCGCCGGGCCGGCGGCAGCCGCCGCCAGGCCTGCGGCAGCGATCAGTTCACGACGATTGACCATGGCGGGCTCCGTGCGGTGCGAGGGGCTGGCCCGAGTATAGAAGCAGGACCGGCCACCGCAGATGGGCGACAATGGCCGCTCCCCCGGCACCATTGTCCTGCCCCATGAGCCCGCCCGAGCGACTGATCCTCCGCCGCCCCGACGACTGGCACGTGCACCTGCGCGACGGCGCGATGCTCGCCGGCGTCGTCAACCACACGGCCCGCCAGTTCGCCCGGGCCATCGTCATGCCGAACCTGAAGCCGCCGGTCACGACGGTGGCGGCCGCCGCTGCCTACCGGGACCGGATCCTCGCCGCCGTCGAGCCGGGGCTGCGCTTCACGCCGCTGATGACGGCCTACCTGACCGACACCACCGAAGCCGCCGAGATCGAGCGCGGCTTCCGCGCGGGCGTCTTCACGGCCTGCAAGCTGTACCCGGCCAACGCGACCACGAACTCGGCGGCCGGCGTCACGGACATCCGCCGCATCGACGCGGTGCTCGAGCGCCTGCAGTCCATCGGCATGCCGCTGCTGGTGCACGGTGAGGTGACCGAGCGGCACGTCGACGTCTTCGACCGCGAGGCGGAATTCATCGAGCGGGTACTGAAGCCCACCCTGGCGCGGTTCCCGCGGCTGCGCGTCGTCTTCGAGCACATCACCACCCGCCAGGCCGTCGACTTCGTGACCGCCGCCGGGCCCAACGTCGCCGCCACGATCACGCCGCACCACCTCGAGATCAACCGCAACGCCATGTTCGACGGCGGCATCCGCCCCCACATGTTCTGCCTGCCGGTGGCCAAGCGCGAGCCACACCGGCTGGCCCTGCGGCAGGCAGCCGTCTCGGGCAACCCGAAGTTCTTCCTCGGCACCGACTCGGCGCCCCATGCCATCGGCGACAAGGAGTCGGCCTGCGGCTGCGCCGGCATCTTCAACGCCCCGGTGGCGCTCGAGAGCTACGCGAAGGTATTCGAGGAGGAAGGCGCCCTCGACCGGCTCGAGGCCTTCGCGTCGCTGCACGGACCGGCGTTCTACGGGCTGCCCGTCAACGACGGGCGGGTCGTGCTCGAGCGGGCGCCGCTGCGGGTGCCGGAACGGATCGACGCCGGGGCAGCGCCGGTGGTGCCGTTCCACGCCGGGGCCGAACTGGCCTGGCGGTTCGCCGGCCCGCTCGCCGACTGAACCGCTGCCCTCAGGGGCTGTACTCGCCGGGCTGGCTCTCGGCGACCTGCACCGGGTCCCGTGGGACGGGTGCAGCCGCCGGCTGCGGCAGGGTGCGCAGGCTCCGCAGCAGGGGCTGCCGCCAGGCAATGGCCGCCATGGCCAGGGTCGTCACGCCGGCGAAGGCCAGCGTCGCCCGCAGCCCCACGTGCTCGCCGATGTAGCCCCCAAGCAGCGCGCCGGGCCCCGCCGGCAGCAGGATCAGCCAGCGCATGGTGCTGGTCATGCGTCCCAGCAGCGGCGCCGGCGTCACCGACTGGCGCAGCGCGAGGAAGTTGATGAACACCAGCGACCCGCCGGCGCCGAACAGCGTCAGCATGGCGACGAAGGCCACGAGCCCGGCCGTGCCCGCGGGCGCTGCCGCCGCCAGCAGCCAGCCGGTGCCGCAGACCGCAAAGCCGGCCACGAGGCCCGGGCCGGGACCGATGCGCCGCACGATCCGGTTGCCGAAGAGCGCCGTCAGCACGGTGCCGCAGCCCAGCGCCACGTAGGCGAGACCGACACTGCCGGGATCGAGTCCCAGGGTGCGCGTGGCGTAGAGGATCTGCACCACCACGGCGGCGTGGTGACCCAGTTGCCAGATGCCGACGCAGACGGCCATCGTCACGAGCAGGGGCGTGCCCGTGACGAAGCCGAGCCCCGTCCGCAGCGAGCTCACGAAGCCCGTGGGCACGGCGGCCAGTTCCTCGTGGATGCGCAGGCCCCGCAGGATCAGGGCCGAGACCGCGAGCAGCAGCGCGTCGGCCACCAGGGCGAACGGGGCGCCAAAAACCCGGATCAGTGCCCCGGCTGCACCGGGGCCGGCCACCTCGGCCGTGGAGTTCGCGAGCGCGTTCTTGGCGTGGGCCTCGACCAGGCGCTCCCGCGGCACGATCTGGGTCAGCACGATCTGCGCCGCCGTGCCCGCCACGGTGTGCACGATGCCGATCAGGAAACCGACGACGTAGAGCCACCGCATGGTCAGCAGGTCGAGCCAGTAGGCCGCAGCAACGCTCGCGACGCCCAGCGCCATGATGGTCTCGCCGGCCACGTAGACCGGCACCTTGCGCACGCGGTCGAGCCAGACCCCGGCCGGCAGCGAGAACAGCAGGAAGGCTGACACTTCGATGGCCGTCAGCGCCCCCATCTCGGTGGGCGTGGCGTGCAGCAGCACTGCCGCCGTCAGCGGGATGGCCAGCAGCGTGATCTGCCCGCCGAAGGAGCTGATGAGGATCGAGACCCACAGCCGCCGGTAGGTGCGGTCGAGCAGCAGGTCGTTGGGGCGGAGGGTGAGCAAGCAGGTGGGCCGGGACGGGCCGCCAGCGTAGCCCAGCCGGGGTGGCCGTGCACCCGCCGCGCCCGGAAAAGCGAAGCCCCGCACGGGGCGGGGCTTCGGCTCGGGTCCGCGGTTGCAGCAGCGGCGGTTCTTGTTCTTGTTCTTGTACCACCGGGCAGGATTCCCGCCCGCGGAGCCGGCTGCTGACGCCTTGTAGTCCTGTGCTTGTAGATCTCGTCGTAGCGACTACTTCTACCGCCAGACCGGTGACACGGCCGCGATGGTCCTGCTCAGAGACGGTCGGCAGCGCCACGGCGCTGCCGGGCTGCCGTGACGGCGACCAGCACGAACCCGATCGCCAGGATCGCGAGCGACGCGGGCTCTGGCACCGGAACCTTCCTGAACACGATCAGGTCCTGGGTGCGGCCGCTCTGCCACACGTCGATGGTGTAGTGGTTCGCCGTCCAGAAGCCCTCGTTGATCTCGTTCAGCCAGGACTGGGCCTCGCCGGCCGCGGCACTGGTGGCAATGAAGTCATCCGAGGCAAGGGCGAGGTTCGTGACACCTTCGTACAGGATCTCCCACACCGCCAGCTGGAAGGCAGCGGACTTCAGGGAGTTGTCGACGAGGCCAAGGGCACCGGTGGCCAGGACGCCGAGCTTCTGATTAACCGCGGCGCTGAACACGCTGCTGCCCGCTGCATAGGTGAAGTCATACGTACCCGGCAGCGTGATGGTCTGGAAGATGTCCGCGCACCAGGCGACGTAGGAATTGCCGCCAATGGTCGCACTGAAGGCGCCGGCGTTGACCGTGACCGGACCCGGGGGCGTCGGCTTGACGATGCTGGCCTGGGTGGACCCGTAGGCGAAGCCGGTTACGTTGATTGGCGTGGCCTGGGCCTGCATCGCCAGCAGGCAGCCAGCCAGCACGCCGACAACCGCCGTGATCTGCTTGGGGACATTGGACATGGTGATCTGCTTCTCGCATCGGCGGCAGGGACCGCCTGTAACGGTATGAACTGCTGCAAGCGTTATGCCAGTCCGCCTTCGGCGTCGGAGAAACAGGGGCTTGGCGCCATTTGACAATGGCAGGCGGCGCGCGCATGTAAACCCGGCCGACGCCCGGAAAAGCGAAGCCCCGCACGGGGCGGGGCTTCGGCTCGGGTCCGCGGTTGCAGCAGCGGCGGTTCTTGTTCTTGTACCACCGGGCAGGATTCGTGCCCGCGGGGCCGGCTGCTGACGCCTTGTAGTTTTTCTGTTTCTTCTACTTCTACCTGCGGACCACTCACCCGGTTGCGGCCGGACTTCCCCCGGCTCCCGCACTTCCCCCGCCAGCCGCGGGTGTTGCTCGTCCTGTTCTTCTTGTCGATCCCGACTGTTCTCGTTGTTCTGCCGCGTCGTTCCGTCCTGTCCCTCTGCCTGGCACGTCACCGCTCTCCGGCGGCTTGTTCTGGCCCGGGTTCGTCCCGGCTCTGGCGGCCGGCGCGGAACCCGTGCCCTTCTCCCTGGGTGACCGGTGAAGGCCCGGCGCTGGTCTTCTCGTGGGCCAGCTTGGCCGGGCCGCTCCGCCTACCGTCGCGCCAGCTGCCGCCGCCGCTGCAGAGTGAGAACCATGGCCAGGCCGACGACGGCCAGCGCCAGGGAACCGGGCTCCGGCACCCGGACGCGCTCGAACACGACCAGGTCCTGTCGGCTGCGGCTCTGCCACACGCTGACCGTGTACTGGCTGCTGATGTTGGCGATGCCGTTCAGCCAGCCCTGGGCGATGGGGGCCGAACCGTTGGTCACGCTGCCGGCGCGGAAGTTGTTGGCCGACAGGTTCAGCGCGTTGCCGGTGAGCTCGTTCACGAGCTCCCAGAGGGCCAGCTGGAAGGCGCCCGAGGTCGCCGCGTTGTTGACCTGGCCAAGAGCCAGCGTCGCGAGGCGGCCGATGGCATCGCTGCGGGCCGCACCGAAGGCAGCGACACCGGTCGTCAGCGTGTAGTCGTTCACCGTCTCGCCGAAGTTGATCGGCTGGAAGATGTCGACGCACCAGGCGACGAACGACCCGTTGGTCGCCAGGTTCTGCACCACGAAGCCACCGGCGTACACCCGCTTGTTGAGGGCCGGGACCCCGTTGACGATGGTGGCCTGCGTCACGCCGGTGGGGTACTCGAAACCGGTGGCCTTCAGCGGCACGGCCTCGGCACTCGTGGCCAGCAGCAGAAGCCCCGCGAGGCCGTACAGCGACTGGAAGGCGGTCTTGGTCTTCATCCGTGATCTCCGTCTCATTCCGTGAGCGATTGCGCTCTCGGGGACGGTAGTTGCAATGGCCGTGCCAGCCCGCCGATGCCCCGGCGGAACAACGACTTGCGAGGGTGTTTACAGAACCGGACAGGGCGCGTGTAAACGCCTGCGACGGCGCCCCGCTGCGTTATGTCCCGCCGCCCCGCCGGATGGCGTGGCGCGGCGCCGTCATCCCCGGCGCGGGGGGACATGTCACCGCGCCACCGGGCCCGGGGCCGGGCCTCGGCATAAGGGTTTCTCACAGTGCCGCCGGGGCGACCGCATATGCATCATCGTCCCGGCGCCGGCAGCAGTGGGGCCGGTGTTTCTACACCCACAGGACACAAGGACCATGAAACCGACTCGCTTGCAGCTGGCCCTCGCCATCGCGGCCATTGGCCTTTCGGCCCAGACGTCGACTGCCCTCGCCGAGAAGGGCGACTAGATCTTCCGCGGCGGTATCGGCGTCGTCGATCCGAAGAGTGACAATCTCACCCTCAGGGACGGCCCCGACGTCAACGAGATCCAGGTCGACACCGGTGTGTCGGCGACGGTCGAGGCGACCTACATGATCACCCGGCATCTCGGCGTGGAGTTGCTGGCCTCGTTCCCCTTCAGCCACGACGTGGACCTGGAGGACGTGGATGGCGCCGAGGGGACTGCCCGCATCGGTGACGTCAAGCACCTGCCCCCGACGCTGAGCCTGCAGTACCACTTCAACCCCGACGGCCGCTTCCGGCCCTACGTCGGTGCCGGTCTGAACTACACCACCATCTTCAGCGAGGGTACGACTGGCCCGCTGGGGGGTGCTGACCTGGAGCTCGATGATTCCTTCGGACTTGCCGGCCAGGTGGGCATGGACATCGGCCTGACCGACACCGTGTTCGTGAACCTGGTCGCCCGGTACATCGACATCGACAGCGATGCCTCGATTAACGGCACGGACATCGGCACCGTCGAGATCGACCCGTGGATCTACCAGGCACAGCTGGGCGTCCGCTTCGGCAAGAAGAAGGCCGCGCCCGTGGCGGCGGCCGCCGCGGCCCCCGTGGCTGCGGCCGCGCCGGCCCGGGCGGCTCCGCCTCCGCCGCCCCCGCCGCCGCCGGCCGACGGCGACGGCGACGGTGTCGTCGATGCCAAGGACCAGTGCCCCGACACGCCGCGGGGCGACCGGGTCGGACCGCAGGGCTGTTCCTGCGACGTCACCCGCCAGCTGCAGTTCGCCTTCGGCTCGGCCGACCTGACGGCGGAAGACAAGGTCATCCTCGACGAGGTGGTCGAGAACCTGAAGCGGCTGAAGTTCATCTCCGGCACCGTGACCGGCCATACGGACAACGTGGGCCCGGAAGCCTACAACCAGCAGCTGTCGGAGCGCCGCGCAGCAACCGTCGCGAAGTACCTCGAGGAGCGGGGCATCGCACCGGGTCGGCTGACGGTGGTCGGCAAGGGGATGAGCGATCCCATCGCTGACAACGGCACTGCCGAGGGGCGCCGGCTCAACCGCCGCGTGGTCCTGAGGCGGACGGACTGCGACCAGCCGAACTGACGGCCCGCATCCGCGATCGACGGCCAGGGCCCCGGCCGCCGCAAGGTGGCCGGGGCCTTGTCGTTCAGGGCCCTCGCGAGCCGGGGCGCCCGGCCACGCAACGTCAGTACAGCGCCGACCAGCGACGGAAGAACCAGGCCTTGGCCACTTCGGTAGCCAGCAGGTAGGCACCCACGATCAGCGCCATGGCGGCAGCGAGGGCCGCTGGCAGGGGCACCAGCCCGAACAGGGCAGAAGCGCCGCCCAGGTAGGGCGATGCCATGCCGAGGAAGCCGACGAGGACCGTCGCAGCGAGGAGCGGCCCGGACGGAACGCTGCGCCAGCAGGGAACGCTGGTCCTGAGGGAAAGGACGACGGCCAGCTCCGTCAGCAGCGACACCACGAACCACGCCGTCTGGAACAGGGCCTCGCCGGCCTCGAACACCAGCAGCAGTACGGCGAACGTGGCCAGGTCGAACACGGTACTCAGGAGCCCGAACACCAGCATGAAGCGGCGGACCTCACGAAGCCGCCACTGCCGCGGCACCACAAGCTGTTCCCGGTCCACCCGGTCGGACGAGATGAAGATCGACGGTACGTCGGAGAGGAAGTTGTTGAGCAGGATCTGCTTGGCCGCCAGCGGCAGGAACGGCAGCAGCGGCGTCGCCATGGCCATGCTGACCATGTTCCCGAAGTTGGCGCTGGTGGTGATGCCGATGTACTTCAGCGTGTTCGCGAACGTGTGGCGGCCATCGGCGACCCCCATGCGCAGCACGTCGAGATCAGGCCCGAGCAGTACCACGTCCGCACTCTCGCGCGCCACGTCCACGGCGCCCGACACCGAGATGCCGACGTCCGCGGCGCGCAGTGCCGGCGCGTCGTTGATGCCGTCGCCGAGGTAGCCCACGGCGTGACCGCGCTGCTGCAGGGCCCGGACGATGCGCTCCTTCTGCTGGGGATCGACCTCCACGAAGAGGTCGGCCGCCTCGGCACGCTGCCAGAGCGCCTCGTCACGCATGGCGGCGATCTCGTTGCCGGTGACCATGCCGGCCGGATCGAGCCCGACCTCCCGCGCCAGGTGGGCGGAGACGTAACGGTTGTCGCCAGTGATGACCTTGGTCCGGACCCCCGCGGCGGCGAGCGCCGCGATCGCCGCCGCGGCGCCGGGCTTCGGCGGATCACGGAACACGAGGAAGCCGCGGAAGGTCATGCCGGCCTCGTCGGCAAACCCGTAGCGGGTACGGGCCGCGATACGGCGCGTCGCCAGGGCCAGCACCCGGCAGCCCTCGTCGCCGCGCGCGCGGACGACGCCCTCGAACTGCTGGCGCAGCGCGGCGTCGAGGGGCCGGGCCTCGCCACCCTGCTCCACGTGCGTGCACCCGGACAGCACTTCGGCAAAGGCGCCCTTGGTGATGACGAGGTGCGCATCCGCGGCATCGGCCCCGGCGACCACGATGGTCAGCCGCTTGCGGATGAAGTCGTACGGGATCTCGTCGACCTTGGTGATGCCGGCCGCGTCGACCCCGGCGCGATCAGCGGCCGCGACGATGGCCGCATCCAGCGGGTTCTCGATGCCGGTCTCCAGCCGGGCATTCAGTGCCGCGAGCCGCAGCACCCCGGCGTCGGGCTGGCCGTCGGGGCCCACGGCGCCCTCCAGTTCGAGGACCCCGACGGTCAGCGTGCCGGTCTTGTCGGTGCACAGGACGTCCATCGAGCCCAGGTCCTCGATGGCCTCGAGCCGCGCGACGATGACGCCGCGCCTCGCCATCTCCCGCGCCCCGCGCGACAGCGTCACGCTGACGATGGCCGGCAGCAGCTCCGGGGACAGCCCGACGGCGAGCGCCATGGCGAACAGCAGCGACTCAAGCAGGGGCCGTCCCAGCCACTCGTTCACGACGAGGACGAAAACCACCATCACCAGCATGACCCGCAACAGCAGGTAGCCGAACTGCCGGATGCCGCGGGCGAAGGCCGTCTCGGGTTCGGCGCTGGCGAGGCGGCCCGCGATGGCCCCGAGCTCCGTGTCGGCGCCGGTCCGGACCAGCAGCACGCGGGCGGTACCGCTGCGCACTGAGGTGCCGAGGAACACCGCGTTGCTGCGCCCCGTGAGGGGCGCCGACTCCGGCACCGTCCCCGGCCGCTTCTCCACGGGGAAGGACTCGCCCGTGAGGCTGGACTCGACCACGAGGAAGTCCCGCGCCTCGAGCACGACGCCGTCACCGGGCACGAGGTTGCCTGCGGCCAGCAGGACGATGTCGCCGGGCACGACGTCGGGCGCCGGCACGACCTGTTCACGGCCATCGCGGACGACCCGGACCCGCAGGGCCAGCTGGCTGCGAAGTGCGGCGACTGCCCGGGACGCCCGGTACTCCTGCAGGAAGCCCAGCGCCACGCTGCCGAGAACGATGGCGAGGATGATGGCGGCGTCGACCCACTCGCGGACCACCAGCGAGACACTGGCGCCGGCCACGAGGATCAGCACGAGGGGGCTCTGCAGCTGGCGGAGCAGCAGCCGCCGCGGGCCGCCTGCGGTCGACGCCGGCAGACCGGCCGCGGCCGTCCGTCGCGCGGCCGCCGCGTCGGCGGACAGGCCGCCGGGACCACTGCCCAGCGCCTCGATCAGCGCGGCAGGTTCCGCCGCCCAGTACGCCCGCAGATCGGCCGCCATGGCCCCATCGTGCCCCAATACGCGGCCGCCGGCGAACCGGCGGGCGTCCCGTATAGTCGTGCCGCGGACCGGAGGAAGACAGGCGCACCCGGATGCAGGACGGATCTCGGGACAACCCGCCGGTGACCGGCGACACGCTGGCGGCGCTGCTGGCGAGCCGCGCCGCTGCCTCGGGCGACGCACCGGCCCTCCTGGCACTCGCGCCGGATGGCGGCCTCCGGCAGCTCGGCTGGCGCGAGCTGCTGGAACGCGCCCGGAGCGCAGCGGCCATCCTGCAGTCCGCCGGTACCACCCGCGGCGAACCCGTGGCGCTGATCGCGGCGCCACAGCCCGACTGGGTCGTCGCGTACTTCGGGATCCTGCTGTCCGGCGCGGTCCCCGTGCTGCTGGACGCCCAGGCCGGACCGGCGACGCTCGCCGCGCTGCTGCAGGACGCCGGCGTCCGGCGCGTCATCACGCTGCCTGCCATCGAGGCGTCGCTGATGGCCCGGCCCGGTGCCGACTGGCACTGCCTGCCGCTCGCCGATCCCGGGCACTGGTCGATACAGGCCCGCGCCACCCGGCCACTTCCCGAAGGTACGGCAACCCTCCTCTATACGTCGGGCACTACCGGCAAGCCCAAGGGCGTGCCGCTCTCCCACGCGAACCTGCTGGCCAACGTGGCGGCGCTGGCCGCCACCGGCCTCGCGGGCCCCGCCGACCGGGTCCTGCTGCCGCTGCCGCTGCACCACGCGTATCCACTGACGGTCGGCCTGCTCGGCTGCGTCGCCACCGGCGCGGCCGTGGTGCTGCCCGCGGGCGTGACCGGCCCGCAACTCACCACCGCCATCCGCAGCACGGGCGCCACGGTGCTGATCGGCGTGCCACGGCTTTTCAGCGCACTGCTCACGGGAATCGAAGCCCGGGCGGGCGGCGGGCGTGGCGGCGCCCTGTTCCGCCGCCTGCTCGATGCGTCGACGGCCATGACGCGCCGCACGGGCCTGCGGGCCGGCCGGTGGCTCTTCGCAGCGGTGCACCGGGGCATCGGTCCGACGCTGCGCCTGCTGGTCTCGGGCGGTGCCAGGCTCGATCCGGCAACCGCGCAGCGCCTCGAGGGGCTGGGCTACGAGGTCCTCAGCGGCTACGGCCTCAGCGAAACGGCGCCGGTGCTCACGTTCAACGTGCGCGGCCACGTCCGCCACGCATCGGCGGGCCGGCCGCTGCCCGGCGTCGAGCTGCGGATCGACCCGGCCGGCGAGGTGCAGGCCCGCGGCGCGAACATCTTCGCCGGCTACTGGAACGACGCCGCGGCAACCGGCGGCGCGTTCACCCCGGATGGCTGGTTCCGCACCGGCGACCTGGGGCACATCGATGACGAGGGCTACCTGCACATCACCGGCCGGCTGCGGGAACTGCTGGTGCTGGCCGATGGCAAGAAGCTGCTGCCCGAGTCCGTCGAGGCGCACTACGCGGCGAGCCCGCTGCTGCGCGAGGTCGGGCTCTTCGAGCTCGACGGCCAGCTGGCCGCCGTCGTCGTGCCGGATGATGACGCCATTCGCGCCCGGGGCGCCGCCCGCGAAGCCGCGCTGATCCGCGAGGAGCTCGAGACGCTGTCCACGGCGCTCCCGCCCTGGCAGCGGCTCTCGGCGTATCGCGTGGTGGCGACGCCGCTGCCGCGCACCACCATGGGCAAGCTGCAGCGCTTCCAGCTGCCAGCGATCTACCGGCAGGCCGGGGCGCTGGCGGCCGCCCCGGCCACGGCGCCGTCGGTTGAGGACGAAGCGCTGCTGGCGGACCCGCTGGCCGCCCGGGCGTGGGAGTGGCTGGCGCGACGCTTCGCCGGTAAGCCGTTCGGCCTGGATGCGAGCCCGCAGCTGGACCTGCAGGTCGACTCCCTGGAGTGGCTCGCGCTGACGCTGGAGATCCGCGCGCAGTTCGGCGTGACGCTACCGGACGACGCCATCGCCCGGGTGCTGACGGTGCGGGACCTGCTGCGCGAGATCGTCGCCGGGGCCGGCGCCCCCGCGGCCGCCGCCGCGCCCGAAGCAGCGACGCCGGCAACGCTGGCGCCACCACCCTGGCCGGTGGCGGCCTTCGGTCGCCTGGCCTACGCCGTCGATCGCCTGCTGCTGCGCCTGGTGTTCCGGCTGCGGGTGTCGGGCCGGGAGCACCTGCCGGCCAGGGGCCCGGTGATCATCGCGCCGAACCACGCGAGCTACCTCGACCCGATGGCCATCGCAGCGGCGCTGCCGTGGCGCCTGCTGCCGGCCACCCACTGGGCCGGCTGGACGGCGATCCTCTTCCAGGGCTGGCTGTGGCGCCTCTTCAGCCGCGCGACGCGGGTCTTTCCGGTGGACCCGGATCGCGGCCCCGCTGCCGCGCTGGCCTGCGGCCGGGCCGTACTGGCCCGGGGCGACGTGCTCGTGTGGTTCCCGGAGGGCCGCCGCTCGCGCACCGGTGCGGTCGCCCCGTTCCTGCCCGGCGTGGGCGTACTGATGGCAGGGTCGCGCTGCCCGGTCGTGCCTGCCTGGATCGAGGGCAGCTTCAGTGCGTGGCCCTGGAACGCCCGGTGGCCGCGGCCCGCGCGCATCAGCGTCCGCTTCGGGCCGCCACTTTCGCTGCAGAACCTGCTGGCGCACCCGGGCGGTGAGCCGGATCCCGAGGCCCTGGCGGCGGCACTGCGCGCCGCGGTCGAAGGGCTGGCCGGCGGCGGCCCCACGCCCTGAAGGTGGCCCCGGACTGCGGCGTATAGTCGGGGCGCCGGTGTACCGCAGCCCGGCGCCAGGGCCCGACATGAACGAACGCATCCGCCACCTGCTCGGCCAGCTCAACGCACTGGAGGACGAGTTGCGCACGGCGCTGCACGAACAGGAGGCGGCGATCCACTTCCGCCTCGTCGGCAGGCGCATCGAGTTCACCGCAGCGGCCCGCGACCAGCACCGCCGCCTGCGCACCGGGCTGCTGCGCTGGCTGGCCGGCGGGGAGCTGCGCAACTTCGCCTCGGCGCCCTTCATCTACGCGCTGGTCGTGCCCCTCGTCATCTTCGACCTCGGCATCACGCTCTACCAGGCCGCCTGCTTTCCGCTGTACCGGATCGCGAAGGTGCGGCGGCGGGACTACATCGTCATCGACCGCCGGCACCTGGGCTACCTGAACTTCTTCGAGCGGCTGCACTGCACGTACTGCGCCTACGCCAACGGCCTCATCGCCTACGCCGCCGAGATCGCCGCCCGCACCGAGCAGTACTGGTGCCCCATCAAGCACGCCAGCAAGGTGCTGGGCACGCACGCCCGCTACCGCCAGTTCCTCGACTATGGAGATGCCGAGGGATTCCACCCCGGCGTGGGCAGGCTGCGGGCGGAGCTCGCAGCCGAGCGGACGGCCGGCGGCGAAGGCCTGCGGCCACCGCCCGGACCCGGCTGACGGATGCCGCGCGGGCCCGGGCGCAGCACCGGTGGCCACCGGCGTCGGCGAAGCAGGCAACCCAGCGGCGGCACGTGGCGGCGCCGTGGCCTCACCGGCGCGGTGCCGGCCTCCGGTCAGGCCAGCGGGTAGGCGTGGATGCCGTAGAGGAAGGCGAGGTAGTCGACGAACCAGACGAGCTGGCCCACGACGGCCAGCACGTAGAAGAGCGGCATCCGTCCCCGCCACCAGGCGACGATCGCGCCCGTCACGGTCAGCCAGACGGCGACGCCGAGGATCGCGCCGACCTGGATCGCCGTGTTGCTGCCGGTGATGCCGAAACTGAAGAGCGCCGGACCGAAGCTGACGAGGCCGGTCAGGATGAAATCCATGGCGGCGCCGGCCGCCAGCAGGATCACGGCGGGCCGGGCGCCGTTGGTGCGCAGCGACCAGGCGACGCCGACCATGTACGTGGCGAAGGCGACGCCGTACAGGAACTCCGGCAGCGACATGGCGCCGCGCGTCAGCGGAACCAGATCGACTGCGGGTTGCGCGCGTGGAAGCGGCGGTCGAGGCCCAGCCAGTGGCCCGAGTTCCACAGCATCATGAGGATGCTGAGCGTGAAAAACGGGATGAGTGACGCATCGTAGTAGCCGCCCAGCGACAGGTTCAGCAGGATGAAGAACGCCATGGCGGCGGCCCAGCGGGTGGTGAACCCCAGCAGCAGCGCGACGCCCACGTACAGTTCGCCCGCGGTGACCACCACGGCCACGAGCTTGTAGAGCGGGATGGCGAACTTCTGCAGGTAGAACACCTGAAAGCTGTCCGGCGGCATCTCGGTGAGGCGGTCCTCGAAGATGCGCTTCAGGATGTCCGTGGTGACCCAGTCCTTGCGGATCTTGTTGGTGCCGGCGGCGATCCAGAAGAGGCCGAACAGGAACCGGAAGAACAGGTGCAGGACGATGCCGAGCATCTTCACGGGATGCTCGCGCAGGAACGACCCGCGCCAGACGGACGGCGGTGTGGCGATGCTGCTCACGGCTTCGCTCCCTGCGGCGCACGCGCCGCGATGACTTCGAGGGTGTCCCACAGCGGCAGGCGGGCGCAGTAGCCCAGCGCCCCGCCGCCGCCCGACCGCTGCCAGCGCCGCTCGACGCGGTCGATCTCGTGGCCGTCGTCGATGGTGAGCAGGGCCGGCTCCAGCGACAGGTGAGCCATGCGCTCGACGGGCGCCGGCCAGGCACCGCCGCTCACCGCGTAGACCGTGACCGGCCGGTCGTGGCCGGATACCAGCGGCGCACTGCTGAAGTTCGAGATGAACCACTCCCAGATGGTCGATACCTGCGACCAGAACGTGCGGGTGTTGAGGATGTAGAGCGTGAAGTCGCCGCCGGCGGGCACGGCGTCGGCCGGCGGCGGCGCGTCACCCGCCTGGCACACCACGGCCACCTGGCACATGGTGCAGACCTCGCCGAACTGGCCCACGAGGAAGTAGTTCGCGAAGCGGGGATCGTTGACCTGGGCCCGGGCCGCGCCCGAGGCAGTCAGCAGGCCGGCCAGCAGCACGGCTGCATGCAGGAAGGGGCGCCGGTATCGGGGCATGGGCTCGGGTCCTCAGGTGGCTGGGTTGGGCGCCGGCACGTCCGGGACGGCCAGGGCGGCGATCTCGCGGAGCATGGCCATGGCGTCGTTCCAGCCGGCCTCGGTGTCGAGGCGCAGGCCCATGAACGACGGCGACCGGGCGGCCCGCATGGCCAGGTACACGGCCGCGGCGTACAGCACGATGATCAGCCGCTGGTTGTCGCGGCGCAGGTAGCGCGGATCCGCGAGCATCGTGCGCAGGAACGGGCGGCGGTGGTCGGCCCGGGCTGCCGCGAACGACTCCGACAGATCGGAGTGGGCCGAGAGCTCTTCGGCGAGGAACTCGGTGCTCACCGGGTGGGTGCGCAGGTACTCGGCGACGCCGACGAGTTCGTCGGTGACCTGCCCCCGGAACGACCGGTCGTCCGTCGCCTGCCGGCTGGGGGGCTCGCCCTGGGCAGCCAGGTCGGCCCAGAGCCCGCGGCGCTCGCCCCAGGCCCGCACGAGGCCCGGCAGGTCGCCGAAGTAGCGGTACAGCAGTGGCTTGCCGACGCCGGCTTCGTCGACGATGGCGTTGACCGTCAGGTTGCGCAGGCCGTCCCGCAGCAGCACGGCCTCGAGGGCATCGAGCAGGGCCTCTTCGGTGGCCAGGCGGCTGTTGGACGAACCGGCGGTGCGCGTGGCGGGAACCATGGCGGCCATGTTACCGCACGGTAACACCCTGTCCAGCCCCCGGCGCCCTAGAGCGGCCCGTAGTGGTTCTCGACGACCCCGCTGAAGCGGATCAGCGACGAGGTTCCCCGCTCGGTGCGCATGGGCCCGTGCTTGATGCGCGGCGGGCGAAAGAAATAGTCGCCGGCGGCGAGCACGTGGGGGCGCCCGTCCTCCTCGAGCCAGATGTCGCCGGACAGCTTGAAGCTCTCCTCGACGCAGTCGTGGTGGCGCGACCGCGGTTCAGTCCAGCCGGGCGGTATGTTGATCACCAGGGTCATGCCCCCGGTGTCCGGATCGGTGCGCAGGATGCGCACCGTGATGCCGGCCACCGGCCCCTCGACGGGCGTCGGGTGCTCGTCGATGGCGTTGGCGTCGACCCAGGGCAGCGGCTCGCCGGGTCCCGGCGGCACCGAGCCCGGTGCCAGGTGCGAAGGGTCCGCGTCCCACAGGGCGAGCACGACGGCACCCCCGTCCGTGGCCAGCGGCCCGTGGGGCGAGCCCGCCGGCCGCCACGCGTAATGCCCCCGTTCGTAGCGGTACGCGCCATTGCGCAGGTCGCCCTCGAGCACGTAGATCGCCTCCGGTGCCGCCCGCGTGAATGGCGTGGGGTGGATCCAGCCCGGCGGCAGCTGCCACAGCGCCGTGCAGGCACCGTCGCCCGGATCCCGCGACAGCAGCCGCAGCGACGTACCGGGCGCGAGCCCGCGCAGCAGCCCCTCGGCCGGCTGCCACGACAGGTCACCGGTCCGCACCCTCGGCAGGTAACCCCGCTCCCACATGGCGCCGGCCTACTTCGTCGCCACGAAGAGCTGGGCCGGAAACCGCCAGTGGGGCGGCGCCTCGTCCGCGGCCCAGGTGCCACTGCCGTCGTCGAAGGGCAGCATCACGGCCTCGTGGAAACCGGCGTCCCGCTGCAGCCCAAGGAAGTCCGTCTCGCAGAACGACCGCATGAACACCTCGTTGTTGCGCCGCGCGTGCCCGTAGTGGATGAAGGCGCCGAACACGCCCCCCGGCGGCGAGTGGAAATCGAGGCTCACGAAGCGCCCGCCCGGCGCCAGGATGCGATGCACCTCCCGGGTAATGGCGGCCAGCGCCGGCCGCGGCACCTCGTGCAGGAGGAAGGTCGAATGCACGAGGTCGAAGTGCCCGTCGGGGAAGTCCGTCTGCTCGGCCGCCTGCTGCGACCACTCGACGCGTACACCGGCCGCGTCGCTGCGCTGGAAGGCCCGCACGAGGCAGGGTGCTGCGACGTCGATGCCGTACAGCACCGCCGACGGGAACCGCGCCGCGAAGGGCAGCGTGCTGCGGCCGGTGCCGCAGCCGATGTCGAGGATGCGGCGGCAGTCGCCCGCGGGCACGGCAGCGGTGAAGCGCCGGTGGACCTCGTCCGGATCGAGGTGGGCCGGCATCGTCGTCTGCCGGCCGAAGTCGTAGGCGACACCGGCGAGCGGGTCACCGGCCACGCCGCCGGGATGCTGGTGAAAGTCGACGGCGCTGAAGTAGCGCGGCGGCGTGAAGCCCGGGGCCAGCCGCAGCTCGCCCCTCGCAACACCGGCCTCCCGCGCCGCCGCCAGTTCAGCGGCCAGCGCCGGACGCTCCGCGTCGACGGCAGCGAGGATGCCCCGGGGGCTCGCGTACTTGAGCCGCTGCAGGTGGCGCTCGAGCCAGCCGAAGTACTGGTACCGCGCGCTCGTGGCCGAGAGGACGGCCTCGGCCGCATCCGCGTCGGCGAGGGCGTCCGGTCCGGCCCTGTCCCGCGCCGCCGCGAAGTCCGCCGCGACGGCGCGGTAGAGATCGCGGGCCCACCGGCCCTTGGCCCGCCGCAGGAAATCCTGGTAAGCCAGGGTCGCGCGATCGGGCGACAGGCTCCTCACGGGGCATCGGCCGCCAGCGGGCCCAGCACGGACCGCACGAAGCGCTCGGCCTCGGCATCGATGGCCGCCTGCTCGCTGGCATCGGGTTGCCAGCCCTCGATGTCGGCGGGCACCACGAGCCCCTGGCGCGCCAGCACGCCTTCGAGGGCCTGCTGGCGATCGCGCAGCACCCGCACCTCGGCGGCCAGCGCGATGGTCGTCGCCACCAGCCGGTCCAGCGCCGGATCATTGAAGAACTTCTGGTCCATGGCGTGTGCCCCGACGATAACGCGCCGGCCAGCGGCCGGCAGGCCCTGCGTCATCAGGCCAGGCTGCGGGCCACCTGGGCCTTGCAGTGGTCAAAGGCCGGGTTGCCGGCGACGTAGGGGCGCCAGTCGTCGGCGATCTTCTCACCGTTGATCAGGCAGCGGCGCACGACGCGACCCTCCTGCAGTTGCTGCCAGACGCGGTTGCGGTAGCGGCCGCAGGCGCTGTTGTTGATCATCTCGTAGTACACGCCCTCGTCCTCGGGACCGCCGCCGAGGCGCACCCACTTCATGTAGGTGGTGAGGTTCTCGTCATCGTCGGCCGGCTCCGTGACCCAGCCGGCCACGTCCTTGTCCCAGATGGCGAAGCGCCGCGATCCCTCGACATAGCGGATGCGGAACTCCTTGGTCTTCGCCCGGCCGTCGCGCCAGGTGTACATGTTGACCTGGTGATAGGCGAAGGGCAGCCGGTCCGGGAAGATCACCAGCATCGTGCAGCGGTGCTCGTCGGTCTTGTTGCCCTCGGCGTCGAGCCAGCGGTAGGTGTCGGCCCACACGCCCTCGTTGTGGGCCAGCAGGGTCATTTCGTTCTTGATGTTGGTCCAGGACATGGCAGCCGCATCCGGAATGACAGGAGGGCCTGATGCTGCCGGCACCCGCCGCCGCGCCGCACTGATCCAGATCAGTTAGCATCGCCGCACCATGTCCGCCTGTGCGCAGTGCCTCGCCCGGCAGGGCACCCTCTGCGGCGCGCTCGACGAGGAGACCCGCGCCCGCCTGCTGGCGATGGCCCACGCGGAGGAGCATGCGGCGGGCCGGTGGCTGGTGCAGCCCGGGGCCGCCGCCGACGCGGTCTTCATCCTGCGCGCGGGGCACGCCCACGTCGCCCGGCTCACCCACGAGGGCAAGCGGCAGATCCTCGCCTTCCTCTTCCCCGGGGACTTCTTCGCCTTCACCTACGAGCAGCGCTATGCGTACGGCGCCTGGGCGGCCACCGACGTCGCCCTGTGCCGGCTGGCGCGCCACCAGCTCGAGGGCCTCGTCACGACGACGCCGGCGCTGGAGCGTCGCATCCGTGTCCAGGTCACCCGGCAGCTGGACAGCGTCCAGGAACTCGTCTTCACGCTGGGCCGCAAGACCGCCCTCGAGCGCGTCGCGTCGTTCCTCTGGTACCTCGACTACCGGCAGCGGAAGCTCGGGCGCCCCGGCGCCATGACCGACATCCCGATGTCGCGGGCCGACATCGCCGACTTCCTCGGCCTGACCAGCGAGTCGGTGAGCCGGGCCCTGACGCGGCTGCGAAGCGAGGGCCTCATCAGCCTGCCGGCCGCAGACCAGGTCGGCATCCTCGACATGCCGAGGCTGCGGAGCATCGGTGTCGTGGAGGCAGAGCCGGTGCCCGAGCAGCCGCCGGGCTGACGCCGCGCCTGTACGCCGGCGGAACGGGCAGCGCAACAGCGAGCCGCCGGAGGCCGGCGCCGCGTAGGTTGAAGCCACGCTTGCCAGCCCACCCCGCCTGTGCCACAACACTGCCGAGCCACGGGAGTCCGCCATGCTGTTCAAGAACGTCTGGTACGTCGCCGACTTCAGCGCGAGCCTCACGGCCGACCCGCTCAAGGTGCGCATGCTCGGCAGGGACTTCGTCCTGTTCCGCGACACGCAGGGCCGGGCGCACTGCCTGTCGTCGGTGTGCTGCCACCGGGGTGCGAGCCTCGCCCAGGGCAAGTGCCACGATGACGATACCCTCGCCTGCCCGTTCCACGGCTGGCGGTTCAACGGCGAGGGCCAGTGCACGATGATTCCGTCGGCCGCGACGCCGCGCGAGGGCATCCCGAAGCGCGCCCGGGTCGATGCCTACCCGACCCAGGAGAAGTTCGGCCTCGTCTGGGTCTTCCTTGGCGACGAGCCGGCCGCGGCCCATCCGCTGTTCGACATGCCCGAGTTCGGCAACGACGGCTGGCGCATGGTCACCTTCACCGACACGTGGAAGGCCAACCTGCACGTGACCAAGTGGGTGGACCTGGACCAGGTGCACCTGCACATCGTCCACGGCATCGCGCTGAACGAGGAGAACCCGAGCCGGCCGTCGGAGCACCAGGTCAGCTTCACGACCAACGGCTTCTACACGGACCTCGTGTCACACCCGCCGCCTCGGGGCGGCAGCTGGGCCAAGCTGCGCACCGAGCGCGCGACGGTCAAGTCGCACCTGTCGTTCTACGTGCCGGGCTTCACGCTCTACGGGCGCATCGACATCGGCATGCCGGGCTCGGGCTTCGTCAATGCCTTCTACTCGCTGTCGACGCCCGTCGACGAAGAGAACACCCGCATCTTCCTCGTCGCCTTCCGCAACTTCATGCTCGAGGCAGACAAGGACAAGGACCACCTGGACCGCAACCTGCGCAACGTCTACCAGGACAAGGCCATCGCCGAAGCGCACCAGCCGAAGCGCACGCCGGACCGCGTGCAGTTCCCGGACATCGCCATCGACCGCGAGGACCGGCTGCTGCGCTCCTACTGGGAGCTGATGCGCTCGCTGCGTGCCCGGGGCTGGCAGCTCGACCGGCTCGCGCTGGACGAGCTCGACCGGCGGGGCGACTACCGTGTCATTGCTTCACCGGCGCGGCACACCGATCCCGATGGCTGGGTCTACGGCACCGTGCCGATGATCCCGGCCGACCCGGCCGCGGCTCAGGCCGGTGCCGGGGCCCGGGCCAGCGGCTGACGCTGGCGGTAGGTCAGCGATCGCCACAGCCACTCCGCCGGGCCGAACCGGTAGCGGGCAAGCCACCAGGGGCTCCAGGCGAGCTGCAGCGCCCAGACGAAGGCCACGACCCCGTACAGGTACGCACCGGTGAAGCGTCCGTACAGGCCGAACCCCACCGCATAAAAGATGAGCCCGCACAGGATCGACTGCGCGAGGTAGTTCGACAGCGCCATGCGGCCGACGGCGGCGAGCCGCCGGACCAGGGCAGCCGACGGTGCAGCCCGCACCACCATCAGGATGACACCGAGGTGCCCCGCCGCGACGGCGACGCGCCGCAGGTCGTAGACCACCAGGTACTGCCGGTCCACGAGGGGATCGAAGTCCGAGCCCAAGAGGGCCAGTGTCTCACCGAGGGACAGTGGCAGGCCGAGGCCGTAGCCGGCACCGATCATCACCCACAGCGTGCGCGTCGACACACCGCCCGTCAGCAGGCCCGCCCGCAGCGCCGCCATGCCGAGGAACATCACGGCCAGCGCGTCGAGCAGCCAGGCGTTCAGCGCCACGACGGTCTGCAGGATCAGGCTGGTGCGGGCACGCTCGACATAGAAGGCCGCCAGCGGCCCCTCGCTCATCACCCGCAGCGACTCCTGCAGTCCGGTCGACTGCAGGTCAGGCCGGGCGCGGTCGAGGACCTTCTGCCACTCCTCGACGGCCGCTGCCTCGTCCGGCGTCAGCATGGCGGGGTCCTGGCCCGCGACGCGTGCCCAGGTCGCCTGCTGGGCGCGGCCCTCCGCGACGTCGGCCGCGCGCAGTGCCGCGTTGCCACCCATGATGGCGAGCGAGATGGCCAGCAGCACGACGGGCCGCAGCCGCCGGCACGGGTACAGCACGAGCCCGCACAGCGCGTAGGTCAGGAGGATGTCCGCCGGCCACAGCAGCACGAAGGCGTCGACGAGGCCGATGACGATCAGCCAGCCGACCCGGCGGTAGTAGACCCGGGCCGGGCTCACGCCGGGCGCGCTGCGCTCGAGGTGCTCCACCATGAGCAGCATGCCGGCACCGAACAGCAGCGAGAAGAGCGCCCGCTGGCTGCCCTCGAAGAGGGTATGCACCAGGGCCCAGGTGGCCACCGGCGCGCCGGGCCAGTCCGCCACCGCCACCGGGTAGTCGAAGAAGCCCTGGGGACCGGCAAAGGCCCAGATGTTCATCAGCAGGATGCCGAGTACTGCGGCACCACGGGTCACGTCGAGCGCGGCGATGCGCTCGCTGGCGGCGACCGGTGCCGGGACGGCGTCTGGCATGGCTGGTTCCTGCGGAGCCCGCGGCGGATCATCGCATGGCCGGGGCGGCCCACGGCCCGGCGGAGAGCGGCCATTTCGTCGCAGGCGACTGCCCCTTGCCAGCCCCGGGGTCGCGCTCTCCGGGTCGCACTCACGCCGCGGCTGCGCCGCCCTCCGGCCCGGGCAGCACAAGGGCCGGCCGCGCGGGCCCTGCTTCAGCGCCGGGCGATGTGCACGAGGGCGTAGCCCGAGAACACCACCTGCGGCACCGCGAGGCCCACGATGTAGCCGTCGAGGGGTGACGGCACGTCGTAGCGCTCGTCGGTGAACGGGTCGTAGATGCGCGCGACGATGTCGCCCTTGCGTACGTCCTCACCGGCCTGGCGTGCCGGGTAATAGACGCCACCCTGTCCCAGCGGCACCCTCGCCCAGCTCGAGCGGCTGAAGACGCGGGTCGCCGGCGTCGGCGGCGTCGCACGGCCGCTGGTCATGCCGAGCCCCACCATCACGTTGCGCACGCCGCGCACGCCGGCGGCGATCTCGTCGGGCTCGAAGCGCAGCGGCAGCCCGGCCTCGTAGATGATCGTCGGGATGCCGGCCTCCATGAGCTCGCGGCGCATGCTGCCCTTCGGCCCTGCCCCGCCGATGATGACCGGCGCGCCGAAGGTGCGGGCCAGGTCGAGGGCCCGCTCGTTCGCCAGGTCCACACGGACCTGCGGCAGGTTCCCGCGGTCGAAGGAGCCGGTGTGCAGGTCGATGACCGCCGTGCACTGCTCGCGCAGCGTGCCGAAGATGATCGACGCAATCACGGCGCTGTTGCTGCCGGTCGGCGAGCCGGGGAATGACCGGTTCAGGTCGCGGCGGTCGGGCATGTAGCGGCTACCGGTGCGGAAGCCGTGGACGTTAGCCGCCGGCAATGCGATCAGCGTGCCCGCCAGGCTGCCGGCATCGGTGCCGGAAAAGACCTCGCGCGCCACCTCGAAGCCGTTGCGCTCGTCACCATGGATCATCGCGACGAGGCACAGCGTCGGCCCGGCCCGCCGGCCGCGGGCGACGAAGACCGCCGTATCGAGGAACGAACCCTCGAAGGTCCGCGTCGCCTGGTAGCTGAACTTGCGCTTCTCGCCCGGCGGGATCTCGCGTTCGAGCAAGCGTAGGCTTCCCCAAGGCTGGGGCGTGTCGGCGGCATGGGCCAGCTGGCCGCCCGACAGGATCGCAAGGAGGTACAGGCATCGGACGAAGGTCTGCATGGGTGAAGCCTTGGCCGCGTCGGACGGCGGTGACGGGTCGGTGGACATAACGTAGCCGGGGGGGCAGAGCGCCGCGGGGAATCCCTATGGCTCCGCGGCCAGCCCGGTGCTAGCTTGCAGCACAGGCAGTGGTCCCGAGAAGTCCACGCCGGAGAACGAATCCGATTTTCCCCCTTCATCAGGCACGTGTGACCCGACAGCCGGTGCCGTGCGCCGTCACCGCGGAGAGATATCCCATGCGCATCCTCGCAGCAGCGCTCGGCGCCACCCTCCTGCCGCAGGTGGCCCTGGCCCAGACCTTCACGCTCGAAGGGCCGTACTGGGGCGACCCCTCGGCCTGGGACGGCGGGCAGCTACCGACCAGCCAGGAGAACGTCGATGCCACGTCGACCTGCGGCGGGAATTGCGTGTCACTCACCATCGGCACCCCGGGGGGAGCGGCGATCCAGGGCCAGGCGCGCTCGGTCGACGCCACCGGGCGGGCACTGACCATTGGCCCCGGAGCGTCACTCAACGTCGCCAGCCTCGATGCCGCCAGCCTGACCATGCGTGGCGGCACGCTGACGAATCGCGGCGTTGGCCCCGGCTTTGGCGTGCGTCCGGGCGTGACGACGATCCAGTCCAATGGCGCGCTCGGGGCGAGCGTCTTCTCCGGGCCGGGCACCTTCACCCTGGGCGACATCACCTTCGTCGACGGATCCCTGGAGTTGCGCGGCACAGGCACGAGCAGCCTGGTCAACCCCGAGACCGGGTTGATGACCATCCGCAACAACCAGACGGACTTCGACCAGACGGGCGCCCTGGACCTGTACTTCGAATCGACGTTCGACAATGCGGGCGTGGTGGACATCCAGGGACCTTCACAGATCGGCAGCTTCCCGTCGCAGGGCGGCCTGGTCCAGGTCTACAACCGGTCGACCGGCACCCTCCAGGCCAGCGACCCGCTCTCCCTCGGACTGCCGACCCGGATCTTTCCGTTCGTCGACAACGCGGGGCGCATCGCCGTCTCGAGCGGCACCCTGACGCTGGCCAGTGGCGGGTATCACGAGGGTGTGCCGCTCGTGCCCGCGGGCAGCTCCGCCCAGCTCGAAGCGTCGGGTCCCGGGGTGCTCGAACTCTGGGGCAGCCACCAGATCGGCGGCGGCACGGTCAACATCACCGGCTCGGGCACGGTCCAGCTGGGGGGCCTGGGCGCAACGAGCCCGACCTCCCTGTACGTCGGTGGCGGGGCCGTCCTCGGCACCTCCAGCAATGCGTTCTTCCAGAACGCGCCCCTGACCATCCAGTCCGGCGGCCAGCTGCTCAACAGCGGCAACCTGTACGCCTTCGACACCCTGACCGTGGAGGCAGGCGGCGGTCTGGCCAACCAGGGATCCATGCAGCTGGCAGGAACGTTCGACAACACCGGCTCCGTGACACTCTCGGGCTTCGGCAGCCTGTCGGGGCAGGGCACCTACCTGCAGCGGGATGGCGCCAAGTTCACGAGAACGACGATCGGCTCGTCCGCCGCTCTCGACCTCACCATCATTGCGGGCCAGGAGGGCAGCTTCCGGCAGGAGGGCGGCACCACTGTGGTCAACGGACTGCTGCGTGCCGGCGTCGTCGAATTCCTCGCTGGCACCGTGGGGGGCAGCGGCACCATCGAGTACACCGGCGGACTCACCAGCGCGGTCACGTTCGGTGCCGATCTGACCGTGCAGCCCGGCAACTCACCGGGCATCCTCACCATCAACGGCAATCTCGACGCGGCGGGCGCCATCTTCGACATCGAGGTGGCCGGGCTCGATCCGGGCACGCTGTTCGACCAGCTGGTCGTCAACGGCGACGCCAACCTCGACGGCGCCACCGTGAACTTCCGCTTCCTCGACGGCTTCCTGCCGACGCCGGGCGACACCTTCGCGTGGCTCGCCGTGTCGGGCTTCGCCTCAGGGCTCGACACGCTGACGGTCAGCTTCTTCAGCGACGCCGGCACCATCGGTGGTTTCCTGCTGGGCGACGGGTCGCTCTACGTCGATTCCGTCACGCCGGTACCGCTGCCGCCGGCGGCCTGGGCGCTGGGCTCCGCGGTGCTCGCGCTCGGCGCCGCCGGGCGCCGTCGTCGCCGTGCTGCCGGAGCCGCACCACACCGGCACTGACCCGCGCCGCGGGCAATGCCTGCCCCGAGGGTTGCAGCGGGCCGGAGCCGGACCGAAGAGGCAGCGCGGGCGGCCGGAAGCCGCATCCGGTCAGCCCCGGTCCCGCGGGGCGCGAGCGCACCTCAGGGGAATCACGGATCGGCCGGCGCCCCGCGCCTGCCTATGCTGTCTGCCGGTCCAGGACCCCAGGAGATTCCCATGCGCAAGCTGTCCAGCCTGGTCACGGGGCAGCAGCCACTGTTGCTGCCCACGTCGGCCACCGTCCTCGCAGCGGCCCGGGCGATGCGCGACCGGCGCGTCGGCTCGGTGCTCGTCACCGGCGCTGACGGCCGGCTGGCCGGGATCTTCACGGGCCGGGACGCCGTGGTGCGGGTGCTCGCCGAAGGCCGCGATCCGGCGACGACGACGCTCGCTGCCGTCATGACGCCGGATCCGGCGACCCTCCCCGCGGACAACCGGACCATCGACGCCCTGCGGCTCATGTCGGAGCGCGGCTTCCGCCACGTACCCGTGGTGCGCGACGGGCAGCCCGTGGGGATCGTGTCCCGCAGCCACTTCCACGGCGAGGACATCGACCGCCTCGAATACGAGCAGGAGCTCTGGGAGCACCTCTGACCGTCAGCGGGCGAACGCTGCGGCGGCCACGAAAGGCGCCGCCGGTGACCGTACCGGACCGGCGCAGGTAGCGCGGTCGCCGGCGACCCTAGGCGGCGGTGGACCGCCGCCGGGCCAGGCCTCCGAGCGCGAACACCGCGGAGCCCAGCGCCCAGGCCGCCGGCGGCAGGGGCACGGGCACCACGGACGCGACGATGAACCTGCCGAACTCGTCGAGGGAACCGTCGATGAGGGCCAGGTCGCTGAAGACCTTCACCGTCAGCGTTTCGCTGCCGAACAGGCCACCGTACGCCACGAGCCAGTCGAACAGGTCGCCCTCGCCGGGCACGAAGCCGTCGATGAAGTACAGGTTGAGGATGCCGCCCTGGATGTTCGCCTGGCCGGTGACGATGAGCTGGTCGAAGAGCGTGCCGGCGTCGCGGCCGGCGATCTCGATGTCGAAGGTCGTGCCGAGCGCCTGCAGGTTGCCGTCAATCGTCAGGATGCCGGGTGAGTTTCCCGGACGTATCCGCACGTCACCGGTTTCGATGGCGGAGGTGAAGGCCAGGTCGTAGGTGATCGTTCCGGAGCCGGACAGGGTCCCGCCCAGGAACTGCACGAGCCCACCGGTCAGCAGGCCATTGACCACGGTATCGCCACCGGTCTGGCGAAAAATGCCCGCCCGGAGTTCCGCGTCCTGCTCTATGAACAGTCCGGCCGTCCTGCCAAAAATCGGCGCGCCCCTCTGCTCCTGGGTGAACACGCCAGCCTGGACCACGGTCGGGGTGACCCCGAATACGTCGATGACCGGAGCGATGCCGACGCTTCCGTAGTTCTCGAAGCTGCCCACGAGGTTGGTTTCGGAGAAGCGGGCTGGATCGAAATCTGCCGCGGAGACGGGGCGGAAAACAAATGTCGCCCCACGCTCGTTGCGCACATCAATCAGCCGGAAGTCCGCGAAGTCGGGGGGAAAGGACGGGTCGAGGCGCTCACCGAGTATCACGCCGCCGAAGCTGCCGTCGTTGCGCAGCAGGCCGCGGGTGGGCAATCCGGGGGAAACCGGCCCGGTGGCGCCACCAATCACGGCGCCGCCGAAATCCGTCACCAGGGAACCGGTGTTGTACAAGACCGCGCCAGCCCGGATGTCGAGCAGGCTCTGGAAACCGTCGACCATGAAATTGGCGCGCTGCGACCATTCCGCCAGGCCGAAGGGACCACCGGGCGCCAGGGTGATCCGGCTTCTGTCCTTCAACAGCAGGCTGCCCGTCTCGGTCGTGGCGAAGCCGGTGAAGACACTGGAGCCGTTGAAAATGATGCCGTACGGGCTCTGGTTGCCGCCCAGGGCATCGGCATAGAAAGTGGGGTCCGCGAAAGAGCCGCCAAGGCCCAGCTGGATGGTTCCCTGCCAGGTCTCGAACTTGCCGAACTGCTCCTGGAGGACCGGCACCCGGAACAGGGCGGTACCGGTGCCCTCCACCTTGATCACCGCCCCGCCCCGGTTGACGAAGGACGCGGCGGCGAGATCGGAAGTCCGGTCGACGCCCAGATCGTTCTGGATGTAGTAGGTCGAAGAGACGTCGTTGATGAACCGCGCGGCACCACCTAGGGTCAGCTTGCCGTTGCCGGTCTGGTAGAGCTGGCCCTTGTTGATGACATCGAGGGGGGTACTGCTCTCCGCACCGCTGGCGGAGATGTACATGCCGTTGGCGGGGAACGTGCCGCCGAACGTGGCGCCCGGGACACTGGTGGCACCGTACAGCTCGAGCTTGGCATCGGCACCAGCCGCGTTGATCAAGCCGTTGGCGAGGAACGCGTCAGTCGCAGTCACCGGGCCCAGCGCCGCGTCCCTGATGGCCAGCGTGCCGCCCAGCATCTGCAATTCGCCCAGACCGTCGGCACCCCGTACGAAGACGATGTTGCCCTCGGCGACGGGCGTCTGCGCCACCGCCGGTGCGGGGGCTGCCGCAAGCCACGCGATGGCTGGCAGCGCGGCTGCCAGCGGGTAGCGCGGCGACACGGCACGAACCTGTGGCGCAACACGGCTGGGGGCGGACGCGTCCATTGTTCTTGGCTCTTTACTTATGTGGACTGCGCTCAACCCTACCAGTGGACGGATCCACCCGCCACCGCCGCCCGGCAGCGGGGCCGGGTGCGTTCTGTTAAATGGCGCCCGGGCCGTGTGGCATGATCGGCCGCCGCGGGGCACGGGCTCCGCCAGGCAGGGCACCAGCGCATGGCCGTTGATTCGTCGGGCAGAAGCAGCAGCCGGCTTCCCGTCTCCACGTATGTGGGCTACGGCGCCGGCCAGGTGGGCGGCCAGATCCTGCGCGACACGCCGGCGCTGATCCTGCCCATCTACATGACCACGGTGCTGGGCATGGAGGCGGCGCTGGCCGGCATCGTCATCATCATCGCCAAGTTCTGGGTCGTGCTCGCCGACCCGGTCGCCGGCATCCTCTCGGACCGCAGCCAGAGCCGCTGGGGACGGCGGCGGCCGTTCATCCTGGCCGGCGGGCTGATCGCCGCGCTGTCCTTCGTGCTGCTCTTCGTGGGCCCGGCCACTGACCGCCAGTTCACGCTCTTCGCCTACATGACCGTCATTTACCTGGTGCTCAACACCGGGTATTCGCTCTACTCGGTGCCGTACCTGACCATGGCGTCGGAGATGTCCGACGACCCGGACGAGCGGACGAAGCTCCTCTCCTTCCGTAACGCGTGCCTTGCCATCGGACTGGTCGTCGGCGGCGCGCTGGCGCCGAAGATCGTCGCCTGGGTGGCCGGCGGCGGCGGCACGCCGCGCGACGGCTACGAGGTCATGGGCCTCGTGCTCGGCGCCGTGATCGCAGCCTCCGCCCTCTGGGTGTTCCTCGGCACGGCCCGCGCGCCGGCTCGCGCCGCCACCGAAGGAACGCTGCCGCTGCGGGAGCAGCTGCGGGTCGCCTGGCAGAACAAGCCCTTCGTCGTGCTGATCACCGCCAACATCGTGCAGTACATCAGCGCCGGCATCGGCTACGCGGGCGGGTTTTTCTTCTTCGCCTACGCCTTCGGACTCGGCCTGGGCGCCTTCGACGTGATCCCCGTCTGGATCATCGTCATCTCGGTGGCCTCCATCGCGTCGATGCCCGTGCTCGTCTGGGCCTCGGCCCGGTTCGGCAAGATGGCGGTCTACAAGTGGTGCCTGATCCTGTACGCCATCACGATCCAGGGCTACTTCCTCGCCGACAAGGACTCGCTGTGGCTGGTCTGGCTGATCGCCGCGGGCATCGGCCTCTTCAACGGCGGCTTCATCCTGATGTCCTTTTCGGTGCTGACGGACACGGTGAACTACGACCGGCTGCGGTCCGGCATCAGCCGCGAGGGCACCCTGTCAGCGGTTTATTCGGCCGTGGACAAGATCGGCAACGCGCTGGGCTCGACGCTGTTCCTGTTCTTCCTGTCGCTGATCGGCTTCGTCGAGTCCCGGGACGGCAGCATCGTCGAGCAGACGCCCGGAGTGCTGCGGGGGATATCCCTGGCCTACATCGTCGCCCCGGCGCTGCTGCACGCAGGCAGCATCTTCATCCTGAACCGGTATCGACTGGATCCGCGACAGCTCAAAGCCGCCGCGCAGCCGGCCTCATGACCCGGCGCCGAGGCGCGGCAGCGGCACGGGGCCGACCGGGATGGTGGTCGTCTTCAGCTCGGTGAAGAACTCGACGCTCGACGTGGCGCCGTCGCGGCCGACCCCCGACTGCTTGTATCCGCCGAAGGGGGCCCGCAGCTCGCGCACCATGGTGGTGTTCACCCACACGGTGCCGGCACGCAACTCGCGGCTCGCGCGCATCACGACGTCGACATCGCCGACCCACACGTAGGCCACGAGGCCGAAGGGCGAGTCGTTGGCCATGGCGATGGCTTCGTCGAGCGAGTCGTAGACGAGGAAGGTCGCAAAGGGCCCGAAGATCTCCTCCTGGCAGACGCGGCTCGCGTTGTCCCGTGCCAGCACGGCGGTGGGCTCGAGGTAGAAGCCCCGGTCGAAGCCCGGCGCCCTGCGGCCGCCGGTCAGCAGCGTGGCACCTTCCTGCCGGGCCACGTCGACGTAGCCCAGCACCCGCTCGAGGTGGCCGGCGAAGGCCAGGGGGCCCAGCTCCGTCGCCGGGTCCATGGGATCACCGATGCGGATGCGCCGGGCTCGCTCGACGAAGCGCGCGATGAAGCCGTCTGCAACCGACCGGTGCACGAGGATGCGGGAGCCGGCGAGGCACTGCTGGCCGTTATTCGAGTAGATACCGGCCAGCGCACCGTCGAGGGCCCGGTCGAGGTCGGCCGACGGGTGGATGATGTTGGCGCTCTTGCCCCCCAGCTCGAGGATGCACGGCTTCAGGTTCCGGCCTGCTGCCGCCATGATCGCCGCGCCGGTCCGGGTGCCGCCGGTGAACCCGACCATGTCGATGCCGGGATGGGACACCAGCGCCACGCCCGTGACGCTCCCCCGGCCGTTGACGACGTTCACGACGCCGGGCGGCAGCCCCGCCTCGTGGAACAGCTCGACCATGCGCAGCACCGAGAGGGGCGTGTACTCCGAGGGCTTGAGCACGCAGGTGTTGCCGAAGGCGATGCAGGTGGCCACCCGCATCGAGGCCAGGGCGATCGGGGCGTTCCACGGCGCGATGAGTGCGCCGACGCCCTTCGGCTCGCGCGTCACGAAGGTGAGGTAGCCCTCGAGCCCCGTGTACGTCTCGCCCTTCAGGGTGCTGGCCACTTCGGCGAAGAACTCGAAGTTGCGCGCCGCCCGGCCGATCTGCTCACGCACGCGCACCATGGGCAGCCCGGCGTTCAGGCACTCGAGGAAGGCCAGCTCTTCGGTGTGGGACCGCAGGGTGTCGCGGATGCGGTAGAGGATGTCCTTGCGGGCATCGACGCCGAGGCGCGGCCATGGCCCGCTGTCGAAGGCACGCCGCGCGGCACGGACTGCGGCGTCGACCTCGGCGGCATCGGCCTCGCAGAGCGTGCTGACCACTTCCTCCGTCGCCGGATACACCACCGGCAGCCCGAAGGCGTCCGCAGCCGGTGTCGCGTACACGCCATTGATGAGGCTGGTGGCCCGGTCAGGGACGGTGAAGCGGCGGGGCGTTCTGGTCGGGGTCATCATCGCGAAGCTCTCGGCCGGCGAAGGCAGTCACTCGATCGCGGCGGCCTGGCGCAGGCCCGTGATCATGGAGGTGCGCAGCAGGTAGTCCCGCGCCCGCGCGGGATCGGCGGCGGTCGCCTGCAGGTCACGCAGGGTCTCGCGGCGCTTCGCCGGGTCGCGCTCCTGCATGCGCGTCCGGTTCTGGTGGGCCTGGGCGAGGATCTGCTCCCGGGCGATGGGCCGGCGCTGGCGCCCGTACCGGTCGAGCAGCGCCGGCGGCTCGCCGTGCCAGACGCGGACGAGCTTCCCGCAGAGGTTGAACGCGTCGTGCAGCCCGCCGTTCATCCCCATGCCGCCGCTGGGACTGTTGAGGTGGGCCGCATCACCGGCCAGCAGCACGCGACCCTGGCGGTAGTTGGCGACGATGCGCTGGTGGATGCGGTACGGGCGGGCCTCGAGCACCTCGTAAGGCACCCCCGTCGGCACGATCCGCTGCAGCTTGGCCTCGATGGAGTCCGCCTGCATGGCCTGCTCCACCGACTCGCCTTCGTCGGCGTAGAGGCTCACGCGCCACAGCCGCGGCAGGCGCAGCAGGCTGAAGGTGCCCTCGGCCGACCAGCAGTAGTTGACGTTCGAGAGCCCGTCGAGGTGCGCCTGGAAGGGGAAGGTCGTCGTCGCGAGGATCGTCGTCTCGGGATAGGTGCTGCCCTCGAGCTGCAGGCCCACGGCCTCGCGCACCCGGCTGCGGGCGCCGTCGGCGCCGATGACCCAGGCGGCCGGCAGCGCCTCGGTCGCGCCGCCGGACCGGCGCACCGTCACGGTCGCGTGGTCGTCGGCCTGCGCGACGTCGGTGACCTCGACGCCGCGCCAGACGGTCACCCGGGACATGCCGGCCAGCCGTGCCTCGAGCAGTTCACAGTAGACCTGCTGCTCGCACTGCAGCCGATAGGGATGGCGCGTGTCGCCGGCGATCGCCGCGAGATCAAACACCGCGCGCTCGCCGGAGGGATGCATCCGCACCTGCCAGGTCGGGGTCACGAGCCCGGCCGCTACGAGGGGCGTGGCGAGGTCCAGTTCGTCGAGCAGGTCCAGCGTCGGCGGGTGCCAGGTCGAGGCCCGCAGGTCGCGCCCGCGCTCCAGCGTCGCTTCGAGCACCAGCACCGGGATGCCGGCCCGCGCCAGCAGCGCGGCACAGGTGAGGCCCACCGGGCCCGCGCCCACGACAATGACCTGGTCAACCACGCGTCGCATCCACCACGTCCGGGATGCCGCGATGGTACACCGGTGCCCGGCGCGTCGCGCCCTGCGGACTGGCCGCGCGCGTGACCCGATGCGATGATCGGCACCGTGCAGCCTGCAACCCGCAACGCCCCGCGGTGGTGGACGCAGAAGCGCTGGTGGGTCGCCATCATGCTCTGCGCCGTCACGATGATCGGCTACGTCGACCGGCTGGCGCTGTCCGTGGCGGCACCGCTGATCCGGCGCGAGTTCGGCTTCAGCAACGAGCAGTACGGGCTCATCACCTTCGCCTTCCTCGCGACCTACGCGGCCGGCCAGCTGCTGCTGGGCCCCCTCATCGACCGGCTCGGCAGCAAGCGCGCGCTGTCGCTGGCGGTGTTCTGGTGGAGCATCGCCTCGGCGGTGCACGCCTTCGCCCGCGGCGTCGGGGGGTTCTTCGCCGCCCGGGGGCTGCTGGGAATCACCGAGGCGGTCAACTTCCCGGCGGCCTACAAGGTGGTGGCCGAGTGGTTTCCGCGGGCCGAACGCAGCATGGCGAGCGGCTTCATCACCGCCGGCACGGGGCTCGGCGCCATCGTGGCCCCGCCCCTCATCGCGCTGATCATCAGTACTTTCGACGGGCTGCACGCCCGGGGGCTCTCGCCCACCGAGGGCTGGCAGGCCGCGTTCATCGTCCCCGGTGCGCTGGGCCTCGTCTGGGTGTGGCTCTGGCAGCGGCACTTCCACCTGCCGGAGGCAGACCCGTCGCTGGATGCCACCGAGCGGGCCCTGGTGCTGGCCGACCGGCCGGCCGGCGTGGTCGCGCCGGCTGCGGCTGGCGGATCGCTGGCCGGGGAGCTCCGCGGGTACTTCGCGCGGCTGCGGTACTGGTTCTCCTACCGCCAGACCTGGGGCCTGGCCCTGGCCCGGTTCGCCGGCGACGGCGCCTTCTACTTCCTGGCCTTCTGGATCCCGAACTACCTGGCCGACGTCCGCGGCTTCGGGCTGGCGCAGATCGCCTGGGCGGCGGCCATCCCCTTCGTCTTCGCCGACCTGGGGTCGCTGGCCGGCGGCTATGCCGGCCAGCGGCTGGTGCGGGCCGGGTTCTCCGTCGATGCGTCGCGCAAGATGATGATCTGGACGGGCGCGCTGCTGGTGCCCCTCGCGCTGCCGGCCGTCTACGTCGAATCACCGCTGCTGGCGGTGGTGTGCATGGGCCTCGGGGTGTTCGGCATCCAGGTCAAGAGCGCGTCGCTCTTCGCCGTGCCCGCCGACATTTTCCCGCCCACTGCCGTGGCGACCGTCTGGGGCGCCAGCGGCGCCGCCGGCAGCCTCGCCGCTGCGCTGTCCCAGCCGGTCATCGGCTGGACCATCGACCGCTACTCCTACGAGCCGGTGTTCGTGGCCGTCGCCTCGATGCACATCGTGTCCGCGCTGTGCATCATGCTGCTCGTGCGGAAGATCGAGCCGGTGACGCTGCGCAGTTGAGCCGCGCCGGCCGCCGGCGTCACACTCGGGTCGACACCGGCTTGCGGAGGAGACGCCCATGCGTGCTGCGCTGACACTGCTGATCGCGTCACTGGCCCCCGTCGCCACGCTGGCCGGCGGCTTCACCCCGGAGAACTTCGCCGCCTGGATCAGCCTGCGGGCCGGCGACGGCCAGCCGGTGTACTGGTACGCCACGGGCCATGTCATGGACGACCAGACCGGCCAGGTGGTCGCGCTGATGGAGGGCATCGACGTGGCCCGCGTGTTCAGGGACCCGGAACGCCCCGACACCTGGGTGCAGCTGTCGCGCAAGATCTTCATCGCGCTGGACCCCGCGACGGGCGAGATCCAGAGGGGCCCCGACGGCAGGCCGCGGCGCCCCACGGCCTACCCGTTCCAGGTGAAGACCTACACGCTCGAGGGCGACGAGATCGTCTACAGCGTCGAGAGCCACGACACGGCGAGCGTCTTTGCGGAGCCCCCGCGCCGCAACTACACGGCCCGGCAGATCGGCAGCCTCACCCACTACAACTATTCGATGTTCACCGATCGCGTCCGGCCCGACGGCAAGCGCAGCCGGCGCTTCGAGGTCAACGACTTTTTCCTCCGGCCGGAAAAGGGCCTGGCCGAGCCGGATCGCTACCAGTACGTGTGGACGGGCACGGGGCCTGGCCCCATCGTCGCGAGCGCCGTCAGCTGGCGGTACCCGTCGTTCGACGCCCTGCCGAGCGAGCGGCTCAAGGACTACATCCGCAGGAATGCGCCGCTGTGGCTGGTGCCGCCGAAGGACCTGGCGGAGATCGCGGCGCTGAAGGCCCAGGTGCCCTACGTGGTGGGCCCGGCCAGGTAGCACCGGCGGGGTCGGGCTCCGGGCCGGCCAGCGTGCCGGCACGCCATGCGCAAGTTCCCCGGCCGGCGCCGGGTCAGCCCATGCGGGCAGCGGGAGCTGCGGGCCGCGAGAGCCAGAACTCCAGCGTGACGAGGATCCAGATCAGCTCGCCGTAGTAGCCCGGCGCATCGCCCCGCAGCAGGCCGATGGCGTGGTCGATGAAGTCAGGCCGGATGATGCCGCGCTTCGCGAAGGCCCGCAGCGCCGACTCGGCCATGTCGTTCAGGGCGGGGTCGTCGCGCATCCAGACGCCGAAGGGCAGGCCGAAGCCGTGCTTCGACTTGTCGATGACCGCCTGGGGCAGGAAGCCCTGCATCGCGTCCTTGTAGAAGCCCCGGAGCCGCCCCTGGGGCACCATGGCCGCCGCCGGTATCGCCGTCGAGTAGTCGACCACGGCGGCATCGAGCATGGGGTAGCGCACGTCGACGCCCGCCAGGTCGCACATGGCGTTGACCTTGACCAGGTCGTTGTCGGCGAGCGTGTACTTCCAGTCGAGGTAGAGCATCGCGTGCAGCGGTGCGACTTCGCCCGCCTGGGCGTAGCGAGCCCGCCAGGCCGCGCGGGGCAGCGCCGTGTCGATGCCGCGGATCCAGTCGCCCTCGAAGAGCTGGTCCTCGGGGAAGCGGTTCAGGAAGTTCCACCATTGCAGGCGGTCGGGCACGCCGAGCTTTGCCTGGCGGATGTAATTGGCGCCACGCCGCCCGACGTCGAGCCGGGTGATGAACGGCAGCAGGCTGTAGCCCGTCTCGACGGCCCAGCGGAACAGGGCCGGCACCCTGAAGTACTTCTCGAAGACTTCCTGGTCGACGTAGCGCTTGTTGCCGCCGAAGAGCTCATCACCGCCATCGCCGGCCAGCAGCGCGTCGAACCCCTTGCCCGCGGCGAACCGCGCGCAGTGGTACGTCGGCATGACCGACGAATTGCCGAAGGGCTCGCCGTAGTGCCTCGCGAGGGCGGGCCAGGTTTCGACGACGTCCCGCGGCGTCACGAAGTACTCGTTGTGGGACGTGGCGAAGTGGTTCGCCGAGATCCGCGCATAGCCGGACTCGTCGTAGCCCTCGGCATCGAAGCCGATGGTGAAGGACGACGCTCCCGGCTGCTGCCGCGCCAGCATGCCGGCGACGGTGGAGCTGTCGAGGCCACCGCTCAGGAAGGCGCCCACGCGGCCCTGGGACCGGGCCGCCACGGCGGCCTCGAGGCGCTCGCGCAGGCCGCGGTGCTCCGGCACGGCGGCGCCCCGGGCGGCGAAGCGGGGATGCCAGCTCTCCTGGACGCGGGCGCTGCCATCCTCCCACGTGAGCACGGTGGCAGGATCGAGCTTGGCGACGTCGCGATAGATGGTCCGCGGCGCCGGGATGCAGTGGAAGAACAGGTAGTCGTAGAGGGCCTGGGGCGATACCGTCGCCGGCACGGCACCATGGGCCACGAGGGCGTCGAGGTCGGACGACGCAACGAGCGTGTCGCGGCCCGGCCAGTAGTAAAGGGGGCCGATGCCGAAGCGGTCGCCGGCGACCAGTACGCGCCGCTCGCGGGCATCGACGACCACGGCGTGCCAGGGCTGCGGCAGGTCCTGCAGGCCGCGCAGCGGGTCGACGGCGCAGGCGAGCGCCGTCTGCGCGGCCAGCTCCGCCGCGCGCGGTACCGTCCGCAGCTCCGGATGGACCAGCACGACGGTCACGTCGCCCGCGGTCGCCGCCGCATGCGCCCGCCCGGCGACGGCCACCAGCCCGCCCGGCACTTCGTGCCAGGCCGGCACGTCACGGCCGGCGACGCGCCGGGCCGCGGCCATGCGCTCGAGGGCCGGCCTTGCCGAGGCCGGTGCGGACCAGTCGATGACGGCGCCTAGGAAGTGCATGGGGACAGGGCTTCAGGGGAAACAGGCTGACCTGCTTCACACGGGGTTGTGACCAAGTATATGGGACTCGCCGGAACGCTCCGGTGATAATGCCCGCAGTCCCCGCCCGGCCCGCGTGCGGCATGTCTCACGGATGAACGACGGTATCTTCAGGACGCTGTTCAACGGCCTGTCGCTGGCAGGGCGCCGGCTGACCGTCGTCCTGTTCCATCGCGTGCTGCCGGCCCCCGACCCGCTGCTGCCCGACGAGCCCGACGTGCAGCGGTTCGCCGGCATCCTGCGCTGGCTGGCTGGCACCTTCGCCGTCATGACGCTGCGCGACGCGGTGGCCGCCCTCGAGCACGGCCGGCTGCCCCGGCGCGCGCTGGTCATCACCTTCGACGACGGCTACGCCGACAACGCGACCCAGGCCCTGCCGGCCTTGCAGGCTGCGGGTCTCCCCGCCACGTTCTTCGCCACGACACGCTTCCTCGACGGCGGCCTCATGTGGAACGACCGCGTCATCGAGGCCGTACGCGCCTGGCAGGGTCCTGTCATCGATCTTTCGCGACATGGCCTGCCGCGGGCAACCATCGGCGTACGCCGCCACGACGCCATCGACACCCTGCTCGGCGCCATGAAGTACCTCGACTTCGACCGGCGCGAGGCCATCGCCACGGAACTGCTCCAGGAGAGCGGCAGCCAGGTAACGCGGCTCATGATGGACACCAGCCAGTTGCGGCAGCTGCACGGGGCCGGCATGGAGATCGGTGCCCACACCCACTCGCATCCCATCCTCGCCCGGCTGGGCCGTGACCAGGCGCGCACGGAGATGGCGACGAACAAGGCCCTGCTCGAGCAGATCATCGGCGCCCCGGTGACGAGCTTCGCCTACCCCAACGGCCGGCTCGGCACCGACTTCACCGCCGAGCACGGCGCCATCGCGGCGGAACTCGGCTTCACCTGCGCCGTGACCACGATGCCGGGCACCGCCGCGACCCTCGCCCACCGCTTCGAACTGCCGCGCCTTGCGCCCTGGGACCGGACGCGGGCCAGGTATCTCGCGCGGCTGGCGCGGCACTATTTCGACAGCCCGCCCGTCTCCGCTGCCGCCTGACATCGCGCCGCGCCGGCACCGCCCGTCCCGAGGAACCCGTACGCATGAGGATTCTGTTCCACCACCGCATCCGGTCGAAGGACGGGCAGTTCGTCCACCTCGAAGAGCTGACGCGGGCCCTGGAGCGCGAGGGGCATGAAGTGCTCATCGTCGGACCGGCGGCCGTGCAGACGGAGCAGTTCGGGTCCGATGCGGGCATCGTCGACCTGCTGAAGCGCTTCCTGCCCAAGGCCCTGTATGAGGCGCTGGAGTTCGCCTATTCGGTGCCGGCGTATTTCCGCCTGATGCGGGCGATCCGCAGCTTCCGCCCGGACGTCGTCTACGAGCGCTACCAGCTGTTCTTCCCGACGGGCGTGTGGGCAACGCGGCGCTCCCGCCTGCCGATGCTGCTCGAGGTGAACGCGCCGCTGCTGCAGGAGCGGGCGAAGCACAGTGGTGGCATTGCGCTCCAGCAGCTCGCCAGCTGGAGCGAGCGGTACGTCTGGAACGCGGCGGCGTACTGCCTTCCAGTCACCCGGGTGCTGGCGGACATGGTGCAGGCGACAGGTGTTCCCGACGAGCGCCTCAAGGTGATCCCCAACGGCATCGACTTCTCGCGCTTCGACGGCGCCCCCGGGCGCGAAGAGGCCAAGGCGCGGCGCGGCCTGCAGGGACGGCTGGTGCTGGGCTTCGTCGGCTTCATCCGCGACTGGCACGGGCTGGAGCGCGTCCTGCAGTACGTCGCGGCCCACCCGGAGCAGAACGCCAGCGTGCTGCTGGTGGGCGACGGTCCCGCGCGCTCCGACCTCGAGGCACTCGCGGCGCAGCTCGGCATCACCGACCGGGTGCAGGTGACCGGCATCGTGCAGCGCGACGAGGTGGCACAGTGGCTGGCTGCCTTCGACATTGCCCTGCAGCCCGACGTCACCGCCTACGCCTCGCCCCTGAAGCTGTTCGAGTACATGTACTGCGGACTGCCGGTCATCGCCCCGGACACGCCGAACATCCGCGAGATCCTCGCGAACGGCGGGAACGGACTGCTGTTCGACCGGGGCAAGCCCGGCGACTTCGAGCGGGCCATGGCCGAGCTGGTGGCTGACGGCACGCTCCGTGAGCGGCTGGGAGCGGCGGCTCGGCAAACGATCCTCGACCGCGACCTGACCTGGCAGGGCAACGCCCGCCGCGTCGTCGAACTGGCGCAGGCCGCGCGTACGGCATCCACCCGGGCCTAGCAGCCGCCGGGAGCAGCAGGGACCGTGTGGTGGAGCAGCCCCCCACGGTGCATGATGACGGGGTCCCCGGCCGGATGACCCCACCATGACCGACACCGGAAGCCCTTCGGTCAGCGCGCTGCGCGCCTGGCCCGTCTGGGACCTCGAGGTCCGCCTCTTCCACTGGCTCAACGTCTTCTGCGTGCTGGGGCTCACGGCCCTCGGCACCGCGATCCTGTGGGACAAGGAACTGGGCGTATCCCCCGACGGCAAGGTGCTGCTCAAGACCGTACACGTGTGGTTCGGCTACGGGCTGGCGGCAAACCTGGCCTGGCGCCTCGTCTGGGCCTTCATCGGGACACCCTTTGCGCGGTGGCGGGCGTTCCTGCCCCGGCTGCAGGGCCTCGGCCCCTATGTCGGCGGGTTCCTGCGGGGCGAAGCCCCGCGTTACCTGGGCCACAACCCGCTCGGGCGCCTCATGGTGACGGCGTTGCTGCTGGTCCTCTCGGCGCAGGCCGTGACCGGCCTCGTCCTCGCCGGCACCGACATCTACTACCCGCCCCTCGGCAGCCGCATCGCCGCCTGGGTGGCCGCACCCGGCATCGACCCTGCGACCCTCGTGCCCGGCGACCAGTCGCAGGTGGACCCGGCCGCGTGGAAGGCCATGCGGGCGTTCCGGTCACCCGTCGTCGAGACCCACGAGATACTGTTCTTCGTGCTCCTGGGCCTCGCCGCGCTCCACGTGGCCGGCGTCATCATCGCGGAAGTGCGCGAGGGCGGCTCCCTGGTGTCGGCCATGTTCACCGGCCGCAAGACGCTGGACCGGCCACCGGTGGATGGACCCGGCGCGGACTGACGCCGGTGGCCACATCGGTCGACGCCGGGGCGTGGCGTTCGGTGCCAAGCCGTCAGGCCGGGCTGCTTGCCGCGGGGCAACCGATGCCGCGGTGCCGGACTTGAGCCCCGCACCGCATCGGGACTGAGATCACCAAAAGAAAAGCCCCGCCGGAGCGGGGCTTTCCTGTGCCTCGGAGGCTGGGACGGGCCTTGGCCCGTCCCGGGCAGGACTACATGTCCATGCCCATGCCGCCACCCGGCATCGGGGGCGGGGCGTCCTTCTTCGGCGCCTCGGCGATCATCGCCTCGGTGGTCAGCAGCAGGCCCGCGACCGAGGCCGCGTTCTGCAGCGCGCTGCGCGCCACCTTGGTCGGGTCGATGATGCCCATGGCCACCATGTCGCCGTACTCGCCGGTCTGGGCGTTGTAACCGAAGTTGCCCTTGCCCTCGGCGACCTTGTTGAGGACGACAGCGCCATCCTCACCGGCGTTGATGACGATCTGGCGGAGCGGCTCCTCGAGCGCGCGGCGCAGGATGCTGATGCCGGCGGCCTGGTCGTCGTTGTCACCCTTGAGGTCCTTCAGGGCCTCGCGGGCGCGGATCAGGGCCACGCCACCGCCCGGCACCACGCCCTCTTCGACGGCCGCACGCGTGGCGTGCAGGGCGTCTTCGACGCGGGCCTTCTTCTCCTTCATCTCAACCTCGGTGGCCGCACCGACCTTGATGACCGCGACGCCGCCGGAGAGCTTGGCAACGCGCTCCTGCAGCTTCTCACGGTCGTAGTCGGACGTGGTCGCCTCGATCTCCTTGTTGATCTGGTCGACGCGGGCCTTGATGTCCTTGGCCTTGCCGGCACCGTCGATGATCGTCGTGTTCTCCTTGTCGACGATGATCTTCTTGGCCTTGCCGAGGTCCTCGAGGCGCGCCTTCTCGAGCGAGAGGCCGACTTCCTCGGCGATGACCTGGCCGCCGGTCAGGATGGCCATGTCCTGCAGCATCGCCTTGCGGCGGTCGCCGAAGCCCGGCGCCTTCACGGCGCAGACCTTGACGATGCCGCGGATGGTGTTGACGACGAGCGTCGCCAGGGCCTCGCCCTCGACGTCCTCGGCGACGACCAGCAGCGGCTTGCCCGACTTGGCCACGCCCTCGAGCAGCGGCAGCAGCTCGCGGATGTTCGAGATCTTCTTGTCGTAGAGCAGGATGTACGGGCTCTCGAGCTCGCAGTTCTGCTCACCGGCGTTGTTGATGAAGTACGGCGACAGGTAGCCGCGGTCGAACTGCATGCCCTCGACGACGTCGAGCTGGTTCTCCAGCCCTGAGCCGTCCTCGACGGTGATCACGCCCTGCTTGCCGACCTTGGCCATGGCCTCGGCCAGCGTGTTGCCGATGGAGGTGTCGCCGTTGGCCGAGATCGTGCCGACCTGGGCGATGGCCTTGTCGTCCTGGCAGCTCTTCGACAGCTTGCCGAGGCGCTCGACGACGGCCGTGGCGGCCTTGTCGATACCGCGCTTGAGGTCCATCGGGTTCATGCCGGCGGCAACCGCCTTCAGGCCTTCCTTCAGGATCGACTGGGCCAGCACGGTGGCCGTGGTGGTGCCGTCGCCGGCGACGTCAGACGTGTGGGAGGCAACCTCCTTCACCATCTGGGCGCCCATGTTCTGGAACTTGTCCTCGAGCTCGATCTCCTTGGCGACGGAGACGCCGTCCTTGGTGACGGTCGGGGCGCCGAAGCTCTTGTCGAGCACGACGTTGCGGCCCTTGGGGCCGAGGGTCACCTTGACCGCATCGGCCAGGATGTTGACGCCGGCGAACATGCGCGCCCGGGCGTCATCGCTGAAACGGACTTCTTTGGCAGCCATTGCTTGACTCTTCCTCTGGTTGCTCTTGTCGGAGGCGGGATGGAGGGCTTCAGCCCTCGATGACCGCCATGATGTCGTCTTCCTTCATGACGAGGAGATCCTCGCCGTCGACCTTGACCTCGGTGCCGCTGTACTTGCCGAACAGCACCTTGTCACCGGCCTTCAGGTCGAGGGGGCGGATCTCGCCGTTCTCGAGGATGCGGCCCTTGCCGACGGCAATGACCTTGCCGCGGATGGGCTTCTCGGTGGCGGAATCCGGGATCACGATCCCGCCCGGGGAGGTCCGCTCCTCCTCCGTACGCTTGATGATCACGCGATCGTGCAGCGGACGAATCTTCATCTCAGGTCTCTCCTGGTGATGGTTCTTGAAAAACCAGTGAATTCAGTTCGTTGGCCCTGGAGGGCTGCCCTGGGTACCCGACCCGGGGCCGGCGGCCTTGCGGTCACGAAGGACCGTTAGCACTCGCCGCGAACGGCTGCCAACTATAGGGATCGGGCGCCCGATTACAAGGGGGCAGGGTCATTTAGGCCGGCCGGACAGCCCGGCAGCAGCCCCGGAATGCCCATGGCACCGCACGGACTGGCCCGGCATCCCCTGACATAATCGCCCCATGACCGCCCCGGCCGACCTGCTGCTCGTGCTCTGCACCTGCCCCGACGAGGCCGTCGCCACCCGAATTGCGACCGCCCTCGTTGAACAGGGACTGGCGGCGTGCGTGAATCGCGTCCCCGGCGTGCGGTCGCTGTACCGCTGGGACGGGCAGCTGCAGGACGATGCCGAGGTCCTCCTCGCCATCAAGACCACGGCCGACCGCTATGGGCAGGTCGAAGGCCTGATCACCGTGCAGCACCCCTACGAGCTGCCGGAAGTGCTGGCCCTGCCCGTGGTCGCAGGCTCGGCGCGCTACATGGACTGGGTCAGGCAGGCAACACGAGCATGAGCAACAAGCGCTGGAAAGGCACTGGCTTCCGCTGGCTGGCCGGCCTCGCCGCCGTCCTGGCGTCGCTGTCGGCGCCCGCGGCCGACGACCCGGTCAAGCCCGACCAGGCCTTCCGCTATACCGTTGCCGCCGAGGGCGGCGACATCGTCGTGCGCTGGGACATCCTCCCCGGCTACTACCTCTACCAGGAGCGCATGAGCTTCGAGGCCCGCACGCCGGGGCTCGTGCTCGATGCGCCGCGCTTCCCCGAAGGCGAGCCCCACGAGGACGAGTTCTTCGGGCTCATGCACATCTACCGGGGGCAGACGGCCATCCCGCTGCCGGTGGCGGCAGGCCCCGCCGGCGGCGGCCCCGTCGAGATCGCCATCAAGTCCCAGGGCTGCGCCGACATCGGCCTCTGTTACCCGCCGCAGACCTGGGTGGCGAAGGTCGACCTGCCGGCCGCGGCAACCGGCGGTGGCAGCAGCCGGCTCGAGGCCCTGCTCGGCCGGTCGGCCGGTGGCGCCGCGGGGGTCGACCAGCCCCTGCCGGTGGCGCAGGCCTTCCGCCACCGCATCGAGGTCGTCGACCCCTTCTCGGTGGCGGTGCACTTCAGCATCGAGCCGGGCTACTACCTGTACCGGCACACGCTTGGCCTGACGAGCAACGCGAACGGCGTGCAGGCCGGCACGCCGACGCTGCCACCGGGCACGCCGTTCAACGACGAGGAGTACGGCGACACCCTCGTCTTCTACGACGAGGTCACCATGACGGTGCCGCTGACCCGGGCAAGCCCCGCGGCGCTGACCGCACCGTTCACGCTGGCCTTCCAGGGCTGCAAGACCGACAGCATCTGCTACCCGCCCCAGGCCGTTACCGTGGAGCTCGCACTGCCCGAGGCCACCGGTTCGCCGCCGCCGGCCGCGGGCGAGCCCGTCAGCGAGCAGGACCAGCTCTTCGAGCTGATCCGCGACGGCAACATCGGGCTCGTCATGCTGATGTTCGCAGGGCTAGGCCTGCTGCTCTCGTTCACGCCCTGCTGCCTGCCCATGTACCCGATCCTCTCCGGCATCGTCGTGGGCCAGGGCAACGGCTCGACGGGTCGGAGCTTCCTGCTGTCGCTGGCCTACGTGCTGGGCATGGCCGTGACCTACACGGCCCTCGGCGCCATCGTCGCCGCGGCCGGCGCCCAGGTGCAGGCGGTGTTCCAGCAGACCTGGGTCATCGTCGGCGTGGCGCTCCTGTTCGTGGCCCTGGCGCTGTCGATGTTCGGGCTCTACGAGCTGCAGATGCCGGCCGGCATCCAGACCCGGCTCGCCACGCTCTCGGGCCAGCAGCGGTCCGGCAGCTTCGTCGGCGCCGGCATCATGGGCATGATCTCGGCGGCCGTGGTCACCACCTGCGTGACGCCGCCCCTGGTGGCGGCGCTCACCGTCATCGCCCGAACGGGCGACATCGCCCGCGGCTCGCTGGCGCTCTTCGCCCTCGCCTTCGGCATGGGCATTCCGCTGCTGGTGCTCGGCGCTTCGGCCGGGCGGCTGCTGCCGAAGGCCGGCGCCTGGATGGTGTCGGTGAAGACCGTCTTCGGCCTGCTGATGCTGGCCATGGCGGTGTGGATGCTCGACCGCCTGTGGCCAGGCACGATCACGCTGGCGCTCTGGGCCGTGCTGCTGGTGGTCGGCGGCGTGTTCCTCGGCGCCTTCGCGCCGGTGGACGGCGCGGCGCCCACCGGGCGCAAGCTCGGCAAGGCCTTCGGCATCGTCGCGCTCATCTACGGCAGCGCGCTGCTGGTCGGCGCGCTGGCCGGCAACGAGAACCCGCTGCGGCCACTGCAGTTCACGACGGTCGCCGCCGGCGGCGCTGGCGAGACGGCGGCCAGGGCCCCGCTCTTCAGGCGCATCAAGACCGTCGCCGACTTCGAGCGCGAGCTCGCACGGGCCGGCAGCGAAGGCCGGCCGCTGATGCTCGACTTCTATGCCGACTGGTGCGCCTCGTGCAAGGAGATGGAGGAATACACCTTCCCCCACCCCGACGTGCGCGCGGAACTGGCCCGGGCCATCACGCTGCAGGCCGACGTCACCGCAGTGGACGGCGACGACCAGGCGCTGATGGCGCGCTTCGGCATCGTCGGCCCGCCGACCATCGTCTTCTTCACGCCGGACGGCACCGAACAGGCGAACCGGCGCGTCGTCGGCTTCCAGCCGGCAGCGCAGTTCGCGGCCCACGTCCGCGAGGCGTTCACCGCCGGCCGCACGACGGCGCTGGCCGAGGCCCGCTAGCCTTACCCCGCCGTCACTGCTCTGCCGTCAACCCGAGCCGCAGCGTCTCGCGGCCACTCCCAGTCACCTGCACGACGACGTCCTGCCCCGCCTCGAGGGCGAAGACGACGATCTTGTGGGGCGCGAAGCAGCCCGGACTCCCGCTGAAGCCCAGCGCCGGCCGGCTGACGCCATCGACCACGAGGTCGAGCCACACGGCGCCATCGGCGGACACCCGGTAGCGGCCCGTGGCCGGCACCGTGAACCGGGCAAGGCCCGCGTAGCTGCCGGGACCGGGATCCACGAAGGGCGGTCCCGCGAGCCGGACACCGGGGAACGGTTTCAGCCTGAGCTGGTAGAGCCGGCCAAGGGCGAGCACGGGTCCGCGTCCCGGACGTCTGCCCGCAACAGCCGTGGTGCCCACAGGCCCGGCGAACAGGCGCCGCTCCGCGTCAGCGGGAAAGCGGAAGTGGCTGCAGCGATCGTCCGTCGAGGCAGGCGGGGTCGCCTGCGGCGCCCGGGCGGCGACAGGCGGAGCGACGCCGGCCAGCAGGCCGGCCAGTACGGCGGTCGGCAGACTCGCAGCGGGGATCATGATCTTCTGGAACCTCACCGGGTTTCTCCCTGACGCCAGACCAGCGTCGCCGAGTACGTGCGCCCGGCCTCCGGAAAACCGTCGTCGATGGCGTAGAGCCGGTCGGTGAGGTTCGCGGCCTCGACCAGGAGCCGGAGGTTCCGCCAGACGTCCCATTCGACGCCGGCGTTGAGCAGGCCGAAGCCGGCCGTGCTGCGCACGACCGGGTTCTGCGGCCCGCCGCTGGAACTGTAGCGGCCGCTCTCGCTGCGCAGCTCCACCAGCAGCCGGGCCTTGTCACCGAGCGGCGTGCGGCTCGCGGCGCGCAGCGTGTGCCGCGGCGTGTAGGTGGGCAGCAGGGGCTGCTCCTGGTTCCTGATGGACACGTAGGCGTAGTCCAGCGACACGTTGCCGACCACCGGCAGCGCGCGGGACAGGGACAGCTCGCCGCCGAGATGCCGCTGCCGGCCGACATTCTGCAGCTGGGTGCAGGGCGGCGACGTGCAGGCGGAGTCGGGCAGCGCCACGGTGGCGATGGCGTCGTCGAGCCAGCTGCCGAAGAGCGTCAGGCCCACGTCGAAACCGGCGGTGCCGCCCCGGGCCGACAGTTCGACCTGTTCGGCGACCTCGTCCTGCAGCCCGGGATTGGGCAGCGCGGAGCCGAGCCGGAACGAGTAGCGGTCCTTCAGCGTCGGGAAGCGCGTCTTGCGGGAGAGATTCACCCCCAGCAGCCACTCGCCCACCTCGTAGCCCGCACCCAGCTGCAGGTTGAAGGCCGATTCGTCCTCAAGATCGAAGGGCACCAGCACGCCGTTGGCGTTGTTCTCGGCGCGCTGCGCGTTGAGGATGTTGTAGGCCACGCCGCCGGTCAGCGTCAGGGCCCCGGTGACGCGGTGCTCGTGCTCGAGGGCAAAGGACCAGGTCTGGTCCTCGATCCGCTCGAGCGGCGCATCGTCATCGTCGGTCTCGCGGTGCACGTCCTGCTTGAAGTGGGCGATGGCCCGCGTCGTGCCGGAGTCTCCCCAGGTCGACAGTTCGGTCTCGAGGCTGCCGCCCCAGGTGTAGTCGTCGTAGGCGCTGTTGAACGCGGGCGGCGTGTTCTGTGTCGTGTAGGTATCGTTGTCGAAGGAGCGGAGCAGGTTCTGGAAGGTGTCGTAGTACGCCCGCCCACGCACCCAGCCGTCACCGGCCACGGGTACGGCACCGACGGCGTAGAACGTCTCCTTGTCGTAGTACGGCCAGCGCCAGAACCTCGGGCGCACCCCGCCCGCGTTGGGCGGCGGGCCGATGTACGGCGGGTTCTGCTTCTCGCCGTCGAGCCGCACGTAGCCGACGGCGAACTCCGCGCCACCATCGGCCACGTAGCCGAGCTTCACCGAGGTCGTGAGGTCGCTGAAGGCCGAGTTCCCGCGCCGGCCGCCGTCCTCGGTGGGCTGGACCCCCGGCTGGCCGGGGAAGACATCGAAGGTCGGATCCGGCACGCGGAAGTCATCGGAGAGCCGGAAGAAGTCGCTGTCGAGCTGGAACGCCGATGCCTGCACGTACCAGTGCTCGCCGGCGTAGCCGATGCGGCCGCCGACTTCGCTGCGCTGCGCATCCAGCGAATCATCGAGGGTCTGGCTCGCGCGGGTGTAGAGGGAGAGGCCTGCCTCGGGACGGGCGGTGACCACGTTGATCGTCCCGCCCAGCGCGTTCGGCCCGTACAGCACCGAGCCGCCACCGCGGGTGACCCGCAGCGACTGGATGTCGCCCACTGCCAGCCGCGACAGGTCGATGTTGCCGTCGTAGGGCACGTAGACCGGCACACCATCGATGAAGAGCGGCACCTGCCGCGAGTCGAAGCCGCGCAGCTTGATCAGCGCCTCGTTGCGGGCCCCGATGCGGTTGACGGTGACGCCGGGCACCAGCTGCATCGCCTGGGCCAGGTTCCGCGTCGTTGCCGACTGCAGCGCCTCGGCGTCGATGGTGACGGCGTCGAGCGGGCCCGGCACCCGGCGGCGGCCGATGACTTCGATGGTGGGCAGGTCGGCGCGCGGGGCATCGTCCAGGGCGACGGCCGGATCGGCCAGCAGCACGGCGAGGCCGGCCACGGCAGCACCGGCGGGCCACCGTCGGCCGGGTAAGGCAGGTTGCACGGCGTCTCCTCCAGCGCCCGGGTCTTGCGCTATATCTGATGGTATATAGCGTTCCGCTGCAGTGTCCAGCGTCCCGGGACCAGCGGACGGCCTGCGCTATGATTCGCGCCTCAGCGGAGCGAGCGGATGGGCAAGGTCAAGCTGCGCATCGATCTGGCGCCGGGCGCCGCCATCGGCCCGGGCAAGATCGAACTGCTCGAGGCCATTGCCGACAGCGGTTCGCTGTCGGAGGCGGCGCGACAGCTCGGCATGAGCTACCGCCGCGCGTGGGTCCTGCTCGACAGCCTCAACAGGACGTTCACGAGCCCGCTGGCCACGGCATCCGTCGGCGGGCGCGGTGGCGGCGGGGTCCAGGTCACGCCGCTGGGCGCCGAACTGGTGCAGCGGTTCCGCCGTCTCGAGGCGAGCGTGGACAAGCTGGCGGCGGAGCAGTTCGCGGCCTTCGAGCTGGCGCAGCCAGCCGCGAAGCGGGTGCGCAGCGTGACGGCGCGACCGGGCAAGGCACCACGCCGCAGGACCGGCTGACCGTCAGCCCGTCAGCCCGTCAGCCCGTCAGCCCGTCAGCACGAGCTTGCCGGCGGCGATGGCCAGCACCACGGCCAGCAGCACGAGCAGCGCGCGCGGCGACAGCCGCTTGACCCCGAGCCAGGTGCCGAGTCCGGCACCGGCCAGTACCGCCACGAGATAGACCGGCAGCTCGGCCGGTATCGACGCCCAGGTGGCCGAGCCCGCAAGCAGCGCGACACTCGAATTGGCGAGGATGAACGGCGCGGAAATGCCCGAGGTCTGACGCGGACCGGCCCAGTGCATCAGCAGGATCACCGGGCTCAGGAAGATGCCGCCCCCCGTCCCGGTGAGTCCCGAGAGCAGGCCGATCAGGGCGCCGATGGCGATGGCCGGCCCGAGGGGCGGCGCCACCACGCGATCATCGTCCAGCGGCACCGACCGCCAGGCGCGGCGGGCCACGGTCATTGCCGCCACCACCAGGGCGAAGGCCACGGCCAGGTAGTACGCGCGGTCGGCCAGGCGCCAGGCACCACCAACCGCCGCCAGCGGCACGGAGCCCAGCAGGAAGGGCCACAGGCCGCGCCATGAGAAGTACCCGGCCCGGGCGAAGCGCAGCACCGTGACGCTCGCCACGAGGATGTTCAGCGCCAGGGCCGTGGGCCGCATGACGGCGGGCGCGACGCCCAGCAGCGCCATGACGGCGAGATAGCCCGACGCGCCGGCGTGGCCGACGCTCGAGTAGAGCGCCGCCACGACGACGAAGGCCGCCGCCAGCAGGATGACGAAACCCGGCTCCAAGGGAGACTCCCGGCAGCGGCAGTACGGTACCGCTGTATACGACAAAGAATAGCGGCCGGCGTCCGGGCGCCACAACGCGACCGTTGACGCCCCACCGCCTTGCGGGCAACGTGGCGCGCCCCAACCCCTCGCCCATCCCGCTCCATGCGCCTCAAGCCCATCGCCATCGGCCTCTGGATCGCCGTCTTCGTGCTCGGCGGCATCCTGCTGGCCGACCGGGTCCTCGCGCCGCCGGGCGCCACACCCGACCCGGGCGCCCCGCCGCCGGGGCCACCGGCTGCGACCGGCCAGCCCGTGGCGACGCTGGCCCCCTTCACGCTGGCGGACCTCGCGGGTACCCAGCGCTCCAGCGCCGAATGGACCGGGCGCACCGTGCTCTACAACTTCTGGGCGACCTGGTGCGCACCCTGCCGCAAGGAGATGCCGCTGTTGCAGCAACTCCACGAATCCGTCGCGGGACCGCCGGGAGCCCCGCTGGCTGATCCCGCGCTGGCGGTGGTGGGCATCGCCATCGACCGGCTGGAGCCGGTGCAGCAGTTCGTCGGCGAGATCGGGGTCACCTACCCCATCCTCGTGGGGCAGATGGACGCCACCCGGGTGGGCGAGGGCTTCGGCGTCGAGCTGATCGGGCTGCCCTACACAGCCGTCGTTGGCCCGGACGGGGCGGTGCTGGGCATCCTGCTGGGCGAGCTCAAGCCGGAAGATCTTGCGCTTATCGCCGACGTTGCCACCACGATTGCAGCGGGATCGCTGGACACCAACGGCGCAAGAAGCCGCCTGCTGACCCTGGCACGCTGGCGGGTACCGGCGGGCTGACCGCGATACCCACCGCCAGACCGGCCCCGGGACCACAGGTCCGGGCCATCCCCAGGCCCAGGCGGCCCCTGGAGCGCAAAAAGACCCGCCGGGGTTATGTCATTCCCCGGGCTGACTGGGTAAACTGCTGCGAATTTCGCTGAACCGGCCAGAAACGCGCCTGATCGCGGCAATTCGCGACGGCTACACTCCACTCATGGCAGATCTGTTGCTCCTGAACGGCCCCAACCTGAACCTGCTGGGCAGGCGGGAACCCCATATTTATGGAGCGACGACCCTGGCGGACATCGAGCAGGCCGCCGTGACCACCGCCGGGTCCCTGGGGCACCACCTCACCTGCCACCAGAGCAATGCCGAAGCCGATCTGGTCAACTGGGTGCAGGAGGCGGCCGGCAAGGCCTCCTTCATCGTCCTGAACCCGGGCGGCCTGACCCACACCAGCGTGGCCCTGCGGGACGCGCTGCTGGCGGTGAGCATCCCGTTCATCGAGATCCACCTGAGCAACGTGCACGCCCGGGAAGAGTTCCGGCGGCACTCGTATTTTTCCGACGTGGCGGTGGGCGTGATCACCGGCCTCGGCGCCATCGGCTATGAGCTGGCGCTACGGGCCGCGCACGATTACCTGCAGCGGCCACAGGCAAGCCCGGGCCCCGCCCGGCGGGGGAGCTGACAACCATGGATATCCGCAAGGTCAAGAAACTCATCGAGCTGCTCGAGGAGTCCGGCATTTCCGAACTCGAGATCACCGAGGGCGAAGAGTCGGTACGCATCAGCCGCCACCCGACGGGCGGCGCCGGCATCGTGCAGTACGCCATGCCGGCCCCGGCACCGGTCGCCGCTGCAGCGGCACCGGTCGCCGCCTCCGCTGCCCCGGCGCCGTCGAGCCCCGTGTCCGAGGGACCGGCGGGCCACAAGGTGCTGTCGCCCATGGTGGGCACCTATTACGAGGCGCCGTCGCCGGGCTCGGCCGCCTTCGTCAAGGTCGGTGACACCGTCTCGGTGGGCCAGACGCTCTGCATCATCGAGGCCATGAAGATGATGAACCAGATCGAGTCCGACCACGCCGGCAAGGTGGTGGCCATCAACGCCAGGAACGGTGAGCCGGTCGAGTTCGGCCAGGTCCTGTTCGTGATCGCCTGAGCCGGCGCCCATGCTCGACAAGATCGTCATAGCCAACCGCGGCGAGATCGCGCTGCGCGTGCAGCGGGCCTGCCGCGAGCTCGGCATCAAGACCGTCGCCGTGCACTCCACGGCCGACGCGAGCCTGAAGCACGTGCTGCTGGCCGACGAGACGGTGTGCATCGGGCCGCCCCCGTCGAAGGAAAGCTACCTCAACATGCCGGCGATCATCAGCGCCGCCGAGGTAACCGACGCGGTGGCCATCCACCCGGGCTACGGCTTCCTGTCCGAGAACGCCGACTTCGCCGAGCGCGTCGAGCGCAGCGGCTTCATCTTCATCGGCCCGCCGCCCGACGTGATCCGGCTCATGGGTGACAAGATCTCGGCGAAGGACGCCATGAAGAAGGCCGGCGTGCCCTGCGTGCCAGGCTCCGACGGGCCGATACCGGAGGACGAGGACGAGATCCTGCGCATGGCGCGGGACATCGGCTACCCGGTCATCATCAAGGCCGCCGGCGGCGGCGGCGGCCGCGGCATGCGCGTGGTGCACAGCGAGGCCGCGCTGCTGAACGCCGTGACGCTGACGAAGGGCGAGGCCGGGGCCGCCTTCGGCAACCCGACGGTGTACATGGAGAAGTTCCTGGAGCACCCGCGGCACATCGAGTTCCAGGTGCTGGCCGACGGCCACGGCAACGCCGTGCACCTCTTCGACCGCGACTGCTCCATGCAGCGCCGCCACCAGAAGGTCGTCGAAGAGGCGCCGGCGCCGGGCATCAGCGCGGAGCTGCGCGCGAAGATGGGCGAGCGCTGCGCCCGGGCCTGCCTCGAGATCGGCTACCGCAGCGCTGGCACCTTCGAGTTCCTGTACGAGAACGGCGAGTTCTCCTTCATCGAGATGAACACGCGCGTGCAGGTGGAGCACCCGGTCACCGAGCTCATCACCGGCGTCGACATCGTCAAGGAGCAGCTGCGCATCGCCGCCGGCGAACGGCTGACCTTCCGGCAGGACGACATCCGCATCAACGGCCACGCCATCGAGGCCCGCATCTGCGCCGAGGATCCCCGCACGTTCACGCCGAGCCCCGGCAAGGTCGACGTGTGGCACGCGCCGGGCGGCCCCGGCATCCGCGTCGACAGCCACCTGTACAGCGGCTACACCGTGCCGCCGTACTACGACTCGCTGGTGGCCAAGGTCATCGCCCACGGCGACACGCGGCGCTCGGCCAACGCGCGGCTGCACAACGCGCTGACCGAGATGGTGGTCGACGGCATCAAGACCAACATCCGGTTGCACCTCGAGATCTGCCAGGACGCCGCCTTCCAGGCCGGCGGCACCGACATCCACTACCTGGAGAACCGGCTCCGCGTCGCGGCGGGCTGACCGTGGACGAGCTGGCCACGCCCGCTGCGGTTCCTTCCGGCCCGGCGTCGCCGGCCAGCTGGCGGCAGGTGCGGGTCGAGGCTGCGCGGGAGCAGCTGCCGGCGCTGGAGGCCGTGTTCGAGCTGGCCGGGGCGCTGGTGAGCTGGACCGAGGGCTGCGGCGACGAGCGCGTGCTCGAGCCCGGCCCCGGCGAGACGCCGCTCTGGCAGCGCCTGGCCCTGACGGCACTCTTTGACCCGGCCCTCGACCCGGAGCAGCTGCGCCGGGCCGTGGCGACCGTCGACCCGGCCATCGCGGCCTCGCTTACCGCCACCGAAGTGGCCGACCGGGACTGGGACGCCGACTGGCGCCGCACGCTCAAACCCCAGCGCTTCGGCGCAAGGCTGTGGATCTGCCCGCCGGGCCACGCCTGCCCCGACCCAGGCAGCGTGCGCGTGGAGCTCGAGCCCGGCATGGCCTTCGGCACCGGCACGCATCCCACCACGGCCATGTGCCTCGCGTGGCTCGACGGCGAGTCACTCGCCGGCAGCCGGCTGCTCGATTACGGGTGTGGCTCCGGCATCCTGGCCCTGGCCGCCCTGGCCATCGGCGCGCGGCAGGCCGTGGGCGTCGACATCGATCCCCAGGCCGTCACCGCAACCCTCGCCAATGCCGCGCGCAACGACGTCGCCGACCGGCTGGCCGCCGGCCTGCCCGACAGCCTGCCGGCCGGCGAGCCGTTCGACGTGGTCGTCGCCAACATCCTGTCGGGACCCCTGGCCCGGCTCGCGCCGACGCTGCGCCGGCACGCCGCGCCGGGCACGCGGCTCGCGCTCTCGGGGATCCTCGAAGAGCAGGCCGGCGAAGTCATCGCCGCCTACGCGCCCTGGGCCAGCCTCGAGCGGACGGCGGTCACCGACGGCTGGGTACTGCTCACCGGCCGCGCCCGCTGAACCGGCACCGGCATGTTCACCACCTGCCCCGAGTGCGGCACCGTCTTCCGGATCGGCCCGGCGCAGCTGCGCGCGGCCGAGGGCTTTGTGCGCTGCGGAACCTGTGCGGCCACCTTCAACGCCCTGCTGTCGCTGGCGGACGAACCGCCGGCGGGCGCGGGCGGCACGGAAAGCCCGGGGTCCGCCGCGGCGGGGCCCTCCTTCGCAACCGGGGCCATACCGCCCATCGTGGCGCGGACGCCGGAGGCGCCCGGGCCGGTGTCGACGCTGCCACGAACGCTCGCGCCAGCGTCGCCCGCGGCGATTGTCGCGCAGCCGGTCGCCGCGCCACCGGCTCCCCCGGCACCAGCACCGGCTCCCACCCTGCCGGCTCCGCCGGCCCTATCGTCCCGCGCAGACGAACCCCCCGATGACGCCGGGGAACTCGCGATTCCCGACGACTTCGGCCCGGAGTCCTGGGACGACACGCTGGACCTGCCAAGGCCCGCCGCGCAGCGGACGCTGCCGAACGACGACGCCCTCGGTGACGACGACGACGCACCGGCCGGCTTCGGGCAGATCGCCGACGACCCGTTGTTCGATGACATCGACGACGAGCCGGAGGCCGGCGGCGACAGCCTGGCCGGCGTCGTCGAACACGCTGACTGGGAATCGTTGCTGACGGGCCTCGACGACGACGAAGAAGAAGGCGCCGCGCCGGTCTACATCGTCGAGGACGAGCCGCTGCCGCCCGCGTCCCGGCCGGCGGCACGCCCGGCGACAGCGCCGGCCTTGGCGGTAGTACCGGCGCTGGACACGGCGCCGGCCGGGCCCGCGGCGCCAGTGGCACCGGCGGGACCAGGACCCGCCAGGGCCGCCCCGGAGCCGGCACAGACCGGCGCCGTCGAGGACCTGCCGACCCTCGCCGATATTCCGTGGCCGCCGGACGAGGACGATGGCGACCAGCTCCCCCCCCTCGGCTCCCTCGATGACGTCCTCGACGACGACGAGACGGTCGCGCCGTTGCCGACGCTCGGCGAGCTGACCGACGACGACGACGCGCTGGATGAGCCGGAGGAAGATGACGGGCCGCTGTCCACGCTGGACGAATCCGCCGAGGACGACGCACCAGCCGACCTGCACGAGCCCGACGATGACGAACCACTCCCCACCCTCGACGAGGACGAGGACGAGCCCGCGGCCGGCGGCCCCATCCCGCTGACCGCGGCGGCCCTGGCGGCCGCGGCGCGGCAGCCGGCCCCCGCCACGGCACGGGCCGAGGCACCGGCCGTACCGGAGCCCTGGGCCGACCGCCCCGCCTGGCCGCCGGCGACCGAACCCGCGCCGCGGGGACGCTGGCTCTACGGCGTCGGCAGCCTGCTGCTGGCGCTGGCGCTGGCCGCCCAGGTCGTCACCCACCAGCGCGACGAGCTGGCGACGCACCCGGAGTGGGGCCCGCTGGTACGCGAGGTCTACACGCGCCTCGGCATGGACGTGTATCCGGCCTGGGACCTCGGGGCCTACGAAGTCCGCGGCTCCGAGGCCGTGGCCGGCCGCTCGGCGGCCGGGGCGCTGGACATCGTCGCCCGCCTTGCGGTCACCGGCGACAGGCCCGTCGGCCTGCCGCTGGTGCGCGTGACGCTGCGCGACCGGCGGGGCGACGTGCTCGGCCAGCGCGTCGTGTCGTCCGCGGAGTACCTGCCGGCCGATGCGGCGCTGGCAGAGCCCGTGCGACCCGGCACGCTGATCCCGGTGGAGGTGTCGCTGCCCGACCCGGGCGTCGACGCCTCCGGCTACGAGGTGGACATCTGCCTGCTGACGCGCGCGCAGGGGCTCGTCTGCCAGGGCGAGCGCGAGCCGTTCCAGCGCTGAGCGGCACTGGCGCTTCGCACCACACCGTCAGCGCACACCACCAGCCGGGCGCGTTTTCATCGCCGCGACTCACGAAAACGACGCAAGTGACTGAACGCTGGTCGTGCTACTTCGCGGAGCGTTTTCGTGTCAAGGCTTGACGGCGCGCTGGTCACGAAGTGCACAACATGCCACGCATGACACGCGTCGGCTGCGTGCTATGATCGCGTCGCCGTCACGGGACGTGCACGCAGAATGCGCAGCCCGATCCACGTGAGCGACACGCGTCGCCCGCGCCCCGACGGCAAAGCCGATCCAGTATATCGACCGTTTCCACTGCAGCGCCGACCGCGTTGTGGTTCGGCTGACGGTCCCCGCGGTTCGCCGCGGTCGGCAGGATGCCGGGCTTGTCGAGTACACCGGGGGGAGTACGCACGCATGACGAGATCCGTGAACGGGCGCGCCGGCGCCGCCAAGGCGCCGCGCCCTGCAGTAAAGAAACCGCCGATGGCCAACGTCCGACTCAAGAACCGGCCCCTTCGCGACTTCGCCGAAGAGGCCCTCGACAAATACTTCCGCGACCTCAACGGGCACCGGCCCGGCGATCTCTACGACCTCGTGCTCGGCGAAGTCGAAGAGCCGCTCTTCAAGACGGTCATGAACTACACCGGCGGCAACCAGAGCCGCGCGGCCGAGATCCTCGGCATCAACCGGGCCACGCTGCGCAAGAAGCTGCGGCAGTACCAGCTGGCCAGCTGAGCCGGCCCGGTTCGAACCTGCCGATGCCGCGCCCCTTCCGCGCCCTGCTGAGCGTCTCGGACAAGACCGGGATCGTCGACCTCGCCACGCGCCTCGCAGCCCTCGGCGCCACGCTGCTGTCGACGGGAGGCACCGCGCGCACGCTGCGCGAGGCCGGCCTCGCCGTCACCGACGTGAGCGAGGTCACCGGATTTCCCGAGATCATGGACGGCCGCGTCAAGACGCTGCATCCCATGATCCACGGCGGCCTGCTGGGCCGGCGCGACGTCGACGCCGCCGTCATGGCCGAGCACGGCATCGCGGGCATCGACCTGCTGGTCGTCAACCTCTATCCCTTCGAGGCCACCGTCGCGAAGCCCGGCTGCACGCGCGACGACGCCATCGAGAACATCGACATCGGCGGCCCCGCCATGCTGCGCGCCGCGGCCAAGAACCACGCCCACGTGGCCGTGGTCGTCGACCCGGCAGACTACCCGCGCGTCCTCGACGAACTGGCCGCCGGGGGCACGACGCTGGCCACGCGCCGGTATCTCGCCCGCAAGACCTATGCCCACACGGCCACCTACGACGCGGCCGTGTACCAGTGGCTGCGCACCGACGACGGCGACGACACGCTGCCGGCGGAACTGCCCATCGGCCTGCGCCAGCTTACCGCCCTGCGCTATGGCGAGAACCCGCACCAGCGCGCGGCGCTCTACGGGCAGCCCGGCCGCGCCGCTGACACCGTGGTGGGCGCGAAGCTGCTGCAGGGCAAGGAACTCTCGTTCAACAACCTCGCTGACGCCGACGCGGCGCTCGAGGCCGTGCGCGGCCTCGCCTCGCCCGCCTGCGTCATCGTCAAGCACGCGAACCCCTGCGGCGCGGCGCTCGGCGCCACGGCCGCCGAGGCCTACGAGCGCGCCTACGCCGCCGACCCCACGTCGGCCTTCGGCGGCATCATCGCCTTCAACGCCGAGGTGCCGGGCGAACTGGCCGCCACCATCGTCGGCCGGCAGTTCGTCGAGGTCATCGTCGCGCCGTCCTACGCGCCGGCGGCCCTCGAGGCGCTGGCCACCAAGAAGAACGTGCGCGTGCTCGCCACGGGCCCGCTGCAGCGGCAGACCGCGGCAGTGCTGCGGGTCGAGCAGCTGAACGGCGGCATGCTGGTGCAGGACGCCGACATCGTCGAGCTCGACCCGGCGGAGCTCAAGGTCGTCACGCGCCGGCAGCCCACCGAGGCCGAGCGCCGCGATGCGCTGCTCGCCTGGCAGCTGGTGCGCCACGTCAAGTCGAACGCCATCCTCTACGTGCGCGACGGCGCCACCATCGGCATCGGCGCCGGCCAGGCGAGCCGCGTCATGAGCGTGCGCATCGCCGCCTGGAAGGCCGAGGAAGCGGGCCTCAAGGTCGACGGCGCGGTGCTCGCGTCCGACGCCTTCTTCCCGTTCCGCGACGGCATCGACCTCGCCGCGGGCTTCGGCATCAAGACGATCATCCAGCCCGGCGGCTCGGTGCGCGACGCCGAGGTCATCGCCGCGGCCGACGAGCACGGCATCGCGATGCTCTTCACCGGCCGGCGGCACTTCCGCCACTAGGCCGGACCATCCACGCCGCGCCCGGCACGCCGGGGCGGCCGCGAGGAGACGCCCCATGAAGGTACTGGTCATCGGCGGCGGCGGGCGCGAGCACGCACTCGCCTGGAAGCTCGCCCGGTCGAAGCGCGTCGACAGCGTGCTGGTCGCGCCCGGCAACGCCGGCACGGCCCTCGAGCCCAAGGTGCGCAACGTGCCGGTGGCGGCCGACGACGTCGACGCGCTGTTCAAGCTGGCCCGCGAGGAACACGTCGGGCTGACGGTCGTAGGCCCCGAGGCGCCACTCGCCGCCGGGCTCGTCGACCGCTTCGCCAACGCGGGGCTGCGCGTCTTCGGCCCGCGCCGGGCCGCCGCGCAGCTGGAGAGCTCCAAGCGCTTTGCCAAGGAGTTCATGCAGCGCCACGGGATTCCCACGGCGAAACACGCCAGCTTCACCGACCTCGAGGAGGCGCTCGACTACCTGCGGTCCGAGGGTGCCCCCATCGTCGTCAAGGCCGACGGGCTTGCGGCGGGCAAGGGCGTGGTCGTGGCCCAGACGCTGGAAGAGGCCGAGGCCGCCGTCACCAGCATGCTCGGCGACCGCAGCTTCGGCGCCGCCGGCGCCACCGTCGTCATCGAGGAGTTCCTGCCCGGCGAGGAAGCGAGCTTCATCGCCATGGTCGGCGTCGACGGCGCGATCCTGCCGCTCGCCACGTCCCAGGACCACAAGACCCGCGACGACGGCGACGTAGGGCCCAACACCGGCGGCATGGGCGCCTACTCGCCGGCGCCCGTCGTCACCGACGCCATCGCCGAGCGGGTGATGCGCGAGGTGATGGAGCCGACCATCGCGGGGCTGCGCGCCGAGGGCGTGCGCTACACCGGTTTCCTCTACGCCGGGCTCATGATCACGGCCGATGGCACGCCGAAGGTGCTCGAGTACAACTGCCGCTTCGGCGACCCCGAGACCCAGCCCATCCTCTTCCGGCTGCGGTCCGACCTCACCGACCTGGTCGAGGCCGCCCTCGAAGGCCGGCTCGGCAAGGCGAAGGCCGACTGGGACCCGCGCCCCGCCGTCGGCGTCGTCATGGCCGCCGGCGGCTACCCCGGCGAGTACCGCACCGGCGACGAGATCACGGGGCTGCCCACGGCCGAGTCACCGGACCACAAGGTCTTCCACGCCGGCACCGGCCGCGATGCCAGCGAGCGCATCGTCACCCGCGGCGGGCGCGTGCTCTGCGTCGTCGGCAGCGGCGCGACCGTCCGCGCCGCCCAGGCCGAGGCCTACCGTATCGCCGACCAGATCCGCTTCAAGGACGCGCACTACCGGCGCGACATCGGCCACCGCGCCATCGCGCGGGGGCTGTAGGTACTCGGTACCGGAGCGCTACACCGGGCGGGGACGGTAGCGGACGTCAGGCAGGCCTTCGAAGTCGGCGTCCTGGGTCCACAGCAGGGCACCGTGCCGGCGGGCCGTGGCCAGGATGATGCTGTCGGCCATCGGCAGCCTGGCACTGGCGCTGAGCGCCCCGGCGGCCAGCGCGAGCGGACCGTCGAAGTCGATGACGCGACCCTCGTGCAGCAGCGCAACCGCGCGCAACGCATCGCCTTCGCCCCGCTGCTGCAGGACGCGCTTGAACACTTCGTAGATCACGACACTGGGAACCAGCAGGGAGTCCGTCGCCGTGATCGCCGGCGCAAAGAACGCCGCGTTCGGACCGTCGGCGAAGTACTCCAGCCACGCGGACGAGTCGACGACGTTCACGTCCGGTCAGGCTCGCGGGGTACGCGGGTGTCGATACCCTTGAGGAAGCCGCGCAGGGCCTTGGCCGGCTGCACCGGTATGAGCTCGATGCGCCCCTCGTACTGCAGGGCCTGCACCTTCTGCCCGGGCTCGAGCCCCAGTGCGGTACGGATTTCCAGCGGTATGACCACCTGGAACTTCGGCGAAATGGTAACCACCGGCATGACTGGCCCGTCCGTATTACGCATGGTCAATCTATCACGATGTCGTTATACGTGGCGTGACGGTCGGCCGGGCTGGCGCTGCCAGTCGACGGGAAGGGCCGCAGGTATCCCATCGTGAACCGCACCGCGCGGCTTGCGAAAGCCGCAAAGCCGGCGACTTCGGGTGGAAACGCGGCACCGGGGGGGGCCATCACCACCCTTCATGACCGGGGCGACACCGTCGGCCGAAAGCGGCCATCATCCGCAGCAGCAACCTGGCACTTTGGGGGTCAACCCCATGCACGGCACCTGCCTCTGCGGCGGCATCGAGTTCGAGGTCGACGAGATCCCCGGGCTCGTCTTCAACTGTCATTGCTCGCGCTGCCGCAAGGCCCACGGCGCCGCCTTCGCGAGCCTGGCCCTGGCGGACCGCGCGACGCTGCGCTTCCTGCGGGGCCGCGAGCTGCTGGCCGAGTACGACTCGTCGGCCGAGGGCATGCGCACCTTCTGCTCGCGCTGCGGGTCGCGGCTCATGAACTGGCAGAAGAGCGACGGGCCGTACCTGGGCGTCTCCATCGCCTGCCTCGACGGCTACGAGGGCCGGCCCACGGCGCACTGCTTCGTCGACTCGAAGGCACCGTGGCACGAGCCGTCGACGGACATCCCGGCGTTTGGGGGACTGCCGGAGGGGATGGGGGACTGAGCTGGACAGCTGTAGCTCGCGGGCTACACTGCAGCCAAAGCCTGGCTCCCCAGCCTGGTGTGCAGGCGTCGACCGTCATGCCGAGAGCATCCAGCCGTCGCCAACCGGCCCGTCGCGCCCCGGCGCGCACGCGACCGTACGACGTTGCCGGCCAGCTGCGTACCCCGGCCGAAATGGCCGCCTACCTCGACGCATGGCTGGCCGAGGCCCCGGACGATGCCGCCGGCATCGCGCGGGCGCTCGGCGACATTGCCAGGGCACGCGGCATGGCCCACGTGGCCCGCGCCACGGGGCTGAGCCGCGAGAGCCTCTACAGGGCGCTCAGTGCCGACGGCAATCCCAGCTTCGCCACCGTGCTGAAGGTCACCAAGGCCCTCGGGCTGCGGCTGTCGGCCGACGCGGCCTGACGGCACCGTCACCACCGGGCCAGCGCAATCCCTCAGGCCCGCTTGCGGTCGCGCCGAACGCGCGTGCCAGCTCCCTTGAGTGAACTGCGCGCCGGCGTCTTCTCCACCAGTCTGCCGGTCGCGAACTTGTGCAGGACACTGGCGATGAGGGTCTGGTAGGGCATCCCTTCCTCGGCAGCGCGCGCGCGCAGTGCTGCCAGCACGGGCGACGACAACCGGATGTTGATGCGCTGGTCCTTGGCCAGGGTTGCGCGGGCCATTTCCTCGAACTTGCGCAGGTCGGCCCGGGAGCGGGCAACGGATACCCACTCTCCCGCCTCGTAGCTCGCGAGCAGCTCTGCTTCGGTGGGTCCCCGGGCTTTCTTCATGCGCTGTCTCCCTTGCCGAGCCAGTCGCGCGTCGCCTTGCGACTGGGGATGATCGTCTTCAGGAACCAGCCGTCGGCCTCCTCGACCGCCGGCACCAGGTACACGTAGTCGCGGATCAGGACGATCAGCAGCCACTGGTGGCCATACCGCGCCGCGTTGGGATGCCGGACGAAGTCCAGCAGCCGACTGTCCGCGATCGCTTCCTCCACGTCGAGGAAGTCGACCCCGCGGTTGTCGCGCAGCCAGGCAGCCTTGGCGGCACTCCAGCGGAACCGCCTGCCGGCCTGAGTGTATGACAATGTGTGCCTGTTGTCGTCGGCTTCGCCCACCCCCTCACCCCCGGTCCAGCGGGCTCCGCACGCCCCGGGCGCCGCGGCCAAGCACGTGCGTGTAGACCATGGTCGTCTTCACGTCGCTGTGGCCGAGGAGCTCCTGCACGGTGCGGATGTCGCAGCCGTCCTCGAGGAGGTGTGTCGCAAAGCAGTGCCGGAAGGTGTGGGGGTCGCGGGCTGCGTGAGGCCCGCCGCCAGCGCCGCCTGCCGCACTGCGCGCTGCAGTACGCCTTCGTGCAGGTGATGCCGCACCGGGCTGCCGGTGTACGGGTCGCGGCAGGGCCGCGCCTGGGGGAACACGTACTGCCAGCCCCACTCGGTAGACGCCCGGGGATACTTGCGCCCGAGGCCCGCCGGCAGCGACACGCCGGGACCACCCCGCCGCCGCTCCTCGACGTACCACTCGCGCAGCCGCCCGAGTTGGGCCCGCAGCTCAGGCAGCACCGCGTCGGGCAGCACCGTGACCCGGTCCTTGCCGCCCTTGCCGTCGCGCACCACCAGCGCCCGGCGGTCCAGGGCCAGGTCCTTGACCCGCAACCGCAGCGCCTCGGACACCCGCAGCCCGCTCCCGTACAGGAGCCGCGCCACCAGCCCCGCGGTGCCCGGGAGGCCCGCCAGCACCGCCCGCACCTCGTCCCGGGACAGCACCCCCGGCAGCCGCCGCGTGCGCGTGGCCCGGGTCACGTTGTCGAGCCAGGGCAGCTCCACCCCCAGCACATTACGGTAAAGGAACAGCAGCGCCTGCAGGGCCTGGTTCTGGGTCGACGGGCTGACCTTGCGGTGGGTGGCCAGATGGGACAAGAATCGCTCGACGCCCTCGGCGCCGAGCTCACGGGGATGCCGCCGGTCATGAAACCGCAGGTAGCGCCGGATCCACTGCAGGTACGCCTGCTCGGTGCGGTACGCCAGGTGCCGCGTCCGCATCTTCTCGCGCGCCACCGCCAGCAGCCCGGGTCCCGGCCCCTCCATGTTGGATATCTCCCGGCAGCTTATCCGGCGCCAGCGCGCCGGCCGGGGAATGGAATCAGGCGGTTGCCCCGACGGCCAGCAAACTATCCGGCGTTTTAGTCGGGTTTCTTTCCTCCATTTATTCCTTCGAATTAATAGTTAGGCCGCCGTGGCGTCGTACTCCGTATTTTTCGGTTCCGCGCTCATCGGGCACTCCGATTTGGAAATGCACGATCCTTCGATGGGTGTCGCCATCGGCAAGTTTCGCGCCACACCTGAGTACGCCACGCATCGCAACGCCTGCATTGCGGCGTGGGCAGATCGGTCACAGGAGCGCAAAGGCCTGCGCGTCGAGACGTCCGATGGACAGGTTCTGCCGGCCCAAGGCGGGGTGATGCTTTTGGACGCCGTTGGCATGCCTCTAAGCGAGGTACAGATCGAAGTTGCGGGAATTCCGTCGCCATTCCACGAGAGAGTGTTCGCATGACGCCTCCGGACGCGCGTTTCACTACCAGCGTGGGCGGCCTAACACCTCGTTCGAGCGGACGCGTGAGGGATAACGTGCCAAGCTCATACACCGGCGCGCGCGCCGCTCAACTCAACCGTTATGCAGCGCCATAGCCGCTTGTCACTGCTTGTCTGGGTGACCCTTTCGGTGGCCGCGCCGACCGCCACGGCCGACGTAGCTCGAGAGTCGCACGTCATCACTGATGGTGAGAGCGTGACGCTTGTGCAGTCCCCGGACGGCGACACTTTGAACATGACGTTTCGAGGCAGCACACTGCGATTCGGGCAGTGCGCCACCAGGAAGCTGAAGAACGTTCGCAGATCGTCAGTACGCGCGACGGTGGAGGAGCGAAACTGCGGCGCAACCGTAGATTTCGCAACTTGGGTCGTGCTCGATGTAGACGGCGACCGATACCCGGCTGTGGTCTTCGCCGGCCGTCCGCGGGTCGAGCTGGCGATTGAGGGTGGCCGTCTGCTTGTACGGCACTCCCCGGTACCAGAAGGGCAGATTTTCGACCGTCGGTCGCAGGTGCAGGGAATTGCAGTTGGCTATGAGGTTCGTGGCCCACCGGTTGGTCAACCCCTCGCGAGGTGCTGGAGTTTTCAAGTTTGAACTACGGCGCTACGGGCCGAGCCGCCGGCATCCCCGGCGAAGCTCTGGCAAGAATCGCTGGCTGGTCACAAGCTGCTTCGGGGCTATGGCGTACGGAGTGGGGGCACTGGAATGGAGCCGCTCCTTATGGAGACGATCCGGACGGACGTGCCAAGGTTCTAGAGGGCATAACGTGCTTTGAGGTTGACCAGTGTGCCGGCAGGTAACGCACCGCATAACAGTTCGCTGCACCGGTCGCATGGTGCGGCTGCCACGCGGGTTGCAGTCGCAACCCGCGCACCAGCCGCTGTGCGCCCGTGAGCTCAGGCGGTAGGCATCACGCAGTGCCCGATTACCGCCGTCTCGAAGTCCGCGATTGTCACGGCGTCCTATGGGCCTTCTATGGCAAGTACGAAGGGCAGTCGGTAGCTTCCTTCGAGGGCGATTTGTCTGGCCTCGGACTTGAAGACCTTCCTGGAGCATCGGCACAGGAGGCCGGATCGCTGCGGCGGCACACTCTTGACCCTGAGCTCGACTTCATCGTTGTCCCAATCAACTCAGCCACCGTCCCAGAGTTGAAGAGGCGCCTCGCCTCGCAAGGCGTACTGGGCCGCGAAGGTTCAGTGATCCACACACAACTCGCGGCTGGAGAAGAAGTGCTGCTTGTTGCTTGCGACAATTTCCATGACGACTGCACAGTCGCGTCGTCGTCTGTGCCGGAGCCATTCCTCAAGGACATGCTCAGTCGCGGTCTGCTGCGCGCATACAGTGATGCCTAACCCCTCGCTCAAGCCGACCCGCTACGGCATCCGTCGCTTTGCCGCTCCAGGCATCAGTGGCATGCTGCCTTCCGCGGCCACGCGCCGTCTTCCTCCGCGGGCGGCTTAGCTCGAACGTTAGGCGCCATGAGCAAGCACTCCGACCTCGCCGGCATTGCCCACGACATTGCGCATCACGCGGGTAGTGGTCTTGGCTATCTGTCGCCGCACCTTGCGCAAGCACTTCGCGCCACAGGTGCCGAAACGACTCAGATCGATCTCTTGTCGAACGAGCCGTACCCATCGAACGCGGCGGAGCTCAAACCGCTCCGCTTGGCTCTCGCGACTCTTAGGTCGACCGTCCAGGGGCTTCTAGAGCGGCACGGCTTTACCGCTGCGGACGTGTCGGCCATCACCCTCCATGCGACGCCCGCCTCTTGGGATAAGGACGGCTACTTGTTGCACACTCGGGCAGTGGTCACTTCAAGCAAGGGGTACACATTCGACTCTGGGTGGCTACATGGCGCCTAACAAATCGCTCGAGCGAACGCGTGGAGAACACGTGCCACGCCTAAACACCGTCGCGCGCGCCGCTCAGATCACCCGTTAGGTGCCACGTGGCCAGGACCTCGATGTCTCGCCTGATGATTGGCTATTGGCGGCCACTGACAATCGGGGAGCGCTGGGAGCACGACAGCGCAGTGTTGCCCGATCCGCGCGAACTGATCGATCATTCGTGGAATCCTGAAGACAAGAGGCGAATTGTTGAGTATTTGAGGCACGGGCGAACTGTTGTGACTTACATGGGCTATTCGTACTGCCGCTTCAGTTGTGGCGTCCCATACAACGCGATGGGCACATCAGAAATGACTGACGGTGTCTGGTCTTGGCCCGAAGGGCTAGCTCACTATGTTGAAGTACATTCCGTACGTCTCCCGTCGGACTTCATGAGCCATGCTCGGAGTCATCGCTTCGCGATTCCTCGCGATCTAGACGTCTCGGCTCTCGGCAACAACTACGATCTGACGTTCTGGATCACATGGGGTCGCAGGCAGACCCTAGGCACAAGCGGCGCCACGCATTTACGTGACACCTAAGAATGCGATGCAGCGGTCGTTAGGTGGCTGGTTGATCACTCATTGACCTCATGCCAACGCGAATCGCATTAAGCCCTGAGCAAGGGCTGATTCTCCGCGAGCTTGAGGAAGCTGGTGAAGAGACTGTCGGAACCATTTTGAACACGCTCAAGGTGGTTCCCTTGAGAGATGGATCTGTGCCGCCAGAGACGCATGCCTCGATCGCCGGCCTAGTTGATCTCGGGCTGCTGGAATGGTCGGGTTCGCCGGTGGCTCAGTGCGCCTTGGCCCGGTTCGATCAAGAGAAGCAGTCTTGGAAATCCGGCGTGTCATCCTCGGGAAGGCCGGCACGCCCAATGCTCAATCACGCCGGACAGCACGCGCTTGTCGAGTAGCCACCTAACAAGGCGTTCCACGCTACGCTCTCGCTCGCTGCGCTCACTCGGCGCGCATGAACGCCGGCGTTAGGCGGCCTCCGGAGCCCCGGAGACGGGCCCTGTTGGTGCGTGTCGCGCAACACGCTATAATCGCACTGTGATCCAATCCTTCCGGCACAAGGGGCTACGCCGCTTCTACGAGAAGGGGGTTCAGGCTGGCATCCAGCCCCAGCACGCCCAGCGGCTGCGCATGCTGCTGGCAGCCTTGGATACCTCACAAAAGGTAGAGGATATGGACGTTCCAGGGTTCAGGCTGCATCCCTTGAAGGGGCAGGAGAAGGGTCGCTCGTCGGTCTGGGTCAATGGCAACTGGCGCCTGACTTTCGAGTTTCGGGACGGTCAGGCGTACGTGCTCGATTACGAGGACTATCATTAATGGCTATGCATAATCCCCCGCATCCAGGTGAGTTCATCACTGCGGTTTATCTTGAACCCAATGGCATTAGCGGTCGTGAACTCGCCGCCAAGCTGGGGGTGTCTGCCTCGACGCTGAATCGCATTCTGACTGGGAAGAGCGGCGTTACTCCAGAGATGGCGCTGCGCCTTTCCAAGTGCCTCGGCCGCTCGCCCGAGAGCTGGCTAGCGCTTCAGTATGCGCACGACCTGTGGAAAGCCAGGAAGAACGTAGACCTGAAAGCTGTTGGAACTCTGCGCCTTACTGCCGCCTGACAAGCACATGCAGCGCGCCGGGAAGCATGACGTGCTTGGCCGCAGGCGATCTGGCGCTGTGCTTTGGCAAGTCCCGTGCACCCGCGTACTGACGGATCTGCGGGCGCTGATGTGGGCCGTTGGGCCTCACGAGAGGCCCAGAAGCGATGGCCGGCCGGCGCGCTGTCGACGTTGTGCCGCCGCAGAACGCAGCTATAAGCTCGGAACTCCGGGGCGCAGGCGAGGAGACTCGACATGAACGCATCGATCACGGCGGTGGCCCTCGTGGCGCTTGTTCTTGCCGCGTGCACGCCGAGTCCGCCGCCGCCAGTCGCTGCCGAACCCGCCGCGTCGATCATGCCGCGGCCAACCGACATATACACCTGTGAACGCGGCACGAAGCTGTCCGTGAGGCTGCTCGGCGAGAGCGCCGAGGTTGGCGTCGACGGCGCCGACGCCGTGGCACTGCCGGCGCTCGGCAACGACGGGACGACGTTCACGAATGGTCGCCAGACGCTGCATGTGAAGCAGGGGGTGGTCTCATGGGCGATCGGGCGCATGGCGGCGGAGACCTGCAAGCCTGATTGATGCCCTCGCTTCTCGAAGAAGCGTAGGAGCATCCCTGCCTGGCTTGAACCTGAGTTTGTGGAGTGCGACCGTTGGTGTATCTGCTGCGGTACGTCGTTCACCCAGGCTGTGGCACGGCGGGATCGCCCGCCCTGCGAGTGATATTTGCAGATCTGTGCGAGCCCTGGCAGCAAGCGCTGCGTCGATGGGCCTGAGGCTAACCGCTGCACACAAGGAGCCCACCCTATGAGCGGCGCACTGCCAGGGCGGAATGAAGCCGCGAATGCGTGTCTGTCGCATGACGTCCTCCCTGGCCAAACACCCACCCCTGCCTTCCAGCGGATGGTCGGCGGCAAGCCGGCACCTGCCGCCGAAGGGCAAGGTTGCACGTCATGCTGCTTCCCGTTCGTCGTCACCACCTCCGGGAGATCAAGCCAATGCCACCCGTGATCGCCTGGTCAGTCACCTTCGCCCTCTTGTGGGGACTCGCAAGTCCGCTCAATGCGCAAATCCCGTCGCCGGCTTCGACGGTGATCCAGAACGTTCGCATCTTCGACGGAACGGGCCGCCAGCTCTCCGGACCGTCGCACGTCCTCGTGCGCGGGAACACGATCGAACGCATATCGTCGACACCGATCGCGACCGATCGACGGGCGGACACTGTCGTGATCGACGGCGATGGGCGCACGCTGATGCCCGGGCTGATCGACATGCACTGGCACACGATGCTGGTTCGACCCTCGATCGCATCGCTCCTCACGGCAGACGTCGGCTACCTGAACCTGATGGCAGGCGCCGAGGCCACCGCCACCCTGATGCGCGGGTTCACCACGGTTCGCGACATGGGGGGGCCGGCCTTCGGGCTCAAGCGTGCCATTGACGACGGTACGATCGCCGGTCCGCGCATCTATCCGTCCGGCGCAATCATCACCGTCACCAGCGGTCACGGGGACTTCCGGCTGCCGATCGAGCTGCCGCGCGTGCTTGGCGTTCCGCAGTCCCGCGGGGAGCAGATCGGAGCCGCCATGATCGCCGACACCCCGGACGAGGTGCGCGTGCGCGTGCGCGAGCAGCTACTGCAGGGTGCGACCCAGATCAAGCTGACGGCGGGCGGGGGCGTGGCCTCGCCCAACAGCCCACTGGACGCCTCCACCTTCACCGAGGCCGAGCTACGCGCCGCCGTTGAGGCTGCCGAGAACTGGGGCACATACGTCACGGTACACGCGTACACGCCCGCTTCGATCCGGACGGCGATCGCGGCCGGGGTGAAGTGCATTGAGCACGCCCACCTGATCGACGAGCCAACCGCGAAACTGATGGCCGAGAACGGTATCTGGTTGAGTACCCAGGCGTTTCCCATCGAGTTGGGCGACGCATTTCCCGCTGGCTCGACAGAGCGCGGAAAGTTCATGGAAGTGTTCGAGGGGACGGACAGGACCTTCACACTGGCGAAGAAGTACAGGATCAGGACGGCGTTCGGTACCGACGTTTTGTTCTCCCCGGCGCTCGCCACTCGTCACGGGACACTGCTGGCCAACCTGGTGCGTTGGTACAGTCCCGCCGAAGTTCTCGCCATGGCGACCGGGACCAACGCTGAATTGCTGGCGCTCTCCGGGAAGCGCAATCCCTACCCTGGAAAGCTGGGTGTTGTGGCAGAAGGCGCGCTGGCTGATCTGCTACTCGTTGACGGCAATCCGGTCGAGAACATCAAGCTGATCGAGGACCCGGCGAAGAATTTCGTCGTGATCATGAAAGATGGCAGGATCTACAAGAACACGCTGCCCAAGGGACCGTAGGAACGGCGAGATGGTGCCGGAAGCAGATCGTGGGGAGTCCATCCCATCACTGCAGGCGCGACGGCGTGGACGGTCCGCGGCCTGAGCTCAACCGTCAGATGGCAGGAGAGCTAAGCGGCATGGTCGTGCCATTTTCGGGTGGATGTGCCTGCAGAAAGGTTCGCTACGTATGTACCGGCGCACCAGTCGCGATGATCAATTGCCACTGCCGGGACTGCCAGCGCTCCAGCGGCGCGCCCTTTGCTTCCGGCATTGTGGTCAGTGCCACCGACGTGACCGTCACTGGCACTCCGGCGACCCATGCAGTTCGTGGCAGCAGCGGCAACCTTACGGTCCGTAGCTTTTGCGCGGAGTGCGGCTCACCGCTGTTTGCGATCAGCCCAGCCGCGCAGGGGTTCATGTCCGTTCGCTTTCCCTCCCTGGATGACCAGTCCTTGTTCAGGCCAATGCTGGACATCTGGACTTCCAGTGCTCAGCCATGGGTCTGCCTGGATGACTCCATTCCGCACTTCGCCGAGTCGCCCCCGGGGCCAGCACCTGTGAGGGCCACCTGACCGGTCGTTGGATGGCACGGAGCCCTGCGTGGCAGGAATGGGGTAGAACCCTCGGCGTACTGCTGAGGCGAGGCGTTGTATGGCAGGACTGGTCATCGGGGGGAGATTCCAATGAGCAACGAGTCAGAGCTGATCATGTCGCCACTTTGCCAGGCTCTCAGCGTGGACGGGCTTACGTTCCAGATCGAGATCTATCGTGGCGGCTCGAGCGGATGGATTCTCGAGGTTGTCGACTCGCTCGGCACGTCGACGGTCTGGGATGACCCGTTTGCAACCGATCAACTGGCGTTTGAGGAGTTGACGCGCACCATCCGCGAGGAAGGCGTCCGGTCTATTCTGGAGGCTCCAGAGGCCAGGCTGCCGTGAGGATGGGCCATCGCCGTTGGCGCGCTGCCACCGACGCCGGCGACGGGTAGCGTGATCTTCCCATGACGCCGTCCATGGACCTCGTGTGGCCCGACGCCCGACTCCTGCCTCACTACGAGCACGCGTTGCGGCAGGGGTGGTGCCCCGATAACCTCCGGCCGCAGGCCGCGTCGGAGGAGCTGGCGCGCATTGCCCGGGATCCCAGGCGTTTCGTTGCGGAGCAGGTCGACAGGGAGGCCAAGGGGCCACCCATTACGCTGCCCGACGGCTCCAGGGTCGACCGGCTGCCGGGCTTCTGCCTGTGGATCTGGGACGGGGAGTTCTGTGGCTCCATCGGATTTCGCTGGAAGCCGGGCACCACGGAGTTGCCGCCCCACTGCCCGGGTCACGTCGGGTACTCGGTGGTCCCCTGGAAGCGTCGCCGGGGCTACGCCACCCGGGCGCTGCGCCTGCTGCTGCCCCTCGCGCGAGCGGAGGGTCTTGCCCACATCGAGCTGACGACGGACGCCGACAATGTCGCCTCACGTCGGGTGATCGAGGCGAACGGAGGCATCCTTGTCGAGCGGTTCCCCAGGGCGCACGCGCAGGTTGATGGCGAGAGCCTCCGCTTCCGGATTCTGCTTGACGGCACCCAACGCGGGGTAGACTCGCCACCATGGGGCTCCTGACCTTCGGCATCAATGTCACCCTCGACGGCTGCGTTGACCACCGCGAGGGAATCGCCGACGACGAAGCCCACGCCTTTTTCACCCGCCTCATGGACGAGGGAGGCGCGATGCTCTGGGGGCGCGTCACCTACGAGATGATGGAGAGCTACTGGCCGGCCGTCGCTCGGGGCGACGCCGAGGCCCCGCCAGCGATGCGAGAGTGGGCGGTCAAGCTGGAGGCAAAGCCGAAGTACGTGGTGTCGTCGACGCAATCGCACTTCCCCTGGACGAACAGCCACCACGTCGCCGGCGACTTGCGCAAGAGCGTGCAGGCACTCAAGGACTCGACCCCGGCTGGTGTACTCCTCGGCAGCGGCAGGCTGGCGACCGCGCTGGACCGGCTCGACCTTATCGACGAGTACCGCTTCCTGCTCCACCCCAGGGTCGTGGGTCATGGGCCCACCCTGTACCAGGGCGGGCTGCCGGGCACGCGACGGCTCGAGCTGGTCTCGGCGACGCCACTTCGGAACGGCGCCGTTGCCCTGCACTACCGGCGCGGGCGGCCGGCCACGGTTGGAGGCGGGCGGTCGACTTCGTAGCCAGAGCGCTGGAAGTCGTTCGGAGAGGTGACATCGAGTATGAGCAGGAGATCGCAAATTCTCATCGCGCTAGTGTTGGGCGCGATGTCCGTTCAGGCATTCGCTCAGCAGCGATTTGCGTTCGACCTGGACGTTCCCGCAGGGCACTCTTCCTTCTGGGGGGTTGACGATCTTCAGGGAGCACAATCGCTGGTCGCGGAAGTCGAGGTTCGAGAGTTTCGGCAGCATTCCCGCTGGGCGGCGAATTTCAATATTGCGCTCAGGTCTGGCTCTCAGCGCTGGGCGTTCACGTTTCAGCGGATTGGGCGGAAGAACACGCTCATGGCGAGGGTCAGCACGTCTGATGGTGGTCAGCAGACGGGAGAGCTCGACATCGATGGGGCGGTGATTGAGCGACGGCAGAGAGCCACGTTGGCACTCGACTGGAGCGAGCCCGGCGTCGTCGCCGTGTCACTAGACGGCCGGCCAGTGGGCAGGTACCGGCTGGAGTTTCTCCCGACCGCCGTTCGCGTTGGCGCTTCAACCATCGAGCTGTCGGGACACAGCCTGATCCTGGGATCGGGTATTGGCAGCAGGTAGGAGCGAGGGACGGACAGATAGTCGCCGCAGGCGCCCGGGGCCTCGGCTGAAGCGTCAACCCAACCGTCCGGAGACGCCCATGCACCGATACCTGGCTACGCTGATCCTCGCCCTCGCCTCCCTCACCTCGGCCGCTGAAGAGCCGCTGCCGGCGGAACTGCCGCCAGAGCAGGAGGAGATCGCCAACCGGGCGGCCGAGTCGGCCGGCATGGCCATCTACCGGCATGATCGCGCGGCGAGCGTCGCAACCGACCCCGTGCGTGGCCTGCGCGCTTTCCGCAAGGACAAGCGCCTTCGCGGCTGGATTACCGAAGAAACCAGCGGCGGGATTGTCGTCACCTTCTTCGGGAGTCCCGGCAAAGACCAGTCGTTGGCAGCGCTTTACCGGGTCCAGAGATCAGCGGATGGGCAGGTGGTGGGGGATCCCGTGGCGCTCGAGAGTCCCGTGCCGCTGACGCCGTTCGAGGCGTCAGCTGCCACGGCCCGGGCCACCGCGGTGGCGTCGGGCTTCGAGCCCTGCGCCAGACAGTACAACACGGTCGTCCTGCCCGTTGACGACGGGCCGGTGCGCCGCTGGGTCGTGTACCTGCTGGCGGCAACGACCGATGCAGACGTCGTCCCCGTGGGCGGCACCTATCGCATCGATCTCGACGCCGATGGGGCGACGGTCATGGCCAAGCGGCCATTCACGCGCACCTGCATCACGCTGCCGCGAGGATCGAAGGGCCAGAAGGTCGTTGCCCTCAGCATCTCGCATCTGCTGGACCCGACACCGACCGAAGCCCATGTGTTCTGGAGCTTGTGGTCTGGCTTGCCGTTCTATGTCATGACCCCGCCCAATGGGACGGTCTGGGGCATCACGAACGGCAGGATCAGACGGGTGGAGCGCCGTGGGAAGCAGGAGTAGTCGTTCGACCAGCCGGCCGCCGGCCGGCCCTTCCGCGGTGAACGTCATCCGTGCGTACCGCGATACCACCGCTGACGGACTGCGCTTCTCCCGGCGGCATGGAGTGAGCGGGATGGAACGTCCATGACGGATGCCGCAGCCTCCGATCGCCACGACCTCGACCGCTTCGTCCAGGCCCAGGCCCCCGTCTACGACTGCGCCCTCGCCGAGATCCGCGCGGGCCGCAAGCGCTCCCACTGGATGTGGTACGTCTTTCCGCAGTTCGCCGGGCTCGGCTTCAGCGCCACCTCGCAGCGCTACGCGATCCACAGCGCCGCCGAGGCCGAGGCGTATCTGCGACACCCGGTGCTCGGCCCGCGGCTGGTGGAATGCTGCGAGGCTGCCGTCGCCATCGAGGGTCGCTCGGCGGCGGCGATCTTCGGCTCGCCCGACGACCTGAAGCTGCGGTCCTGCGCAACGCTGTTTGCGGCGGTCGCACGGCCGGGGTCGGTGTTCGGGCGGGTGCTCGCGCGGTTCTTCAACGGCGAGCCGGACGAGGCGACGCTGCGGCTGATGGGCCTGCCCCGGGTGGTGCGGGCGGACATGACCAGCGGCGACCACGGCTGATCCGGCGGGCCTGGCCGCCCCTCGGCACCATCGCCGAATCCGAAACCCCGGTCGGGCACGAATTTCAGGTGTACCCGGCGGCCGCCCTGGCGTCAGAGCCACCGGAAATCCTTACAGAACAAGGGGAATGCCCATGAGCCCACCGCCAGTCGCCGCCGTTGCCACGGCCGCGCCGCTCGACCTGAACGCCCTGATCAACCGCAGCGCGCCGGATACGGCCCTGCGGCCCAAGGCCGCAGCCGTACGCAACGCCCTGATCGAGCGGGGGCTCGAGACCCCGATGGTCCCGAATCACCTGAGCCCGGAGGAGAAGCGCCAGCGCATCCAGGCGAGCTTCACCGAGATCATGAAGGTGCTGGGCCTCGACCTCACCGACGACAGCCTCGTGGACACGCCGAAGCGCGTGGCCAAGATGTTCGTCAACGAGATCTTCGGCGGCCTCGACTACCGCAATTTCCCCAAGATCACGGCCGTCGAGAACAAGATGGCCTGCGACGAGATGATCCGCGTCGGCGGCGTCAGCGTCTCGTCGACCTGCGAGCACCACTTCGTCACGATCGACGGCGTGGCCACCGTCGCCTACATCCCGAAGGCGAAGGTGATCGGCCTGTCGAAGATCAACCGCATCGTGGCCTTCTTCGCCCAGCGCCCGCAGATCCAGGAGCGGCTGACGGAGCAGGTCCTGCTGGCCCTGCAGACGCTGCTCGAGACCGACGACGTGGCGGTGAGCATCACGGCCACGCACTTCTGCGTGAAGGCCCGCGGCGTGATGGATTCGAACAGCCAGACCACGACCACCGCGCTTGGCGGCGTCTTCAAGCACTCCCCGGAGACCCGGCGCGAGTTCCTGATGGGGCTGCCCGCCAGCCACTGACCGTCAGTCGCCGCGGCGGGCACCGGGCGAAGGCAGGCGTTGCCGCGGGGTCGCGTTCGCGCGCGACCCCGCGGCGAGTCAGGGCCGCACTCTGGCGGGCCCGCCCAATGGACTCCGGACAGCCGTGTCCGATGGCGAATCGGGCTGATCTGCCGGTTTTCTCGCCTTGGCCCATCGATTCGCCAGCCGTAATGTTGGCGGATGAAGACGAGGGCCTGCCTTGCCTGCTCCACGGCCATCGGTGCGTACCCGGTCGCTACGCGCGGCAACGATCGGCGATTGAAGCACGCGCGCCAGCCAGCGGCGTCGCGCAGCAGTGACGGGACTTCCCCCTCCCGGGCGATGGCGCGGCGGGGCGTCGTGGTGCTACCGTGGTGACACCTGGCGCGGAGAACCGTCATGTCGACAACCTCCCTGAAGCTTCCCGACGACGTCAAGCAGCTGGCCGCGGCGGCCGCGCGGCAGCAGGGCGTGACGCCCCACGCGTTCATGGTCGATGCCATCCGGGCGGCCGCCGAGGCGGCGGCGAAGCGGGCGGCGTTCGTTGCCGATGCGGCAGCATGCCGGGCTGACGCGCTCGGCAGCGGCAAAGGCTATGGGGCGTCGGAAGTCGAGTCGTACGTCAAGGCCCGGGCGCGCGGCAAGACGGCGGCGAGGCCAAGGGCCCGGGCGTGGCGCAGCTGATCTACTCGCGACGCGCGCTGGCTGACCTCGAACGGCTGACTGATTTCCTGCTCGACGCCGACCCGGCCGCGGCAGTCGCCACGACCGACCTTGTGCTTGAGGCGATCGGGATGCTGGGCAAGCATCCCCTGATCGGGCGTCCCGCCAGCGAGCCACTGCGGGAGCTCGTCATCTCCCGGGGCCGGACCGGCTACGTCGCCCTGTACAGCTACGAAGAGCGCTACGACACGGTGCTGGTGCTTGCCATCCGCCACCAGCGCGAGGCGGGTTACGTCCCCGGCTAGCGCGCGGCCCTGAGCCGCACGATCTGCGAGCCGGCCGCGTTCTCCAGCAGCACGTAGAGCTCGCCCTTCGGCCCCTGGGCGATGTCGCGCACCCGGGCGATGTCCTTGAGCAGCACCTCGGTGTGCACCACCTTGCCGTCGCGTACTTCCATGCGCAGCAGGTCCGTGGCACGCAGCGTCCCGACCAGCAGGCTGTCTTTCCAGCCGCGGAACTCGCGGCCGCGATAGGCGATGAGCGCCGAGATGCCCTGGGCCGGCGTCAGGTCCACCACCGGAAAGACCGTGTCTTCGGGCTTCAGCGTGATGCCGGTGAGCTTCGCGCCGTTGACTGGCCGGCCGTCGTAGTTGATACCGCTGGTGAAGATCGGCCAGCCGTAGTTGCCGCCGCGGACGAGCCGGTTCAGCTCGTCGCCGCCCCGGGGGCCCATCTCGGTGGCCCACAGCGTGCGGGTGCGCCGGTCGAAGGCGAGACCCTGGGTGCTGCGGTGGCCGTAGGTCCAGGTCGACTTCACCGCGCCCGGCACGTCGACGAAGGGGTTGTCGGCCGGAATGCGGCCGTCGTCGTGCAGGCGATGCACCTTGCCATAGGGCAGGCTCAGGTCCTGCACGCCCTGCCAGTCGACGGCCGCCTTCATGCCGACGCTGAAGTAGACGTAGCCCTGGTCGTCGAAGGCCAGGCGCCCGCCGGCGGCGAGGTCCGTCGTGTCGGTGTAGGTGGCGATGTCGGCCGTCCACAGCACCTCCTCGTCGACCCAGCGGTTGTCGCGGATGCGCCCGCGCACGAGCCGGTTCATCGACACCGGCCGCTTCGACTTGCGGCTCAGCTCGTTGCAGTCGCTGCAGCGGTCGGTGTGGTGCAGGTAGATCCAGCCGTTCTTCCTGTAGTCGGGGTGCAGCGCCACGTCGAGCATCCAGCCGAAGCCGACGACCTGGCCGAGGAAGCTGCCGAGGTCGCCGTAGACCGGCGGGGTGCCCTCGACGGGCGTCTTCGATCCGTCGAGGCCGATGATGCTGAGGCCCTGGGTGCGCTCCGACAGCAGTAGGCGGCCGTCGGGCAAGGGCTCGATGGCGAAGGGCAGCGCGTCCAGGCCCCGGGCGACGGTCTCGACCCGGAAGGCGGCGCGCTCGCTGCGCACGACCTCCATCGGGATGCGCACCTCGATGTTGGCGCGCTTGTCGAGGATGGTGGTGCCCTGCCGCTGCTCGCTGACGTACAGCGCCAGGTTGTAGATCTGCTGCTCGGGCAGCGTCCCGGTCCAGGCCGGCATGCCCTTGTCCACGGCGCCGGCGGCGATGCTGCGGGCGATCTGCTGCACGGTCTCGCCGCCCTTCAGCGGCACCCCCACCAGCGCGGGCCCCAGGGTGGTACCGCGCAGGTCCTCGCCGTGGCACGACCCGCACTTGTCGTTGAATTGCTTGATGAAGAAGTCCTGCATGGGGATCTTGCTGAGCTTGTCCCAGTCGACCTTGGTCGGGTCGAAGCCCTGGGCGGAAGCCAGCGGCGCGGCCGTCAGCAGGGTGGCGGCGAGGACAGTCAGTGCAGGCAGGTGCTGGCGGCGGATCACGGTACGGCTCCCCCCGGAGTCATGGCCAGCCGCCGGCCGCGGCTGGTTCCCCGTGGAGGATACGGCTTCGCGATGGCGCGGCCTATCGGGCGGAAGGCCACGGAGGCGCCGGCGGGTGACGCGTGCATTCCGGGGTGAAGCGGCGGGTTTCGCAACTGGTCGTGGGGCGGGACTGCCGCCACACTGCCGGTGCCACCCCGCGGTGATAGCATGAGCGCTATCACCGGGAGCCCGCCATGGCACAGGTCCTCATCCGCAACCTGGACGACAGCGTGTTGCGCAGCCTCAAGGAACGCGCCGCCGCCGAGGGCAAGTCCCTCGAGCAGCTGCTGCGGGAGATCGTCAGCCGGGCGGCGGGGCCGGACAAGGCCCGCCGGCTGGAGCTCGCCGACCGCATCCGCGCGCTGACGCCGCCGGGGCGCCAGCCCGACTCGACGCGCCTGCTGCGCCAGGACCGCCGGCGCTGATGCGCGTCGTCGACGCCAGCATCGCGGCGAAGTGGGTCGTGGCTGAAGCGGGCTCCGACGCCGCCCGGCGCGTGCTCGAGGGGCCGGGACCGCTGATCGCCCCCGACCTGCTAGTCGCCGAGGTCGGCAACGTGCTGTGGAAGAAGGTCACGCGCAGGGCCATCACGCGCCGCCACGCCCAGGAGGCCATCATCTGGCTGCCGGAACTCTTCGATCGACTCTTCGACAGCGCCGCCCTCGCCCCCCGGGCGCTTGAGCTCGCCGTCGGGCATGGCGCCACGGTGTACGACAGCCTGTACGTGGCACTGGCAGAGGCGGCCGGCAGAGAGGCGGTGCTGGTCACGGCGGATCCGGTGCTGCAAGCCCTCGCCAGTCAGGCAGGCATGCCGCGGCAACGGCTGATGCTGGTGCCCGTCGACTGATCCATCGACCTCAGGGCCGTGTCATTGCATCCTCGAATATTCGTGTATACAGTAAATGGCGACGATCAGCTTCGACCCGGCCAAGAGCCGGCGGAATGCCGCCGAGCGTGGTATTCCGTTTGACCTGGCCGGGCGCTTCGGCTGGGGGGAGGCCCTGGTCGTCGAAGACGACCGCAGGGACTACGGCGAGCCGCGCTTCCGGGCCCTCGGCCCGATCGACGGGCGGCTGTATGCGCTGGTCTTCACCCCGCGCGGCGGCATGGTGCATGTGATCAGCCTGAGAAAGGCGAACCGACGTGAAGCGAAACGGTACATCGCAGCGCAAGCGGACCGGTAAGCGCCGGGCGGTAGCCAACCCCGAATGGACTGACGCCACGTTTGCCAGGGCGCGGCCGGCGGCCGAGGTGCTGCCGACCATCATCGGCAAGCCGGCTGCCGAGCGGCTGCTGCGCCTGCGGGGCCGGCCACCCACCGGCCGCGCCCGCGTCGCGATCTCGCTGCGGCTGCCGCCGGAAACGCTCGCCCGCTGGAAGGCCACCGGGCCGGGCTGGCAGACGCGGATGGCCGAGGTGCTGGACAAGGCGGTTTAGATTCGCAGCCGGGTGATTTCCGCAGGTCAGAAAGATACCGCCAGCGACGCCGTGACCGCCGTGTTGCCGTCGGCCAGCGAGCCATCGCGCTCCGTGAAGACCGGCTCGCGGCTGGCGAAGGTGCGGGCCTCGAGGCGCCCCAGCACGTTGTCGCGAAAGGCGTAGTCGACGTTGACCGAGAAGCCGAGGGTGCGGAAGCCCGCGCCGGTGGGGCTGATGATCACGCCGTTGCGGTCGTCGTAGTACTCGACGCGGCCCGCCAGCTTCAGCCGGTCAGAGACCGAGTGACGCACCACCACCTGGGGCGTCACCCAGTGGTGGTAGCTGCTGCTGCCCTTCGCAACCTGCTCGGCACCGACGTCCAGGCCAACCGTCAGGTCCCAGCTGGGCGACAGCCGGAAAGTCCCGTAGAGGTTGTGGAAATAGCGCATGCGCCGCTCGTCATCGGGCTGGTCGCTGCCGATGAAGCTGCTGTAGTTGACCGCGAACGACTGGCTGGGTTGCCAGGTCACCTGCAAACCGAAAGCTGGTGTGTCATTGCCGTCGACGCGATTGATGCGCTGCCAGCCCTGCAGCAACAGGCCGCTGACGAACCAGCGGCCGTCCGGCGTTCGGTAGCCCAGCTTCAGCCCGGCCTCGTAGTACGGAGAGTTCTCCGCCGCCAGCGACCGCGTCAGCGCCCAGTTGTCGGCGCCGATCGCGCTTTCGAAGCCGAGGTGTGAAGGAAACACCCCGGCGTCGAGCCAGAGGTCTGCATCCGGCCGCAGCCGCAGGCCGACGCTGGCCTCGAAGACGTTCTGCCAGCCCGACGGCTCGGCCGCGTAGTTGGTATCCATGTAGCTGCCAACGGCGAGGCCGCCGGCCGCCCGGAAGCGCGCGCCGTCGTAAGCAGCCCGCAGCAGCGCCAGGTTCACGTCGACCTCGCCGGCGCGGTCGAAGTTGTAGAGGAACGGCGGCCGCTCGTGGTCACGGGGGCGGGCCGAGTCCCAGGCGTAATAGGGCTCGAGGTAGCCACTGATGGAGAGCGGGTGGTCCGCGGCGAAGGCAGGCTGGCTGGCAGCGGCGCCCAGCAGCAGTGACGCAGCGACGGATGCAGTGTTGGTCATGGGCGGGCCCGTGGTGGCGACGCGGCCGTAATCGCCGGCCGTGCGTTGGTCCGACGTCAGGAATCCGTGGTGTCCGTCGTCCCCTCCACCACGTCGCTGGCCAGCCGGTAGCCGACACCGATCTCGGTGAGGATGAAGCGCGGTATCGCCGGCGCGGGTTCGAGCTTGTCGCGCAGCGACTTGACGAACACCCGCAGGCCCCGCGCATCGTCCACGCGGTCCGGACCCCAGGCCTCGCGCAGCAACTGGCGCTGCGCCACGATGAGGCCCGGACGCCGCGCGAGGACATCGAGCACGCGGTACTCCTGCGGAGTGAGGTGCACCGGCTCCCCGGCCGGGCCGGTCGCCTGCCGCCGCTCGAGGTCGACGACCGTGGCGCCGAACACCAGCCGGGACCGGTGGTGGCCGTCACTCGGCGCCCGGCGCAGCGCCGCGCGGACCCGGGCCAGCAGCTCGTCGGTGCCGAAGGGTTTGGTCACGTAGTCGTCGGCACCGGCATCGAGGGCCAGCACCTTCTCGGTCTCGCGCGTGCGGGCGGACAGCACGAGGATCGGCGCCACCGACCAGCCGCGGATTGCGCGGATGAGGTCGATGCCGTCGCCATCGGGCAGGCCAAGGTCGACGAGCAGCAGGTCGGGCTTGTGGGACCGCGCCTCGACCAGCGCCCGGGCCGCAGTGCCGGCCTCGACGACGCGGTAGCCGGCCGCGACGAGCGTCGTGCGCAGGACCGCGCGCAGGTCGGGCTGGTCCTCGACGACGAGGATCTGGTGCATGGCCCGCGTCAAGTCCGGCCACCAGCGAGAACGGCCACGGGCAGCGTGACGCGGAAGAGCGCGCCGCCGCCGGGGCGCACCATCGCCACCACGTTTCCACCGTGCAGGCGGGCGATCTCGCGGCAGATGGCGAGGCCGAGCCCGACGCCGGGCGTCGCGCCTTCGTCGCGCCCACGCTGGAACTTGCCGAAGAGCCGCTCGGCATCCCCGGGCGGCAGGCCGGGCCCGTCATCGGCCACGTCGATGGTAACCCCGGAGCCGGCCGCGGCGGCCGTCACCGTCACGCGCGTCCCCGCGGGAGTGTGGGTGAGGGCGTTCTCCAGCAGGTTCTGCAGCAGACGTACGATGAGGGGGCCGTCGACCCGCAGGGCCGGCAGGTCGCCAGGGACGTGCACGTCGACGTGGTGGGTGACGAGGCGGCTCGCCAGCGCCCCGACCGCCGTACCCACCAGCTCGTGCAGCGACTGCTCGGCGGGCTGCAGCGCCAGCCCGCCGGCCTCGAGGCGCGACAGCTCGAGGACGTTGGCAATGGTGTCGGCCATGCGTCTTGCAGTGGCTTCGATGGTCTGTGCGAGTTGCGCGCGCTGCGGCTCTGGCAGCCGGCTGGCCTGGGACCGCAGGGCGCCGGCAGCACCGGCGATGGCGGCGAGCGGCGTGCGCAGGTCGTGGGAGATGGACGCCAGCAGGGTATTGCGGATCCCCTCGGCCTCGGCCGCGACGCGCGCCGTCTCGGCGGCCTCACCGAGCGTGGCGCGCTCGAGCGCCAGGCCGATGGTGCCGGCGAAGGTGTCAAGCAACGCCCGCTGTTCCGGCAGCAGGATCCGGCGGCGGTTCGACGGCAGCACGGCGAGCACGCCAAGGGGCCCGCCGGTGCCGGGCAGCGGGACGTACACCGCCGGCGCGCCCGGCAGCGTGTCGGTACCGAGGCCGGCACTCCGGCCGTGGTCCATCACCCACTGCGCCACGGAGAGATCGGCCTCGAAGCCCGCCACCACGCTGCCGGCCGGCAGCGGCCGCTGCAGCCTGCCTTCCGGGCCGGGCAGCAGGACCGCAGTCCGGCTCGCGAATACCTCGGAGACGTGGCGGATGGCGACCGCCGCCATCTGCCCGGAGCCGCGGGTGCTGGCGAGCTCACGGCCCATGGCGTACAGCAGGGCCGTCCGGCGCTCGCGGGCACCCGCAACGCGGGTCTGCTGGCGAACGCTCGCCATGAGCTGCGCCACGATCAGGCTGACGGCGAGCATGACCGCGAAGGTAACGAAGTACTCCACGTCACCGACGGCAAACGTGAACCGCGGCGGGACGAAGCAGAAGTCGAAGGCCATGACGTTGGCGAGGGCGGCCGCAATGGCAGGCCCGCGCCCGAGGCGCAGGCCGATCACCGCGGACCCCAGCAGGTAGACCATCACGATGTTCACCAGCTCGAAGTACGGGAACATCGCCGCAGCCACCAGCGTGCAGGCCGCGGTGCCGCCCAGCGCCAGGGCATACCGGCCCCAGTCGGGGTCGCGTCCCGACGGGTCGGCAGCGGGGAACGGGCGGGTCTCGACGGGGCCGGCGTCGGCCCGGCCGATGACGAGGATATCGACTCCCGGGGCCCGCGCCACCAGCTCGGCGGCCAGGGAACGCCGGAGCCAGCGCAACGGTCCCTGCCGGGACGGCGCGCCCACCAGCACCCGGGTCGCATTGCGGGTGGCAAGGTACTCGAGCAGGGCGTCGGCCACGGTCGGTCCGTCCAGCGTGACCGTCTCGGCGCCGAGTGACTCCGCCAGCCGCAGCAGCTCGACGCGCCGGTTGCGCTGCGCCTCGGTCATGCGCCGCAGGGCGGGCGTCTCGACGTAGACGACGGTCCATTCAGCGTCCAGCCCGTCGGCAAGGCGCTTGGCGCTGCGGACGAGCTGCTCGCTGCCGGCTCCGGGTCCCAAGGCGGCAATGAGCCGGTCCCGGGCCAGCCACGGCCGGGAGCCGCGCTCGGTGGCGCCGAGTTCGCGGGCGGAGGCATCGACCCGGTCGGCGGTGCGGCGCAAGGCCAGCTCGCGGAGCGCGATGAGGTTGCCCTTGCGAAAGAAGCGCTCGACGGCGGTGACGACCTGCTGGGGCAGGTAGATCTTGCCCTGGCGCAGGCGCTCGAGCAGATCGTCGGCTGGCAGGTCGATGAGCTCGACCTCGTCGGCCTCGTCAAAGACGCGGTCCGGGATGGTCTCTTGCTGGCGCACGCCCGTGATGCCCGCGACGACGTCGTTGAGGCTCTCGAGGTGCTGGACGTTGACGGTGGTCCAGACGTCGATGCCGGCGTCGAGCAGCTCGGCCACGTCCTGCCAGCGCTTGGCATGGCGCGGCCGCGGCTCACCATCGGTCAGGTTGGAGTGGGCCAGCTCGTCCACCAGCAGGATGGCCGGCCGGCGGCGGAGCGCGGCGTCGAGGTCGAACTCCTGGCGCGTGATGCCGCGGTAAGCGACCGGCAGCGGGGACAACTGCTCGAGTCCGTCGAGCAGGGCCTCGGTCTCGGACCGGCCGTGGGGCTCGACGTAGCCGACCACGACGTCCTTGCCCGCCGCCGCCGTCCGGGCGAACTGCAGCATGGCGTAGGTCTTGCCGACGCCGGCACAGGCACCAAAGAAGATCCGCAGGCGGCCGCGGCGGGCGCGGGCCTCCTCCGCCTGGACGGCCGTCAGCAGCCGGTCCGGGTCGGGGCGGGAATCAGCGGCCGCGCGGGCTTCGGGCGACGGCATCGAGGGCCAGGTTCAGCATCACCACGTTGACCCGTGGCTCGCCCAGTATGCCGAGGGTACGGTCCTCCGTGTGCGCCGCGACGAGGGCCGCGACCTGCGCCGGTTCGAGCCCCCGGGCCCGGGCGACGCGGGCGACCTGGAACCGCGCGGCGGCCGGCGAGATATGCGGGTCGAGGCCGCTGCCGGACGCCGTGACCAGGTCGACCGGGACGGCTAAGGCGTTGCCGGGGTCGAGGGCCCGCAGGGCGGCGATCCTTGCAGCGACGGCCTCGCGCAGCGCGGGGTTCGTGGTCGCCTGGTTCGAGCCCGACGAGGCGCCGGCGTTGTAGGGTGCCGGGTACGTTGCCGACGGGCGGCCATGGAAGTACCCGGAATCCGCGAAGGCCTGCCCGACCAGCCGTGATCCGATGACCACGCCGTCCCGGCGCACGAGGCTGCCATTGGCGGCGTCGGGGAAGGCAAGCTGGGCGAGTCCGGTGACGGCCAGGGGGTAGACGACACCGGTGAGCAGCCCCAGCAGCCCGAAGAGGGCCGCGGCGTTGCGGAGTTCGATCCACATGGCAGGTCTTCCCCTCAGGCGAGGCCGCTCGCCACGAGCAGCAGGTCGATCAGCTTGATACCGGCGAAGGGGACAGCGAGCCCGCAGACGCCGTAGATCAGCAGGTTCCGCCGCAGCAGCTCCGCGGCGGTGAGGCCACGGGCCGTAATGCCCCGCAAGGCGAGGGGCACGAGGCCGACGATGATCAGTGCGTTGAAGATGACCGCCGACAGGATCGCGCTCTCGGGGGTGGCGAGCTGCATGACATTGAGCGCGCCGAGCGCCGGGTAGGTGGTCGCGAAGGCTGCCGGGATGATCGCGAAGTACTTGGAGACGTCGTTGGCCAGCGAGAAGGTCGTCAGGGCACCGCGCGTCACCAGCATCTGCTTGCCGACCTCGACCACCTCGATGAGTTTGGTGGGGTTCGAGTCGAGGTCGACCATGTTGCCGGCCTCCTTGGCCGCCTGGGTGCCGGAGTTCATGGCGACGGCGACATCGGCCTGGGCCAGCGCTGGCGCGTCGTTGGTGCCGTCGCCACACATGGCGACGAGGTGGCCCTCCCGCTGGTAGCGGCGGATCAGCGACAGCTTCGCCTCGGGCGTGGCCTCGGCGAGGAAATCGTCGACGCCAGCCTCCGCAGCGATGGCCGCGGCCGTCAGGGCGTTGTCGCCGGTGATCATCACCGTGCGGATCCCCATGCGTCGCAGCTCCTGGAAGCGGTCGCGGATGCCGCCCTTCACGACGTCCTTGAGGGGTACCACGCCGAGGACGCGCGGTCCGTCAGCCACCACCAGTGGCGTGGCGCCGTCCCGGGCGACACGGTCGACCGCTCCGGCGACGTCGTCCGGCCACGGGCCACCGGCCCCGGTAACGAAGGACTGGATCGCGTCGGGCGCGCCCTTGCGGACCTGCCGGCCGTCGATGTCGACGCCACTCATGCGCGTCTGGGCCGAGAACCGGTGGAACGTGTGGGGCGTGGCCAGCAGGTCGCGGCCGCGGAGTGCGAACCGCTGCTTCGCCAGCACGACGATCGACCGGCCCTCGGGGGTTTCGTCTGCCAGCGATGCCAGCTGGGCTGCGTCGGCGAGTTCCTGCTCGCTGACACCGGACGCCGGGAGGAAACCTGCGGCCTGCCGGTCGCCAAGGGTGATGGTGCCGGTCTTGTCGAGCAGCAGCACGTCGACGTCGCCGGCCGCCTCGATGGCACGGCCGGAGCTCGCGATGACGTTGGCGCGGACCATGCGGTCCATGCCGGCGATGCCGATGGCCGACAGCAGCCCGCCGATCGTCGTCGGGATCAGGCAGACCAGCAGCGCCACGAGGACAACGACCGCCACCGGGGTACCCTGGCCGGCCCGGGCCACCGCATAGGCCGAGAACGGCGCGAGGGTGACCGTCACCAGCAGGAATACCAGTGTCAGGAAGGCGAGGAGGATCGCGAGCGCGATCTCGTTCGGCGTGCGGCGACGGCTCGCCCCCTCGACCATGGCGATCATGCGGTCGAGGAACGTGTGGCCCGGCTCGGCGGTGACCCTGACCACGATCCAGTCGGACAGTACACGGGTGCCGCCGGTGACGGACGAGAAGTCACCGCCCGACTCCCGGATGACCGGCGCCGACTCGCCCGTGACCGCGCTTTCGTCGACGGACGCCGCCCCCTCGATGACATCGCCGTCGGCAGGGATGGTCTCGCCCGCCTGCACCAGCACGACGTCGCCACGAGCGAGGCTGCTTGCCGGCACGGTCTCGCGGGGGGAGTCGCGCCGCCCGCCACGCAGCCGGCGCGCCTGGACATCCTGGCGGGTGGCCCGCAGGGCCGCCGCCTGGGCCTTGCCGCGGCCTTCGGCGACCGCCTCGGCGAAGTTCGCAAAGAGCACCGTCAGCCACAGCCAGCCGGCGATGGCGAGCACGAAGCCCGGCCGGCCGGCAGCGGGCGCCGAACCGGCCAGCGCGGCCACACCGAGAACGGTCGTGAGCAGACTGCCGACCCAGACGACGAACATCACGGGATTGCGCAGCTGCACGCGCGGGTCGAGCTTGGCGAACGCGCTGCGGGCGGCGCCCGCCAGGATGGCGGGGTCGGCGATGGCATGCACGGCAGGACGGGGCGCCATTCGACTACTCCCGGGCGGCCAAGGCCGCCAGCCCAAGCTGCTCGGCGACGGGGCCGAGGGCGAGGGCCGGCACGAACGTGAGGGCACCGACCAGGAGGACCACGGCGACGAGCAGCACGACGAAGAGCGGCGTGTGCGTCGGCAGGGTGCCCGCGGAGCTTGCCGTGGCACGCTTGCCGGCAAGGCTGCCGGCCATGGCGAGTACCGGAATCATCAGCCAGTACCGCGACAGCCACATGGCGACCCCGAGGGCGAGGTTGTAGAAGGGCGTATCTGCAGAGAGGCTGCCGAAGGCACTGCCATTGTTGTTGCCCGCCGAGGAGAACGCGTAGAGGATCTCGCTGAAGCCGTGGGGCCCCGGATTGCCGACGCCGGCCCGCCCGGCCTCGACGGCCACGGCGACGGCGGTGCCGGCGAGCACGGCAACGCAGGGAATCAGGATGACGAGCGCCGCCATCTTGACCTCGAAGGCCTCGATCTTCTTGCCGAGGTACTCCGGCGTGCGGCCGACCATGAGCCCGCCGAGGAAGACCGCGAGGATCGCAAAGACCATGAGGCCGTAGAGCCCGCTGCCCACGCCACCGAAGACCACCTCGCCGAGCTGCATCAGCCACAGCGGGGCGAGGCCCCCGAGCGGCGTGAGCGAACTGTGCATGGCGTTCACCGATCCGTTCGACGCGGCCGTGGTCGCGACGGCCCACAGCGCCGAGTTGGCGATGCCGAAGCGGACCTCCTTGCCCTCCATGTTGCCGCCGGGCTGTAGCGCGGACGCCGCCTGGTCGGTGCCGGCCAGCAGCGGGTTGCCCGCCTGCTCGGCCGCGTAGGTGGCCAGCAGCAGCGGCACGAAGACGACGACGATCGCCGCGAGCAGCGCCCAGCCCTGCCGGCCGTCGCCGACGAGCCGGCCGGCGGTGTAGCAGAGGGCGGCAGGGATCAGCAGGATCGCCAGCACCTCGAGGAAGTTGCTGAGCGGGGTGGGATTCTCGAAGGGGTGGGCAGAGTTGGCGTTGAAGAAGCCGCCACCATTGGTGCCGAGCTGCTTGATGGCGACCTGGCTCGCCGCGGGCCCCATGGCGAGCACCTGGGCAACGGCCCCTGCACTGGCCGGCTCGGTGACCGTCCCTGCCTCGACCGGTGTCGCGCGCACATACGGCCCGTAGTTCTGCACGACGCCCTGTGAGACGAGCAGCGTCGCGAGGACCACGGACAGCGGCAGGAGCACGCCGACGGTGCTGCGCGTAAAGTCGACCCAGAAGTTGCCGATACCCGCCGACTCGCGCCGGCTGAAGCCCCGCAGGAACGCGACGAGCACGGCCATGCCGGTGGCCGCCGACAGGAAGTTCTGCACGCCGAGCCCCAGCGTCTGCGTGAGGTAGCTCATCGTCGTCTCGCCGCCGTAGCCCTGCCAGTTGGTGTTCGTGGCGAAACTCACGGCGGTGTTGAACGCCGAGTCCGGGGTGATGGCGCCGAGTCCCTCCGGGTTCAGGGGGAGGCCACCCTGCAGGCGCTGCAGCAGGTACACGCTCACAAAGCCGAGGAGATTGACCCACAGCACCGCAACGGCGTAGCGCCGCCAGGTCATGTCGGCGCGCGGGTCGATGCGGGCCAGGCGGTACAGGCGGGCCTCGACGGACCGGACGACGGCCGGGCCCTCGCCCACGGGGGCCGCGTAGACCCTGGCCATCCAGGCACCCAGGGGACGCACGCAGGCCAGCAGGAAGACCAGGTACAGCACGAGCTGCAGGAGGCCGGACGCGGTCACTCGAACCACTCCGGCCGCAGCAGGGCGATGGCCACGTAGATGCCGAGCCCGAGCGCCAGCAGCAGCGCAACGGTGTCGAGGGTGCTCATGAGCCGAGCAGCCACCGGCACAGTGCGATGAGCCCGATCGTCAGGGCGATCAACGCGACGGTGCAGAGGAAGACGAGCAGTTCCATCCGGAGGACCTCCGGAGGGCACGCTACCGGCCCGGGCGTTAGAGGGCCGTTAAGAAACGGCCGCCCGAAGGCGGCCGCTGGCACCAGGGTGGAACCGGCCCCCGGGCTACCGCTTCATCGAGTCGAAGAAGTCCGTGTTGGTCTTGGTGTCCTGCATCTTCGACAGCAGGAACTCCACCGCCGCGAGCTCGTCCATGGGGTGCAGCACCTTGCGCAGGATCCACATCTTCTGCAGCTCGTCCTCGCGGGTGAGGAGGTCCTCACGGCGCGTGCCGCTGCGGTTGATGTTGATGGCCGGGAAGACCCGCTTCTCGGCAATGCGCCGGTCGAGGTGCACCTCCATGTTGCCGGTGCCCTTGAACTCCTCGTAGATGACGTCGTCCATCTTCGAGCCGGTGTCGATGAGCGCGGTGGCGAGGATCGTGAGGCTGCCGCCCTCCTCGATGTTGCGCGCGGCGCCGAAGAAGCGCTTCGGCCGGTGCAGGGCGTTGGCGTCGACGCCGCCCGTCAGCACCTTGCCCGACGACGGCACCACCGTGTTGTAGGCGCGGGCCAGGCGCGTGATCGAGTCGAGCAGGATGACGACGTCCTTCTTGTGCTCGACCAGGCGCTTGGCCTTCTCGATGACCATCTCGGCCACCTGCACGTGGCGGCTGGCCGGCTCGTCGAAGGTCGACGACACCACCTCGCCGCGCACGGTGCGCTCCCACTCGGTGACTTCCTCGGGCCGCTCGTCGATGAGCAGCACGATGAGGAACACCTCGGGGTGGCTCGCCGTGATGGCCATGGCGATGTTCTGCAGCAGCATGGTCTTGCCGGCCTTCGGCGGCGAGACGATGAGGCCGCGCTGGCCTTTGCCGATGGGCGCGCAGAGGTCGATGATGCGGGCCGTCAGGTCCTCGGTGCTGCCGTTGCCCTGCTCGAGCTTGATGCGCTCCTTGGGGAACAGCGGCTTCAGGTTCTCGAAGAGCACCTTGTGCCGCGCGTTCTCCGGCGCGTCGAAGTTGATCTCGCTGACCTTGAGCAGCGCGAAGTAGCGCTCGTTGTCCTTGGGCGGGCGGACGAGGCCCGAGACCGTGTCGCCGGTGCGCAGGTTGAAGCGGCGGATCTGGCTGGGGCTGACGTAGATGTCGTCGGGGCCGGCCAGGTACGAGCCGTCGGCCGAGCGCAGGAAGCCGAAGCCGTCCTGCAGGATCTCGAGCACGCCGTCGGCGAAGATGTCTTCACCGCTCTGGGCGTGGGCCTTGAGCACGGCGAAGATGATGTCCTGCTTGCGCGAGCGGGCGAGGCCCTCGAGCCCGAGGGACTCGGCGATGGCCACGAGCTCCCCAACGGGCTTCATCTTGAGCTCGTTGAGGTTCATGAGGTTCTTGCCGAGCTCGCTCTTGCGGATCACCTCGTCTTCGCTGAAGGTCACCACCTCCTCGTGCGGCTCGCGCCCGCCACCGCGGCGCGGCGGCTTCTGGTTGCCGCGCTGGTGGTGCTGTCCGCCACCACCGCCGCCGCCACCACCCATGTGGGGCGGCAGCTGGTTGCCCTGATCGTCGGGACGGCCGCCACGCTGACCGCCGCCACCGCCGCCCTTGGCCCGGTTGCGGGCCGAATTTCCGAGGTAGCCCCTCACGTTCATGCTCCCTGGAGTTTCGCGTCGAGCAGCTTGCTGAGCTGCTCCTTGGAAAGCATGCCGACGTGCTGCGCCTGGACGACGCCGTCCTTGAAGAGCATCAGCGTGGGGATGCTGCGGATGCCGTACTTCATGGCCGTGCCCTGGCTGTCCTCGACATCGACCTTGGCGATCTCGAGGCGGTCCTGGTACTCGAGGGCGATCTGGTCGAGGATCGGCGCGATCATCTTGCAGGGGCCGCACCATTCGGCCCAGAAATCGACCAGCACGGGGCGGCTCGACTTGAGGACCTGGGTTTCGAAGGACTGGTCGTTGACGTGGACTATGCTCATGGTGACTTGCGTGTTGTGTGGATGGGTTGGAGGTCGGACAGGATCTGGTTGTTGAAGCCGGTGGTTGAAGCCGGTCGCCAGACGGCGCCGGAGGGCCGGTCTGGCAGGCCGCGCGGACCTGGCCGGGCCTGGTGCGGAGGGGCCTGCCACACGCCGCCCCCTACGGCCCGCGTGAAGCCACTGGCCGAATAGGGCACAATCGCGACGCGGGCTTTAAGGCTTCCTGCGTTCCGGTGGCTCTTCCGGCGATGGCCTGTCGATGACCGCTGCCGGGAGATCGGCGACCGCGTGGCTGAGCTTTGTTCCGGCTCTGTTCCGCAGCTCGCCCTCAAGCCGGGGCTAAAACGGCGATCTCCCAAGGCGCGAGAGACTGCCTGATCCTTAGAGTGACGCCTTGGTGAGAAGCTGGGGTGCCTGGCTTGGAACCCTGTCCTAAAGCGGACAGGACGTGCGGCGGATGGGCAGATTTGAACCCGTCCGCCGGCATTTTGCAAGTACCGTATGCCCGGTCCGGAAACGCCGCCCGGCGCACGCCGCCCGGATGGACCGGGCCGTGAGACATGACTGACAAACAGGATACGCATGCACCATGACCCGTGAACCCACGCGGCTCGCTTTTGCCGACCTCGACCTGCCACCGGCCATCCACGCGGGCATCCGCAAGGCCGGCTTCGAGTACGCAACGCCGATCCAGGCGCAGGCCCTGCCCATCGCGCTCAGCGGCAAGGATGTCGCCGGCCAGGCCCAGACGGGCACCGGCAAGACCGCCGCCTTCCTCATCGCCATGTTCAACCACCTGCTGCGCACCCCGCCGGCCGGCCCGCCGGGCCAGGTCTCGACGCCCCGGGCGCTGATCATGGCACCGACCCGCGAGCTGGCGGTGCAGATCCATTCCGACGCCATGGTCCTGGGGGGCGAGACGGGGCTGCGCATCCAGGTCGTGTTCGGCGGCGCCGATTACGACAAGCAGCGCGACCTGCTGGCCGGGGGTGTCGACGTCCTCATCGGCACGCCGGGCCGGCTCATCGATTACTACAAGCAGCACGTCTACACCCTCAACCAGGTGCAGGTGCTGGTCATGGACGAGGCCGACCGCATGTTCGACCTCGGCTTCATCAAGGACATCCGCTACCTGCTGCGCAAGCTGCCGCCGCCGGAGCAGCGGCTGAACCTGCTGTTCTCGGCCACCTTGGGCTACCGCGTCGTCGAGCTCGCCTACGAGCACATGAACGAGCCCGAGGCCGTCGAGATCGAGCCCGACAAGAAGACCGTCGACAAGGTGACCCAGGTCATCTACTACCCGAGCAATGACGAGAAGGCCCCGCTGCTGGTGGGTCTGCTGCGCAGCATGCACGCCAGCCGCACGATGATCTTCGCCAACACCAAGCGCGCGGTGGAGGAACTCGAGCGGCTGCTCCAGGCCAACGGCATCGTCGCCGAGGGCATTTCGGGCGACGTGCCCCAGAAGAAGCGCCTCAAGATGCTGCGCGACTTCCAGGCCGGCGAGCTGGCGGTGCTGGTGTGCACCGACGTGGCCTCCCGCGGCCTGCACGTCAACGACGTCAGCCACGTCATCAACTACGACCTGCCCCAGGACTGTGCCGACTACGTGCACCGCATCGGCCGCACCGCGCGGGCCGGCGCCAGCGGCGACGCCATCAGCTTTGCCTGCGAGACCTACGCGTTCTCCCTGCCGGAGATCGAGGCCTACATCGGCCACCGCATCCCCATGGGCAGCGTCGATCCCGCCCTGATGAGCGACGTCATCGTTCCGCCGCCGGGGCCACGCCGATACCCCCACGGGGGGCGGCCACCCCGCCGCGGTGGTGGCGGTGGCGGTGGCGGTGGGGGCGGCCGGCGCAGCGGCGGGGGCGGCGGTGGCCGCCGGCCGGGCCGCAGCGGCGGTGGTGGTGGCGGCCGCCGGCCCTGAGTAGACGCGCGGCCGTCAACCCAGCAGGTCGGCCAGGCCTTCGACGGTGGCGACGTCGTCCACCGGCCGCGCCGGCTGGCGCGTGTCCGGACGGGTCACGCCGATGACCCCGGCAAGGCCGTGGGCGACGGCGGCGGCGAGCACCGCCGGGCTGTCGTCGACGAAGAGCGTCGTCGCCGGGTCGAAATCCAGGCCTGCCTGCAGGCGCTGCCAGAAGACGGCGTGCTCCTTCGGCGCGCCGTAATCGTGCGAGGACACGAAATGTTCGAGGTACCGGTCGAGGCCCGCCACGCCGCGCTTGACCTCCAGCGTGTAGCGATGGGCATTGGTCACGAGCACCACGCGGCGGCGGCCATCGGCCTGCAGCCGGCGCAGGAACTCCTCCGCCCCCGGCAGGTAGCGCACGCGGTGGCTGCTGGCCGCCTTCAGCGCCCGCAGGTCGAGGCCGAGCTCCAGCGCCCAGTAGTCGATGCAGTACCACTCGAGGGTGCCGCGCACCGCGGCGAACCGCTCGAGCAGCTCCGGGCGCACCTCCGCCTCAGGCAGTCCGCGCGTGCGCGCCATGCACCGGGGCACGAGCTCGAGCCAGAAGTAGTTGTCGTAGGCCAGGTCCAGCAGCGTGCCGTCCATGTCGAGCAGGACGGTGTCGTAGGCATCGAGGGCGCGCATGCCGTGAGTTTAGCGGGCGCCGCGCCAGGGGTACGGGCATGAGCGCGGCCCCGGCGGACCTGCTGCCCGGCGTGCGGCGCATCGCGGCGGCCGCGGGCGACGCCATCATGGCCGTCTACGCCACCGAGTTCCCCGTCGAGACCAAGGCCGACGACTCCCCGCTGACCGCCGCCGACCGCGCCGCCCACGCGATCATCGCCGAGGGGCTGCGGGCGCTGGCGCCCGACATCCCGCTGTGGTCCGAGGAGGGCCGCGAGGTGCCGCGACCGGTGCGCGCCGGGTGGCCGCGCTTCTGGCTCGTCGATCCGCTGGACGGCACGCGGGAGTTCATCCGCCGCAACGGCGAGTTCACGGTGAACATCGCGCTGGTGGTGGGCCACCAGCCCGTGCTGGGCGTCGTGCTGGCCCCCGCGCTGGGCCGCGAGTACTTCGGCGTCGCGGGCGGCGGCGCCCAGCGCGCCGACGCCGGCGGCGAGCCGCGCGCCATCGGCGTGCGGCCGGTGGCAGCCCAGGCCGTGCGGGTCGTCGGCAGCCGCTCGCACCGCGGCGCAAGCCTCGATGATTTCCTGCAGGCCGTGGGACCCCACGAACTGGTCGGTATCGGCAGCTCGCTCAAGTTCGGGCTGCTGGCCGAGGGCGCCGCCGACGTGTACCCGCGCCTGGGCCCCACCTCCGAGTGGGACACCGCCGCAGGCCAGGCCGTGCTCGAGGCCGCCGGCGGCAAGGTCACCGATCTCGCCGGCAACCCGCTCCGCTACAACACCGGCGACGGCGTGCTGAACCCGCACTTCATTGCCTACGGCGCGCGCGACCGGGACTGGCGCAGCCTGCTCGCCCGCTGACGCTTGGCCCGTGATGGTGCGCTGCTACACTACGCGCCCTGTCCGCGACCCGGCCCCGGGCCGCAGGGCATCGCAAGCCGGCTCCCGATGATGGACAAGATCAATACCGACCTCTTCGGGGGACGTGCCCGCCTGAAGGAACTGCGCATCGCGCATCGCGACCTCGACGTCGCGATTGGCGAGCTGGCGCGCAATCCCGGCGCCGACCAGCTGCGCGTGCAGCGGCTCAAGAAGCAGAAGCTGCGCCTGAAGGACCAGATCGCCCGCCTCGAGAGCGCGCTCATCCCCGACCTCAACGCCTGAGCGGCCTGTCGGCCCGCCTTACACCGGGGTGCAGCGCGTAACCCACTGATTCCGTTCGGTTGGCCGGATTTCCGTGACGGGCGTCCGCAGGGTCGGCCGTCGCTATGCCTTACAGATTGGTCATCCGGCGGTGGCAGGCCCGGTGGCTGGCACGGGCGTTGCGCGGCCCGCCGGGGGCGATTTCGGGCTGCAGGTCACGCCAGGACGGGTTTTTTCAGCCTTCTGTCAAACCGGCGGGGCTTTCGGCCAGGGGTGGCACGCTTGCTGCATTTATCCCGTTCGAAGGCAACGCTCGAAAGGTCCTGGAAACAACGACAGCCAACATCCATCGCCCAATGGATCGCGGCCTCCCCCCGCCCAGGGGAGTACAAGCCCAAAACCCCAAGCCCAATCCAGACCTGACGGCTGCCATCGATAAGAAGAAGAAAACGATAACAACAAAAACACGAAGACTCTTCTCTTAGATCCGCGCCCATCCCGCCGCCCCTTGCCCAGGGGCGGTTTTTTTTTGCCCGCGTGGTTAAGCTGCCGCCATGGGCCTGCTCGTGGCAGACATCGGCGGCACGAACACGCGCTGTGCCGTCGGCAGCGATGTCGCGGCGCTGGGACACATCGCCACCTTCCGCAACCGCGAGCATGCCGGCCTCGGCCCGCTGCTGCGCGCGTACCTCGACAGCCTGCCGCCGGGGGCCCGCCCGCGGCGCGCAGCACTCGCCGTCGCGGCACCCATCCGCGGGCCGCGGGTGCGCATGATCAACATCGACTGGGAGTTCTCCACCGACGACCTGGCCACGCTGCTGCGCCTGGAGCAGGTCGAGGCCATCAACGACTTCGCGGCCCTGGCCTGGTCGCTGCCGGTGCTGGGGCCGGCGGACCTCGTGCAGGTCGGCGGCGCCGACGCCCAGCCCCGCGGCGCGAGGGTCGTGCTGGGACCAGGAACCGGCCTCGGCGTGGCGGGGCTCGTGCCCGTGGGCACGCGGGGCTGGACCGCCGTGCCAGGCGAGGGCGGCCACGTCACCTTGCCCGCCAGCGACGCCCGCGAGTCGGAGCTGATCCACCGGGCCCGGGAGCGCTTCGGCCACGTCTCGGCGGAGCGGCTGGTGGCCGGGCCCGGGCTGCCGGTCATCCACGAACTGCTCGGCGGGCCGGCGCTGAAGCCCGAGGACATCAGCGCCCGGGCCCAGGCGGGCGAGACGCTGGCCCTCGAGACCCTCGAGACGAGCTTCCGCTTCCTCGGCGCCGTGGCCGGCAACCTGGCCCTGACCTATGGCGCCTTCGGCGGCGTGTACATCGGCGGCGGCGTGGTGCCCCGTCACCTGGAAATCTTCGCGCGCTCGGGCTTCCGGGCGGCCTTCGAGGCGAAGGGCCGCTACCGCGAGTACCTCGCGGCGATCCCGGTGTTCGTGATCATGGCGCCCTACCCGGCGCTGGCGGGCCTGCTCGCCTACGCGACCCGGGCCTGAGGCGGCACGGCCCGGCGGCTCAGTCGCCGGACGTGGCGAAGCCTGGCCCCCACAGCAGTTCGTCGAGACCCGGCTGCCAGCGGCAGCGCGCCAGGTCGACGCGGCCCGCTGTGACGACGACGCCCTCGGCGCGCAGACGGCGCACCTGTTCCCGCGCTGCCGGGCTGCGAGCTGGCAGCGCGATGCGCCCACCAGCCCCGACCACCCGGTGCCACGGCAGGCCATCGCCGCCGGCGCGCGCGAGGACGCGGCCCACGTGCCTGGCGTGGCGCGGGTAGCCCGCCAGTGCCGCCACCTGGCCGTAGGTCGCCACGGCGCCCGGCGGGATCGCCGACACCACGGCCCGTATCCGCTCCGGCTGCAGGGTCATGGGCCCATGGTGCGGCCCGGCCGAGGCCTGGGGGAATCCCGTGCGCCCGCGACCGGTCCGGCGGTCACTCGCCTGCCGGCACCGCCAGCCCCGTACGTAAAAGTCCACATTGACTATGGCTGGCGGCGAAAGCATAGTCAGCCCTGACTAACCGCAGACCCTGCGACCGGAATCACCCGTGGCCAAGGCATCCCCCAGGCTCAAGCCCATCGCCGCGGCGGCCGACGCACCGCCTGCGACCCCGGCCTGGGGCGGCCCGGCCCAGGAGGCCAAGGTCCTGATGGTGCTGGGCCTGCTGCAGCGGGGACCGCGCCACGGCTACGAACTGCACCGGGTCGTCGTCGCCCACGGCTCGATCTACGCCGACCTGAAGAAGCCCACCCTCTACCACCTGCTCGAGCGCCTCGCCCGGGCCGGCTTCGTGGACCTGCGGACCGAGGAAGGCGCCCGGGGACCCCGGGGCGAACGCCTCGTCTACTCCATCACCGCCCGGGGCCAGGCCGAGTTCCAGCGCCTGCTGGAGAGCCTGGTCACGCGCTACACGCCCGACCACATGGCCGTCGAGATGGCCATGTCGTTTCTCTCTTATGTGCCACTGGCCCGGGCCCTCGACTGGCTCGGGCAGCGGCAGGCCCACGTCGAGACGTACCGGGCGGAGCTCACCCGCCAGCTCACCGACATCGCCACCCGCGGCGGTGTCTTCGCGCAGCTCTCCGGCGATCACCTGCTGGCGCTGGCCGATGCCGAGCGCGCCTGGGTCAGCCAGGCCATCAGCACGCTGCAGGCCGCCGCCGCCGCAGCCGGCCCCGGCACGGACCACTAGTGACCTTATCCACCCACGAGGACCACGACATGACATTCACCACGACTTCGCGCCGCACGCTGCTGGCAGGCTGCGCCCTCTGGCTCGCGCTGGGCGTCGCCGGACCCGCCGTCGCCGCCGGCAATCCCGACTTCAGCGGCACCTGGAAGCTCAACACCGACAAGGGCGAGAACCTCGGGATGATGAAGGCCGTCAAGGAGACGATCGTCATCAAGCAGACGGCGGCCGACATCACGATGGACCACACGGCGACCTTCATGCTCAGCACCACCAACCGCCGCGTCACCTACGACCTGGGCGGCAAGGCCGTGCCGAACGAGGGCGCCATGGGCGACAAGGCCTCGACGACGGTCAAGTGGGACGGCGGCAAGCTGGTGGCGACCTGGGCCAGCGAGGGCGCGGTGCCCGGCACCCAGAACATCAAGACCGAGACGCGCAGCCTGTCCGCCGACGGCAAGTCGATGACCGTCACCAACGAGCGGAAGGGCAAGGACCCGATCGTGATGGTGTACGACAAGCAATGAGCCGAGGACCGCTCATCACGGGCGTCGTCGCGGCGCTGGCCGCCGTCGCCGGGATCGGCTGGTGGGCCTTCGGCCGCCAGCCCTCCGGCGACGCCGCCGCGGCGCCGGTCTACGCCACGGCCGAGCGCCGGCCCGTGGTGGCCAGCGTGCTGGCCACGGGGATCCTGCGGCTGCGCGTCGGCGCCGAAGTCCGGGTCGGCGCGCAGCTCTCGGGGATCGTCGAGAAGCTCAACGTCGTCGTCGGCTCGAAGGTCCGCAAGGGCGATGTGATCGCCGAGATCGACTCCAGCGGCATCAAGGCCAGGCTCGCCCAGGCCCGCGCCCAGGTGCAGGTGGTCGAGCAGGAAGTCCGCCGGGCCGAGGTGGAGCTGCGCCGGGCCCGGGACATGGACGCGAAGCGGCTCGTCGCCCGCAGCGAGGTCGAGGACGCGGAACTCGCCCTCGACGACGCCCGCGCCCGGCTCGAGAAGGCCCGGCGCGACACGGCCGTGGTCGAGACGGACCTCGCCTACGCGGTGATCCGCTCGCCGATCAACGGTACCGTCGCGTCGGTGACGACCCAGGAGGGCGAGACCGTCGCGTCGTCGTTCAACGCACCGACCTTCGCCACGGTCATCGAGGATGGTGCGCTGGAGCTCATCGCCCTCGTCGACGAGACGGACATCGGCGGCGTCAGCCTCGGCAGCCCGGTCACCTTCACCGTCGAGGCCTACCCGGCCCGGGAGTACACCGCCCGGGTCGAGCGCATCGCGCCCAAGGGCACGATCATCTCGGGCGTCGTCAACTACGAGGTCATGGCCGGCATCGACGCGCCCGACGAGTCGCTGCGGCCCGACATGACCGCCAACGTCAGCATCCGCTCGGCCGAGCGCCAGGCCCTCGTCATCCCCGACCGGGCCGTGCTCAAGGACGACAGCAGCCGCTACGTCTACGTCGAGCAGGACGGCCAGGCCGTGCGGCGCGACGTCAGCATCGGCGGCCGCGAGGGTGGCTACACCGAGATCCGCGACGGCCTCGCGCCGGGCGACCGGGTCCTCACCAATCCGCCGGGCTGACAGGGCCCCGGGAGGCAGCATGAAGATGATCAGCGTCGAACACCTGGCCAAGACCTACCAGCGCGGCGACGGCACGCCGGTGCCCGCGCTGCGCGACCTCACGTTCGACATCGAGGCAGGCGAGTTCGTGACGGTGCGCGGGGCCTCCGGCTCCGGCAAGTCGTCGCTGCTCAACATCATCGGCTGCCTCGACACGCCGACCAGCGGCACCTACCGGCTGGCCGGCGAGGACGTGTCGCGCTGGACGGACGAGCAGCGCTCGCACCTGCGCAACCAGCGCATCGGCTTCGTGTTCCAGTCCTTCAACCTGCTGCCGCGGACGACGGCGCTGGAGAACGTCGAGCTGCCGGCGCTGTACACCGGCGGCCCGGTGGACCGCGGCCGGGCCCGGGAACTGCTCGGCCGCGTCGGCCTGAAGGACCGCGCCGACCACTACATCAGCGAACTGTCGGGCGGCGAGCAGCAGCGCGTCGCGCTGGCGCGGGCGCTGATGAACGACCCGCCGCTGCTGCTGGCCGACGAGCCCACGGGCAACCTCGACTCGGCCTCCGGCGAGGCAGTCATGGAACTGCTGACCGAGCTGAACCGCGAGGGCCGCACCGTGGTCCTCGTGACCCACGACGAGCGCACGGCGTCCTACGCACGGCGCGAGCTGCTGATCCGGGACGGGCTGCTGGCGAGCGACCGCCCGCTGGGCCAGGCAACCGAAGAGGCCGGCCGGCGGCCGGCCCTGACGATGGTGGTGGGACGATGAACGCCCTGACGACACTCCGCATCGCGCTGCGCGCCATCCTGCGCAGCCCGCTCCGCAGCCTGCTGATGCTCCTCGGCGTTGCCGTCGGGATCGCCGCGCTCATCGCCATCGCCTCGGTGGGCGAGGCCACGCGCCGCGAGACGCTGGAGCAGTTCAAGCGCATGGTCGGCACGTTCGACGTCGTCAACATCTCGCCGGGTGGGGCCCGCACCCGCGGCATGCCGTCGCTGACGACCGTCGAGCCGACGCTGACCTTTGCCGATGCCGAGGCGATCCGTGGCGGCATCCCCAACGTGCGGCGGCTCGCCACCGAGCAGAGCGCTTTCGACATCGACATCCAGTACCGCGACCGCACGGCCACGAGCTCCGTCTGGGGCGTCTCGGCCGACTGGATGGACATCCGCGGCGACGAGGCCACCGTCGGCCGCGGCATCAGCGCCGAGGACAACGCCAGCGTCGCCCGGGTCGTCGTGATCGGGCCCGACGTGCGCACGGCGCTGTTCCCGGACGAGGACCCCATCGGCAAGACGCTGCGCATCGCCGAGGTCCCCTTCGAGGTGGTGGGCGTGCTGGCACCGCGGGGTGCCGGGCCCGGCGGCTCGAGCCTCGACAACCTCATGCTGATGCCCGTCACCACCGCGTCGAAGCGGCTCTTCAACCGCGACTACCTGACCGGCGTCACCGTGCAGCTGCAGGACCCGTCGAAGTTCGACGCCGCCCGCGACGCCATCACGATACTGCTGCGCGAGCGCCACGGCATCATCCCGCCGGTGGAGGACAACTTCACCATCAGCAACCCGCGGGCCGCGGTGGAGTCCGTCGAGGCCGTCGGCTCGACGCTGTCGAGCATCCTCACCGGCGTGGGCGCCATCGCGACCCTCATCGGCGGCGTCGTCATCATGACGCTGATGCTGATGGCCGTGGCCGAGCGGCGCCGGGAGATCGGCGTGCGGCGGGCGCTGGGCGCCACCCAGCGCGACGTGCTGCGGCAGTTCCTGGCCGAGTCAGCGGTCATCGCCTGCCTCGGCGGCATCCTGGGTGTCGTCGCGGGCGTGGCCATCGCCGCCGTCGTGGCGGCCCAGCGGAACCTGCCGCCGGTGCTGCTGTGGCAGGTCATGCTGGGGGCCGTGGGGGTGTCGGCGCTCATCGGCATCGTCTTCGGCCTGCAGCCGGCCTGGCGGGCCGCGCGGGTCGATCCCATCGAGGCGCTGCGCGCCTGACGCGCCCCGGGCCTGGCATGGGTGGCACGGTCCGGCGGGGCCGCAACTGGCGGGCGCTGCTGGCCGGCGCCGCCCAGCGGCTCTGGCGCTTCCGTCTGCGCTCGGTGCTGGCCATCGCCTGCGCCGCCCTCGGCGTCGCCGGCGCCATCACCGCCGTGAACTACGCCTCGGGTGGCCGGGCCCAGATCCTCGAGCAGATCCGCCGGCTCGGCACCAACCTCGTCGTCGTCAGCGCCGAGCAGAGCCGCGCCATCGCCGGGCGCGAGCGTACCGGCGACATCGTCACGACGCTGGTGGAAGCCGACTACGTCGCGATCCGCCGCGAGCTGCCCGCCGTGCGCCGGACATCGGCCATGCTCTGGCAGGACCTGCGCCTGAAGGCCGGCTACCTGTCGAAGGTCAGCCGGGTGGTCGGCGTGGAGCCTGACTACTTCCCGATGAAGGCCTGGACCCTGGCGGGCGGGACCTGGTTCGACGCCACGGACCTGCGCCGCTCGGCGCGGGTGGCCGTGATCGGCGCCAAGGCCAGCCGCGACCTCTTCAACGACCGCTCGCCCGTGGGCGAGCGCATCTTCATCAACCGCATTCCCTTCGAGGTGATCGGCGTGCTCGGGGAACGCGGCCCGGGCCTCGACGGCACCGACGAGGACGGCCACGTCTTCATTCCGCTGACGACGGCCATGCGGCGCGTGCTCAACCGCGACTACTACCACGCGCTGCTGCTGGAGCTGCCGTCGCCGGAGCAGGTGGAGCCGGCCGTCGGTGGCCTGCGCGAACTGCTGCGGGTCCGTCATCGCAGCTCGGCAAAGCGGCCCGACGACTTCCGGGTGCAGAGCCAGTCTGACCTCGTGAAGAACCAGCTCGCGGCCGCTGACCGGCTCGCCTTCCTCGTGCGGTGGATCGCGGCCAGCGCGCTGCTCGTCGCGGGCCTCGGCATGCTCGCCATCGCCTGGATCGGCGTGCGCGACCGCACCCGGGAGATCGGCACGCGCCGGGCCCTGGGCGCGACGGCCGGCGACATCTTCGTGCAGTTCACGGCCGAGGCCCTGGCGCTGGCCGCCATCGGCGTGGCCGCCGGCGTGCTGGCGGGAATGGCAGCGTCACGATTCGCCGCGGCGGCCGGCGGCGTGCCGGCGCTCTTCGACGGGCCGAACGCGGCGCTCGCCGTCAGCGTCGCCCTGCTGCTGAACCTGGCCTTCGCCAGCGTGCCGGCCGTCCGGGCGGCGCGCCTCGACCCGATCGTGGCGCTAAGGACGGAGTAGGCAGTGCCCTGCTAGGGCCGCAGCACCGTGGCGCCGGTGGTGCGGCGCGACTCCAGGTCCTGGTGGGCACGGGCTGCGTCGGCCAGCGCGTAATGCTGGTCGATGCGCACGGTGATGGCGCCGCTTTCGAGCGCCGCGAAGAGCTCCGCGGTGCCCGCCTCGATGCCGGCCCGGTCCTTGATGAAGTCGAAGAGCGACGGCCGGGTCAGGTGCAGCGAGCCGCGCTTCGCGAGTTCCATCGGCGAGAACGGCGCCACGGGGCCGCTCGCATTGCCGTAGCTGACCATGATGCCGTGGGGCCGCAGGCAGTCGAGGGACTGCATGAACGTGTCGCGGCCCACCGAGTCGTACACGGCGGCCACGCCGCCGCCGCTCGCTGACTTCACGCGGGCGACGAAGTCGGGATCGTCGGCCAGGATCACCTCGGCACAGCCCTGGCGCCGGGCCAGGACGGCCTTCGCCTCGGTGCCGGCCACGCCGATCACGCGGGCGCCGAGGCTCGCCGCCCACTGGCACACCAGCTGCCCGGTGCCGCCGGCGGCGGCGTAGACGAGGATCGGCTCGCCGGCAGCGACCCGGTGGCTCCGCCGCAGCAGGTACCAGGCCGTGAGGCCCTTCAGCATGACGGACGCGGCAACGTCGTCGGTGATGCCGGCGGGCAGCCGCACCATGCGGTCGGCGCTGTAGCTGCGCGCACCGGCACAGGCGCCCGGCGGCAGGCCCACGTAGGCGATGCGGTCACCCACGGCGAGGTGCGTGACCCCCTCACCCACGGCCTCGACGACGCCGGCCGCCTCGCAGCCGATCCCGGCCGGCAGGGTGAGCGGGTACAGGCCCGAGCGGTGGTAGGTATCGATGAAGTTGAGGCCGATGGCGGTGTGGCGGACGAGCGCCTCGCCGGGGGCCGGCGCCGGGACGTCGATTTCCTCGTAGCGCAGGACTTCGGGGCCACCGAACTGGTGGACGCGGATGGCGTGCGTACGGCGGGCGGCGGTCATGCGGCTTCGTCCTGGCGCGGGGGGCCGCCAGTATAATCGGCGCCCCACCCGGGGGATTTCCCATGAGCGAACGCGTCGTCATCGCCGGCGCCGGCCACGCAGCCGGCCAGACCATCGTGTCCCTGCGCCAGGCAGGCTTTGCCGGCTCCGTCACGCTGGTGGGCGAGGAGCCCTACCTGCCGTACCAGCGGCCACCGCTGTCGAAGAAGTTCCTCGCCGGCGAGCTCGACGTCGCCCGGCTGCTGCTGCGCCAGGAGCGCTTCTACGCCGACCATGGCGTCGACGTGCGGCTGAACCTGCGGGTCACCGGGGTCGACCGCGGCCCGCGCCACGTCCGGCTTAGTGACGGCGAGCGCCTGCCCTACGACCACCTCGTGCTGGCCACGGGCAGCCGCGTGCGGCGCGTGCCCATCCCGGGCAGCGAACTGAACGGCGTTCACTACCTGCGCACCATCGAGGACGTCGACCGCATCCGCGACCACGTCCGCGCCGGGGCGAGCGCCGTCATCGTCGGAGCCGGGTACATCGGCCTCGAGGTGGCGGCCGTGCTGCGCCAGCTCGACCTCGCCGTGACGGTGGTGGAGCTGGCGCCCGGCATCCTGGCGCGCATCGAGGCACCGCCCGTCGCGGCGTTCTACACCCGGATGCACGAGGAAGCCGGCGTCCACATCCGCTGCGGCACCGGCGTGGCGAAGATCCACGGCGAGAACCGCGTCACCGGCGTGACGCTCACCGACGGTACCGACCTGCCGGCCGACCTCGTCATCATCGGCGTCGGCATCGTGCCCGCGACGGAGCTGGCGGAGACGGCAGGACTGCCCTGCGACAACGGCATCGTCGTCGACGAGTTCTGCCGTACCGCCGATCCGCACATCCTTGCCATCGGCGACTGCACGAACCACCCCAACCCGCTGCTGGGCCGCCGCCTGCGGCTCGAGTCGGTGCACAACGCCCAGGAGCAGGCCAAGACCGCGGCCGCGGCGATCCTCGGCACCGCCCAGCCCTATGCGCAGATCCCGTGGTTCTGGTCCGACCAGTACGACCTCAAGCTGCAGATCGTCGGTTTCTCGGCCCGGCACGAGCAGGCCGTGGTGCGCGGCGACCCGGCCTCGCGCAGCTTCGCGGTGTTCTTCCTCGACGAGGGCCGGCTGACCTCCTGCTACGCCATCAACAGCCCGCGGGAGTTCATGCTGTCGAAGAAGCTCGTGGCGGCACGGGCCTGCCCGGACCCGGCGGCCCTGGCGGACACGGCCCGGCCGTTCAAGGAGATCGCCGACGCGCTGGTCGGCGACGGCGGGGGCGACTGACGCTCAGGCCCGGCCGGTCGATGCGGCCCGCCGCGGTGCTGGATCGGACGCAAGCCAGTGGGCACAGGCGGCGGATGGGCGACCCTGAAGGCGCGGACGGGCGCGCTGTCCCGCCAGCCTCGACGACGGCCGTCGCACCAGCGATGCCTGCGCCGGGAGCCGGTGCCAGCCTGTGCCGGGCTGGCGGCTTGAAGAACGGACAGACGGTGCGTTTCGCGACGACCTGCTAGGGCGGCCCGGCCTGCGGTTCTTCGGGCAGCAGCGTCAGCTCCCACGCCGGCGGGCCGTCGAGCCGGGGCTCCAGCGTCTCGCGGATGCTGCCGCGAAGTCCCGCGTAGCGGCCACTGCTGCCGAAGAGGCCGGCATCGTCGTCCACCGGCGGCAGCGCCGACACCGCATAGGCCGGCGCGAGCCCCGCCCGGCCCTGGCCCGAGACCAGCGCGATGACCAGGTCGCGGCACAGCTCCCAGAAGTTGCTGTAGCCCGTGGCGAAGGCGCTGCCCTCGCCGGGCCAGGCGATGCTCCAGTAGTCGAGCACGCCGAGCCGCGCCCGCCACAGCGAGTTCTGCGGCGACAGCACCGACACCTTCACGGCGAGCGCCGCGGGCTCCGTACCCGACGCCGGCAGCACCGCGATGCCGATGCGGACCCCCTGCGTCGCCGGGTCGGCAAGCCCGGCCTCGTTGCCACGCCCCCAGCCCAGGAGCGGGCCGAGCCCCACCTGCAGGCCCGCCACGTCGGGCATGGTGTAGCGCCGGGTGATCCCGGCGCCGTCGGCAACCCCGTCGAGGACGCCGACGGACACGAGGGGGTTCGCCAGCACGAGGGCGAAGCCCGCGACCAGGCCGAGGAGCAGCCCCGCGACAGCCGCAAGCCCGCGCTTCATGGCGGCTGCCGGAGCAGCGTCACCAGCCGGATGCTGCCGCGGGTGGCGCCGTCCGCGGCCTTGCCGTCGACGGCCCAGGTCTCGGTGAAGCTGCCGGTGAGTCCGGCGAACTCGCGGGTGCCGTGGACCACCGTGCCGCCCCCCGGTGCCGTCGCGCGGAACTCGCGCCGGCCGCTCCAGAAGCCGACCTGCTGGGCCGGACTGGCGGCGCGACGGGGTGGCCCGGGCAGCGCCCGCGCCGCGAGGTCGGTGGCGTCGGCCTGGTGAAGCAGTAACGCGCCCCGGCCCGGGATGACGAGCATCCAGTCGGCGACGGGCCGCGCGCCCCCGCCCGCCGTGACGCGGCTCGCCACGCCGACGACGTTGCCACCGGCATCACGCAGGCGGAAGACCTCGCCGCTGACGCGGCGGCCGGCTGAGTCAGCCAGCACCAGGGTGCCGGCGGAATCCGTCGCCGCGGCGGCGCCCGCGCGGGCGGCGCGCAGGTCGGCCGGCAGGGCGATGCGGTCTTCGGGCCAGCGGACCAGGAACTCCTCGCGGCGGCCGCCGTCGGGCTGGACGCTGATGAGCGAGGGGAGCCGCGGTGGCGCGGCGGCCGGGTAGAACAGCGCCACGGCCAGTGCGAGCGCGATGCCGGCTGCCAATGAACCGAAGAAGACCCGAGACACGCCCCACCCCGCGCTGGCCTGCCGGCAATAGTAACGCCGGCCCCGGCCCGGGCAACGAAGCGCGTCGCAGCCGGGTCAGGCGAAGTAGTCGGCCAGGTACTCGGCGAAGGACGTCCGGTCGGCGTCCTCGATGGCCTGCTGGCGCCGGAGGGAGTCGGCACTCTCGGCCAGAAGCTCGTCACGGTGCCGGTTGAGCTCCCACGGCAGGGTGCGGAAGTAGTCCCGGGTCCGCACGCCCAGCTCGACGCCGTAGTCCGCCAGCGACAGGCCCGAGGCGCGCAGGTCGGCGAGCAGGCGCGCCGACGGCGTCGCATCGGGATCGTCGAGCACGGCGCGCTGCTCGCGGATCGCGGCGACGTGGCCCAGGGATTCGTCGGGATCGATGAGCTGCGCCACGGCGACCATGCCATCGCAGATCTCCCGGCCCCAGTCGCGCAGCCGGACCTGCCGTACGGCGCCGTCGCCACCGGTGCGGCCCAGCGCCAGGGCCGGGTCGCGCCCGCGGCGCGCCACGAGGTGGTGGTTCTGCTCGATCAGCGCCTGCTCGTCGCCGACGATGGGCGGGCTGTCCTGCAGCAGGCAGAAGATCAGGAATACCTCGAGGAAGCGCATCTGCCGCTGGTTGATGCCCACCGGGTCGTAGGGGCTGATGTCCAGCGCCCGCAGCTCGATGTACTGCACGCCACCGCGGAGCAGCGCCGCGGTCGGCCGCTCGCCCTGCTGCGTGACGCGCTTCGGCCGGATGGTGCTGTAGTACTCGTTCTCGATCTGCAGCTGGTTGGCGTTGAGCTGCCGGTACACGCCGTCGACCAGCACGCCGAGGCGCTCGAAATCCGGCCGGGGCTGCTGCGTGGCACGCGTGAGGTCGCCCACGTACCCGGCGAGGCTGTTGGCCGACACGACGAGGTCGCGCTGGCTGCTGTTGCGGTAGCCGAGGTCGCTCATGCGGAGCGACGTCGCCACGGGCCCGTACAGCGTGTGGGGGCCAAGCCGCTCGAGTCCCGTGGCCGGCCGCCCCTGCAGGAAGCTCTCGCAGACGGCCGGCGAGGCGCCGAACAGGTACAGCAGCAGCCAGTCGAGCCGGCGCACGTTGCGCACGGCGCCGAGGTAGGCCGCCGAACGGAAGTCCTGGCCGGTGTCGTGGCTTCCCTCGATGTCGGCGAAGCCGGGCCAGAAGGCGTCGGGCAGCGAGTAGTTGTAGTGGATGCCGGCGATGGCCTGCATGTACCGGCCATAGCGGTAGCCGAGCCCGCGGCGGTACACCGTCTTCATGGTGCCGACGTTCGACTTGCCATAACGGGCCAGCGGGATGTCGGACTCGGACCGGATGCGGCCGGGCATGCTGAGCGGCCACAGCAGTTCGTCGCCGAGGTGGGCGCAGACGAACTGGTGGATGTCGCAGAGGAACTGGATCGTCTCCCAGTTCGTACCCTCGGGTGGCGTGACGAACTCGAGCAGCGCCTCGGAGTAGTCCGTCGTGATGTACGCGTGGGTCAGCGCCGAGCCGAGCGCCGCCGGGTGCGGCGTCGGGGCGATGAGGCCGGCCGGCGTGATGCGCAGGCACTCGCGTTCGACGCCGCGGGAGCCGCCGCGCACCGTACCGGCGAGCGCGGGCGACGCCAGGCGGCGCAGCCTTGTGTCGAAGAGCCGTCCCACCCTGCAATCCTCGTGGCCGGAACCCCCGGCGGCGCCGGCGGGGCGCCAAGATTACACGTTATCGTCAAGCCCCACAGTCGGCCGCCCGGGACGCTGCCACGGTACGGCGCCGTTCAGGAAAGGCTGGTATTAGACTCGCCCCATGGACCCGCGCCGACCCGCCCGACGACCCGGTACCCGGCTGCCGGCCATGGCCCTGCTGCTCGCCGGCGTGCTCTTCGCCGGCTCCGCCGACGCGTTCCGCTGCGGCACGCGCCTGGTCAGCCGTGGCGACCCGGCGGCGAAGGTGCGCAGCTTCTGCGGCGAGCCCACGGGCGTGCAGGAGCGCGTCATCTACCGGTCCGGCCCCACACGCCCGCCGGTCAATGCCGACCGGCCCCCGGGCAGCGCCGGCCGTGACGAGCTGGCGACCTGGGACCGGTCGCTGGTGCAGGTGGTAGTGCAGGAGTGGACCTACAACTTCGGCCCCCGCAAGCTCATGCAGCTGGTCCGCTTCGAGAACGGCTTCGTCGTCGAGGTCGAGAGCATCGGCTACGGCTTCGTCGAGTAGCCCGTCACAGGGCCCGCAGCCGGGGTTCCATACCGGCGCCCTGTAACCGCTTTGTCACCCCGCCGTGACTGACGCCGCGACCGCCCCCCGCCTATCCTCCCCGGCCCGGCACCAGGCGGCCAGCCGATGTCCATCGTCCTCGACCAGGTCACGAAGCAGTACCAGGGCACGCCCGTCGTCAACGACGTGTCCCTGGACATCGCCGAGGGCGAGTTCTTCGTGCTGCTCGGTCCCAGCGGCAGCGGCAAGAGCACGCTGCTGCGGGCCATCGCCGGTCTCACCTCCGTCGACCACGGCCGCATCAGCCTGCGCGGCCGCGACGTGACGTCGCTGTCGGCCCGGGAGCGCGAGGTGGGCTTCGTCTTCCAGAACTACGCCCTCTTCCGGCACATGACCGTGGCCGAGAACATCGAGTTCGGCCTCAGCGTGCGCCGGGTCAGGGCGGCCGAGCGCGCCAAGCGCCGCCGCGAGCTGCTGGAGCTCATCGGCCTCGCGGGCCTCGACGACCGGCTGCCGGGCCAGCTCTCGGGCGGCCAGCAGCAGCGGGTCGCCGTCGCCCGGGCGCTCGCCCACGAGCCCCGGGTGCTGCTGCTCGACGAGCCCTTCGGGGCGCTGGACGCGAAGATCCGCGAGGAGCTCCGCCGCACCATCCGCCGCGTGCAGAAGGAGCTCGGCATCACGACGATCCTCGTCACCCACGACCAGGAAGAGGCGTTCGCCATGGGCGACCGCATCGGCGTGATGAACCTCGGCCGGCTGCTCGAGGCCGGCCGCCCGACGGAGCTGTACTCGCGGCCGGCCACCCGGTTCGTCGCGACCTTCCTCGGCGCCGCCAACCTGCTGCTGCGCCGGCAGGCGCTGAACGGCACCGCGCTGCCGCCCCGGGGCCGCGCGGCACCGGCACCGGCGCCGGCCGACGGGCCGCGCCCGCGGGAGCACGAGGTGGTGGCGGTGCTGCGGCCGGAAGAGGTGGAGCTCGCGCCGTCCGCCGACGCCGCCGTGGGCCACTTCCTCGGCCGCGGCCACGTCGAGGAGATCGTCTTCACCGGCGCCCTCGAGCGGCTGCGGGTCCGCATGCCGACGGAGGACGCCGGGCAGTCCATCCCCGGCTGCATCGACTGCGCGACGACGGTGCTGCTCGACGTGACCCGTACCCAGGCGGAACAGCGCGCCTTCCCGCTGCGGCACGGGCAGGCCGTGGCCATCGCGGCCCGGCGCATCCACGTGCTGCCGACGCCGCTGTCGAGCTTCACCGCCTTCGCCGCCGGCGAAGCCGCCGCCGTGGCGCTGGCGCGCCACCCGTGGCTCACCGCGCTGGCGGCGCAGATGCAGACCCGCATCGCCGCCCGCATCGAGCCCTCGCTGGACGGAACCACCGCTGCCGGCGAGCCGGAGGCCGTCGTGGGCGTCTCGGTCATCGGCACCGGGCCCGGCTGCGCGGACCAGGTCCGCTGGCTGCTGGCCCACCAGGCCGAGGAGATCCTCTGCCTGTCCACCCGCGAGCGGGCCCCGGCCCGGGTCGTCATCTACTGCGCGACACCGGCGGCGCGGCGCGCGACGCTGGCCGTGGCCGCGAGCCTGCTGCGGCACGTGCCCGCCGAGGCAGTCTACGTGCAGATCCTGCCCCCGGAGGAAGCCGACGGCCCGACGGCCACCGCCGTCCGGGGCCTGCTGGACGTGCGCTCCGAGGCCCGCGACGCCCATGGCCTCGACGTCCGCACGGAGCTGCGCTTCGCCGAGCCCGGCGAGGCACTGCTCGCCGAGCTGGAGCGCGACGAGTCCGGCATGCTCATCCTCGGCATCGACCACGACTCGGGCGTCACGCCCGAGCTTTCGGCCCTGCTCGACCGCCCGGCCGCCTGGCCGGTGCTGCTGGTCTGAGGCCGGGCAGGTTCCCATGGCCGCATCCGGTGGCTGGCGCCAGCCGAGCATCCTCCCGGGCTTCGGGCTGACGCTGGGCTTCTCGACGTTCTTCGTCAGCGCCATCGTGCTGCTGCCGCTGGGCGCGCTGGTGCTGCGGACCGCCAGCATGTCGCCGGCCGACTTCTTCGCCACGGTGCTCGCGCCCCGGGCGCTCGCCTCGTACCGGCTCACCTTCGGCGCGTCGCTGCTGGCGGCGCTGCTCAACGCGGCCGGCGGCTTCCTGATCGCGTGGACGCTGGTGCGCTACGAGTTCCCGGGCCGGCGCCTCGTCGACGCCCTCATCGACCTGCCCTTCGCGCTGCCGACGGCGGTGTCGGGCATCGCCCTGACGGCGGTCTTCGCCCCGGACGGCTGGGTCGGCGGGTGGCTCGCGGCCCAGGGCGTGCAGGTCGCGTACACCTGGAGCGGCGTCGTCCTGGCGCTGACGCTCATCGGGCTGCCCTTCGTCGTCAGGACCGTGCAGCCGGCCCTCGTCGAGGTGGCCCGCGACCTCGAGGACGCGGCCGAGACCCTGGGTGCGAAGCCCTTCACGATCTTCCGCCGGATCATCTTCCCGGCGGTGCTGCCGGCGCTGGTCACCGGCTTCACGCTGGCTTTCGCCCGGGGCATCGGCGAGTACGGCTCGGTGATCTTCATCGCCGGCAACCTGCCGATGCGCACCGAGATCACGCCGCTGCTGATCGTCATCAAGCTCGAGGAGTTCGACTACTCCGGCGCCGCAGCACTGGGCTTCATGATGCTGCTGATCTCCTTCGTGATGCTGCTGCTCATCAACACCGTGCAGGCCTGGAGCCGCCGGCGCCTGACGGTGGGCCGCTGACGATGCCCGGCATCGCGACGACGGACCATGCGGAGATCCTGCGCCGGCCGGGCCGGGGCGGGCTGCGCGCGGCGCTGCTGCGCTGGACCTTCATCGCGCTCGCGCTCACGTTCCTCGGCGGGCTGCTGTTCGCGCCGCTGGCCGTCATCTTCGGCACGGCCCTCGGGCGGGGTCTGCCCCAGGCGGTCGCCATCTTCGCCGATACCGACACGCGGGCGGCCGTGCAGCTCACGCTGCTGGTGGCCGTCATCGTCGTCCCGCTCAACACGCTCTTCGGCATCGCCGCGGCCTGGGCCATCGCCAAGTTCGAGTTCGCGGGCAAGAGCCTGCTGATCACCATCATCGACCTGCCCTTCGCCGTGTCGCCGGTCATTTCGGGACTGGTCTACGTGCTGCTGTTCGGGGCCCAGGGCGTCTTCGGGCAGTGGCTCATCGAGCGCGACATCGCCATCATCTTCGCGCTGCCCGGCATCGTCATGGCGACCATGTTCGTCACCTTCCCCTACGTCGCCCGGGAGCTGATCCCGCTCATGCAGCAGCTCGGCAACGACGAGGAAGAGGCCGCCATCACGCTGGGGGCCGGCGGCCTCATGACCTTCGTGCGGGTGACGCTGCCCAAGGTCAAGTGGGGCCTCGTCTACGGCATCATCCTGTGCAACGCCCGGGCCATGGGCGAGTTCGGCGCCGTGTCGGTGGTGTCGGGGCACATCCGCGGCCTGACCAACACCATGCCGCTGCACATCGAGATCCTGTATAACGAGTACGACTTCGTGGGCGCCTTTGCCGTGGCGTCGTTGCTGACGCTGCTCGCCCTGGTCACGCTGGTCATCAAGACGGTCGTCGAGTGGCGGTCGGGTTCGCGCGGAAGCTGATCGATGCCGGGGCTCGCTGATTCACTGCAGAAGATCCTGCCGGCCGGCGGCCGCGCCCTGCTCGACCGTCCAAGCCTCGGGGCGTGGCTCGCGGGCATCAACGTGCTGGTGGTGCTGCTGGTCATCGGCGGCATCTCGGTCAGCGCCATCGGCCTGCTGCGCGACCTGGCCGACGAGCAGGGGCTCGGCCGCGTGCGCCTCGCCGGCGCGTCGGCCCGGGAGGAGCTGCGACGCCATTCCGAAGACACGCTCACCGCCTCGCGCACCCTCGCCGCCCGCCCGACGCTGCAGCGGCTGATCCGCGAGCGGCGCCTCGCGTCCCTCGCCCCGTTCCTGAAGCGCGCCTGCGCCACCACGGGCGCCGACACCTGTGCCGTCATCGTGCCCGGCGCCGCGCCCGTCGCCGTCGGGCGGCCGGTGGCCTGGGACACCGTGCTGCCGGCCATCGCCGAGCAGGGCGAGCGGTTCCTCGCCATCGCCAATGCGGCGGAGGCGCCGCTCGCCGGGGCGCGGGCCAGCATCGCGGGCGGGCCCACCGAGGTCGTCCTGCTGCGCGCCCTCGACCCGGCGCTGGCCGGAGTGCTGGGCGAGCGGGCCGGGCTCGAGGTGCGGCTGCTCAACTACCTCGCGTTCGCCGCGGCGCCGGCCGACGAGTTCACCGGCCTGCACACGGCGGCGCTGGCCGACGGCCGGTCGGCCGCCGAGCGCATCGAGGCCCTCGACATGTACGCCGCGAGCCTGCCGGTCAGCGCCGTCACCGGCGAGGTCGTGGCCCTCATCGAGGTACGGTTGCCGGCGGCAGCCATCGATTCGTCAGTGCGCAGCCTCATCGGGCAGCTGCTGGCCACGGCGGTGGTGCTGGGGCTGCTGGCGGTGGGCGCCGGCGCGCTGCTCGGCCGCCGCATCGCCGACCCCATGCGCAACCTCACCGCCGCCGCATCGCGCCTCGGGCAGGGTGACTTCTCCACCGCCATCCCGCTCAACGGCCCGGCCGAGGTGGGCACGCTGGCGCGCACGATGGAGGACATGCGCAGCAACCTCGTGGCGCTCACCGACACGCTGCGCCAGCGCGAGGCCGAGGCCCAGGCGGTCCTGCAGGGCGTCATCGAGGGCGTCTTCGCCGTCGACCGGGACCGCCGCATCCGCTACCTCAACCCCCGGGCCGAGCAGCTGCTGGGCATCCCGAGCGGCGAGGCGGTCGGCCGGTTCTGCGGCGACATCCTGCGGCCCGAGGCGCCGGGGGGCGTCAGGCCCTGCGACAGCAACTGCCCCATCCTGAAGGCCCGCACGGCCGGCTCCGCAAGGGACACCGAGCGCCTGCACGTGGGCGAGGGCAACATCCGCACCTGCGTCATCACCAGCGCCGGCATGATCAACGACATCCAGGTGCAGGTGGTCCGCGACGAGACCGAGCTCGAGAGCGCCCGGCGGGCCCGCGACTCGGTGCTGGCCAACATCTCCCACGAGTTCCGCACGCCGCTGGCGTCGCAGCTCGCCTCCATCGAGCTGCTGCGCGAGGGGCTCGACTCGCTGGGTCCCGAGGCCAGGCGCGACCTGGTGCTGTCGCTGGAGCGGGGCGCGATCCGCCTCACCCGGCTCATCGACAACCTGCTCGAGAGCGTGCGCATCGAGTCGGGCCAGACCTCGCTCCGCCAGCAGCGCGTGAGCCTCGGCGACGTCATCGACGAGGCGCGCGGCCAGGTCGAGGCGCTGCTGCTGCAGCGGCAACAGCAGCTCTCCATCGACATGCCGGATGACCTGCCCGCCATCGACGGCGACGCGCCCCGGCTGACCCAGGTCTTCGTGAACCTGCTGGCCAACGCCGGCAAGTTCGCCCCCGAGGGCAGCGAGATCCGGGTCGGCGGCGCGACGGCCGGCAGCGCCGTGCTCGTCTGGGTCGAGGACGAGGGCCCCGGCGTGCCCGAGCCCGCCGAAGGCTCGATCTTCGACCGCTTCCACCGGGGGGCCAGCGAGGAGCCGGAGCCCGGCGGCCTCGGCCTCGGCCTGTGGATCGTCAAGTCCATCATCGACCGCCACGGCGGCACCGTCGTCGCCGCCCGCACGGCCGGGAACCGCACGCGCTTCACCGTCACGCTGCCGAGGGCCCGCGGCGCGTGAAGATCCTGATCGCCGACGATGACCGCGACCTGCGCGAGCTGGTCGCCTTCAGCCTGGCCCAGGCCGGGTTCCTCGTCCTGAAGGCCGCCGACGGCAACGCGGCCGTGCGCGACTTCGAGGCCGAGACGCCGGACCTCGTCATCCTCGACATCAACATGCCGGGCAAGGGCGGCTTCGAGGCCTGCGCCGAGATCCGCACGCGATCGCGGGTGCCGATCATGATGCTCACGGTCCGCGGCGAGGAGAGCGACCTCGTCCGCGCGCTCGAGCTTGGCGCCGACGACTACCTCACCAAGCCCTTCAGCCCGCGCACGCTGATCGCCCGGGTGCGCGCCCTCCTGCGCCGGGCAGGGCTCGAGGCCAGCACGCCGGCGGCCGTGGGCAGGATCCGCCTGGACCTCGAGAACCACACGGTGCAGGTGGGGGGCCGCGAGGCCATGCGGCTGACCAGGCTCGAGCTGCGGCTCATGCAGATGCTGCTGGCGAACGCCGGGAACACGGTCAGCACTGACCGGCTGCTGTCCCACGTCTGGGGCCACCGCGGCAGCGGCGACCGGCAGCTGCTCAAGCAGCTGGTGCACCGGCTGCGCCAGAAGATCGAGGTGGACCCGGCCGAGCCGCAGCTGCTGCAGACCGCGGCGGGGGCTGGCTACCGGCTGGTGGCGGAATAGCCCGGACGCCGGGGGTCGCCGCCGCCGCCGGCCGGCGCGTTAGGATGCCGGCGTGACCGGGAAGCCCACGTCCCGCTGGACCCGACGAGCGCTGGTCGCTGCCGCGCTCGCCGTCGGCGCCTGCACCCGCCCGGAGCGTCCCCCGCTGGGCGCGCTGTACCGGCAGACCAGCGCGACGCCGGACCAGCCGCCCCTCATCGTCATCCCCGGTGCCTTCGGCTCGCGGCTGCGGGACCGCCGCACCGGCGAAGAGACCTGGCCGCGGTCGGCGCGCTTCCTGCTGGCGAGCAACTACCGGGGGCTCGCGGTGGACATCCACCCTGCTTCCCTCGAGCCCCTGACCGGTGACATCGAGGCCTACGACATCTTCGAGGCAGGCCTTGGCCGGGACTTCTACGGACAGGTGCTGCGCACCCTCGTGGAAGCCGGGGGCTACGTGCGCCGCACGCCGGGGCAGGCGCCGGACCGGGGCTCACGCAACTTTTACATCTACCCCTACGACTGGCGGCTCGACAACGTGCGCGCGGCCCGCGGCCTGCACGAGCTCATCGGGCGCATCCGCGAGGACTTCGGCAACCCGGCCCAGCAGGTCGACGTGCTGGCCCACTCCAACGGCGGCCTGCTGGCGCGGTACTACTGCCGCTACGGCACGGCGGCGCTGCCCGGGTCGGGGCCCTTCGAGCCCACCGGGGCGGGAAGGCCGGCCGTGCGGCGCCTGCTGCTGGTGGGCACGCCCAACTTCGGCACCATCCAGCCGGTGCTGTCGCACCTGCGCGGTGAAGAGCTCGTGTTGCGGCAGATGCCCCAGGAGGTGGTGGCGAGCTTCAGCGGTGCGCCGGAGATCATGCCGCACCCGGCCGTACCCTGGGCGATCGACACCCGTGGCAAGGTACTGGACTATGACCTGTACGACATCGCCACCTGGCAGGAGCTCGGCTGGTCGATCTTCGATCCCCGCGTCGCCCGGCGCACCGTGGCGCGCCACGGTGGCGGGGCCGCGGGGGAGCGGCACCTCGCCGTACTGCGCGGGTACTTCGACCGGCACCTGCGCCTGGGGCGCCGCTTCATGGAGTCGCTGGCCGTGGCCGCGCCCCCGGGCAGCGAGCCACCGGTGTTCGTCTTCGGCGGCGACTGCAACCTGACGCTGGCGCGCCTCGTCATCGAGCGGAGCGCCGGCGAGGTGCTGGGACGCGAGCGCCCCGCCGACATCACCTCGCCGCGGCCCGGGGTCGACTACGAAGCGCTGATGTTCGAGCCCGGCGACCTCGTCGTCACGCGCGCGTCACTGCTCGGGCGTCGCAGCCTCGACATCGCGGCGCCGCGGGCCCAGTTCGAGTCGCTGCAGGTGGCCCAGAGCCTCTTCCTCTGCGAGCAGCACCAGCAGCTCACGGGCAACCCGAGCTTCCAGGACAACCTGCTCCACACGCTGCTGAGCGTGGACCCGGCCTGACGGCCGCGCGGACAGCCCCCGGCGGCTCAGCGCTGCAGGTACACCTGGTCGAAGATGCCGCCTTCGGCGAAGTGCTTCGCCTGCGCCTGCTCCCAGCCGCCCAGGTCACGGATGGTCGCCAGCGACAGTGGCGGAAACCGCTCGGCATACCGGGCGGCAACGGCAGGATCCCGGGGCCGGAAGCCGTGGCGCGCGACGATCTCCTGGCCCGCCGGTGAATAGAGGTATTGAAGGTAGGCCTGGGCCACCTCCCGCGTGCCCCGGCGCAGGGCCACCTTGTCGATGACGGCCACGGGCGGCTCGGCCAGGATGCTGACCGAGGGCGTCACGACCTCGACGACGCCGGGGCCGAGCTGCTCGATGGCGAGGTACGCCTCGTTCTCCCAGGTCACCAGCACGTCGCCGATGCGCCGCTGCACGAAGGTGGTGGTGGCAGCCCGGGCCCCGGAGTCGAGCACGGGGACGTTGGCGAACAGGCGGCCGAGGAAGCCGCGGGCCATTTCCTCACTGGCGCCGGGCTGTCGCAGGGCCCAGGCCCAGGCGGCCAGGTAGTTCCACCGGGCGCCGCCCGAGGTCTTCGGGTTTGGCGTGATGACGCTGACGCCGGGCCGCGCCAGGTCGCCCCAGTCGCGGATGCCCTTCGGGTTGCCCTTGCGGACGAGGAAGACGATGGTCGACGTGTAGGGCGCGCTGTTGTCCGGCAGGCGCGACTCCCAGTTGGCCGGCAGCAGCTTCGCCCGGGCGGCGATGGCGTCGATGTCGTAGGCGAGCGCCAGGGTGACCACATCGGCGGGCAGGCCGTCGATGACCGAGCGGGCCTGCTTGCCGGAGCCGCCGTGGGACTGGGTGACCCGCACCGACTGGCCGGTCTGCTGCTGCCAGTGGGCGGCAAAGGCGGCGTTGTAATCATCGAACAGCTCGCGCGTCGGATCGTAGGAGACGTTGAGCAGGCGCACGTCGGCGCCGCCGGCGCCACCGCAACCCGCGAGGACGACGGCCGCGAGCAACACGGCCAGGCGGCGCGGGCCGGCAGGCATCGACGGGCGGGACCAGGACGACGGGCGGCGGATCATGGCGTGGCATCCGGCGGCGGCCGGCCCCGGCAGGCGACAAGGGCACTCATTGTGCGGGCCGGGCGGTGACGCCGTCGGTCGCACCGCGGTCTGATTCCGGTGACATGCGCGATGGCGCGCCCCCTCAGGACAGCGTCGCGACCAGGTAATCGTCGAGCCAGGTCGTCAGGCGGAAGTCCTGCACGAAGCCGCAGTGGCCGCCGAAGCGGCTGCGCTCGATGCGGAGCTGCGGCGACGCCGCGACCCGGGCGACGGTGTCCGGCGGGATGACCGGGTCGTCGTCGGCCAGCAGCAGGTACGACGGCACCGCGAGCCCGGCCAGCCGGTCGCCTGTGATCGCGTAGCCCTGCAGGTAGCTCGCGAGGTCCGGGAAGCCGGCGTAGCGCGTCACGAAGAAGTCGGTCATGGCGCTGAGCGAGCGGAAGCGCCGCAGCGACCCGAACTGGTACTCGTCGGGAAAGAGTTCCGCCTTGCGCTCGAGGGACCGGCGCCACTTGATCAGGAAGTACAGCCGGTAGATGAGCGGCCCCCGGTCGAGGGCCGCCATGGTTTCGGCCGGATCGAGCACCGGGCAGACGGCGACCGCGCGGCGCAACCGGAGCTCCGCACCCGCGGCCGCGGCGATGCGCAACGCGAAGTTGCCGCCGAGGGAGAAGCCGGCGAGGCCGAGTTCGTCACCGGGGAACCGCTCGCGCACCCAGCGCACCGCGTCGATCATTTCGTCGAGGCGGCACGAGTGGAAGATGCCCCGGTTCAGGTGGTGGGTGTCGCCGTGGTCCCGCATGTTGACCCGGATGACGCGGAAGCCGCGGCGCCAGAGCGCGGCGGCCGCCGACACCACGTGCACCGAGCGCGCGCTGCCCTCCCAGCCGTGCAGCAGCACGACGGTGCGCCCGCCGGCGCCGGCCGGGGGCGTGTGCCAGGCCTGCAGGCGGGCCCCGTCGCGGCACTCGATGAGCTCCTCGCGGGCCGCGGCCAGCATCGGCGCCGCCGCCGCCTCGATGCGCCGGCGGCGGAAGCCGCTGCTCGCGAGCGACGCCTGCACGTCGGCGTTCCGCAGCAGCGGCGGCGGCAGGAAGGGTGACAGCAGGGCGGGTGCCGGCGCGGCAGGCGGCGGACCGGCATCGGGACTCGGCATGGGCGCCAGTGTAAACCGCGCCGGCACCCCCGACAGAGCCCGGACCCGCCCGCAGGCCGGGCCTTGTGGCAGGCGGCGTCCGTCGTCATGCTTGGCCAAACAACAAGGCCACCGGCGCCAGACGCCGGTTCCAGTCCCCGCCCGGACGCGCAGCCCAGAGCGCCGCCCCGCCGGAGGTTTATGCCGCTGCCTGACGGCCGCCGCTGGATGATCCTGCCGCTGTGCCTCGGCACGCTGCCGGCCGTGGCGGCGCCGGGCATCGACGCCGCCGACGCAGGCACCGCCGTGCTGGCCCTCGCCGCCGCCGCCGCCGTCGGTGCCTTTGCCGGCCGGGCAGCGCTCCGCCGCCGGCGCGCCGCCGATACCGAGAACCTGGCCGAGGCCGTGGAGCGCCTGGCCCGGGGGGAGCTTGCGACCGCGCCCACGGTGTCCGCGGACGGCGGCCTCGGGCCCGTGGCCCAGGCGCTCGCCCGGATGCGCGGCACCCTGCAGGCCGCGGCCGGCGCCCGTGACTACCTGAACCAGGTAGTCACGAGCCTCGGCGACGCGCTGCTGCTGACCCGGCCCGACGGCACCATCCACTGGGCCAATCCCGCCGCGGAGCGCCTGCTCGGCCATGCCGCCGCGGAGCTCAAGGGCCGCACGCTGGCGTCGCTGGTACCCGAGGCCCACCAGGCCGGCTTCAGCCTCGCGGACCCGCGGGGCCGCACCCGGGAGACCGTCTTCCGCACCGCCGCCGGCGACGAGGTGCCCGTGTCCTACAGTGCGGCGGTCATCGCCACGGCGGACCCGGCACTGCAGGGCTACGTCGTCAGTGCCCGCAACATCACCGAACGAAAGCTCGCCGAGCAGCGCATGCGCTACCTGGCCCAGGTGGACGCCCTCACCAAGGTGCCGAACCGCATGCAGTTCCAGCACCTGCTGCAGCGGGCCATCGCGCGGGCCCGCCGCGGACAGCACCGCCTCGCGCTCATCTACCTCGACGTCGACCGCTTCAAGGAGATCAACGACACCTTCGGTCACAGCGCCGGCGACACCTGCCTCGAGACGCTGACGACCCGGCTGACCCGCACGCTGCCGCCCTCGGCCGTGGTGGGACGGCTGGCGGGCGACGAGTTCGGCGTGGTGCTCGACGGGCTCGACCCCGCGCGCAACCTGCGGGCCGAGGTGGTGGGCATCACGCGGCTCGTGCAGGAGGCCGTCGCCGAGCCCGTGGCCTGCCAGGGCCACCAGGTGCTGATGAGCGTCAGCGCCGGCATCGCGCTCTATCCCGCCGATGGCAACAACGTGGTCGACCTGATCCGCAACGCCGACGCGGCGCTCTACCGGGCCAAGCGCCAGGGCGGCGGCGCCCTCGAGGTCTACCACAGCGACATGAACGCCGCGGCCGTCGACCGCCTGATGCTGAAGAGCCGGCTGCGCAAGGGCCTCGACCAGAACGAGCTGCGCGTCGTCTACCAGCCCAAGATCGACCTGCGCGACGGCAGCATCGCCGGCGCCGAGGCGCTGGTCCGCTGGGAGCTGGCCGGCCGGGGCCTGCTGCTGCCCGGCGAGTTCATCCCGCTGGCCGAGGAGAGCCCGCTGATCCTCGAGGTGGGCGAGTGGGTGCTCGACCGGGTGTGCCGCGACTACCAGCAGTGGCAGGCCGGCCGGGCCCGGCCCGGGCGCATCGCCGTGAACCTGTCGCTGCGCCAGCTGAAGCAGCGCAACTTCATCACCCGCGTGCACGACATCATCCGGCGCCACGGCATCCCGCCCGAGGCGCTGGAGTTCGAGATCACCGAGACGACGCTGATGGAGGACGCCCGCCGCACGGTGCGCATCCTCGACGAGCTGCACGCCATGGGCCTGGCGCTCGCGATCGACGACTTCGGCACGGGCTACTCGAGCCTGTCGGCGCTGCAGCAGTTCCCCATCGGCACCCTCAAGATCGACCAGTCCTTCGTGCGCCACGCGACGACCAGCCACGACCAGGCCACCATCGTCGCCATGGTGGTGGAGATGGGCCACAGCCTCGGCAAGGACGTGGTCGCCGAGGGCGTCGAGGCCGAGGACCAGCTGCGCTTCCTGCGGGCGCTGAACTGCGACTACGCCCAGGGCCTGCTGTTCGGCCCGCCGATGCCGGCCGACGCCTATGCCGACCTGCTCGCCGACCACCGGCACGGTGCCGGCCGCTACCGGCCGCTGTTCGCCCGGGGCTGACCCCCTTTCCGGGGCTGCGGCATAATCCGGTGGCACTGAACCGGCCACCGGAGCACCCCATGCGCATGCGCCCCCTCATCGTCACCGCCATCGCGCTCGCCGCCCTGCTGTCCGGGCAGGCCTTCGGCGCCTGCACGTATCCCCCGGCCGAGAAGGTTCCCGACGGCAAGTCGGCCAGCAAGACCGAGATGAACGAGGCCCAGCAGCGCATGCAGGGCTACATGGCGAACATGCAGCAGTACCTCGACTGCCTCGAGCAGGAGGAGGCGGCGCTGCCCGAGGACCAGCGGACCGCCGAGACGCGGGCACTCACGGTCAAGCGCTACAACGCCGCCGTCGAGGCCATGGAGTCCCTGGCGGCCCAGTTCAACGAGCAGGTCCGGGCCTACAAGGCCGCCGGCGGGCGCTGACCGTCGCCGGCCCCGCGGCCGCGGTGTAGAATCCGCGGCCGCCCGAGTCCGCCCCGGAACCTGAGGAAACCCGCTCCCCATGAACAAGCCCGCCCGCGTCACCATTACCGGCGCCGCCGGTCAGATCGGCTACCAGCTGGCCTTCCGCATCGCCTCGGGGCAGCTCCTCGGGCCGAACCAGCCGGTCATCCTGCAGCTCCTCGAGATCCCGCCGGCACTGGGCGCGCTGAAGGGCGTGGTCATGGAGCTCGACGACTGCGCGTTCCCGACCCTGCAGGGCGTCATCGCCACCGACAACGCCGACGAGGCCTTCCGCGACACGGACTACGCGCTGCTCGTGGGCGCCAAGCCCCGCGGCCCCGGCATGGAGCGCGGCGACCTGCTGCGCGAGAACGCCAAGATCTTCTCGGTGCAGGGCAAGGCCATGGACCGGCATGCGAGCCGCAACGTCAAGGTGCTGGTGGTCGGCAACCCGGCCAACACCAACGCGCTGATCGCCCAGAAGAACGCGCCGTCGCTGAACCCGGCCAATTTCACCGCCATGACCCGCCTCGACCACAACCGGGCACTGGCGCAGCTGGCCGCGAAGCTCGGCGTGCACGTCAACGCCATCAGCCGCATGATCATCTGGGGCAACCACTCGGCGACGCAGTACCCCGACATCAGCCACGCCATCGTCAACGAGCAGCCGGCGGCCGAGCGGGTCGACCAGCAGTGGCTGGTGGACGACTTCATCCCCACCGTGCAGCAGCGCGGCGCCGCCATCATCAAGGCCCGCGGCCTGTCGAGCGCGGCGTCGGCGGCCTCGGCGGCCATCGACCACATCCGCGACTGGGCGCTCGGCACGCCGGGCGACGACTGGGTCAGCATGGCGGTGCCCTCCGACGGCAGCTACGGCATCAAGGAAGGCGTGATCTACTCGTTCCCGTGCCGCTGCACCAAGGGCAAGTACGAGATCGTCGACGGGCTCGCCATCAGCGAGTTCAGCCGGCAGCGCATGGATGCCACCGATGCCGAGCTGCGCCAGGAGCGCGACGCGATCGCCGAGCTGCTGGGCTGATGACGCCCGGGCAGCCGGTGCGGGGCGGCCATGACGGCTGACGTCCTCGCCTGGCTGCTGTGGATGGCGGCGCTGCTCGGCGTCGCCACCACCCTCGCCTACCGCCGCGTCGACCTCGCCACGGCGACGCTGGTCCTCGGCTTCACGCTGCTGGTCTACACGCTCTTCGGGCCGGGCTGGTTCGCCTTCAAGCTGGTCCTGTGGGCTCTCTACGGCGGCCTGCTGTCGCTCAACGCCGAGAGCTTCCGCCGCGAGCGGCTGGCCCTGCCGCTGCTGCGCTTCTACCGCACCGTGGTGCCGCAGCTGTCGGACACCGAGCGCGAGGCCCTCGAGGCCGGCACCGTCTGGTGGGACGGCGAGCTCTTCACCGGCGCCCCCGACTGGAGCCGGCTCATGGCGCTGCCGGCGCCGCGCCTGTCGGCCGAGGAACAGGCCTTCCTCGACGGCCCCACCGAAGAGCTGTGCCGGCTGGTCGACGACTGGCAGATCACCCACGAGCTGGCCGACATGCCGCCGGCCGTCTGGGACTTCATCCGCGAGCACCGCTTCTTCGCGATGATCATCCCGAAGCGGTACGGCGGCCTCGAGTTCTCGCCGCCGGGCGTCGCCGCGGTGCTGGCGAAGCTCTCGAGCCGCAGCGCCGTCGTCGCCTCGACGGTCGGCGTGCCTAACTCGCTGGGGCCCGCCGAGCTGCTGCTCCACTACGGCACCGAGGCCCAGCGCCAGCGTTACCTGCCGGGCCTCGCCGCCGGCACCGAGATCCCCTGCTTCGCGCTCACCGGGCCGCGGGTCGGCTCCGACGCCGCCTCGATTCCCGACACCGGGGTGGTCTGCCGCGGGCTGTGGCAGGGCGAGGAGATCACCGGCATCCGCCTGAACTGGGACAAGCGCTACATCACCCTCGCCCCGGTGGCGACGGTGCTGGGCCTCGCCTTCAAGCTGTACGACCCGGACCGGCTGCTCGGCGGCCGCGAGGACCTGGGCATAACGGCGGCCCTCGTGCCGGTATCGACGCCCGGCGTCGAGATCGGGCGGCGGCACTTCCCGCTGAACATCCCGTTCCAGAACGGGCCGACCCGGGGCCGCAACGTGTTCGTGCCCCTCGACGCCATCATCGGGGGGCCCGAGCGCGCCGGCCAGGGCTGGAAGATGCTGGTGGAGCAGCTGTCGGCCGGCCGCGGCATCACGCTCCCGTCGAGCGCGCTTGGCAGCAGCAAGGCCGCCGTCTTCGCCTCGGGCGCCTACGCCCGCATCCGGCGGCAGTTCCACCTGCCGGTGGCCGAGTTCGAGGGCGTCGCCGAGGCACTGGCCCGCATGGCGGGCAACACGTACATCATCAACGCCGCGCTGGCCGTGACCGCCACGGCCATCGCCCGGGGCGAGCGCCCCGCCGTGCCGTCGGCCGTGCTCAAGTACCACTGCACGGAACTCGGCCGGAAGGTCGCCAACGACGCCATGGACGTGCACGGCGGCAAGGGCATCATGCTCGGGCCCGGCAACTACCTGGCCCGCAACTACCAGGGCGTGCCCATCGCGATCACCGTCGAGGGCGCCAACATCCTGACCCGCAGCCTGATCATCTTCGGCCAGGGGGCGGTGCGCTGCCACCCGTTCGTGCTGAAGGAGATGGAGGCGGCGCGGGATCCCGACTTCCAGCGGGGCCTGCGGGAGTTCGACCGCAACGTGTTCGGCCACATCGGCTACGCCATCAGCAACGCCGCCCGCTCGTTCGTCCTGGCCCTGACCAACGCGCGCATCAGCGCGGCGCCCGTCGATGGCCCCGCCGCCCGCTACTACCAGCACGTGAACCGCTACAGCGCGGCCTTCGCGCTGGCCGCGGACGTCGCGATGCTCGTCCTCGGCGGCACGCTGAAGCGGCGCGAGGCGCTGTCGGCCCGCCTCGGCGATGTGTTCAGCAGCATCTATCTCGCGAGCATGGTGCTCAAGCACCACGAGGACCAGGGCCGGCCCGAACCCGACCTGCCGCTGGTGGAGTGGGCCTGCCGCACGCTCATGTACCAGGCCCAGGAGCAGCTGCACGGCTTCCTGCGCAACTTCCCGAACCGGGCCGTGGCCGCGGTGCTGCGGTTCTGCATTTTTCCCCGGGGCCGCATGTACTCGGCGCCGTCCGATGCCCTGGGCCGGGAGATCGCGACGCTGGTCAGCCGTCCCACGGGCACCCGCGAGCGCCTCTGCGGCGGCATCTTCGCGGCCGACCCCTCGCCGCTCGCCGGCCTGCAGCGCGCGATCGCGATGGCGGAGGAGCTCCGGCCGCTGGAGGGGCGGCTCAAGGACGCCGTCCGGGCCGGCCTGCTGCCCGGCGGCGACGTCTACCAGCGGGGCCCGGAGGCCCTGGCCCGGGGCCTGGCGTCGGCCGAGGAGGCCGCCCAGCTCGAGGCGCTCGACGCCCTGGTGCAGTCGCTGGTTGCCGTCGACGATTTCGACCCGGCCGACCTGCGGCGCCAGCCGTCGGCCTGACGGCGCCGCGCCCGGCGCTTTCATGACAGTTCGGCGACGGTCAGTTAACATCCGCGCGTCTTAAGGCCCCGGGAGAGTGGGACCGTGCAAAAGCCAGCCCTGCTGACCTTCATCCTCGGCGCCACCCTCGCCATCGGCGCCTGCAGTCCCCCCGCCGAGCCCCCGGCGGCTCCCCCGGCGCCAGCGGCCGAAGCGCCGCCGCCTGCCGCCATGCCGCGGACACCGTCCCCGGCCGGCGCGGTGGCCACCATCACCTCGCCGCGTGACGGGGAGACGGTGACCTCGCCATTCAAGGTCACCATGGACCTGCAGGGCATGGCCGTGGTGCCCGCCGGCGACACGACGCCGGACAGCGGCCACCACCACCTGCTCATCGACACCGCGCTGCCAGCCGACCTTGGCCAGCCGTTGCCCAAGGACGACCAGCACCTGCACTTCGGCAAGGGGCAGACCGAGACGGAGCTGACGCTGCCTCCCGGCCAGCACACGCTGCAGCTGCTGCTGGGCGATGCCAACCACGTGCCGCACGACCCGCCCGTGGCCTCGGCTCCCATCACGATTACCGTGCAGTAGCGACGCCCGGGTGGGGAGCGGTTCCTGGCAGCGGTCCTGACCGCTGCCAGCACAGCCAGCCCCCCGGCACCGCGACGCACCCGGCCCCATGATCCGCCCGGTCAGTACCGCCCCCAGCGCAGCCAGCCTCCCCGCCGTCGGCCTGAGCGGCCTCGCCCTCTACCTGCCCCCGTACCGCGTCGACCTGCGGTCCTGGTGCGAGTGGACCGGTGCCGAGTGGGAGAAGGTGCGCGAGGTCGTCGGCGACGGGTTCCGCCTGCTCGGCCCCGGCCAGAGCATGTACACCATGGCGGCGACGGCGGTGCTCCGGCTCATCACCGCCTACGGCATCGATCCCCGCCGCATCCACTACCTCGGGCTCGGCACGGAGTCGAGCACCGACAACTCCGCCGGCGCCATCATCGTCAAGGGCATCGTCGACTCAGGGCTGCAGAGCCTCGGGCTGCCGCCCATCGCGCGCACCTGCGAGGTGCCGGAGTTCAAGCACGCGTGCCTCGGCGGCGTCTACGGGCTGAAGAACGCGCTGCGGTTCCTGGCCACCGACAGCGACGACGACGCCTGCGCCATCGTCGTGTGCGCGGACAAGGCCCTGTACGAGCGTGGCAGCAGCGGCGAGCCGACCCAGGGCGCCGGCGCCGTGGCGATGCTGCTCGAGCGCGACCCCGCGCTTGCGACCATCGACCTGCGGGAGTCCGGCACCGCCTCCGCCTACCGCATGGTCGACTTCCGCAAGCCGCTGCCGACGAAGGCGGGCGCCAACGGGTCCGCGCCTTCCATCGACATCCCGGTGTTCAACGGGCGCTACTCGACGAGCTGCTACGTCGACGAGATCCGCCGCGCCATGGAGGCCATGTACCGGCGGCGGCGCCTCGTGCCGGCCGACTACATCCGCAACCTCGCCGGCGTCTTCATGCACCGGCCCTACGCGCGCATGCCGGAAACCGGCTGGAGCCTCGTCTACCTGTTCGCGCTGGCGGCCGGCACGCCCGCCGACCACGACGAGCTGGCCAGCTACTGCGCCGGCGCGGGGCTGCACTTGCGCGACGTGCTGGCCGAGATGATGGATCCCCCCGACGTCGCGAGCTACGGCATCTGCGAGCGCATCCAGGAAGAGGTCTTCCCGCTGGCCATGACGGTGCTGAAGGTCTTCCGCCAGAGCGACGCGTTCCGCCGCTTCGTGCGCGCACCGATGCAGGCGGGCTCCACGGCCATGCGCGAGATGGGGAACCTGTACACGGCAGCGCTGCCGGCCTGGCTCGCCGCGGGCTTTGCCGAGGCGGCAGCCTCGGGCCCCGACCTCGCCGGGCGCGAGGTGCTGGCCGTGGGCTACGGCAGCGGCGACGCCGCCGACGCCATCCCGCTGCGGGTCGTGGCCGGCTGGGAGGCCGCGGCACGCCGCATCGACGTCACCGGCGCCCTGCAGGACTCCGTCGCACTCACGGCCGAGCAGTACCTCGCGCTGCGCGAGAGCGCCGTGCCCGCCGGCCTGCCGCCGCCCCACCGCGGCGAGTTCGTGGTCGACCGCGTGGGCCGCGATTCGGGCACGCGCTTCCAGGACCGGGGCATCGAGTACTACCGCTACGTGCAGTAACGGCGCCCCGGGGCCGCGCGCGTCACGCGACGGCCAGCGATCCTTCCACCCGCAGGCCCGGCACCGCGAGCCGGCGCTCGAGGCAGCGGTAGCCCGCCGCCTCGGCGGCGGCGCGCAGGGCGGCCAGCACGTCGGCACGGTCCGACAGCGCGAGGCCATAGTCGCCACCGCCGGCACCCGACGGCTTGTAGCCGGCGCCGTGACCCGCGGCCAAAGCCGCCAGCTCCGCGTGGCCCCCTCCGTAGATGCCGATGCCGGCCGCGTCGTCCAGCGCGCGCAGCGCCGTGGCGAATGCGGCGATGGCCGCCAGCACGGCCGCCGGGTCGCCGGTCCGCCAGGCCGCCAGCGCCGCCGTCGAGGCGGCGCCGAGCCCCTCGAGGCGGCCGGCCGCCGCCACCGGTGACGCCGCCTGGAACGCCCGCAGCCGGGCCAGCATGTCGGGCGTCGACGCGCTCTGGCCGGTCCAGATGGCGAGGCAGTGCAGCCCCTCCGGCCAGCGCAGCGGCACCACCGCAGGCCAGCCGCCGGGCTCCGGGTATTCCACGCCGGTGACGCCACCGGCCAGCGCCGTCGCGACGTCGATGCCGCTGCCCGCGCCGCCCTGCAGGCGGCGGTGGGCATCACAGGCCAGGGCCAGCACATCGCCGGCCGGCAGGCTCGAGCGCCCGGCCAGGCGCAACAGTGCCCCCAGCAATGCCACGGTCACGGCGGCGCTCGACCCGAGCCCGAGCTTCTGGCGCACGCCCTGCGCATCGGTGTCCTGGAACGCGGCCGACGTGAGCACCACCTCGAGGGGCGGCAGCGCGCGGCCGGGGTCCAGCAGGCCGCGGGACCGGAGCGTGTCGAGCACGGCCTCGACGGGCCGGCCGAAGGCGCCGGGGCCCGGTGCCTCCCAGCGCGGCGGGCCGTCGGGGACGAAGCGGAACGGGTGCCGCGCGGCCGCCTCGGGGATGACGAGGCCGCTGGCACCCGCCGGCGCGAGGCGCGCGCAGGCCCTGGCATCCACGGCCACGGCGATGCCCGGGGCGCCGGCCAGGACGGCGTACTCGCCGACGACGACGAGCTTGCCGGGCGCGTCGGCGGTGATCACGCGCCGGGGCTTAAGAGCCGCGCCGCTCCCCCGAGCGGGCTGCGCAGCACGTCGATGACGCCGGATGTGGCCGCCAGCGCGGCGGCCACGCGGTCGGCCGCGCCCGGCAGGCAAACGGCCTTGACCTGGGGCCCGGCATCGATGGTGAAGAAGACGGGGACGCCGCCGGCGCGCAGCTCGCGCACGGCCTGCAGCGCCGCCAGCGTGCCCGGCGACCAGTAGATGAGGGGCGGGCGCGTGGTCATCATCACCGCGTGCATCTTCAGGCAGTTGTGCTCGGCGAGCTCGGCGAGGGCTGCGAAGTCGCGGCCGCGCACCGCCGCGAGACCCGCGTCGAGGTCGGCGGGGTGCGTGGCGATCCAGGCCGGGTAGTACGGCGAGGTGAGTTCGCTCTGGGCCATGCCGTTGCGCGAGCCGACGGGCTTCGGGCCGCGGGTCGTCACGGCCACGACGACCTCCAGCGGCCAGTCGGCGGGATCGGCCACCGGCTCGCAGGTGGTGCCGTCGCCGGCGTTCCGCAGCAGCGCGAACCCGCCGTACAGCGAGCGCGGCGCCGAACCCGAGCCCCGGCGGGCCAGGTCGGCGAGCCGTGCCTCGGGCAGCCGGAGCCCGAGGGCGCCGGCACCGGCGACGACCAGCGCGGCGAAGCCGGAGGCCGACGAGGCGAGGCCGGCACCGGTGGGGAAGTCGTTGCGGCTGTCGACGCGGGCCCGGGCCGGGTTGCCGGCCAGGCCCCGCAGCTCGTCCAGGCAGGCGCTGACGCGCTGTGCGGTGTCAGCGTCGGCGGCGCCGTTCACGCTGACCTCGTCGGCGGCCAGCGCCGGATCGAAGGTCACGGTGGTCGTCGTCGCGAGGCCCCCGAGCACGATGGAGAGCGAGCCCGTGGCCGGCAGGTTGCCGGGCCCGGGACGCTTGCCCCAGTACTTGATGAGCGCAACGTTGGGATGGGCCACCGCGGTGGCGGCGAGGATCTCTGGCACGGCGGCTGCCCCTCAGGCGGACGCGCCAGTATAGCGACGCGCCCGCCCCCCGCGCCGGATTGGCTCTGTCCCGCGCGAGCCACTATGCTTCGCGCCGGAGGACCGCACGCCCCATGGGTTTTCGAGCACAGGCCGACCAGTACGTTGCCCGCATCGAGGGCTTTCTCGACCGCGCGCTGCCCCAGCCCGAGGTGGCGCCGGCCCGCCTGCACGAGGCGATGCGCTACTCGATCCTCGGCGGCGGCAAGCGCATCCGGCCGCTGCTCGTCTACGCGGCGGGCGAGGCGCTCGGCGTCGCCCCCGACCTGCTCGACGCCCCGGCGGCGGCCATCGAGCTGCTGCACGCGTTCTCGCTGGTGCACGACGACCTGCCGGCCATGGACAACGACGACCTGCGGCGCGGCCGGCCGACGACCCACCGGGCCTTCGACGAGGCCACGGCCATCCTCGCCGCCGACGCCATGCAGCCGCTGGCCTTCCAGATCCTCGCCACGCACCCGCCGCTGCGCGACCGGCCCGACATCCAGGTGCGGCTGGTGGCGCTGCTGGCCGAGGCCTGCGGTTCCACCGGCATGACCGGCGGCCAGGCCATGGACCTCGAGTCCGAGGGCAAGCGCCTCGACGCCGCCACCCTCGAGCACATCTACCGGCTGAAGACGGGCTGCCTGCTGCGCGCGAGCGTGCTGGCGGCAGCGGTCTGCGCCGACGGGCTCAGCGTCGAGGCCCACCACGACCTGGAGCGCTTCACCGACGCACTGGGCCTTGCCTTCCAGATCCGCGACGACATCATGGACATCGAGGGAACCACCGCCGAGACCGGCAAGACCGGCGGCTCGGACCTCGCCAACCTGAAGGCAACCTACCCGTTCCTGTTCGGCATGGATGACGCGAAGAAGCGCGCCGACGACCTGCTGGACCAGGCCTTCGCCGCCCTCGACCGCTTCGGCACGGCGGCAGAGGGCCTGCGCTGGGCCGCGCGCTTCATCGTCCTGCGCCGCCGCGACTGAGCGCCGGCCCCCCTGCGGGGCTGCTACAATCCGGGCCGGCCCGTCGCCCGGCTGTGCGCCCCAGCGATGTACACCAGCTTCTTCGGCCTCACCGAGAAACCCTTCTCGATCACGCCGGACCCCCGCTACCTCTACCTGAGCGAGCGCCACGCCGAGGCGCTCGCGCACCTCATCTACGGCGTCAAGGAGAGCGGCGGCTTCATCCAGCTCACCGGTGAGGTCGGCACCGGCAAGACGACCCTGGTGCGCAGCCTGCTCGAGCAGGTGCCCGAGTCCACCGACGTGGCCGTGGTGCTCAACCCGCAGCTGTCGCGCAGCGAGTTCCTCTGCGCCATCTGCGAGGAGCTGAACCTGCCGCTGCCGGTGCAGACCAGCAGCATCAAGGCCCTCACCGACACCCTGAACCAGGGGCTGCTGCGCAACCACGGCGCCGGCCGGCGCACGATCCTCATCGTCGACGAGGCCCAGAACCTGCGCGTCGAGGTGCTCGAGCAGGTGCGCCTGCTGACCAACCTCGAGACCGCGAAGCAGAAGCTGCTGCAGATCATCCTCATCGGCCAGCCCGAGCTGCGCGAGGTACTCGCGCGCAACGACCTGCGCCAGCTCGCCCAGCGCGTCACCGGCCGTTACCACCTCGAGCCGCTGACCCCCGAAGAGACCCTCGCCTACGTCGACCACCGGCTGCGGGTGGCAGGCGCCGTCGGCACCATCTTCACGGTGGCGGCCAAGCGGGAGCTGCACCGCATCTCGGGCGGCGTGCCGCGCATGATCAACGTCGTCGCCGACCGGGCGCTGCTCGGCGCCTATACGACGGAACAGACGCAGGTCACGCCCGAGCTGGTCCGCGCCGCCGCCGCCGAGGTCTACGGCCCCGGCGTGCGCGGACCGGGGTGGTGGCGCCAGCCCCGGCACGTGGCCGCCGTCGCCGGCCTCGTGGCCGGCGTGCTGCTGCTGTCGACCTGGGCGGGGATGACGTGGATGCGGTCGCGGGCGCCCGCGGCGGCACCGGCTGCGGCACCAGCGACCGCTGCACCACCGCCGGTAACCGTGCCCCCGGGCGACACGCCGCCACCGGCCGATGCCACGCCAGCCCCGGATGCGGCGCCGCCGTCTGGGCCCGCCGCCGTCGCGCCGCCGCAGCCGGCCGTCGCCGCACCGGTGATCGTGCCCGTCGCGCCGCTGTTGCTCGAGTACGCCGACCTTGCCGGCACCGACGCCGCCTTCGCGACGCTCTTCGACCTGTGGGGCCTCGATTACGGCCAGGCCACGGGGCGGCCCTGCGAGCAGGCGGCGGCGCGCAACCTGCAGTGCCTGTACCAGCAGGGCTCGCTGGAGCAGGTGCAGGCGCTGGGCCGGCCCGTCATCCTGACGCTCCGCGATGCCGGAGGGAACCCGTACCAGGCCGTGCTGGCGGGCCTCGGTCCGGCGGCGGCTACGCTGCGTTTCGGAGCCACGGAGCACCAGGTCGCCCTCAACGACCTGCAGAACCACTGGTCTGGCGAGTACCTGCTGCTGTGGCGGCCCGTCACGACGCGCCAGAAGCCGTTCATGCCGGGCACGAAGGGCCCCGACGTACGATGGCTGCGGCAGAGCCTCGCGGCCGTGCAGGGCGCTCCGGTCGAGCCCATGGCCTCCGATGTCTATGACGACGCGCTGGCCAACCGCGTGCGCGACTACCAGCGGGACCGCGGACTGCCGGTGGACGGCCTCGCCGGCCAGGTCACCCTGGCGGCGCTCGGCAACGAGCTGGGCGACGACGACCTGCCCCGGCTGCAGCGGCTGAACTGACGGGGCACGGCATGTCCTTCATCCTCGATGCCCTGCGCAAGAGCGACGCCGAGCGGCAGCGCCAGTCGGCGCCCGGCCTCGCCGACATCCGCTATGCCCGCCCGAAGGCGCGGCGGTCGCCCTGGGTGCCGCTGCTGGTCGTCGTGCTGGGCGCCAACCTCGCGTTCATGGCATTCCAGTGGTGGCGCAGCGGGACGGCACCGGCGGCGGCACCCGGAACGGCCGTCGCACCCGGGGCTCTGCCGCCAGCGCCCGCCGTGCCGACCGCACCAGCGACCGCACCGGTGACCGTGGTCCCCGACCCTTCGCCGCCCGCCGCCCGCACCGTGCCCGTGCCGGTACCGCCGGAGGTGCGCCCGCTGGCCGGCGAGGCCGACCCGGCGGCGGTGGCGGCGCTGCCGGACGCGGTCGACGACCCGGACCTTGCCGGCCTGGGCGACGAGCTGGCAGCAGCCGCCGGCGTCGACGCGGCAGCACTGGCCGCCGACGCCGAGGCCATGGCGGCGGCCAGCGCCCCGGCACCGCCCGCACCGTCGCGCATCCGCGAAGAGGCGGGCCTGCCCACGAGCCAGCAGCTCATCGCCGCGGGGACGCTGCGGGTTCCCGAACTGAGCCTCGAGCTGCACGTCTACAGCGACGACCCGGCCGGGCGCTTCATCATCATCAACGGCCGGCGATACCGCGAAGGGGCCACGCTGAACGAGGGCCCGGTCGTGGAATCCATCACCACCGAAGGCGCCGTGCTCGACAGCCAGGGAACGCGGTTCATCGTGCTGCCCAAGTGAGCGACGCGGCCCCGTCGATCGCCTACCTCGACGGCCGGAGGCTCGGCCGCGTCCTGCGGGCCGGCATCGGTCGGGTCATCGCGGAACGGGGCCACCTCGACCGCATCAACGTCTTCCCCGTGCCCGATGGCGACACCGGTACCAACCTGGCGCTGACGCTGGCCGCCATCGACGAGCGCCTGGCCGCCACCGGCACCGCCCACGCGGGCGAGCTGCTCGCCGCCGCCGCCGACGCGGCGCTCGACGGCGCGCGGGGCAACTCCGGCGCGATCTTCGCGCAGTTCTTCCAGGGCCTCGCCGCGAGCCTGGGCGACCAGGCGTGCCTCGCCCCGGCGGACCTGGCCCGCGGGCTGGCCGCCGCCGACGCGGCGGCACGCAGCGCGCTCTCCGAGCCGCGCGAGGGTACCGTGCTGACGGTCATGCGGGCGGCCGCCGGGGCCATCGCCAGCGACCGGCTGCCGCCGGATGCCGACTTCAGCGCCGCCGGCAGCGCGCTGCTGGCGGCCGCGCGACCGGCGCTGGCGTCCACCCGCAGCACCCTCGACTCGCTGCGTGCCGCCGACGTCGAGGACGCCGGCGCCCTCGGGCTCGTGCTGCTCTTCGAGGGCGCGGCCGCCGCACTGGAGCCCGGCACCGTCGTGCGCCCGCTCACGGACGCCGCCACGGACCTGCCCCTCCGGGCCCACCTCGACCATGCGCCGGGCGCCGAGGGCGGCCACCGCTTCTGCACCGAGTGCGTGGTGACCGGCGACGACATCGATACCGCGGCCCTGCGCAGAGCGCTCGCCGCCGTCGGCAGCAGCGTCGTCGTGGTCGGTGGCGGCCGCAAGGCCCGGCTGCACGTGCACGTCGACGACCCCGAGACGGCCTTTGCCATCGCCCGCCGCCACGGCACCCTCGCGGCCCAGAAGGCCGACGACATGCAGCGCCAGGCCCGGGTGCTGCGGGCCGCCGGCCAGCGCGTCGCCGTCGTCGCCGACTCCGGCGCCGACCTGCCCGAGGCGCTGTGGGACGAGTTCGGCATCCACCTCGTCCCGCTGCGCGTGCAGTTCGGCGACCGCAGCTACCTCGACAAGGCGGGCCTGACGCCGGCGGAGTTCTTCGCCGAGCTCGCCCGCAACCCGCAGCATCCGAAGACGTCGCAGCCGCCGCCCGGCGACTACCGGCGCACCTACGAGCTGCTGGCCTCGCACTTCGAACACATCGTCTGCGTCAGCCTGACGGCGCGGCTGTCGGGCACCCACCAGGCCGCGGTGGCCGCGACCGCGCGCCTCGCCGAGCCCGGCCAGGTGACGGTGGTCGACAGCTTCAGCCTGTCGGTGGGCGCCGGCCTCGTCGTGCTGGCTGCCGCCGAGGCAGCCCGGGCCGGTGGCGACCGCGATACGGTGCTGGCCGCGACGACGGCCGCCCGCGCCGCCACCCGCACCTACGGGCTCGTGCCCGACCTGCGCTGGGCCGTGCGCGGCGGGCGCATCCGCCGCCCGTGGTCGTGGCTCGCGGGCCGGCTGCCGCTGTCCTTCATCATCACCACGGATCCCGCGGGCGGCCTCGGCGTGCGCGGTGCCATCGGCAGTCGCGGCGATCGCGTCGCTGCCGTGCTCAAGCCGGCGTTGCGCGACGCGCGGCCGGGCGAGCACTACCGCGTGGCCGTGGCCCATGCGGCGGCGCCGGCCGCGGCGGCGCGGCTGGCGGCAGCCGCCCGGGAGCGCCTGCCCTGCGCCGGCGACGTGCTGGTGACGGAGCTCGGCCCCGCCTTCGGCGTGCATGGCGGGCCGGGCACGCTGGCACTGGCGGTGCAGCGGGCATCGCCCGGCGGACCGTAGGCGGGCCAGCAGGGTGTTGAACGCCAGCGCCGCCGTTAGTGCTTCAAGTCGCCAGGCCGGTACATGGCGGTGGCGGCCATCGACGAACCGGCCGCTGGCGTAGTCGCTTCATCGGCCGCGCGATCCGTGGCCCGCCATCAGGCTGCTAGCCCGCGCCGGCGGCAGGCTCCACGAGGCGAGGCTCGTCGACGGCCGGGTTGTTCACCGCGCGGCTGACGGGCCAGTGGCGGAGCCCTGGCGGCGGCGATGCGAGCACCGCCTCGAGGGCCGCGGCGGCCGCTCCCGAGAGCCACACGCCCAGGCTCGCCGGCGTCACCAGCAGCGGTATCCGCTCGTGGACCGCCGCGATCCCGGGCACGGCCGGCGTCGTGATGATGGTGCAGGTCCCGACGGCGCCCTCCGGGCCCTGCCACGACTCCCAGAGCCCGGCGAAGGCCAGCAGTGACCCGTCATCGGCACTGATGAAGTGCGGCACCTTGCCGGCAGGACCCGCCTGCCACTCGTAGAAGCCGCTCGCCACCACCACGCAGCGGCGGTGCCGGAAGGCGCCGCGGAAGGCAGGCTTCGAGGCGAGGGTCTCGACGCGGGCGTTGATCAGCCGGTGGCCGATGGCGGGATCCCGCGCCCAGGACGGGATCAGCCCCCAGCGCAGCCAGGCGCCCTCAGGCCCAGCCGCGGGCGCGCGGATGACCGGGACCGGCTGGGAGGGGGCCACGTTGTAGCGGGGCTGCCAGTCGCCGGGCAGGTCGACGCCGAAGGTCGCGCGGACGGCCTCGCGGGGCGCGTAGAAGGCGAAGCGGCCGCACATTCCCCCGGACCCGTGCCGCCGGCCGGCTACTCGCGGATCCGCACGCCGAGGCGGATGAGTACGAGGCAGGTGCCGAAGAGCACGGCGATGGCCCCCAGCATCACGGCATAGGCGACGCCGATGTCGATGTCCGACACGCCGAGCATGCCGTACCGGAACGCGTTGACGATGTAGAGGATCGGGTTCAGCCGCGACAGCTGCTGCGCGAAGTCCGGCAGCAGCGTGATGGAGTAGAACACCCCGCCGAGGTACGTCAGCGGCGTCAGCACGAAGGACGGGATGATCGACACGTCGTCGAAGTTCTTCGCGAGGATGCCGTTGATCAGCCCGCCCAGCGAGAACAGCGCCGCGCAGAGCAGGAACACCGACACCGTGATGAAGGGATGGACCATGGGCAGCGGCGTGAACAGGAACGCCACCGCGGTGACGGTGAGGCCGACGAGGGAGCCGCGGATGATGCCGCCGGCCATGTGGCCCAGGACGATGGCGCTGTCGGCCATGGGGGCCACCAGCATCTCCTCGAGGTGGCGGTTGATCTTGGCCGAGAAGAACGACGACACCACGTTGCCGTAGGAGTTCGTGATGACCGCCATCATGATCAGGCCGGGGGCGATGTACTGCTTGTAGTCGAAGCCGCCCATGGTGCCGATGCGGCTGCCGATCAGGTTGCCGAAGATCAGGAAGTACAGACCCATGTTGATGGCCGGCGGCAGGATCGTCTGGCCCCAGATGCGGATGACGCGGTCGTACTCCTTGCGCGAGAGCGTGGCGAGGGCGACGGCCTGCTGGCGAAGGCTCATGGGGCGCTCCGGCTCAGGCCACGCCGGCACGGCGCGCGGTGGCAACGTCGGGCGCTGCGGCCGGCTTGCGCTCCGTGAGCCGCACGAAGAGCTCCTCGAGGCGGTTCGCCTTGTTGCGCAGGCTGATCACCCGCAGCCCCGCCGTCGAGAGCCCGGCGAAGAGCTCGTTGACCGTGCGTCCCTTGGGCACCTCGACCTCGAGGGTGTGGTCGTCCACCGGCACCAGCTCGAAGCCGGACAGCGACGGCAGCTGCGCCGCAGGCTCCGCCAGCGTCAGCACGAAGGTCTCCTGCTGCAGCTTGCGCAGCACCGCCGCCATCGGCGCGTACTCGATGACCTTGCCGTGGTCGATGATCGCCACGTTCCGGCAGAGGTTCTCGGCCTCCTCGAGGTAGTGCGTCGTGAGGATGATGGTGGTGCCGGCGGCATTGACCTCCCGCAGGAACTGCCACATCGAGCGGCGGATCTCGATGTCGACGCCGGCCGTGGGCTCGTCGAGGATCAGAAGGCGCGGCTCGTGCATCAGCGCGCGGGCGATCATCAGGCGGCGCTTCATGCCGCCCGACAGGCTGCGGGCCGTGGCATCGCGCTTCTCCCAGAGCTGCAGCTGGCGCAGGCACAGCTCGGCGCGCTCCTGCGCCCGGGCCCGGGTGAGGCCGTAGAAGCCGGCCTGGTTCACCAGGATGTTGAAGCAGCGGTCCCACAGGTTGAGGTTGATCTCCTGGGGCACGACGCCGATGCAGTTCTTGGCCCCGCGCAGGTCGCGGTCGAGGTCGTGGCCGAAGACGCTGACCTCGCCCCCGCTCTTGCGCACGAGGGAGGTCAGGATGCCGATGAGCGTCGTCTTGCCGGCGCCGTTCGGGCCGAGCAGCGCGAAGAAGTCGCCCGCCGGCACGTCGAGGTCGATGCCGCGCAGTGCCTGGACGCCGTTCGGATAGGTCTTGGTGAGGTTGCGGACGGAGAGGGCCTTCATCGGCGCGCATTGTAATGGCCGGGATCGCCCGGGGAGGGCCGGCCCGCGCCCCCGTCCGGAGTCGCGCCCGGCCCCACGAGCGCCAGCTGGACGACCGACAGGTGCGTGGCCGTGAGCAGGTCGGCGTCGCCGGCACTGGCGGCCCGGACCAGGTCGGGCCAGGCCCTGGAGTGACTGCAGAAGCGGGCCTCGAGGGCGCCCGGCGCGATGTCCGCGGCCTGCTGGATCTCGGCATAGCCTGCGCGACCGAGCCAGTCGGGCAGCGCCGGGCCCGGCCCCATGTGCAGCACGGCGGCCAGGGGGTGCTGGCGGTTCACCTGCCAGAGCCAGGTCAGCAGCGCGGCGGCGTAGACCCGGCAGCCGCTCACCGCCGGCGCCGCCCCGCCGTGTCCTGGCGGGGCAGGCCGCGCCTCGGCGACCCCGCCGCGCGGGGTGACCCCGGGCAGGTCGCGGAAGCCCGCCAGCAGCACCGGCGCCCGGGCCAGGGCGTCGACGGCCGTGGCCGGCAGATCCTGCAGCCGGGCCAGCACCCCGGGCTCGAGGCCAAAGGCCGACCGCCCCGGGGGCACCGACCGCAGCAGCCGCAGGAAGCCGTGATTGAACTCCGCCAGCTCGCCCGGCGGGCGCATTTCGGTGACATCGAGGCTCATTTGCCGCTTCCCGGTCGGGGTGGGCGTTAACTATATATGGTCCGATCGGACCATATATGGCAGTCTCTGGCCATATATGGGCGTTTCGGACCATATGTGGAACAGAAGGAGACTTTCGTGCGCGCCACCGACAACCGTTACGCCAGCGAGCGGGAGAAGTTCGACCTGGCCATCCGCCTGATCCGCCACGAGGCGCGGACCGGCACCATCCGGCTCCTCACAGGCTTCTCAGAAGACCGCATCCGCAAGATCTTCAGCACCTACTTTTCACCCGGGCCAGAGGCCATCCGCCGGCGGCGGGGCAAGACCCCGAGCCAGGTCACCCCCTTCGTGAACTCGGCCCGGCGCCAGGGCGAGGCGAGCCTGCTGGCGGGGCTCTTCCTGCGCAGCGGCGCGGCCCTGCTCGACGCCCAGGGCCGGCTCATCCGGGACGCCGGCCTCGCCAACGTCCACTTCGGCGGGCACCTGTGCACCGCCTTCGAGGCCTACCAGGCGCTGCACCCGGCGCCCCAGTTCTCGTTCGAGTGGTCCTGGAACCTCTACCGCTCGCTGGTCATGCGCCGGGAGCTGCGGCTCGCCCACTGTGCGCAGTGCGAGGTGGCCTACGTCGAAGATGCCTACGCCCTGAGCCTGGCGCGGTGTCCCTACTGCGAGATCAAGGACCAGCCGGTGGCCCTCGCCCGCCCGGCCGGCTGGAGGGCGGGCGTCGCGCCCGGTAGGCTGCCGGCGTGATCGCGCCCGGCAGCCCCCCCATCACCTTCGCAGCCTCGAGGATAGACCGCCAGGCAGGCCTGCGGCTGCGGCCCGATGCGCTCGCCGCGGCCCTGGCCGATCCGGCGGCGGCCTTCGTGCCGGTCCGCGACTCGCTGTGCTGGCTGGGGCCTGGCCCGGCCGCGACCTGCAGCGCCGCCGCGCTGGCCCCGCGGCTCCCGTCGCCGGCGACGGCCGTTTTCCTGGGCCAGCGGGACGGCCGGCCGCTGTTCGCCGTGGCCCTCGACGACGACGAAGCGCCGGCCGGGCTTGCCGGCGGGCGCTTCGCCGGCCTGCGCGAGGTCGTGGCCGAGGTCAGCGCCGACGACGCGGCACTGCTGGCCTACGCCCGGGCCATGGTCATCTGGCAGCAGCGGCACCGCTTCTGCAGCACCTGCGGCGCCCCGGCGGCGGCGCGCGATGGCGGCTTCGTCATGGCCTGCACGGCCCACGAAGCGCATCGCAGCTTCCCGCGGCTCGATCCGGCCGTGATCGTGCTGGTCCACCGCGGCGACCAGTGCCTGCTGGGGCGCCAGGGGACCTGGCCCGAGGGCCGCTTTTCGACGGTGGCCGGCTTCGTCGAGCCGGGCGAGACCCTCGAGGAGGCGGTGGCCCGCGAGGTGCACGAGGAGACCAACGTGCGGGTCGGCGCGCTGCGCTACCTCGGCTCGCAGCCCTGGCCCTTTCCCGCGGCGCTGATGATCGGCTACCACGCCGAGGCCACCGGCGGCGAATTGCGCTTCAACGACGGCGAGCTCGTCGAGGCCCGCTGGTGCAACCGGGCGGAGATCCGCGCCGGCGTCGTGCGGCTGCCGCCGCAGGCCTCCATCGCCTTCCGGCTCATAGCCGAGTGGTGCGACGAGGCTCCCGGGCCGCGCCTCGCGACGCTGGGCCTCGACAGTGCCATGTTCCGCCGGCCGGACGCGCCGGCGGAATTCCGCTGACGGCGCCCCGGGCGCCCCGCGGCACGCTATCGTTACGCGCCCATGTGCCTCGTCCTCGTCGCCTGGAACATCCACCCGCGCTACCCGCTGGTCATCGCCGCCAACCGCGACGAGGACCACGCGCGCCCGGCTGCGCCCGCCGGCTGGTGGGATGACGCGCCCGACGTGCTCGGGGGCCGCGACCTGGTGGGTGGCGGCAGCTGGCTCAGCATCCGGCGCAACGGCCGCTACGCGCTCGTGCTGAACCAGCCGGCCCGCCCGCCGGCGCCGGAGCGGAGCGCGAGCCGCGGCCACCTGGTCCGCGAGTGGGTGACGGCCAACGACGTGCTGGCCCAGGGCTACCTGCAGCGGGTCCGCGAACGCGAGGCGGGCTACGCCGGCTTTACCCTGGTGGTCGGGTCGGCCGCGGGGCCCCGGGGGCCCGAAGGCTTCGTGGCGCCGGCGGGACCGGCGGGCGCGCGCTGGCGGTTCGCCGAAGGCATCACGGCGCTGTCCAACTCGGCGCGGGAAGAGCCCCTGCCCAAGGCACTCTGGCTCGAACGCCAGGCCCAGGCGCTGTTCGCCGACGACGCCATCGACCCGCTGCAGCTCTTCGACGTGCTCGGCCGGCGCGAGCCGGTGGTACCGACACCCGATGCCGAGCGCATCGGGCGACTGCGGGCGACGCCGTTCCTCGTGGGCCATCGCTACGGCACCCGGGCCTCGACCGTGGTGGTGGTCGATGCGGACGGCCGCTGCCGGTTCGTCGAGCGGCGCTTCCGCGCCCACGGCGAGCCCGACGGCGAGACGGCCGTGGAGTTCGACCTGGAGGCCTGACAGCCGGTTGAACAACGCCTCGTGCGGCGTTCACCTCGCCCGTCCGGCTCATGCCCGGACCGGCGCCCGACGATTCAATCGCTCGCCACCCCCCGGTGGAGCCAGTCGGCAACCCCGGCCTGGGCACGGGCGAGCGCGGCGGCGTCGAGCTTCGGCGTGACGAGATCGAGGGCCTGCTGCGCCTGCGGGTGGCCCTGCAGTGCCGCCAGCGTCCACCAGCGGTAGACCTCGGCGAGGTCGGGCTCGCCCGCGACCCCGTTATAAAGGAGCGCCCCGGCGTTGAACTGCCCCTTGGCATGGCCCTGCGTGCCGGCCATGCGGAAGCAGTGGAGTGCCGCGCCATCGTTCTTCGGTACCCCGGTGCCGTTCAGGTACATGAGGCCCAGGTTCACCTGGCCGTCGGCGTTACCGGCCTCGGCGGCCTGCCGGTAGTAGCCGGCGGCCCGGGCGGCGTCACGCTCGACGCCGTCGCCGCCGTCGTACAGCAGGCCGAGGTGCAGCGCGGCCCCGGCGTGGCCGGCGGTGGCCGCGGTCGCATACCAGTGCGCGGCCGCCGCCGGGTCCCGCGGCCGGCCGTCGCCGTTGTCCAGGGCGAGCCCGAGGCGGAACGCGGCCTCGGCGTCACCGGCCGCCGCGGCGGCCTCCAGGTCGTCGTGCATGTGCATCCCTCGTGGACGGGGGCCGAATCGTACGCAGAAGACGGCGCCGGCGACAGCGCCGCCCGCGCCCTTGACAGCGGGCCGGATCTGAATAATATGCGCATCCCTTTGCAGTTATGTGCATGTAGCGGGACCGATGCCACTGCCGGCCGAACAGCGCGAGCAGCGCCAGCAGGCGATCCTCAGCATCCTCCGCCGCCGGCAGGTCAGCCGGCAGGAAGAGCTGGTGGCGCTGCTGCGGCGGAAGGGCTTCGAGGTGACGCAGTCGAGCGTCAGCCGCGACCTGCGGCAGCTCGGCATCGCGAAGCTGGGCGAGGAGTACCGCCCGGTCAGCGACGAAGCGCCGCCCGAGGCCAACCGCGACCTCGAGCTGGTGGCCGAGTTCGTGCTCGCCGTGCACACGGCAGGGCCCAACGTCACGGTCGTGAAGACCGTCGAGGGCGCGGCCGGCAAGGTTGGCCTGTCGGTGGACCGCGCCGGCTGGGCCGAGGTCGTCGGCACGATCGCCGGCGACGACACGATTTTCGTGGCCACCCGGTCCGCGGCTGACCAGCGCCGGCTGGTCGCGCGGCTCAAGACCTACTTCGGCTCCTGACCAGGAGCCAGCCGGGCGCAGGCCCGAAGGAGCACCGTTCCGATGAACGCCGCCGACACCACCCCCATCATCCTCGGCTACTCCGGTGGCCTCGACACGTCGTTCTGCGTGCCCTGGCTCAAGGAGCGCTACGGCCGGCCGGTGGTCACGGTGACCATCAACACCGGCGGCATCGACGACGAGGCCGCCAGGGATCTCGACCACCGCTCGCGGGCCCTGGGCGCCCAGGAGCACGTGCTCGTCGAGGCGCGCCAGGCGTTCTTCGACCGGGTGCTCAAGTACCTGGTCTTCGGCAACGTGCGCCGCGGCCACCTGTACCCCCTCTGCGTCGGCGCCGAGCGCGGCATCCAGGCAACGCTGCTCGCCGAGCTCGCCAAGGCCCGGGGCAGCCGCACCGTGGCCCACGGCTGCACGGCCGCCGGCAACGACCAGGTCCGGTTCGAGGTGGCGCTGCGCACCATCGCGCCGGGGCTCGAGGTGCTGGCGCCGGTGCGCGACGAGGGCTTCATCCGCACCGAGCAGCAGAAGTACCTCGAGGAAGGCGGCTATCCGGTGCCGGTCCGGGGCTCTGCCTACTCCATCAACCGCGGCCTCTGGGGCGTGACCATCGGCGGGCGCGAGACGCTCGACTCGAAGGAGTCGATCCCCGAGGACGCCTGGGTGCTGTCGCCCAACGCTTTCGCGAAACCCCGCAAGCCCGAGCGGCACGTCATCAGCTTCACCCAGGGCGTGCCGACCAGCCTCGACGGCGAGGCCATGGACCCGGTGACGCTCATCGAGACGCTCGAGGCCATCGGCGGCGCCTACGCCATCGGCCGCGGCATCCACGTGGGCGACACGGTGCTCGGCACCAAGGGCCGGGTCGCCTTCGAGGCGCCGGCCGCCGAGATCCTGCTGGTCGCCCACCGCGAGCTGGAGAAGCTCGTGCTGTCGGGCCCGCAGCAGCGCATCAAGGACCTGGTGGCGGCGCCCTACGGCGACTTCGTCCACGAGGGCAAGCAGCTCGACCCGGTCTGCCGCGACATCGAGGCGCTGCTCGCCTCGTCCCAGGCCCGGGTCACCGGCGAGGTGAAGATCATGCTCCACACCGGCAACCTCTTCGTCGAGGGCGTGACGTCGCCCCACTCGCTGCTGGCCGCCACCAAGGGCGTCTACGGCGAGAAGGCCGGCGAGTGGACCCCGGCCGACGCGCTCGGCTACTCGCGCATCCTGGCGCTGCCGGGCGTGCTGCAGACCCGGGCGGCGGGACGCTGATGGGCGCCCCCATGAAGACCATCGTCGCCGACAAGATCGCGTCGATCGCCCAGCACCTGAACCTGAAGCGGGAGCTGCGCGTCGCCGCCGACATCCCCTGTGAGGAGGGCGTCGTGATCGCGGTGGAGGTGCTCACGAACAAGAGCACCTACAACACGCTGGAGCTCACCTCCGGGCGCATGGCCGGCGTCAAGCGCGGCGACATCGTGGTCGGCGCGCTGGGCCACCGCAAGGCGCTGTTCGGCTACTCGGGCCACGTGCCCGAAAAGCTCGCCGTGGGCGACACGCTGCAGATGCTGAACATCGGCGGCGTCATCGGCGTCTGCGACTCCATCAACCCGGCGCTGGGCCCGCCGTTCGAGGTGCGGGTGCTGGGCTCGGTGCTCGACTTCCCGTTCCTCGGCGAGCGCATCGGCGTGCCGGCCCGCATCGGCATGGCGAAGCTCGAGCCCGAGCCGCCGGTGGTGACCCACGGCGTGCCGGTCATCGCCATCGCCGGCACCTGCATGAACGCCGGCAAGACCGCGGCGGCCGCGGCCATCGTCAGCCGCATCCGCCACCACGGCCACACCATCGACGCCTTCAAGGCCACGGGCGTCTCGCTGCGGCGGGACATCCTGGCCATGGAGGACGCCGGCGCCCGCAACACGCTGATCTTCACGGATTTCGGCGTCGGCACGACGACCGCCGCCAACGGACCGGCGGTCACCCGCACGATGCTGACGCGGCTCGCGGCCCAGAAGCCCGACTGCATCATCTTCGAGCTCGGCGACGGCCTCCTCGGCGCCTACGGCGTCGAGGCCATCCTGCGCGACGCCGCGATCCGCGACGCCATCACCTGCCTCGTCCTGTCGGCCAACGACCCGGTGGCAGCCTGGGGTGGCGTCGAGCTGCTGCGCAAGGACTTCGGCATCGAGCCGGGCGTCGTCACGGGCCCGGCCACGGACAACGACGTCGGCCGCGACATCATCGAGCAGCGCATGGGCGTGCGCGCCATCAACGCCGTCACCGACGCGCTGGGCATCGGCGACTTCGTCTGCGGCAAGCTCGGGCTGCGGCTGTCGTGACCGCGCCGGTCCCCACACTCATCGTCGGTGGCACCGGCTACGTCGCCGGCGAGCTGCTGCGCCTCGTCGCCGGGCACCCCGGGCTCGCGCTCAAGGGCGTGTCGTCGGCCAGCCAGGCCGGGGGCCGCGTCGCCGAGTCGTTCCCGCACCTGGCGCCCGCGCTCGGCGACCGGCTGTTCATCGACCAGCTGGCGCTGGCGGCCGAGCTCGACCGCCGCGGCGGCGACCGGGTGGCGCTGCTGTCCGCGGCGCCCCACGTGGTCAGCGCCGGCGTGCTCGGCGAGCTCATCGGCCAGGCCGAGCGCTCAGGGGTCGACCTCGTCGTCGTCGACGTGTCCTCCGACTTCCGGTTCCGGCGGGCGGCCGACTTCCAGGCAGTCTACCGCGAGCCGCACGGCGCCCCGCACCTGCTCGAGCGCTTCACCTGTGCGCTGCCGGAGCACGTGGCCGGCATCCCGGGCGCCTACATCGGCCACCCGGGCTGCTTCGCCAGCTCCATGCTGCTGGCCATGGTGCCGCTGCTGGCGGGGGGCATGACCCAGGGACCGCTCTACGCCGTCGGCGTGACCGGCAGCACGGGGGCCGGACGCGCGCCCATCGCCACCACGCACCACCCTGAGCGGCACTCGAACCTGTTCGCCTACAACCCGCTGCAGCACCGGCACGCGCCGGAGGTGGTGGGGATCTGCGAGGCACTCACCGGCGTGCGGCCGGCCCTGCAGTTCATTCCGCACTCGGGACCCTTCGCCCGCGGCATCCACCTGACGCTGCAGGCCGAGCTCGCCCGGCCGATGAAGGCCGATGCGGTGCGCGAGGCGTTCGCCGCCTTCTACGCCGGCCGGCCCTTCGTGCGCGTCGTCGATGGCACGCCGCGGGTCAAGAACGTGGCCGGCAGCAACTACGCGGAGATCGGCATGGCCACGGCGGGGACGAGCCTCGCCGTGTTCGTCGCCATCGACAACCTCATCAAGGGCGCCGCCGGCGGCGCCATCCAGTGGCTGAACCGGCTGCTCGGCCTGCCCGAAACCGCCGGCCTCGACGCGCCCGCACCGGGCTGGATCTGACCAGGGCACGACCCATGCTCACACCGTCCCAGCAGGCCGAGGCCCGCCACCTCGCCCAGGTCTACGCGCAGCTGCCCATCGAGGCCGACCGCGCCGAGGGCGTGTACCTCTACAGCGGCGGCCGGCGCATCATCGACTTCTACGGCGGCCACGCCGTGGCCTCGCTGGGCTACGGCCACCCGGACCTGCTGGCAGCGCTGGCCGACCAGGCGAGGTCGATGTACTTCCAGAGCAACGCCGTGGCCCTGCAGGTGCGGGCCCAGGCGGCCGACGACCTGGTGGCCTTCGCCGGCGGGCGGCTGCCGCGCGTCTTCTTCGTCAACAGCGGCGCCGAGGCCAACGAGAACGCCCTGAAGATCGCCTGCCGCGTCACGGGCCGCAGCAAGATCGTGGCGCTGGAACAGGGCTTCCACGGCCGCACCGCCGCCGCCGCCGCCGTCACCTGGGGTAGCCAGGCCTGGTACGGCTTTCCGCGGCAGCCCTTCGACGTGGAGTTCATCCCGCGGGACGACGCGGCCGCCGCGGCCCGGGCCATCGACGGCAGCACTGCCGCGGTGATCTTCGAGCCGGTGCAGGGCGTCGGCGGCGCCTACGACCTGGCGCCGGACTTCGTCGCAGCGCTCGCCGCGGCCGCCCGCAAGTCCGGCGCGCTCGTGATCGCCGATGAGGTGCAGAGCGGCGTGGGCCGCAGCGGCCAGCCCTTCGCCGTCGACCTGTATGGCCTCGTGCCCGACATGCTGACCACCGCCAAGGCGCTGGGCGGCGGCTTTCCCTGCAGCGCGCTGCTGCTGTCCGAGGCCCTCGCGGCACAACTGAAGCCGGGCGAGCTCGGCACGACCTTCGGTGGCGGGCCCATCGCCTGCGCGCTGGTCAGCACCGTGCTGCGGGTGATCGGGCGCGACGGGCTGCTGGCGAACGTGCGCACGCTCTCCGCCGGGCTCCGCGAGCGCGCCGTCACCGGGCCCGTCGAGTCCGTGCAGGGGCAGGGCTTCCTGCTGGGCCTGCGCTGCCGGCGGCCGGCGAAGGACGTGCAGGCGGAACTGCTGGCCCGGGACATCCTCGTCGGCACCAGCAGCGACCCGAAGGTCGTGCGGCTGCTGCCGCCGCTCACCCTCGCCCGCGAGCACGTCGACGCCCTCGTCGCCGCCCTCGCCGATCTTGACTGACCCCGATCCCACAGGAGGGACACATGGGACTGAAGGTATTCAACGACCTGGCCGAGCTGGAGCCCGCCCAGGTCGACGCGCTGCTGAAGCTCGCCCGCCGGCTGCAGGACAGCCCCGAGCCCCGGGCGCTGGAGGGCAAGGTGCTGGCGCTGCTCTTCCTGAGCCCGTCGCTGCGCACGCTGTCGTCGTTCCAGGCCGCCATGGCGCGGCTCGGCGGCGGCGCCTTCGTGATCTCGCCGGACATGTCGATCCACGGCCTCGAGACGCGCGATGGCATCGTCATGGACGGCGTGGCCGCCGAGCACCTGCGGGAGGCCATCCCGGTCATCAGCTCCTACGGTGACGCGCTGGGCATCCGCGCCTTCGCCGCCCGGGAAAACCTCGAGGACGACCTGGCCGACAAGCAGTTCGGGCGCATGCGCGACCTCGTCAAGGTGCCACTCATCAACATGGAGTCGGCGATCCAGCACCCGTGCCAGAGCCTCGCCGACTGGAAGACGCTCGACGAGCTGAAGGTGCCCCGCCAGGGCGGCAAGTTCGTGCTGTCGTGGTCGTGGCACCCGAAGGCGCTGCCGCTGGCCGTGCCGTCGGCGACGCTGCACATGGCCGCCATGCGCGGCATGGACGTGACGGTGGTGCGGCCCGACGGCTTCGAGCTGCCGCCGGCCATCATGGACAAGGCCCGCCGGGCGGCCGCCGCCTCGGGCGGCTCCGTGACCGAGACCAGTGACCGCAGGCAGGCCTACGAGGGTGCGCACATCATCTACGCGAAGGAGTGGTCGTCGACGAAGCACTACGGCGACCGCGTGGCCGACCAGAAGCTGCGCGAGAACCTGCAGGACTGGATCGTCGACGAGCCGAGCTTCGCCACGGCCCGGCCCGACGCGCGCTTCATGCACTGCCTGCCGGTTCGCCGCGGCGTGGCCGTGACCGACCGCATCCTCGACGGCCCGCGCAGCGTCGTCATCCAGGAGGCCCAGAACCGCATGTGGGGCCAGATGGCCGTCCTCTACCAGATGATCGGCCCGGGAGCCTGACCATGAAGAGCAACCACGACCGCGACGTCGTCGTCTCGGCCCTCAAGCACGCGGCACCATACATCCGCCTGTACAAGAAGCGGGTCTTCGTGCTGAAGGCCGGCGGCGAGGTCTTTGCGTCGCACGAGGCCACCCGCAACCTGCTCGAGCAGGTGGCCCTGCTGCACCAGGTCGGCGTGCGCGTCGTGCTGGTGCACGGGGGCGGCCCGCAGTCGACGGAGCTGGCCAACGCCCTCGGCGTGCCGACGCGCATGGTGGGCGGCCGTCGCGTCACCGACAAGCCGACCCTCGACGTCACCACGATGGTGCTGAACGGTCAGATCAACACGCGCATCCTCGCCGCCTGCCGCGACCTGGACCTGCCCGCCGTGGGCATCAGCGGCGTCGACGCCGGGCTCATCGACGCCCACAAGCGGCCGCCGATGAAGGTCGAGGGACACGAGGGCGAGGCCGTCGACTTCGGCTTCGTCGGCGACATCGACGGCGTGAACACCGACGTCATCGAGGCCCAGCTCGACAACGGGCTCGTGCCCGTGGTGAGCCCGCTCTCCGCCGACCGCCATGGCACGGTGCTCAACATCAACGCCGACACCGTGGCCGCGGCACTGGCGGCGTCGCTGAAGGCCGCCAAGCTCATCCTGACCATGGGCGCACCCGGCATCCTCGAGGACCGCCGGGATCCGGCGTCGCTGGTCTCGTACACGGATCTCGCCGGCCTCCAGCGGCTGCGCGAGCAGGGCTCGCTCGCCGAGGGCATGCTGCCCAAGGCCCGCGCCATCGAGGCGGCCCTGAAGGGCGGCGTCGAGCGCGTGCACCTGATCTCGTACAAGGTGCCGGACAGCCTGCTGCTCGAGGTCTTCACCAACGAGGGCACGGGCACCATGGTGGTCGACAACGTCGCGACGCTGACCGCCGCCGAGCGCGGCTGAGGACTGGCCCATGAAGCGGCTCTGGGACAAGGGCGAACCGCTCGACGAGCGCATCCTGCGCTACACCGCCGGCGAGGACCACCGCCTCGACGCGCGGCTGGTGCCGTACGACGTGCGCGCGTCCATCGCCCATGCGCAGATGCTGCACCAGCAGGGGCTGCTGTCCGACGCCGACCTGTCGGGCATCGTTGCCGGGCTCGAGGCGCTGGCCGCGAGCCACGCCGCCGGCGAATGGACCATCTCGCTGGAGGAAGAGGACTGCCACACCGCCATCGAGGGCCGGCTGACCTCGCTGATCGGCGAAGCCGGCCGCCGCGTGCACCTCGGCCGCTCGCGCAACGACCAGGTGCTGGCGGCCCTGCGGCTGTACCTGCTGGACGCCGCCGACGGCCTGGCCGCGGCAGCCATCGACGTGGCCACGGCGCTGGACGGGCTGGCGGCCCGCGAGAAGGACACGGTCCTGCCGGGCTACACCCACATGCAGCAGGCCATGCCGAGCTCCGTCCCGCTGTGGGCCGGCGGCTTCGCCGCAGAGCTGCGTGACGACGCCGAGGGCATCCGCGCGGCGCGCCGGCGCATCAGCCGCAACCCGCTGGGCAGCGCGGCGGGCTACGGCACGCCGGGCGTGCCCATCGACCGCGAGGCGACCCGCCGGGCCCTGCAGTTCGACGTGGTGCACGCGCCGGTCACGGCCGTGCAGCTCTCGCGGGGCAAGGCCGAGGCGGGGCTCGCCTTCGAGCTTTCGCTGCTGGGCCAGGACCTGGCACGGCTCGCGTCGGACCTGCTGCTCTTCTACACGCAGGAGTTCCGGTTCGTGGCCCTGCCCGACAACATGACGACGGGCTCGTCGATCATGCCGCAGAAGCGGAATCCCGACGTCCTCGAGCTGGTTCGCGGCGCCAGCGCGACGCTGCAGGCGGCGCTCTTCGAGATCCTCGGGCTGCCGGCGAAGCTGCCGTCGGGCTACCAGCGCGACCTGCAGCGACTGAAGGCGCCGCTGTTCCGGGCAATCGACCTGGCCGGCGACTCGGCCCAGGTCATGGCGGCGCTGGTGCGCGAACTGCGCTTCCTGCCGGCCAACATCCGCATGGACGACAGCATCCACGCCGCCGAGCGTGCCAACCGGCTGGTCACCGAGCAGGGCCTGAGCTTCCGCGAGGCCTACCGGCGCGTGGCAGCGGAGCTGAAGAAATGAGCGACGCAGTGGCCGCGGCGGCCCGCACCGAGCCCCTGGACGCCTGGCTGGAGCGGCTCTTTGCCGATCCCGACCTCGTGCGCATGGGCCACAACCAGCGGGTCGCCGACCGCAACCTGGGCCTCGGCTGGATCTACTACGGCCTGGCCCGGCTCTACCGGCCGAAGCTCGCCGTCGTCATCGGCTCGTGGCGGGGCTTCGTACCGATGGTCATCGCCCGGGGCTGCCAGGACAACGCCGACGGCGGCGAGGTGCTCTTCATCGACCCGTCGCTGGTGGACGACTTCTGGCGCGACCCGGCGCGGGTCGACGCGTGGTTCGGCCGGTTCGGGATCGACAACATCCGGCACCGGCTCAAGACGACCCAGGAGTTCGCCGCCTCGCCCGAGCACGCGGCCCTCGGCCCCGTGGACCTGCTCTTCGTCGACGGGCTGCACACCGCCGAGCAGGCCCGCTTCGACTACGAGGCCTTCCGGGGCCGCCTGTCGCCGCGGTCCATCGTGCTGTTCCACGACAGCATGCGTGACGAGGAATCGCGCATGTACGGGGCGGACAAGGGCTACGCCGTGACCGTGCGCCAGCTGATGGAGGAGTACCGGGGCGACCCGGCCCTGCAGGTGCTCGACCTGCCCTTCGGCACCGGGCTCACGCTGCTGCGCCGGCCCACGGGCCCGGCCGAGCAGCCCTTCGACGAGGGGCCGCGGCGCCGGCGGTCGGCGACGCCGGGGACCTGAGCCCCCGCAGGCCGCGACCGATGGCCTGGATCGCGATCTGCAGGGACGCCACCGGCCGCGACACGGCCGCCCTGCGCAGCGCCCATCGCGACCGGCATTTCGCCTACATCGAGTCGATCTTCGACCGGGTGCTCGCGGCGGGGCCGCTGGCCGAGCCGGGCAGCCGGGGCCATCGCTCGAGCCTCTTCATCTACGACGTGGTGAGCGAAGCCGAAGCGCGGGCGCTGCTCGAGGCCGATCCCTACTTCACCGCCGGCATCTACGGCGACGTCTCCGTGGAACCATGGTGGCCGGCAGCGGGACGCTGGCTCGGCGGCACCATCTGGCGGCGAAGCGGCGACTGAGGCCAGCCAGCGGGCCGACGCAGCAGGCGCACCAGCGGCTGATTCGTCGCGAGCCAGTCCGGGCATGTACCGGACTCGCGAGCTGAAGCACGCACAGAATGCGCGTTCTTCTACAAGCTGCTAGTCATTCAGGCGCGTCAGCACCAGCAGCGGCTGGCCCGTCTCGTCACCCAGCATCAGCAGGCCGCCCTCACGACGGTAGGTGCGCACGCGGGACAGCAGCGAACGGAAGGTCTCCTCCGCCTGCATCGCCTCGGGCGGGCCGCCCATCTCGGTGGTCTCCAGGTCACCGACGGTGAAGGCCGTGTCGGGGCCCCGGGTGTAGGCCCCGGCAAAGCTGTTCACGCCGCTGCGGCCCGAGACGCGATCGTCCGCGAAGAGCATCGTGATGCGGAACGGCACCGGGTCGACCCTGGACCCGGCCCAGCCCGTGAGTGACCAGCCCGTCCCGTCGAGATCGGGCGTCAGGTCGTCGGTGAGATCGGAGAACGCACAGCTGGCCAGGGCGAGGGCTGCGACAGCGAAGAGGATGGCGATCCGGCGCACGGCGGTCTCCTGGCCCCGAGGGCCCCGGCAAGGGGTGGAAATGCTACGCCGGGCCCGTGACGAACCGCCAGCGCTGCGGCCACTCTATACTCGCCACATGCTCCGCACGGCTGCCATCGTCACCCTCGCCTTCGCCATGGCAGGCTGCGGCCTCAAGGGCGACCTGTACCTGCCCCCCGAGCCGCCACCGGCGGCGGCCCCGGCCGAGGTTCCGGCGCAGGGTGACGAGAGCGTCGCGCCGGCCGACGGCGACGGTGACCCGCGGCGGCAGGTGCCGCCCACGCCCGACCGCAGCCAGGCGCAGTAGCGCGCCATGACCGAAGAAGCTGCAGCGCCACCCCGGCGCCTCGTGCTGATCGACGGCTCGGGCTACCTCTACCGCGCCTTCCACGCGCTGCCGCCGCTGACCACGTCGAAGGGCCAGCCCACCGGCGCGATCTACGGCTTCCTGAACATGCTGCAGAAGCTCCGCACGGAGCAGCAGCCGGACCTCATCGCCGTGGTCATGGACGCGCCGGGCCCGACCTTCCGCGACGAGCTCTATGCCGACTACAAGGCCCACCGCGAGGCCATGCCCGACGAGCTGCGGGCGCAGGTCGAGCCGCTGATGGCCGTCGTGGAGGCGCTGGGCCTGCCGCTGCTGCGCGAGTCAGGCGTCGAGGCAGACGACGTCATCGGCACGCTGGCGGTGCAGGCCGCGTCGGCGGGCCTCGACACCGTCATCGCCACCAGCGACAAGGACATGGCGCAGCTCGTGACCGACCGGATACGACTGGTCGACACGCTGAACGGTCGCGTCCTCGACCCGGCCGGTGTCGTCGACAAGTTCGGCGTGCCGCCGGAACGCATCATCGACTACCTCGCGCTGGTCGGCGACACCTCGGACAACATCCCGGGCGTGCCGAGCGTGGGCCCGAAGACGGCCGCGAAGTGGCTCGGCCAGTACGGCAGCCTCGACGCCATCGTCGCCAGCGCCGACGCCATCGCCGGCAAGGTGGGCGAGAAGCTGCGGGCCACCCTCGACCAGCTGCCCCTGTCGCGGCAGCTCGCGACGATCCACACGGCCGTGCCGCTGCACGTCGCGCCCCTGGACCTGGTGCCGAAGCCGGTGGATGCCGACGCCGTGCGCCGGCTGTCGGCGGATCTTGAGATCCGCAGCCTTTTGCGGCGGATCCCCGGCGAGGACGCGGCGGGCGAGATGGGGGGGGAGCCGCCCGCGCTGCTGCCCGGCACGGAACCCGCGACCGGTGCCGGCTCGACCCGCAGACCCGCGGTCGCGGCAGCCCCGGCTGCGGACCCCGAGGTACGGTTGCCCGACCCGGTGGCCCGCCATTACCGGCTGATCCTGACCCAGGCCGATTTCGACGACTGGTGCGCCCGCATCGAGGCGGCACCCCTGGTCGCCTTCGATACCGAGACGACGGGCCTCGACTACATGGCCGCCGAAATCGTGGGCCTGTCCTTCGCCGTGGCGCCGGGCGAGGCGGCCTACGTCCCCGTGGCCCACACCTACATGGGCGCGCCGGACCAGCTGTCGCGCGACGCGGTACTGGCAAGGCTCAAGCCCTGGCTCGAGGACGACACGCGGCCCAAGGTCGGCCACCACCTGAAGTACGACGCCCACGTGCTGCTGAACCACGGGATCCGGCTCGGCGGCCTGCGCTACGACTCGATGCTCGAGTCCTACGTGCTGAACAGCACCGCCACGCGCCACGACCTGGACTCGGTGGCCCGCAAGTACCTGGGGCTGACGACGATCCACTACGAAGACGTGGCCGGCAAGGGCGCCAGCCAGATCCCCTTCGAGCAGGTGTCCGTCGAGCAGGCCGCCGAGTACTCGGCCGAGGACGCGGACGTGAGCCTGCGCCTGCACCAGGCACTGTGGCCGCAGATCGAGGCGACACCGGGGCTGTGCGAGGTCTACGAGTCGCTGGAGCAGCCGCTCGTCCCGGTGCTGCTGCGCATGGAGCACACCGGCGTGCTGGTGGACGTCGCGCTGCTGCGCCGGCTGTCCAGCGAGTTCGCGCACAAGATGGCGGCCATCGAGGGTGACGCCCACGCCGCCGCCGGGCACCCGTTCAACCTGACGTCGCCGAAGCAGCTGGCCGAGGTGCTCTACAACGAGCTGAAGCTGCCGGTGACGAGCTACACGCCGACGAAGCAGCCGTCGACCAACGAGGACGCGCTGGAGGAGCTGGCGGGCCAGCACCCCCTGCCGCGGCTGGTGCTCGACTACCGCTCGGTGAGCAAGCTGAAGAGCACCTACACCGACAAGCTCCCGGAGCTCGTCGCGAAGGACGGCCGCATCCACACGTCCTACCACCAGGCCGTGGCCGCCACCGGGCGGCTCTCGTCGTCGGATCCCAACCTGCAGAACATCCCGATCCGCACCGAGGAAGGCCGGCGCATCCGCCAGGCCTTCATCGCGCCCGAGGGCTGCGTACTGCTGGCGGCGGACTACTCCCAGATCGAGCTGCGCATCATGGCGCACATCTCCGGCGACGAAGGGCTGCTGCGGGCCTTCGCCGAGGACCTCGACGTGCACCAGGCGACGGCCGCCGAGGTCTTCGGCGTGCCGCTGACGAAGGTGACCGCCGACCAGCGCCGCTCGGCGAAGGCCATCAACTTCGGGCTCATCTACGGCATGTCGGCCTTTGGCCTGGCGAAGCAGCTCGGGATCGGCCGCGACGAGGCCCAGCGCTACGTCGACCTCTACTTCGACCGCTACCCGGGCGTGAAGGCCTACATGGACCGCACCCGCACCGAGGCGCGGGAGCGCGGCTACGTCGAGACCGTGTTCGGCCGGCGGCTCTACCTGCCGGACATCAACGCCCGCCAGCAGTCCCGCCGCCAGTACGCCGAGCGCAGCGCCATCAACGCACCGATGCAGGGCACCGCCGCGGACATCGTCAAGCGCGCCATGATCGACGTCGACCACTGGCTCGGAGGCCGCGGCCGCGACACCGGCGCCCGCATCCTCATGCAGGTGCACGATGAGCTGGTGCTGGAGGTGCCGGTGGACTCGCTGGCCCGCGTGAAGGACCAGGTCGTCACGCTGATGGCGGGTGCCGCGAAGCTGAAGGTGCCCCTGAAGGTCGACGCCGGGACGGGCGCCAACTGGGACGAGGCGCACTAGGGTACAAGCAGTGGTCGAACGCGGATGTCCGTCGCGCGTGAGCTGGCCCGGGAGCTTCCGACGGCCGGGTACCTGGTTTGTTGCGTAGAGGACCTGCGTGTTCCCTTTGAAGATGCGGTCCCCATCCTCGTGAATTATCTCGGGCAGCGGGAGCTTCCGTTGGGGCTGGCCGTTTGCATCGGCAACCTTTTCTGGAATTTCCCCGCTGCGTGGGGATCAGCCGCGTGCGTCGCCTTGCTCCGGGCGTACGCACGCCACCGCAACGCGCCCGCGGAACCTCGCTTTCGGATCGCCGAGGGCATCGCCAGGATGGCTACCAGCAAGGACCTGACCGATATCGTGCGGCTACCGAAAGACCGGGGCCAAGTTGTCGCGGATGACGAACCGTACTCGTACTCGCCACGCTATGCCTTGGCGGAAGCGCTGCCACGCCTGATGGGACGAAGGGCTTTGGACCTCTGGCGGGAGCTGCTGGATGATCCGGAGGAGGGCCTGCGCGTGCTGGCCATCGCGGGCCTTTGTCGCCTCAATGACCGGGAGTCTTTGCCCCAGCTGCGCGAGGCGGTCCGGGACGTCAGGCACGCAGGCCGTCGCCGGAAGATTGCGGATGCCCTAGCCAAGCTGACGAAATCAGCACCGGCATGAACGTGGGCAAGCGCACCTAGCATGGGCATTCAGGATCTGGAGGGGAATTGTCTCTGGAGCGCGAACTGGCGCGTGAGTTGCAGGCCGCCGGCTTCCTTGTGTGCTGCGTGCAAGACTTACGACGCCCCTACGATGACGGGTCAGAGTCGATCCTGATCAGATACGTGGATCGTCAGGAGCTCTGCCTCCCGACGGTTCGTGCTATCGCGGTCATGCTGGGCACCTCCCGCAGGGCGCGTGGCTCGGAAGCAGCGGCAGCGTTGTTGCGGGCCTACTGGCGTCACCCTGAGGCGACAGAGGACCACCGCTTTACTGTCGCGCAAGGCATCGCGGGAACAGCAACAAAGAGGGAGTTGCCGCAAGTCCTGGAGATCCTGCGCGATCCGACGCAGGGGTTCCTGCCGCGTCACTACTTGGCTGTTTCTGCCGTTCCCCGGCTCATGGGCAAGACTGCGCTCGGACTGTGGCGGGAACTCCTTGACGACCCGGACTCGAACATGCGCGGTGAAGCGGTTCTGCGCCTTTGTCGGCTCAAGGACCTGGCATCGCTGGCGCGAATGCGCCAGATTGCGCCGGAGGTCGAGAAAGTCGCCATGCGCAAGAGCGTTGCGGCTGCCCTGCGCAAGTTCGAGGAAACGGCATCCTAGACAGCTTCCGTCAGTTGCTTCCTGTGGAGCGCAGCCAGGTTCGCGAGTGCCAAGGCCAATGTGTGTCACGTACTGGGCGGGTGTGTACGAGGGCCACCCTGTTGAAGGCGTAAGGCCCAGCAGGCAGATTCCCCCGTATCTGCTGCTGCTGTTTCGTGCGACGCATGCCGGCCCCGACCTTCGCGACCGGGCGCGGCAGTACTGGTCCGATCTGGAGTGGGGGAAGGTCGAGGATGACCGGCTGGTTTTCCTCCAGACCGATTCGGGCTGCCGCTTCGCCATCCGCCTGAAGCCGGTAGAGGAGCAGGGCCCCCATGACCAAGCGTGGCCACTACCAGGTCACAACCAGTTGGTGGTTTTGCTTCGGACCCTGCAGCCGCCAGTGTATCCCCGGGAAGTGACCGAGACGCTGGAGCCGATGGTCCGGTCCCTGAACCTGGAGATGGCCCTGCCCCAGGATCCTGACCCGACTTTCGGCCCGTGGTCACCGAGCCGCGTACTGCTGGCCTGGCGACACCTGCACCGCAAGACCCTGGCGGACTGGCGCCAGCCGCCCTACCACCTGGAACGATTTGTCGGCCGCCTGCCGGCGGCCGAGATCGAACGCATCTGGCAGTGGAACCGCAGCCGCGGCGACCGGCAGGCAGCCCTCGAGGAAGACGTGTTCATCCCGCTGATCGATTACGTCGACCTTGGCGATGGTCCGCAGACCAGGGTCGCTTGGCCGGACGGCATCCCGATCTACCTGCCCAAGGTGGACTTCATCCTGGCGGGGTTTGGTACGCAGCGCGAGGGCGTGGAGCCCGGGACGCCCGAGTTCACCACCTGGGTACCGTGGGCGTCGCTGGAGCCGCTGCTCTCCCGCTACTCCACGCTGACGGAATTCCGGCAAGCCCGCCGGCTTGTCTACGACCAGCCACCACCAGACCTGCTGGAGGTCCTGCGCAGCGGCCTGCGGGTGCGCCAGGCGCCGTGGGTCGTGCCATTCAGTCGCGTGCTCGCTGACGAAGACTTCCGCGGCGGACCGGACTCTCCCGCCAGCGCGTAGTCCGGCCCGACGCCGGCAAGGTGAAGCAGCAGGGCACGGTCCGGACCCAAGCGGCGAAACCTGGAGCAGTCGGCAGAAACGGCGCTGGCAGCCGGATGCTCCCGGCCGTAGCCTGTGCGACCTTGCAGCCGGCGGGCCATGGTCATGGACGGTCGCCTACTACGGGACTATGCTTCGTCTCATTCTGGACGGAGTGTGGATATGCCCGGATCCAAGTTGCGAACGACACGCGTTGCCGCGACCAAGGTCGCCACGCGAGCCAAAGGGAGTACCGGCGCGGGCCGGGTGCGGCCACGTTCTGCCGCGGCCCTGCAAGCGATCCCCCGGCCCGATCACGAGGCAATCCGCTACTTTCGCAAGAAGGGCGTCGGCGACTTCGTGACGCGGATCCACGTCGCCGACCCCCTCCAGCTCGTCGCCACGGAGCGGGACGGCGTGGCGAGCGTGTTCGTCAAGGATCTCGCTGGCGAGCTGCGGATACCGGCGCAACGTATGTTCGCGATCCTGGGCGTGCCCAAGGCAACGGCAGAGAAGAAGATCGCCTCGGGCGAACTGCTGGCCGGCAGCGGCGGCCGCGCGGCGCTCGGGGTCGCCAGGCTGCTTGGCATGGCGCAGGCCATGGTCGAGGAATCCACCGCCACTGAGGCCCGGGGCTTCGATGCTGCCCGCTGGCTCGGCAAGTGGCTGGAACGTCCGCAGCCGGCCCTGGGTGGCCGCAAGCCGGCAGACCTCGTCGACACGCCGACCGGCCTCGCCGTGGTCACGCGGCTACTGGGTGCCGTTGCGAGCGGCGCCTACCAGTGATCCTCTGGCGGATCGCCGCCGAGACCCGCCGTCACGCCGCGACGGACCTCAGTGGCGCCGGTGCCGCGGCGAGCCCCGGGCGATGGAACGACGAGGGGCAGCCGGCCGTGTATTGCGCGCCCACCATCGCCATGGCGGTGCTGGAGACAGCGGCACACATCGATGACGCGGGTTTTCCGCTCAATCGCTTCCTGGTGCGGATCGACGTTCCCGAGCGGCTGTGGTCAGCCCGCACCGTGGTGGATATGCAATCCCTCCCGGCCGGATGGGCGGCCATCCCGGCGGGAAAAGCCAGCGTTGAAGTCGGCGCGGGATGGTTGCGCGACAGGGAGGGCGTCTGCCTGCAGGTGCCTTCAGTGATCGTGCCGGAGGAATGCGTGGTGATGCTCAATCCGCTGCACCCTGACGCCGCCTCACTGGTGGCCCATGCGGTGCGGGCCTTCGACTACGGAAGGCTGTTCCGCGGCACATGAGGGGACGGATGGCCGTTAACCAGGGTACACGCGCGCATCGGCCGGGCAGGCCACGGCCTCGCACGCCGTCGCCCCACGCGTAACAGCCACGGCACGCACGGCGGCAGGAACCGGCACTACAGCAGTGCATGGACCGGGAGCGGGCTGGCGGGCTCTGCGACAGCCGGTCGTCCGGCGACGTCAGGCGGGGTGATCGGCAGCGTCCGCCACGCCCTGCAGGAAACGCCGCAGCGCCGCGCGCGCCTGGTCGACGCCCAGCCTCGTCACGGCCGAGAAGAGCTGCACGCCGGTGGCCGCGCCAAGCTCCTCGCGGGCCACGGCCAGGACGTCCTCCTGCTCCCGGCGGTTGAGCTTGTCGGCCTTGGTCAGCAGCACGTGGGCGGGGCGGCCGAGCGCCCGGGCGTAGTCGAGCATCTGCCGGTCGAAGTCGCCGATGCCGCGACGCGAATCGACGGCCACGACGAGGCCGCGCAGCGAGCCGCGGCCGCGGAAGTAGTCCTCCATGAGGCGCTCCCAGTGCTCGCGCACGTCCCGCGGCACCCGGGCGAAACCGTAGCCCGGCAGGTCCACCAACCGAACGCCCGCTTCCAGCGAAAAGAAGTTGACGAGCTGGGTGCGGCCCGGCGTCTTGCTGGTCCGCGCAAAATCCTTCCGGCCGAGGATGGCATTGATGGCACTGGACTTGCCCGCGTTCGACCGCCCCGCGAAGGCGACTTCGGCACCGATGTCGGGCACGAACTGTCCGGCCTGGTTGGCGCTGGTGATGAAGGCCGCCGCCGGGTACAGGGACATGGGGTCTCGCGCTGAAGAGGGGGCGGGAATCGGTGTACAATCCGCCGCGGTCGCGAGTCTAGCACGCCGTCGACCCCCGATTTTCCCTTACAGAACAAGCGTTATGGATGCTCCAGACCATCTGCGACTGATGGCCCGCGCAGGGCTGGCTGCCCTGCTCGCGCTGGGTCTCGCGGCCCCCGCCATGGCCGCCGGCGATGCCGCGGCCGGGCAGGCCAAGGCGATCACCTGCGCCGCCTGCCACGGCGTCGACGGCAACAGCCTGAACCCCGAGTGGCCGAGCCTCGCCGGCCAGCACGAGTCCTACACCATCAAGCAGCTGCAGGCGTTCAAGTCCGGCGCCCGGCAGAACGTGCTGATGAGCGGGCAGGCCATGGCCCTGTCCGACCAGGACATGGCGGACCTCGCCGCGTATTTCGCGGGCCAGAAGCCCGCGAGGAAGACGGCGGATCCGGCGCTGGTGGAAGCCGGCGAGCAGATCTACCGCGGCGGCAATAAGGAGACCGGCGCGCCGGCCTGCCTGGCCTGCCATGGCCCCGACGGCCTCGGCAACATCACGGCCGCCTGGCCCCAGGTGTCCGGGCAGCACGCCACCTACACGGCCGCCCAGCTCGCCGCCTACCGCTCGGGCCAGCGCAGCACCGACGGCGACACGCAGATCATGCGCAACGTCGCCGCCCGCCTGACCGACGACGAGATCAAGGCCGTCGCCTCGTACATCCAGGGACTGCAGTAAGCACGCGCCGGGCGGGCGCGGCCCGCCGGCCGGGAGATCGCCGATGACCACGCCCCGCCCGCCGTTCCGCGCCTTCGCCCTCGGCCTGCTGCTGGCCGCCACGCTCGCCGCCTGCGGCCAGCCGGAGACCCCGGCGGCGTCCAGCGCACCGGCGGCTCCGGCCGCCGCCCCCGCCGAGGCAGCGCCCCCCGCACCGGCGCCCGAGGCCGCCGTCGATACATCGGCCACGGCACCCGCCGCGACGGTCGAAGAGACGGTCAGCGAGCCGGCGGGCCCCGACCTCGGCAAGGACATCGTGCTGGCCGCCGAGAACACGCCGCCGGCCGCCATCAGCAAGTGGAAGTTCCGCCAGGGCGCCCACTACAACCTGCTGCCGGCCGCCCAGGGCACCAGCAGCTCCCCCGGCAAGATCGAAGTGGCCGAGGTCTTCTGGTACGGCTGCCCGCACTGCTTCGACCTCGAGCCGCAGATCGCCGAGTGGGCGAAGCGCCAGCCGGCCGACGTCAGCTTCGTGAAGATCCCGGTGACCTGGCAGCAGCCCCACGAGATCCACGCGCGGGTGTTCTACACCGCCGAGGCACTGGGCAAGCTCGACCAGATCAGCCCCGAGGTCTTCCGCGCCTTCCACCTGCAGGGCAAGCAGCTGATCGAAGAGAACGAGATCCGCGCGTTCTTCGGCCAGTTCGGCGTGTCGGCGGAGCAGTTCGACAGCACCTGGCGGTCCTTTGGCGTCGACAGCGCCGTGAAGCGCGCCAAGGAACTCACCCAGCGCTACCGCGTGCGCAGCGTCCCGCTGCTGATCGTCAACGGCAAGTACGTCACCGACGGCCCCGAGATCCGCAGCCACAAGGAACAGCTCGAGCTCGTCGACGAGCTGATCCAGCGCGAGCGCTCAGGCACCTGAAGACGACCGACGGAAAGCCCCGCCGCCCGGTCGGGCGGCGGGGCTTTTTCATGCCTGCGCGACAGCCGCAGCGCGAGGCCTGCGGCGGCCGCTGATCAGCGCGTCGGGGTGCCAGCCGGCGCCCGCACGGCGCAGTTGATCCAGCCGGACTCGCCCGCCGCGTAGTGCTCCTTCTTCCAGATGGGCACGCGGTCCTTCACTTCGTCGATGACGTAGCGGCAGGCCGCGAAGGCCGCGTCGCGGTGGGCGGCACTGACGCCGACCCAGACGGCCATCTCGCCGATTTCGAGCCGGCCGACGCGGTGCACGCAGGCGGCCTTGAGGATGGGAAAGCGGGCAGCGGCCTCGGCGAGGATGCGCTCGCCCTCCTTCACGCCGAGGGACTCGTAGGCCTCGTACTCGAGGCGCAGCACGGCGCGGCCCTCGTTGTGGTTGCGCACCCAGCCCTCGAAGCTGCAGTAACCGCCGGCCGCGGGGTCGTCCAGCAGCGGATGGAAACTGCCCGGGTCGATGGGATCGTGGGTGAAGCGGAACATGGAGCGCCCCCTCAGCCGCCGGCGACGGGCGGTATGAACACGACATGGTCACCGTCGGAGAGCGGCGTGTCCCAGTCGCGGAACTCGTCGTTCACCGCGACCTTGAGCCGCCCGACGGCTGGAAAGCCATGGCGGGCATCCAGCTCGCGGTACAGGTCGCCCACGGTGGCGGCAGCCGTCTCGCAGGACTCGGCGCCCCGGCCCACGTGCTCGCGCAGCACGGCGAAGTACTCGACCTGGATGCGCATGGCTGTGTCGACGCTGGCCCTGACGGCGGGCGGGTGAGTTTACGGCAGGCGTGCGAGGTCGTCAGGCGTGTCGACGTCCCAGGCCGCGTGCGGCATCGGCACCTCGACGCGGTCCGGTGCGGCGGCGATCACGGCCCTCGCCCCCTGGTCACCCTGGAGGGCGGCGAGCGCGGGCCACGTGGCGCGCGGCAGGATCGCCGGCACGCCGGCCACGCCGTCGAACCGCGCCGCGGCGATGCGATCCGGCGCCCGGCGCCACGCGGCGACGAGGGCCGCGAGGTCCGTCCCGTCCACCAGTGGCTGGTCGGCCAGCAGCACGAGGACCGCCGTCGCCGCGGCGGGCTGCGCCGCGACTCCAGCCGCGAGGGAGCCGGCCAGCCCCGTGGGCCACTGCGGGTTCTCGACCACCTGCAGGCCTGGCAGCGCCGGGAGTGCGGCAGCCACCTTGGCCGCATCGGCGCCAACGACGACGGTCACGCCGGCGCCGCAGCAGGCGGCCAGCCGCCGGGCGGCGCGGGCCACCAGCGGCTCGCCGCGATGGCAGGCCAGCGCCTTGGGAGCGCCGAATCGCCGTGCCGCACCGGCCGCGAGCACCAGCCCCGCGAGCCCCGGATCGGCGACCGGGCCCTCAGCCACCGTCGGCGTCGGTGGCGAACAGTTGCCCGAGGTCGCGGAAGCCCTTGAACTCGAGCACGTTGCCGGCGGGGTCCGCGATGAAGAGCGTGGCCTGCTCGCCCGCGAGCCCGGCGAAGCGCACGTGGGGCTCGACGATGAAGGTGACGCCGGCGGCGCGCAGCCGGTCGGCCAGCGCACGCCACTCAGGCATCGTCAGCACGACGCCGAAGTGCGGGATGGGCACGTCGTGGTCATCGACGGCATTCGTCGGCGGGGCTGCGCGCACCCCGGCGCCGGCAACGAGGTGGCACACCAGCTGGTGCCCGGCCAGGTCGAAGTCGATCCAGTGGGGGTCGCTACGCCCCTCGGCGCAGCCCAGCAGGCCACCGTAAAAGGTCCGGGCCGCGCCGAGGTCAGCGACCGGGATCGCCAGGTGGAAGGGCCGCAGCGCCGCGGTGCGCACGGCCGGCGTCAGGCCGCGGGCGCCACCGCCGGCGCCTGCCAGTCGTAGGGATCCCAGGCCACCGGCGCCGTGGTCAGTGCACCGCAGAGGGCGGCGAAGAACTCCTGATACGGCACCCGCGACGGGCCGCCATCGGGCATCCACAGGCGCGGGGCGACGTCGTTCGGGTCCTCGGCGACCCAGCGCTCCTCGCCCTCGCGCTCGTTCAGCCAGGTGGCCAGACCCCGCAGATCGACCCGCAGGGGCACGCGGCGCGTGGCGAGGCGCACCCACGACTCGTAGCGGTACTCGAACTCGTAGCGGCCACCCTGCACGCGCAGGATGCGGCTCGCCGCGGTGGCCGTGTTGATGGCGAAGGGATGGAGCGTCGCCTGCTCGTCCCGCAGGTAGCGCCGCGCCCGGGTGCCGCGCAGCGGCTCGGGGATGCACACTACGGCGAGGTCGAGGGCCGGGTACTCCTCGAGGGTCACCGTGGCATCGGCCAGCAACTGGCGGCTCGCCGCGAGGTGCTCGTCCTGGGCTGCCCAGAGACCCGGCGACGCCGGCAGCTTGAGCAGCAGGTCGGGCAACAGCTGCAGCATCGAGCCGTACAGGGCGGCCGGCCGGTCGGTGGCCGTGAAGGTGGCCGCCGGCAGCGTCGAGGTGGCCGGATCGGTCAGGGCCTCGATGGCGAAGCACAGGCGCGCGGCGTCGCGGTCGCGCACGATGCCGAAGTCACCGGCGAAGGAAGCGTTGACCAGCAGCTCGCGGTGGCGCAGCGCCGTTTCGGGATCACACAGCGCGAAGGCGCTGAAGAGCCCGTCCTCGTCGAAGTGGTTGTTGGTGACGTAGTCCGCGCCGGGGTGCGGGGCGGGATCGTCGAGGTAGGCAAAGACCGTGGCCGTCGAAGTGTCGCGCCGCAGGGCCGGCGGCGACTGGTTGTTGGGCCAGTGGGACAGCGTCAGCACGGTCGATGGCAGCGGGGCGCCATCGACGACGACGTTGGGCTGCCGCCGCGCCTCCCGGTACGGGAGGAAGCGGACGGGGTTACGGGCGGCGCGCAATGAACCAGCCAATCACCGCCACGACGGACATCAGCAGCACGCCCAGCAGCAGGTACTGCGGGCCCGCCAGCGTCTCGAAGCCCGGCGCCACCGGATCGGGCCGCGCCGCCAGGTAGAGGTACCACAGCGCCGTGGCGGTGCCGGGGATCAGCGACGGCCAGACGGCGATGGCGGCGCCGCGGCCACCATGCTTGCGGTTGGAGCTGCGGATCATGAGTCCGGCGATGGGACCGGCGATCACCATCGGAATCAGGTTGAGCCCGAAGACCGTCAGCAGCGGCGCCAGCTGGGTGCCGAAGGCGGCGAGGCTGCCGATGGCCGCGGCCGTCGACGGCAGCAGCATGGCGAGCAGGTTCATCTTGCCGTAGCGGGTCATGGAAGGTTCCTTGGCAGGCCGGGGTGCATAGGCCTTGGCGCGGGAGGCTGTTCTAGCCGATGCCTGCCGCGGCGCCAAGCGCCGTGCCGGCCTCAGCCCACCAGTCGGAATGCGTCCTCGTCTTCGGGCCAGTAGCCGTCGCCACAGAAGGCCTCGAGGGTGGCGAGGCGCCCGTCCCGGACCTGCAGCATGAACTCCACCGGCTCACCGAGCGCCGGGTGGCGCGCCAGCAGGGGCCGCAGCCGCCGGCCGGCACCGTCGGGCGCCGCCGGCAGGCCGCCGGGCACCGCGAAGCGGGTCATGAAGCCGACGCCGCTCCAGGTGCGCCCGCCACAGGTGGCCGCCCGGGCCTGCTCGGCCAGCGGCGCCAGGTCCGGATCGCCGGACAGCAAGGCCGACAGCACCTGCGCCTCGAGGGACGTGAGGGGGCCGGGGCCGTCGGTGTCGCCGGGTCTGCGCATGGCGGGCGATTCTAGCGCGAACGCGCATCGGTACCGCGGCGCCGCGGCGGCACCCACCACCACGCGATGACGACGAGGACGGCGAAGGCCGTGTAGCCGGTGGTGAACACCCAGGCCGGCGCCTGATAGTAGATCAGTCGCGAGAGCCAGTCGGCGATGAAGCCGGTGCCGTAGGGCCCCTGCCCGGCCCGCAGGCGCAGGGCGTTCTCCCAGGTGGTGAGCGGGCACTCGATGCCCGTCCAGGCTTCGAGCGTCACGCCGGCGATGGCGGCCAGGTGCAGCACGCGGAGCCGGAGGCTGCGCACCCAGGGCCAGCCGCGCACCCCGCCGGCCAGGATCGCCACGAGGCCCAGTACTACGAAGGCCACGAAGGCGGCGTGCACCGCCAGCACCAGGTCGGCGAGCACGCCGGCCAGCGCCGGGCCGGGACCGGCGCCCGGACCCATCAGGCCGGCACGAGGCGGAGGCCGGCGATGCCGGCAACGATGCAGCCGACGCAGGCGAGCCGCAGCGGCGACGCCGACTCACCGAAGACGAGGATGCCGATCACCACGGTGCCGACGGCGCCGATGCCCGTCCACACGGCGTAGGCAGTGCCGATGGGCAGGGTCTTCAGCGCCTGCGCCAGGAGCACGAAGCTGCCGATCATGGCGCCGACGGTCAGGACGCTGGGCGCCAGGCGCGTGAAGCCCTCCGTGTACTTCAGCCCCACGGCCCAGCCCACTTCCAGCAGTCCCGCCACGAGCAAAAACGTCCAGGGCATTACCTTCTCCTGCCACGGCAGCGACCCCGACGGCAATCTGTGGATACCGTCACGGCGACGCAACAACAGTTATGTAGAGTTTGAATCCACGCGATCCGAGCCAGTCGTATATTCGCCACGAGAACCTGCCCGACCAACAACAAGAAGACCGCCATGGCAGAGCGCAGACAAGACGTTTCCCGCAGTGAACCCGCAGGTCCCGCGAGCCCGCCGCCGGAAGTGACCGATGCCGGCTGGGATCCCTACATCGTCGCCCTGACCAACGGGGCCCGGTCGCCCGACCCCCACGGCATCGACGACCGCGGGGACTGGACCGGCAATGATGGCGACCCGAACGCGACGCGCCGGGGCCAGATCATGGCCTGGCTGCGGGACCACCGCGCCTCCTAACCGTTTGTTGAAGAACGCACATCCTGTGCGTTACTCAACTCGCCAGTCCGGTCGGCAGCGATCCGCTGGTCGATCTCCCGGGCCAGTTCCACCAGCGTCAGCGGCGCCGAACCCTCGGCCTTGTTGTTGGCGAGGATCACCACCGCACGATCGTTCGCGAGCGCCGCCGCCGCGAGCCCCGCTGCCGCCGCCCGGGTGGCCGGATCCGGCGCACACAGCCGGTTGAACGGCGCGAACTCCGCCTTCGCCTCCTCGTAGCCGCGATCACGCTGCAGGTTCCAGCGCACCAGCAGCGGCCCGGGCCCCGCGGCACCCGCCAGCGCCACCTGTTCGGGCAGCGGCGGAGCGCCGGGATGCACCGAGAAGCAGTGGCTCGCGCCGGCCGCGGCCAGCACCGCAAAGTACTCGGGCACCAGCAGCTCGCCGTTGCGCACCTCGACGAAACAGTCGATGCCGGCCGGCAGGTCGCGCAACAACCCCGCGAGACGCGCCGCGAAGGCCGCCGGATCACGCCGATGGCGATGGCCCAGGGGCGGGAACTGCAGGATCAGCCCCGCCCGGCCAGGACCGAGCCCCGCGAGCAGCGGTTCGACGCACAGCCGGCGCAGCCGGTCCGCCGACAGGAAGGCATCGGTCGACCGGGCGCCGCCGGGCAGCTGCTCGGGGGGCGTCGTGATGCTGCGCTCGGCCTTGGCCAGGAAGCGGAACCCCGCCGGCACCTGCCCCGCCCAGGCGCGGTAGTCGCCGGCGGTCAGGGGTCCGTAGTAGCTGCGGTCGACGCCGACGGCCCGCAGCAGCGGGTGCCGTGCGTACCAGGCAAGGCCCCGGCCCGCGAGGGCGGAGGCCGGCAGGCCCGGCGGATAGACGAGGCCGGCCCAGCCCGGGAAGGACCAGGACGAGGTGCCGAGGAAGAGCGGCCAGCGGGCGAGGCGCCCGGCCAGCGCCAGCAGGTCGGCCGGCCAGTCCAGGTCGCGGGGCGCGGGCGGCTCCGGGGTTTCCGCGAAGAGCCCGAGCTGCCCGGGATCACTGCGACGCATGCGGCGGTGCTCCCGGCAGGAAATGGCGCGCCCGGCAAGATTCGAACTTGCGACCCCTGCCTTCGGAGGGCAGTACTCTATCCAGCTGAGCTACGGGCGCGTGCTGCGGGGTGATGGCGGCTGCGAACCGGCCGCCGGGCAAAATGATAGCGCCGGGCCGGGGACCCCGTCCAACCGGCCCCGTGCTTGTCACAGGCCACCCCGGTCGCCATGCTCCGCCGATGGCGGACCTGCGGCTTCCCAATGACGTCTTCCTCGACGTGTTCCGCGGAGCCGCGACGCGGGAACTTGCCCCCGGGGAAGTCCTGATCCACGCCGGGCAGCCGGCTGACCAGGTGTTCAACATCGAGTCCGGGGTGCTGATGCTCTACCGCACCGGCACCGATGGCCGGCGGCAGGTGCTGTCCTTCCTGTTCCGGGACAACTTCGTGGGCCTGTCGGCCACCGACGCCTACTTCTTCAGCGTCGAGGCAGTCACGCCGGCCCGGGTCGTCGTCTGCCCGCGCCGGGTGCTGAACGAGCGCCTCGCCCGGGACCCCGCGGCCGAACAGGCGTTCCTCAACATGGTCTTCCGGGTGCTCGAAGACATCCTCGACGTGGTCTACAGCCTCGGCCAGCGCACGGCCAGCGAGCGGCTCGCCGTGTTCCTGCTCTACCTGCGCCACTGGAAGCGGCTGACGGACACCATTGCCGACGACGCCCACCCGTCGCTGGGCGCGGTCCAGGTCCCCATGGGGCGCGAGGACATCGCCGACTTCCTGGGGCTGAAGAAGGAGACCGTGAGCCGCAGTTTCCGGGAACTGGAGCAGGCCGGGCTGATCCACCGGCTCGACAGCCACACGGTGCGCCTCGACGACCTGCCGCGCCTGCGGCAACTGGCCGGCATCTCGGACTTCGCCTCGCCCCGGCGGCTCGCCAGCGCCCTGCGCTGAGGCCGCCGCCGGCTTTCGGACCGGGGCCTTTGCACTTATACTTCGCGCGCTTTTTTCCAGCCGGATCAGGTGATTCCCGTGAGCAGCCACGACTCGAGCCAGAGCCACGACCAGAGCTTTTTCAACGTCTTCATGGTGGTCATGGGCGTCCTCATCGGTATCACCTTCTTCCTGATCCTGCTGGCGCGCGCCATCGGCGGTGACCCGCAGCTCGCCTGGGTCCGGGAAGAGCCTGACTTCGTCGCAGCCATCGATGCCCGCATCCAGCCGGTCGGCCGGGTCGCGCTGCCGGGCGACCAGCTCGAGCAGGCAGCCCCCGCCGTCGAGGCCGTGCCCGCCCCGGCCGCCGCCAAGCTGACCGGCGAGCAGGTCTACAACGCCGCCTGCTTCGCCTGCCATGGCGCCGGCGTCGGCGGCGCGCCCAAGATGGGCGATGCCGCCGCGTGGAAGCCGCGCGTCGCCCAGGGCACCGCCACCCTGAACAAGCACGCCGTCGAGGGCTACCAGGGGTCGGCCGGCTTCATGCCGCCCAAGGGCGGTCGCGTCGACCTCTCCGACGACGAAATCATCGCCGCCGTCGACTTCATGGTCGGCAAGTCGGGCTGAGATCCCGGCGGACTGTGCCGGCTGCCCGCCACCGGTCGGCGTCAGGCCCGGGGCAGTCGCAGGCTGATCGCCTCGGCGACGTGGGCCGGGGCAACGTCGTCGCTCCCCACCAGGTCGGCAATCGTCCGCGAGACCCGCTGCACGCTGTCGGCCGCCCGGGCCGACAGGGCGAACCGCTCCACCGCCTGATCCAGCACGCTGCGGGCCGCGCCACCGAGCCCCGCGTGCTGGCGGAGCCTGACCCCCTCGAGCCGCGCGTTCGCGGCACCGCACCTCCCCAGCTGGCGGCTCCGGGCCGCGGCCACCCGGGCGCGAACCGGCGCTGAGGCCTCACCCGGCGTCGCGGCGAGTCCCGCGCGGGTCACCGGAATGACCAGATCCACCCGGTCGAGGAGCGGCCCCGAGACGCGCTGGCGGTAACGCCGTGCCTGCTCCGGCGGACACGTGCAGGCCTGCTGGCTGTCGCCGGCATAGCCGCAGGGGCAGGGATTCATGGCGCCCACCAGCTGGAAGGCCGCCGGGAACTCGAGGGTGCGGCCGGCCCGGGCGATGCTGACGCAGCCGGTCGACAGCGGCTCACGCAAGGCCTCGAGCACGGGCCGCGCGAACTCCGGCAGCTCGTCGAGGAACAGCACGCCGCGATGGGCCAGGGACACCTCGCCCGGCCGCGGGCTGCCCCCACCGCCGACGAGGGCGGGTGCCGAGGCCGTATGGTGCGGAGCCCTGAAGGGACGAGCCCCCAGGTCGAGCGGCATTCCCAGCAGGGACCGGACGGCGGCCGCCTCGAGCGCCTCGTCGGCCGCCAGTGGCGGCAGCAGGCCCGGCAGGCGGCGGGCCAGCATCGTCTTGCCGGTGCCTGGCGGGCCGACGAGCAGCAGGTGGTGGCCGCCGGCGGCCGCGATCTCCAGCGCGCGGCGGGCGATGGACTGCCCCCGCACGTCGGCGAGATCCTCGGCGATAACCGCGGCGCCGGGCGAGGGCGGCGAGCCGTCCGGGGGCGGCGGCAGCTCGGCGGCGCCGGTCAGGTGCTGAAGGACATCGCCCAGCCGGCTGGCCAGGCGGCTGGCCCCGGGCCCGAGGAGGCTCGCCTCGGCAGCGCCCAGGGCCGGGATGATGCCGATGCGGCCTGCAGACCGGGCGGCGAGCAGGGCCGGCAGCAGGCCCCTGACGGACCGCAACTCGCCGGAGAAGGCGAGCTCCCCGTAGAACTCGTGGCCGTCGAGCCGGGCCGGCGGTACGACACCCGCCGCCGCCAGGACCCCGACCGCGATGGCCAGGTCGAAGCGGCTGCCCGCCTTCGGCAGGTCCGCCGGGGCCAGGTTGACGGTGATCTTGCGGTTGGGCCACTCCACGCCGGCCTGCTGGATGGCGGCACGCACGCGTTCGCGGCTCTCACGGACGGCTGTCTCGACGAGCCCGACGATGTTGAAGGCCGGGATGCCCCCGGCCAGGTGGACCTCGACGGCGACCGCCGGGGCCGCCAGGCCCAGCTGGGCCCGGGTGTGGACGGTCGCGAGCCGGACGGCCACGCCCGCACCGCCAAGGTCACGTCGGCTGCCAGGCCGCGGGCTGCGTTCAGCCCGGCTGACCGGCGCCTTCGAGGCGGGCCAGCTCGGCCTCGAGCCGGGCGAGCTTCTCGCGCGTGCGCTCGAGCACCCGCTGCTGCACCTCGAACTCCTCGCGGGTGACCAGGTCGAGGCGGCTGAAAGTGGACTGCAGCAGGGCCTCGAAGTTGCGCTCGAGGTCGGCCTGGGCTGTCCGGAGGCTGCCGGGGACGTTGGCCGCCAGCTTCCGGGCCAGGTCGGTGATGAAGTCGGTGTTCATGGGTGGGCTTCTCCTGTTGCACCAAATTGGACCAGCGGCGGGCGCCAACGCCCTGCACTGGGGCGGCCGGCGGGCCCGTGCGCCCGCCCCACCTGAGGCGCGGCGCAGGTCCGCGAGCCTCGCCGCGTCTGCAGAACTCTGGCACGGATCCTGCTATCGCTTCGGGCCACCGGCCCGCTGCATTGCGCCGGGACCGGCAGCGCAGGGATCGTGCCAGTGCCACGGGCCGCGCCACAACCAGAGAAAGAGGATCCAACCATGACAACAACCGGCTTGACGCCCCCGCCCGTGCTGCCGGGGCCGCGGCAATGGCGTGCCGAGGAGGACCGCCGCCCATGAAACTGATCACCGCCATCATCAAGCCGTTCAAGCTCGACGATGTCCGCCAGGCCGTCACCGACATGGGCGTGCACGGCATCACCGTCACCGAGGTCAAGGGCTACGGGCGGCAGCGCGGCCACACCGAGCTCTACCGGGGCGCCGAGTACGTGGTCGACTTCCTGCCGAAGACCCGCATCGAGCTCGCCGTGGCCGATGACATCGCCGAACAGGTCGTCGAGGCCATCGTCAACACCGCGCGTACCGGGAAGATCGGCGACGGCAAGATCTTCGTGACGCCCCTGGAAGAGGTCATCCGCATCCGCACCGGCGAGACCGGGCCGGACGCCGTCTGAGCCGGCCAACCGCCCGGCCCGCAACACCCGAGGAGAGCACCGCCGTGAATGCTTTGCCGAACGACGCCCACCGTGCCGGGCTGCCCATGCCAGCGAGAATCCTGGTGGCCCTGCTGCCGGCCCTGCTGCCGGCGCTGGCCCGGGCGCAGGATGCCCCCGTGCCCGACAAGGGCGACACCGCCTGGATGATGACCTCGACGCTGCTGGTCATCCTGATGACCCTGCCTGGCCTCGCGCTGTTCTACGGCGGGCTGGTCCGCAGCAAGAACGTGCTGTCGGTGCTGATGCAGGTGATGGTCGGCTTCTCGTTGATCGTGGTCCTCTGGTGCGTCTACGGCTACTCGCTGGCCTTCACCGAGGGCAACGCGTTCATCGGGGGCTTCGACCGCCTCTTCCTGGCCGGCATCTTCGATCCGGTGGCGGGCACGTTCAGCAACGCGGCGACCTTCAGCAAGGGCGTCGTCATTCCCGAGCTGTCCTTCGTCGCCTTCCAGGCCACGTTCGCGGGCATCACGGCGGCCCTCATCACCGGCGCCTTCGCCGAGCGCATGCGCTTTTCGGCCGTGATGATCTTCATGGTCATCTGGTTCACCATCTCCTACCTCCCGGTCGCGCACATGGTCTGGTTCTGGATGGGCCCGGACGCCTACACCTCGCCCGACGTGGTGGACGAGCTGAACGGCAAGGCCGGCCTCATCTGGCAGTGGGGCGCACTGGACTTCGCCGGCGGGACCGTCGTGCACATCAATGCGGGCATCGCCGGTCTGGTCGGCGCAGCACTGCTCGGCAAGCGGGTCGGCTATGGGCGCGAACCCATGCCGCCGCACAACCTGGTGCTCACCATGATCGGCGCGTCGCTGCTCTGGGTGGGCTGGTTCGGCTTCAATGCCGGCTCTGCGCTCGAGGCGGGCAGCTTCGCCGCGCTGGCCTTCATGAACACGTTCTCGGCAACGGCCGCCGCCGTCGTCTCCTGGACCATCGCCGAACGTGTACTCAAGGGCAGCCCCTCCATGCTCGGCGCCGCCTCCGGCGCCGTCGCCGGACTCGTGGCCATCACGCCGGCGGCCGGCAACGTGGGACTCATGGGAGCCATCGTCATCGGCCTGGCCGCGGGCGTGGTCTGCCTGTGGGGCGTCACCGGCCTCAAGAAGCTCATCAAGGTCGACGACTCCCTCGACGTCTTCGGCGTGCATGGCCTCGGTGGCATCGTCGGTGCGCTGCTGACCGGCGTGTTCAACAGCCACAGCCTCGGCGGGCCCGGCCTCGTCACCGACTGGGTGACGGCGACCGTCGGCACGAACCCCATCGCGACGCAGGTGTGGATCCAGGCGAAGGGCGTGGCCGTTACCGTCGTCTGGTCAGCCGTCGCGGCGTTCATTGCGTACAAGGTCGCCGACCTGCTGGTGGGCCTGCGGCTCCCGGAAGACCAGGAGCGCGAGGGTCTCGACACCAACGAGCACGGCGAGCGGGCCTACACCTGACGCCCTGCCGGACCACGGGAGGGGCCCGGCCCGGCGCCGGGCCCCTCTTTTTTGTCCCCTGGCGGCGCGCTGCCGGCGTGACGCCCGTCAAGTTCCCGGCGTCAGCCCGGGTGCATACTCGCCTTCGCTTGGGCAGTGGGCATGCCCGATCAGCAAGGGTGCAGTCATGGCAGGGCTCCTTCCCCGTCTCGGGGTTCTCGTCATCTGTGCCGCGGCCGGAGTGGCCGCCGCGCAGGAGTCGGCGCCGGTCTACAAGTGGGTGGACCAGAACGGCACGGTCAACTACGGCGACCAGCCGCCGGCAGGCACCGCCGCCGAGGCGCTGCCCATCCTCCTGCGCCGCAGTTCCGCGGCGCCGACCCAGGCACGCCTGAAGGCCAGGGACGACGGCGCCAGCGCGCCGGACTCGTTGCTGAACGCCGGCCAGCCGGCCGACGAGACGGATGCCGCCGACCCCACCGTCCCGGCCGACGAGCGCGAGAAGCTGCTCGCCCAGCGCCAGGAGAACTGCACGAAAGCCAGGGACCGCATGGCCAGCTACGAGCAGGCCAAGCGGATCTACCGCCCGGGCCCGACCGGCGAGCGGGTCTACCTGAGCAGCGAAGAGATCGATGCCGAGCGCGCCACAGCCCGCGTCGCCGTTGCCGAGTGGTGCAACGAGTAGCGACCCGCCACCGGCCGGCGCCGCCGGTCACGGTGCCGCCCGCTTCGAGCTGCCGGACCTCTGCTCGCCCGTGGCCGTCACGGGCGTGGTCATCGCCTGCGAACTGCTGGCGGTCCTGCTGACCCTCGCCCGCACGCCGGGCTGGTCTTCCTTCTACGCCCACCTGCCCCAGGCCGCCGTGCTGCTGCTCTGGATTGGGCTCGCCAGCGCTGCGCTCCTCTGCCGGCTGCGTCCCTGGCTGACTCGCCATGCCGTGCTCGCGGGCAGCGTGCTCGCCTTCCTCGTGGTGCTCGGCGTCGTCGTCGGCGTGTCCGAAGCGGCCTTCTGGCTGGGCCGCGCCCTCGGCGCCGGGCCGGATACCGGCGGCAACTGGTTCCCCACCGGGCGCGGGCCCTTCCTGGCCCGCAACCTCGCCATTGCCGCCCTCGTGATGGGCCCGGTGCTGCGCTACTTCTACCTTCACACGGAGCACCAGCGGAACGTGCGCCGCGAGGCCGACGCCCGGCTCGCCGCCCTGCAGGCCCGCATCCGCCCGCACTTCCTTTTCAACAGCATGAACACCATCGCGGCCCTGACCCGCGACAACCCGGCGGCCGCCGAGCAGGCCGTCGAGGACCTTGCCGACCTGTTCCGCGCCTCCCTCGCCGAGGGCACCCAGCTGATCCCCCTCGGCGACGAGCTCGACATCGCCCGCGTCTACGAGCGCATCGAGCGCCACCGGCTCGGTGACCGCCTGCAGATCGACTGGCACGTGGAAGACCTGCCGCCGGGCGCGCGCATGCCCGGGCTCACGCTGCAGCCGCTGCTGGAGAACGCCATCTACCACGGCATCGAGCCCTCCTCGCGGCCGGGCCAGATCGCGGTCCATGGCCGCGTGGCCGGCGACCGGATCGAGATCGAGGTCAGCAACCCGCTGCCCGGGGATGGCGGTAAGCCCCGCCGCGGCGGTCACCGGCTGGCCCTGGACAACATCCGCGAGCGGCTCGCACTGGCCTACGGCGACCGGGCCGGCCTCACGACGCGCCATGACGGCGGGCGATTCACCGCCACGCTGCACTTTCCCGGGGTCCTGGCAGCATGAGCGGGCCGGCGGCCACCGTGCTGATCGTCGACGACGAGGCGCCGGCGCGCTCGCGGCTCCGCCAGCTGGTGGCCGAGCTGCCGCCCTACACGGTCATCGGCGAGGCCGCCCACGGGGAGGAAGCCCTCGCGCTCTGTGGCCGGCTGGAGCCCGACGTCGTGCTGCTCGACATACGCATGCCCGGGCTCGACGGCCTGGCCGTCGCCGGTCAGCTGGCCGGCTGGGCGCGTCGCCCGGCGGTGGTCTTCACCACCGCCTACGACGCCCACGCCGTGCAGGCCTTCGAAGCCCAGGCCGTGGGCTACCTGCTGAAGCCGGTGCGGCGCGAGCGCCTGCAGCAGGCCCTGGACCACGCCGCCCGCATCGGCCGGTCGCAGCTCCGGCAGCTACGGGGCACCGCCCCGAGGCGCCACCTCTGCGTGCCGCGTGGCAGGGGCATCGCCCTGGTCCCCATCGACGAGGTGCTGTGCTTCCACGCCGACCAGAAGTACGTGACCGTCCGGCACGTCGGCGGCGAGGCGCTGCTCAGCGAGCCGCTCAAGGACCTGGAAACCGAGTTCGGTGACCGGTTCGTGCGCAGCCACCGCAACGCGCTGGTGGCCTGCGACTGGATCGAGGCGCTCGAGCGCCGGGCCGACGGCGGCTGGCAGCTGCGGCTGCGGGGCGGCCACGGCCCGTTGCCCGTCAGCCGGCGTCACCTGGCCGGCGTGAAACGCCGCATCGGCCACTGACCCGGCCGCCGCCGGCACCCGCCGGCAGCGCGGTTTTGGCACAATCCCGCCGGTGAGCACTCCACCGATCGAACTGCGCCCGGCACCATCACCCGCCACGTCGGCCGCCTGGCCGCGCGTGGTGTCCCTCGTGGCCCTCGGCGTCGCCGTGGCCGTCGCCGGCTACGTCTGGGTCGAGCAGCGCTCAGGCGTAGGCCAGCGCGTGGCCGCACTGTCGGCGGACGTCAGCGCCCGCGGCTCCGAAATGGCGGCGCTCGCGGCACGCATCGACGAGTACTCGGCCGCCCGCCGGCGCCTCGACGATGACATCGAGCGCCTGCAGGAGCGCGTCACGCGCGATACCGAGGCGCTGGCCACGCTGCCGGGCCGGCTCGACACCCTCGAGCAGAACGTCGAGCGCTTTGCCGGCACGGGCGACCGCGTGCGCGCCGCCTGGCTGCTGGCCGAGTCCGAGCACTACATGCGCATGGCCAACGCGCAGCTGGGGCTCGCCGGCGACGTGCGGGTGGCGCAGACCTCCCTCGAGCTGGCCGACGATACGCTGCGGGAGCTGGGCGATCCGCGCTTCACGCCGGTCCGCAAGCAGCTGGCGGCCGAGCTCGCAGCCCTGAAGGCCGTGCCCCAGCCCGACACCGAGGGCATCGTGCTGGCCCTGGGGACCCTCGGCGACAGCCTCGAGTCGCTGCCGCTGAAGCAGTCGGCACCCGCCGCCTTCCGCGAGCCGGCGCCCGTGGCGGCGGAGCCCGCAGGGCCGGTCGACCGCGCCTGGGCCGCGCTGCAGGCCGCCGTGACGCGGCTCATCAGCATCCGGCGGGTCGACCAGCCGGTCACCCCGCTGCTGACCGACGCCGAGCGCTCGGTGCTGGTCCGCAGCCTCGACCTGGAGCTGCAGCTGGCGCGCCTCGCCGTGATGCGTGGCGATGTCGGCATGTACCGCCGCTCCGTCGAGGCGGCCACGGCCCGGGTCGAGCAGCACTTCGACCCGGCCGCCCCCGACGTGCAGGTGGCGCTGGACACGCTGCGCGGGCTCGGCACCGTGGCGCTGCCCGAGGAGCTGCCGGACATCTCCGGATCGCTGGCGGCGCTGCTCAAGGCCACCGGCGGCCCGGACGCATGAACTACGGCACCTGGATCGTCGGTGCACTGCTGGCGGGGGCGCTCACGGCCCACCTGCTGCTGCCCGACAACGGCTACGTGCTGATCAGCTTCCGGGGCTACGTGGTCGAGATGTCCGTGCCGGTGCTGGGGTTCTGCCTGGTGGCGGCCTACGCCGCCGTGCGCCTCGTCATCCGTCTCTGGCACGCGCCGCGGCGGCTTGGCGAGGGGTGGGCCCGGTCCCGCGCCCGCCACGCGGGACTGCAGGCGACCCGGGGGTACATCGCGCTGGCCGAGGGCCGGCTCGCCCAGGGCGAGCGGCTGCTGACGAAGGACGCACGGCGCTCCGAGTCGCCGCTGCTGAACTACCTGGCCGCCGCCAGGGCGGCGCAGATGCAGGGTGACCGGCAGCGACGCGACACGTGGCTGCAGATGGCCATCGAGCAGGAGCCGGCGGCCACCGACGCGGTGCTGCTGACCCAGGCCGAGCTCCAGATCGAGGACGGCCAGTACGAGGCCGCGCTCGACAGCCTCGACCGCGTGCGGCAGCGGCACCCGAACCACGCCCAGGCGCTGAAGCTGCTCGGTGAGCTGCACTACCTGCGCCACGACTGGCAGCCGCTGGCGGAGCTCCTGCCGACGCTGCGCCGGCGGGGCAACGTGCCCGCTGACCTGCTCGAGCGCTGGACCGTCGATACCTACTCGCACATCCTGGCGGGCCTGCCGGCGGCAGGCGAAGCGGCGGACCGGGCCTGGGAGGCCGTGCCCCGCGATCTGCGGCGCCATCCGCGGCTGGCGGCGATCCGGGCCCGGGCGCAGGTTGCGCACGGTGACGTGGACACGGCCGAGGAAGAACTGCGGCAGGCCATCGCCACCGCCTGGGACCCGGCGCTCATCGACCTGTACGGGCAGCTGAAGCTGGCGGATCCCGCCCAGCAGCTGAAGCGCATCGAGGCGTGGCTGCGCGAACGCCCCGAAGACCCGCACCTGCTGCTGGCCGCGGGCCGCACCTGCATCCGGCACCAGCTGTGGGGCAAGGCCCGCAGCTACCTCGAGACGAGCCTCGCGGTGCTGCCGTCGGCCGACGCCTGCCAGGCGCTCGGCCAGCTGCTGGCTCGCATCGGCGAGCCGCAGGCCGCGACGCGGGCCTTCGAGCGGGGACTGGCGCTCTCGGTACAGCCCGCGCCGGCAGGACCCTCGCGCGACGTCCCGGCGCTGCCGGCGTCGCTGGCTGCGCCGCCCGCGCTGCGGGATCCGGCCTGACGGGAATCGCCGGCCTCAGGCCGGCACGCTGCGCTTGCTGTTGAGCCAGGCGAGCAGCGGCTTCCACTGCTCCCAGTCGGGCCAGGCCAGGTACTCGGGCAGCTCGAAGATGCCGAGCCCGCGGGTGTAGGCCCGGACGTAATTCTGGGCGTCGCGGAGCTTGGCGAGGTACGGCATCTTCAGCTTCGACAGGTACTCGTCGAGCTCCTGGGCGATGAGCGTGTGCTCGCGGAAGCGGTTGGCGACCACGGCGAGCTTCACTTCCTTGCGCTCGACCCGGCCGACGTCGAGCAGCTCGTCGATGAACTTGTCGGTGGCCTGGATGTCGACGGTCGACGGCAGCACCGGCACGACGACGGTCTCGGCGTAGCGGACGAGGTCCGTGAGCTCGCGGCCGTGGGTCCGGGCCGGGGCGTCGATCACCACGATGTCGCTGGAGCGGGGCACCGGGCGCATGCCGTCCCGGAAGCCGGCGACGCCGGTCACGGGGGGCCTGTCGGCCGGGCGGCGCTCGATCCAGTCGAGGCTGGAGCCCTGCTCGTCGAAGTCGACGAGGGCGACGGCCTGTCCCTTCGTCGCGTAGTAGCTCGCCAGGGTGGTCGCGATGGTGCTCTTGCCGCTCCCGCCCTTGGAGTTCATGACCATGATGTGTCGCATGCCGGGAGCTCCTGTGGCGTCTGGGCCCTTCTTGTTGTTGGGCGGCAACGAGGCGCCTAACCATAGCGACCGATTTGACAAAAGTCCACGCGCCGGGGCCACCGGCTTAGAATCACGCCATGCACCTCCCGTTCACGAAAATGCAGGGCCTCGGCAACGACTTCGTCGTCGTCCGCGGCGATGGCACGGACCCGCCCGCCCCGGACCGCATCCGGGCCATGGCTGACCGGCGCCGGGGCATCGGCTTCGACCAGCTGCTGTGGCTCGAGCCGCCCCGGGACCCGGCCCATGCAGTCCGCTACCGCATCTTCAACGCCGACGGCAGCGAGGCCGAGCAGTGCGGGAACGGAGCCCGGTGCATCGCGCGCTTCGTCGCCGGCCCACGGCCCCGCGAGCTCGTGCTCGAGCACGCGGGCGGCACGAGCCGGGCGCGCATCGAGGCCGACGGCAGCGTCACGGTGGCCATGAACGTGCCGGAGTTCGCGCCCGCACGGATCCCGTTCCTGGCAGACGCGCCAGCGCTCCGCTACGCCCTCGAGGCCGATGGCACCGCAGTGGAAGTCGGCGTCGTCTCCATGGGCAATCCCCACGCCGTGCTCCAGGTGGCAGACATCGATTCCGCACCCGTCGCGCGGCTCGGGCCACCGCTCGAGCGCCATGGGCGCTTTCCCAACCGTGCTAACATCGGTTTCATGCAGATCGTCGACCGCAGCCACATCCGGCTGCGCGTCTTCGAGCGGGGGGCCGGTGAGACGCAGGCCTGCGGCACCGGAGCCTGTGCTGCCGTGGTCATCGGACGGACCTGGCAACTGCTCGATGCGGACGTCACCGTGCGCCTGCCGGGCGGTGAGTTGCGCATCCGCTGGGAAGGGGCCGGACAGCCCGTGTGGATGACCGGCGAAGCCATCACCGTGTTCGAGGGAACCGTCCAGGCATGAGCACGCTGAAGCAGCCCGCCGCTGCCGCCGAGACCACCGAGTCTTCCATCGTCGCGTACCTGCAGGCCCATCCCGACTTCTTCGACCGCCACGCCGGCGTGCTGCAGGGGCTCCGGCTCACGCACCGCACGAGCGGCGCCGCCGTATCGCTGGTCGAGCGGCAGGTGACGGTGCTGCGCGACAAGAACCTCAAGCTCGAGCGCCAGCTGAAGGACCTGGTCGACGTGGCGCGCACCAACGACGCCATTGCGACCCGCATCCACCGGCTCGCCACGCGCCTGCTGGCCGCCGGCGACCGGTCGGCCGTCATCGACACCCTCGAAGAGGAGCTGCGGCTCTCCTTCGCCGCCGACGCCGCGGTGCTGGTGCTGTTCGGCACCGGCACCCGCGCCCTCGAGACGGTCTTCCTGCGGGTCGTCGGCCGCGACGACCTGGCCATCGGCCCGTTCCGCACCTTCATCGAGGCCGGCACGCCGCGCTGTGGCCAGGTGCGCGACAGCCAGCGCGACTTCCTGTTCGGCGCCGGCAACGCCAGCGTCGGCTCCGTCGCGCTGATCCCGCTGGGACCGGGCTGCGAGGTGGGCTTCCTCGCCATCGGCAGCCGGGATGCCGACCACTTCCATCCCGGCAAGAGCATCGACTTCCTGGTCCGCATCGGCGAGCTGGTCAGCAGCGCGCTGGGCTGACGGCACGCGGCCGGGCGTGGCCCGGCCAGTCCAACCGGGGACGGCGCATGGACGCGCAGCAATGGACCTCGGTCGAGCGCTTCCTCGACCACCTGCGGCTCGAACGCCGCCTGTCGCCGCACACGGCGGTGGCCTACCGGCGCGACCTCGGCTGCCTGCGCGACTACTGCGACCAGGCGGGAGTCGCCCGGTTCGCGGACCTCAGGTCCCATCACCTGCGCAGCTTCGCGGCGAAGAGCCACGCCGCCGGCCTCGGCCCCCGCAGCATCCAGCGGCGGCTGTCGGGGGTGCGGAGCTTCCTCGACTACCTGATCCGCGAGGGCGAGCTCAAGCACAACCCGGGCGCCGACGTGTCGGCCCCCCGGGCACCGCGGCGCCTGCCGGGTACCCTCGACCCCGACCAGATGGCGACGCTGCTCCAGGTGCCCGGCAATGACCCGGCGACGCTCCGCGACCGCGCCATGCTCGAGCTGCTGTACTCGTCGGGCCTGCGGCTCGCCGAACTCGTGGGCCTCGACCTGGGCGACGTCGACCTGCAGGACGCCACGGTGCGCGTCACCGGCAAGGGCAACAAGACGCGGATCGTGCCGGTGGGACGCCACGCGCGCGAGGCCATCGGCGCCTGGCAGCGGACCCGGGTGCAGCTGGCCGCCGGGGGCGAGCGGGCACTCTTCGTCGGCCCCCGGGGCACCCGCATCAGCCCCCGCACCGTGCAGGCCCGCGTCAGCCACTGGGCGAAGCGGTCGGGACTGGGCCAGCGGGTGTATCCCCACCTCTTCCGCCACAGCTTCGCGACGCACGTGCTCGAGTCGAGCGGCGACCTGCGGGGCGTGCAGGAGATGCTCGGCCATGCCGACATCTCGACCACGCAGATCTACACCCACCTCGATTTCCAGCACCTGGCACAGGTGTACGACAAGGCCCACCCCCGCGCCCGGCGCAAGGCGGGCTGAGGCGCCGGTCAACGCCCCGCGGGCTGCCGCGTTATGGGCTGCAACGGCCGGACTCCGCCGGCCAGTGAGGAATTCGCGATGTCGATGAAGAACGTGCTGCCTGTCCTGCTCGCTACCGCCGGCCTGTGGCTCGCCCAGGGCGCGGCGCTGGCCCAGAACGCCCCGGCGGGCACCCCACCCGCCGCCCAGGGCAGTGACTTCTGCCGCGACAACCCGGGCAAGTGCGACGAGGCCAGGGCGCGCATGCAGGAGCGCTGCGCGGCCAACCCGGAACAGTGCGAGCAGATGAAGGCCAGGGCCGCCGAGCGCAAGGCGTTCTGCCAGGCCAACCCGGCGCAGTGCGAGGCCGACCGCGAGCGGATGCGGGCGCGACGCGCCGACATGCAGGCCCGCTGCGAGGCTGACCCGGCCCGCTGCGAGCAGATGAAGGCGAAGGCCCGGGAGCGCCGGGAGTGGTGCCAGGCCAATCCCGAGCAGTGCAAGGCCCAGCGCGATGAGCGGCGCGCCCAGATGCAGGCCCGCTGTGAAGCCGACCCGGCCCGCTGCGAGCAGATGAAGGCCCGGCGGCGCCAGGGCCCGCAGAACCCTCCGCCGGCGAACCCGTAGTCCGGCCGACCAGTCCCGGGCTGAAGGACCCCGGGGCACGCCGCGGGGCCAACGACCGGAACCCCACGAATCCCCCGGTCCTGGTCGGGTACGATGGCGGCCCCGCCGCGCCCCGCCGGCGGCGTCAGTCAGCGGCCATGCAGCAATTCGACGGCACCACCATCGTCTCCGTGCGGCGGGCAGGCCGCGTCGCCGTGGGCGGCGACGGCCAGGTCACCCTCGGCAACACCATCGTCAAGGGCAACGCCCGCAAGGTGCGGCGACTGGCTGGCGGCCGCGTGCTGGCGGGCTTCGCCGGCGGCACTGCCGATGCCTTCACGCTCTTCGAACTCTTCGAGGGCAAGCTCGAGCAGTACGGCAACCTGAGCCGGGCGGCCATCGAGCTGGCGAAGGACTGGCGCTCGGACCGGCGCCTGCGCCGTCTCGAGGCCCTGCTCTGCGTGGCCGACGCCGAACGCTCGCTCATCGTCTCGGGCAACGGCGACGTGCTCGAGCCGGAGGACGACCTCATGGCCATCGGCTCCGGCGGCGCCTACGCCCAGGCCGCCGCCCGGGCATTGCTCGAGAACACCGAACTGCCGGCCGACGACATCGTGCGCAAGGCGCTCGAGATCGCCGGGCGCATCTGCATCTACACCAACCAGCACATCACCGTCGAAGCCCTGCCCTGAGGGGCCCCGGCGCGGCCACCATCCCATGTCCCAGATGACCCCCCGCGAGATCGTCCAGGAGCTGGACAAGTACATCATCGGCCAGGCCGGCGCGAAGCGCGCCGTGGCCATCGCCCTGCGCAACCGCTGGCGGCGCATGCAGGTGCCCGAGCCCCTGCGGGCCGAGATCACGCCGAAGAACATCCTGATGATCGGGCCCACCGGCGTCGGCAAGACCGAGATCGCCCGAAGGCTCGCGCGGCTCGCCCAGGCGCCGTTCATCAAGGTCGAGGCGACCAAGTTCACCGAGGTGGGCTACGTGGGCCGCGAGGTCGACAGCATCATCAAGGACCTCATGGACGCCGCGGTCAAGCTGACCCGCGAGCAGGAAACGGCGAAGGTGCGCAGCCGCGCCGAGGACGCCGCCGAGGACAAGGTGCTCGATGCCCTGCTGCCGCCACCGACCGCGGGCTTCACGGCCACCGTCGAGTCACGCGACTCTGACACCCGGCAGAAGTTCCGCAAGATGCTCCGCGAGGGCCGTCTGGACGACAAGGAGATCGAGATCGAGGTGGCGGCGCTGCCCGTCGGCGTCGAGATCATGGCGCCCCCGGGCCTCGAGGAAATGACCAGCCAGCTGCAGAGCATGTTCCAGAACATGGGCCAGGGACGGCGCAAGGTCCGCAAGCTCAAGGTGCGGGACGCGCTGCGCCAGCTCATCGACGACGAAGCGGGCAAGCTCGTCAACGACGAGGAGATCAAGGTCGCGGCGCTGCGCAACGTCGAGGAGAACGGCATCGTCTTCATCGACGAGATCGACAAGGTGGCCCGCCGCGGCGAGACGGTCGGCGCCGACGTGTCGCGCGAGGGCGTCCAGCGCGACCTGCTGCCGCTCGTGGAGGGCTGCACCGTCAGCACGAAGTACGGAATGGTGCGCACGGACCACATCCTCTTCATCGCGTCCGGTGCGTTCCACACGTCGAAGCCTTCGGACCTCATCCCCGAGCTGCAGGGCCGCTTCCCCATCCGCGTCGAGCTGCAGGCGCTCTCGACGGAAGACTTCGTGCGCATCCTCACGGAGCCCGACGCGGCGCTGACCCGCCAGTACCAGGCCCTGCTGGCCACCGAGGGCGTCACCGTGCGCTTCACCGACACGGGCGTGCGCCGACTGGCCGAGATCGCCTTCCACGTGAACAGCGAGCAGGAGAACATCGGCGCCCGGCGGCTCCACACGGTCATGGAGCGCCTGCTCGAGACCGTGTCCTTCGAGGCGGCCGACCGCGGCGGCGAGGACATCGTCATCGACGGGGGCTACGTCGACAGCCACCTGGGCGCGCTGGTGCGGAACCAGGACCTCAGCCGCTACATCCTCTGACGCCCCGGCCGCCAGCCGGGTAGCCGGCAGCGCCCTGCTGCCCGGCAGCACCAAACCGGGGCCCGTACCGCTGCAACCGCACTACTGCGGTGCGGCGCCACCCCCCCGCCGGGCCCGGAAACCGCTTGAAACCTCGCCTCGGGGCTTCTCCCGGTGCCGGCACGATTCCTGCAAATGCTGATCGTCGACTCCGGACCATCCCGGGACCCGGAGGCACCGGCCCACTGTGGGGAGGGACGATCAGGCATGAACCGCTCGCTGCTGGCAGTCACCGTCCTCGCGACGACTGCGGTCGCGGGTCTTGCGCGCGCCGACGAGGCCGCCGTGGAATCCGGTCCGTTCGCGGAGGGCAATTTCTCGGCCACGGCCATCCTGACGACGGACTACCGCTTCCGGGGGATCAGCAACTCCGACGGCTTCGCCTTCCAGGGCAGCTTCGACTGGAACCACAAGGGCTTCAACCTGGGTGTGTTCGGGTCGAACACGGTCTTCTCCGACAACAACGTCGAGATCGACCTGTATGGCGGCTACTCATGGCAATGGGCCGGCCTGAACTGGCGGGGCCAGCTCCTGTACTACATGTTCCCGGGCGAGGGGGCGTCGACTTCCAAGGGCCTGGACCCCCCGGGTTTCGACCCCGTCACCTTCGACGGCGCCGAAGGCTTTCCGAGCATCGAGGCGAATTACTTCGAGGTGTCCCTCGGCGTCGGCAAGACCTTCGAGGCGCGCTTCTCACCCACCGTGGGCCTGACCTACAACTACTCACCGGACTTCTTCGGCGAGGACGGTACGGGCCAGCACATCCAGCTGTCCCTGAGCGGCGAGGCCGGATGGGGCCTGATTCCCTACGCGAACATCGGCTACCAGGATGTCTCGGGTGACGAGTACTCCACGTTCTTCGCGACGCCCGACGGCTACGACTACTGGTGGTACCAGGTCGGGCTGCGCCGGGAAGTGGCCGGATTCACGGTGGACCTGAGCTGGGTGGACACCGAGGGTGGCGGCGCCTGTGCGGGCCCCGGCCAGCCGGCCTGCGCCTTCAACGGCGGGTTCGAGACCTTCTACAACGACTTCCCCTACCCCACGGCCGGCGGCACGTCGTACCGCGACCTTACGCAGGGCAGTTTCGTGCTGGCGGTCTCGCGGACATTCTGACCCGTGAGCGGGGTGTCGTCGTCGCCACCCCTGAACGGGAAGTGGCATCCCCCCCGGCCGGAAGCCTCGAAGACGGCCTCCGCAGGGCTGGCAAGCCTGGACCCGCGGTCGCGGGGCAGGCCGGGCGGGACCTCAGTTGGTGGCGGTCCGCTTGGCCTCGTCGCGCTTTTCCTGGGCGCGCTCGGCGTGGAGCTGCGCCTGTTCCCGGTACTCGCTGGCCAGCTGGCTGTGGTATGCCGCCCGCGACTGCTGCCCACCCTTGGCCCCGCTGGTCGCGGCGAGCCTGTAGTGCTTGCCGAGCTTTTCCTGCTCGGCCGCCATCGCCGTATAGCGAACCGATTCGGCCTCGAGCTGTTCCGCCGTCTCGCCGGCCAGCGCCGGCACGGCAGGAACCAGGGAAATCATTGCGGCCAGTAACAGGGAGCCCTTCAGGGACTGGGTGATCACTTAAAAACCTCCTCTCGACCAGCGTTCGACTGAACAGGTATTGCTCGTAGTCGCGTTTTTGACGACGCCGGGCGTACCGAGTTCCCGTGGGCCCCGAAAAAACCTTAACGAAGCTGAATCAACAGCTTACCGTACCGTCCGCGGCGCCCGAAAGACGCCGGTTCCGGCGCAGCAGGCCCCCCGGCGGTCGCCCGGTTACCATAGCCACCTGTTCCCCAGTGCCGGCGCGCAGCGCCCAGACCCAGTGACCGACCAGACCCACTTCGGCTTCGAGACGGTCCCCGTTACCGAGAAGGCCCGGCGGGTTCGCGCCGTGTTCGACTCGGTGGCGCCCAGCTACGACCTGATGAACGACCTGATGTCCGCAGGCCTGCACCGCCTGTGGAAGCAGTTCACCCTGGGCCGCACGGCGCTGCGGCCGGGCCAGCAGGCGCTGGACGTGGCCGCCGGCACCGGCGACCTCACCGTGGGCATGGCGCGGCAGGTCGGCCCAGCGGGCCTCGTGCTGCACACGGACATCAACCGCGAGATGCTCGAGGTGGGGCGCGGTCGCATCGTCGACGAGGGCCTCGTCGACCGGGTCGTCACGGTGCAGGCCAACGCCGAGCAGCTGCCCTTCCCGGATGCCCGCTTCCACGCCGTGACCATCGCCTTCGGCCTGCGCAACGTCACCGACAAGGATGCGGCGCTGCGCGAGCTGGCCCGGGTGACGAAGCCCGGCGGGCGCGTGCTGGTGCTGGAGTTCTCGAAGCCGGTGCTGCCGCTGCTCGCCGGGGTCTACGACCAGTACTCCTTCAGGGTGCTGCCGGCCCTGGGCGACCTCGTGGCCGGCGACGCCGCCAGCTACCGCTACCTCGCCGAGTCGATCCGCCGGCATCCTGACCAGGCCACGCTCACCGCGATGATGACGGCGGCGGGCCTCGAGGACGTGCGCTGCCACAACCTGGCCGGCGGCATCGTCGCCCTGCACATCGGCCTGCGCTACTGAGGATCCCATGGCGAACGAGCCCCTCCAGCTCCTGCTGCGTCCCTTCGAGGCCCTGCTGAACCGCGGGCTCGGCCAGTCCGCCACGGCGGCGGCCATCGCGGCGGAACTCGACGGGCGGTCCCTGGCCCTGCGCATCGATGGCCTTTCGATGGTGGTCCGCCTCGCCGTGGCCGGTGGCCGGGCCAGCCTCGCCGCCGGCGACGCGCCGGTGGACGTCGCCATCGGGGGTCCGCCGCTCGCGCTGCTGCGGCTGCTGGCCACCGATCCGCAGGCGCTGTTCCGCGACGGCGAGCTGCGCCTCGAAGGCAGCACCGACCTCGCCACGAAATTCCGCGACCTGCTGCACTTCGCGGCGCCCGACCTCGAAGACGAGATCGCCCGGGTGGTTGGCGACCCGGTGGCGCACCAGCTGGGCGAGTTCGCCCGGGGCCTGCGCGCCTTCGCCGGGCGCGCCGTCGAGTCGGTGTCGCGCAGCGTCGGCGAGTACCTGACGGAAGAGCGGCGCAGCCTGCCCGCCCGGCTCGAGGTCGAAGAATTCGCCGAAGCCGTCGACGAGCTGGCCGCCGCGGTCGACCGGGCAGAGGCGCGCCTCGCGCTGCTCGCCGCCCGCCGCGAGGCAGGACCCGGCGCTTCATGACACGGCTGCAACTCTTCGTGCGCCTGCTGGGCATCCAGCGGGTGCTCTACCGCCACGGCCTCGACGAGCTGCTCGAGTCGGCACGCCTGCCGGGGAGCCTGCGGTTCGTGCTGGCCCTGTCGCCCGCCGCCTGGGTGACACGGGACCGGACCCGGCCCCGGGCCGAGCGCATCCGCCAGGCCCTGGAGGACCTGGGGCCCATCTTCGTGAAGTTCGGCCAGTCGCTCTCGACCCGGCAGGACCTGCTGCCGCCGGACGTCGGCGCCGAGCTGACCAAGCTGCAGGACCAGGTGCCTCCGTTCCCCGGCGAACAGGCGCGCCGCGAGATCGAGCAGGCCTTCGGCCAGCCGGTCGAGGCGCTCTACGCCGAGTTCACCACCGAGGCGCTGGCCGCCGCCTCCATCGCCCAGGTCCACGCCGCGCGGCTGCGCGACGGGCAGGACGTGGTGGTCAAGGTGCTGCGGCCGGGCATCCGCCAGCTCATCGAGCGCGACCTCGAGGTCATGTATGCGGTGTCACGCCTGGTCAGCCGCTACTGGCCCGAGGCCCGGCGGCTGCGCCCCGTGGCCGTGGTCGCCGAGTACGAGAAGACCATCCTCGACGAACTCGACCTGCTGCGCGAGGCGGCCAACGCCCAGCAGCTGCGCCGCAACTGGCAGGGCTCGCCCATCATCTACGTGCCCGAGGTGTACTTCGACTGGTGCCGCACCAACGTGCTGACCCAGGAGCGCATCCGGGGCATCAACATCGACGACCTCGACGCGCTGCGGGCGGCCAGGGTCAACATCCCGAAGCTGGCGGCCAACGGCGTCGAGATCTTCTTCACCCAGGTCTTCCGCGACAACTTCTTCCACGCGGACATGCACCCGGGCAACATCTTCGTCGACGCCACCGACCCGGAGAACCCGCGCTACTGCGCCGTCGACTTCGGCATCGTCGGCACGCTGACCGAGACCGACCGCCGGTATCTCGCCGGCAACTTCCTCGCCTTCTTCGACCGGGACTACTACCGGGTCGCCAAGCTGCACGTGGACTCCGGCTGGGTGCCCGCCGGCACCCGGGTCGACGAGCTGGAGTCGGCCGTCCGCACCGTCTGCGAGCCGATCTTCCAGAAGCCCCTCAAGGAGATCTCCTTCGGGCTCGTGCTGCTGCAGCTGATCGGCGTCGCCCGGCGCTTCAACATGGAAGTGCAGCCCCAGCTGATCCTGCTGCAGAAGACCCTGGTGCAGATCGAGGGGCTGGGCCGGGTGCTCTACCCGGACCTCGACATCTGGCAGACCGGCAAGCCGGTGCTCAAGGCCTGGATGCTGGAGCAGACCGGCCCGAAGGCCACCCTCAAGCGGCTCCGCCGCGACTGGCCAGACCTGCGCTACGCCCTCGAGCGCCTGCCCCAGGTCGCCCGGCGGCTGGTGGACGAGGCGCTAGAGAAGCCGGCCGCGGCGGCCGCCCCGGCGCCCGGGGGCAGCCTGCCGGATGCGGCCGCGCAACTGGCTGCCGACCGCCGTCGGTGGCTCGCCACCGTGGGGGGTTCGCTGGTCATCGCCGGCGCCGTCTGGGTGGGGCTGGCCGCGGCTCCCGCCGGCTTCGGCTGGCTGCTGGGGGGTACGGGGCTGGTGGTGGCGGGCCTTGGCTGGCCGCGGGGATCGCGGCAGGGCTGAGGGAGCTCAGCGCCGGGGGTCCGGCTATCGACAGTCACGACACTGTCAATAACTGTATATCTATAAGACACTGATTGGTAAGGGCTTACCCACCGAGCCGCCAGCCAGGCTATCAGTCGCCAGCCGGCACCGCCGGACGATCCAGCCGGTCCGCGAAACCCCGCTGCAGCACGGCCTCGATCTGGTCCGCCGGCACCGCCGGGCTCCAGAAGAACCCCTGCCCGTGGTCGACACCGGCGGCCCGCAGGAAGAACGCCTGCTCCCAGCTCTCGACACCTTCGGCGATGGTGCGCACGTGCAGCGCCGCCGCGAGCCCCACGACGCCGCGCAGCATGCGGGCCGCCGTCCGGTTCTCGAGCACCGGCAGCAGCAGGCTCTGGTCGATCTTCAGCACGTCCAGATCCAGCCCGACGAACTGGGACAGTCCGCTGTGGCCGGTGCCGAAGTCGTCGAGGGCCACGGTGATCCCGAGGGACCGGGCCCGCTCGATGGCCTCCCGGCCCAGGACCGTGAGGGCTTGCCGCTCGGTGAGCTCCACCACCAGCCGCCGCAGCCAGCGGGTCAGCCCCAGCCCGGTGATGATGGGCTCGATGCGCCCGGTGCCCAGCACCGACGGCGGGATGTTCACGCTCACGTAGAAGTCGGGCCGGCGGGCGAAGAGCGGCACCAGGTCCCGCTGCACGGCCCCGAGCACGCGCTCGATCAGCCGGTACTGGAGGTCCGGCACGCGCTCGAACTCGTCCATGAGCGGCCCCGCCGACTGCACGGTGCCGTCCTTGCCCACCTGCCGGCTCAGGGCCTCGAAGCCCACCACCCGGCCGCTGTCGAGGTCGACCACGGGCTGGTACCAGGTGGTCAGCGCGTCGAGGCGGTGGTCGCGGGACCGGGTGGCGCGCCGGCGCGGCGGCGCGGCCTTCCGGCCGGTCGTCGACGCCTTCTTGCGGGAGGTAGCCATGGCCTAGAAACGGACCGACAGCCCGGCCGTGAGTTCCCACTGCCAGAGCACGTTGCCCGAACCGCGGTACAGGCAGGCGGACCCGGACGGGCCCGAGGCGCAGAAGATGTCGCTGTCGCTGTCAGTCACGGCCCCCAGCACGCGGGTCTCGATGCGGCCGCCGATGCGCCGCTCGGGGAACAGGTGCAGGCCGACACCCAGGCCGAAGGCGAAGACGGTGTCGGACTCGTAGTCACCCGCATCCGGGCTCAGGTGGGCGGCACCGATGCCGGCGCCGAGGAACGGCCTGACGCTCTCGCCGGGACCGACGTAGGTACCCCCCAGCAGCACGTGGGTGATGTCGATCTCGAGGTTGGGGTCGATGCCCTCCGGGGGACGGTCGATGCCCACCTTCTGGCGGCTCACGTAAAGCTCCCATTCGGTGTAGTCGCCGCTCTGCATCTTCTCGGCCGGCAGGTTGATGACGAGGCCGTAGACGGAGGCGTTCTCGAGTTCCACGTCCTGGCTGCCGGCCTCGCCCGCGTCCTCGCCCTCGATCTCCCCGCCGATGCGGTAGCCCACCAGGGGGGTGATGGAGACCCGCGGCTTGAAGGCGTCGGCGGCCAGCGCCGGCCAGGGCATTACCGCCAGCAGCGTGGCAATGATCAACGGACGCATGGCGCGATCCTGCAGCTACCGGAAGCCGGCAGTCCATTGTAGCGGCGGGCCGGTGGCCGGCCTGCGATCGACGCACGCCCGGAGCCCCGGCTATTGCGCCAGATAGCCCCCGTCGACCGGGTACGACTGCCCGGTGACAAAGGAGGCCTGGTCCGAGAGCAGCCAGCAGACCGCCGCGGCGACCTCCCCGGGCCGGCCCATGCGGCCGACCGGGTGCAGCCGGGTGATGGCCGCGGCCATGGCCGTGTCGGGCCCGCCGGTGATGAGGTCCATCATCGCGGTGCCGATGGCCGCCGGCGCCACGGCATTCACGCGGATGCCCCGGCGGGCGTACTCCAGCGCCGCCGACCGCGTGAGCCCGACGACGGCGTGCTTGCTGGCGGTATATGCGCTGTCGCCCGTCGAGCCGGCGTGCCCGAGCACCGACGCGCAGTTCACGATACTGCCGCCCCCCGTCGCCAGCATCGCCGCGATCTCGTGCTTCATGGAAAGCATCACGCCCAGGGCGTTCACGGCCATGACGCGCTGGAAGTTGCCGGCCGTGCTCTCGTGCAGCGGCGTGTCGGGGTCGCCGAGGATGCCGGCGTTGTTGAAGGCACCGTCGACCCGGCCGAAGGCGGACACGGCCGCCGCCACCACCGCCTGTACCTGCACCTCGTCACTGACGTCGGCACAGGCGAAGCGCACCTCGCCACCGGCCTGCCGGACCTCGGCCACGAGCGCGTCTCCCTCCGCCTGGCGCCGGCCGCAGGCCACGACGCGACCGCCCTCGCGGACGATGGCGAGCGCCGTGGCCCGCCCGATGCCGGAGGTGGCGCCGGTGACGATGACGACCTTGCCGGTCAGCCGTCCGGGCATCGATGTGTCCTTCCGTCGGGAGTCAGGCGGGCCGCCGCACCCAGGGCCAGAGCAGCGCCGCCAGCAGCGACCCGGACATGGCAAGCGCCATGTCCTTCTGCCCGTCCCAGATGTCGCCCTGGGTTCCCAGGTACGCCTGCCCGAGGTCGCCGCCGAAGAGCCCGGCGGCACCCCATTCGATGATCTCGTAGATCGGCGCGTGGGACCACAGGAAGAACATCGGCAGCGCGTAACGCCAGGCACCGCGCGGTCGGGCCACGGCGGCGAAGAGTTCGAAGGTCAGCGGGTAGATCAGCAGCCCGTACAGGAAATGCACCACCCGGTCGAAGTGGTTGCGCGCGGGCGCCGGTCCCTCGCTGCCCGTCAGCCCCTGCCACCAGTCGTGCCACGGCACGAGGCTGTAGGTGTAGTGGGCGCCGATCTCGTGCACGCACAGGAATACGAAGAGGCCGGTGTAGGCCAGGTTGCTGAAGCGGTGACGGGGCGCGGTCGCCACGAAGACCGGCACCGCGACGAGGACCAGCAGGTTCTCCAGCAGCCAGTCCTCGCGGAAGGACGGCCGGAGACCCAGGGCGATGAAGATGGCGGCGAAGAGGGCCAGCAACAGCGCTGGATAACGCAGGTCGGGATCCGAATCCCCGTCGTGGGCCCGGCCGCGTCTGACTGGCATCCCTGGCTTCGAGGACATGGCGCTGCAGTGGCCTACGGGCGACGGCCACGCCCCGCCGGGGTTGAGGGAGGCAAGCCACGACGCAGGTCTGCGTGGCCGTCGGGCAGCGCCCGGATCATGCGCTGGTACCGGACGCCAGCCGGGCCAGCGTGCGCCTTGGTGCCGCGTCCCGGTGACGCTGTGCACGACGTCCCGGGCAATGACCCGGCGCGATCTACAAACATCGGCTGCGCATCGCGACACGACACCCCGTGCTTGCGCCGGCTGGCCCCATCCCTGGCCGGATCCCGCCCGAAGGTCGCCACCGGCAGCTCCACCGTCGCAGTCATATTGGCGCTGAGCCCTGGGACGGCATGGCTTACGCAGGGCCGCACCGGACGTGGTGCGGCCCGCTGGCGGCGCCCCGCCCCGGACAGGTCTCGGCGGATGGCCCGGTCAGCGGGCGCATCCTGCAGACAGGGAATGACGCGATCAGCGCCCGCGGTCACCGGGCGTCACCGCGGCGTGCCAGTCGTAGCGCAGCGGCACGCAACCGCCGGGCCGGTCCCGCGGCTCGCCATTCGGCACGAAGCCCATGCGCCGGTAAAAGCCCACGGCGACGGTCGACGAGTGCACCAGCAGGGCGGGCCGCGGGCTCACCGGCCGGCACCTCGCGATGGCCTGGGTGAGCAGCAGCCGGCCGATACCGCTGCCCTGGTACGGCGGGGCGACGAACAGGTTGGTCAGGTTCCAGTGGTCCTTCACCAGGATGACACCGGCAAGCTGGCCATCGACCCGGCACTTCAGGTGGACGCAATGCTCGGGATGGGCCTGCCACGCGGTGAGGCTCTCCTCGACATCCGAGACCAGGAAGAGGGCCTCCTCCTCCGAACGCGCGACGGAGGTCCGGATCGCAGCGGCGATCACGGCCCGCACGGCCGGCAGATCGGCCGGAACCACATCGGTGGGTGGCGTGAGCGTCATGGCGTCAGTAGTGCGGCGGCCTCTCGTCGACGGCCGCCGGCGACGCAGCCGCCGGCGCCACCTCGCCCAGGCGACGGACCAGCTCCTGCTGGCCCACCAGCAACCGGTCGATGGCCTGCTGCTGGCGATAGACGACGTCCGAGAGCTCCTGTACCGACGCCTCGAGGTAGGCGCACTTGGTTTCGAGGGTCTCGAGGCGATCGGGCTCGGTCATGGACGGCTCCAGCGACGGGCTTTGCGGTTCGGTCCAGCATAACCGTCAGCCGCCGGCAGCGGCTGACGCGGATGCCCTATGATTGCCGGCGTGAACCTGCTGCTCAACATCGTCTGGCTGGTCTGCGGTGGCTTCATCCTGGTGCTGGGCTACGCGCTGGGCTCGCTCCTGCTCTGCGTCACCATCATCGGCATCCCGTTCGGCATCCAGTGCTTCAAGCTGGCTGGCCTCGCCCTGGCGCCCTTCGGCCGCGAGATCCGCGAGAGGGAACCGCCCAGCGGCTGCCTCGCCGTAGTCATGAACATCCTCTGGATCCTGCTGCCCGGGCTGGAACTGGCCCTGGCGCACCTCGTGCTGGCGCTGCTCTTCGCGATCACCATCGTCGGGCTGCCGCTCGCGGCCCAGCACCTGAAGATGACGCGGCTCGCCCTGCTGCCCTTCGGCTTCGAAGTGCGCGAGAAGGGCTGAGGAGGTCAGGCCGTCGCGGTGGCGCCCAGCGTGCGGCGCACGGCTACCTCCCGCCTCACGCCTCCGGCGGCCGCCAGTCACCAACGAGCTCGCGCCACCGTGCGTCGACGCGGGCGATAGCCTCGGGCGCCTGCTTGTCCAGCAGTGTGCGGTTCAGCACCTGATAGACCTTCGGACCGCCTTCCTCGGGCCACTGGCGCGTGGCGTCGACGACGATCTTGCTGGTCATGGGCGGGTTGGCGAGGCTCGGGTCGAGCAGGTGGCCGCGCAGGTTGGTGAGCACGGCGTGGGCCGTGGCCGGCTGCCACTGGGCGCCCATGGCGTGGAAGGTGGCCACGTGGTCGAGCACGTCGATGTCGTCGTCGACCACGACGACGATCTTGGCCATGCCGACCCGCTCGGCGGCGAGCCTGCCCGCCTCGAGACCCTGGCCCACGCGCTCCTTGCGCAGGCTGACGAAGGCGAAGCCCGGGAACTCCGATGGCGTGTGCAGCATGGTGACGCCCGGCGCCACCTTCTGCAGGCCCATCAGGCTCGACATGTGCGAGGTGGCCGAGGGGCTGCCGCGGTTCACGCCGGTGAACTGGTTCACCACCCACGGCCTTCGCCGGTGTGTGATGCAGGTGATGTCCATCCAGAAGTTCTCGGCCTTGGCGCGCCCCATGTAGCCGCGCATCTCGCCGAACGGGCCCTCGGGCAGCATCGGCTGGTCGAGGGGGATGACGCCCTCGATGATCATCTCGGCGTGGGCCGGTACCAGGATGTCGCTGGTCTCGCACTTCACCACGTCGAGTGGCCGGCCGCGGATGCCGCCCACGAGGTCGAGCTCGTCGGCGGCACCCATGCCGAGCTTCGACGTCGACAGGACCCAGGTCGCGGGATCCTGGCCCAGGGCGATGGCGATGCGCGCCGACCGGTCGCCACGCTCCTTCATCTTCATCAGCATGCGCCAGCCGCTCTGGCCGGGCTCGGGATTCACGCCGAGGCGCGTGGGGCCCTTGATCTGGCAGCGGTAGGTGCCGAAGTTGCGGCCGAGCTCCGGGTCCCAGGTGAATACCGAGCCCGTGTTGACGTAGCGGCCCGCGTCGGCCGGATTCGACTGGATGAAGGCGAACTTGCGGACGTCGATGGCGTCGCCGGTCAGGACCACCTCCTTGCAGGGTGCGGCGGCGCGCCCGATGACGCGCGGCGGGATACCCGGCAGCGTGCCGTCGCGGAAGAACTGGCCCGCGCGCATCATCGCGGCGCGATAGGTGGCGGCGTGATTGCCCGCGACAGGCTCGATGCCGACGGCTACGGCCTCGGTGTCCGTGTGGCCGTACTGGTTGATGAGCAGCGGGCCATCGACCCAGCGGCCCTCGACACGCACCTGCTCCGCCAGGATGGCCGGCGTCGCCGCCAGGCCGAAGCGGTCGATCAGGCGGTACATGAGGGCCGTCGCCTCCCACGCGTCCTGGTCGATGCGGGGGACGTGCAGCACGAGCCCGCGCCGGTCGAGCTCGGCGACGAAGTCGCGCAGCGAGTCGAAGGGGCCGTAGCCCCAGCCGGGCGACGTCGACGGCGGTGGCTTGCCCCGGGCTGCCGCGCTGGCGGCAGGTACCGCCGTGGGCACCATGCTGGCTACGAGCCCGGCCCCCAGGCCCAGGGCAACGAGGTCACGACGGTTGACGGGCGTCATCGGCAATCCCCCCGGATGGCGAGGACTCCAGCCTACTCCACGTCGGTGGGCCCGGGGCCGTACCCCCGTGCGGCTAGCCGCCGCGCACCACCGCCGCCGTGGCCCGACGAACGACGGGCAGCAGGAGCAGCAGCGTCGGGAAGGCGACGATCCACGACATGGCCCAGGCGCCGGCCCAGACCCGGAGGAACCCCGTCGGAAAACCGACGGCCCGCGCCGTGCTGACGAAGGAGACGATCATCGTCATCAGGATCGACAGCAGCAGCGGCATGACGATGCCGGCGTAGCGCGCCGGCAGCTTCGGCAGGCCGAGGACCGTGGTATCGGAGGACACGGCCGCCTGCGCGGGCCGGGGTCAGCCCGGCGCCCGCAGCCCCCGCAGGAACGCCACCGGGTCCCGCCCGGCCTCGAGCTCTTCAACCAGCGCCGAGCCCACCACGCAGCCGGCGGCGTGCCGGCCGAGGGACTTCACCTGGTCGGCGCGGCGCACGCCGAAGCCGGCGCAGACGGGCAGCGTGGTGCTGCCGCGCACGCGGTCGAGGTACTCGGTGACCGTCGGAGGCAGCTCCCTGCCGCCGCCGGTGATGCCGGCGATGGTGACGGCGTAGACGAAGCCGCGGCTCGCGGCGCAGAGCTCCGTGAGGCGATGCGCCGGCGTGACCGGCGTGACGAGCTGGATCAGCGCGATGCCGCGCTTCTCGAGGGCGGCGCGCAGCTCGTCGCCCTCCTCGTAGGGCAGGTCCGGCACGATGAAGCCGGAGACGCCGGCGGCCAGCGAGGCTTCGGCCAGCGCGTTGTAGCCGTAGTTGAGCAGCGGGTTCAGGTAGCTCATCAGCACGATGGGCGCGTCGAGCTCCCCGGCGGCCGTGAGCTCGGCGAGGATCCACCGCAGCGAGACGCCGGCGGCGATGGCCGCGTGGCTCGCCCGCTGGATCGTGACGCCGTCGGCCATGGGGTCGCTGAAGGGCACGCCTACCTCGACCACGTCGCCCTCGCGGGCGATGGCCCGCAGGGTGTCGATGAACCGGTCCTTGTCCGGGTAGCCGGCGGTGATGTACGGCACCAGCGCCGGCTGGCCCGCCTCGTTGGCGGCGCGGATCGCCGCACTGATGCGCTCGTGGGGCAGTTCGGCCCGGCGGGCGGCCTTGCCAGTGCTCTCAGCCATCGGCGGATGCCTCGATGATCTTGCGCGCCCCGCCGAAGACCTGCGAGAGCGTCGGCATGTCCTTGTCGCCCCGGCCCGACAGGCCGATGAGGATGACCTTGCCCGGGTTCTTCGCCGCCCAGCGCCGCGCGCCGGCCAGCGCGTGGGAGCTCTCGATGGCCGGCAGGATGCCCTCGGACGAGCAGCACTCGCGCAGTGCGTCGAGGGCCTCGTCGTCGGTGGCGCTCTCGTAGCTCACGCGGCCGATGGCCTGCAGCAGCGAGTGCTCGGGGCCGACGCCGGGGTAGTCGAGGCCGGCAGACACCGAATGCGTCTCCTGCACCTGGCCCTCCCGGTCCTGCAGCAGCATCGAGTAGGTGCCGTGGAGCACGCCGGGCCGGCCGGTGGCCAGGGTCGCCGCGTTGTCGCCGAGCCCGGCGCCGCGCCCGCCCGCCTCGATGCCGAGCAGCTGGATGCCGGCGTCACCCACCAGCGGGTGGAACAGGCCGATGGAGTTGGAGCCGCCGCCGACGCAGGCCACGGCCACGTCGGGCAGCCGGCCGATCTTCTCGAGCGACTGCGCGCGCGCCTCGCGGCCGATCACCGACTGCAGCTCGCGCACGAGCCACGGGTACGGGTGCGGGCCCACGGCGGACCCCAGCAGGTAGTACGCCTTCACGGGATCGGAGACCCAGTCGCGGAAGGCCTCGTCGATGGCCGCCCGCAGCGTCTGGTCGCCGCCCTTCACGGGCACCACCTGGGCGCCCAGCTGCACCATGCGCTCGACGTTCGGCGCCTGGCGACGCACGTCGACGGCGCCCATGTAGACGGTGCAGCAGATGCCGACCCGCGCGCAGGCCGCCGCCGTCGCGACACCGTGCTGGCCGGCGCCGGTCTCGGCGATGATGCGCTCGGCGCCGAGGCGTTTCGCCAGCAGCGCCTGGCCCAGGGCGTTGTTGATCTTGTGGGCGCCGGTGTGGGCCAGGTCCTCGCGCTTGAGCCAGACGTCGGCGCCCCAGTGGCGCGAGAGCGTCGGCGCATGGGTCAGCGGCGTCGGCCGGCCGACCCAGTCGCGCAATTCGAGGCCGAGTTCCGCCTGGAAGGTCGGGTCGCGGAGGTATTGCGCCGCGCCCTCGGCCAGCCGCTCCAGCGCGGGCACCAGGGTCTCGGGCGCGTAGCGCCCGCCGAAGGGTCCGAAGCGGCCGCGCGCGTCGGGCAGCTCACCCCGGGTGAGCCGCGCGAGCAGCGTGCTGCGCTCCTGTGCGTTCAGTTCAACCTGCATTGACTCGCTCTGCTTCGCGGACGGCCGCGATGAAATCCTCGATGCGCGCCGGGTCCTTGACCCCGGGGCGCGACTCCACGCCACTGCTCACGTCGACGCCGAAGGGGCGCACGCGGCGGATGGCTTCGCCGACGTTCTCCGGCGTGAGACCACCGGCCAGGATCAGCCGGGTGCGGGCGGCGAGCCGGGCAGCGCGGTCCCAGTCGGCACGCTCACCGCGGCCGCTGGCGGCCGCCTCGAAGAGTATCAAGTCGGCGGCCGCCGCGGCGTCTTCGTCGAGGCCTGCCACGTCGCGGTACACGGGCACGGGCGTGACGGGCTCCGGCAGCTTCAGTGCGGCGAAGTCACCGGCGTCGGTCTGCAGCCAGTCCGGGTCGAACTTGTCCCACACGGCCTGCCACTCGGCAGGCGCCGGGTGCCGCATGACGGCGACCTTCATGACGATGGGCGACAGGTCGCGGCAGAGGGCCATGGCCCGGGCCGGCGTCACCTGCCGTGGCGATTCGGCGAAGACGAAGCCCACCGCGTCGGCGCCGGCGGCCACGGCGGCGGCCACGGCCCGCTCGGTCTTGAGGCCGCAGATCTTGACGAAGGTGGCCTGGGGAGCCGGCCCGATGTCGCCAGGGAGCACGCTCACGCGGGCTCCCCCACGGACGAGCGACCGGCGGCAATGAGCTCGGCGAGCAGGCGCGCCGGGTCGGTGGCCCGCATGAGCGCCGTGCCGACGAGGGCGAGCTCGTAGCCGAGCTCCGCCACCCGGGCCGCCTGGGCCACGGACTCGACGCCGCTCTCGGCGACCTTCGGCACGCCGACGGGCAGCTCGCGGGCGAGGGCGGCGAAGCGGCCGAAATCCACCTGCAGCGTGCGCAGGTCGCGGCAGTTCACGCCGACGAGGTAGCGCACGCGGCCATCGGCCCGGGGCGGGCAGAGCCGCCGCAGCAGCGGCCGCAGGCGCATCACGTCACCGGCGTCGAAGACCTCCAGCAGCACGAAGAGGCCGAGCTGCAGTGCCACGTCCACCATGTCGGCGAGCCGTGCGTCGTCGAGCATGGCGACGATCAGCAGCACGCCGCCCGCGCCCGAGACCCTGGCCTCGTAGAGCTGGTACGGCGCCACCAGGAAATCCTTGCGCATGCACGGCACGTCGCCGGCGGCCGCGGCCACCTCGACGAGGTGCGCCAGCTGCCCCTGGAACTCCGCGGGCTCCGTCAGCACCGACAGCGCCGCCGCCCCGCCCCGCACGTAGCTGCGGCCCTGGGCGGCGACCTTCAGCGCGCCGGCGGCCAGCGTGCCGGCTGCCGGCGACCGCCGCTTGACCTCGGCGATGACGTCGAAGCGGGTGGGCGACAGCGCCAGGGCCGGCGGCGGCGGCAGGCGGAGCGCCCGCGAGCGCAGCGCGGCCTCGGGCACGTGGCGCAGCGCCGCGGCGACGCGCGCCTCGCTGGCCGCGGCCATGCGCGCGAGGAAGTCGCCGGCCGGGCGGACAGGCAGGCTCATGCGCCGGAACGCAGCTTCGCCAGCAGCACGCTGGCATCACCGGAGCGCAGCGCGTCGGCGGCGCGCTCGACACCCCGGCGCAGCCCGCGGGCCTTGCCCGTGACCTCGAGCACGAGGCCGGCACCCAGCACCAGCGCGTCGTGGTAGGCGCCGGGGTCACGGCCGGTCAGCACGGCCTCCAGCGCCCGCGCGTTGTGCGCGGCGTCGCCGCCGGCCAGCTGTTCCGGCGTGCAGCGGCCGATGCCGTATTCCTGCGGGTCGCGCCGGTGGCGCTTCACCTGCCCCGGGCGTACGTCGAACAGCACGAAGGGACCGCAGGGCGTGGGCTCGTCCCAGCCGGGCTCGCCGTGCACGACGAAGTAGCGCTCGATGGGCAGGCCCGACAGGGCCTCGGCCATGAGCTGCGCCGTGGGCAGGTCGAAGGCGCCCACCAGCCCGTAGGGCGGCGCCGCCGGGTTCGTGAGGGGACCCAGGATATTGAACACCGTGCGCACGCCGAGCGCCCTGCGCACCGGCGCGATGTGCTTCATCGCCGGGTGGAAGTGCTGGGCGAAGAGGAACGTGAAGCCGGCGTGGGCCAGCTGGGCAGCGGCGGCCTCGGGCGTGGCGTGCAGCGTGATGCCCAGCGCCTCGAGCACGTCGGCGCTGCCGGACTTCGACGACACCGAGCGGTTGCCGTGCTTGACCACTGGTACGCCGCAGGCCGCGGCGACCAGCGCCGCGCCGGTGGAGATGTTCAGGCTGCCGGAGCCGTCGCCACCGGTGCCGACGGAATCGGCGGCGGCCAGGCCCGGCGGCAGCGGAAACGGCCGGGCCAGCTCGCGCATGGCCTGGGCGAAGCCGCGCACCTCGGCGGCCGTCTCGCCCTTCATGCGCAGCGCCACCAGCAGCGCGCCGGCCAGCGCCGGCGCCAGCAAATCCGCGGCCAGCTCCCTCAGGAGGCCGGCGGCCTGGTCGGCCGTCAGGTCCTCCCGCCGCAGCAGCGGGTCGAGCAGGGCGGCAGCGCTCACGGCCGCGGCCCGGGCACGAGCTCGAGGAACTGGCCCAGCAGCCGGTTGCCGTCGGGGGTGAGCACGCTCTCGGGATGGAACTGCACGCCCTCGAGCGGCAGCACCTTGTGGCGCACGCCCATGATCTCGCCGGTCTCGCTGCGGGCGGTCACTTCGAGCATGCCCGGCAGGCTCGCGGGCTCCGCGGCCAGCGAGTGGTAGCGACCGGCCTGGAACGGGTTCGGCAGGCCCCGGAAGATGGTGCGGCCGTCGTGGGTGACCATCGAGGTCTTGCCGTGCATGAGACGGTCGGCCGACACGATGCGCCCGCCGAAGTGGTGCACCAGCGACTGGTGTCCCAGGCAGACGCCGAGCAGCGGCACGCGGTCGGCGAAGGCCCCGATCATGGCCAGCGACACGCCGGCGTCCTCGGGCCGGCCCGGGCCCGGCGAGATGCAGACGTGGCTTGGCGCGAACGCCAGCGCCTCGCCGACGGTGATCTCGTCGTTGCGGAAGACCGTGACGTCGGCGCCCAGCACCAGGAACGCCTGCACGAGGTTGTAGGTGAAGGAGTCGTAGTTGTCGACCAGCAGCAGCCGGGGCTTGATCGCGGCGGCCATCACAGTCCCTCCTCGGCGAGTTCCAGCGCGTGCCTGAGGATCGCGCTCTTGGCCAGCACCTCCTGGTACTCGGCCTCGGGGTTCGAGTCGGCGACGATGCCGGCGCCCGCCTGGATCTGGTAGGTGCCGTTGCAGAAGACGAGCGTGCGGATGGCGATGGCCTGGTCCATGTCGCCGTTGCCGCCGAAATAACCCACGGTGCCCGCGTAGAGCCCGCGGCGCACGGGCTCGAGCTCGTCGATGAGCTCCATGGCCCGGACCTTCGGTGCGCCCACGAGCGTGCCCGCCGGGAACGCCGCGGCGAACAGGTCGAAGGCGTCGCGGCCCGGTGCCAGCTGGCCCTGCACGCCGCTGACGATGTGCATGACGTGGCTGTAGCGCTCGATGGAGCGGTACGGCGCCACGTGCACCGAGCCGGCCGTGGCGACGCGGCCCAGGTCGTTGCGTGCGAGGTCCACCAGCATCACGTGCTCGGCGTTCTCCTTGGCGTCGGCCAGCAGCCCCGCCTCGAGGTCGCGGTCCTCGTCGTCGGTGGCGCCCCGGGGGCGCGTGCCGGCGATGGGGCGCAGCGAGGCGTGGCCCTGGCGCAGCTTGACCAGCGCCTCGGGCGACGAGCCGGCCAGCTGGATGTCGCCGAGGTCGACGAAGAACATGTACGGCGACGGGTTCAGCAGCCGCAGCGCCCGGTAGGTCTCGAAGGGCGACAGCGTGTGCTCGCCGGTGAACTGCACCGACAGCACCAGCTGGTAGACGTCGCCGCGGCCGATGGCGCGCTTGGCGGCGGCCACCCGGTCGAGGAACTCCGGCTGGGACAGGCTCTGCACCGCCGGTGCGTGGCGACCCCCGGGCGGGGTCGCCGGCAGCGCGCCGCGCAGCAGGCGGATGACCTCGGCCCGCAGGCGCCGGCGCTCACCGTCGCCGCCGGCCGCCAGCAGCGCGATGCGCCGGGTCAGGTGGTCGAAGACCAGCAGCGCGCTCGTGGCGACATAAGCGGCATCGGGTGCCACCGGGTTCCGGGGGTTGACCGGCGGATTCCGCAGCCGCTCGAAGTAGCGCACCAGGTCGTAACCCGCAACGCCCACGAGGCCGCCGGCGAAGGGCAGGTCGGGCACCTCGGGCGCCAGCCGCGGCGCGGCCGCCAGGGTCGTCCGCAGGGCGCCCAGCAACTCGTCACGCCCGGCGGGGCGGGGACCGCGGCGGCCTGCGGCCAGCAGCCCCTGGTCGTCGAGCCGGAACTCGACGGCGTCACCGAAGCCGAGGAAGGAATAGCGGGCGAGGTTCAGCCCGCCCTCGACGCTCTCCAGCAGGTAGCGGGGCTTCAGGGGGGCCAGCTTCAGGAAGGTCGACACCGGGGTGTCGAGGTCGGCGGCTATGTCGAATGGCGGCTGCATGTTTCGGGGGTCCGGAAAACAAAAAACCCATCTCCACACCGGGCGGAGATGGGTCTGGTGGCCAGGTCGTTAAGGGGTTTCGGCTAGCCAGCACCCGTCCGCACGGCACGAACCGTGGAGCGGGACCACCACCAGCGGGCAACGGGCCGGGACCTGAACATGGCGCGAGTATCCCCGTGGGCCGCGGCGGGCGTCAAGGCCGGACTTTCCCGCCGTCCACGCCCGCCGGACGGCGTCGGGGAGTATCCTGCGCCCCCTATGCCGCCCCCCCGGATCGAAGCCCTCGCCCCGCCGGCGGAGAAGCGCGCCGACATCGTCTTCGCGGCCAAGGACGAGGCCCTGCGCCAGGACGTCCACCGCCTCGGCGAGATCGTCGGCCAGTTGCTGCGGGAGCAGGGGGACGACAACGATGAGGGCCAGCCCGGCGACCGGCTGTTCGCCGCCGTCGAGGAGGCCCGGCAGAAGGCCATCGCCCGGCGCGAGGGCGACCCGGACGCGGCCGACGCCCTCGACGCGCTGCTGGCCGGCCTCGACGCGACGCTCGCCCGGGACTTCATCCGCGCCTTCTCGACGTACTTCCAGGCGGTGAACGCCGCCGAGCAGGTGCACCGCATCCGCCGCCGGCGCGACTACATGCGCGAGGGCCTGCACCGGCAGCCCGGCGGCATCGAGGACATCCTCTGCCGGCTGCGCGACGCCGGCGTGACGCTCGACGAGTTCCGCCAGGTGCTGCCGAAGCTGTGCTTCCAGCCGGTGCTCACGGCCCACCCCACCGAGCCCACGCGCCGCACGATCCTGCGCCGGCAGCAGGACATCGTGCGCCGGCTGCTCGACCTGCAGAACGCGGCGCTGTCGCCCGCCGAGGTGGCCACCGACTTCGAGAACATCCACGGCGACCTCGCCACCATCTGGCAGACCGAAGAGCATCCCGGGGAGGCGCGCACGGTGGGCGCCGAGATCGAGCACGTCCTCTATTTCGTCACCGACATCGTCTACCGCATCGCGCCGGTCATCACCGAGAACTTCCTGGCCGCCGCCGAGGTGGCGTGGGGACCCGCGGCGCGTGGCCTCGAGCCGCCGGTACTCTTCCGCATGGGCTCGCTCATCGGCGGCGACCTGGTGGGCCGCGCCGAGATCACGGCCCGCACGATCCGCGAGACGCTGGCTCGCCAGCGGGGCCTCGTGCTCGACCTCTACTATCGCGAGTGCCGCGAGCTCGCCGAGAAGCTCTCCCAGAGCGCGGGCCGCGTGCCGGTACTCGAGGCACTGACCGAGCGCACCCGCCTGTACTCAGGGCACTTCCCGAACACGGCTGGCATCGTGCCGGCACGACACCGGGACATGCCCTACCGCGTGTTCCTGCGCCTCGTCATGGCGCGGCTGCAGTCGACGTACTCCGATGGCCTCTACCCCTACGAGTCCGCCGCCGAGTTCGCCGCCGACATCGACCTGGTGATCGCGAGCCTCACGGCCCATCGCGGCCAGCACGCGGGGCTCTTCCCGGTGCAGCGCCTGCGCCGGCGCATCGCCACCTTCGGCTTCCACCTGCTGACGCTGGACATCCGCGTCGACGCGGCCGTGAACCGCCGCGTCGTCGGCCGCTGCCTCGGTGAGGCGGACTGGGAGGCCCTCGACCCGGCCGCCCGCACCGAGCGGCTGCGCCGTGCCCTGCGTGACAACGAGTCCCCCGCCGCCGACCTCGACAACGAGGCCAAGCGCCTGGTCGGGGTGTTCCAGGCGGTGGCGTTCCTGCGGCGGCGCTATTGCGACGACGCCGTGGGCCCCTGCCTCATCAGCCATTTCGAGGGTGTCGACGACGCGCTGTCGGTGCTGCTGCTGGCCCAGTGGGGACAGCTGCGGCGCACGTCCGGCGCCGTGCCGCTGGACATCGCACCCGAGTTCGACAGCATCGCACGGCTCGAGGCAGCGCCGGCGCTGCTGGGCGCCCTGGCCCGCGACCCGGTCTACGGGGAACACATCGCCGCCCGCGCAGGCCGGCAGAAGGTCGGCCTCGCCGTACCCGACACCAACGTCGACGCCGACCTGGCCTCGGCGCGGGTCGCGCTCTTCAGGGCCCAGCGCGACCTCATGGCCGTGGCCGACGCCGTCGGCATGGAGCTCATCCCCTGCCACGGTGCGCCGGGCGCCATCCGCCTCGGCGGCGGCAAGTCCCACGCCGACGTGCTCTGCGCGCCACCCGGCACCGTGCGCGGCCGCGTGCGCGCCGAGGAGCCCGGCGAGCTGATCGCCATCAAGTACGGCGTGCGTGCCATCGCCGTGCGCACCATCGAGCAGGCGCTCGCCGCCGTGACCGAGTCGACGGCGCGGCCGGTGCCCCTGCCGGCCGACGGCCGCTGGGAAGAGGTCGCCGCGTTCCTGGCCAGCGCCACGCGCGAGCGCTACCAGGCCCTCGTGCTGCATACGCCGGGCTTCGCCGACTACTACCGGCTGGCGACCCCGGCCGACGTCATCGAGCGCCTGCGGCGCGGCGCGGCGCCCGGCGCGCTGGTGGCCGAGGGACTGCTGGCGGCGGCCGGTACGGCACCCTGGGTCTTCGCCTGGACCCAGAGCCGCAACATCCTGCCCGGCTGGTTCGGCATGGGGACGGGCCTTGCACGCACCATCGAACACTTCGGCGAGGAGCGGCTGCGCGCCATGCTCGGCGGCTGGCACTTCTTCCGCACGCTCATCGGCGACGTGGAGATGGCCCTGGCGAAGAGCGACCTGGGGATTGCGGCGCGCTACTCGGCCCTGGCCGGCCCGCTCCACGACCGGTTCTACCCGGAGATCCGCGCCGAGTTCGACCTGGCCGTGCGCATGGTCCTGACGCTGCGCCAGCAGCGCGAGCTGCTCGAGACGAGCAACACCCTGCGGCGCTCAATCCGCCTGCGCAACCCGTACGTCGACCCCATGAGCCTGCTGCAGGTGGAGCTGCTGCGCCGCTGGCGCGAGTCTGGCGACGAAACCCTGCTGCCGACCCTCATCGCCAGCGTCGACGGCATCGCCCGGGGCATGCAGGATGCCGGCTGAAGGGCCAGCGCTGCGCGCTGCTTTCCTCGACTTCGCGTCGCTCGGCCCGGTGGACCTCGACCTCGCGGGACTCCGGGCCGCCCTGCCCGGCATCACGCTCCACGACCATACGGACCGCGACGAGCGCCGGGGACGGCTCGCCAGCTGCGAGGTCGCTCTCGTCAACAAGGTCGACGTGGACGCCGCGCTGCTGGCCGAGGCGCCACGGCTTCGCTACATCGGCCTGGCGGCCACGGGCATCGACAATGTGGACGTCACCGCCGCCCGGGCCCGCGGCATTGCGGTGACCAACATCCGCAACTACTGCGCGCCCTCCGTCGTGCAGCACGTGTTCGGGCTCATCCTCGCCCTGACCCTGCGGCTGCGGGAGTACGACGCGCTGCTCGCCGCCGGTGGCTGGCAGCGGAGCCGGGACTTCTGCCTGCTCGACTACCCGAGCCGGGAACTGGCCGGCAAGACGCTCGGCATCGTCGGGCTCGGCAACCTCGGCCAGTCGGTGGCGCGGGTGGCCCAGGCCTTCGGCATGCGGGTGCTGGCCGCCGCCCGGGACCCGGGGGCGGCGGCGCCCGCCGGGATCGAGCGCGTGCCGTGGCCGGACGTGCTCGACCAGGTCGACGTCCTGTCGCTGCATTGCCCGCTGACGCCGGCCACGCGGCACCTGATGAATGCAGACAGCCTCGCCCGCCTGCGTCCCGGCAGCCTGCTCATCAATACCGCCCGCGGGGCGCTGGTGGACCCGCAGGCACTGCTGGCCGCGCTGCAGGGCGGCCACCTCGGCGGCGCCGGCATCGACGTCCTCGACGCAGAGCCGCCGGTGAACGGGCACCCGCTGCTCGAGGCGCGGCTGCCCAACCTCATCGTCACGCCCCACATCGCCTGGGCGGCCCGGGAATCACGCCAGCGGGCGCTGGACGAGGTGGTGGCCAACGTCCGGGCCTGGCAGGCCGGCGAACGGCGCAACCGCGTCGACTGAGCTACCGCGCCCGTCGCGCTTGGGCTAGAGTCGGGTCGCGCATCGGCGCCGGCCGCCCTCGACATAAGCGCCCGCCGACGCGCCCACCGGCACCGGCATTCCCCGGGGACCGGCCAGCCAAGGGAACCTGCGCATGCTCTCTGCCATCTTCCTCACGTACTCCCTCATCCACATCAGCATCTGGCTCTGGGGCTGGAAGCTCTGGTCGCAGAACGACAAGCCGGTATCGCTGTTCCTCGTGCTCTTCGGCGGCACGCTGCTCTTCTACGACAACCTGCGCATCGGCATGGGCCGCTTCATCGGCGAGGGCGACCTGCTCTACGCCATGAGCGTGCCGGCCTTTGCCTGGCACTGGGCCCTGCTGCCGCTGCTGGTCATCGCGGCCGGCTCCATCGCGCGGCAGGCGGAACTGCCCGGTGCCAGCAACAAGTTCGTGATGGGGGCCTTCTGCGTCGTGGCCGTGGCACTGTCGGTCCACGACATCCCGAAGATCTTCGACATGAACCTGGTGCTGGCCTGCCTGGGCGACACCGTGCGCTACAGCACCAGCGTCAAGGGCGCCCAGCTGTGCAGCCCCGACCAGATCCCGGTGCCGAGCGGCGCCGACGCGGGCACCGTCGCCATCATCACCAACATCATCGTGCTGATCACCGGCATCGGCGTCTGGGTGAAACGGCGCTGGCCGTGGATGGCGCTCGGCGCCATCTTCATGTTCTCCGTCGCCGGCCCCTGGTGGGGCGACTACGGCCTGCTCGTCGCCAACCTCGGCGAGATCGCCATTACGCTGGGCCTGATCACCACCTGCGTGCACTTCGCGAAGAAGCGCCGCGAAGGCAGCCCCGCGCGGAGCGCCGCTGCGATGGCGGTTCGGGAAGCGGCGTAGGAGCGGCCGCGCTACTCCGCGGCCCGAGGTACACCAGAGGCGGTCGCGCTGGAAACGCTCGACCCACGGGTGCGCCCCAAGATCGACGAGGGCCAGCGCCGCTGGGCGTGGTCCGGCCGTTCCCGTTGCTCAGCCGCGCTCCTTGTTCAGCAGCGCGAGGAACTCCGGCGTCACCTCGGTGACGCCCCGGGCCTTGGCCTGACGGACGATGCCCTCGAGTACGTTGCGCAGGAAGGCGCGCGGTATGCCGGTGAGCGCCTCCGACGCTGCCTTGGTGAACTGCACGGCGTCGTCGATGCGGTTCGCCTCGTACAACACCACCTCGTGCTTGGCACCCAGGTCCGGAATCGGCAGCTTGTAGGCCGGCTGCGTCTCGCCGAACCAGAACGTGCTCGCACCCCGGAAGCCGTAGGTCAGCGGGATGCGCGGCATCGAGTCGCCGCTGCCGTCGATGCGGGCCTTCCACTGCTCCTTGACCAGGATGTTGTCGATGTTGAGCAGCAGGTGCGCCGACGTCGAGTCGCGCAGGATCGGGTTCTCGTTGATGCGCTCGACGTCGAGGGTGCACTCGAACACCTGGAACGCGTCGGCGAGGATCTGCGGATAGCCCTCGCCCGTGCGCCCCGGCGTCGGGCTGTCCATGAGCCGGAACGTGTTGTAGGCCATCTTCTCGGCCGGCGGCTGGCCCGGGTAGCCGAACTTCAGGATCGTTTCGATCGCCTCCCGGGAGTACTCGATGAAGTTCAGGGCGCACTTGCGCGTGCGCCGCACGTTCGCGACCGTATTCGAGCTCGGCCGGCTGATCACCATCCACGACCGGCGCTTGATGACCTCGAAGGGGAAGCTCAGCTGGTAGGGCCCGATGCTGGTGATCCCCTCCTCGTTGACCGAGGTGATCAGGGCGAAGGACGAGCCGTAGAAGGAACTGGACTGGTACCAGTTGTCCCGCATGGGGCTCGTGACGAACTGGTCGGGCGCGGGGGAGTCGGGCATGGATCGGCGGCCTGATGGAGGGAGCTACATATTAGCCGCCAGGGGCGCGGAGGTGCTTGTGCTGTCGCGACCGTTCAAGGGTTGGCCCAGGGCCGCCAGTGCAGTACGCGTCATGTTTCGTCGCCTTGCGGATCGCGATGATCCCGATCGCATCGCCACGCCATGTATGGATCACCGACACCCACCGGTCGACGGGCAGGCCGACCATGAGGAGACAGCACTCAGGTGCGGTCACGCAATTCCTTGCCCGTCACATCCCCCATTGGAAGTGGACCGCCAAAGCAATGAGGGCCACGATCACCGCCACCGGTATACCCAGATACACGCTGTAGCCGACGAGCCGGCTCCCGGGGAGCCAGTATTGCCACGGACACCAGGGTTTCAGCCGCACGATGTAGATCCAGGCAATCGAATAGAGTCCCAGCCAGGTCATGAGCAGCGGGACGAGCCTCCAGCCAGCCAGCGACACACCTGTCTTTGCGGCGAGAACACCCAGTCCGGCAAGAATGCCCAGACAGACAACCGCGCTGGCCAGGCGAGAGGTTGCAGTTACTCGCAGTTCCGCCCCGCAGGAAGGGCAAAGCACGCGTGCCGGACTGAATTCGCCCGGATGCGGATGGGCAGCATGAAGCTGGCGGAAGGAGAAATCGGTCCGGTGACATTTGGGGCACTGCGGCCCCATGTGTCACCGATCGATCCGGCTGAAGGCGCGCTCAGCAAGCGCATGCCAGAACATTGTGGAACCTGCGGCAGGTCAGCCCGCGTCGGCGCGCAGGGCCCGCAAGGCCGCCGCGGGTTCCCGCTCGACGATGCGCAGCAGGGCCTTGGCGGCGCCCGTGGGTTGGCGGCGGGCCTGCTCCCAGTTCTGCAGCGTCTTGACGCTGACGTTCAGCAGCCGGGCGAACTGCGCCTGGGACAGGCGGGCCCTTTCGCGGACGGCCTGGATTCTTGACGCGGTGAAGGCGTGCCGGCGCGACGGCCGGCGCTCGCCCCGCGCAATGGCTCCGGCCTGCCGGATGCTTTTCGTCAGTTCGTCGAACAGCTTTTGATCCATCAGCCAAACTCCTCGAGCACGAGGGCGCGCAGCGTGCGGAGCTGATCGGGGGTCAGATCGGCCTGATCGCGCTTGGCATACGCGAGCAGCAGATAGATCTGGTCCCGGCCCGACGCCAGGTAGTAGATCACCCGCGCACCACCACGTTTGCCGCTGCCGGGGATGGCGCAGCGTACTTTCCGCAGTCCGCCACTGCCGGGAATCAGGTCGCCGACGGCCGGGTCCACCAGAATCCGGAGCTGCAGCAACCGGTACTGGTCATCGTCCATCAGCGCCCTGATCGGGCGCGTAAAAACGGGCGTCTCGAGGAACACCATATCACGACGATACGCCAGCGGCGGATAACCGCCAGCGGCGTATCTGGTGAATTCGCATCGAAAACGTACGGGCGTCAGGGCGCGGCCCGCGGGGCGATCGGGCATGACGGCCAGGCGGCACCGGCCGTCCCGGCCGCTGTGACCGGCCCGGGATGGCGGCTTTACGTAATCTCCCGCCCGATCTTCGTCGGCTTGCCGGCCATGACGAGGGGCTCGGCCCAGTCGATGACGGCGCACACGCGCGGGGCGGCGAGGCGGCGGGCCTCGTCGAAGCTGACCCAGCGGTACTCGCTGTGCTCGGGGCGACCGTTGTCCGGGCTCGGCGGCAGCGCCACCGACTCCTGCCGCGTCAGCGCCAGGTAGTAGCGGGCGATCTTGCGCTGGCTGTAGGGGCCGGACTCGAACCAGACCTCGCCCCAGGGAAAGGTGAGGTCAGCGACGGTCGATTCCTCGCGCACCTCGCGGATGGCGGTCTGCAGGTGGTCTTCGCCGGCCTCCATGAGGCCCTTGGGGAAGTCCCAGTGGCGAAAGGCCCGCAGCATGAGCAGCCGGTAGCCGTTCGGCGTCTGGCGCACGACCACGGCACCGCAGGAGCGAAAGCGGACGGGTCGGGGCGCAGTCACGGTCAGTTCTCCGATACGGGCCTGACGATGTCGTTGGCCCAGGCCATGGCGGCAACCTGCAGTGCCGGCAATTCTGCCACGGCGCAGGTCCGGTTCGCGTCCAGCAGTGCAGTGGCCTCCCCGTCATCGCCCGCCTCGAGGGCTTCGACGAGCCGCAGCCGGTCGCCGAGCCGGCCCTGACGGTGCAGCAAGGCGCTGACCACCTCGTCCGGCAGCCCGAGCGGGGCGATGACGTCGGCCAGGGCCTCGCCCAGCAGGGCGTCGAGCAGGGACAGCAGTCCGGTCATGAAGGCCCGGTCGCGCCCGACGCCGTCGAACCCGGCCTGCTCGCTGAGGAGTTCCATCAGCCGGCCGCGGGTGGCGGCCATGGTCAGCAGCGGGCTCGGGAAGTCGCCGGCGCCATGGTGCGCGAACAGCAGCACCTGCACCCAGCGCTGCAGCTGCCGCCGGCCGAGCACCACCAGCGCATGGGCGAGGGACTGGACCGGACTGCGCAGCCCCATGCTCACGGAGTTGACCAGGCGCAGGAGCTTGTAGATGAGCTCGGGCGAGTGCTTGAGCAGGGACACGATCTCGTCGTTGTCGGCATCGTTCAGTACCAGCTGCAGCAGCTTCAGCAGCAGGGTCTTGTCCGGATCGGCGCGGCGGCCCTGCAGCAGCATGGGTCGCGCGAAGTAGTACCCCTGGAAGAGGTCGAAGCCGAGGTCGAGGCACCAGTCTGCCTGGGCGCGCGTGTCGACCTTCTCGGCCAGCAGCTGTACGCCGGGGCGGCGCAGGCGGTTGACGAGGGTTGCCACCTCGTCCGTCGGCGTCGCCGGGATGTCGACCTTGACGACGTCGATGAGCGGCAGCACCCGCTCCCGGCCGGCGTCCAGCCGGGTCACATCATCGAGGGCCAGCTGGAAGCCCTGCCGGCGCAGGCGATGGCAACGGTCGATGACCGCGCTGTCGATGTCGATGGTCTCGAGCAACTCGACGACCGTGCGCTCCGCGGGCAGCAGCTCCACCACGTCGGACATCAGCAGGCCGGCATCGAAATTGATGAACCCGCGACACGGGCCCAGCACGGCGTCGATCCCGAGGGCACCAAAGGCATGGGCGATCACGCTGGAGGTGGCGGCGACATCGTCTGCCACGGCCGCCTCGGCAGTGAAGCCGGCACGGAACAGCAACTCGTAGGCCACCGTGTTCTGCCGGCGGTCGAGGATGGGCTGGCGGCCCAGGAAGAATGAGGGCGGATGCTCCACAAGGCATTGTGGCCGGTTGCCAGCCGGGCGCCCGTGACTGGCTCCACACGGCCCAACTGCAGTGGCGGTTCCTCACCGTGACCCAGATCCCGGTATCCGGGACCGGCCACCTGACGGACCTAGCGCTCCCTGAGCACCGCGACCGGCGGCTCGTTGACGGCCCGCCGGGTGGCCAGCGTGCCGGTCGCACCGACGACGGCGGCGCCGGCCGCGAGGCCGATGATCCACAGCAGCACGTTGATGCTGTAGTCGATGTCGAAGGCGAACTTCGCCAGCAGGAAGCCGGCCAGCGTCGCGCCCAGCGCCGCCAGCAGGCCCGCGAGCCCGCCCAGCGTCAGGAACTCCACGGCCACGCCCTGCAGGATCTTGCGCCGGCCGGCGCCGAGCGTGTGCAGGATCGCGCTCTCGAAGCGCCGCTCGTCCCGCGTCAGCTGCACGGCCGCCAGCAGCACGACCACGCCAGCAAAGAGCGTGAAGAGGAACACGTACTGGATCGCCATGGACGCGCGGTCGATGACGGTGCGCACCTGGGCCAGGATCACCTCGAGGTCCAGCACCGTCACGCCCGGGAACTGCCGCACCACCCGCGCGAGGACCTCGGGCCGGTCGCGGGGCACGTAGAGGCTGGCGAGCCAGGTCTGGGGCAGGTCCTCGACCACTCCCGGCGACATGACGATGAAGAAGTTCGGCCGGAAGGAATCCCAGTTGACGGCGCGCAGGCTCGTCACCGGCGCGTCGACCTCCTCGCCGCCGACGTTGAGCCGCAGCGTGTCGCCGATGGTCACGCCGAGATCCCGGGCGATGCCCGTCTCGAGGGAGAGCTGCGCCGCGCCGCTGTAGTCCTCGCCCCACCACTGGCCCTCGGCCACGGTGTTGTTGTCCGGCACGGCGGCGCTCCAGGTGATGTTGGCCTCGCGCTGGATGAACGCCGCGCCCTGGGGTGCCGGGAACCTGTACTCCGCCACCGGAATGCCCTTGACCGCCGTGATGCGGCCCCGGATCAGCGGCAGCGCGTAGGCACGGCTTCCGAGCTCGGCCTCGAACAGCGCCTGCAGCCCCGGCAGCTGCTCAGGCTCGATGTTGATCAGGAACTGGTTGGGCGAGTCCGCCGGGATCGAGCGCTGCCAGGCCGACAGGATGTCGTTGCGCACCACGCCGAGCAGCAGCAGCACCATCAGGCTCAGGCCGAAGGCGACGATCTGCACGACGCTTTCGCTGCCGCGGCGGGCGATGTTGGCAAGGCCATAGCGCCAGGCGACGCCGGCAGCCCCGCGGAACCGGCCAAGCAGCCGCACCAGGACATACCCGAGCCCCATGGCCACGGCCGCCGTCGCGGCAAGCCCCGCGATGATGAGCCCCACCAGCAGCAGGTCGCGGACGATGGCGAGCACCATCACGAGCAGCGCGCCCACGGCGACGCCGTAGGTGGCGAAGGTGCCGAGCTGCGGCGGCGGCAGGTCGCGGCGCAGGACCCGCAGCGGCGGCACGGCACCGAGGCGCAGCAGGTGGGGCAGCGCAAACCCCACGACCACGGTCGCCGCGGTCACGAGGCCCAGCAGGTAGGGCCGGCCCGAGGCCGCGGGCAGCTCGAAGCCGACGAAGTCCCGGGCGATGACGGCGAGCCCGTACTGCGCGCCGTAGCCGGCGGCTAGGCCCACGGTGGCGGTCACGACGATCACCAGCAGCAGCTGGCAGAGCATCGCCTGCACGACGACGGACTGGGTGGCGCCGATGGTCTTCAGCAGCGCGACGGCGTCGAGGTGGCGCAGCGCGTAGCGCCGGGCGGCCATGGCCGCGGCGATGGCGGCGAGGATCACCGTCACGAGGGACGCCAGCGTCAGGAAGCGCTGGGCCCGGTCGATGGCGGAGCTGATCTGCTCGCCCGCGTCCTCGCGCCCGCGCAGGGCCTCGTCCTTCGTGAGCATGGTCTTGATCTGCCCACGGAAGTCGCTGATGACCTTTTCGTCGCCGGCGTACATCTGGTGGTAGGTGACGCGGCTGCCGGGCTTGATGATGCCGGCCGCCGGGATGTCGCCGAGGTTCATCAGCAGGCCCGGCGCCAGGTTCACGAAGCCGATGTTCTGGTCGGGCTTGTACTGCAGGACCCGCGTCACCCGCAGCTCCAGCTCGCCGAGCGTCACCGTGTCGCCAACGTCGACGCCGAGCCGGCCCAGCAGCCCCGGCTCGGCCCAGGCCTCGCCCCGGGGCGGTGCGCCGCGCATCGAGGTGGTGGCGCCGAAGAGCGTGTCGGCCACCTTGAGCTCGCCCCGCAGGGGATAGGCCTCGCCGACGGCGTCCACCGAGGCCAGCGTGCTCGTGTCGCCGGCCAGCACCACCGTGGGGAAGCTGAGTGTCTCCGTCGCCTCGAGGCCCAGGACCCGCGCGCGGCGCAGCAGGTCCTTGTCGATGGGGTTCGGCGAGCGGATGACGAGGTCCGCCGCCAGCACCTCGCTGGCCTGGGACTTCATCGCGCCGCCGACGCGGTCGGTGAAGAAGCCCACGGCCGTCATGGCGGTGACGGCCACGACCACGGCCGCCAGCAGGATGGTCAGCTCACCAGCCCGCAGGTCGCGGCGGAAACTGCGCCAGCCGAGCCTGACCGGGCTCATGCGATGCGGCCACCCACGACGGTGATGACCCGGTCGCAGCGGGCGGCGAGCTCGCGCTCGTGGGTGACCAGCACCAGCGTCGTTTTCGTGCGCGCGTTCAGGTCAAAGAGCAGCTCGACGATCTTCTCGCCGGTGGCGGTGTCGAGATTGCCGGTGGGCTCGTCGGCGAACAGGACCTCGGGGCCGGTGACGAAGGCGCGCGCCACCGCCACGCGCTGCTGCTCGCCACCCGACAGCTGCCGGGGGTAGTGGTGGATGCGCGCCGCGAGCCCCACCTGGGCGAGGGTCGCCGTCGCCTGCCGCAGGGCGCCGGGATCGCCGGCGAGCTCCAGCGGCAGCATGACGTTCTCCAGGGCCGTCAGCGACTGCACCAGGTGGAACGACTGGAAGACGAAGCCGACGCGCCGGGCCCGCAGCATCGCGCGGCCGTCCTCGTCGAGGGCGGTCAGCTCGTCGTGGCCCAGCCAGATGCGGCCGCGGGTGGGCTGGTCGAGGCCGGCCAGCAGCGCCAGCAGCGTGGTCTTGCCGGCGCCCGACGGGCCCACCAGCGCCACTGCCTCGCCGCGGCGGATCTCGAGGGTGACGTCATCGAGGATGGTCAGCGGTCCTTCGGGGCTGCTAACCTGCTTCGTGAGTCCCTCGGCCCGCAGGATGACGGACACCGTCTCCGGGGTGGGGGTCTGGTCGCTGCGCCGTTCTGCCTGGACTGCCATGTTCTGTCGTATTGCTGAGTACCGGAATGTCCTGCGGCGGTCCGCCGTGCTTGCGGCCCTGCTGGTGTTCGTCGTGCCGTGGAGCCCGGTTCCGGCGGCCCCGGCAGCGCCGCAGCGGCCCGTGGTGCTGGTGGTGGGCGACAGCCTCAGCGCCGGCTACGGCATTGCGCCCGAAGAGTCGTGGGTCACGCTCCTCGGCGAGCGGCTGCGCTCCGAAGGGTACGGGTATCAGGTGGTTAATGCCAGCATCAGCGGCGACACCACGACGGGCGGTGTGCGCCGCCTGCCCCGCTCCCTCGCCACCCACCAGCCCGCGGTGGTCATCATCGAGCTGGGCGGCAACGACGGCCTGCGTGGCACGCCCGTCAACGTCATGCGCACCAACCTCGAGCAGATGATCACGCTGGCCCAGGAGGCCGGTGCCCGGGTCATCCTCGCCGGCATGCAGATCCCGACGAACTACGGCGCCCAGTACACCCGGGCCTTTGCGGCGGTCTATCCGGAGCTCGCGAAGAAGTACTCACTGCCACTGATTCCGTTCTTCCTCGACGGCGTGGCCCTCGACCCCACGCTGATCCAGGCCGACGGCATCCACCCAACCGCCGAGGCCCAGCCGAAGCTGCTGGCCAACGTCTGGCCGGTACTGAAGCCGGCGCTCAAGCCGGCCCGGACGCCGGCGCCCCGGTCCAGCGCTGCGCCCGCCGGGCGCAGCTGACCGCCGGCGGTCACAGGTCACGCCGGCCCGTGATCGCCCTGCTCGAAGCCCACCGGGCCGGCCTGTACACCCGGCAGCAGCTGCTGCCCAACCTGGTAGCAGGCATCGTCGTCGGCGTGGTGGCCCTGCCGCTCGCCATGGCCTTTGCCATCGCCTCCGGCGCGCGGCCCGAGCAGGGCATCTACACGGCGATCATCGGCGGTGGGCTCGTGTCGCTGCTCGGCGGTTCGCGGCTGCAAATCGCCGGCCCCACGGGGGCCTTCGTCGCCATCCTGGCCGGCGTGACCGCCCAGTACGGCGTCGCCGGGCTGCAGGTCGCTACCCTGATGGCGGGCGTCATCCTCGTGCTCATGGGCGTCGGCCGCATGGGCGGCGTCATCCGGTTCATTCCGGCGCCGGTCATCGTGGGCTTCACCACCGGCATCGGCGTGATCATCTTCGTCGGCCAGTGGCGCGACTTCTTCGGGCTGCCGGCGGTGGCCGGGGAGCATTTCCACGAGAAGCTCTGGCACCTGCTGCAGGTGCTGCCCCAGGTCCACTGGCCCACCACCGCGCTGGCCGTGCTGAGCCTGCTGCTGGTCACCCAGGCTCCGCGCCTGCGGTGGCTGGCGCGGGTTCCCGGACCGCTGGTCGCCATGCTGGTGGCCACCGGCCTGCACAGCGCCCTCGAGCTGCCGGGGGTGGCCACCATCGGCAGTGCCTTCGGCGGCATACCGCGGGGCCTCCCGGCACTGACGCTGCCGGACCTCACCATGTCGCAGGTGGTGACGATGGTCGGGCCTGCCTTCACCATCGCGATGCTGGGGGCGATCGAGTCGCTGCTGTCGGCCGTGGTGGCCGACGGCATGGCCGGCACGCGGCATGACTCGAACCAGGAGCTCATCGGCCAGGGGCTGGCCAATGTGGTGGCCCCGCTGTTCGGCGGCTTCGCAGCGACCGGGGCCATTGCCCGCACGGCGACGAACGTCCGCAACGGCGCCACGAGCCCGCTGGCCGGCCTCGTGCATGCAGCAACGCTGGTCGCCGTCCTGCTGCTGCTCGCGCCGCTCGCCGCGGGCATTCCGCTGGCGGCGCTCGCGGCCATCCTGTTCGTCGTCGCGTGGAACATGAGCGAGGTCCGGCATTTCGGGCACCTGCTCACCCGGGCGCCGACGGCCGACCGGGCCATCCTGGTGATCACCTTCCTGCTGACGGTGTTCGCCGACCTGGTGGTGGCGGTCAACGTCGGCGTGATCCTCGCCATCCTGCATTTCCTGCGACGCATGGCCGAGGTCACCGGGACGCAGGCGGTCGACCCGCATTCGCTGCAGGCGGAGCTGGCGGCTGCCGGGCTGCCCGCATTGCCGCCGGGCGTGCTGGTCTACGAGGTGTCGGGGCCCATGTTCTTTGGCGCCGTGGAGAACTTCGAGCGGGCGCTGGTCCAGACGCACACCGACCCGGGCACGCTCATCATCCGCTTGCACCGCGTGCCGTTCATCGACATGACGGCCATGCTCACCCTCGGGGAGGTCATGGCGAAGTTGCGGTCGCGGGGCGTGCAGGTGCTGCTCAGCGAGGGCAACGACCGGGTGCTGGGCAAGCTGCGCCAGGCCAGGATCGTCGACGGACCGACGCAGGTCTGCCACGCCGGGACCCTGGCCGCGGCGCTGCAACGGGCCGCCGGCGACGCGACGCCCGGCCCGGGGGCAGCCTAGGGCAGCGACGGCCCCGGTCGCGGGGCGCCGCTCCGTTGGGGAGGAATCCCGGCCGGCTGGGCGGCGCGCCTGGCCCACCCGGCGGGAGGCCGGGCGAATCTCCGCCCGCTCCGGGGAATTGCTGTTAAGCGGACTTCCGCAGCGCGTTGATCTGCCGGTTCAGGTCTTCCGCCGCCGCACGGATGGCGCCGGCCTCACCGCCGCCAGCAAAGATGATCCCGCGGGACGACGAGATGAGCAGGCCGTTGCCATCGGCCGCGAGGCCGCCGGCGAGGACGCCCGCCAGATCCCCGCCCTGCTCGCCGATGCCCGGTACGAGGAACGGGATGTCCGGCACGGCGCTGCGGATCATGCGCAGCTCTTCCGGGTACGTCGCACCGACGACGAGCAGCAGGTTCTGGTGGGGGTTCCACTCGGCCGCGGCCCGGCGGGCCACGGCGAGGTACAGCGGCTCGCCGGCCACGTCCACGTCCTGCAGCTGGCCGGCGCTGGCGTTCGACGTGCGGCACAGGACGATGGCCCCGAAGGCCGCGCGGTTCACGAACGGCAGGATGCCGTCGCCGCCGAGGTACGGGTTCACGGTGACGCAGTCGGCCTGGTAGCGGTCGAAGGCCTCGCGGGCGTACATCTCGGCAGTGGAGCCGATGTCGCCACGCTTCGCGTCGAGGATGACGACGGCATCCGGCGCCTTCGCGCGGATGTAGTCGATGGTGGCCTCGAGCTCCGCCTCGGCGCCCACCGCGGCGTAGTGCGCGAACTGCGGCTTGTAGGCCGCCGCCACGTGGGCCGTCGCGTCGACGACCCGGCGGTTGAAGGCGAGGATCGGCTGCGGATCGGCCCGGAGCTCCGCCGGGATGCGCTTGAGGTCAGGATCGAGGCCGACGCAGACGAGGCTGCCGGTGCGGTCCCAGGCGCGCTGCAGGCGCTGGCGGAAGTTGGCGTTCATGGCCACGCATTCTACTCAGCCGAGGTCCGCCGCGGGGTCGACAAGGCGCCGGTACGACGCCAGTGCGTAGCGGTCCGTCATGCCGGCGATGTAGTCGGCGACGGCCCGGGCCCGGCCGGCGGGTCCATCGAGCTGCTCGAGGCGGCGCGCGCGGGCCGCGTGTTCCCGGGGCAGGCGCCGGGGCTGATCCATGTAGGCCCGGAAGAGCCCCTTCAGCAGGCGCTGCGCCCGGCCAGTGACGCGCAGCACCCGCGGGTGCCGGTACAGCGAGCGGCGCAGCACCCGCTTCAGGGCCAGATGCTCGGCGGCCACGCGGGGGCTGAGCGCCACCAGCGGGCGGCCGTAGTGACGCACGTCGTCCGGGTGACGGGGCCTGGCGCTCGCGATGGCCGCCGCCGTCGCTTCCACGAGGTCCGTGACCACCTCGTTGATCATGGCCCGGATCGTCTCCTGGATGCGGGCGCGGGGAACGGCCCCCGGGTAGCGCTGCTCCGTCGCGGCCAGGTGCCGCTGGAAGAGCGCCACGCCCCGCAGGTCGTGCTCGGTGAGCAGGCCCGAGCGCAGCCCGTCGTCGATGTCATGGTTGTTGTAGGCGATCTCGTCGGCCAGGTTCGCCACCTGGGCCTCGAGGGTCGGCTGGCGCCGCGCGAGGAAGCGCTCGCCGATGGCGCCGAGCCGGCGCGCGTTGCGCTTCGAGCAGTGCTTGAGGATCCCCTCCCGGGCCTCGAAGGTCAGGTTCAGGCCGGGGAATGCACCGTAGCGGTCCTCGAGCTCGTCGACCACCCGCAGCGTCTGCAGGTTGTGCTCGAAGCCGCCGTACTCCGCCATGCACTCGTCGAGGGCCGCCTCGCCGGCGTGGCCGAAGGGCGTGTGGCCGAGGTCATGGGCCAGGGCGATGGCCTCGACGAGGTCCTCGTTGAGGCGCAGCCGGCGCGCGACGGTGCGGCCGATCTGGGCCACCTCGAGGGAGTGGGTCAGCCGCGTGCGGTACAGGTCGCCCTCGTGGTTCACGAAGACCTGGGTCTTGTAGACGAGCCGCCGGAAGGCCCCCGAGTGGATGACGCGGTCGCGGTCACGCTGGTACTCGCCGCGGAAGGCATGGCGGGGCTCGGCGTGCACGCGGCCCCGGCTCGTGGCATCGCTGGCGGCGTACGGGGCGAGGCCGCCGGTCGTCGGGTGCCGGCGGGGCCCGGCGGTCACGCGGCGAGCTGCTCCCGCAGGAACGCCTCGAGCTCGCCGCCGGGAAAGTCCGCGGTGAGCCGCGCCGCGCCGATGCGGTCGAGCAGGACGAGGCGCAGGCGGCCGGCCAGCACCTTCTTGTCCATGTTCATGGCGGTCAGGAAGCCATCCGCGTCGTCGGCCGGGGCCACACAGGGCAGGCCCATCGCCGCCAGCAGGGTCTCGACGCGCGCCGGCACTGCCCGGTCGAGCAGCCCGAGGCGGGCCGAGAACCGCGCCGCCATGACCATGCCCGCCGCCACGGCCTCGCCGTGCAGCCACTCGCCGTAGCCGGCGCGCACCTCGATGGCGTGGCCGAAGGTGTGGCCGAGGTTCAGCAGCGCGCGACGGTCGGCCTCGCGCTCGTCCTCGCCGACGATGGCCGCCTTCAGCTCGCAGCAGCGCCGGATGGCCGCCGCCACGGTGGCGGCATCCCGGGCGAGCAGCGCTTCGTGCTGCGCCTCGAGCCAGTCGAAGAACGGCGCGTCGGCGATGAGCCCGTACTTCACCACCTCGGCCAGCCCCGCCGCGTACTCCCGCGGCGGCAGCGTGGCCAGCGTATCGGTGTCGGCCAGCACGAGGCGCGGCTGGTGGAAGGCCCCGACCAGGTTCTTGCCGCCCGGATGGTTGACCCCGGTCTTGCCGCCCACGGAGGAATCCACCTGGGCCAGCAGCGTCGTGGGCACCTGGATGAAGTCGATGCCCCGCTGGTAGATGGCCGCCGCAAAGCCGGCGATGTCGCCGACGACGCCGCCGCCCAGGGCCACGATCACCGCGTCGCGCCCCGCCCGGGCCGCCACCAGCCCGTCGAGCACGCGCCCGATGGTGGCCATGGTCTTGTGGGCCTCGCCGTCGGGCAGCACGACCTCGGCACGGCAGCGGCCGCCGCAGGCCTCGCGGGCGGCGGCCAGGTACAGGGGCCCGACGACGTCGTTGGTGACGATGACGGCGTCCCGGCGGCCGAGCACCGGGGCCAGGAGCTGCGGCTGGCGGAGCAGGCCCCCGCCGATGTGGATCGGGTAGCTGCGCTCGCCCAGTTCGACCGTGACCGTCTGCATGGCGGGCAGTCTACGGTGCCACGGGCCCGCCCGGCAGCCGGGCGAAGATCTCGTCCACCACGCCCGCCACCTTGCGCCCGTCGGTCTCGACGACGATGTGGGCGATCTCGCGGTACTGCGGGTCCCGGATGGCCAGCAGGCGTGCGAGGGTGTCCCGGGGGTCGCCCTTCGCCAGCAGCGGCCGGGGCCGGCCGCCGCGGGTACGCCGCAGCTGCTGCTCGACGCTGGTGTGCAGGTACACGACGAAGCCGCGCGTGTGGAGGCAGCCCCGGTTCTCCGGGTCCATGGCCGCGCCGCCACCGGTGGCGAGCACGATGCCGGGCCGGGCCGTCAGGTCGTCGATGACCCGGCGCTCGCGCTCGCGGAAGCCCGCCTCGCCCTCGCGCTCGAAGATGAAGGGGATGTCCACGCCGCTGCGCTCCTCGATGACGTCGTCGCTGTCGACGAACTCGAGGCCCAGGTGCTGGGCCAGCCGGCGGCCGACGGCCGTCTTGCCGGAGCCCATGGGGCCGACGAGGAAGATGCTGGGAGGCGTGTCAGGTGCAGTCATGGCAGGCTGCAAGCTTGCCCGACGGGCCCGGAAAGCAACAGGCCGGCGCTGGGCCGGCCCGTTGCGGGTTGCCAGGGTGATGCGCCCTCAGGGTGCCGGCGGCGGCACCGCGCAGTCGAGATCCGTGCCGAACGGGCTCAGCAGGTTCGGCGGGGTCTGGGCCGCGTCGTCGATGTCGTCGGTCAGCACGTCGAGGACGAACACGGACGACCGGCTGAACTCGCTGCCGGCCACGCTGGCCTTGGCCGTCAGCGCCGCCTCGAGCCACAGGGCGTAGTTCTGCGGGTAGAACACGCAGACGCGGGCGCGGCCCTGGCTGTTGGTCGTGACGTTGGCCGCCACGCCCTGGGCGCCGGCGGTCGAGCAGGGGTCGTTCAGGGGCGCCGACTCCGGCACGGCGGCCACGAGGGCGATGTTGCCGGCCTCGAGGATGCCGTTGCCGTTGAAGTCGTTGTCGCCGGCGTCGAAGATGCCGTTCTTGTTCAGGTCCTCGTCGTCGCAGCGCTGCGGCGATCCCGGGGCATAGCCCCAGACCGGGTCGAGGAAGGTCAGTTCGCCCTTGAAGTAGCGCCGCGAGCGGATGGCTGCCTGCACCGGCTTGTTGGCAACGGCGTTGCCCTCGACGTCGGTGACCAGGATCACCCACTCCTTGGCGTAGGCGGCCGTGCCGATCTCGAAGAGCGTGTTGCCCGTGCCGAGGGTGATGAAGAGCTCCTGCCGGGCCACCGTCAGGTTCACGGTGTCTTCGACGGCCGTGCCCTGCACGACGGCGCGGATCACGACGCCGTTCGCCGCGCTCTGCACGCTGCCACCGGTATAGACGGCCCGGGCCCGACCCTGGCTGTCGGTGGTGGCCGAACCCACGCTCAGGGAGCCGCCGGTGATGTCGGCGTCGATGACGAACTGGACAACCTGGTTCTTGACCAGGTTGTTCGCCGCGTCGCGGACCAGCGCGATCAGTTCGGTCTGCCCGCCGGTGGGAACGGTGAGCAGCGAGGCCTGCAGGTCGACCGTGTTGGCCACCGTAGCGATGAACTCGATGTTCCGCGTCGTCGAGGTGCCCTCGGGGTTGGTCGCCGTGACCACCGCGGGGCCCGCGGTCGTCGCCGACACGCTGACGGTGGCGTCACCATTGCCGTCGGTGACAGCGCTCGCGGCACTCAGGGTGCCCCGGGTCGTCGAGAAGTCGATGGTCTCGCCCGCCTGCGGAACACCGCTCTTGGTCCAGCGCACCGTCAGGGCCTGGGTGGCCGGGGCCAGCTGCACCTCGGTGCCGGCGGCCGGCGCGGTGAAGTTGAAGACATCGCCCGAGATTGCGATGGGCGCGGTGGCGTTCTGGCCGAGGGCATTGACCGTCAGGGTATCGTTGCCGGCCACGGTCGCCGTGACGGTGAGGTTGACGTTGCCGGTACCGTCGGTGGTGAGGCTCGGCGAGGCGATGGTGTTGCCGTTGGCGGAGGTGACAGTGACGAGGGTGCCAGGTACCCCGAGCCCCTTCGAGTCCTTGACGCTGACGATATAGGCGCCGGACTGGCCAGAGGCGAGCGCCGTCGGCCCGCTCACCACCACGGTGGAGCCGGTGACGGCGATGGTGACGCTGCCCGAGACCCCGCCGGCCGTGGCCGTGACGGTGATGGAGCGGTTGGCCGGATTCGTGCCGTTCGAAAGCTCCGCGATGGCGATGCCGTTGGCACCGCTCACCGGCTGCGTGACGGCCAGCGAGCCCGAGGTGGCCGCGAAACTCACCGGCACGTCCGCGATCACGGCGTTGGCCGCATCCTTGACCTGGGCGGTGATCTGCAGCGTGCTGACACCGGTCTGGTCCGACGGCAGCTGCGGGCTCGCCGCCAGCACCGTCACCGTCGCGACCGTCGCCGCGCCACCGCCGTCGTCGGGCGGTGAAGTGATGGTGTTGCCGCCGCCCCCGCAGCTCGCGAGGCCGAGGATGGCCGCCAGGGCCACGGCCCCGTATGCAAAGAGCTTGTTCACGCCGTCATCTCCCTAATCTGCCCTGCGCCGGGCTCCATGCCCGGCGGCCCCTGGGGATATGCCCGCCCGGGGCACCCCGTCAGTAAACGTTCGCGCCCTCGCGGAGGATCTTCGGGGTGACGAAGATCAGCAGCTCGGTCTTGTTCGACGTGGTCGTCGTCGTGCGGAACAGGACGCCGAGGCCCGGCAGGTCGCCGAGCAACGGCACCTTGCGCTGTGTCTCCGCCTGCTCCGTCTCATAGATGCCGCCGAGGACCACGGTCTGGCCGTTGTTGACCAGCACCTGGGTCTCGACGGCCCGGGTGTCGATGCTCGGCACCTGGCCACCGCGCTCGTTGGTGATGGTCTGGCCGACGCTGTCCTTGGTCACGCGCAGGTCGAGGATGACGCGGTCGTCCGGCGTGACCTGCGGCGTCACCGTCAGGCTCAGCACGGCCTCCTTGAACTGCGTCGTGGTGGCGCCGCTGGACGCCGCCTCCTGGTAGGGGATCTCGACGCCCTGGCGGATCGACGCCTCCTTCTGGTTGGCGGTGATCACGCGAGGCGACGAGATGACCTCGCCGCGGCCCTCGGCCTGCAGCGCCGAGAGCTCGAGGTCGACCAGGTAGTCGTCGTCGAGGATCGCCAGCGCGAACTGGCCGGCCGGATTGGCGACGGGCAGGTTCACGTTGTAGCGGTCGCCGAGGGCCGGCAGAGTGACCGGGAAGGGGGAGCCGTTGTTGTTGATGTTGCCGATCGCCGAGTTGACGATGCCGTTGGCGCCGTTGCCATTGCCCGTGACGGCGATCAGGCCATCGTCGCCGTTCTCCGCCACGGCCGTAGCACCCCAGCGGATGCCCAGCGAGCGGCTGAAGTTGTCACGCACGACGACGATGCGCGACTCGATCAGCACCTGGCGCACCGGGATGTCGAGCTGCGTGACCAGCCGCCGGATCGCGCTGATGCGCTCGGGCACGTCCTGGATCAGCAGCGTGTTGGTGCGCTCGTCGATGCCGACGGAGCCACGCGGGGAGAGCAGGGCGTTCCGGCCGCCGCCGCCGGCACCGCCACCACCGCCACCGCCGCTGGTGAGCCCGCGCTGGCGGCCCCGGATCAGCTGCGCCAGGTCGATGGCCTTCGCGTAGTTGACGCGGATGAACTCGGACTGCAGCGGCTCGAGCTCGACGATCTCCTGCCGGCTCTCGAGGTCCGCCTTCTCGCGGGCCGCGATCTCGGCGGCCGGACCCACGATGATGACGTTGCCGTTCTCGCGCATGTCGAGGCCCTTGGTGGCCAGGACGATGTCGAGGGCCTGGTCCCACGGCACGTTCTGCAGGCGCAGGGTCACGTTGCCCTCGACGGTGTCGGACACGACGATGTTGCGGCCGCTGACGTCGGCCAGCAGCTGCAGCACCGCGCGGGTCTCGATGTCCTGGAAGGACAGCGTCAGCCGCTCGCCGGCGTAATCACGCTTGGCGTCGAACAGCGTCGGCTTCGGGGCGTCGGCCGCCTTCTGGGTGACCGGGGCCACCTCGACGGTGAACACGTTCTCGGACTGGTAGGCGAACTCGTCGTAGGGCGGGCGCGCGTTGATGGCGATGCGGGCGCCGTTCGCCGCGCCGCTCGACTCGATGGTGCTGACGGGCGTGGCGAAGTCCGTCACGTCGAGGCGCTTGCGCAGGGCCTCGGGCAACTCGGTACCGCCGAAGACGAGGACGACCTGGCCCGACTCCTTGCGGACGTCCACTGCGGTGCCCGGGTCGGACAGCGTGACGATCACGCGGCCGGCCCCGTTCTCGCCGCGGCGGAAGTCGATGTTCTGGATGCTGCGCCGGCCGGGGGTGGCCGCAGCGTTGCCGGACGGCGCAGTGGCGGCGGGGAACGTCACGGCGGGCGTGCCGGCGGTGCTGGCACCAAGGCTCACGACGACGGCGTTGCCGTCGAGGCGGGTCTCGTAGGGGACCATGCGCGACAGGTTCAGCACGACCCGGGTGCGGCCACCGGACTCGGCAGCCAGCACCGAGTCGAGGGCGCCGAGCCGAACGTCCTGGCGGCGCGACTTGAGGCCGACGCTGGTGGCGGGCAGGTCGAGGGCGATGCGGGCGGGGTTGTCGATGGTGAAGGCCAGCGGCTGCGCGGCCGGACCGGACGTGACGAGGCGCAGCTCGACGCGCTCGCCGCCCGCGGACTGCACCTGGATGTCCTGCAGGACGTTGGCACCCGCGCCGGACTGGGCCAGCGCCGGCCCCGCCGTCAACACGAGGAGCCCCAGCACGAGGAGCGCCAGCCAGGGCTGCGCGGTCCCGCGAGCCATGGCCGCCGGCGGCCATGGCAGGTAACGGCCACTGGATTGAGACATCTTCCCGTACTCCACCATCATCATCCCCGTGATACCGGTGCCGGCACCGGCATCAATTGCTGAGCCCGATCGCTGCCGGGCGCTTGTAGAAACCCCCCAGCCCGTCGGGTACGAGTTCTTCTATCTTCACCTCGGCCTGGGTGACGGCCACGATGCGGCCGTCGTTCTGACCGACGTAGTTCCCCGGGCTGACCCGGTGCACCAGGCCGTCGTCGCTCTGCAGTAGCGCGTAGGTGCGCCCGCCCTGGTCGAGCGTGCCCACCAGCCGGAGCGTGTCGAGCGGAAACTGCTCGAGGTACTCCTTCGGCCGGGCAGAGTCGGGCCGCACGCCGGCCGAGCCGCGCGTGTCGGGGCGGTCGGGCTGGAAGGGCGACCGTTCGGCCTCGGCGGCGTAGGTGAAGGTCTCGTACGGCTTGACCTGGGGCAGCGGCTCGATGCGCCCCCCCGGGCGCGCCTTCACCTGGTCTATGTAGCGGAGCAGGTCATCCTGGCCGCCGCTGCAGCCGGCAAGGAGCGCGGCGACTGCAAGCAGTGCGGGGCGGCCGGGCCGCGGTGCTGTGGTCTGCCTTTTCACTGGCGGCCCTTCCCTGGCTTGGCCGGGGCCTTCGTCTGCCGCGGCGAGCGCTGCGCACGCTGGCCCTTGGCCGGCGGCGGCTCCGCGACGGCGGCCTCTTCCTGTTCGTCGAGGTACCGGTAGGTCTTGGCCGTCACGTTCAGCACGAGCTCGTCGAAGCCCGGGGTCTTGCCCTTGGGCGTGATCTCGATGTCATGGAGCGTGACGATGCGGGGCAGGGCCGCGATGTCGCTGACGAAGCGGCCGAACTCGTGGTACGAGCCGTTGAGCCGGATCTTGATGGGCTTCTCGGCGTAGAAGTCGCGCTGGACTTCGTCGAGGGGCTGGAACAGTTCTTCCTGGAGGCCGGCACCGAGGCCCGTCTGGGAGATGTCCACCAGCAGGTTCGGGATCTCGGTCTTGCCGGGGAGCTGGCGCAGCATCGTGCCGAACGACCGCTCGATCTCGGCGAGCTGCGTCTTGTAGGCACTGAAGTTGGCCGCCTTGCGCTGCTTGTCCTCGAAGGACTTGCGCAGGTCGCGCTCCTCGGCCTGGGCGCGCTCGAGCACCGGCGCCTGGTTCTGCCAGACGAGGGCCCAGAAGCCCGCGGCGCTGGCGACCACGAACAGCAGGGCCACGAACAGCGCCTGGACCGGCATCGGCCAGCGGCCGATGTCGTTGATGTCCAGGTTGCGCAGCTCTTCAAGGAAGTTCATTTCGGCGGCCTCGTGGCGCGGGCCGGGCGCGCGGCCCGGTTGCCGGCGGACTGGCGCCCGCCGCGGGCAGGCGTCACGTCGGCCTCGGTGGAGTCCTCGCTGGCGGACACCTGGTTGGCGTAGACGACGAACTCGGAAGACCGCCCGACGAACGTGCCGGTCTCCTGGGGCAGGCCGCGCTTCGGCCGGCCACCGGCCTCCTTGACCTCGACCACCTGCAGGTCGGGCTGGGTGAGCCACTTCGACCGGTCGATGTTGCGCATGAAGGCCGACACGCGCGTGTTCGACTCGGCGTTGCCGCGGATCTCGAGGCGCTTGCCCGACTGCTTGATGGAGGTCAGGTACACGCCGTCGGGCAGCGCCTTCACCAGATCGTCGAAGACGTGGACGATCTCCGGACGGCTGCGCTGGAGCTGCTCGATGATGGCCATGCGCGCCAGCAGGCGGTCCTTGCTGGCCTCCAGGTCGAGGATCTCGGCGATCTTCTTGTCGAGCTGGGCGATCTCGGCCTTGAGCAGGTCGTTGCGCTCGTTCTGGTTGGCGATGATGCCGCTCATGATCCAGTTGGCGAGGCCGATGACGAGCCCCGCCGCGACGACGCCGCCGGCGAGGCCGGCGAAGAACTGGTTGCGGCGGCGGAGGCGCTGTTTCTCGCGCCAGGGCAGCAGGTTTATGCGTGGCATGGCGGTCAGGGCTCCGCGGGTCAGCGCGACCGGTCGAACGAGCGCAGCGCCAGGCCCAGCGCAGTCAGCAGCGCGCTGGCGTCACGCCGTATGCCCTGGGTCTTGGCCCTGGTGGAGATCTTCATGTCGCCGAGGGGGTCACCGATGTCGGTGGGAATGCCCACCTTGCTGGCGATGACGTCGGCGACGCCGGGGATGTTGGCGCAGCCGCCGCAGACGAGGATCTGGTCGGGCTGGTCGCTGCCCTGGGCCGAGGCCAGGTAGAACTGCAGGGAGCGGCTGACCTGCTGGGTCATGTCGTCGACGAAGGGATCGAGGACCTCGGGCTGGTAGTTGCCCGGCAGGCCGCCCTCCTTCTTGGCGCGCCCCGCTTCCTCGAGCGAGAGGCCATAGGTGCGCATGATCTCCTCGGTGAGCTGCTGCCCGCCGAAGGGGAAGTCGCGGGTGTAGACGATGGACAGGTCCTTCAGGACGCTGAAGGTCGTCGTGCTGGCGCCGAAGTCGATGATGGCGATGGAGCGCCCTACGCCGCCATCAACCATCTGGTGGGCCAGCAGCCGGCACGCATTCTCGACGGCGTACTGCTCGACATCGACGACTTCGGGAATGAGGCCGGCGTTCTGCACGGCCTGGACCCGCTGGTCGACGTACTCGCGGCGCGTGGCCACGAGCAGCACTTCGTCCATCTCGGGATCGCCGGGACTTGGACCGAGCAGCTCGAAGTCGTAGCTGACCTCTTCGATCTGGAAGGGGATGACCTGGCCGAGCGAGGCCTCGACCTTGGCCTCCAGCTCGCGGGCGGAGCGGGTGCGCTCGAGGGAAATCTTGCGCGGAGGCAGGTCGCTGCTGATCGCGACCGCGACGTGCTTCGTCGTCGTGCCCGCGCGCTTGACGGCCCGGCGGATCGCCTCGCCGACGGCCGGCGCGTCGATGATGGTGCGCTCGTTGATCGAGTTGGGCGGCGTGGGCTCGGCCGCGTAGCACTCGGCCCGATAGCCCTTGCCGGCCGCCGACAGCTCGACGAGCTTGATCGACGACGGCGTTATGTCGAGCCCGATCAACGATTTGTACTGAGAGCCGAAAAGCACGCTTTTCCCTTCTCAATCCGGAGGTTGCGCGAACAAACGGTTCGGCTTGTCAGCTTCCGGATTTAACCATATACCAAGCCCGATAGAAATCGCGTGAACTGCATCACTCGCCGGGAAAAACCCTGCCAGGGGTGAAAGCGCGCGAAAGCCCGGGGAACGCGACAGGCGCAGACCCGCGAACGGCCAACGGAGAGGCAGCGGCTCGGTCCAGGATGGACTGGCGTGACTGATCAGGCGGCCACGACCATGCGCCCGCATGGCTGGCAGCCCGGCAGCCCCGCTGTCATAGGACCCTGGATCGTGCGCGGTACCCGCATCGCCCGGCAGCAGTGCCGGGCAGCGCTTCAGGTACGACGCGCCGCAAGTCCGTTAGACCGGAGGCTTTGCGTCCCCACCTTTCAGTAGGTTTGCCCAAAAACAGCGGCCAATATGCATACTAGGCCCCCCCGGCGCAAGGGAACGGTCCCGCTTCCCGATGAATTCAGTTACCCGGGCACTGCTGGCCCTCTCCGGAGTGCTGGTGAGCGTGCTCATCCTCGCGGCCGCCGGGCTCGGCGCCGCCTGGTATTACCTTTCGCCGGGGCTGCCGTCCGCGGAAACCATGCGCGAAGTCCGCCTGCAGGTGCCGCTGCGGGTGTATTCGCGCGATGGCCGCCTGATCGCGCAGCTCGGCGAGTACCGCCGCATCCCCGTCGCCTACGCGGACATTCCGCCGACGCTTGTGCAGGCCTTCCTCGCCGCCGAGGATGACCGATTCTTCGAGCACCCCGGCATCGACTACCAGGGCATCATCCGTGCCGGCGTGAACCTGCTCGCCACGGGCAGCCGCACCCAGGGCGGCAGCACCATCACCCAGCAGCTGGCGCGCGCGTACTTCCTGAGCAGCGAGCGCTCCTTCGTGCGCAAGGCCCGGGAGATCCTTCTCGCCCTGCAGATCGAGCAGAAATTCACGAAGGAAGAAATCCTCGCGCTGTACCTGAACAAGATCTTCCTCGGCCAGCGGGCCTACGGCGTGGCCGCCGCCGCCGAGGTGTACTTCGGCAAGGAGCTGAAGGCCCTGACGGTGGCCGAGGCCGCCACCATCGCGGGCATCCCCAAGGCCCCGTCGGTGCTGAACCCCGCGGCCGATCCGGAGCGGGCCCGCGAGCGGCGGGGCTACGTGCTCCGGCGGATGCGCGAGCTCGGCTTCATCGACGACGCCGCCTACGCCGGGGCCGTGGCAACGCCGGTGAGCCCGCGGCTGTACGGCCCCAGCATCGAGCTCGACGCGCCCTACGTCGCCGAGATGGCGCGCGCCGAGATGGTCGGGCGGTTCGGCCAGGCGGCGTACACCGACGGCTACCATGTCGTCACCACCGTCGATAGCCGGCTGCAGCGTGCGGCCGACCTGGCGCTGCGCACGACGCTGCTCGAGTACGACCGGCGGCACGGCTACCGCGGCCCCGTCGCCCGGGACCAGCTGGGCAAGGTCGACCCGGCGCTGCCCCCCGAGGAGGGCTGGCAGCGCCTGCTCGATGCGTACCCGGTGCACGCCCACCTGTACCCGGCCCTGGTGACGGGACTGACCGCGGACAACGGCGCGCGCCTCTACGTGCACGACGTCGGTAGCGTCGAGCTGCCCTACGGGCAGCTGCGCTGGCGCCGCTACGTCGACGAGGACGCCGTGGGCCCGCAGCCCCGCACCGCGGGCGAGATGGTCGCGCCGGGCGACGTGGTCTACCTGCTGCGCACGGCCAACCGGGGCTGGATCCTCGGCCAGCTGCCCGAGGTCCAGGGCGCGCTGGTGGCCCTCGACCCGCGGGACGGCGCGACCGTGGCGCTGGCGGGCGGCTACGACTTCTTTGCCAGCAAGTTCAACCGCGCGGTCCAGGCGCGGCGCCAGCCGGGCTCGTCGTTCAAGCCGTTCATCTATTCAGCCGCCCTCGAGAACGGCTTCACGCCGGCCACGCTCGTCAACGATGCACCGGTGGTGGTCGAGAACACGGGCAGCGGCGAGGCCTGGCGCCCCGAGAACAGCACGGGCGAGTTCAACGGCCCGACGCGGCTGCGCGAGGGGCTCGTCAAGTCGCTGAACCTCGTCAGCATCCGCGTGCTAGACCGCATGGGCGTCGGCCCGGCCATCGCGCACGTCCGGCCCTTCGGCCTGCCCGACAGCGTCATGCCGAGGAACCTGACCATGGCGCTGGGCAGTGGCGGCGCGTCGCCCCGCGAGATGGCCGGCGGCTTCGCCGGCTTCGCCAGTGGTGGCTACCGGATCGACCCCTATCTCATCGAGCGCATCGAGGACAGCGACGGGCGCACGGTCTTCCGGGCCGAGCCCCGCGTGGCCTGCGCCAGCTGTGTGGCCGCACCGCCGCCCGGTGCGCTGCCGGCTGCTGATGCGGATCCGGCTGCTGATGCCGCTGCGGATGGGGATGCGGCGGTAGCGATGCCGACGCAGATGCCGACGACCTTCGCCTCGACGACGGAACTCATGGAGCGCGCCGGGCGCTGGCAGGATGGCGCGGGCGGCACGGTCGAACTGCCGAAGCCGGCCGAGCGGATCATCCCGGCCGAGAACGCCTACATCATGTACGACATGATGCGCGACGTGATCCGGCGGGGCACCGCCCGCCGCGCGCTGGCGCTGGGACGAAGCGACCTGGCCGGCAAGACCGGCACCTCGAACGACCGTCGCGACGCGTGGTTCAGCGGCTACAACGCCGACCTGGTGGCAACGGCCTGGGTGGGCTTCGACCAGGAGCGGCCCCTCGGCAGCCGCGAGGAAGGCGGGCGCACGGCTTTGCCCATGTGGACCTACTTCATGGCCGACGCCCTGCGGGGCCAGCCGGACTCGCCGCTGCCCCGCCCGCCCGGCGTGGTGACGGCCCGCATCGATCCGGACACCGGTCAGCTGACGGCCATCGGCGGCATCTTCGAGCTGTTCCGCGAGCAGGACCTGGCCGCGCCGCCGGGTGAGCGTCCCGGCGCGCTGGCCGGCCCCCCACCCCGGGCGCCCGGCGCCGGCGCCGCCGACATCTTCTGATGGGCGTGACCTGCGATGCGCAGCGGTGACCGATCCCGCCGGCGGGGCCCGGACCGCCAGCGCCCGGACCACCGCCGCACGGCGGTGGCCGGCGAGGCCGCGCGCATCATGCAGGAGCACGGTGTCACCGACTTCCGCGACGCCAAGGCCAAGGCGGCCGAGCGCCTCGGGCTCGGCAAGTCCGTGCCGCTGCCGACCAACGAAGAGGTTGCCGCAGCGCTGGCCGAGCGCCAGCGCATCTTCCAGGGAGACACGCAGCCGGAACTGCTGGAGGCACTGCGCCACGCGGCCCTGCAGGCCATGCGCGAGCTGGCGGAGTTCCACCCGCGGCTCACCGGCGACGTGCTGAGCGGGCACGCGACCGAGCACTCCGGCGTCGACCTGCACCTGTTCTGCGACACCAGCGAGCTGGTCGGGAGCGCGCTGGCGGCGCTGGGGCTCGAGCCCCACGCCATCGACCGGAGGCACCGGTTCCGGCGGGACGAGAGCGAGCCGTTCCCGGGCTACGAGTTCATCGTCGACGGCTGCGAGTGCGTGGCGACGGTGTTCCCGCTGCGCCTGCGCGGGCAGGCACCGCTGTCGAAGGTGGACGGACGGCCGATGAAGCGCATCGGCGAACGGGAGCTCGCCGGGATGCTGGGCGTCGCGTAGCCGGCGCGGCCTCAGCCGCGCTTTTCGATGGCGACGTAGTCGCGGCGCGTGGCGCCGGTGTACAGCTGGCGGGGACGGCCGATGCGGCCATCCGGATCGGTGATCATCTCGCGCCAGTGGGCGCACCAGCCGACCGTACGGGCGATGGCGAACATCACCGTGAACATCGACTTCGGGATGCCGAGCGCCCGGTAGATGATGCCGGAGTAGAAGTCGACGTTCGGGTAGAGCTTCTTCTCGACGAAGTACTCGTCCTTCAGCGCGATCTCCTCGAGGCGCAGCGCCAGCTCGAAGAGCGGCTGGTTGCCGCCCATGCGCGTCAGCACCTTGTGGCAGGTCTCGCGGATGATCGACGCCCGGGGGTCGTAGTTCTTGTACACCCGGTGGCCGAAGCCCATCAGGCGGAAGCTGTCGTTCTTGTCCTTGGCCCGGGCGAGGTACTTCGGGATGTGCTTGACGTCGCCGATTTCCTCGAGCATGTCGAGCACGGCCTCGTTGGCGCCGCCGTGGGCCGGGCCCCAGAGCGCCGCGATGCCGGCCGAGATGGCGGAGTACGGGTTGGCACCCGAGCTGCCGGCCAGGCGCACCGTCGACGTGCTGCAGTTCTGCTCGTGGTCGGCGTGCAGGATGAACAGCAGGTCGAGGGCCTCGGCGGCCAGCGGGTCGACGTCGTACCGCTCGGCCGGCACGGCGTAGAACATGTGCAGCAGGTTCGAGCAGTAGTTCAGGTCGTTGCGCGGGTAGATGAACGGCTGGCCGAGCGAGTGCTTGTAGGCCGCCGCCGCGATGGTCGGGATCTTCGCAATGATGCGGTGGGCGAAGATGTCGCGGTGCCGGGCGTCGGCGATGTTCGTGGTGTCGTGGTAGAACGCCGCCATCGAGCCGACGACGCCGGCGACCATCGCCATCGGGTGCGCGTCGTAGTGGAAGCCGTCGAAGAACCGCAGCACCGACTCGTTGAGCATGGTGTGCATGCGGATCGTGCGGTCGAACTCGGCCAGCTGCGCCTTGTTGGGCAGCTCGCCGTAGAGCAGCAGGTAGGCCACCTCGATGAAGCTGCTGTGGCCCGCCAGCTGCTCGACCGGATAGCCCCGGTACATCAGCACGCCGGCGTCACCGTCGATGTAGGTGATCTTGCTCTCGCAGCCGGCGGTCGAGCCGAAGCCCGGGTCGTAGGTGAACAGCCCCTGCCCCGTGAACAGGTTGCGGATGTCGACGACGTCGGGACCGACGGTGCCGGGGCGCGATTCGAGCTGGAATTCCTTGCCCGTGTCCTGGTTGCGTACGGTGTACTTGCTGCTGCCGGTCATCTGCGTTCTTCAGCCAGGGTGGGGCGGGAAAATCAGGCGCGCGCGTATTTGCGCCGGAACTTGTCGACGCGGCCGCCGGTGTCGAGGATCTTCTGCTTGCCCGTGTAGAACGGGTGGCAGGACGAACACACCTCGACCTGCAGGTCGTGGCCCAGCGTCGACCGGGTCGCGAACTCATTCCCGCAGCTGCAGGTGACCTTCACATCGGCGTAGGCGGGATGAATTTCGGGCTTCATGGCGGTGGGCATCGCTAAAGGGTCGGCAAGGATAGCCACTGGGCGGGCCTGTGACAAGGCGGCGGGGTTATCCACAAAAGCTGTGGATAAGTCTGTGCACAGCCCGCGGACAGCGGCTCGGGCCACCAGCAACTGCGGCGTTTCTGTCAGTTTGGGCAAGTTTTGCCCAGGGCTATTTTGGCTTCTAAATCATATACTTGCAGACACTTAGCGCGGGGCGGCGTGAAGTGGGTGCTGCAACCGGGCTGTTTTGTCTGGCCTGCCCGGGATTGTGCATAAATGGGCAGGCCTCAGGCGCCGGGACCCGGGTCATCCAGCAGTTGCTGCAGCCGCCGCAGGGCCTGGCCGCGGTGGCTCGCGGCGTTCTTCTCCGCCGGGCCCAGCTCCGCCCCGGTCCGCCCGGTCGCCGCATCGATGAACAGGGGGTCATAGCCGAAGCCCCCGCTGCCCCGGGGCGCGTCGGCGATCGAGCCCTCCCAGCTGCCCTCGGCCACCAGGGGGTGCGGGTCATCGAAGCTACGGACGAACACCAGCACGCAGCGGTACCGGGCGCTGCGCCGGGGCGGCGGCACCGCCGCCAGGGCCGCCAGCAGGCGGGCGTTGTTGGCCGCATCGCCGGCAGCGGGTCCCGCGTAGTTGGCGGAGTCGACGCCGGGCGCTCCATCGAGGGCGTCGACCTCGAGCCCCGAGTCGTCGGCAATGCTCGGCAGCCCGGTGGCCGCTGCCGCGTGTCGCGCCTTCAGCTCGGCGTTCGCCCGGAAGGTGGTGCCGGTCTCCGGTGCACTGCGGACACCGAAGTGGCCCTGGGGCAGCACCTCCCAGCGGTCCCCCAGCATGGCGGCCAGCTCGCGCAGCTTGCCGGGGTTGTCGGTGGCCAGCACCAGCCGGCGGGTCATGGGCGCCGGGGACCGGCCTTCCGTACCGCGGCGATCGCGGCCTCCTGCAGGCCGATGATCGTGCGGATGCCGTCGGTGGCCAGGGCCAGCATGGCGTCGAGCTCGTCGCGGCGGAAGGCATGGCCCTCGGCCGTGCCCTGCAGCTCGATGAACGCGCCGGCGTCGTTCATGACCACGTTCATGTCGGTCTCGGCCGAGCCGTCTTCCGCGTAGTCGAGGTCGAGCACCGGCACGCCCCGGCAGATGCCGACGGACACCGCCGCCACCTGGCCGTGGATGGGGCTCGCCGCCAGCGCGCCGCGGCGGAGGAGCGACTCGATGGCCAGCACCAGGGCCACATAGCCGCCCGAGATGGCCGTGGTGCGCGTGCCGCCATCGGCCTGCAGCACGTCGCAGTCGATGGTGATCGTGCGCTCCCCGAGGCCGCCCAGGTCGACGGCCGCCCGCAGCGAGCGCCCGACGAGGCGCTGGATCTCCTGGGTGCGCCCGGTCTGCTTGCCCTGGGCCGACTCGCGCCGCGTGCGCGTGTGGGTCGCCCGCGGCAGCATCCCGTACTCCGCCGTGACCCAGCCCCGGCCCTGCCCGCGCAGGAACGGCGGCACGCCGTCCTCGACGCTGGCGGTGCACAGCACGCGGGTATGGCCGAAGGCGGCCAAGACCGCGCCCTCGGCGTAGCGCGTGAAGCCGGGCTCGAAGCTGACCGGGCGAAGCTCGCCGGGCTGCCGGCCGTCCGGGCGCCGATAGGCGCCCGCGGTCGTGGGGGTGGCCATGGGATTTCCTCAGCCCAGGTAGCGCAGCGCTGCTGCGGAAGCATTGTCGCAGTGGGCGCCGCCGGACCGCACGGCCATGTCGCCGAGGCGCCCGAGGCTCGCGGCCAGCGCCTCGCCACCCGCCGACAGGCTGCCGAGGAGCCCGTCGTCCAGGTGCGACCAGAACCCGTCGGTGCAGACGATCACGGCGTCGCCGGGCGCCAGGGCGCGCCGGGCCGTGATGCTCATGCCAGGCAGGCCGACGTCGCCGCCGAGGCAGCACTCGACGTAGTTCCGCATGGGGTGGGCGGCCACCTCGGCCTCGGTGATGACCCCGTCCTGCAGCAGCAGCTCCACGTGGCTGTGGTCACGGCTGCGCACCGCGACCTTGCCGCCGGCCAGGTGGTAGATGCGGCTGTCGCCGATGTGGGCCCAGTAGGCGCCGCCATCCTGCACCAGGCAGACGGCGCAGGTGGCCCGCGGCCGCGACTCCAGTGGCAGCTTCTGGCCCAGGGCCACCAGATTGGCGTGGGCCCGGCCGAGGGCGTGGTGCAGGAAGCCCTGGGGGTCGAGCACCGGGAGCGACTGGCGGCCGAAGGCCTCGCGGAGCGTGTCGACCGCGACCTGCGCGGCCCGGGCGCCGTCGGCATGGCCGCCCATGCCGTCGACGGCCACCAGCAGCACGGCGGGGCCATCGCCGACCACGGCGACGCGGTCCTGGTTCTCATGGCGTCCGCCGATGAGGCTGACGTCGGCAACTTCGATGCGCACGGGAATGATCGGGAAATCGGGGGCGGGAGCGGCCTACAATAATTGGGCCGTCTGCCGGCAGTCCAGTTCGCTCATCCCACGGGGCTTCCCAATGATCCGCAGCATGACCGGTTTCGCCAGGGTCGAGCGCACCACGCCCGACGGCCTCGTGGCGTGGGAGATCCGCAGCGTCAATGGCCGCTACCTCGAGGTGCTGTTCAAGGTGCCCGACTGGTGCCGCGGGCTCGAGGCGGAGCTTCGCCAGCAGGCCCAGGCCCAGCTGGGCCGCGGGCGGGTCGAGGCGTCGCTGACGGTGCGCCTCGCGGTGGAACGCCACGCCGCCACCCAGCTCAACCTGCCGCTGGCCCGGTCCCTCGCCGCCCACGCGGCGACGCTCGCCAGCGAGCCCGGACTCGCCAGCGGCACCGGCCTCGGCGTCGGGGAACTGCTGCGCTGGCCCGGCGTGCTCGAACAGCAGGAGCCGGACCTGTCCGGACTGCAGGCCGCGGCAGCCGAAGCGTTCGGCGCCGCGCTGGCCGAGCTCGGCACCGCCCGCGCCCGGGAGGGCGCCCGCATCGGCGAGATGTTCGCCCGGCGCCTCGACGAGATCGAAGCCCGCGTCCGCACCGTGCAGGCGCGCCTGCCCGACGTGCTCGTGCGCATCCGCGAGCGCCTGCGCGAACGCGTCGCGGCGCTGGGCGCGCCCGGCACCGACCCGGCTCGCCTCGAGCAGGAGATCGTCCTCATTGCCCAGCGCATCGACGTGGCCGAGGAACTCGACCGCTTGATGGCCCACGTCGCCGAGTTCCGCGACAACCTCAAGGCGGCCGAGCCCGTGGGCCGGCGCCTCGACTTCCTCGTGCAGGAGTTCAACCGCGAGGCCAACACCCTGGGCTCGAAGTCGGCCGACGCCGAGACGACGCGGGAGGCCGTGGAGCTGAAGGTGCTGATCGAGCAGCTGCGGGAACAGGTACAGAACGTCGAGTAGCTGCCTAACATTCTGATTTAGATAGCCAATGTCGCCGGCTTATTTGAGCAGGCTACACCGCTGGCTACACAGCAATTCGGTGTAGCCAGCCGTCCCGGCCCTCTACGGCAATAGGTGCCAGGCATCCTGGTAGCCCTGCCAGCGCAGCCAAGCCTGCCGATGGGCAGGCCGACGTTCGTACCCCTTGATCATCACGCTGTAGCCGTCGCGATCCCCGCCCCGCTCGTCCCAGTAGGCGTCGTGGTTGGCCAGGCTGTCCGTCCGAGCGACCTCGGCAGGAATGATCAGCAGGCGGTAGCCCGGCGGGCGGAGGCTGATCTCGGCCCCACCATCGGGTAGGAAGGCAAACACAAAGTCCCCGGCATTCAGCCGCATGACGGACGCCCGGCTACCGAGGCGGACGTGCTGCTTCTCCCGGGATACTTTCACCGATACGTAGAAGCGCGTCGCACCCCGTGACGCGACAACATCGTAGGTCGGATGGTTGGTCGGCAGGAGTTCTGCCTCATACCCTCTGGCGGTCAGCAGCTCGACCGCCAGTTGCTCACCTTCGTCGCCTAGCTGCTTGGCCCGAGCACGGGCTGTAGCCGCAGCGCTGGGGATCTCGGACATCCTACGGACTCGTTGGGTAGGCGGCTGATGGTGGTCCGCCCGCGTCCAGCGCCCTCATGGTCTGGACCGCGACCTGGCAAACCAGCCCCGCAATGACCTCTCGGTCGGTCGTTTCGAACCACTCTGCGGCGCGCCCGACTCGCGCGTAGCGTTGGCCCATCTCGAGGATCACCGCCGTTTCGACAACGTCCAGGCAGCCGAGCGGCACTTCGATCAGCGGGAAGAACTCCACTTCCTGGTTGAACGTGTGCCGGTACTCACGTGCCCGATTCTCGAACGAGTCGCGGGTCTTCCCGACCTTGGTGTGCTGGTAGTTGACCTTGGTCTTCAGCTTCCGGTAGATCGGCTTGAGTAGCGGGCTCGTGGGGTAAGCCATGTAGAGACCGATCCCTCGGAACGACACTACGGGCCCCCGGTAGATAGTCATCTGCTTCGACTCCAGACGGGCGCTGCGGCCCTCCTCCTCAGGTCAGATACCCTATCGCCGATGCCGCGAGCACGGCGCACGATGTGTAGCAGTACGCGCAGAGAACCGCATCACCCAAATGGGTGATACGCACGGCACCTTGGAGGACGTCGGGCACTTCCGGGTAGCCACTCAGACAGTCGGGATCGGTTGGAACATTGCTTCCATCGCCCAGCGTCGCGGACCAGCCGCCGACTCCCGACCTAGGGTCGCCACAGCCGTACGCCAGCGGCTATCCTCGCGGGCCTAAACCCGGCCGATGCTGCCATTGCGAGCGTGCTGGGGTAGCCGGGACAACCAAGGACCACCATGCCCCTGACGCTGGTTCAACTCGAGCGCCATCTGTTCAAGGCCGCGGACATCTTGCGCGGCAAGATGGATGCCTCAGAGTTCAAGGAATACATCTTCGGAATGCTGTTCCTGAAACGCTGCTCCGACGTCTTCGACGAGCGCCGCGAACAGGTCATAGCCCAGGAGAGCGCCGCCGGTAAGACCGACGCGGAGGCGACGGCCAGTGCTGATCTGAAGCGGTGGTACGGCGACTCGTTCTACGTACCACCGCAATCCCGGTGGGAGTACCTCGTCAACGAGGCGCACATCAACGTCGGCGACTTTCTGAACAAGGCGCTTGGGGGCCTCGAAAGTAACAACTCCAGCCTCGCCGAGGTGTTGGAGCACATCGACTTCTCGCGCAAGGTCGGCCAGAGCAAGATCCCCGACATCAGGCTGCGGCAGCTCATCACGCACTTCAGCAGCTACCGGCTGCGCAACGAGGACTTCGAGTTCCCCGACCTGCTGGGCGCCGCTTACGAATACCTGATCGGTGAGTTCGCCGACAGCGCCGGGAAAAAGGGTGGCGAGTTCTATACCCCACGCTCGGTGGTGCGCATGATGGTGCGGCTCGTCAAGCCCGAGGAGCAGCACAGCATTTACGACCCCTGCGTCGGCTCCGGCGGCATGCTGATCCTGGCCAAGGAGTACATCGACGAGCAAGGCGGCGACGGCACGCGCGCCGACCTATGCGGGCAGGAGGCCAACGGAACCGTCTGGTCGATCGCCAAGATGAACATGCTACTGCACGGGATCAGCACCGCCGACCTGCGGAATGAGGACACGCTTGCAGAGCCGCAGCACGTGGAGGGCGGCGAGCTGATGCGCTTCGACCGCGTGCTCTCCAACCCGCCGTTCTCGATCAACTGGGGCACGGCCGACACCGACCGCCACGGTCAGTCGGTCTTCAAGCCCAAGTTCCCCGAGCGCTTCCGCTACGGGCAGGTGCCGCTGGGCAGCAAGAAGGCCGACCTGATGTTCCTGCAGCACATGGTGGCCGTCACCCGCGACGGCGGCATGGTGGCCACCGTAATGCCGCACGGCGTGCTGTTCCGTGGCGGCGAGGAGCGCGCCATCCGCGCCGCGATGATCGAGGCCGACCTGCTGGAGGCCGTCATCGGCCTGCCCGCCAATCTGTTCTACGGCACTGGAATCCCGGCCTGCGTGCTGGTGATGCGCCAGCGCCGCGGCAACGGCAGCGGCAAGCCGCCCGAGCGCCAGGGCAAGGTGCTCTTCATCAACGCCGACCGCGAGTACCTCGAGGGCCGGGCGCAGAACTATCTGCTGTCCGAGCACATCGAGAAGATCGTGGACACCTTCGACCTGTTCGCCGAAGCACCAGGTTTCAGCGCCATCGTGGCCAACGACACGCTGCGCGAGAACGATTGGAACCTCAACATCCGCCGCTATGCCGATAATGCGCCGCCGCCTGAGCCGCATGACGTGCGGGCGCACCTGCTGGGCGGCGTGCCGAAGGCCGAGGTGCACGCCATGGCGGCGCTGTTCACCGCCCAGGGCCTGGACCCGCTGGCGCTGTTCGTTGAGCGCGACTCGAGCTACTTCGAGTTCCGTCCCGAGCTGGCGACGCGGCAAGCCCTCAAGCCCGCGGTCGAGGCGAACCCCGGCCTGTTGGCCCGCGAGCAAGCGGTGCGCGACGCCTTCGATGCCTGGTGGCAGGCGCACAGCCCGCGCATCACCGCCTTGGCGGGCCAACCCAGCTTCGTCGGTCTGCGCAACGACCTGCTGCACAGCTTCGGCGCGGCGCTGGAGCCGACGGGTGTGCTGGGTCGCTTTCAGGTGCGCGGCATCGTGGCCGGCTTCTGGGACGACGCCAAGTACGAGTTCATGACCCTGATGGCCCGCGGCGCCAAGGGCGTGGTGGATGCCTGGCGCACCAGCATCCTGACCGCGCTGGACGACGACCAGAGCAAGAACAACTCGCTGGACCACAAGCTGGTCACGTTCCTGATGGCCGAGTTCGTCGAGGCGCTGGCCAAGCTGGAGGCATGCAAGGCCGAGCTGGATAGTCAGATCACGGCGGCCACGCCGGACAAGGGTGCGGCCGAGGATCGCGACGACGCCGAGGCCGGGGACGCCATCAGCGATGCGCCGGCGGTGGACGAGGCCCAGCTCAAGGGGTGGAAGCGTCAGCTCGCCTCGCTGAAGAAGGACATCAAGGCGCAGGAGCAGGGCTTCGCGCAGCGGCTGAACGCGGCGGTCGACGCGCTGGACGACGCCGGCGCGGCTGCGCTGCTGCTGGCGATCCTGCGCAACGACATGCAGGTCATCCTCCAGCGGTACATCGACGCGCAGCGGCAGCAGGTTGTCGCGGCTTTCGAGAACTGGTGGGACAAGTACCGTGTCACCTTGACCGATGTCGAGCACGCTCGCCGATCGGCCGAGGTCGCTCTCCGGGACTTCTTGCATGGCCTGCGCTATGTCTGACTTGCCGAGGGGCTGGCGGCTACAGAACCTTGGGTTCGGAGGCGGCCTCCTCGCACACCGAGTCCAGCCATTTGAAGGTGTCCGTCCGTATCTGGCGACTGCGGATGTCGTGGGCGGGCGTGCGACTCCGTCAGGCGAGTTCAGCTATCTGCGGCGGCCAGCAAGGGCGGACCTCTTGTTGAGGGAGGGCGATGTCATCCAGGCAAAGATGAAGGCGACCAACAAGGCGCTTCTTGTTGACGCCTCGTACGCTGGCTGGTTGGCGTCGACGGGGTTCGCGCAGTTCACGCCGAAGCTGGCCGGGAATCACGCTGGCTTCCTTTTCTACGTGCTCTCCAGCCCGAGATTTCTTGCCGCGAAGGATGCGCGGTGCGTAGGTTCGACCCAGCAGGCCATATCTGATCAGGAGCTGGCCGGGATTCCTTTGCGTGTGCCCCCGATCGTGGAACAGGAGAAGATCGCCGAGGTCCTTGCAGCACTCGACACCAACATCCGACAGACCGAGGCGATTGTCGAGAAGCTGAAGCAAGTCAAGCAGGGGCTACTGCATGACCTGCTGACCCGCGGTATCGACGACAACGGCGAGCTGCGCCCGCCACGGTGGGAGGCGCCGCAGCTATACAAGGATTCGGCGATTGGGTGGATCCCTAGGCCATGGGGCATGCAGTCACTGGGTGAGCTAGCTGCGGTAGGACGGGGCAAGTTCACGCACAGACCGCGCAACGATCCCCGCTTCTACGGTGGGGGTTACCCGTTCATCCAAACTGGAGACGTTGCCAAGGCAGCGGGCGGGTACATCTCGGAACACTCACAATCACTCAGCGAACGTGGCACGCTCGCGAGCCAAGAGTTCCCGGTGGGCACGATTGCCATCACGATTGCTGCCAACATCGCCGATACCGCCATCCTGGCCGTTCCCATGTACTTTCCGGACAGCGTAGTCGGTGCAATCGTGTCGGAGTCGATGAATGTGAGATTCGTTGAGCTTTGGATCCGGCGAACGAAGCCAATGCTGGATGCCCGGGCTCCCCAGAGCGCCCAGAAGAATATCAACCTCCGGGACCTGAGGCCGCTTGCAGTAGCAGTTCCAAGCAGGCAAGAGCAGGACGCCATCGCGTGTGTTTACGAAGCAGCAAGAGGCAGGCTGGAGGCCGAGACGGGGGTAGCGGAGACCTTGCGGCGATTGAAGGCTGGCCTTATGGATGACCTCCTCACCGGCCGAGTCCGTGTCACCCCGCTGCTCGCTTCCGCCGAGACGTGACCATGCCACCCGCTGTTGTCCCGCAACCGACGCGTATCTATCGGATGGTGCACGTCGAATCGTTGCCGACCATCCTCACGCGTGGCGCACTGCACGCCCCCGCCTTCACACCGAGCGACGGCCTGCCCTACCGGACGATCCACAGTACCCAGGTCCAGGCAAGCAGACAGGTGAAGGCTGTGCCCTGCGGGCCGCTTGGTACCGTGCATGACTACGTGCCCTTCTACTTCGGCCCGCTGTCGGTCATGCTGCTCAACCTGAAGACAGGCCGCGTGGAGGGCTACAACGAGGGGCAGGCGCCGTTGATCTATCTGGTGAGCACCGCGCAGGCCGTAGCTGCGGCGGGCTGCCGCTACGTCTTCACCGATGGTCACGGTCTCGCCAGATTCACGGAGTGGTTCGATGACTTGGGACGTCTCGACGCCGTTGACTGGAGTCTGGTTGGCGCGCGGTACTGGAAGGATCTGCCTGAAGACAACGACCGCCAGCGTCGCAAGCAGGCGGAGTTCCTGGTGTGGCAGTCGATGGACTGGGGCTTGGTTGACGGCATCGGCGTCCTGAACGCCGCGATGAAGGGGAAGGTGGAGGACGTACTCCGCAAGAACCCGCATCGCAAACAGGTGAGGGTCACGGTGGCGCCGCGCCTATACTATTGATCCCGATGCGAGGAGGCCAACAATGATCGAGATCGCGCGCGGGAACCTGCTCACGGCGGACGCTGAGGCGCTGGTCAATACCGTGAACTGCATGGGCTTCATGGGCAAGGGGATTGCCCTGCAGTTCAAACAGGCGTTCCCGGACAATTTCAAGGAGTACGCGGCCGCCTGCGAGGCTCAGCAGGTGGTGCCCGGGCGCATGCTGGTTCACGACAACGGCGGGCTGGTGAGCCCGCGCTGGATCATCAACTTCCCGACCAAGCGCCACTGGCGCGGCAACTCGCGGATGGAAGACATTGCAGTCGGGCTGCAGGCTCTGGTTGCCGATGTGCAGCGCCTGGGCATTCGCTCCATTGCCGTGCCACCGCTGGGTTGCGGCCTCGGCGGACTGGACTGGGCAGTCGTCCGGCCGATGATCGAGGAAGCCTTCTCCGCGCTGCCAGACGTGAAGGTGCTGCTGTTCGAGCCGGCGGGCGCGCCCAGCGCGTTGAGTATGCCCGTGCGAACCAAACGCCCGCAGATGACCCCTGCGAGGGCGCTGTTCGTGAAGCTGATGGATGCATACTCGGCGCTGGACTACTCGCGCACGTTGCTCGAGGTACAAAAGCTGGCCTACTTCCTGCAGGCCGCGGGACAGCCTTTGCGGCTGCGCTACGAGGCCGGCCACTATGGTCCGTATGCAAACAACCTCAACAAAGTACTGGAGGCGATGGAAGGGCACTTCGTGCGGGGCTACGGTGACAGCCAGAAACCCGACACGCAGATCGAACTGCTACCGGGCGCTGTGGACGAGGCCGATGCGTTCCTCGCCGACGACGAAGAGGCCAGGGGACGCCTTCAGCGGGTTGCCGCCTTGATCGAAGGCTTCGAGACGCCCTACGGCATGGAGCTGCTGGCGACCGTCCACTGGGTGGCGCACGGGCCCAGTCCGGGTCACACGGCGCGTGCGGCGGATGCCGAAGACGCTGTAGACCACGTTCACGCGTGGAACCCTCGTAAGCAGTCGATCTTCCGGCCTGAGCATGTTCGGGTGGCCTGGGCTCGGCTTCAGGAAGCGGGCTGGCTGCAGTGAAGTGGCTCTACGGCAGTCCCTCTACGTGAGCATGTGACGCGGTCGCGCGGTCGTTGTGGACGATGCTTTGGACGTGTTTGGAGTGACCCTGCGACCTGAGACCACCCCAGATCAATGACTTAGCGCTGCTTTGGGAGGTCTATGGGCTGGGAATTGGACGAGGTAGAGCGTCCCTTCGTCGAGCAGCTCACCGCGCTTGGCTGGCGCCACGCCAAGGGCGACCTGGACGACCCCACCCGAACGGGCCGGGCTGACTTTACCCAGGTCATCGAGGAGGCCACCCTGCGCCGCCAGCTCCGGGCACTGAACCTGGACGCGGCGGGCCAGCCCTGGCTCGACGATGACCGCATCAGCCAGGCCATCGGGGCGCTGACCCGCCTACCCGACCATCGCCTGATGGAAGCCAACAAGGCGGCCACCGAGCTTCTGCTGGGCGGGTTGAGCGTCGAGGGCCTGCCGGGGTGGGACGGTGGCAGGGGACAGACCGTCCACTACATCGACTGGGCGCACCCCGAACGCAATGAGTTCACGGTGGTCAACCAGTACCGGGTGAACTGCCCGCCGGGCCACGACCGTGGCAAGGCCTTCATCGTGCCCGACCTGGTGCTGCTGGTGAACGGCATCCCGCTGGTGGTGGTGGAGTGCAAGAGCCCCGCCGTGCCCGAGCCGCTGGCTGAGGCGGTCGACCAGCTCCGGCGGTACAGCAACCAGCGCCACGCCAGCGGCGAGGTAGACGACAACGAGGGCAACGAGACCCTCTTTCACACCAACCAGCTACTCGTAGCCACCAGTTTTGACGAGGCCCGCGTAGCCACCATCGGCGCCACGTTTCAGCACTACGCCGCCTGGAAGACGGTGGTGCCGAGCACCGAGGCTGATGTGGCAGCAGCGCTCGGCAAGGAACAGCTATCGGAGCAGGAACGACTGGTTGCCGGCCTGCTGAGCCCGGCCAATCTGCTCGACGTAGTGCGTCACTACATCCTCTTCATGACCGTCGGCGGCCAGACCATCAAGGCTGTCTGTCGCTATCAGCAGTACCGTGCCGTCACCCGCGCCGTGGAACGGCTCCGCACGGGCAAGACCCGAGCCGAGGACGGGGAGTTCGATCGGCGGGGCGGGATCGTCTGGCATACCCAGGGGTCGGGCAAGAGCCTGACCATGGTCTTCCTCGTGCGCAAGCTTCGCACCGACCCCGAGCTTCGTCGGTTCAAGGTCGTGGTCGTCACCGACCGTACCGACCTCCAGAACCAGCTCTCGGATACGGCTGCGTTGACGGGTGAGACGGTGGAGACAGCCACCAGTACCCAGGCGCTCCGTAACCTGTTGCGCCGCAAGGGGCCTGGCCTCGTCTTCGGCATGATCCAAAAGCAGCGTGGCAGCGACGCTGCGGGCGAACCGGGTCTGACGGCGCAGGACCTGCCCAGACACGCCGTGCGCGAGCCACCCCCGCCAGACGTGCTCAACGACGACGAGAGCATTCTGGTACTCGTGGACGAGGCTCACCGCAGTCAGGCCGGCGACCTGCATGCCGCCCTGCTGGCCGGGCTACCCAACTGCGCCCGTATCGGCTTCACCGGGACGCCGATCTTCATGGGGGACAAGAAGCGCACCCATGAGATCTTCGGTGACTTCATCGACCGCTATACGATCCGCGAGGCCGAGGGCGACGGTGCCATCGTACCGATCCTCTACGAGGGCCGAACCGCGGAGGGGGTCGTCAAAGAGGGCGGCAACCTGGACGACCTCTTCGAGGACCTGTTCCGCGAGCACACCCCCGAAGAGCTCGAGGCCATCCGCCAGAAGTACGCCACCAGGGGGCAGATCTTCGAGGCACCGGCCCTCATCGCCGACAAGGCGCGGGACATGCTGCGCCACTACGTTACCCACATCCTGCCCAACGGTCTCAAGGCACAGGTGGTGGCCTACAGCCGGCTGGCGGTCATCCGGTACTTCGACGCGCTGGTGGCTGCCCGGGACGAGCTCCTGGCCGAAGCCGAGGGCCTGAGCCCGGAGGACAAGGCCATGACCGACGACGAGCTGGCCAAGCGGCCACCCGCCGTCCGGGCCAAGGTACAGGCGTGGCGCTGGCGAGAGACGCTGCGTAGCATCGAGTTCGCGCCCATTATCTCGGGCGGCAACAACGATGACCCCGCCTGGCGAGAGTGGACCGACAGTGCCGCCCAAAGAAACCGCATAGACCGTTTCAAGAAGCCACTCCTGCACGACGACCAGTCCAAGCGTGACCCGCTGGCTTTCCTGATCGTCAAGTCGATGCTGCTGACCGGCTTCGATGCACCAATCGAGGGCGTCATGTACCTCGACCGACCGATCCGTGAGGCTGAGCTACTGCAGGCCATCGCCCGGGTGAACCGGACCGGCCACGGCAAGAAGTACGGGATCGTCGTCGACTACTACGGCCTGGCCCACCACCTGAAGCAGGCCCTGAACGTCTACGCCGACGAAGACATCGAAGGGGCTTTGCATAGCGTCAAGGACGAGATTCCGGTTCTACGGGACCGGCACCTGCGGGTGATCGACCTGTTTCGTCAGCGCGGCATCGAGGACCTCGAGGACACCGAGAGCTGCGTCGAGGCCCTGGCCGACGACCGGCTGCGGGCGGAGTTCTCGGTCAAGCTCAAGTCCTTCCTGGAGCTGCTCGACGTCGTTCTGCCGCGCCCAGAGGGGCTGCCGTTCTCGGCGGACGCCAAGCGGCTCGCCTTCATCTACGCCAGGGCCCGCAACCGCTACCGCGACACCCCCGTGCTCGGCAAAGACGTGGGCGCCAAGGTACGCAAGTTGATTGACGACCACGTGGTGTCGATGGGGGTCGACCCTAAGATCCCCCCGATCTCCCTTACCGATGCTGACTTGGAGGCTCACATCGCTCGTGAGCCGAGCGACCGCGCCAAGGCATCCGAGATGGAGCACATGATCAGAGCCCACATCCGTGAGCATATGGATCAGGATCCGGTGGCCTACCGCAAGCTCAGCGAGCGGCTGCGCGAGTTGCTGGACCAACTTGGTCAGCAGTGGGATGAGCTCGCCAAAGCACTGAACATCCTCGCGGAGGACATAAGGGCCGGACATGTGGTGCCCGACGACCCGATCCCCGAGATGCCACCTCGCTACGCTCCCTTCATGCGAATGCTGGCCGAGGCGGTCTACGGCGGTCGCGAACTGACCGAGGCGGAGCGTCGCCGGATTAGCGACGTCACCATTGAGGCTGTCGACACCATTGCGGCGGAGCTGACCCCCAACTTCTGGCGGGCAAGCCGACAGCCGGCAAGGGACGCACTGGCCACGCGGGTGTTCGAGATCCTGATGAGGGCGGCGTTGCCGATCACGGCACCGGAGATCGACGCGCTGGTCGACAGCCTGATGGATCTGGCCAGGGCGAATCACTCCCAGTTGGTGGGGACGTGACGACCCTGACCGTCAACGACCTACGGCTCGAGGTTCTCCGCAGCGGTCGCCGCCGCACCCTCGAGATCGTGGTCGACCGCGACGGGCGTCTACTGCTGGCGGCACCTTCTGACGTGCCCGAGGGAAGGCTGCAGGACTTTGTGCGGCGCAAGCGCATGTGGGTCTACAGGCAACTTGCCCGCAAGGAAGCGGCCAGTCGTCCCACCCCGCGCAAGACCTTCGTGGACGGCGAGGGGCTACCATACTTGGGACGCACCTACCGGCTACGGCTAGTTGCGGACTCCGACGCAGCCGTGAAGCTGGTTGGTGGCCGCTTCGTCATGCCGCAGGCGCTCGCCCCAGATGGCCGGCAGCACCTGGTCCGTTGGTACTGCCAGAGGGCCCAGCCCTGGCTGTCGGCCAAGGTCGGCGAGTACACCGGGCGAATGGCGGTTAGTCCTGCCGGCGTCCGAGTGCAGGAGCTGGGCTACCGGTGGGGCTCCTGTGGCAAGGGCGGCTGGGTGTTCTTTCACTGGAAGACGATCCTGCTGCCGGCGCATATCGCGGAGTACGTGGTCGTCCACGAGCTCGCCCATCTCCATGAGCGGCACCACACGCCAGAGTTCTGGCGGCGGGTGGAGAGGGTCATGCCAGGGTTTGAGCGTGCCAAGGATTGGCTCAGAGAACATGGCGGCGTGGTCGAGGGGGTCTGACAGGCTTTGGCGGGGATGGAGAGGTCAGCCCTTTGGGTGCCCTACAAGCCGAGCCGCTGAGCCTGTTTTGGAGCGTTCTGTTGTCCAACGATAGGTCACAGGGGTTTTCATGAGCATTTTCGACAACTGGTTTGGTTCACGGCCGGGACCGCCCCTACAAGAGGTGTCCACCGAGACGCTGATGGCTCTAGGGTCCGTCCGCGATGCACTCGCCAATGCTGGCGAGCTCTGTAGCCAGGCCATGGGGGAGTTATCACGGGTAACTGATACGCCGGACCTAGAGGAGCCCGTAAGGGCAACGGCAAAGCAGTTGGAGAAGGCGCTAGTGATGGCGATGGTGGCCGCCGATGAGGCGGCACCTAAGCTGTTCGGGACCCCACCGCGGCGGGTAACACAAGAGCTTGTCGAGTATGGACGATCTGCCGCCAGCCGTTTGGCGGAAGCGTCACGGGCAGCACTGGCCTTCACTAGCGACCTGTTGGAGCACTCTCCGGAGTTGCAGTATCAACGCGGGGTTGACTTCGCATCTGGTCGAGGAGGATGGCCGGAAGATGACGTCCAAGCGGTCGCTTGGTTCGAGAAGGCCGCCAAGCAGAATCACCCGAAGGGGCAGGATTTTCTCGGCGCAATGTACCTTCTTGGACGCGGTGTCGCACAGGACTTTAATGTAGCTTTTGGCTGGTTCACCAAGAGTGCCAACCAAGGGTATGCCCTCGCGCAAAGGAACCTCGGAACCATGTATGCCGAGGGCAAGGGAGTGCCGCCTGATCCAGTTACGGCCTGTATGTGGTTAGACCTTGCTGCCCGGGGCGGCGCTCTGGACGCGGGTCGCCTCTTGTCGGAGGTTCGTGCGAACCTCTCGGCATCGGACGTGGAGGAGGCAAAGCGGCGCGCGGATAGCTGGCAACCCAGCCACCTGTAGCGCTTCGTATGTCACAGCTCGTGATAAGGCTATGGCGGGTGCAAGCGCATCGGGTGCCTCGATATCGGATCAAGCGTAATGCTATTTCTTTGGCAACAGGTCCAATGGATCGAGGTTCATTATCGGGGCACGGGCCGTCACCCCCACGCGGGGTTAGCTGGGCGACTCGGAGCACGTTCGGGACGCTGGCGACGACTTCCCGGCCGCCGTGAGCGACCCTGACCCGCGCCCCGTCCTGGTAGCCACTCAGACCGTAAGGGCTGGGTCGACATAGCTTCGTTCTGCAAGCCCTCGCGGGCGGCCGTCGGGGTCCGGGAACCCGGCTCCCTGTGGCGCCGCTGGTGGTTGTAGGAACGGCGCCGGCGCTCGATCAGGCACCGGGATTCGCGCACGCCTCGGAAGCGCACCCAGTAGAGACCATCGTCCAAATATAAGTGGTCCGAAGAAGGCAGGCAGTTCATTACCGTTGACCTGGAAGGGCGAGACGCCGCCCAAGACTCTCGAACAAGTCCCCCAATGGGCGCGCGGCCTCGACGGTCCGCGCCCGCACTACCAGTACCAGCGGCTCATCCAGCGCATCGAGTCCGGGCACTGGTATGGGCACAGCCATGGCGGCCGGCACATCGCTTTCGGCGAGCATTGGCAGTACGGCCGCGTACGCTCCGGTCGCGACGGCCCGGGCTGCCTGAGGGAACGTCACGCAGTGCAAGGCGACCCGAACCTTGCGGCGCAGAGTCTTCTCGAGACGTTCCAGTGGCCTGGTAGCTGCTGTCACCGCTACGAAGGGCAGGCCGGCTATTCCTTCTGCATCCCGGGGATCGACCGTCAGGCTCCGCGGCACGAACAGGGCGTAGCGCCAGACCCCAAGACGCCGGACCCGGAGGCCGTCCTCGCGAGGCCGGCTGCGGGCAACGCCCAGGTGAGCGTATCCCTCCCGGACGGCAGCCCAACCGTCGTCAACCGGCGCCACGGTCGCCGATATCCGTGGGCAGGCCGACAGGGCTTCTGGCAGTCGCGGCAGGATGAGCCATCGCAGCAGGCTGTCGCCGGCCGCAAGCGTGACGTCGATCATCGAGGTGTCGTCCCTGACCAGGGCCAAGCCCGCCTGCAGGTCCCGCAGCACGGTGACGAGATGGGTGCCGCTGGCGGTCAGCGCCACCCCCTGGGCGTGACGGGTAAGTAGCTGCACCCCGAGCGCCCGCTCCACATCCCTGACCTGGCGGCTGAGCTGGCTCTGGCGGGTAGGGTCACCGGGAGCCGCCCGGGCCAGGCCGCCCGCCTCGGCGACGGCCAGGAACGCGGCCAGCCGGCTGAGCGACAGCCCCTCGGGCCACGGCGCTATCCCTGACTCCTCAGTCATGACTCTTACCTACCAGTGTCTTCAGGATCATGCCTGCGGACACTAGAGTCTGCCACCCGCCGGTTCACGGAGATGGCCTTGGCACTGACCGTGGTGTTCGACCAGCGCATGCAGGCCCCGGCCGAGGGCTTCTCCCCGAGCGCCGCAAAGCCGGCACTGGTGGTGGCTGCCTGGGAGCGCACCGGTCTGCCCATGGACGTCGTCCCGCCCGAGCCCGCGACCCTCGACGAGCTCGCACGGGCCCACGACCGCGCCTACGTCGAGGCCGTGCTGGCCGGTCGCTGGGCCAACGGCTTCGGCACCCGCGACCCAGCCGTTGCCCGGTCTCTCCCCTACACGACCGGGGCCATGCTGACTGGCGCGCGGCTGTCAGCCCTGACCGGCCTGCCCGTCTGTGCGCCGGTGTCCGGCTTTCACCATGCAGGCTGGGACAGCGGCGGCGGGTTCTGCACGTTCAACGGGCTCATGGTAACGGCGCTGGCGGTACTCGCAGAGGGAAGTGCGGACCGGGTCGTGATCATCGACTGCGACCAGCACTACGGGGACGGCACCGACGAGATCCTGGATCACCTGGGCAAGCCCGGCTCGATCCACCATTTCACTGCCGGCAAGTACTTCCGTCACCGACAGCACATCGTGCGGTTCTTCAGGCGCCTCGAGGAGGAGCTCGCCGAGCTGCGTGAGGGCGATCTCGTGCTCTATCAGGCGGGGGCAGACCCCCACGTCAGGGATCCCCTGGGCGGGTGGATGGGTGACGCCGAGCTGCGGCACCGGGATGAGATGGTCTTTGAGGGCGTGAAGGCTGCCGGTGTGCCACTGGTCTGGAATCTGGCCGGCGGATACCAGCGGGATGACACGGGCGGCATCGGGCCTGTCATCGCGATTCACACGCGCACGGCGCTGGAGCACTTGAGGGTGTTTGATGGATGGACGGAGAGGAGCAGTAGTCCAGCGACGTGAGCCCATCCAAACAGGGAGACTGTGGGGCTGACGTAGAAACCAACGGCAGCATGGCGGCGCGCTGACAGTAGGGGGCCCCGTCCAGCCCGGGCCGCAAAGAGCCGTTGCCAAGCGATTCGAGTCGTTACCCTCTGCGTTGGCAAACCTGGGCGCAGGATGTTTCACATACGGGCAGGCGGCCCATCAGGAGTTCGAATGCAGGACAAGTACGCGGGCGACATCGGCGACTTTGGCAAGTTCGCGCTGCTACGCGCCTTGGCGCCAGACCGGCGCCTCGGCGTCTGCTGGTACGCCGTTGAGAGCGAGGTGCATAACAATGACGGTCGACATACCGCGTATCTCGCGCAGCCCGAAAGATTCAGGTCCCTTGATCCGGTCGTCTTCGATGCACTCAAGGGCAAGCTGTCAGACGGCGGGCCACGATCCATCCGTCGCCTTGAGGAACTCGGCCTGTTGCCGGGGGCAGTCTTCCATGGTCGCTTGGTTCCTCGCAGTCGATCAGAGCGACACATCTGGTTTCAGGAGCTCCGGCAGACCATAAAGACCTGCGAACTCGTTTTTCTCGACCCCGACAACGGCATCAGCTTCGGCGCCAGCAGTCACAAGGCCGTTGCGCTCGATGAGATTCAGGCCCTCGCCAAAGACGGACACGCCCTGCTCGTCTACCACCATCAGGGACGGCTGAAGGGCGGGGCATCCCAGGAGTACGCCCGTGCCGTCGAAAGCTTCCGCGCGATAGGGATCACCGATGCGTATGCCGTGCGGCTTCGGCCGTACTCGTCACGGTTTTACTTTCTGGTGAACGGCGGCGGAGCACTGCGCGACAGACTGCAGACGTTCGCGCGACATTGGGGGCGCGACAAGGCCGAGTTCTTCGGGCCCCTCTGAAAGCAGACGTCCTACGCGGGTTCCACACCATGCCGGAACACCGATCCAGGGGATTCCCGCTCGCCACGCCGCGGCAGAACGCCTACATCGCGCACTACAACCCGACGGTACGCTACGACTGGCTGAGCCAGACGCTGTTCGACACCAGCACCGAAGTCCGGGAGTCAACTCCCCGCTGGCTCTGGACCTACAATCACGAACGTCCGAACATGGCCATCGGCGGCATCACCCCGATGCAGAAGCTCGCGATGGCCGCCTGACTCCACTTCCGGCAACCGCTAGAAGTGGGGGGGGGATTACCGGTCACGGCTCCGAGGTTACCCTTGGGCGATCAGTTGGGCGGAGGCAAGTAGCTTGTCCTTCGCCTCCGCGAAGACGGTCGCGCCCGTGGCGGAGCGCGGATCGAGGGTCGTCAGCATTCTGTAGAGAGTGATCCCTGGGCGAGGGGCTCCGAAAATCCGTTGCGCCAAGGACTCAAGCGCCACCTGGGTGGTCGAAGAGAGGTGCGCGGATGCATGCCTCATGGTCCTCATGTCGGCCAAGTCCGTGCAGATGGCGCTAAGATGGGGCTCGAAGGGGTAGCCGTTCCGAAAGTAAAGCGCGGCCATCTTGCGGACAAGTTCGTGATTCCCGTAGTCGAAATAGCGGTTCGTCCCTATCAGCATAAGTTTGGCGCTCTCCACGTCCGGCGGTAGGGCGTACCGAACCGGCGCCGCGCCCGATAGTGTCGGTACGCCAATCATGAACTGGCTCATGGCCGTTTCCAGGAACTCCTCCCACGCCACGAAGAGATTGAGGAAGCCGGCGACGGTTACGAGCTCGCACTCGGCTGGCGGAAAGATCGCGGCGCCAGTGGAGTCCAGGCGATGAGCACTGGCGATAAGTGAGTCGCACTGCGCGGCTTTCGCCGTGAACGCCGCGACGGCTCCGGCAATTGTCACGCCTACTGCCTACCGCATCAAAGACAGCAAGAACTCGGTGCGCTGAACGCGGACCTTCTCGTCCGTCGTGGCGCGGCGTGAGTCTCGGAGGAACGAGATCTCATCCCTGCTCAGACCCTCTTGATCGGCGTTCGTGAAGATCTCGTCTACACGTTCAAGAGCGTTGCGGGCCGCCTCTGGCGACGCATAGCCTTGCGTAGGTGGTGGCGGCAGGCCGGGAATGTGTAGCTCGCGGTGTGCGACGGCAGTGAACAGAGAGTAAAAGAGGTGTGGGCGCCGAAACGCGGTGTCGGATAGCCCCTCGGGATAGATTGCTCCGATAGCGATGATCACCTGATCGAAGCGGGCCTCCAGTTGCTCCGTGTCGTGATCGAAGCTCGACTCGTAAAGGTCATAGAACTTCTTGACCTGCTTCTTCGCCTTGATGCCCTCTAACAGCGCGATCAGCAGATCGGCCACCAAGTTCACCTCAAGCATTCGCATGATCTGCTTGGACGAAAGGATCCCATGCTTCGTCCAGTAGTCGTAGTACTTGTGGCCGATTTTGTCGGCAAGCACCTTGAATGGCCCGAAGTGATCGGCATTGATCTTCTCTTGCTCGTTCAGCACGACCGCGTAGGAGTTTAGGCGGCTGAAGATGTCGAGGATCTCCGAGTCAGGGAGATTAATCAAAAGGTCGACTGAAATCTCATACGAGAGGATCTGCGCCTGCACTTCCTCCGGGAGCTGACTGAAGAGGACGCCACCGTACGTCGGGTTCTGGCGCTTGCTGACCACGAACCCGTCCTTTATGAACGACAGGATCGTTCTGAGACGCTGCTGTCCATCCACGACCTCACGGATCGAGGACTTGGTCGTGACGTTGATCTTCTGACGGATGAACACCTTCGGGATCGGCTTACCCCGGAGGATCGTGTCGATAAGGAAGCTCTTCGCCTTGTCGGTCCAGACCGGGCGGCGCTGAAATCGAGGGTTCAGTTCGAGTTGCTTTGCCGCGTCCCACTCGACGAAGTCGTTGATGCTGTATGTGCGTGAGTCGTAGCTTTTCACTATCTGACCTCTGAAGCTCGGTGGGGTCGGAGCCATTCTCGCAAATGAAGCAGGTTCCTCGGGGCGCGACGGGATGCGTCATCGGCTGCCTCGGCGTCGCAAAATGAGACTTCCATGGTGACTGCTACGCTCAAACGCCCTCCGCCGCCTCGATCATGGCACGGCCGCGGTGGCGCCGGCATCACCCGCCGCGTCAACCACGCTAGGCGGTGTCCTGTCGTTCGGCTTTCTGTAGCGAGCCATCCAGCCTTGTCGCCTAAGGGGAGAGTCCGCCGCTAACGCTGGCCGTACCGGTGCTCTCTCAGGAGCCTACCCAGCCCCCTGAGCATTGGCCGCACACCGCCTTTGTAGGCGTTCCGTGCCGATTGACTCTTCCCTTCAGGTGTCCTCGGACCGGTGGAGCCCTCCCACGGCCGCCAGACCCGTATCAGATCCGCCTGCCGTGCCCGCCGCTCTGGTGTCCAGCCGTTCGCCATGGTTCACCTCCAATAGTTCGTTTGGCTGCTTTTTGTTTTCGCCAGGCTGCCCCACGACGCCGTTGTTCACCTGCTGCGGCCCCGTCGTCACGTTGGTCTGCTGGGCTATGACCACCGGCGGCCGCTTCAGGGCCACGAGAGCCTCTAGCGTGGTCCGGCACTGGCTTTGTGCCTTCAGGGCCAGCCGAAGATAGGTGTCGGCCGCGTCGATGTACTCGCCCATGTTCATGGCAGCCCGGCGGGCGAGGGCGCAGAAGAGTCCATCCAGGACATGAGCTTGGCTTACCAGCATCGCCTCTGCCCGACGTAGGTCTCCAGCATTGATCTGCCTAACCTGAAGCTCCAAGGCTAGCATTAGGTTGTTGACGTCTGATTCAGGCAGCCCCGCCCGGTAGTCACTCAACGCTGCCGCTGCGCGGGCGGTCGGTCGTATCGCAGTCATGGCCGCAGCCATGTCCTCCGGCTCGCCTGTTCTGCTCGGCCTACAGGCGCTGGACTTCTTGCCCTTGAGCGATGCAGTCACTGATGCCGTCCTCCCGTCGGGCTTGGCAGTAGGCGAGTTACGTGCGCCCATTGAGCACCGCCCTTCTATGCCTGATCCGCCGCGCCGAGCCAATCGTGACCCCGATTCTGTGGAACCCCCGCCGGAAGAGGGATGTAGCCCGTTTGGCCTTCTGGACGACGAGTGGGCAGGCGAAGAACATGTGCGCTAGCTCCGTCATACGGTAGCCCTCCCACGCAAGGCGATGACGTTGCCAGCCAGCTCTCGCGACTCGACGAACGCAGTAAGGGAGAGGCCGGCGCGATTGAGCTGCACGAGGCCACGCGAGGTCAGCCTGTCAAGCACCGCCGAGGTCGCGCCCGTGGCCTGCCGTGGCTTGCTCTCCCGAACGCCCGGCCGTCCGCAGTGGGGCTGAATCGCCAAGTGGTCAATGACCGCTTGCTGTCGGCGACCGAGGTTAGCCATGCGACACCCCATCCCGGACTGAGATGTCACTGGACCTGAGGCCCCCCGCGAACTGGGTTAACCAGTCGAGGGTCATCATCTGCGGGTCCGCCAAGTCGGCTGGCGTGAGGGTCTGGTGGAGGATGACCGGGTCGATGCCAGCCGCCTGAGCAGCCTGCTGGATGAGGTCATCCACGGTGGTCCGCAGTGGTCCGCGGTCCGGACTGTTGTGGCCCCCTATATCTACATCCCTCCCTCTATCTGGAATGTCTCGGGCATCGCGTGCAATGGATTGGGTCGCGGACCATCGCGGACCAGAAGCCTCCTCATTGAACCGGCGGAGGCGGACGCCGGCATACACGCGGTTGCGGGCTTCGCCACGGCGGGGCCGGCGGACAGCGATGCCGGGGAAGGCGGCCGAGAGGTTGCGGCCGAACATCTGCAGATTTCCCGTCTGCTCGCGGTGCTGACTCTGGCACCAGGTCTGCCATGCGGCGAAAAGGTTCTTGCAGGGGATCTCGGCGACGGGTTCGATGACGCACTCGTCGGCGACGAACGACTTGATCGGCGATGACAGCCGGTCAAGCTGCTCCTGCACGTCGTCACCGCTGACGGGCTGGACCAGGTAGCCGCGCTGCCGCAGGCGGTCGAGGCCATCGAGCGCCCACCGGAAGATGCCAGGACGCTCTTGGGCGAGTCGGTTGTCGAGGGTCTTGTCCTCCCTGCCGTAGAAGGTTTTCGTCATCGGCAGGATGAGGAACCGGGACGCCAGGGCGCCGGACGCATCCGTCAGCGCCGGGATCTCGTTGGTGAGCATCAGGAACCGGGTGGGCAGCGTCCCGACCCAGTCAGGCTGGAACTTCCGCGGGACGGGCAGCGCGTCCTCGCCAGAGATCCGCAGCAGGTTCTCGGCGACTACTGCCAGGTCCGACCGACCAGACAGCCGAGCATCAGAAATGATCGCCAGGGGCTTACCGATGAGACTAGCCAGACCAAACGTTTGCCCTAGGCCCGCCAGCGACGTGGCCGTGACGTTGTCCGTGCCAAGTAGGTGCCTGAGCAGCCGTGCGATGGTTCCCTTCCCGGACCGCTTCGGGCCTATGATGAGGATGATCTTCTGGTAGGACGTGTCATCGGTCAGTAGCAGACCGATGATCTCCTGCAGGCAGTCAATGGCAGAGGGGTCGTCACCCCATACGCTGGCCAGGAAATCGGCCCACGCTATCGGCGCCGGGGCGTCCGCGACGTAGGGAAACGGGGCCGCATGCAGGCAGAAGTAACTCGGGGTAGGCGGGTACAGTTCACGGGACTCGACCCTCAAGAGCCCGTTGGCCATGGGGATGATTTCCCCAGCAACCCTGACCGGACCGAGCCAGCAGGGAGCTTGCGCATCGAGGTAGGCCACGCCACGCAGTGCATCGAGTACGAAGTCCACCGTGCGCTTGGTGGGGCTGCAGCGGTGCTCAAGCCACGCATACAAGCGAGCGCGGACGGCGTCCGACTCCATCTGCCGGTAGTAGCTGCCGGTCCATGCGTAGTAGTTGCCGCGCCAGAAGTGCAGTGTGCGGCCGTCGATGTGGGAGAAGTGCGCCGCAATGAACTGCCGGGCAGTAGCCATCGGGGCCACGCCGTCGACGGTAGGTGGGCCGTCGGCAGAAGCTGCAGACTCCAACTCGCAACCTTGCGACGGAGCGTCGAGCTCAAGCTGGCTGGCCAGCGCCGACATGGGAATCACGCCGAGGTTCTGCGCCGAGCTAGGCAGCACGGTAGTGGTCCTGGCAGTAGGTGGGCCACGACTCGGGGGGCGTCTTGGCAAGTAGCGCCTCCCGGAGCGGCCGAACAAACGCCGCACCATCCCGCAGCAGTGCGTACGCGAGGCGTTCCAGCCGGGCGGTGTCGAAGGTCCCCACCTCGATGAGAAGGACCGGCAGATCCTTCACCGGCCAGTGGAAGGCCAGCGGGTCGGCCCCCTCGGGCAAGACCATCACGGGGTAGCAGTTTCGACGGCGCCATGCCAAGCGAGGAGCTCCCGGCCCCATCGCGACGAACGGCCCAGAACTGCCGCTGCACTCAAGGAAGGCGCGTCCGTTGAGCGGCAGACGACGCCCATGGAGGCCCGTCGCGGAGCGGACCCCGTTGCTTTGGTGAAAGGGTCCGCCGATCATGCGGGCGTATCCTGAGCGGCCTCGACACGCGCCGCGATCCAGGCACGCACATCCGTTTCAGTCCACGCGCTGGCACGCGCGCCGATCTTGATGGGCTTGGGGAAGAGGCCCCGTCGGGCCAGGGCGTAGATGTGCGCCCGTTTCAGGGCCGTTAGATCCTCAACCTGAGGCAGGCGGAGCAGACGTTGGTTGTTCATCGGAACCGTCCCTCGACGTGAATGGACGGTCTAGAACAGTACGCACGTGCGGACGGGTGTCCAGCAAGAATGGGGGTCAGTGGGGGGCGGCCACTGTCGGCGGAATGGGTGTCACCTACTTGGTAAGCCCTTAATCGGTGGTGGCCAAGTGGGTGACACCCACTCGGCGGTTCGGCAGCCAGCGCCTATCGGCGTGGCCCGCGCGGTAGTCCTTGGGCGCGCAACACGGAATCGATGGACCGCGCGGCTCGCTTACTTAGTTGGTAAGTTTGCATTAGCCAGTCGGTCACAGTCTCCTGCGTAGGGGCGGTACTGGGATCCTGGGAGTCGTAGTTCACCCACCACTTGCGGGCTGTGGCCTCAAGGATTCGTAGATTCTCTGTCTCGTATGGCCCCCAAGGCCATTTCTCGGCGGCCGAGCGCTGCACTGATGCCGGGGCAGTCATCGACTGCAGCTGCTCAGGCATCGACCACCCGCACGATCTGGCGAACGCAACGAAGTACGAAGAGCCGATACGTGTAGCCTCGACGACAAACGGATCATTCGGTCGGCCAAAGCGTGCAGGTTCCGCCGCGATGGCCCTGAGCAATATGTCCAGCCTGTCCTCAAGATCGCCCATGACTCGCCGGTCATACACCGTTGCCTTCGGGTCAATGTCGAGCGATAGACAAACGCATTCAGTAAGAGATAGCTGAGGCATCAGCCTCCATTTCGCCCAGTTAGGTTTCATGCCAATCGCGCCCCTAGGGTTCCTTCCGAACTCGAACACCAATCGTCGACGTCTGGTGCAAATCGGGATGGCCCCCCTCAGCCTGTCCCCGGCGCCCGCTTCTTCCCGCGTCCCATCGTCACGACGTTGGACTTGCCAGCCTCGATCTGCACGATCTGGTCGGCCCAGGCCTCCAGCGCCGCCCGCCGTTCAGCGAAGTAGCTGTGCCGGTTGTAGATCCCTTCCACGCCACGCGGCTTGTGGTTGAGGCAGAGCTCAGCCACATGGGGGGCCACGCCAAGCTCGGCGAGCTGGGTACGCGCCGTCCGACGGAAGTCGTGGACGGTGAACGGCTCGAGCTCAGTCGTCAGGCGGTCCAGCGCGACGTTCAGCGTGTCGCCGGCCATGTGGCCGGTGCGGGTGCGCCGGTCCAGCCGGCGGGCCGGGAACACCCATGGTGACGCGCCGGCCAGTTGCTGGACGGTCTTGAGCCAGGAAACGACGACGGGAGCCAAAGGGATGTCCTGGGGGACGCCGGTCTTCGAACGCTCGGCGGGCAAGCGCCACACCGGGCCTTCGTCGGGCACACCCTTCAGGTCGAACTCCTCCCACCTGGCGGCGACCAGCTCGCCCTTGCGGACGCACAGCGCCAGCAGCAGCCGGACCAGCAGCAGGTTGTCGCCGCCGAAGGTCGGCTCGTTGCGCATGGCCTCGAAGAGCTTCACCAGCTCGGCACGTGTCAGCGCCCGGGTCCGGCTGACCTCCCGGCCACCCGCGTCCTTGGCGGCCACGAAGGTAGCGACCGGGGACCCCTCCACCCGGTGCCGGCGGATACCGAAGGCGAAGATCGCCTTAAGGTGCCGCAGGAGGTCATTGGCGGTGGTGGGGTACCGGTGCCGGACGCCGTCCAGCAAGCGGGCGCAGTCTGCCGGCCGGACGTCGGCGGCGGCCATCCGGCCGAGCTTCGGCAGCAGGTAGTTGTCCAGAGCCCGGCGGACGACCTCAGGGTGCTTGAGCCGGCCCACCACCTCGGCCTCGTACCATTCCTGGGCGAGCTCCTTGAAGGTTCCTCGCCGCCGCGCCTGGTCGCTGGCAGCCCGTCGCTCGTCGATGGGGTCTCGGCCGGCGTCCACCTTGGAACGCTCGGCTCGCGCGGCGACCCTGGCCTTGGCCAGGGGGGTGTCCTTGGGGTCACCCAGATCAAGCCAGCGGTCGCGCCCATGGTGCTTGTAGCGGAAGGTCCAGCTTGCACCACCGCTGTCGCGGATCCGCAGGTACAGGCCCGCGCCGTCGGGATGCATACCAGCCTGCTGGCGGCTCAGTAGGCGTTTGACGACGACGTCGGTGAGGCGGTTTCTGGCCTGAGCCATCGGTGTAACCTTGCGGCCCCGTTCGGTGTAGCCAGAAGCGTGGGCGGGACGCCCGTCAGGCGTGGCTACACCGCTGGCTACACTCTAGCATGGCGCTGTCTGTAGACGTCTTCAGACCTTGGTGGACTATCGGATGCTTGTAAAACAGATGGTTACGTTTACCGGCGGGCCGGCCACCAGACGTCTCTCGACGTCTATAACCAAGCTCCGTATTCAGGTACAGAACGTCGAGTGACCCGCATCGTGGCGAACCCCGTTACCGCACCGGCGCGGCCCGGCCGGCTGGTCGTGCTGTCGGCCCCCTCCGGCGCCGGCAAGACCACCCTGGTCAAGGCGCTGCGCGCCGCTGACCCCCTGCTCGGCTTTTCCGTCTCGTACACGACGCGGCCCGCACGACCGGGCGAAGTCGATGGACGGGACTATTTCTTCGTCGAACCCGGGCTGTTCACGGGCATGGTCGGCCATGGCGAGTTCCTCGAGCACGCCGAGGTCTTCGGTCACCGCTACGGCACGAGCCGCGCGCAGGTGCAGGCGGCGCTGGACCGGGGCCAGAACCTGTTGCTCGAGATCGACTGGCAGGGCGCGCAGCAGGTGCGGGCCAATGCGCCGGACTGCGTCAGCGTGTTCATCCTGCCGCCGTCGCGGGCGGAGCTGGAGCGGCGGCTCCGGGGCCGGGGCACCGACAGCGAGGCGGTGATCCAGCGCCGCCTCGGCCAGGCGCTGGACGACATGGCCCACTGGAGCGAGTTCGACCACGTGATCGTGAACGACCGGCTGGACGAGGCGGTCAGCGCGCTGCGCGAGATCGTGGCCGGCCGGGGCGAGCGCTGGTCGACCCGCAACCCGGAGGCAAGGGACCAGGCCACAGCCATCGGCGGTGCCCCGCCCGCCTGAGGGAAGGAGCGCCGGGGCAAGGCCGGCGACGCGCCCTGACAGGGCCGGCGCCGCCTGCGTCGTTATACCCATTTCTTATGAAGGCTTGGCGCCACCGGCCCCGGCCGCTAGCCTCTGCGCACCTTTTGATCCTGCCGAGACGCCCATGGCCCGCATCACCGTCGAAGACTCCCTGCAGCACATCCCGAACCTGTTCGAGCTGGTGCTCGTCGCCGCCAAGCGCGCCCGGCGCATCGCCAACGGCGCCGAGCCGCTGGTGGACCGCGAGAACGACAAGCCCACCGTCGTGGCGCTCCGCGAGATCGCCGAGGGGCTGGTCAGCCGCGACCTGCTGGACGAGGCCGACACGACCCCCGAGGAACTGATGGCCCGCGAACAGGCCGAGGCCCTGCTGGCCGGCCCGCCGCTGCGCATGGACTCGCTGGACGACCTGCCCGACTGAAGCTCCGCGGGGCGGCGAACGCCGCCCCGGCCGCAACCGTGACGCCGGGCGGCCTGCCCGGCCCGCCCGGCGCTAGAATCGGGCCATGGACTACGCGGCGACCATCCTGAACCGCCTGCCGCTGGCCCGCCGCAACAACGGGCTGCGGGGCCTGCTCGCGCGCGCTTCCTACCTGCCGCGCGAGCAGCTCAACGTCATCGCCGACGCCTACAACTTCAGCGCCGAGGCCCACCAGGGCCAGAAGCGGCGCTCGGGCGACCCCTACATCACGCACCCGACGGCGGTGGCCGGGATCCTGGCCGACCTGCACCTCGACTACCAGAGCATCGCCGCCGCGCTGATGCACGACGTGATCGAGGACACGCCCCACGCCAAGGAGGAGATCGCGGCCCGCTTCGGGCCCGAGGTCGCCGGCCTCGTCGACGGCGTCAGCAAGCTCGACCAGCTGAACTTCAGCAGCCGCACCGAGATGCAGGTCGAGAGCTTCCGCAAGATGATGCTCGCGATGGTGCAGGACATCCGCGTCATCCTGGTCAAGCTCGCCGACCGCCTGCACAACATGCAGACGCTGGACTCGATGCCGGCCGAGAAGCAGGCCCGCATCGCCCGCGAGACGCTCGAGATCTACGCGCCCATCGCCAACCGGCTGGGCATGAACTCCATCAAGGTCGAGCTCGAGGACCTGGGCTTCCGCTACATCCACCCGTTCCGCTACCGGGTGCTCGACAAGGCCGTGCGCAAGGCCGAGGGCGACCAGAAGCAGCTGGTCCGCAAGATCACCGACCGCATCGAGGCCGCGCTGAAGGCGGCCGGCATCCGCGGCACCGTGACGGGCCGCAAGAAGCACCTGTACAGCATCTACCGCAAGATGGAGGCGAAGAAGCGCCCGCTGGCCGACATCGCCGACGTGTTCGGCTTCCGGGTGGTCGTCGGCAACGTGGACGAGTGCTACCGGGCGCTCGGCCTCGTGCACCAGCTGTACAAGCCGACACCGGGCCGCTTCAAGGACTACATCGCGATCCCCCGCGTCAACGGCTACCAGTCGCTGCATACCTCGCTGTTCGGGCCCAACGGCCTGCCCATCGAGATCCAAATCCGCACCGAGGAGATGGACCGCGTCGCCGAGCAGGGCATCGCGTCGCACTGGCTGTACAAGGAAGGCGACCGCAAGGTCGCGCCGCCGCAGTCGCGGGCGCGCGAGTGGCTCGCCAGCATCTCGGAGCTGCAGGCCTCGGCGAACTCCGAGGAGTTCATGGAGCACGTCAAGGTCGACCTGTTCCCCGAGAAGGTCTACGTGTTCACGCCGAAGGGCGACATCCTGCGGCTGCCCCGGGGCGCGACCTGCGTCGACTTCGCCTACGCGGTGCACACCGACGTCGGCAACCGGTGCGTCGCGGCCAAGGTCGACCGGCAGCTGGTGCCGCTGCGCACGCAGCTGCAGAACGGCCAGACCGTCGAGGTCATCACCGCCAAGGGTGCCCAGCCGAATCCGACCTGGGTCAACTTCGTCGCCAGTGCCAAGGCGCGCTCGTCGATCCGGCAGTACCTGAAGAACCTGCGCGTCACCGAGGCCCGGGACCTGGGGCGCCGGCTGCTGGACCAGGCGCTGCGCGACATCGGCACGCCGCTGCGCAAGATCGCCGACGAGCGCATGCAGCGGCTGCTCGACGAGTTCGGGCTGAACAACACCAACGAGCTCTTCGAGCAGGTGGGCCTCGGCGAGCGGCTCGCGCCGCTGGTGGCCAAGGTGCTGGTGCAGGAGCCCGCAGGCCAGCCGGCCGGCGCCGGGGGGACGCCGCTGCCCTCGACCCCCATCACCATCGCCGGCACCGAGGGCCTCGTCGTCAGCTACGCGCGGTGCTGCCACCCGATCCCCGGCGACGAGATCATGGGCTACCTGAGCGCCGGCCGCGGCGTCGTCATCCACCGCACGGCCTGTGGCAACCTCGGCGAGTTCCGCAAGCAGCCGAACAAGTGGATCGCGGTTAACTGGGAGCCCGGCATCGACCGCGAGTTCTCCGTCGAGATCCGCGTCGACACCGACAACCGCCCGGGCGCGCTGGCCGAGGTGGCGACGCGCATCGCCGACGCGGGCTCGAACATCGAGCAGGTCTCCGTCGACGAGAGCCACGACGACTGCGCGGTGCTCAAGTTCCAGATCCTCGTGCGCAACCGGCGGCAACTGGCCGACGCGATCCGCAGCATCCGCAAGATGAAGGTCGTCAAGCGCATCACCCGCACCTGTACCTGAGCCGCCCAGGCGGCCCCCACGAGACCCCAGCACCATGAAGAAAGAAGCCATCACGTCCGACCGGGCGCCCGGCGCCATAGGCACCTATTCCCAGGGCATCCGCGCCGGCAATGCCGTGTACCTGTCGGGGCAGCTGCCCATCGACCCCGCCACCGGCCAGTTGCTCACCGGCGACATGCCCGCGCAGGTGCGGCAGGTGTTCCGCAACCTGGCCGCCGTGGCCGAAGCTGCAGGCGGCACGCTGGCCGACGCCGTGCGCGTCACGGTCTACCTGACCGACCTGAAGCACTTCGCCGTGGTCAACGAGGTCATGGCCGAGTTCTTCGCGGCGCCGTACCCGGCCCGAGCCGCCATCGGCGTGGCCTCGCTCCCGCGCGGCGCGACCGTCGAGGCCGACGCGATCCTCGTCACCTGACGCCAGGGCGGGGCGGGTGGACCACGTCGCCGAGCCGCACCGCGCCGGCGGCGCCCCGGCCGCCCTCGCCGGCCTGCGGGGCGTGGGCCCTGCGCTGGCGGCGAAACTCGCGAAGCTCGGCGTGCACGCGCCGGGCGACCTGCTGTTCCTGCTGCCCCAGCGATACGAGGACCGCACGCGGCTTCGCCCCCTCGGCAGCCTTCGCCCGGGCGCGCGCGTCGTCGTCGAGGGCGAGGTCCTGCTCGCCGACGTGGTGTTCCGCCGGCGGCGCGCGCTGCTGGTCCGCATCGCCGACGGCACGGGCCAGCTGACGCTGCGGTTCTTCTACTTCTCGGGCCAGCAGCGCGAGCGGCTGGTGCCGGGCAGCCGCCTGCGCTGCTTCGGCGAGGTTCGCGCGGGGCCCCAGGGCCCGGAGATGGTGCACCCCGAGTACCGGCTGCTCACGCCGGGCGTGCCGGCACCGCTGCCGGACCGCCTCACGCCGGTCTATCCCATGGTCGAGGGCCTGACCCAGGCGAGGCTGCGGGACCTGGTGCACCAGGCGCTCGGCCGCCGCGACCTGGCGCTGACTGACTGGCTGGCGCCGGCGCTGGCTGCGCTGCCCGATGCACCGCGGTGGCCCGACCTCGGCACCGCGCTGCGCTACCTGCATGAGCCGCCGGTGGAGGCGGACCTCGCGCGGCTCGCGGCCGGCACCGACCCCTGCCAGCGGCGGCTGGCGGCCGAAGAGATGCTGGCCCACTACCTGGCACTGCGCGGCCTCCGCGAAGCAGGCCGCGCGCACCGCGCATTCCCCCTGCCGCCCGCGCCGGAGCTGACGGCGCGCTTCCTCCAGGGGCTCGGCTTCGAGCTGACAGCGGGCCAGCGCGCGGCCCTCGAGGACATCGGCGCGGACCTCGCCGGCGCGCAGCCGATGATGCGGCTGGTGCAGGGCGACGTCGGCTCGGGCAAGACGGTGGTGGCCGCCGTCGCGGCGCTGCAGGCCGTGGCCGCCGGCTGCCAGACCGCGATCATGGCGCCCACCGAGCTGCTGGCCGAGCAGCACCGCAAGAGCTTCGAACGGTGGTTCCGGCCACTCGGCATCGACGTCGCCTGGCTGTCGGGCAGCATGCCGAAGCGCCTGCGGGAGTCGACCTACGCGGCGCTGGCCGCAGGCACCGTGCCGGTCGTCGTCGGCACCCACGCCCTGTTCCAGCCGGGTCTGGAGTTCCGGCGCCTGGCGCTGACCATCGTCGACGAGCAGCACCGCTTCGGCGTGCAGCAGCGCCTGCGGCTGATGGAAAAGGGGGCCGGCGACAGCGGCCTGCGGCCCCACCAGCTCGTGCTCACCGCGACGCCGATACCTCGCACGCTGGCCATGACGATGTACGCCGACCTCGACACGTCGGTGATCCGCGGGCTGCCGCCCGGCCGCACGCCGGTAACGACCGTGGCGCTGCCGGACCGGCGCCGGCCCGAGGTCGTGGAGCGCGTACGCGATGCCTGTCGCGGCGGCGCGCGGGCCTACTGGGTCTGCCCCCTCATCGAGGAGTCGGAGGAAGTGCCGTCCCAGGCCGCCGAGGCCACGGCGGCCGAGCTCACGGCGGCGCTGCCCGGCATCAGCGTGGGACTCATCCACGGCCGCATGACGGCGGAGCAGAAGGACCGGGCCATGCAGGCCTTCGCCACGGGCCGCATGCAGGTGCTGGTCGCGACGACGGTCATCGAAGTGGGCGTCGACGTGCCCGAAGCCACGCTGATGATCATCGAGAACCCCGAGCGCATGGGGCTGTCGCAGCTGCACCAGCTGCGGGGCCGCGTCGGGCGCGGCGCCGGCGCGAGCACCTGCGTACTGCTCTACCGCAGCCCGCTGTCGGCCCTGGCCCGCGAGCGGCTCGACGTGCTGCGCTCGACCAACGACGGCTTCGAGGTGGCGCAGCGCGACCTCGAGCTGCGGGGCCCGGGCGAGGTACTGGGCACCCGGCAGACGGGCCTGATGCAGCTGCGGGTCGCGGACCTCGTGCACGACGCCGACCTCGCGCCGCTGGTGCAGCGCCTGGGTGCGGCGCTGCTCGCGGGCCATCCCGCCGCCGTGGCAGGCCTGCGCGACCGCTGGATCGGCCCGGACAGCCGCTATCGCGACGTGTAGTCGCCCGCGCGGCCCGCGCGGCCACGTCCGCTACACTGGCGCCGCAACAGCCGACCGACCCGATGACCAATCCCGCCGAACTTCCGGCCGAACTTCCGGCCGATGGTCCCGCCGGCGGCGCGCCCGTCGCGCCGGGCGGGCTCGCGCGTCGGCTGGGCCACTACGCCCGGCTGGCGCGCTTCGACCGCCCCGTCGGGACGTGGCTGCTGCTGTGGCCCACCCTCTGGGGCGTCTGGGTCGCCGGCGCCGGGTCGCCCTCGCTGCGCACGGTCGTGGTCTTCACCGCCGGCGTCGTGCTGATGCGCGCCTTCGGCTGCGTGGTCAACGACCTGGCCGACCGCCGCATCGACCCGCACGTGCGCCGCACGGCCGGTCGGCCGCTGGCGAGCGGTGCCGTCTCGGTGCGCGAGGCCCTCGGCGTCGCGCTGGCCTTCGGCCTCGGCGCGCTGGCGCTGCTCTGGTTCCTCAACCCGCTGGCGCGCTGGCTCGCCGTGGGCGCGGCCGCGCTCGCCGTGGTCTACCCGTTCTGCAAGCGGTTCTTCGACGCGCCCCAGGTGGTGCTCGGCGCCGCCTTCGCCTGGGGCATCCCCATGGCCTTTGCCGCCGAGACCGGCGCGGTGCCCCGGGCGGCCTGGCTCTGGTGGCTCGTCGTGGTGGTGTGGGCCGTGATGTACGACACCATCTATGCGCTGGCGGACCGCGACGACGACGTGAAGCTGGGCGTCAGGTCCACCGCCGTGCTCTTCGGCGCCGCCGACCTCTACATGATCGCCATCCTGCAGGGCGTGCTGCTCGTCGGGCTCGTGCTCGCCGGGCAACAGTCGGGCCTCGGCAGCTGGTACCAGGCGGCGGTGGCCGCGTCGGCGCTGCAGCTCGTGCTGATGAGCCGGCGCATCCGCGGCCGCGACCCGGCGGAGTGCATGGCCGCCTTCCGGGCGAACCAGTGGCTCGGCGCCACGGTGTTTGCCGGCATCGTCATCGACTACGCGCTACGCGCCGCGCCGGCGTCCTGACCCGTAACGCCATCGGCACCGTGGCCCGGGGCTGAACCGCGCCGGCACGTGCGGGCCACGGCCCAGGCTTCGATGGCGCCGGCACCGGCCGCCGCCAGGGCGGCCGCGGCACCCTCGACCGTGGCCCCGGTGGTGATGACGTCGTCGACCAGCAGGATGGCGCGGCCCTCGACGACGCCGGCCACCGAAAACGCCCGCCGCAGGTTGCGCCGCCGGGCCTGGGCCGTCAGACCGGACTGCTCGCGGGTCGGCCGGGGCCGGCGGAGCACGTCGGGCCGCAGGGGCCAGCCCGTGGCGCGGGCGACCACCCGCGCGATCTCGCCTGCCTGGTTGAAGCCACGGGTCCGCTGGCGCTGCCAGTGCAGCGGGATCGGCACCACGAGGGGAGGCGTGCCACCGGCCGCCGCCGGCGGGCCGAGACCCTCGACGAGCAGTTCGCCCAGCGCCTGGCACACCGGGAGCGAGCGCCCGAACTTGGCGCGCAGCACGAGACGGTCGACCGGGAAGTCGTAGGCCAGCGGCGCCCGCAGCCGCGTGACCGGGCTGCCCGGCGGCAACTCGCAGCCGCCCGGTGCGCAGCGGGACTGCCCGGGCCCCAGCGGCAGGCCGCAGCGGACGCAGGGCCACGCCAGCCACGGCAGGTCGGCCGAACACCCGGCGCAGACGGCACGGCGGCCCGACGCCAGGCCGCAGAGCGCGCAGCGCGGCGGCAGCAGGGCGTCGACCAGTCTCGCGAAGAGCGTTGCAACAGGCATGGACGGTAAACCCGGAGGCAGGGCCCGCGGTTGACAGCGCCGAAGGCCCCTTCGGATACTCGCGCGCCGCCACGCACAGCATCCCCCCGGGGGATGCCCGCCGTCCCGCCGCAAATCCGGCCACTTCGCCGGCAAACTGACCAACCGGAGCCCGCCATGGCCACCGCCGCCGAGTCCCTCGCCCTGCCGCCTGCCCGGGCCTGTGCTGCCCCGGCTCCCGGGATCCGCACCGACTGGGACGTCGCCGAGGTGCGGGCGCTCTTCGAACTGCCGTTCCCCGAACTGATGTTCCGGGCCCAGTCGGTCCACCGGCAGCACTTCCCGGCGGGCGACGTGCAGATCAGCACCCTGCTCAGCATCAAGACCGGCGGCTGCCCGGAGGACTGCGGCTACTGCCCCCAGAGCGTCCACTTCAAGACCGGCGTCGAGGGCGAGGCGCTGCTGCCCGTGGCCGCCGTCGTGGCCGCGGCCCGCCAGGCGAAGGCGGGCGGCGCAACCCGCTTCTGCATGGGCGCCGCCTACCGCAATCCCAAGCCGAGCCAGCTGGCGCGAATCAGCGAGATGGTCCGCGAGGTCAAGGCCCTGGGCCTCGAGACCTGCGCGACCTTAGGGATGCTCACCCCCGAGCAGGCCGGCCAGCTGCGGGATGCTGGCCTCGACTACTACAACCACAATCTCGACACCTCGGCCGAGCACTACGGCAACGTCATTTCGACGCGAACGTACGGCGATCGGCTGCAAACGCTCGCGAATGTGCGCGATGCGGGTCTGAAAGTGTGTGCCGGGGGCATTATCGGGCTCGGCGAGACGGCGGCCGACCGGGCGGCCCTGCTGCACACGTTGGCGACCCTGCCGGCCCACCCCGAGAGCGTGCCCATCAACCAGCTCGTCGCCGTGCCGGGTACGCCGCTGGCCGACGCCCCGCCGGTGGACCCCCTCGATTTCGTCCGGGTCATCGCCGTCGCCCGCATCCTGATGCCGGCCTCGCGCGTCCGGCTCTCCGCCGGCCGCACCGAGATGAGCGACGAGCTCCAGGCACTCTGCTTCCTGGCCGGCGCGAACTCGATCTTCTATGGCGAGCGCCTGCTGACGACGCCGAACCCGGAGGCCGACCGCGACCTGGCGCTGCTCCGGCGCCTCGGCATGGCGACCGAGCCGCTGCCGGCCGGCGGCTGAGCCGCGGGCGTCGATGGACCCCGAGGCACCCCGGCTCGACCGGCAGCGGGTGCGGCGCGGCTTTGCCCGGGCCGCCGGCACCTACGACCGCGCCGACGTGCTGCAGGCCGAGGTGCGGCAGCGCCTGCTGGAGCGCCTCGACTGGGTGCGCCTGGCGCCGGCCCGGATCCTCGACCTGGGGGCCGGCACCGGGCGGGCGACCGAGGGGCTCGCGGCCCGGTTCCCCGGGGCCGAGATCGTCAGCCTCGACCTGACCCCCGAGATGCTGGGCACCGCCCGGCAGCAGGGGCGGGCACCGCTGGCCGTCTGCGGCGACGCCCGGTCGCTGCCGCTGCCCGACGCCAGCGTCGACCTGGTCTTCTCGAGCCTCGTCATCCACTGGTGCGAGCCGCTGGATGCCGTCTTCGCCGAGGTGCGGCGCGTACTGCGCTTCCCGGGCCTCTTCACCTTCGCCACCGTGGGGCCCGACTCGTTCCGCGAGCTGCGCGCCGCCTTTGCCAGCGTCGATTCGGCACCCCACGTCATGGGCTTTCCGGACCTGCGGTCCCTCGGCGCGGGGCTCGCGGCGTCGGGACTGGCGGAGCTCGTGCTGGACACCGACCTCCTGACCATCACCTACCCGGACCTGGCCACGCTGACCGGCGACCTGCGCGCCACCGGCACGACCAACGCGGACCGCGACCGGCGCCGTGGCCTGCTCGGGCCCCGCGCCTGGGCCCGCGCCCAGGCGGCCTACGAGCAGTTCCGGACCCCCGACGGCCGGCTGCCGGCGACCGTCGAGGTGCTGTGCGGCCAGGGCTGGTCGCCGGACCCGGCGGGGCCGCGCCGCCGGCGCCCGGGCGAGATGGCGGTGCCCGTCAGCGAGGTCCGCCGCCGCACACCCGACCACCCAGGCTGAGGTGTCGCCGCACCTGCGTCCGATAACCGGCTGTTTCCGCTTGCTTTAACGCTGCACTACCGCGGCAGTTTGCATTGCCCGCGCGGGGCCTCATCAAGTACCATTCCGCCGCCCGCGAAGTGAGCCGGGGAGAGCTTCGGGGGGCACGAGAGGTTGCCGCGTGTACCGCTTCGAGCTCCGACCCAACTCCTCGCTCACGCCCCGGGCCGCTGCGTTCTTCTACCTGTCGATTGCTGCCATGTCCCTCGGCATTGCCGGGGGATTCGCGTGGCTGGGCTTCTGGCCGATCCTGCCCTTTGCGGGGCTGGAACTCGCCGGGCTCGCCGCGGCGCTGTGGGTCACGCAGCGTCGCGCCGGCGTGCGCGAGTACGTGCAGGTGGACGAGGACCGCGTGACGTTCCGGCGCGAGGCCAGCGGTCGCTGCCTCGAGCGGGAGTTCCGCAGGCCCTGGGTCCGCGTCGAGATGCGCCGAGCCCCGGTCGCCCACTGGCCGAGCCGCCTTCTGCTCGGCTCGCACGGGCGATCGGTCGAGGTCGGCGCCTTCCTGACGGAAGACGAACGCGTCGCACTGCGTGACCGCCTCGGCTCGGTACTGGCCAGCGAGGCACGCCGAGGCTGAATGCCGGGATCGCGCTGCGGTCCGGGCCCCGAACGACGACCAACGAGCGAGAAAGCTGATGCCGCATCCGAACCCGACCACGCCGTCCCCGGCCCCGCGCCGCGCCACGCTGGCCAGCGCCCTGGCCCTGCCGGCCCTGCTGCTCGCGGGCCTGCCCGCCCGCGCGGACTGGAGCCTGCTCAACATGCCGGTCGGCGTCACGCCGGTCAGCCGCGAGGTCTACGACCTGCACATGCTGATCCTCTGGATCTGCACGATCATCGCCGTCGCCACCTTCGGCGCCATGGCCTACGCGCTGGTGGCCTTCCGCAAGTCGAAGGGCGCGGTCGCCGACACGAACATGACCCACAGCACGGCCGCCGAGATCATCTGGACGGTCATCCCGGTGGTGATCCTGGTCTTCATGGCCTTCCAGGCGGCCCCGGCCCTGATCCGCATCGAGGACACGCGCAACTCCGAGATGACGATCAAGATCACCGGGTACCAGTGGAAGTGGGAGTACGAGTACCTCAACGAGGGCGTCTCGTTGTTCAGCAGCCTGGCGGCCGACAGCAATGCCGCCCGCCGCAAGAACGCCGGCATCGACCCGCGCTCCGTCGAGAACTACCTCCTCGAGGTCGACGAGCCCCTCGTCGTGCCGGCCGGCGTGAAGATCCGCTACCTGATCACCGCCAACGACGTCCTGCACGCCTGGTGGGTGCCCGACTTCGCCGTGAAGCGCGACGCGATCCCGGGCTATGTGAACGAGGGCTGGTTCCAGGTCGACGAGCCGGGCATCTACCGCGGCCAGTGCGCCGAGCTCTGCGGCAAGGACCACGGCTTCATGCCGGTCGTGGTCAAGGTCGTGCCGAAGGCAGAGTTCGACGCGTGGCTCGCCGCCCGCAAGGCCCCCGCCGCCGTCGCGGCGGCCAACTGACGCTGGCCCGCACCGCGGCACAGCGAACCAAAGACATCCCAGGAGCGACAGCGATGAGCACCGCCACCACCCACGGCCACGCGCACGACCACCACGACGACCACCACGGCCCGGCCAAGGGCCTGATGCGCTGGGTCACCACGACCAACCACAAGGACATCGGCACGCTGTACCTGGTGTTCGCGCTGGTCATGCTGTTCGTCGGCGGCGCCATGGCGCTGATCATCCGCCTCGAGCTGTTCCAGCCCGGCCTGCAGTTCGTGAACCCCGACTTCTTCAACCAGATGACCACGATGCACGCGCTCATCATGGTCTTCGGCATGATCATGCCGGCCTTCGTCGGGTTCGCGAACTGGATGATCCCGATGATGATCGGCGCGCCCGACATGGCGCTGCCCCGGCTCAACAACTGGTCGTTCTGGATCCTGCCCTTCGCCAGCGGGATCCTCGTCTCGACGCTCTTCATGGACGGCGGCGGCCCGGCCGGCGGCTGGACGCTCTACCCGCCCCTCGTGCTGCAGACGGGCAACGCCTTCCCGTTCGCGATCTTCGCGGTGCACCTCCTCGGCATGTCGTCGATCATGGGTGCCATCAACATCATCGTGACCATCATGAACATGCGGGCGCCGGGCATGACCCTGCTCAAGATGCCGCTGTTCGTCTGGACCTGGCTGATCACGGCCTACCTGCTGATCGGCGCCATGCCGGTGCTGGCCGGCGGCGTCACCATGCTGCTGACGGACCAGTTCTTCGGCACCAGCTTCTTCTCGGCCGCCGGTGGCGGCGACCCGGTGCTGTTCCAGCACATCTTCTGGTTCTTCGGCCACCCCGAGGTCTACATCATCATCCTGCCGGCCTTCGGCATCGTCTCGCAGATCATCCCGACGTTCTCGCGCAAGCCGCTCTTCGGCTATGACTCGATGGTGTACGCGACGGCCAGCATCGGCTTCCTGTCCTACATCGTCTGGGCCCACCACATGTTCACGGTGGGCATGCCGCTGGCCGGCATGATGTTCTTCATGCTGTCGACGATGCTGATTGCCATCCCGACGGGCGTGAAGGTCTTCAACTGGCTCAGCACCATGTGGCGCGGCTCGCTGACCTTCGAGACGCCGATGCTGTTCGCCATCGGCTTCCTGTTCCTGTTCACCATCGGCGGCTTCTCGGGCCTGATGCTCGCCATCACGCCGGCCGACTTCCAGTACCACGACACCTACTTCGTCGTCGCCCACTTCCACTACGTCCTGGTGCCGGGCGCCCTGTTCGGGGCCCTGGGCGGCGCCTACTACTGGCTGCCGAAGTGGACCGGCCACATGTACGACGAGACGCTGGGCAAGGTGCACTTCTGGATGTCGGCGATCTTCGTCAACGTCACGTTCTTCCCGCAGCACTTCCTCGGTCTCGCCGGCATGCCGCGCCGGATCCCGGACTATGCGACCCAGTTCGCCGACTGGAACATGGTCTCGAGCATCGGCGCCTTCGGCTTCGGCTTCGCCCAGCTGCTGTTCGTCTACGTCGTCATCAAGTGCGTGCGCGGCGGCAAGCCGGCCACGGCGGAGGTCTGGGACAACCCCGAGGGCCTCGAGTGGACCGTGCCGTCGCCGGCCCCGTACCACACCTTCGACGAAGCGCCGGTAATCAAGTAAGGCGCACGAGCGTGGCAGCAGCCCCCCGCAACCCGTCCCGGCCGGGCGACGACGACGCCGTCGTCGCCCGGCGCATCCGGCGCACCGCCTGGCTGCTGGGCCTGCTCGCCGTGGTCTTCTACGTCGGCTTCATCGCGGCCACCGCGCTGCGCAGCTGACACGGCGCCACCCAGCCCGACCATGGCCGACCCCCGCGCACCCGCCGCCCGCCGCCTCGCCGTGAAGCTCGGCGCGTCGGCCGTGGCGATGTTCGGCTTCGGGTTCCTGCTGGTGCCCATCTACGACGCCGTGTGCCGGATCGCCGGCATCGGCGGCCGCACATCAGACGTCGCCGCGGTGGCAGTCGCCGGCGAGATCGACGCGGACCGGACCGTGGTCGTCGAGTTCGTCGCGATCCGCAACGAGCAGGCCACCTGGGAGTTCCACCCCGCGACGGTCTCGATGGAGGTCCACCCGGGGCAGCTCTACGACACGACCTTCTTCGCCCGGAACCTGACCACGTCACGCCTGGTCGGCCAGGCCATCCCGCGGGTCGCACCGGGCACCGCCGCGAAGTACTTCAAGAAGACCGAATGCTTCTGCTTCACGCCGCAGCCGTTCGACGGCGGCGAGGGGCGCGACATGGGGCTGCAGTTCATGGTCGACCCCGACCTGCCGCAGCACATCGACCGGCTGACGCTTACGTACACTTTCTTCCAGTCCCCGGCCGGCGCGTCCTGACGGCACGCCCGGGCGCGACTGCACGAGTCTCACCACCGCCAACGCTGAGGAACCAGAGCCATGGCCCACGCACCCACCGCCGGCACCGCCGCGGGTGAACCCAAGTACTACGTCCCCCACGGCACCACGTGGCCGATCATGGGCTCCATCGGCCTCTTCACGCTGTTCATCGGCGTATCGATCCTGCTGAACGGCGGGTCCGGCACCGTCGTGGCGCTGCTCGGCGCCGCGGTGGTCATCGTGATGATGTTCCTGTGGTTCGGCGAGGTCATCCGCGAGAGCGAGGCCCGCTACTACAACGGGCAGGTCGACAAGTCGTTCCGCATGGGGATGATGTGGTTCATCCTCTCCGAAGTGATGTTCTTCGCGGCCTTCTTCGGCACGCTGTACTACGCCCGCCAGTTCTCGCTGCCGTGGCTCGGTGGCGAGGGCAGCGACGCCGTGACGAACGCGGTGCTGTGGCCGTCCTTCGAGAGCGCCTGGCCGTCGAACGGGCCGGAAGCGGTGGGCGGCAACTTCCAGACCATGGGCCCGTGGGGCGTGCCGGCGCTGAACACGGCGCTGCTGCTGCTGTCGGGCGTGACGATCACCATCGCCCACCACGGCCTGAAGGCCGGCAACCGCGCCCAGCTGAACCTGTTCCTGCTGGCGACGGTGCTGCTCGGCTTCATCTTCCTGGGCTTCCAGGCCTATGAGTACATCCACGCCTATACCGAGCTGAACCTCACGCTGGGCTCCGGGATCTACGGCAGCACGTTCTTCATGCTGACGGGCTTCCACGGCCTGCACGTGACCATCGGCGCGATCATGCTGACGGTCATCTGGTTCCGCTGCATTCGCGGCCACTTCACCCCCGACCGGCACTTCGGCTTCGAGGGCGTGGCCTGGTACTGGCACTTCGTCGACGTGGTGTGGCTGGGGCTGTTCATCTTCGTCTACTGGCTCTGACGTCACGCGGGCCGTGGCCGGGTGCGCGACCGCACCGGCCATGGCCCGCAGTCCCGCCCCGCCGCCCTCAGCGCCCCATCAGCCCGTGGGGCTGCAGATATCCCGCGAAGTACCCGCCGATCAGCAGCAGGAAGAGCAGCACCGACAGGGTGATCCGCACCGTCAGTGCGTTGACCACCCGCCGGGAGCCCTGCTGGTCCTGGCCGATGTAGAACAGCCCCGAGAAGAGGCTCGCCACGATGGCGAGCAGCAGCAGCAGCACGGCATACCTGAAGAGCGGGGGCACGGTCTCGATCCACGGACGGCCGCATGGGCGGCCCCGTCACGCTAGCGGTCCATTCGCATGTTCACAAGGCTTTTCCGTCCCTGGTGGTCGCCCGTGCTGGTCGCGGCGGCACTGGCCGTGGCGGGAACGGCGGCGCGCTGGCAGCTGGACCGCGCAGCCGAGAAGGAGGTCCTCTTCGCGGCCTTCGCCGCCGGCGACACCGGCGACGCCCTCACGGAGCTGCCGCCGGACGGCGCGGCGGGCGCGCTGCGGTACCGCCGGGTCAGCCTGAGCGGGCGCTACGACGGCGGGCACCAGATACTGCTGGACAACATCCCGGCCGATGGCCGGCCCGGCTATCACGTCCTGACGCCGCTGCGGCTGGTGGACGGCTCGGCGGTACTGGTCAACCGGGGCTGGGTCCCGGCCGACGGCGACCGCAGCCGGCTGCCCGATGTCGCCCTCGGCGCGGCCGACGTGACCATCAGCGGCCGTATCGACCGGCTGCCGCAGCCCAGTGTGCGGCTCGCGGCACCGCCGGGGCCGGCGTCGGCGCCGTGGCCCCGCCGGCTCTTTTTCCCGGACGCTGCTGCGGCGAGCGCCGAGCTCGGCTACCGGGTGCGCGACTACCAGCTGTTGCTAGACCCGTCGGCCCCCGATGGCTTCCGCCGCGACTGGTCCCCGGCGGAGTTCGGGCCCGAACACCACCTCGGCTACGCCGTACAATGGGCGGGCCTGGGGCTGACGGCCGTCGTGCTCTGGGTCGTCCTGTCGCTACGCCGCCGCGCACCAAGCTCATGAACACCACCACCGCCCGTCCCCACGCCAGCCGCCTCACGCCGGTCCTGCTGGTGCTGCTGTTCTTCGGCCCGCTCGTGGCCGCGACGCTGATGTACGTGTTCGGCGGCAACGAGTTCCGGCCCGCGCGCAGCGTCGCCCACGGCGAGCTGCTGGCGGAACCGTCGACGCTGCCCGGCACCGAGTTCCGCACCGGCGACGGCACCGCCTTCACCTTCCACGACAAGTGGTCACTGATCGAGGTCACCGCGGGCGACTGCGGCGATGCGTGCCGCGAGTCGCTCTATCACACGCGGCAGGTGCGGCGGGCGCTAGGCAAGGAGATGTCCCGGGTCCAGCGCGTGCTGGTGCCCACGGGCGCCCTGCCGCCGGCGGAGTTCATGGCCCGCGAGCATCCGGGCATCGTCACGGTCGAGGCGGGCAGTCCTGCCCGCGCCGCCCTCGATGCCGCCCTTGGCCCGGGCAGCGCCGGGGCCGTCTACGTCGCCGACCCGCTGGGCAACGTGATCATGCGCTTCCCGGCCGGCACGCCGATGAAGGACCTGCACAAGGACCTCAGCCTGCTGCTCAAGGCGTCGCGGATCGGCTGACATGGAAGCGCGAACCGTCTCCCCGGCCCGGCGGTGGTACCGGCGCGCGCTGGCCGTCGGCGTGGCGCTGGCGCTGACCGTCATCGTGCTCGGCGCCTACGTGCGCCTGTCCGACGCGGGCCTTGGCTGCCCCGACTGGCCGGGCTGCTACGGCCACCTCGTCCTGCCCGGCGACGACGCCCGGCGCGACGCCGCCCAGTTGCTCTACCCCGAGCGCCCCATCGAGGACGGCAAGGCCTGGCGCGAGATGGTGCACCGCTACCTCGCGACGACGCTGGGGCTCTCGATCATCGCCGTCGTCGTGGCCGCGTGGCTGAACCGTCGCGATCCGACGCAGCCCCGGCGCGTACCGGTCGCCCTGCTGGCGGTGGTGTGCTTCCAGGGCCTGCTCGGCATGTGGACCGTCACCCTGCTGCTGAAGCCGCTGGTGGTCATGGGTCACCTGATCGGCGGGCTGACGACGCTGGCCATCCTCGCGTGGCTGCTGCTGGAGGAGCGCCGGCCAGCTGCCCGGAACGCGGTGGGCGTGCCCGTCTGGCCGGTGGTGGTGGGGCTCGCCGTACTCGCGGGCCAGATCGCCCTCGGCGGCTGGACGAGCTCGAACTACGCCGCGCTGGCCTGCCCCGACGTCCCGACCTGCCAGGGCCAGTGGTGGCCCGACGAGGCCAACTTCGCCGAGGGCTTCGTGCTGTGGCGGGGCCTCGGCATCAACTACGAGTTCGGCGTCCTCGATGCGCCGTCGCGGGTGGCCATCCACTTCGTGCACCGTCTTGGCGCGCTCACGGCGCTGACGGTGCTCGGCGCCGTCGCCTGGTACTTCGGCAGGCCCCGCTGGCCGGCCGCCGTCCGCACCGGCGCCGCGGCCGTGGGCGCGGCCGTCGTGCTGCAGGTGGCCATCGGCGTGGGCATCGTCTGGTTCGGCCTGCCGCTGCCGCTGGCCACGTCCCACAACGCCGTCGCGGCACTGCTGCTGCTGGCCGTCGTGAACCTGCTGCACGCGACCATCCGGTCCGGTCCTGCCGGTCGTCGCGCGGCGGCGTGAGCCCCGCGCCGCACCCTGCCATGTCGCGCAGCACGCTGGTCGTCGTCGCACTGCTGCTGCTGGTGGCGGCGCTCGCCTGGCTGCAGCCCTGGCGGCAGTCAGCACCCGAGCCGGAGCCCGTGGTCGCAGCGCCGCCCGCGCCAGCACCACCGCCGGCTCCCGCGACGGCGCCCGAACCCGCCGTGCAGCGACCGCCGCCGAAGGCTTCCTCGCCGGCGCCAGCCACCGGGGCTAGCCTGCGCGGCCGGGACGACCTGGCGGCCCTGCTGAAGGCCCGGGGCCTCGATCCGGACCGTGCCATCGCCGACCTGCAGGCCTGGCGCGAGCGGCGCGGCTTCCTGGGGCCTGACCCCATGAACCTCACGGGACTCACGCCGGGCCAGTCCCGCGGCGAGTACTACGCCACGCTCGATCCCGCGACCCTGGCCAACCTCGCCGCCAGCGGCGACGTGGGTGCCCTGCAGACGCTGGCCGGCAACAGGCTGCAGAAGGATCCCGCCGGCGCCATCGAGGACTACAGCCGTGCCGCAGGCCAGGGCTCGGCGGCCGCCATGCTGGCCATCAGCTCCACGATGCGGGCGCTCGCGCAGTTCCCGGCCGACGGCGTCGGCGTCGACGAGCAGCTGGCCGACCAGCTCCGTCGGGTGCGCGGCGGCGACCAGAGCCGCGACCTGCGCGGCGATGCGCTGGCCTGGTCGCTGGCGGCGGTCCGCCAGTACGGTCCCGGCGTGATCGACCGTTCGACGCTCGCCTGGATCGAGACCTCGGCGCGCGACCTGCCGGCGGAGACCGTCACGCGGGCCTGCGGACAGTCGCTGGCGATCATGGCGGACCTCACGGCCCGCGGCGCGCCCGCCGGCGACCTGCCGCCCGTCTTCGGCACCGAGCAGGGCCTCTACGACCGCCTGCCCTGCGGCAGCTCGCCGGTGCCCATCAGCCCGCCCGCCGGCATCGAGCGGTGCGAGGCCACGGAAGCGCGCGACCTGTTCGGCCAGCCCGTGTCCGTGTGGACGTGCCGCGGCAACTGAGCTGCTAGACTCCCGTCGCCATGGACGTCACGCCGATCCTCGACCCGCTGAACGACGCGCAGCGTGAAGCGGTATCGGCGCCGCCGGGGCCGGTCCTCGTGCTCGCCGGCGCCGGCAGCGGCAAGACCCGGGTGCTGGTCCACCGCATCGCGTGGCTCATCGAGGTCGAGCAGGTCTCGCCGCTCGGCATTCTCGCGGTGACGTTCACGAACAAGGCCGCCGCCGAGATGCGCGGCCGCATCCAGGCGCTGCTCGACATGCCGGTGAACCACCTGTGGGTGGGCACCTTCCACGGCCTCGCCCACCGGCTGCTCCGGCGCCACTGGCGCGAGGCGCGGCTGCCCGAGGGATTCCAGATCCTCGACGCCGAGGACCAGCAGCGCCTGGTCCGCCGCATCGTCAAGGCCCAGGACCTCGACGATTCCACCTGGGTGCCGCGCGAGATCGCCTGGTTCATCAACGGCAACAAGGACGACGGCCTGCGCCCGTCCCAGCTAGACGACCACGGCGACGACACGCGCCGCCAGCTGATCCGCCTGTACCAGCTCTACGAGGACGCCTGCCAGCAGGCCGGCGTCGTCGACTTCGCCGAACTGCTGCTGCGGGCCTACGAGCTGTGGCAGCACAACCCCGAGCTGCTGGCCCAGTACCGGCGGCGCTTCCGGCACATCCTCGTCGACGAGTTCCAGGACACCAACGCCATCCAGTACGGCTGGCTGCGGCTGCTGGCCGGCGACACGGGGCTGCCCTTCGTGGTCGGTGACGACGACCAGTCCATCTACGGGTGGCGCGGCGCGAAGATGGAGCACATGCGCCGCTTCCAGCGCGACTTCCCGGGCACCCGCGTCATCAAGCTCGAGCAGAACTACCGCTCGACCCGCACGATCCTGCGGGCGGCCAACGCGATCATCGCCCACAACTCCGGCCGCCTCGGCAAGGAGCTCTGGACCGAGGGCAGCGAGGGCGCGCCGATCCGCCTGTACCGGGCCTACAACGAGCGCGACGAGGCGGAGTTCGTCGTCGGCCGCATCCAGGACTGGGTGCGCCAGGGCAACCGCCGCAGTGAAGTGGCCGTGCTCTACCGCTCCAACGCCCAGTCCCGGGTCTTCGAGGAATTCCTGCTGAGGGCCAAGGTGCCGTACCGCGTCTACGGTGGCCTGCGGTTCTTCGAGCGCGCCGAGATCAAGGACGCCCTGGCCTACCTGCGGCTCATCGCGAACCGCGACGACGATCCGTCCTTCGAACGGGTCGTCAACGTGCCGACCCGGGGCATCGGCGCCCGCACCATCGACCTGGTGCGCGAGTACGCCAAGGCCAACAGCCTGTCGATGTGGAAGGCGGCCCAGGTCATGGCCGCGGCCGACGCAGGCCGGGGAGGCCGCTCGGTGCAGGCCTTCCTGATGCTCGTCGAGCAGATGGCCCGCGAGACCCACGGCCTCGCCCTGCACGAGCAGGTGGACCACGTGATCCGCCGCAGCGGCCTGCGCGACCACGTCCGCAAGGAGCCCCGGGACCGGGCCGAGGCCCGGCTCGAGAACCTCGACGAGCTCGTCAGCGCCGCGCGCAGCTTCGACGCCGCCGAGACCGGCATGGACGAGGAGGAGCCGATGCCGCCCCTGGCCGCGTTCCTGGCCCACGCCGCGCTGGAGTCCGGCGACGCCCAGGCCGACGCCTGGGACGACTGCGTCCAGATGATGAGCCTGCACTCGGCCAAGGGCCTCGAGTTCCCGCTGGTGTTCCTCACGGGCCTCGAGGATGGCCTCTTCCCGCACCGCCGCTCGCTGAACGACGGCGAGGGGCTCGAGGAAGAGCGCCGCCTCTGCTACGTCGGCGCCACCCGGGCCATGAGCGAGCTGTACCTGACGCTGGCCGAACAGCGCCGCCTGCACGGCACCGACAGCTTCGGCGTGCCGTCGCGGTTCATCCAGGAGATCCCGGCGGAGCTCATCGAGGAGGTGCGCCCCCGCATCCGGGTGGCGCAGCCGGTGTTCCGGCGCGACTCCTCGTTTTCATCAGCCCCCCTCGAGGCGGCGCCCGGCGTCAGGCTAGGGCAGCGCGTGCGGCATGGCACCTTCGGCGAGGGCATCGTGCTGAACTACGAGGGCGCCGGCGCCCATGCCCGGGTGCAGGTGAACTTCGAGCGGGCCGGCGCCAAGTGGCTCGTCATGTCCTACGCCAACCTCGAGGTCATGTAGGCCGGCCATGAAGATCCTGATCCTCGGCGCCGGGCAGGTCGGGTCCACCGCCGCCTACCACCTGGCCCGCGAGGAGGCCAACGAGGTCACGCTGCTCGACCGCAACCCGGCGGTGCTCCGCGAGCTGCAGGACCGGCTCGACATCCGCACCGTCGTCGGCAACGCGTCGTCCCCCGAGGCGCTCGAGCGGGCCGGCGCCGCTTCGGCCGACATCCTGATCGCCCTGACCGACAGCGACGAGGTCAACATGATCGCGTGCCAGGTCGCCTGGACGCTGTTCCGCACGCCGACCAAGATCGCGCGGGTCCGGTCGGGCGACTACATGAGGACCCCGGGCCTCTTCGGCGAGAACCAGATCCCCGTCGACCTGTGCATCAGCCCCGAGCAGCTGGTGACCCGCTACATCGAGCAGCTGATCCGCTACCCGGGGGCCTTCCAGGTGCTGGACTTCGCCGATGGCCGGGTCCGGCTGGTGGGTGCCCGGGCGCAGAAGGACGGACCCCTGGTCGGCAACGAGATCCGGACGCTCAAGGAGCACATCCCGGACATTGAGACGCGCATTGCCGCCATCTACCGGGACGGCCGCGAGGTGCCGGCCGACGGCAAGACCCAGATCCTCGAGAACGACGAGGTCTTCTTCGTCGCGGCCCGGGACGACATCCGTGCCGTCATGCGCGAGATGCGCCAGCGCGAAGACCCGGTGCGCCGCGTCTTCATCGCCGGCGGCGGCAACATCGGCTTCCGTCTCGCCCAGGCGCTGGAGAACACCAACCAGGTCAAGGTCATCGAGCGTTCCCGGGAGCGCGCCCGCATGATCTCCGAGCGCCTGACGAAAGCCATCGTCCTGACGGGCGACGCCGCCGACGAGGAGCTGCTGCTCGAGGAGAACATCGACCAGGCCGACGTGTTCGCCGCGCTCACCAACGCCGAGGAGGTCAACATCCTCTCGGCGATGCTGGCCAAGCGGCTCGGCTGCAAGAAGGTCATGGCGCTGATCAACCGGCCGTCCTACGCATCGCTCGTGGAGGGCCCACGCATCGACGTCGGCATTTCGCCGCCGCAGATCACGCTCGGCCACCTGCTGGCGTTCGTCCGCCAGGCCGGCATGGTGCGGGTGCACCCGCTGCGCCGGGGGCGGGCCGAGGCGATCGAGGCCATCGCCAGGGGCACCCCGGCCACCTCCCGGGTGGTCGGGCGCAAGGTCGAGGATGTGCCGCTGCCGCGGGGCGCCACCATCAACGCCATCGTGCGCGGCGACGACGTGCTGCAGGCCCACCACGACACCGTGGTGGAGCCGGATGACCACCTGATCCTGTTCGTCGCCGACCGACGCCAGATGGACCAGGTCGAGCGCCTCTTCAGGACCTGAGCGCACGCCCCCCGTGGGCACCTACCAGCGCGGATTGCCATGCACCTGACCGTCGTCCAGCGGATCCTTGGCCTGCTCCTGATGCTTTACAGCATCACGATGCTGCCGCCGCTCGCGGTATCCCTGTTCTATGCCGACGGCGAGGCGACGGCCTTCCTGCTGGGCCTCGCCATCACCTTCGGGGCGGGCCTCGTCATCTGGGCGCCGGCCCGCAACGACCGGCGCGAGCTGCGGCTGCGGGACGGGTTCCTCGTGGCGGCGGTGTTCTGGCTGGGCCTCGGCACCTTCGGCGCCGTGCCAATGCTGTTCCTCACGGATCCCCAGCTCTCCGTCACCGACGCCTTCTTCGAGACCGTCTCGGGCCTGACGACCACCGGGGCGACGGCCCTGACCGGCCTCGACGCCATGCCCCGCTCGATCCTGTACTTCCGCGCGCAGCTGCACTGGCTGGGTGGCATGGGCATCATCGTGCTGGCCGTGGCGATCCTGCCGATGCTGGGGGTGGGCGGCATGCAGCTGTACCGGGCCGAGACGCCCGGCCCCATGAAGGACAGCAAGCTCACGCCACGCATCACCGAGACGGCCCGGGCCCTCTGGCTCATCTATGTCGGGTTGACGGCAGCCTGCGGACTCGCCTTCTGGCTGGCCGGCATGACGCCCTTCGACGCCGTCTGCCACGCCTTTGCGACGCTCGCCACGGGCGGCTTCTCGACGCACGACGCCAGCATCGCGTGGTTCGACAGTGCCATGATCGAGGCCATCTGCGTCGTCTTCATGTTTCTGGCAGGCGCCAACTTCAGCCTGCATTTCGTCGCGTTCCGCGGCCGCAGCCCGAGGCTGTACTGGCGGGATGCCGAGTTCCGCGCCTACGTGCTCATCCTCGTGGTCGTGTCGCTGGCGGCCGCGGCCTATCTCTGGGCCTTCAACCACTACGAAGGTGCCGGCGGCGCGCTGCGCCACGCCGTGTTCCACTTCGTGTCCTTCATGACGAGCACCGGCTTCACCGCCACGGGCTTCGACCAGTGGCCCGGCGCCCTGCCGCTGTCGCTGATCCTGATCGGCTTCATCGGCGGCTGCGCGGGCTCCACCGGCGGCGGCATGAAGGTGGTGCGGTGGCTGCTGCTCTACAACCAGGGCGTGCGGGAGATCCGCCGGCTCGTGCACCCGGCGGCCGAAGTGCCGGTCAGGCTCGGCAATGCAGTCGTGCCCCAGCGGGTCGTCGACGGCGTCTGGGGCTTCTGCGTGACCTACATCATCCTGTTCGGGGCCATGCTCCTGCTGCTCGTGGGCAGCGGTCTCGACCAGGTCACGGCCTTCGCGGCGCTCGCCACCTCCATCAACAACATGGGGCCGGGCCTCGGCCTCGCGGCCTATGACTTCACGCAGGTCAACGACTTCGCCAAGTGGGTCTGCATCGTCGCGATGCTGGTGGGCCGCCTCGAGGTCTTCACGCTGCTGGTGCTGGTGAGCCCGGTGTTCTGGCGGTCCTGAGCTGCCCTCGGCGGGCCGCGACCGGCGGGCCGGAGGTGGGTTCAGGTGACTGGCCGCCGGCGGCCGGCCGGTAAGGGTCCACGGGGGGGCAGAAGCCGCCTGATCCGGAATGCAGGCACAGGAGAGGCCCGGGAATGTCACGCACTCGCATCTCCAGCGCTGCCGTCATAGGCGCCACCGGCGTCGTCTACGGCGACATCGGCACGAGCCCCCTCTATGCCTTCGCGGCGGCCCACAAGGCCGCGGCAGCGCTGCCCGCCGGCGTCGCCGTGCTCGGGACGCTGTCGCTCATCTTCTCGTCGCTGCTGGTCGTCGTCAGCCTGAAATACCTCGCCATCGTGCTCAGGGCCGACAATGACGGCGAGGGCGGGATCCTGGCGCTGCTGGCACGCCTCGACCGGCAGCTGCAGGCCGGGAAGTGGAGCCACCGCCTGCTGCTGATGGGGATGCTCGGTGCGGCGCTCTTCTACTGCGACGCCATCATCACGCCGGCGATCTCGGTGCTGTCAGCCGTCGAGGGGCTGGCGGTGCTCCGGCCGGCGGCGGCGGAGCTCGTGCTGCCCATCGCGCTGGGCATCCTGGTCGGACTGTTTCTCGTGCAGCACCGCGGCACCGCGCGGGTCAGCAGCCTGTTCGGCCCGGTGATGGTCCTGTGGTTCGTCGTGCTCGGTGCCGCAGGCATTGCCTCCATCGCCATGACGCCCAAGATCCTGCTGGCCCTGAACCCGGCCTTCGCGTGGCTCGCCCTGACGACCCAGCCGGCCCTGGCCTTTGCCATCGTCGGCGCGGTGTTCCTGGCCGTGACGGGCGGTGAGGCCCTGTATGCCGACATGGGCCACTTCGGCCGCGGGGCGGTACGCGTCGCCTGGTTCGGGCTCGTCTGGCCCGGCCTCGTGCTGAACTACTTCGGCCAGGGCGCCCTGCTGCTGCGGAGCCCGTCACTGGCCGACAGTCCGTTCTACCGGCTGGTGCCCGAGGCCGCCCTGCCCGCGCTGATCGTGCTGGCCACCGCGGCCACGGTGATTGCGTCCCAGGCGACCATCACGGGGGCCTTCTCCATCACCAAGCAGGCCGTGCAGCTGGACCTGCTGCCCCGGGTTCGCATCATCCAGACCTCCGCCCGCGAGCGTGGCCAGATCTACGTGCCGGTCGCCAACTGGACGCTGCTCGTGGCGGTGCTCGTGGTCGCCGCGGCCTTCGGCTCTTCCGAGCGGCTGTCGGCGGCCTACGGTGCGGCCGTGGCCGGGACCATGTGGATCACGACGGTGCTGGCGGCGGTCGTGGCGCGCCTCGACTGGCGCTGGCCGGGCGTCGCCGTCTGGACGGTGTTTCCGCTGCTGCTGGGCATCGACACGGTGTTCCTCGCCGGGAACCTGGCCAAGGTCGCCCAGGGTGCCTGGGTGCCGCTGACCCTCGCCGCCGGGCTCTTCGTGATCTTCGACGTCTGGCGCAACGGGCGCGAGCAGCTGCAGCGGCAGCGGCAGCTGGACAGCATGGCCGTGCCGATGCGCGACCTGCCCCGCTACGTGGCGGGGGTCGGCCGGGTGCCGGGGGCGGCCGTTTTCCTGGCCAGCCGCCCCGACACGCTGCCCGGGGCCTTCCTGCGCAATCTCGAGCTGAACAGCGTCGTGCACGAGACGGTGGTTTTCCTGCACGTGGAGTTCCAGCGCGTGCCGAAGGTGCCGGATGGAAGCCGCCTGGACATCACGGACCTCGGCAACGGCGTCTACGACGTCCGGGCCCGCTACGGCTTCATGGAGACGCCGGACATCCCGCAGGCGCTGGTCGGCTGTGCCCGCCTCGGCCTGCGTGTCCGCGCGGAGTACACCTACTTCCTCGGCCGGCACGTCGTGGTGCCCGTCGTGCAGCGGCGGGAGGGGCGCTGGCAGCGCAGGCTGTTCGCATGGCTGCAGCGGCGGGCCACCGGGGCGGCGGAGTTCTTCGGCATGCCGCCGAAGCGGCTGGCGATCCTGTCGACGGTAGTGGAGCTGTAGCGGCACCGGGTCGGGGGCCGCCCCGCGGTCCGGCCGCCTCAGTACAGGTGGCAGGCCACCCGGTGCCCGGCGCCGGGGCCGTCCACGTCCTTCAGCACCGGCGCTTCGTGCCGGCACACCTCCATCACCCGCGGGCAGCGCGCATGGAAGGCGCAGCCCGGCGGCGGCCGCAGGGGCGATGGCACCTCGCCCTGCAGCAGCACCCGGTCGGCGGGTGAGCCCTCGACGCGGGGAACGGCCGCCAGCAGTGCCTGCGTGTAGGGATGCCGGGGCGTGGAATAAACGCGCCTCGCGGGGCCCAGCTCCACCAGCCGGCCCAGGTACATCACGCCCACCTGGTCGCTGACGTGCTGGACCACAGCCAGGTCGTGGGAGATGAACAGGAAGGCGATGCCCCGCTCGACCTGCAGCCGGCGGATCAGGTTCAGCACCTGGGACTGCACCGACACGTCGAGGGCCGACACCGGCTCGTCGGCGACGATGAGGTCCGGGTCCACGGCCAGCGCCCGGGCGATGCCGACCCGCTGGCGCTGGCCGCCGGAGAACTCGTGGGGATAGCGGTCGAGCACCGCCGGCGACAGGCCCACCACGTCGAGCAGCTCGGCCACCCGGTCGCGGCGCGACGTGGGCGTGCCGATGCCATGGTGGTCCAGCGGCTCGCGCAGCGTCTGGCCCACGGTGCGCCGGGGCGACAGCGAGGCGTAGGGATCCTGGAAGACCAGCTGCATGCGCCGGCGCCAGGGCTCGAGCTCGCGGGGACTGAGCCGTGCCAGGTCCGTGCCGTCGAAGAGGATCTGGCCGGCGGTGGCCGGGCGCAGGCGCAGCACCGTGCGCCCGAGGGTCGACTTGCCACAGCCGGATTCGCCGACGAGGCCCAGCGTCGTGCCCTGGTCGAGGGTGAAGGACACGTCGTCGACGGCCCGCACCTGGGCCACTACCCGGTGCAGCAGCCCGCCGCGGACGGGGAAGTACGTGCGCAGGCCCCGCACGTCGAGCAGCGGCCCGGTGCCGGCCCCCGGCGGCAAGGTCACCATGGGTTGAAGCACGCAACGCTCACCGGCACGCCGGCGCCCACCGGCTGCAGCGGCGGCCGCGCGTCGCGACAGCGGGACTGCACGCGGCTGCAGCGATCGGCGAACCGACAGCCCGCGGGCAGCCGGCCCGGGTCAGGCACCCGGCCGGGGATCACCGGCAGCTCGGGCAGCCGCTCGGCCCGCACGCGGGGGACCGACTCCAGCAGGCCCCGGGTGTAGGGGTGGCGGGGATGGCGGAAGAGCTCCGCCGTCGGGCCCGACTCGACGATGCTGCCGCAGTACATGACGATGGCCCGGGTGCAGGTCTCGGCCACGACGCCGAGGTCGTGGGTGACGAGGATCACCGCCGTGCGGAACTCCTGCTGCAGTCGCCGGAACTCGGCGAGCACCTGGGCCTGGGTCGTGACGTCGAGGGCCGTGGTCGGCTCGTCGGCCACCAGCAGCCGGGGCCGGCATGACAGCGCCATGGCAATCATCACCCGCTGGCGCATGCCGCCGGACAGCTGGTGGGGATAGTCGTCGAGGCGCCGGTCCGGGTCGGGAATGTTGACCGCCGCGAGCATGGCCGCTGCCTCGGCCCGTGCCTTCGACCGCGACAGCCCGCGGTGCTGGCGCAGCACGTCGGCCATCTGGGTGCCGATGGTGAACACCGGGTTCAGGGCCGTCATCGGCTCCTGGAAGATCATCGCCACGTCACGCCCGCGGATGGCCGGCAGCGCCTCGCCGGGCAGGGCCAGCAGGTCACGGCCCGCCAGCTCGATGCTGCCACCGGCATAGCGGCCCGGCGGCTCGGGCACGAGCCGCAGCAGCGACAGCCCGGTGACGGTCTTGCCGCAGCCGGACTCGCCCACCAGCGCCACGGTCTCGTCGCCGGCCACGTCGAAGCTCACGTCGTCGACGGCCCGCACGATGCCGGCGTCGGTGGCGAACTCGACGGTCAGGTTACGGACCCGGAGGACCGGTGGTGCGGCAGCCATCCTTCAGCCCACCTTCCGCGGATCGAGGGCGTCCTGCAGGGCATCGGCAAAGGTGTTGAAGGCCATGACGAGCCCGAACATCAACAGCGAGGCCGCGAGGAAGTTGTTGTAGAAGCCGGCCAGCACCTCCTTGGTGCTCTCCTCGATCATCAGGCCCCAGCTGACCCCGTCGCGGATGCCGATGCCGAGGAACGACAGGATGACCTCGGTCTTGATGGCGCCGACGAAGGCGATGGACGCCTGCACCAGCAGGATGTGGGTCGTGTTGGGCAGCACGTGCCGGGCAATGATGACCGGGCTCGGCAGGCCGATGGCCCGGGCCGCCTCGACGTACTCGATGCCGCGCAGCTTCATGACCTCGCCCCGCACGAGCCGCGCCGTGCCGATCCAGAAGGTGGCGATCATGCCGACCTGCATGGCCCAGGGGCTGTCCTGCAGGGCAAAGGCCACGGCGGCCACGAACAGGTAGAAGGGAATCGCTTCGAGGACACCCATGAACCAGAGCAGCACCTCGTCGAGCCAGCTCCCGGCGAAGTAGCCGGCGGCGGCGCCTAGCGCCGCGCCGAGCGCCGTCGCCGCCAGCGCCACCACCAGCCCGACCTCGAAGGCCACCGAGGTGCTGTAGATGGCCCGGGCAAAGATGTCCTGGCCGATGATGTTGGTGCCGAACCAGTGGGCCGCCGAGGCCGGCTCCCACTTGGTGCCCGTCAGCGCGCCCCAGTCCGTGGCCCACCAGCCGAACCAGACGCCGGCGGCCGCGGCGAGGTAGCCGAGGACGACCGCCAGCGCCACCATGCCGGTGCGGTCGCGCCGGAACTGCCGGACTGCCCGGGCACCCAGCGAGTCCCGGCGCGGGGCCGGCAGCGGCAGCGCCGTCGCGTTCATTCGAGGGAGACCCGCGGGTCGACGACCCGGTAGAGGATGTCGTTCAGGATCACGACCAGCACGAAGAGGATGGCCGTCAGCGTGACGACCGCCTTCAGCACCGGCTGGTCGCCGGTGATGATGGCCTCGTAGGTGGCCCGCCCGACCCCCGGTATGCCGAAGTAGCTCTCGATCAGCAGGCTGCCGCCCACGGCCACCGACGGGATCGAGAACATGACCCGGGTGATGACCGGGATCAGGCAGTTCTTGAGGATGTTGCGCGTGAAGATGCGCGCCTCGGGGATGCCGTAGGCCCGGGCGGTGCGGACGTGGTCCCGGGTCATCTCCTCGGCGACGAGGGCGCGGTAGAAGCGCGTGTCGTAGCCGATGGCAACGAACATGGTGGCCAGCGTCGGCACGGCGATGTAGCGCAGGTACTCGCCGACGCTGTCCGTGCTCCAGCCCCGCACCGGGAACCAGCCCAGCCAGTCACTGGACCCGAACACGATCTGGAAGCCGATCATGACGATGACGAAGCTGACGCTCATCCCGACGGTGGCGAGAGCCATGATGAGCCGGTCGGCCACCCGGCCGCGCCAATAGGCCGCCAGCAGCGCCAGGCCCAGGGACACCAGGTGCCCCAGCACGAAACCGGGCAGGATCAGCAGCAGCGATACCGGCACGGTCCGGGCCAGCAGCGTCGCCACGGGCTCGCCGGTGGCGGCGTAGCCGAAGTCGAAGGTCACGACCTCGCGCAGGAAGCCGGCATAGCGCTCGGCGAAGGGCCGGTCGTAGCCCAGCTGGCTGCGCACCTCGGCGATCTGTTCCTCGGTGGGGTTCTTGCCCAGCAGCTCGTAGGTGCGGTCGGGGCCGAAGTACACCATCAGCGCAAAACTGACGAGCGTCACGCCGATGACCAGCGGGATGCCGGCGAGCAGCTTGCGGAGCGCGTACTGGGCGATGGGCACGGGCCGGGCCTCAGCCGCCGGGGGCGCCGGCCTGCGGAACCAGGTCGACGAACTTCAGCCAGAAGCCGCCGACGATCTCCCGGTCGGGCACCGCGATGACGTCGCGGTGCCACAGGTAGATGCGCGTGCGGCTCAGGCCCGTGATGGCCACGCAGTCGTCGATGACCATCTGGTTCATCTGCCGGTAGCGCGCGGTGCGTTCGGGCGAGGGCAGCATGACCGAGGTCTGCTCATACAGCGCATCGTAGGCCGGGTTCCGGTAATTGGCATCGTTGGAGCCGGGCGAACTGTTGGGGCCGTAGAAGAGCTGGAGGGTGTTCTCGGCGTCGGGGTAGTCGAGGCCCCAGCCCTTCGACACGAGGGGCAGTTCGCTGCGCTTCCAGGCCCGGCTCAGGTTGCCGAAGTTCGCGTAGGTCTTGCGGACGATCTTCTCCGGCGGATAGCCGATCTCGCCGAGCCAGGCGCGGAACTGCTCGAAGTAGAGACGGGAGGTGACGCCCGCCGTGGCGCCGACGGTCAGCACCGGCAGGTTCTCCGCCGTCCAGCCGTGGTCGGCCAGCAGGCGCCGGGCCCCCTCGACGTCGCGGGTGACGCTGCCGGCGTCGAGCGTCGGATCGAACTCGGGGCTCGCCGGGACGATGATGCCGGGGAAGACCCGCGCCAGGCCGAAGTACCAGCTGGCGTTGTTGGCCTTCCAGTCGTAGGCCTTGATGATGGCGCAGCGCAGGGCACGGTTGCGGCGCTGGCGCTCCGGGTCGGGGTGGTAGCCAAACTCCGGGAAGTCCATGTTGAAGCTGGTGAAGACGAAGCCCGCCTCGCTGCCCGCGGCGAAGTGGAAGCGGTCGGCGTACTCGGGCAGGAGGGCCACCGGCTCGCGGCTGGCCAGCACCCGGTCGGCCTGCTCCACCGGCAGGGCCGTGAACTGGATCTCGTCGCCCTTGGTGAAGGAGGTCCAGGCCGCGCTCGCCTCGGGGATGAAGTCGATCTCCAGGCGATCGACGAAGGGCGGCGACCGGCCGGCGATGGCGGCGACGCCGGTATGGGCCTGGGTCGCGGGGTTGAAGCCCTCGGCAGCCAGGTCGACGGGCTCCTGGCGGAAGCCCGGGTTGCGGTCCAGCACCACCCTGGAGGTGTCATAGGACACGAGCCGGAAGGGCCCCGAGCCGACGGGGCGAACCCCCAGTCGCGGGCCGTAGAACTCCGCCGCCTCCCGGGGGACGATGGCCGAGTAGCCGCTGGTCAGGGTGTCGACCAGCTGGGGGTAGGGGCGGGTCAGGCGGATCTCGAGCGTGTGGCGGTCGAGGGCCCTCAGCCCCTCGACCGGCTGGTCGTAGTTGGCACCCGCCGCCTTCCACTCGTCGAGGCCGGCGATGCGGCCGGACCAGAACCAGGCCCCCTGGGGCTGGTTGGCCGGGTCGAACTGACGCTTGAGGGAGTACACGAAGTCTTCGGCCACCACCTCGCGTCCGCGTCCTCCGGGGAAGCACGGGTCGTCGATGAAGTGCACGCCCGGCTTCAGGCGGATGCGGTAGGTCAGGCCATCTGCCGAAACGTCGGGGAACCCGGCGGCGAGGTTCGGCTTCAACGCGTAGGGGCGGGCCAGGTACTGGTAGGCGTAGAGGGTGTCGTAGACGTTCAGGATGACGGTGTTGGCGTAGACGTTGGCCGCCTGGGTGGGATCGAGGCTGGTCGGGGCCTGGTCCATGGAGTACCGGAACGCCCGCAGGCCCGCCTTGGGGGCGGGCGCGGGCCGGTCCGGGTCCGTGCAGCCGGCCGCCGCCAGGAGGGCGGCGCAGAGGACCAGAACGGTACGCCGCGTTGCAGCCGGCGGGCGCGGCCAGTGGGCATCCATGCGTCGGCCGGTCAGGATCCGCTGGGGAATGGGGCAGAGTATATATAAGGGTCGTTCGGGCCGCGGAAGGACCGGATTGGCAGGCTCGAGCAGGGATCCGGGGCCGATTTTTCTAGCCAGTGTCAAACACTGTCAATATTTGTAGTGCCAGATTGGAGATGCTCAAACCACCCGATCGGCCCCATGAGCACGCGCGGGCCTTGATTGAGGGTTCAAAGCCCCTGTTATTCAATTTGTGGGCCTCTGTTATGAATATGCACCGGAATTATCCCGGCAACGGCTGCCATTTGACTCACAAGGACCCGATAATCGGCTCATCGGTGGGAAATTCATGATCGGCCTCCTCCAGCGCGTTCACGAGGCCTGGGTGTGTGTCGAGGGCAGCGAGGTGGCCCGGATCGGGCCGGGGCTGCTGGTCCTGGTGGGGGTGGAGCGGGGCGATGGCCCGGCCGAGGCCGACCGGCTGGCCGGGCGCCTGACGAGCTACCGGGTGTTCCCCGACGCCGCCGGCCGCATGAACCGCAGCCTCCTCGACATGGGCGGGGCGCTGCTGCTGGTGCCCCAGTTCACCCTGGCGGCCGACACCTCCTCCGGCACCCGGCCCGGCTTCGAGCCGGCCGCCGCGCCGGCCGTGGCCGAACCCCTGTTCGGCCGGCTGGCCACGGCCTGCCAGGCCCTGGGCGTCGTGCCAGGACGGGGGGTGTTCGGGGCCGACATGCAGGTGGGGCTGGTCAACCACGGCCCGGTGACCTTCTGGCTCCGGGTCGCCCAGAAAGCGTGACATCATTGTCACCCGGCGGCAGCGGTCCGGGAGTATCCTTCATCTGCCGGTTCGGCCGGCGCACAGGGCAAGGCCATGGGACTCGGCGGCGTCAGCGTCTGGGAACTCCTGATCATCCTCGCGATCGTCATCACGATCTTCGGGGCTGGCCGCCTGCGCAACGTCGGTGCCGACTTGGGTGCTGCGGTGCGGAGCTTCCGGCAGGGCCTGCGGGACGACGACGCACAGGCGGCGGGCGACCTGCCCTCACCAACGGCCGGCGACCCCGCCCAGCGCTGACGGGCCCGCCGGGCCACAGCCACCGGCGATCACGCTATCCTGCACACCTCCGTAACCTGAACCGTCAGGGCCGTATGTCCGGCCCGGGCGGCCGACGTTTTCCCGGGAGAACACCATGGGTTTGGGCGGCATCAGCATCTGGCAACTCCTGATCGTGCTGGCGATCGTCATCATGATCTTCGGCACCAAGCGGCTCGGCAGCCTGGGCAGCGACCTCGGCGGCGCCATCAAGGGCTTCAAGAAGGCCATGAACGACGGCGAAGCCGGGCGCGACGAGCCGAAGCAGATCACCTCCGAGTCACGCAACGCCGACGCCGAGTTCCCCGAGAGCCAGTCCCAGCAGCGGGACCAGAACCGCTCCGGCGGGGCCTGAGCCAGGACCGCGGCGTGTTCGAGGTCGGCTTCTGGGAGCTGGTCCTGCTGTTCGTGCTGGGCCTGGTCGTGCTGGGGCCCGAGAAGCTGCCGCGCGTGGCCAACCAGCTCGGCCGCTACGCCGGGCAGGCCCGCCGCATGGCGAGCACCCTGACGACCCAGATCCGCTCCGAGTTCGAGGCCGAGGAGCAGCGCATCCTCAACCGCGAAGCCCGCGGGCAGGCCGCACCGCCGCCACCTCCGCAGTACAGCCGGCCCGGCGTCGACGAGCTGCGCACGGGCGCGACGGATGACCAGCGCTCCCACGCCGATGCGGGGGCCGACGACCCGGCCCCGCCGTTTCGCGCCGATCCGCCGGCCCCCGGCCAGCCCTGAGCGGGCTCCCGAAGCCCATCCGAGGATTCCAGCGCGGCCCCATGGCTGACCCGGCCCACCAGACACCCGACGGCGTCGACGAGCAGCTGCCCGAAGCCACCCTGATGTCCCATCTGCTGGAGCTGCGCTCGCGGCTCCTCAAGGCGGTCGGGTCGGTGCTGGCGGTGTTCCTGGTGCTCGTCCCGTTCAGCGAGCGGGTCTTCGAGGTCATCGCCAAGCCGCTGATGTCGCAGCTCCCCCAGGGCGCGACGATGATCGCGACCGAAGTGGCCTCGCCCTTCCTGACCCCGTTCAAGGCCACGTTCTACGTGGCGATCCTGCTGGCGATGCCGCTGGTCATCTACCAGATCTGGGCCTTCGTGGCGCCCGGGCTGTACCGCCGCGAGAAGCGCATCGCCGTGCCGATCCTCGTCTCGAGCGTCGTGCTGTTCTTCGTCGGGGTGACCTTCGCCTACCTCGTCGTCTTCCCGATCATGTTCGGCTTCTTCGCGCAGACGGCCCCGGCCGGCGTGCAGGTGATGACCGACATCAACAAGTACATGGACTTCGTCCTGGTGCTCTTCATCGCCTTCGGCCTGGCCTTCGAGGTACCGGTGGCCACGGTCATCCTCGTCTTGATGGGCATCGTGTCGCCGGAGTCCCTGGCGCGTAACCGCCAGTACGTCTTCCTCGGCTGCTTCGTCGTCGGCATGCTGCTGACGCCGCCCGACGTGTTCTCGCAGACGCTGCTCGCCATCCCCATGTACCTGCTCTACGAGGCCGGCATCATCATGGCCCGGGTGCTCGGGCGCCGGGCGGGCGCGCCCCAGGTCAGCAAGCCCGCGGCATGACGGGCCCCTCCGCCGCCCCGGCTGCGGGCCGGCCGAGCCTGCTGGCGCACCCGCCGGGGCTCCGCACGCTCTTCTTCACGGAGATGTGGGAGCGCTTCAGCTACTACGGCATGCGGGCGCTGCTCGTGCTGTTCATGGTCGAGGCCGTGGGCAACGGTGGCCTCGGCTTCAACGACGCCACGGCCACCGCCGTCTACGGCCTGTACACCGCGGCCGTCTACGCCGTTGCCCTGCCAGGCGGCTGGATCGCCGACCGGCTGCTGGGAGCCCAGCGGGCCATCTGGTACGGCGGCATCGTGATCATGCTGGGCCACTTCGCGCTGGCCATCCCGTCGGTCACGGCCTTCTTCCTCGGGCTGCTGCTGATCATCCTCGGCACGGGACTGCTCAAGCCCAACATCAGCGCCGTGGTCGGCGAGCTGTACGCCGCGGACGACCCGCGGCGCGACTCGGGCTTCACGCTCTTCTATATGGGCATCAACATCGGCGCTGCCTTCGGCCCCCTGGTCTGCAGCACCCTCGGCGAGAGTGAGCAGTTCGGCTGGCACTACGGCTTCGCCGCTGCCGGCGTCGGCATGGCCTGCGGGCTCGCGTACTTCCGGTACTCGCGGCACCGCCTGGGCGACGCAGGCCGTTACCCGTCGAACCGCGGCACCACGCCGGCCGAGCGGGCGGCCCGCCGGCGGGGCTGGGTAGCGGTAGGCACTGCCGTCGCCGGCGTCGTGGCCCTGGCCGGGGCCGTGCTCTCCGGCGCCGTCGCCGTCGATGCCGTGACGCTCGCGAGCTACGCCACGGTGGGCATCGTGGTCTACGCCGGCCTCTACATCGGCTGGCTCGTGCTGTTCGGCGGGCTGACGCCGGTCGAGCGTGGCCGGGTGCTCGCGATCTTCGTGCTGAGCATGGCGGCAGCGATGTTCTGGAGCGGCTTCGAGCAGGCCGGCTCGACGCTGAACCTCTTTGCCGAGCGGTACACCAACCGGGTGCTCGGATCCTTCGAGATCCCGGCGGGCTGGTTCCAGAGCCTGAATGCCGTCTTCATCGTCGTGCTGGCGCCGGTCTTCGCCGGGGCCTGGGTCGCCCTGGCCAGCCGCCACCGCGAGCCGTCGACGCCGGCGAAGTTCGCCATTGGCCTCGTGACGCTGGCCCTGGGCTTCGCCGTGCTGATTCCCGCCGCGGGCTTCGTGGCCGGCGGCGAGCGCGTGCTGCCCACCTGGCTCATCACGACCTACCTGCTGCACACCATCGGCGAGCTGACGCTGAGCCCGGTGGGCCTGTCGGTCACCACCAAGCTGGCGCCGCACCGCTACGTCGGCCAGATGATGGGCATCTGGTTCCTGACCTCGGCGCTGGGCAACCTGCTGGCGGGCCTCACGGCCGGACGCTTCGACCCCGACGCACTGGGCGACATGCCAGGCCTCTACCTGCAGATCGTGCTCATGACCGGCGGCACCGGGCTGCTGCTGCTCCTCTGCCTGCGGCCGATCCGGCGCCTGATGGGCGGCATTCACTGACCGGCCGGTCCCAGCGCCGGCGGCCGGGCGGGCGGAGGGCCTCTGCTATGCTGCGCGCCCCGGCCGGAGGCCCGGCCAACGCCCACAGGGAGTCGCCAGCATGCCCGCCTATCTCGTGTCCGTCGTCGAGATCACCAACCCGACGCCCGGCTTCAAGCAGTACGCCGAGAAATCCGCCCAGCTCATCAAGAAGCACGGCGGCCGTTACCTGGCCCGGGGCAAGGCTGCCAACATCTTCTCGGGCGACCTGTTCCAGAAGAAGGTGCTGATCGTCGCCGAGTTCCCCGGCGTCGAGCAGATCAACGCCTTCTGGCAGAGCGACGAGTACCAGAAGGACTGCAAGCCGCTGCGCGAAGGCTCGGGGATCTACGACATCGGCGTGTTCGAGGCACCGCCGCCCGACAGGGCCTGAGGCGTCGCCGGGCCGGGCTCGACCATGAAGCTCGCCTCGGCCTCGGCCACCAGCGTGCCGTCATCGGCCCGGCGGGCCTCGCCGGCCATGACGGCCACGCGACCGCGGCGCTGCACCAGCCGACCGGTCAGCGCGAGCGGCACCCCCAGCGGGTGCGGCTTGCGGTAACGCACTTCGCAGCGGGCCGTGTAGGCCCGCAGCCCCTGCAGGAACAGCCAGTTGGCCATGACGTCGTCGAGGGCGCTGTAGAGGATCCCGCCGTGGGTCAGCTGGTCCCAGCCGCCGTGGTGGGGGCCGGGCGTGAACTCGGTGCGGCAGTGGTTCTCCTCGTCGAGGCGGAAGGCCAGCTGCAGGCCCAGCGGGTTGTCGGGGCCGCAGACGAAGCAGCGGTTGGCATCGGGTCGGCGGGTGGTCATGACGGCCTCCGGCGGTGCTGGCACGGGTGGCCCGCGGCTCCTATGCTACGCGGGCCACCGCCAGCCGGCAGCATCCCATGGCCTACGACAGCAACAACATCTTCGCGCGCATCCTCCGGGGCGAGGCCCCGTGCCACCGCGTCTACGAGGACACGGCGACCCTCGCCTTCCTCGACGTCATGCCCCAGTCCGACGGCCACACGCTGGTGCTGCCGAAGGCAGCGGCCGAGAACCTCTTCGAGCTCGACGACGAAGCCGCCGCGGCCGTCATGCGCACGGGCAAGCGGGTGGCGCTGGCGCTCCGCGAGGCGTTCCGGCCAGACGGCCTCACGGTGATGCAGTTCAACGGCGCCGACGCCGGCCAGACGGTGTTCCACTTCCACCTGCACCTGGTCCCGCGCTACGCGGGCCAGCCACTGCGCAGCCACGGGCGCGGCATGGCGGATGGCGCGCTGCTGGCGGAGCAGGCCGCGCGGCTGCGCACCCTGCTAGGCAGCTGACCGGCTACAGCACCGGGACGAAGCGCACGGCGAAGTAGCCGAGCGCCGCCGCGGCGAGGCCCAGGGTGACCTGCACCAGCGCGTTGGCCAGGGCGACCATGACTTCGCCGTCGCGCATCAGCACGAGGTTCTCCAGCGAGAAGGCCGAGAACGTGGTGTAGCCGCCGAGCACGCCCGTCACCAGCAGCAGCCGCAGGCCCTCGCCCGGCACCTGGCGGGTGAAGACGAGGCCGGCGATGAAGCCGATGAGCAGCGATCCGGAGACGTTCACGGCGAGGGTGCCCAGCGGCCACCCCGGCAGGGACGTGGCCCGCGGCACGGCGTTGGTGACGACGTAGCGCAGCGCGCTGCCGACGCCACCACCGACGGCCACCAGCAGCAGCTCGCGCCAGCCCACGCCCGTCAGGCCGGCCGGCCTGGCGCGGGGGTGGCACCCGGCACGCGCTGGTCGCGCAGGCCACGCAGTTCGCGATCCCGGAGCACCGCGCGGGCGGCGGCCTGCAGCAGCACGCGGGGATCGCTCCCGTCCTCGCCATGCACCGCCACGCCGACGCTCACGGCCAGTCGCCGCATGGCGTAGTCGAAGTCCTGGGTGACCGAGTACACGTGGTGGCGGATGCGGTTGGCGATGAGCCCCGCCGATTCCCGCGTCCCCCCGGGCAGGTACACCACGAATTCGTCGCTGGCGAAGCGGGCACAGCCGTCGGCCGCGCGGGTCGCGCGCCGGATGGCGTCGGCCACGGCCCGCAGCGCGCGGTCACCGGCCTCGTGGCCGAAGCGGTGGTTGATGTCCTTCAGGTCGTCGACGTCGATGAGCAGCACCGCGTAGCTGTCGCCCGGCCCGAGCCGCCGGTGCGCGGCGGCCAGCAGCGTGCTGAAGGCGTTGAGGTTCAGCAGCCCCGTCAGCGCATCGCGCTCCTCGAGGTTGCGCAGCTTCACCGTGACGGTGCCGAGGTCCGTCGCGATGGCCGAGGTCAGGAAGGCGACGAGCAGCGTCGGCGACAGCTCGGTGAAGAGGGCGACCAGCGTGGCCGGCGCGAACCAGGCGCTGCCCTCGGTGGCAAAGCCGACGGCCACCCGTCCGGCGACGACGAGGGCGAGCAGGGCGACCGTGGGGCCCCGGCCCAGCACCAGGGCGGTCAGCACCACCGGCAGCAGGTAGAGGTGGACGACGGGTCCTGGCCCGCCGGACGTCAGCGCCAGCAGGGCCGTCAGGAAGACCACCATCAGGACCGCTTCGATGCCCAGACGGAACCGCGGGCGGGCCTCGAGGGTGCGCAGGCCGCGGCAGACGAGGGTCACGATGCCGTAGCCCACGAGCACCAGCAGCCAGCCCGTCGGGTTGGCGATGCCGTCGCGGGCCACGACGTAATAGAGCAGCGTGAGGAGCAGCAGCAGGCCGTGCACTTCGGCGACGCTGCGCGCGACGCCGCGCAGGGCCTGCCAGCGCGGATCGGCGTGGTCTTCCGGGGTCATGGCCATCCCTGGGTCTCCGGACCGGCAGCGGCGCGGCGGCGCTACGGCTCGCGACTCGTCAGCAGCAGTCGACCCGCCGGCGGCGTCCCTTGCGACAGCGCCGCCACGGCGGCAGCCACCTGGGGATCCCGGGCCGGGCCCTCCAGATGGGGCGAGGCGCCGGGCAGGACGACATCGGGGGTGACGCCGCGCTCGTGGATCGATTCGCCCGACGGCGTGAAGTAGCGCGACGTGGTCAGCTTGATCGCCCGGCCACCCGACAGCGGCAGCACGGTCTGCACCGAGCCCTTGCCGAAGGTGCGCGCCCCCACCACCGTCGCCCGGCCGTGGTCGCGCAGGGCGCCGGCGACAATCTCGGCGGCGGAGGCCGACTGGCCGTTCACCAGCACGGCGAGCGGCGCGCCTTCGAGCCAGTCGCCGGGCAGCGCGTCGTGGCGGAAGGTGGCGTCGCGGCTGCGGCCACTGGCACTGACGATGACGCCGGCCTCGAGGAAGCCATCGGCCACGGCGACCGCCGCGTCGAGCACGCCGCCCGGGTTGTCCCGCAGGTCGAGCACCAGGCCCTGCAGACCGCCATCGCGCCGCTGCAGGCCCTCGATGGCGCGGCGCAGGTCGGCCGCGGTCGTGTCGTTGAAACGGGACAGCCGCACGTAGCCGTAGCCACCGGCCAGCGGCACGGCGGCGACGCTCTGCACGTGGACCGGCCCGCGCCGCAGCGACACGGCCTGGGGCGCAGCGCCGTCGCGGAGCGCCGTCACCACGACGGTCGTGCCCGGCTCGCCGCGCAGGCGCAGGATGGCGTCATCGACCCGCGCGCCGTCGACGGCCTCGCCATCGACGCTGACGATGACGTCGCCCGGACGCAGGTCCGCCCGCGCCGCCGCGCTGCCCGGGATGGGCGCCACCACGACGACCCGGCCGTCGCGGGCCTGCACCTCGAGGCCCACGCCCACGTAGTTGCCCGCGGCACTGATGCGGATCTCGTCGTGCTCGCTGGCGTCGAGGAACTGGGAGTGGGGGTCGAGCGTCGCGAGCATCCCGCGCACCGCGCCCTCGGCGAGGCTGCCCTCGTCCACCGGCTCGACGTACTCGGCGCGCACCCGCGCGACCACCTCGGCGAGCAGCTGTTCGTCGTCCCCGGCCAGGGCCGTGCGCGGCGGCAGGGGCACGAAGCCGGCCAGCCAGGCGAGCCCCGCGGCCAGGCCGAAGCCCACCACGACGCCGCCGGCGATCCATACCAAGCCCCTGATTTCGCGGGATTTCATGCCGCCTGCGCCAGACATCGGCCGGACATTAGCACAGCCCCGACGGACGGGGCATGGACTGGCCCACAATCAGCGGCCGCTAGCGGACCCAGACCCGCGGATCCTGCGGTTTGCCGTTGCGCCGCACTTCGAAATAGAGCGCCGGGCGGCGCTGGCCGCCGGTGTCGCCGACGAGGGCCACGGTCTCGCCGCGGGTCACGGTGCTGCCCACGCCCTTCAGCAGGTCCTGGTTGTGGCCGTACAGGGACAGGAACCCGCGGCCATGGTCGATGACGAGCAGCAGGCCGAGTCCTGGCAGCCAGTCGGCGTAGACCACGCGCCCGTCGCGGGCCGCGCGCACTTCGGTGCCGGCCGGGGCCGCGATCAGCACGCCATCCCAGCGCAGCTGCCCGCCGGCCCGGGGCTTGCCGAATTCGGCCAGCAGGGTGCCCGACACCGGCCAGCGGCCGGGGGGCAGCGGCTTGCCGTCGGGGGTGGGCGTGCGGTCACCGGGCGCCGTGGACGCCGCGCGTTCGAGCCGGCGCAGCACGGCCTCGAGAGCCGCGGCCTGGCTCTCGAGCTTGCGCAGCTGGGCCTCGCGGCTGGCCGCCGCACGATCGAGGCTCGCCAGCACCACCTGCCGCTCGCGCCGGGCGGCTTCCAGCTCGGCGACGCGGGCCCGGCGCCCGGCTTCGAGGCGCGCGAGCTCCTCCTCGCGGGTCGCCACCTCCGCCTCCTGCTCCGCGAGCTTCGCCACCGTGGCATCGATCTCCTGGACCAGGGCCTGCTGGCCGCGGGCTACATAACCGAGCCACACCACGCGCTGGCCGGCGGCGTCGGGATCTTCGGGCGACAGCAGCAGCCGCAGCGGCGCCGCCGGGCCGCGCATCCAGGCGGCGCGCAGCTGGGCCGCGAGGCTCGCGCGCTGGCGCTCGAGCTGCTGGCGGGCGGCGGCGATCTCGCGGGACAGGCGTGCCAGTTCCTCGCGCACGGCCCGCAGGTCGCGCTGGGCGGCCGCCAGGCTGCGCCGCGCCTCGGCGGCGGACTGCTCGGCCTCCCGCAGCCGCTTCTCGAGGCCGGCCCGCTCGCGGGCCTCGTCGCGCCGCTGCGCTTCGAGGGAGCGGATGCGGTCGCGGGTCTTCTCGAGGTCGGCGCGGGTCCCGCCCGCGCTGGCGCCGTGCACGACGGCCGGCGGCAGCAGCACCGCGCAGAGGACGAGAACCAGCCACCGGGAGCGGGAATTCATGAGTGCGGCAGTCTAGAGGAGATCCGGCGGGCGATGGCCACGGCCGCCCGCCCCCGCGTGGTTATAATGCGCGGCCTTTTCTGCCACCCGCCGGTTCATGAACCACCTGCCGGAATTCCTGGCCAACCATCCCCTGCTGGTCGCCGCCACCGTGCTGGCCGCGCTGGCCGTGGTGGCCTTCGAGCTGCGGCTGCGCCTGCGGGCGGGCACCGAGATCTCGGTCACCGAGGCGGTGCGCATGATCAACAACGGCGCCATCGTCGTCGACGTGCGCGAGCGCGCGGCCTACGACGCCGGGCACATCGCCGACGCCATGCACATGACCGCTGCCGAGCTGCGGGCCGGCGGCGAGGACCGCTTCAAGAAGAAGCGCGGCGTGCTCGTGGTCTGCGACTCCGGCACCGCCAGCCACGGCTGCGCCGAGGCGCTGCAGAAGGCCGGCCTCGAGGGCGCCTTCAGCCTGCGCGGCGGACTCGCCGCCTGGCAGCGCGAGAACCAGCCGCTGGTCACCGGCAAGGGCCGCGCATGAGAGGCCTGCCCGCCATCGTCGTCTACGCGAACGGCTGGTGCCCCTACTGCTCGGCGGCCCGGGCACTGCTGCGCGGGAAGGGCGCCACCTTCAGCGAGATCGACATCGAGGCCGAGCCCGCGCGCCGCGCCGAGATGATCGAGCGCAGCGGCCGCCGCACCGTTCCCCAGATCTTCATCGGCAGCCGCCACGTCGGCGGCTACGACGATCTGGCGGCCCTCGACCGGGCCGGCCAGCTCGATCCACTGCTCGCCGGCGCCGCCGGCGGGCCCGACCGCATTCCAGGGAGTCCCGCACCGTGAGCGACCAGCCCAATGGCAACGGCCAGAGCGCCGCAACGAACCGCCAGTTCAACATCGGCCGCCTGTACCTGAAGGACGTCTCCTTCGAGTCGCCGAACACCCCCGAGGTGTTCAGCGAGCAGGTGGCGAACCCCGACATCCAGCTGAACCTGCGCACGTCCCAGCGCAATCTCGCCAACGGCTTCGTCGAGGTCGCGCTGCACGTCACCGTGCACGCCAAGACCGGCGACAAGACCGTGTTCCTCATCGAGGTCGAGCAGGCCGGCGCCTTCCAGGTCGTCGGTTACTCGGCGGACGAGGCGCGTGCGATCATCGGCATCGCCTGCCCGAACACGCTGTTCCCCTACGCGCGCGAGATCGTGTCGTCGCTGGCGCAGCACGGCGGCTTCCCGAACCTGTACCTGCAGCCCATCGACTTCGCGAGCCTGTACGCCCAGCAGGCCAGCCAGGCCGCGCAGCCCGCCGGCACTGCCTGAGCACAGGACGTCCCGGGTGCCACGGCCACCCGCCGGCGCGGTCACGGTTCTCGGGGCCGGCTCCTGGGGCACGGCCCTGGCGGTCCAGCTCGCCCGCTGCGGCCATCCGGTCACCCTGTGGGGTCGCGATGCGGGCGCGCTCGCCGACATGGCCGCCCGGCGCGAGAACGCCCGCTACCTGCCGGGCGTCGCGTTCCCGCCCACCCTCGCCGTCGAGGCTGACCTGGCCGCGGCCCTGGCCCGCGCCGACGACCTGCTGGTCTGCGTCCCGAGCCGCGCCTTCCGCGCCACGCTGACGGCCCTGCGGCCGCACCTGGGCCCGGCGACGCGCCTCGCCTGGGCGACCAAGGGCTTCGAGCAGCACACGGGGCTGCTGCCCCACGCCCTGGCGCGGGAGGTGCTGGGCCCTGCGCTGGCGCTGGCAACGCTGTCGGGCCCCACCTTCGCCCGGGAGGTCGGGCAGGGACTGCCGACGGCCCTCACCGTCGCCGCCACCGAACCGGCCTTCGCCACGGACCTGGCCGCGCGGCTGTCGGGCTCCCGGTTCCGCGCCTACACCTCCGGCGACATGATCGGCGTCGAGGTGGGGGGCGCCGTGAAGAACGTCATCGCCATCGGCGCCGGCATCTCGGACGGGCTGCGCTTCGGCGCCAACACCCGCATCGCGCTGATCACGCGGGGGCTCGCCGAGATGACGCGGCTCGGCGTGGCGCTGGGTGCCCGGGCGACGACCTTCGTCGGCCTGTCGGGCATGGGCGACCTGGTGCTGACCTGCACCGACGACCAGTCACGCAACCGGCGGCTGGGCCTTTCCCTGGCGGCCGGCACGCCCCTCGACGAGGCGGTGCAGGCCATCGGGCAGGTGGTCGAGGGCGCCTACGCCGCCGTCGCCGTCCGCGAGGTCGCGGCCTCGCTCGGGCTCGAGATGCCCATCTGCGAACAGGTGGCGCGCATCCTGGCAGGCCTTGCGACGCCGGCCGAAGCCGTCGACGCCCTCATGGCCCGGGCGCTGCGGCCGGAGAATGACTGAGGGCGCCGGCAAAGCCGAGCTGCCGCCACGCCTCGTACACAATCACCGCCGCCGCATTCGACAGGTTCAGGCTGCGCCGGGCGGTGACCATCGGGATGCGCAGGCGCTGCTCCGGCGGAAAGCGCCCGAGCACGTCGTCGGGCAGGCCGCGGCTCTCGGGTCCCAGCAGGAACGCGTCGCCCGCGCGATAGGCCGGTGACGTGTGGGCCACCTGGCCCCGGGCCGACAGCGCGAACACCCGGGGCTGGCCCAGGGTGGCGAGGCAGTCGTCGAGGCTCGCGTGCTGCCGGACGGCGGCCCACTCGTGGTAGTCGAGGCCGGCGCGCCGCAGCCTGGCGTCGTCGAGGGTGAAGCCGAGCGGCAGCACCAGGTTCAGCCCGACGCCGGTGTTGGCGCACAGGCGTATGATGTTGCCCGTGTTCGGGGG
>JAEUPZ010000006.1 GCA_016789885.1 Chromatiales bacterium | reverse complement strand
TCGATCTTCTCGGGCGAGACTCTCGACGCTGTGGCGGACGTCATGGCGTGGGTCGTGCTGATCGTCGCGCCGGTCCTGGCGCTCGGCCTCTTCTGGCTCGTGCACATCCTTCCCGAGAAGATCGCCGAGAAGAAGCACCATCCCCAGGCCAAGGCCATCCAGGTGCTTTGCCTGCTGTCGCTGGCGTTCGGCGGGCTGCTGTGGCCCCTCGCCTGGCTCTGGGCCTACACGAAGCCGGTCCTCTACAAGATGGCCTACGGCACGGACCGGGCCACGGTGCCCATGCCCGCGGACGCGGCCACCCGCGAAGCCGAGATCGCAGAGCTGCGCGCCCGCCTGGCCGAGCTCGAGGCGGGTCAGGGCTGAGCCATGGAACTGATCCTCCTTGGCATCTACGCGCTGTGCGCCTGGCTCGTCTTCTTCAAGTTCAAGTGGCTGCCGTGGAACATCGTCAGCCAGGTCATCACGATCTCGCTGCCCATCTTCGGCTTGACGGCGCTGATCCTGGTGCTGAATGTCGTCGCACCGTCGTCGGCCGACGTGCGCGTGGTCAACTACGTGGTGCCCATCAACCCGCAGGTCCGCGGCCTCGTCACCGAGGTGCCCATCACCCCGAACCGGCCCATCAAGAAGGGCGACCTGCTCTTCCGCATCGACCCGACCCCCTACGAAATCGCCGTGCAGAACGCCGAGGCACGGCTCGCCCAGCTCAAGGTCCAGCTGGTCACCGCAAGGGCCACGTCGAGCAACCTCGAGCAGCAGCTCGACAGCGCCATCGGCCAGCGCGAGGCCACGGTCGCGCGTCTCGAACTTTCCCGGCAGCGGGCGGCGCAGTTCAAGGAACTCGCCGCGACCGGTGCCGGCAACCGCTTCGACTACGAGCAGGCGCTGACCGACGTCTCAAACCTCGAGGGCCAGCTGCAGTCGGCCCGCGCAGCCGAGCAGCAGGCGCGGGAGAAGCTCGGGGCCAAGTCGCCGGCCGGTGAGCAGGACGAGATCGCCAATGTCAGGGCACAGATCCTGCAGGCCGAGGCAGCCCTGGCGAACGCGCGGTGGGAGCTCTCCCAGACCAGCTATTACGCGCCGGCCAATGGGACCGTCGTCGCGCTGACCCTGCGGCCGGGTGCCATCGCCGTGCCGCTGCCCATGGTCCCGGCGATGAACTTCATCGAGGACGAGCAGTGGATCCTCGCCATCTACAACCAGAACGAGGTGCGCAAGATCGCGCCCGGGCAGGAGGCCGAGATCGCCTTCCGCCAGTATCCCGGCCGGGTCGTGAAGGCCCGGGTCGATTCGGTCATGTGGGCGACGGCCCAGGGGCAGCTGCCCATCGGTGATGTGCGGACGGCGGGCGGCGTGGCGCCGGTGCCACCGCAGTCGCTGGCCGTCCGGCTGCTGCTCGACGGCAAGGATGAAGGCCTGTTCCTGGCGGCCGGCGCCCAGGGCGGTGGGGCGGTCTACACCGACAGCGGCGAGGCCATCCACATCCTGCGCAAGATCATCCTGCGGATCAGCGCCAAGCTCGACTGGCTGATCCTGAAGCTCCACTGACATGCGTGCCGCACGGTGCCAGCGCCGTGGCCGGTGGGGCGTCCTCGGCGCCGCCGCCGCGACCGTGCTGCTTGCCGGCTGTGCCACGAAGCCGCCGCCGACGGCAGCCGAGCTGCAGGCCGCGGATCCGGTCCTCTCGGCGGCCGGCCTGGACCGTACCTGGCGATCCCCTGGCGCGGCGCCGGGTGCGCCCGTCGACAACTGGCTGGCCACGTTCGAGGATCCGCAGCTACTGGCCCTGGTGGACGAGGCGCTGGCGCGGAACCCCGACCTGCGCGTCGCGGGCACCCGGGTCGAGCAGGCCGCTGCCTACGTCGACCTGGCCCGTGCCCAGCTGAAGCCCTGGGTGCGGCTCCTCGGTACCGGGGGCGTCAATGCCTCGGGTGGTGACTTCAGTTCCGCGCTGGAGGGTGCGTCCCTGGGGGTTGCCTGGGAACCGGACCTGTGGGGTCGCCTGCGCTACGCGCGCAACGCGGCCGAGGAGGTCCGTGCGGCGAGCAGTGCGGATTACACCTTCGCGCGCCAGTCGCTGGCTGCCACGCTGGCGCGCACCTGGTTCACCGCCACCGAGACGTGGTTGCAGCGCGAGGCGGCGCTCACCATCGTTGCCGCCAGCCGCCAGATCCTCGTGCTGACGGAGCAGCGTGAGCGGGTCGGGTCCGCGAGCCAGCAGGACGTCGCGGCGGCGCGCATTGCGCTTGGCAACTACGAGGATGCCGCGGCCCAGGCGGAGCTCGCCCACAGTCAGGTGTTGCGCGCCCTGGAGCTGCTGCTCGGCCGCTACCCGGCGGCCGAGATCGCGGCGCGGCGCGACCTGCCCGCGCTCCCCGGCCCCGTTCCCGCCGGCCTGCCGCTGGAACTGCTCGAGCGCCGCCCCGACGTGGTCGCGGCCGAGCGGCGGGTGGCGGCGGCCTTCAACCAGGTGGGCGAGGCCAAGGCGGCCCGGCTGCCGAGCTTCACCCTGACGGCCAACGTGGCAGCGATCGACAGCGAGGTGCTGCAGCTCAGGGAGGACTTCGAGAACCCGACGGCTGGCGCAGGCGTGCGCCTGAACGCGCCCATCTACCTCGGCGGTGCACTGAACGCGCAGGTCAAGATCCGTACGCTGGAGCAGCAGGCCGCCGTGGCCGGCTATGCCCGCCAGGCCCTGCAGGCCCTGGGCGACGTCGAGAACGCCCTCGACGCCGCCGACGTCCTTGCCCGGCGGCGGGCTGCGCTCGAGCAGGCCCAGGCGGCGGCCGACCGGGCGCTGGAGCTGGCGCAGGCCAGCTACCGGATCGGCCGCAGCGATGACCGCGCCGTGCAGCAGCAGCTCATCATTGCCCAGCAGACGCGTCTGGCCCTGCTCAGCATCCGCAGCGCGCAACTGGCCCAGCGCGTCAACCTCCACCTGGCATTGGGCGGTGGTTTCGAGCCGACCTGAGGCCGTGCAGTCCCCGCAGGCCCGGGGGCAATGCTGGCGATGGCGGACCCCGGCCGCAGACTGCGGCTTCAGCGACGAGCGCCGCTGGCGCCCCGGCGGGTCCGGGGGGCGACTCCCGCCCTCGAGGAGCGGGGTCCGCCCACTGCCGGGGCCGATCGGCCCCGGCAGTCTTGGCTACTTCTTGGGCTTGGCGGTTGCCGTCTTGTACTCGTCGCTGCTGATCTCGACGACCTCGGAGTTCTGGATCGTCACCTGGGCGCCGGAACTCGCGTCCTTGAGCGATACCGAGCCGCCCTTCTGCTGATCGACCTCGGTCGTGTAATAGACCTTCTGCGAGGTCGGGTCGGTGACCTTGTAGTAGGTGGTGCAGGCGCCCAGGGCCGCCATGGAGCCGAGGATCGCCAGTCTGAGAATGCCGTTCACGGGTACCCCCTGTCTGCTGTCGGTGTCGGTGTCGGGACCGGCGGCCCCGCGGGCCGCCGGCTTCACTCCGCGGGAACCATACCATCGGGCGTGACGCCCGGCGATCGCGGTCTCCTGCGGCTTGCCCGGGCTGCCGTTCGTGGGCGACTCCCGGTACCATGCCGGCCCCGGCCGCCCGGCCGGGCCACCAGGCACCACGCATCATGGCCATCCGCTGCGGCATCGTCGGCCTGCCGAACGTCGGCAAGTCGACCCTCTTCAACGCCCTGACGGCGGCGGGCATCGCCGCCGAGAACTACCCGTTCTGCACCATCGACCCCAACGTCGGCGTCGTCGAGGTGCCGGACCGGCGCCTGTCGGCACTCGCTGCCATCACGAAGCCGCAGAAGGTCCTGCCCGCCACGGTCGAGTTCGTCGACATCGCCGGCCTCGTCGCGGGGGCCTCCAAGGGCGAGGGGCTCGGCAACCAGTTCCTGGCCAACATCCGCGAGACGAATGCCATCGCCCACGTGGTGCGCTGCTTCGTGAACGACGACGTCGTGCACGTGTCCGGCCGGGTCAGCCCCGTGGACGACATCGAGGTGATCAACACCGAGCTGCTGCTGGCGGACCTCGCCAGCGTCGAGAAGGCCGTCGACCGCGCCGCCAAGCAGGCCAAGGCCGGCCGCAAGGAAGACGTCGCCCGCCGGGATTTCCTGCAGCAGCTCCGTGACCACCTCGACGGCGGCCGGCCCGCGCGCACCTTCGAGGTGCCCGAGGAGTACAGGCCGGCGGTCCATGAACTGTTCCTGCTCACGGCCAAGCCCGTCATGTACATCGCCAACGTCGACGAGAGTGGCCTCGGCGGCAACGAATACACGGCCCGGGTCGAGGCGCTGGCAAAGTTGGAAGGTGCCGAGGTGGTGATCGTCTGTGCCGCCATCGAGGCCGAGATCGCCCAGCTGGAGGAGGCCGACAAGCAGGCCTTCCTCGACGACCTGGGACTCAGCGAGCCGGGCCTCGCCCGCGTGATCCGCGCCGCCTACCGGCTGCTCGGCCTGCAGACCTACTTCACGGCGGGCCCGAAGGAGGTCCGGGCCTGGACGATCCGGGCCGGATCCACGGCGCCCCAGGCGGCCGGCGTCATCCACACGGACTTCGAACGCGGCTTCATCCGCGCCGAGGTCATCGGCTACGACGACTACATCCGCGGCCAGGGTGAGCAGGGGGCGCGGGACGCTGGCCGGCTGCGGCTCGAGGGCAAGGACTACGTCATGCACGAGGGCGACGTCGTCCACTTCCGCTTCAACGTCTAGGTTCCTGCCAGGGGCGACGCCCCGGTACCGGGTCCCCGGTTGCCATCGACCGCCCCTGGGGCCACCCTTGGCCCATGGGGGCGACCACGGTCATCTTCGGCGGCGAGAGCGACACCGGCTACCGGCTGGCCCAGCTGACCCTGCGCAGCGGCCGCCCGGTCCTGGCCGTGGTCCGCCGCGAGGGCGACATGGGCCCGCTCCTGCGGCTGGGGGCCGAGGTGGTCGTCGCCGACGTGACCCGGCGGGCCAGCGTCGACGCCGTCTTCGCCGGGCGCGACGGCACGACCCTCGCCGTGGTCTGCTTCATCGGCGGCACGCCGCAGCTCAACAGTCAGGGAAACATCAACGTCATCGAGGCAGCCGAGACGGCCCGCGTGCGCCGCCTCATCCTGACCACGTCCATCGGCTGCGGCGACAGCGCCGTCGTGCTCGACCCGTTCGTGAAGGCCTTCGCCGGCAAGTCGATCCGGGCCAAGGACTGGGCCGAGAAGCGCCTGCGCGCGAGCGCGCTGGACTGGACCATCATCCGCTCCGGCGGCATGACCATGCGGCCGGGCCGGGGCGGGCCGATCCTGGTCGAGAGCAGCCAGGTGGTTGGCTACATCAACCGCACCGACCTGGGCGACCTGGCCTTCCAGGTGCTGGTCAGCGACAAGTCCGGCCGCCGCGTCTTCGCCGCCGTCGACCGCGGAAAAGCCATGCACATCAAGGGCGAGCCCCTCGTCCCGGTCGACCTATAGGGCCCCGTCCGCGGTCGGTTGACAGGGCGGCGGGTGCCCAAAGACAATGCCCGCCCCCTGCGGGGGGGCCCGCCCATGGTGATGTAGCTCAGTTGGTTAGAGCGCGGCACTCATAATGCTGAGGTCGGTGGTTCAACTCCACCCATCACCACCATCCCCTTGCCGCTGCCGGAGTGCCGGCATCCTGCGCAAGACCTGGCCGCCTTCCCGCCCCTGAGAGTCGCCTGCTCCGCGCCCATTGTCGGGTTGCTTTACGCCGTCGCTGCCTGAAGCAACTGACTGGTTTCCGGGCGCTTTTTCCCGACAAGCACTTAGCCTGGGTGGCATTGACCTTGCATGCTGCCCGGCGGCACCCGGGGGTTCGTGGGCTACCGGCGTGCCACCCACCGTCACGGTGCGCGTCGACCCTCCGGGAGGCCTCCCGGGCGCCCGACACATTCCCTGGTCATTGCACTCATGTCACCCCGGTTTTCCGTCGCCGTACCCGTCGCGCTGCTTGTCGCCGTCGCCTTCAACCCTGCCGCCGAGGCCGCCGATCCCCCGCCGTATCGCTACACCGCCAACTACATCGGTCTGCTGTCGCCGGCCGGCGTGCCGGGCGGTGCCACCGGCATGCGGCTTACCGATTCCGGCAGCGTCTTCGGCTATGCACCGGTCCTGACCGGGTCGCTGACCGTAGCCTCCTACGCCGCCTTCGAGTGGAAGGCCGGCGTGATCACACCGCAGTTCACGCTGGCCGTGACGGGTTCCGGCACGCTGGTCAGTCCCCCCCGGGATGTCAGCAGCACCGGCGTCTTCGTCGGCTACGACACCACCACGAACACGGCCTGGGCCCGGCAGGGCGCCACCGAGCAGGTGCTGCCGACGCTGCCGAACACTGCCGCCGGCACCCAGGCCCTCCAGGTCAATGCCGCCGGAACGATCGTCGGCGTGCATTTCATCCAGGGCCCTGCCGGCACCATCGGCGAGCCGATCCGCTGGGAGTCCGGCAGCAGCACGGCCACGGCGATGCCCATGCCGACGGACTTCCGGACGTCGTCCGGGGTCGCGTTCCGCGACATCAACGAGACGGGCGTCGCCGTCGGCCTGGTCAACGCGAGCCCCACGCTGCAGCGGGCAACCGTGTGGGACGCCACGACGGCGCGGTTCCTGCCGTCACTGAGCACTGATTTCAACGGGACACCAACGCGGTCCGACGCCGTCGACGTCAATGAGCTGGGCGCCCTCGCGGGCAACTCGGACCTGCTGGCCAACAACGGGACGTCGCTGGGCCGGCGGGCCGTCGCCTGGTCGGCGGATGGCGTGCTGACCAACCTCGGCACGCTGTCGACGCGTACCGACGGGATCGGCAGCAGCGACGCCGTCGCCATCAACGAGGATGGTGACGTCATCGGCAGCTTCACCCAGTACTCGCCGGGCAACGCGATCCTGGGCGGGCGGGGCTTCATCTGGGAGCAGGCCACCGGCCAGATGCGCGCCCTCGGCACACTGGGCGCTGCCGCCAATGGCACGGCCCAGTCGGCGGCACTCGGGGTGAACAACCAGGGGCTCGTCGTCGGCTCCTCCACGCTGTACGAGCAGTCCGGCACGATCATCCGCAATCGCGGGGCGCGGGCCGTCATCGCCGACCCGGGTGCCGGCTTCGTTGACCTCAACCCCCTTGTCGATCCAGCGAGCCTGACGCTCCCCAACGCCCTCCAGGCCGTGGTGCTGAACTCGGCCTTCGCCGTCAGCGACCGTGGCTGGATCCTCGCGTCGTCGAGCACGGGGTGTCAGTTCGGCAACTGCCTCTGGCTACTGACGCCCTACGGTGAGCCGCTGGATCCGCCGGTGGTGCCGGTACCGGCGGCGGCGTGGCTCCTCGGTTCGGGGCTGGCGGTGCTGCTGGCCCGGACGCGCCGCAGGCGGGGTGCCGCTGAGGCCTGACGCGCCGGGCTGGCGCCGCCAGCGGGCGCTCGCCCCCGGAGAGCGCCGACCCCCTCGACGGCTCGTCTAGAATGAGCCTCAGTCGAGGGGGCGGTTGATGGATCAGCTAGAGGCACTTGCGGCACTGCTGACCGGCTACCTGGCGCCACGGCCGCTGCTGGCGGCCGCGGTCATCCTCGGCGCCTGCGCGGTTCTCGCCCTCGTCATCGAGCGGCTCACGCGCGTCGGCGTGCGCCGGCTGCTGCGCGGCCTGCCGGCCGACCTCGGGGTCAGCCTCGAGCGCGCGTTGCGGCGCCCGGTGCGGCTCTCGATCCTGCTCCTCGGCGCCATGGGCGCCCTGGCGGTCCTGGCCCCGGGCGGTCGCGTCGAGCAGGTGGGCCAGTCGGCCGGCCAGACGCTGCTGGTGATCCTCTGGACCGCCTTCGCCATCCGCGCGCTGCGGCTCGTGCTCGAGACGAACGGTCCGGCCGGGCTCCCGGCTTCGGCCCAGGGGAGCTCGGTGCCCCTGCTGCGCAACGGCCTCACCATCGTTGTCGTGCTGGTCAGCACCTACGTGGTGCTGGTGGCCTGGGGCGTCAACGTCACCGGCCTGCTGGCCTCCGCCGGCATCCTCGGCCTCGCGCTGTCGTTCGCTGCCCAGGACACCCTGGGCAACCTCGTCGCCGGCATCGCGATCCTGACCGACAAGCCCTACCGCATTGGCGATTACATCGTGCTCGACACCGGCGAGCGCGGCGAGGTCACCCACATCGGGCTGCGCAGCACGCGGCTGCTGACCCGCGACGACGTCGAGGTCAGCATCCCGAACGGCATCATGGGCCGGGCGAAGATCGTCAACGAGTCCGGCGGGCCGATCCACAAGTACCGCCTGCGGCTGCCGGTGCGCATCGCCTACGGCGAGGACATCGACCGCGTCATGGCCCTGATGCTGTCCGTGGCCGATGCCCATCCGCAGGTCTGCCGGCACCCGGAGCCGCGCATGCGGCTGCGGCAGTTCGGCGAGTCGGGGCTCGAGTTCGAGATGCTGTGCTGGATCGAGCAGCCGGCCCTGCGCGGGCTCGTGGCCCACGAGGTGAACTCCGGCCTCTACCGGCTCTTCGCCGCCGAGGGAGTGCGCCTGCCATACGCGCAGCGCGAGGTCTACCTGCGTGATGGCCGCGACGCGACGGGACCGCCTGCCGCGGCGCCCGAGCCGCCCCAGGGCGGGTAGGGGACGTGCCGGGTCCCCACGCCGTCGCGGTGCTGGCCATCACGCTCGCCGCGTTCTACCTGTACACGCGGTCGTGGATCCGCATGGAGCTCGTCTCGCTCCTGGTGCTGACCTCACTGCTGCTCGAGTTCTACCTGTTCCCGATGATCGGGGCCGGGACCCGGGTGACCGAGACGCAGGTGCTGCAGGCCTTCGGCCATCCCGCCCTGATCGCCATCTGCTCGCTGATGATCCTGGGCCGCGGCCTGACCGCGACCGGCGCCATGGAGCCGGTGGCCCGGGTCGTCGCCCGTATCTGGAAGCTGAACCGGTGGCTCGGCCTGCTGGTGACCCTGGTGCTGGCCGCCACGGCGAGCGCCTTCGTCAATGACACGCCGGTGCTCGTGCTGCTGCTGCCGGTCATGCTGAGCATCGCCGAGCGCACGGGCCAGCCGGCCTCGCGCACGCTGATGCCGGTCAACTTCGCGATCCTCGCCGGCGGCATGCTGACGAGCATCGGCACGTCGACGAACCTGCTGGTGCTGTCCATCGCCACCGACCTCGGCATGGCGCCCATGGGGCTTTTCGACTTCACCGGCATCGCCTTCACGGCATTCCTCGTCGCGCTGCCGTATCTGTGGCTCGTGGCACCGCTGCTGCTGCCGCCCCGTGCCGAGCCGGTCCTGGAGTCCCCGCGCGAGTTCCAGGCCCGGGCCGTGGTGGCGGCGGACAATCCCCGCCTGGCGGGCCGCAGCCTCGGCGACATCGGCAAGTCGCTGGGCCGGGCCTTGCCGGTGCGGTCCGTCGGCCGTGCGGGTCAGGTACTGGCCCCCGCCGACGACGTCGTCCTCGAAGCTGGTGACGAGCTCCAGCTGGCCGACACGGCCCGGGGGCTCGGCGAGATCGGCACGGCCCTGCGCGTCGACCTGTTCAACCCCGAGGGCGAGGGCCGCTTCGTCGAGGTCGACACCGGCCGGGTCGACGTGAGCCTGGCCGAGGCCGTCATCGGCACCGAGTCGGAGTTCATCGGCCGCACGCTGCGGCAGCTCCGCTTCGCCGAAACCCACAAGGTGGTGGTGGTCGGCATCAGCCGCGGCACCGAGGGCCTGCTGCGCAGCGGTTCCGACGTGGGCGACGTGCGCCTGGCCGCCGGCGACGTGCTGCTGGTGCAGGGACCGGACGAGCAGCTCGAGGCCCTGCGCAACCTGGGCCACCTGATGCTGCTGACGGGCCAGGTCGGCCTGCCGCGCTCACCGCTGGCGCCCTGGGCGCTGGCGATCATGGCGCTCGTCATTGGCGCGGCGGCGACCAAGGTTCTGCCGATCCACGTGGCCGCCTTCGTCGGCGTCATCGCCATGCTGTTCAAGGGCTGCGTCAAGCTGCACGGCGTCGGGCGGGCCCTGAGCCTCGAGGTGGTGCTGCTGGTCGTCTCGAGCATCGCGCTGGGCCAGGCGCTGGTTGCGACCGGCGCGGCCGACTGGATCGCGGGCGGGGTAGTCACCGTCGTCGAGGGCCTGCCGCCGACGGTGCAGCTGGTGGTCTTCATGGCCTTCGGCGCAGTGCTGACGAACTTCGTGTCGAACTCCGCCGCGGCGGCCGTCGGGACCCCCATTGCCGTGGCGACGGCGTCCCAGCTCGGCAGCCCCCTCGAGCCCTTCGTGCTGTCGATCCTGTTCGGCGCCAACCTGAGCTACGCCACGCCCATGGCCTACCAGACCAACGTGCTGGTCATGAACGCAGCGCGCTACACCTTCGGTGACTTCGTGCGGGTCGGCGTGCCGCTGGTGCTGCTGATGCTCGGCGTACTGTCGACCCTGCTGGTCCGGCGCTACGGGCTCTAGGGTGGTGCCGGCCCCGGGGAACCCCGTAGACCAACGGGGGGCCGGTGCGGCTACAATCACCCCATGAACATGACATCGCGCCAGCAGCAGGAACTCCGCGAGCACTTCGCATTCTGCGACACCGACCGGGACCACCGGATCAACTACAGCGAGTTCCTCGAGCTTCTCGAGAACCTCGAGGCGGGCATGTCCGAGGAGGAGATGCGGATCGGCTTCGGCCTGATCGACCTCGACGGCAACGGCTACATCACCCTGGACGAGTTCCAGCGCTGGTGGACCGAGGACTGACGGCCGGGCCGCCACCCGGGTGACCGCCATGCGCTTCGACGGCTCGCCCGGCTACGTCGCCACCGACGACCTGAAGCTGGCCGTCAACGCGGCCATCGCCCTCGGGCGTCCGCTGCTCATCAAGGGAGAGCCGGGCACCGGCAAGACCCGCCTGGCCGAAGAGGTGGCCGCAGGCCTGGGCCTGCCGCTCCTCGAGTGGCACATCAAGTCGACGACCCGGGCCCAGCAGGGCCTTTACGAGTACGACGCCGTTTCGCGGCTGCGCGACTCGCAGCTCGGCGATCCGCGGGTGCAGGACATCGCCAACTACATCGTTCCGGGCACGCTGTGGCGGGCGTTCACGAGCGAGACACCAGTGGTCCTGCTGATCGACGAGATCGACAAGGCCGACATCGAGTTCCCGAACGACCTCCTGCGCGAGCTCGACCGCATGGAGTTCCAGGTCTACGAGACGCGCACGCTGGTAAGGGCACGGCACCGGCCGCTGGTCTTCATCACGAGCAACAACGAGAAGGAACTGCCCGACGCGTTCCTGCGCCGCTGCTTCTTCCACTACATCCGCTTCCCGGACCGGGACCAGATGGAGGCGATCGTCGCCGTCCACTTCCCCGGACTGAAGCAGGCGCTGCTGCGCGAGGCGCTGGAGACCTTCTTCGCCATCCGCGAGGTGCCCGGCCTCAGGAAGAAGCCGACGACCTCCGAGCTCCTCGACTGGCTGAAGCTGCTGCTGGCCGAGGACATCCCGCCCGAGGCGCTGCGGGCCGATGACCGGCGGACGCTGATCCCGCCGCTCCATGGTGCGCTGCTCAAGAACGAGCAGGATGTGCACCTCTTCGAGCGCCTGGCCTTCATGTCGCGGCGCAGCCCCGCACGGGACGGCTGAACCGCGCCGGAGCCGGCCTGTCATGCTGACGCGGTTCTTCTTCACGCTGCGCGAGCACGGGGTGCCGGTCTCGATCCGCGAGTACCTCACGCTGCTGGAGGCGCTGCGCGCCGGCGTGGTTGGTGCCGACGTCGACGGCTTCTACCACCTCGCCCGGGCAGCCCTGGTGAAGGACGAAACGCACTTCGACCGCTTCGACCGGGCCTTCGGCGCCTTCTACCGGGGGATCGAGTCGGTGGCGGGCCCCGGCGCGGAGATCCCCCTCGAGTGGCTGCGCCGGCAGGCGGAACTCGCCCTGACGGACGAGGACAAGGCGCTGGTCGAGTCGGCCGGCGGCTGGGACGAGATCATGCGGCGCTTCCGCGAGCGGCTCGCCGGGCAGCAGGGGCGCCACCAGGGCGGCAACCAGTGGATCGGCACCGCCGGTACGTCGCCCTTCGGGGCCTTCGGCTACAACCCCGAGGGCATCCGCATCGGGCAGGACGAGGGTCGGCACCGTTCGGCCATCAAGGTCTGGGACGCCCGGGAGTACCGCAACCTCGACGGCGACGTCGGGATCGGCACCCGCACCCTGAAGCTCGCGCTGCGGCGCCTGCGCCGCTTCGCCCGGCAGGGAGCGGCGACGGAACTCGACCTCGACCACACCATTGAGCGCACGGCCCGCAACGCCGGGCTGCTGGACCTGGCGTTCCGGCCCGAGCGGCACAACGCCGTGAAGGTGCTGCTGCTGCTCGACGTGGGCGGTTCCATGGACGAGTACTCGCGGCTGTGCTCCGAACTCTTCACCGCGGCCCGCAGCGAGTTCAGGCATCTCGAGTTCTTCTATTTCCACAACTGCGTCTACGACCACCTGTGGACCGACAACCGCCGGCGCCACACGGCCCGCACCCCGACGCGCGACGTGCTCCACCGCTTCAATGCCGACTGGCGGCTGGTGTTCGTCGGCGACGCGGCCATGAGCCCCTACGAGATCCTCCGGCCCGGCGGCGCCATCGACCACGTGAACGAGGAGTCGGGCGCGGACTGGCTCCGGCGCCTCGTTGGCGTCTACGAGCGGTCCGTCTGGCTCAATCCCACGCCCGAGCCCGCCTGGCGGCACTACCACACCATCGGCGTGGTGCGGGAGATCCTCGCCGGTCGCATGTTCCCGCTGACCCTCGACGGGCTCGACGGCGCCATGCGCGCCCTGGTGCGCTGAGATGCCCGGCGCGGCTGGCTTCGTCGACCGCGACGGGCGTCGTTGCCGTGCGCGGTGCGCCGGTTTCATGGCGCCCGCGCCGGGATCCGGGCCGGGCGGTGGATGGCCGGGCGATACCGCTGTACTGCTGGCACACTGGACACGGGGCAGGTGCTGTCCCGTGTTGTCCGACGACGGGAGACGAGACAGATGACGGCGCTCCGCCAGGAACAGGTCGACGCGGCCCAGGCCTTCGCCAATGCGGCCATCGAAGCGCTGCGTACGGAGCGCGGCGTGCATGCCGAGACGGCCGTCACCGGCGTCGCGCGCATGGCCGGCAGCTTCCTGTTCCACTCCTTCGGCTTCGCGCAGCTCGATGTACGGCCGGGCCAGCCCGTGCTGTCGGATCAGGCCAATGAGCGCGGGCCGCAGCTCGTCTCGCTGCTCGGCGGGGTGCTCGGCGAGATCGGCGTGACGCTCGATCGCGGGCGCCTCGGCGGCGACGGGCGGGCCAACGAGCCCCTGCAGGACCTGCTGGCCACCCAGCAGCTGCTCGGACCGGCCTTTGCAGCCATCCGGGCCCGGCATGGGCTGTCGCTGCCCGAGGCGGCGGACGCCGCGGCCGTGGCCACGGCCTTCCTCATGCACCAGTGCGCCGCCGTGCTCGACCCGCACGTGGCCTTCGGCCTTGCGGTCTACGGCTTTGCAGAAGGGTCGAAGACCATGCCGGCCGGGGTCGCCCTGTAGCGGGACCGGCAAGTCACGCCAGCGCCGGTACCACCCGCTCGCCGATGAGCCGGATCGCGTCGGCCTGGTCGCCGTGCAGCTTGAGCGCCACTTCGTCGAGGCCCGCGGCGCGGAAGCCCTTCAGGCGCTCGACGTGGCAGTCGATGTCGCCCGCGTCGCCGGCCAGCGTGAGGTTGTCGACGAGCTTGTCGAGGACGCCGTCGGGCACGCCGGGCACGTTCGCGCTGCCCTGCTTGTAGGCCGAGAAGAACGCCTCGCGCTTCGCGTCCACCAGGGCCACCTCGTCGGCGTCGAGGAACGACTCGAGGTACCAGGGATCGAGCATGCCGCGAAGCGCGAGCTGCGAGCGTGCTTCGGCGCTGGACGCTGCCCGGTCCGGCTTCACGTGCCAGGCGATCAGCGCCGACACGGCGACGTCGGCGCGCTGCCGGCCGGCGGCCGCCAGTTCGCGGTCGAGGGTGTCGAGGGCGCGGGTCAGCACGGCTGGGGTCGGATCCCCGAGCATCACCCGATCGGCGACCTTCGCCGCCATGCGCAGCATCTGGGGCTTGTTGGCGCCGATGTAGACCTGGGGCGGCCCATCCGTTGCCCAGTCGGGCCTGAAGCCCCACACCTGGAAGATCTTGCCCGGGTAGTTGAGCGCCCGGTCCGGCCGCACGCCCTTCAGCACCTCGGCGCATTCGCGCACGCGGCCGACCATGCGGCCGGTGCCCATGCCCATGGCGGCATTCACGCCCGTGGGCCCGCCGAGCATCAGGCAGGCGCGGCCCTGCGACAGCTCGTTGAGGGTGGCGAGCGCCTTGGCGGTCTTGTACGGGTGCAGCTCGTAGGCCGTGACCACCAGCGGGCCCATGCGGATCCGGGACGAGGCGAGGGCCAGCGGGGCCAGGTTCAGGAACGGGTCGCGGGACGAGGGGTAGTTGGAGTTCCAGACGGCGCTGATGCCGTACTGCTCGGCCAGCAGGCCGAGGTCGCGGACCTCCCAGGGCGAGGTGGTGGGGTCGAGGATGACGTCGATTCGCATGGACAGTTCCTATGCAGGCTTCTTGCGCTGGAAACGCTCGAGCAGCTCGGGCGTCATGCCCTGCTCGGCCGAATGCTCGGTGAAGCGCGCGAGGGTGACCTTGCCGTCGCCCCGCGCACGGCAGAACTGCTCCGTCTGGTCCGTCACCATCTTCCGCACCATCGCGGGGATGCTCATCAGCGTCTGCAGGGCATCGGCGTCCCACGGCATCGACAGCTGGACCTCGCCGCCGACGTGTGAACCCGGGGGCTCGCCGAGGCGGTGCCTCGTGATCTGGCCCAGCGTCGTGTGGAAGTAGTCCTGGCGGTCCTCGTCACCGAGGCCGATGGGCAGGTTCATGGCCCGGATCCGCGCCTCGCGGTCCATGTCGATGAGCTCCTCGTCGAAGACGAGCGCCTTGATGCGGCCGATGACGATGCCGGTGGACTTCTCGAGCGGGATGATCTCGTCGGCCACGCATTCGGCGATCTGCGGGCACTCCTGGATGCTCGGCGGCTTCACGTGCAGCGACGGGATCATGGTGAAGCGTGTGTGCTCCAGCTCGTTGACGCCTTCCGGGTAGAAGCGGGCCGTCTCCATCATGTCGTCGAGGTAATCGGCGCCGGGGCAGTTGACGACGAACTCCTTCGTCGCGCAGATGTTCTGGTAGCTGTGGGAGTCCTGCCGGAAGCCGACGATCAGGCGCGCGTTCTTTGCCATGACGTCGTACTGCATGATGTGCGAGTAGGGGGCGGCATTGACACGGCCCTCCGCATCGAGGGTCGTGACGATGGTGATGAGCTTCGGGAAGAGCCAGACGTCCGAATACCAGAACGGCCGGATCTTCACTTCCTTCTTCATCGCTGGATCCCCTGCAGCCGAAGGCCGGCGCCGAGTCTGCTGACGCGCGGTGCACAACACTGTAACAGTGTGTAACCCGCTGCGTGGTGCCTGGCAGCCCGTTGAAGAAAGGCGGCCAGGTCAGGCCGGCGATGCCGGTCCGCCGTGCTCACCGTCGGCGGCCCACCAGGGGAGCCGTTGCCCGGCCGGATCAGGCCCGGCCGGCGATCCCGCCACCAGGCCGTGGGTGCCGACACCCAGCAGGCGCACCGGCCGCCGGACCGCTTCGGTGCGCCGGAGCAGTGCCGACGCCCGCACGGCGATGTTGGCCGGGTCTGCCGTGACGCCGTCGTCCGTGTGGCTGCGGGTCACGGTGACGAAGTCCCCATAGCGCACCTTGAGCGTCACCGTGCGTGCGAGCAGCTGCTTGCGCGCGAGGGCAGCGCCCACGCGGCCCGCGAGGCGGGCGACCTCTGCCTGCATCGCCGCGAGGTCACGCAGGTCCTCGGCGTAGGTCGTCTCGGCCGAGACGGATTTCGACTCGCGCTCCGGCACGACCGGGCGCGGGTCGTCGCCGTGGGCGAGGCGCAGCAGCCAGTCGGCGAGGCTGCCCACGGCCCCGGCCAGTGTCGCGCGGTCGACGTCGCGGACCTGCACGAGCCGCGTGACGCCGACGGTGTGGAGCTTGCGGGCCGTGACGGGGCCGACGCCCCAGAGTGCCTCCACCGGCAGCTGCTGCAGGAACGCCTCGACGCGCTCCGGTGCGATCACCGTGAGCCCGTCGGGCTTGCGCCAGCCCGAGGCGATCTTGGCGAGGAACTTGTTCGGTGCGACGCCGGCCGAGGCCGTCAGGGCCAGCTCCTCCCGGATGCGGCGCTTGAGCTCGACGGCGAAGGCCGTGGCGAGCGGCAGGCCCCACAGGTTCTCCGTCACGTCGAGGTAGGCCTCGTCCAGGGACAGCGGCTCCACCAGCGGCGTCGCTGAGCGCAGGATCGCCATGACCCGCCGCGACGCCTCGCGATAGCGTGCAAAGTCCGGTCGCACGACCACCAGCCCCGGGCACTGGCGCACGGCGCGGGCCATGGGCATCGCTGAGCGCACGCCGAAGGCCCGGGCCTCGTAGCTCGCGGCGGCGACGACGCCCCGGCCCTCGGCGGGGCCCCCGACGGCCACGGGCCGGCCGCGCAGCGCCGGGTCGTCGCGCTGCTCGACCGACGCGTAGAACGCGTCCATGTCCAGGTGGATGATGCGCCGCGTGGGGGCGGGCATCGGCCGTGCGTCAGGCAGGGGTCTTGCCGGCGAGGGCGGCGAGCGGGTCGTCGATGACGTCGGGGTGGAAGCGGCGGGCCAGTTCGAGGTAGTACGGCGGCAGCTCGTCGATTCGTACGGCCCGCCGGCCTGCGCCGCGGGCGAGTGTGTGGCCCGGCGCGTCGCCGAAGCCCATCCACGGCCGGTACGTGATGAGGCTCTGGTACTGCACGTCGGTTGGCACGGCCGCCTGCCGCGGATCGTCGAGGTCGGACCTGCTCGCGGTGTAGGTGCTGAGCTCGTTGTAGACGAAGGGCCGTGGTCCCGGCGGGCCGTCGACGTTGATCTGCTCGGTGATCCAGACCTGGTCGCCGACGATGACCGGCGGCTGGAAGACGTGCTTCAGCACGAGTCCCGCCGACGCGTTGGCCGGCGAGTCGACGGTCAGGCCCTCGGCCGTGACGAGGACCCGCGACGGGCCCATGCGGGTGACGGGCACGTCGACGACGGTGCCGGTGACCGGGTTCGTCCACTTCCCGAGGAGCTTGCCTGTCGCGTAGTCCGTGAAGAAGGCAACCTCCAGGGAGCGCGCCTCGAAGGTATCGGCGTCGAGACGCTGCCAGCGGCTGAAGGTGGCCGCGAGGATGCCCATCATGGGCACGATGCGGTGCCCGGGCACGGCGTAGCGGGCGCCGATGACGAAGCTGATGACCAGCCGGTCGTCGGTGGCGCCGCGCATCTTCGCCAGCGCCGTCAGCCGGTCACGGGGATTCGCGAGGTCGAGGCCCGCGCCCCGGGCCATGCCAGGCCGCCAGGGGGTGAGGGCCAGGGCCGCGGCCCCGGCGAGGAAAGTCCTGCGGTTGGTCATTGAGGGATCATACGCCAGCCGCAGGCCACGGCCGGACCGCGGCGTGGCCAGGCCCTCAGCGCACGGCGGGTACCAGGTCCGACGCCATGGGAAACAGCTCGTCGTTCTCCTTGCGCACATGCTCGATGGTGTCGGCCTCGAAGGCCGCCAGCGTCGCGAGCAGTGCCCGGTGGTCGGCGCTGGCCCACGCTGGCGGCGTGTAGCCGTCGGTGAGGCTGCGCAGGCTGGCGAAAAGTTCGTCGATGCCGAGGTGCTCGCGCTTCATGCAGACGATGGGCGAGAACAGCATGCCGACGTCGCCTTCGTCGGCGCCCTCGGTCTCGAGTTCGCGGATCACGGGAAACAGGACCGTCTCCTCGCGCTGCAGGTGGCTCAGCATTTCGCGCTCCAGCAGCGCGCAGGTGCCGGCCACCTCGGTCAGGCGCGCGTCCCGGGCGGCATCCGCCGCGGCCACGGCCGGGGCCAGGCTGCCGGCGCGGCCGGCCAGCTCCCGGGCCAGCCCGTGGTGGGTGGCAAGGATGGTGTCGATGAGGGCGCCGGCCGCGCCGGGGCGGCGGGCCTTCGCGTGGGTGGCGGTCTCGGCCATGGGTCGGTCTCCGGGTGCGTGCTGTGCGGGCCGTATACGCCGTGCCGCGACGGCGTGGCGATACGGGGTGGCCGCAATCGCCACGCTGTGGCGGCCGTTGCGGCGGCCCGTTTCGGAAAGACCTTACAGGCGGTGCGTGGTGGGCCACCTAGACTCGTGCGGCACTCAAGCCCGTGGAGGGGGTTCATGTACATCAATTTCTGGTATCCGGTGGCACGCAGCGAGGACGTCACCGCGCAGGCACCGTTCCGCGTCGAGCTGCTCGGCCTGCGGTTCGTCGCCTTCCGCACGTCCGATGGCAAGGCCCATGTCATGTCCGACGTCTGCGTCCACCGGGGCGGATCCCTCGGCAAGGGCTGGGTGCGCGACGACACCGTGGTCTGTCCGTACCACGGCTGGCGTTTCAATCACGAGGGTCGCTGCACCCACATCCCGACCCTGCCCGACGAGTCACCGCCGCCGCGCGCCAAGATCGACAGCTACCCGGTGCAGGAGAAGTACGGCATCGTCTTCGCCTTCATGGGCGACCTGCCCGAGGCCGAGCGGCCGCCGCTCCACACGATCGAGGAGTTCGACCAGCCGGGCTGGCGGGCCAACAGGCTCACGGTCTTCGAGGTGCCGGCGTTCTACGAGCGCTCCATGGAGAACGGCCTCGATCCGTCGCACAACGAGTTCGTGCACCCCGCCCAGGGCTCGCCGAACATCAACGCGAACCTCCGCAAGAGGCCCCTCGACGTCGAGGAGGTGCCCTGGGGCAGCCGCTTCCTCGTGCGCTTCGAGAACAAGGAGACCGAGATGGCCACCAAGGCGCTCGCCGACGAGCGCACGCTGGTCCACGAGGTCACCGCCGGCTCCGGCCACGTCGGTCCCAACCAGATGATCACGTGGATCCGGTTCTCGCCGACCAACATGTTCCACCAGTACTTCTTCGAGGCGCCCATCGACGACTCGCGGACCCGGGTGTTCTTCGTGAACATGCGTACCTTCCTGCTCGACCCCCAGCACGACGACCGCATCGGCAAGGTGAACCTCGTCGTGGCCCAGGAGGACATCGACATCCTCGCCGAGCTCGACCCGGTGCTGACGCCGGACTCCAACACGAAGGAGGTGCTGGTGCCCTCGGACCGCGCCGTCGTCGTCTACCGCGACTGGCTGAAGAAGTTCGACGCGAAGGGCTGGCGCATCGACTTCGACCAGCTCAAGGCGCGCAAGGGCAAGGCGGCCTTCGCGATCCCGAGCCCGGCGCGGCGCAACTCGGGCAACTGGGTGCTCGAGACCGTTCCGCTGCTGCCGCCCGGAGCCTGATGCCGGCCGGCCCGGCCCCGGTCAGCGGGGCCGCGCCTTTCTGCCGCGGCTCCCGCCGGGGGGCGCCATCGATGGTGGCTGCGCTCAGTCCCGGCGGCCGCGGGCTGCGTCGTGAACCTGGCCACCTCCCGTCACCAGCCCACCAGCGCAGTCATCCGCCGCAAGGCCGGGAGCCAGCGCGTACCATTGGCAGCATGGTGCAGCCCGACACCGCGGTTCCTCCCGCTGTCCTGACGCTCACCCCGATCGGCGTGGTCCGGACGGGCCTCGGCGAGCGGGTCGCCGCCCCGCGCCAGCCCGCTGCGGCGCGGGGGCTGCCGGGCACGATCGACCTCTTGCCCGGCGGGCACTTCGAGGACGCGCTCGCCGACCTCGACGGCTTCGACCGCATCTGGGTGCTGTTCTGGTTCGACCGCAACCCCGGCTGGCGTCCGAAGGTGCTGCCCCCGCGCAGCACGACGGGGCGGAAGGGCGTCTTTGCGACGCGCTCGCCGCACCGGCCGAATCCCCTCGGCCTTTCGGTCGTACGGCTCGAGCGCATCGATGGCCTGACGCTGCACCTGCTCGACGTGGACATGCTCGACGGCACGCCCGTGCTCGACATCAAGCCGTACGTGCCCTACACCGATGCGTGGCCCGCGGCCAGCAGCGGGTGGCTCGTCACGCCGCCGCCTGGTGCCGGGCCGGTGGTCGACCCGGCGCCGGCCTGGGAGGTGAGCTTCTCGGCGCAGGCCGCCGCCCAGGCGGACTGGATCGAGGCCCGGACCGGCCTGCCATTGCGCGAGCGCATCGCGACGACGCTGGCGATGGGTCCGCAGCCCCACGCCTACCGCCGGATCCGCCGTGCCGGCGACGGGTGGCAGCTGGCCGTGCGCGACTGGCGGGCCGCGTTCCGGGTCACGGGCCGGTGCATCGAGGTGCTGGCCGTCAGGTCCGGCTACAAGGCTGCAGCGCTGGCCGCCGGCAGCGGCCCGGAACACCAGCTGCACCGCGAGTTCCTCGCGACGTGGCCGGCTTCCCATGGGTGAGGCACTCACCGATGGCGCGCCGGTGACGGCCGGCCATCCGCCCGCTGTCCGCCGCGTGCCACTGCTGACACTGCCCGTGCTGACGGTCCTCGTGTCTGCCCGGGATTCCGGTCGTCCGGCCGTGGAGTGCTCCCTGGACCTCGGCCGGACGACGACGACGGTGGCCATCCACGCCGACGGGTTCACGTGGGAGGGGCAGTGGTTCCCGTATCCCGATGCCTGCCGCGACCACACGGTCTACTGCTGGGATGGCGGGCAGTTCGCCCCCGTCGCGCGCTACACACGGGCGCTGTACAAGCTCGTCCCGACGGCGTGGGGGCCGCCGACCTTCGAGATCGACGGCATCAAGATGCTGCCCACGGCCACGGTGTCGCCGTGGGAGGACGCCCGGGCGAAGGTTGCCCTGGTCCAGCCCCGCGGCAAGCGCATCCTCGATACCTGCGCCGGGCTCGGCTACTTCGCGGCCTGGTGCCTGGCCGGCGGTGCCAGCCACGTGCGGTCCTTCGAGAAGAGCAGCGACGTGCTGTGGCTGCGCAGCCTCAATCCCTGGTCGCCGGGCAGCCCCTGGTCACCCGTCGACGGCGCGGTGCTGGCGCTGGAGCAGGGCGATGTCAGCGAGCGGATCGAGGGCCTCGCCAGCGGGTCGTTCGACGCCATCCTGCACGACCCGCCGCGCTTTGCCATTGCCGGCGAACTCTACGCCCGGTCGTTCTACGCCCAGCTGGCCCGCGTACTGCGGCCGGGCGGGCGGCTCTTCCACTACACCGGGGCGCCCAACCAGCGCAGCCGCGGGCGCGACCTGGCCCGGGAGGTGGCCGTGCGCCTGCAGGCGGCTGGATTCCGGGCGCGACCCCACGGCGACGGCGTGCTGGCCCGTCGGGAGCACCATTGATCGGCGGGCTGGCTGGCGCGAAGGTCGGGTCCCGGCAGCACGCGTGCCGGTGCCTGGTTCATCGGCCGGCGTTCCCCGCAGGCCCGGCGCCGGTGGCCCGGGAAGCGCAGGCGGAGGTGCGTTCTGCAACGACGGGTCAGGGGTTCCCGGTGACGGGCGGCAGCCACCCCGCTGCGAAGAGTTCCGGCGTCACGATGTCGAGGCCCAGCTTGCGGGCCTTCCGGCGCAGCTTCAGCAGCGCCTTGTCGCGGGTGACGAGCCAGCGGGCCCGGGCAGCCACGCCCAGCTCGAGGAACTTCTGGTCCAGCGGGTCGCGGCAGCGGAAGGGTACCGGCTCCGTGACCGGCACCAGCAGGGCGGTGGCCTCCCAGTCGGCGAGCAGTGCCGCCTGCCGCTCCGGTGCCACCGAGAAAAGCTCGGGCCTTGCGAGCACCTCCCGCCACTCCGCATCGGTGGCGGCGGATCGCACGGCCTGGAGCGCTCCCTGCGCCAGGGCCGTGCGCAGCGGGGCAACCACCGGGTCGCTGAAGATCGACAGCGCCAGCAGCACGTTGGTGTCGATCACCACCCGGTCCACGGCTCGCATCCTCGCAGGTTCCGTCGTACTGTTCGAAGCCTACCCACTGGAGCATCACCATGCACGGCAGCGATCCTTCGACGGCCGCCACCTGTGACCGCCGCACGCTCCTCACGGCCGGTGCGGCCATGGCGGGCTCACTGGCCCTGGCCCAGCCCTTCGGCGCGACGCCGGCCCGTGCGGCTGCCGGCGGCGCCTCGCTGCTGCAGGGGCCGTACCTCGATCTGCGCACCGGCCAGGGCAACCGGGACATGCTCGCCCGCATCAACGGCAACCTCGACATCGGCAAGGTCAAGTACGGCTGGTACTCGGGGCTCGTCATGGCCGTGGTGCCGGGCGGCCCGATCCGCGACCTGTTCGGCATGACCGGCTTCTCCTGCGCGCGGCTGCTGCCCCAGGAGAAGGATGGCTCGTACCGCAAGGTGCTGCGCGAGGTGGGGCTCTACCACACCCTCGGCCGCGACGGCAGCGTCGGCGAGATCCTCGAGGAGTGGAAGAACCCGTACCACGGCGAGACGGTGAAGGTGGTGCCCATCGCCAACGACCCGTTCAACCAGCTGCTCGAGGAGTTCATGCCGCAGCCGCCGAGCTACGGCGGGCTCAACACCGAGGTCCGCGCGCGCCAGCCCCTGGTCCTGCCCTGGGAGGTACGCGGCAACGTCGTGAACCTGTTCCGCCACATCAATCTCTTCTATCGCAACGCGCTGCAGCCCGACCGCTGGCCCCGCGAGTCGGCTGGCGATATGGTGCAGGTCACCGAGGCCTTCATCTTCAACTTCAACGCCGCCGACATCCAGGACCGCCGCAAGACCTCGCTCACCTACACGGGCACCTGGAGCCGCATCACGCCGTGGCTGCCGTGGATGCTGATGGGGCAGGCGCCGGGGCACATCTGGTACCAGACGTACCAGGGCGCCGAAGACAGCTTCGACGCGCTGCCCATCGACCGCCGGATCAAGGACTACGTGGCGAAGAACTTCCCGCTCTACCTCGAGGCGCCGATGGAGTGGAAGGAGCCGAGCCTGTCGTCCATCGAGAACTTCGCCCGGGAGCAGAAGCCCGCCCCGCCGCGGCCCGCCGGCGCGCCGCCCTTCAACATGCACCCGCCGGCCTGAAGCCGTGGCCGGCGCCGCCCCTGCTCAGGGGCTCGCCGGCAGGCTGCCGGCCTCGGCCCGTCCCAGGCGGTCGAGCACCGCGAGCCACGCCGTTTCCTGCGGCGGTGTCTCCACGAGGATGACGGCGGCGCCCCGGTCGTCGAGCGAGCGCAGGCTCGCGTAGAGGTCGTGGGCGTAGCCGGCTGCGTCGGCCGGGGCCTGCTGCCACTCGACTCCCGGCAGGCCCGGGTCACCGGCGAAGGCCAGTACGGCGACGCGATCGCCGGCGTCCCGGTGGCGGGCGATGGCGGCCGCGAACTCGCGGCCCGGCACGAGTCGCAGCGGCGTGCGGGGCGCGTAGTGCGCGGCGAGCATGCCGGGTGCCTGTGGCACTTGCCGTCCGGCGCCCGGCGCACGGACGGGCAAACCGGCCACGGCCGCGAGGGCTTCGGCGTCGAGGGTGCCGGGTCGGAGCAGCATCGGCTCCGGCCCGGTCACGTCGACGATGGTCGACTCGATGCCGACGCGGCAGGGCCCGCCGTCGAGCAGGTGGATGACGGGCCCGACCGCGGCGCCGAACTCGTCGCGCACGTGCTGTGCCGTGGTGGGCGAGACATGGCCGAAGCGGTTGGCCGACGGGGCTGCCACCAGGCCGCTGCCGATCCGGGCGAAGGCCGCGAGCAGCGCCTGGGCCACGGGATGGTCCGGGCAGCGCAGGCCAACGGTGGGCTGGCCGCCCGTGACCTCGGGCGGCACGCGGTCGGCGCGCCGGAGGATCAGCGTCAGCGGGCCGGGCCAGAAGGCGGCCATCAGCCGGCGCGCCACGTCCGGCACGTCCGCGACCCATGGCGACAGGTCGGCGCCGGCGGCCACGTGGACGATCAGCGGGTGGTCCGGCGGACGGCCCTTCAGGCGGAAGATCGTCCCCACGGCGGCGCGGTTCGTCGCGTCGGCGCCGAGGCCGTAGACCGTCTCCGTCGGCAGCGCGACCACGCCGCCGGTGGCCAGCCAGCGCGCGGCGGCGTCGATGGCGGCAGTGGCCCCGTCGCTCATGGGGTGTCACCGGGCCGGGCGCCGGCCGGCGCGCGGAAGACGTCCGTGCGTGCCCGCTCGGTGATCTCGACCACGGCCGGATGCTTGATGCGCCGTTCCGTCGAGATGGCGTAGAAGCGGGCGCGCATGCCGCTGGTCCGGCCGATGACGCGGACCTGGAACTGGCGCGTGACCTCGTCCTCGATGGCGGCGGGCGCGGTGAACACGCCGACGCCACCCTGGCCGACGGTCTTCACCAGCGCGCTGTCGTCGAACTCGCCCACGACCGTCGGCGTGATGCCCGCCTGGGCGAACCACGCGTCGAGGACCCGCCGGTTGGCACTGCGGGGCGTCGGCAGCAGCATCGGCGCGAGGTGCAGGCTTTCGGGAAACTCCCGGGACAGCCGGCGGGCGAGCCGGGGCGCGGCGAAGAAGGAGATGTCACTCTCGCCGAGCAGGTGGTTGAACGCGCGGATGCCGGCATCGGACGGCAGTGCGCTGGTCGAAAGCACCAGGTCGAGGCGATGGGCGGCTAGCTCGGCAGCCAGTGCTTCGAGGGTGCCGGCCCGGCAGGTCACGCGGTAGGGCTGGTCCCGCAGCATCAGCGGGGCGAGGACGCGCCAGGCCACGAGCCTCGGCACGACGTCGCTGATGCCGATGGTGACGTTGCGCCGCTCCAGCGGGGAGGCGCCGCGCATGACGCTGGCGAGCTCCTGGCCCCGGCTGAAGATCTCGTCGGCGTACTCGTAGACGACCCGGCCGAGGTCCGTCGGCACCAGCCGGCGGCCCTTCTTCTCGAACAGCTGCCCGCCGAACTCCTCGGCCAGCAGCCGCAGCTGGCCGCTGATGGTCTGGGGCGTGACGTGCAGTGCCTCGGCGGCCTGGGCGATGCCACCTTCGTGGACGACGGCCCAGAAGTACAGCAGGTGGTTGTAGTTGGGGTGGCGCATAAAGTTCGGTCAAGCCGATCTGTCAGCACGGAAATAACGACTTTTCAGCAGTATGCGCGGGTGCGTAGATTGGCGCCATCGGAAATTCGCTGGAGACGTGCCATGCAGACCCCGAAGGCCTGGACCGACCGCGGCCAGCACGCCCTGATGGCCCAGGGCGGGCACGACGATGCCGCCCGCTTCAACGCCATCTCGAGCCTCAACGCGTTCCTGTCCACGCGCATCATGCCGACGGTCAAGGCCGCTTACGAGCACCGTGGAAGACAGGGCTTCCGCCTGCGCCACGGCCGCGACGTCGAGGCCCTGGAGGACGTCGGCGAGGCGCTGGCGGGTGACCCGGCCTACCAGGCCTGGAGCACGCTCCGGCGCAACACCATGGAGATGCGCCAGCAGGCTGGCCGCGCCCTCGTGCTGCGGCAGGCCGACGCCCTGGCCGCCCGGGCCGCCAGCCTGAACGCCGGTTCCGACCGGCTGCAGCTCGACCCCGGGCTCGACGTGCCCGGCTACGTCGCCGGTGGCGACCAGCACCTGATGCCCGGCGGCTACGCGACGGAGCTCTTCCCGGGCGACGTGAGCAACCCGGCCAACTATGACGCCGGGATCTTCGCCACCCTCGGCGGCGGTGCGGGTCCCTGGAGCGACCTGGCGGGACGCTCGCTGGTGGCCTGGCTCAAGGCTGCGCACCCCTCGTTCCGGCCGCGCCGGATCCTCGACATGGGCTGTGGCATGGGGCACAACACGCTGCCGCTGCGCGCCGCGTACCCGGATGCCGAGATCATCGCCATCGACGTCGCGGCGCCGATGCTCCGCTACGGCCATGCACGGGCCCGCTCCCTGGGTGTCACGGACATCACCTTCCGCCAGGCCGACGCCACCCGCACGGGTCTGGCGGCGGGCAGCTTCGACCTCGTGTTCACGACCATGGTGCTGCACGAGACCTCGCGTGAGGCCGTCGACGCCATGTTCGCCGAGGCGCTCCGCCTGCTGTCGCCCGGTGGCCTGACGATCCACCTCGAGCAGCCGCCCTACCGCCAGTTCGGGTCCTTCGAGCAGTTCATGCGCGACTGGGACGGCCGCAACAACAACGAGCCGTTCTGGTCCGAGCTGCACCGCATGTCGCTGCCCGACGCGCTGGTGGCGGCCGGCTTCGACCGGGCCGAGGTCTTCGAGTCCGAGGCCGGCGAGCCGCGCGCGCCGGGCCAGGCCGAGGACTTCGGCCGCGCCCCCAAGTGGTACACCGCCGGCGCCTGGCGCCGCTGATCAATCCGCAGGAGATTCCCGCATGACCGCCAAGCACGACGTCCTGGCCGACACCGTGAAGCTCGCCGCCCAGCCCGCGAGCGGACAGCGGCCCGAGTTCACCGGCGACCCCCTCGTGGAGCGCCTCTTCGGCATCACCCTCGCCCTGACGACGGAGCTGGCGGTGACGCGCGAGCGCCTCGACACCGTCGAGCGCCTGCTCGAGCGCCATGCCCTGGTGCCCTCGGTCGAGATCGAGTCGTTCCGGCCCGACCCGGCCGCGGTGGCCGCCAGGGCCCAGGCTCACCAGGATTACCTGGCGCGGATCTTCCGCGTCCTGCTCCAGGACAGCGGCGCTGCAGCGCCGGCGGCACTGTCGCTGGCGCCGGCTCCCGCGGCGGGCATCGAAGCGGCTGGCGGCCAGCGCCACGTCGCCTGAGGACGGTCCGGGCAGGCGGGCTGCCCGGCCACTGCCCGCCGGGCCCGGCCCGCGCCGACGACGCAGGCACCCGGCCCGTCGTCGGCCGGTCAGTGCGCCGGCCCGGCCGGCGCAGGCAATGGCGAGGGGGCTGCCGTTGTCCGGCAGCCCCGGTGCAGGGTGCCGGACAACGCCCACCTAGGTGCGCGGATGCAGGTGCGCATGCGCATGCGGTGATTCGTCACCGTGCGCATGCCGTTCCTGAACCAGCTTCGCGGGCACCAGCATCAGCCTGCCGTGCCGGACGCCCCGTTCGGCCATGACCTGCCCGGCGAACTCCCGCACCTCGCCGGTCCGCCCGCGCAGGGCGGCAACCTCCATGCAGAACTCGTGGTCCAGGTGGACGTGCAGCGTGGCCAGCACCAGGTCGTGGTGGCCGTGGAAGGCCTGGGTCAGCCGGCGCGGCAGCTCCCGCGCCTCGTGGTCGTAGACGTAGGCCAGCGCGCCCACGCAGGCGCTGCCGCTGTCGGCGCCGGCTTCGGCTGCCACGTCGAGGCCCGCCCGCGCCAGGTCGCGCAGCGCCTCGGACCGGTTCGTGTACCCGCGGACGGCCATGAACGCGTCGACTGCCGCCATCAGCTCGTCATCGAGGGTGATCGTGACCCGCTGCATCCCTGTTTCCCCCTGCCCGTCGCCCGGGTAAGATAAAAAACGACAAACGTCATACGCACCCGGCAGGCCGGCTGTGGCTGCCGTCGCCCAGGCCCGTGGCCGGAACTCCCCGACAACGCAAGCCAGGATCCGTTTCGCGGGCGCCAGACGAAAGACACGCCGGCGGCGCGTCGTGCGGCCGTGGCCGACACCCCTTCGGAGAACCCCTGATGATGCGAAGTTCCCTGCGGCCCGCCTGGACGGCCGCGCTCTGGGCCGTGGCCGGCGCTGCCGGTGCCGGCGGCGTCCCGACCGGGCCCTCCGCCAACGAAGTCGTCGTCGTCGGCCGCCTCGAACAGCTGCAGGGAACGCCCCAGTCCGCAAGCCAGGGCGTCGTGACCTCCCAGCAGCTCGAGTCCCGGCCGATCCTGCGTACTGGCGAGATCCTCGAGGTCGTCCCCGGGCTCATCGTCACGCAGCACAGCGGTGACGGCAAGGCCAACCAGTACTTCCTGCGCGGCTTCAACCTGGACCACGGCACCGACCTGGCCATCTCGGTGGACGGCGTGCCGGTCAACATGCCGACCCATGGCCACGGCCAGGGCTATGCCGACACGAGCTTCGTGATCACGGGTCTCCTCGACAGCATCGACTACCGCAAGGGCACGTTCTATGCCGAGACCGGCAACTTCTCCGCCGCCGGTGCCGTGAACATGGCCTACCGGACGCGGCTCGACGCCCCGCTCGCGGAGCTCGAGGTCGGGGCCTACCAGTACCAGCGTGCCCTCGTGGCGGGCTCCGCCGCCGCCGCAGGCGGCGACCTGCTCGCCGCCGTCGAGGCCACCAGCACCAACGGGCCCTGGGACCTGGACCAGGACCTGCGGCGCTGGAACGGGCTGCTGAGCTACGGCCGCGACAGCGGTGACCGCCGCTGGGGCGTCAGCCTGCAGTTCTACGACGGCAGCTGGGACTCGACGGACCAGATTCCGCAGCGCGCCGTCGAGCAGGGGCTCATCGACCGCTTCGGCTACATCGACGACACCGTGGGCGGCGAGTCGCACCGCTACGCGCTGGTGGTGAATGGCGACCAGGACCTGGCCGGGGGGCGCCTGCGGGGCACTGCCTACGCCGTGGACTACCGCATGGAGCTCTGGTCGAACTTCACCTACTTCACCGACCCCGTGAACGGCGACCAGTTCGAGCAGTTCGACGACCGCATGGTCTATGGCGGCACGCTGGCCTGGGCGCTGCCCCTCGAGGTCGCCGGGCTCGCGAACACCCTGACCGTCGGCAGCGATGTCCGCTTCGACGACATCGGCACAGTGGGCCTGTACCGGACGATCGCCCGTGAACGGTTCGAGACCACCCGGGAAGACGCCGTCGAGCAGCTCTCGTACAGCCTGTATGCAAGCCTCGACACGCGCTGGAACGACTTCGTGCGCACCGTCGTCGGGCTGCGGGGCGACCGCTTCGACTTCGACGTCGACAGCAACGTCGCCGCCAACTCCGGCAGCACCGACGACGACCTCGTCACGCCGAAGTTCGCGCTGATCCTCACGCCCTGGGCCCACACGGAACTCTTCGCCAACTTCGGCCGCGGGTTCCACAGCAACGACGCCCGCGGCACCGTCATCACGGTCGATCCGACCGACGGCGTGACTCCCGTGGATCCCGTCGACCCGCTGGTGGCCGCCACCGGCACCGACTTCGGGTTCCGCACGGCGGTACTCGACCGGCTGCAGCTGAGCGGCTCGCTGTGGTTCCTCGACCTCGATTCCGAGCTGGTGTTCGTCGGCGACGCCGGCCTGACGGAGCCGAACCGGGCCAGCGAGCGGCGCGGCGTCGAGCTGTCCGCCATCTACCGCCCGCTCGACTGGGTCATCGTCGACGTCGACTACGCCTGGTCCCGGGCGCGGTTCAAGGGCGACGACCCGGCCGGCGACCGCATCCCGGGGGCCGTCGAGAACGTCGGCTCCGTCGGCATCGTGGCCGACCATCCTTCCGGCTGGAGTGCCGGGGCGCGGCTGCGCTACCTGGGCGAGGCGCCTCTGATCGAGGACAACAGCGCGCGCTCCGACACCACCACGGTGCTGAACCTGCAGGGCGGCTACCGCTTCACCCCGCGGTTCCGGGTGCAGCTGGCGCTGCTGAATGCCCTCGACAGCAGCGACAACGACATCACGTACTTCTACGAGTCGCAGCTGCCGGGCGAGGCGGGGCCCGTGGCCGACTACCACTTCCACCCGGTGGAGCCGCGGCAGCTGCGCCTGTCGGTGGTCGGCACGCTCTGACGGGGGCGCCGGGGCGCTGCGCCGCATCGCCCTGCCGGCCCGCCACCATCGCGGGGCGGAGGCGCTAGTATCAGCGCCTCCGCCACGCGAGGTTCGTGATGACCACCATCGGTACGCCCCTGTCCCCGTCGGCCACGCGCCTGCTGCTGCTCGGCGCCGGTGAGCTCGGCAAGGAAGTTGCCATCGAGGCCCAGCGCCTCGGGATCGAGGTCATTGCCGTCGACCGTTACGCGAATGCGCCGGCCATGCAGGTGGCGCACCGGTCCCACGTCATCGACATGCTCGACCCGAAGGCCCTGCGGCGGATCATCGCGGCCGAGCGGCCGGCCTTCGTGGTGCCGGAGATCGAGGCCATCGCCACCCCCGAACTCGAGCGCCTCGAGGCCGAGGGCTACCACGTGGTGCCGACGGCGCGGGCGGCGCGCCTGACCATGGACCGCGAGGGCATCCGGCGGCTCGCGGCCGAAGCGCTGGGGCTCGCCACGTCGCCGTACCGTTTCGCCGGCTTCCACGACGAGTACCTGGCGGCCGTCGCGGCCATCGGCTTCCCGTGTGTCGTCAAGCCCGTCATGTCGAGCTCCGGCAAGGGGCAGACGCTGGTGCGCGGGCCCGATGGCGTCGAGGCAGCCTGGGCGTACGCCCAGGAGGGCGGTCGTGCCGGCGCCGGCCGCGTCATCGTCGAGGGCTTCATCGACTTCGACTACGAGATCACGCTGCTGACGGTGCGCCACGCGGGCGGCACCGCCTTCTGCGATCCCATCGGGCACCTGCAGGTGGACGGCGACTACCGCGAGTCCTGGCAGCCCCATCCCATGAGCCCCGCCGCGCTGGCGGAGGCGCAGCGGATCGCCCGGGCCGTGACGGACAACCTCGGCGGGCGCGGCGTCTTCGGCGTCGAGCTCTTCGTCAAGGGTGACCGGGTCTGGTTCAGCGAGGTCTCACCCCGGCCCCACGACACGGGGCTGGTGACACTGATTTCCCAGGACCTGTCGGAGTTCGCCCTGCACGTGCGCGCGATCCTCGGCCTGCCCATCCCGGTGATCCGGCAGCTCGGGCCGTCGGCCTCGGCGGCCGTGCTGGTCGAGGGCGACACGGCGGGGCTGGCGTTCACCGGCATCGAGGCGGCCCTCGCCGGGCCCGACACGGCGCTGCGCCTCTTCGGCAAGCCCGAGGTGCGGGGCCGGCGGCGCATGGGCGTGACCCTGGCCCGGGCTGCCAGCGTGGACGCGGCCCGCGCCACGGCCCGGGCCGCGGCGGCGGTCGTGGTGGCCGGCGCCCGCTGAGCCACCGGCCATGCTGCTCGAGCCCCGCAAGGCGCAGCCGCGGGCGCTGCGCCGCTGGAGCGGGCAGGCGCTGCAGCTCATGGCCCGCGCCTTCGGCTTCTGGTCGGGGATGGTGCTGCTGCTGTGCCTCGCCATCTTCGCCGGCCAGCGCCTGCCCCTCGTCGGCGGCTTCCTCGCGCTGGCCGGGTTCTTCGGCAGCATTATCCTGGCCGCGGCGCTGGACCGGACCGGCGCCGCGTCGACGGCGGAGCTGCTGGCGGCGCTGGGCCGGCACTGGCGCGCCATCGGCCTCTTCGCCGGGATCATCGCCTGCACCGGGGCGCTGGTCTGGATCCTGCTGCTGGCGAAACCCGGCGTCGGCTGGTGGAACGTGCTGTACACCGAGCGCAACGTCGTCACGGCGCTGTCGGCCGACTGGTTCACCGCGCTCCGGCAGATCTTCGTCTACTCGGCTTATGCCCTCGGGCTCTGCTATTTCGGCCTCAACATCCCGGGGCTGACCTCGTTCTTCCAGTTCCCCTGCGCGACGCTGCTCGGCGTCCCCTTCCGCGAGGCCTACCGGCTCGGCACCCGGGGGCAGATGCAGAACCTCTTGCCGATGCTCGGCGTGGGCCTGCTCTTCATCTCGCTGCCGGTGGGGGCCGTGCTGCTCTTCCCGCCGGTCGTGCCTCTGCTCTACTGCTTCCTTGGCGCGCTGGCCTACGTCAGCTTCCGGGAGATCTTCCTCGGGCGGCCCGACAACCGCGTTCGCGAGCGGGTCACGGCGCTGGACCCCGGTTCGGTCCCCACCTGACCCTGTGCCACAATGCGCGCCCGCCGGCGGGGCGCCGGCTGCTGCCGGGTAGTCGCCATGTCCCAGCCTCAAACCATCGTCCAGCTGCTCGAGCGCGGTGCTGCCGACGCCGTCGCGCTGTCGGCCCCGGGGCGGGCCGGCCTGACCTACGCTGGCCTGCGGGAGCTCACGGCGGCCACCGTCGCGGGCCTCAACGGGCTGGGCGTCGGGCGGGGCGACGCCGTCGCCATCGTGCTGCCCAACTGGCCCGAGATGGCGGCTGCCTTCGTGGCCATCGCGGCCGGTGCGACGACGGCGCCGCTCAACCCCGCCTACACGGCCGACGAGTTCGCGTTCTACCTGTCCGACCTCGAGGCCCGCCTGCTCGTGGTGCCCGCCGGCAGCGACTCGCCCGTGGTGGCGGTGGCCCGGCGCCTTGGCGTGCCCATCGCCGAGCTCGTCGTGCCGGAGGGCGCGCCGGCCGGTGTCTTCGAGCTACGGGGCGCCCCCAGCGTGACGCAGTCGCCCGGCCCTGCGGGGCCGGATGACGTGGCGCTGGTGCTGCACACCTCTGGCACCACGTCGCGGCCCAAGATCGTGCCGCTGACCCACCGCAACGTCTGCGCCTCGGCGGGCCACATCGCCGCGAGCCTGGCCCTGACGCCGGCGGACCGCTGCCTGCAGGTGATGCCGCTCTTCCACATCCACGGGCTCATCGCGGCGGTGCTCAGCTCGCTTCAGGCCGGCGCCAGCGTCGTCTGCACGCCCGGCTTCAACGCGCTGACGTTCTTTGCGCAGCTGGCCGAGTTCCGGCCCACCTGGTACACGGCCGTGCCGACCATGCACCAGGCGATCCTCGGCCGCGCGGCACGCAACCGCGAGGCCATCGCCGCGGCGCCGCTGCGCTTCATCCGCTCGTCCTCGGCCTCGCTGCCGCCCCAGGTCATGACCGAGCTCGAGGCCACCTTCGGCGTCCCGCTCATCGAGGCCTACGGCATGACCGAGGCGGCGCACCAGATGGCGAGCAACCCGCTGCCGCCGCGGCCGCGCTACGCCGGCAGCGTCGGCATCGCGGCTGGCCCCGAGGTCGCCATCATGGACGGGCAGGGCACGCTGCTGCCGCCGGGTGCCACTGGCGAGGTGGTCATCCGCGGCCCCAACGTGACGCCGGGCTACCGCAACAACCCGGCTGCCAACGACGCCGCCTTCACCAACGGCTGGTTCCGCACCGGTGACCAGGGCGTGCTCGACGAGGCCGGCTACCTGAGGCTGACCGGGCGGCTCAAGGAGATCATCAACCGCGGCGGCGAGAAGATCTCGCCCCGCGAGGTGGACGAGGTCATGCTCGACCATCCGGCCGTGGATCAGGTCGTGACCTTCGCCGTCCCCCACCCGAAGCTCGGTGAGGACGTCGCCGCGGCCGTCGTGCTGAAGGCCGGCGCGACGGTCACCGAGCGCGAGCTGCAGAAGTTCGTCGGCGGCCGCCTGGCCGACATGAAGGTGCCGCGGCGTATCGTGTTCCTCGACGAAATCCCGAAGGGCGCCACCGGCAAGCTGCAGCGGATCGGGCTGGCGGCGAAGCTGGGGCTGGCCTGAGGCAGGGGCCGTGAAGATCTGCATCTACGGTGCAGGCGCCATCGGTGGCTACCTCGGCGCGCTGCTGTCCGGGACCGACGCCGAGGTCACGCTGATCGCCCGGGGCCCGCACCTCAAGGCCATGCAGCAGGACGGCCTCACGCTGCTGTCCGGGGACGAGCGGCGCACGGTGCGGGTGCGCGCGACGGACGATCCCCGCGAGGCCGGGTCCCAGGACTACGTGATCCTGGCGCTCAAGGCCCACTCGGTGGCGCCGATCCTCGACCAGCTGCAGCCGCTGCTCGGGCCCGGCACGGCGGTGGTCACGGCGCAGAACGGCATCCTGTGGTGGTACTTCCATGGTCTCGAAGGGCCCTGGGCGGGCCGCCGGCTCGAATCGGCGGATCCGGGTGGCCGCATCTGGCAGGGGCTGGGCCCCGAGCGCGCCATCGGCTGCGTCGTCTATCCCTCCTGCGAGATCGTCTCGCCCGGGGTCGTGCGGCACCTCGAGGGCACGCGGTTCATGCTGGGCGAGCCCGACGGCAGCAAGTCCGACCGCGTCACGGCGCTGGGCGAGGTGCTGACGGCCGCGGGCCTCAAGGCGCCGGTGCGCCGGCGCATCCGCGACGACATCTGGTTCAAGCTGCTCGGCAACGCCACGTTCAACCCGGTCAGCGTGCTGACCCGGGCGACGCTGGAGCAGATGGGCACCGATCCCGGCGTGCGCGACGTCATCCGGACGCTGATGGCAGAGGCCGTCGCCGTCGCCACGCAGCTCGACGTGCGCTTTGCCATGGACATCGACAAGCGCATCGATGCGGCGGTGGAGGTCGGCGCCCACAAGACCTCGATGCTGCAGGACTTCGAGCAGGGGCGGGCGCTGGAGCTGGACGCCCTGGTCGCGGCCGTGGTCGAGATGGGGCAGCTGGTCGGCGTGCCGACGCCGACGCTCGCCCAGGTGCTCGCGCTGGTGCGGCTGGCCGACCGGGCACGGACCGCCTGACCGGTCGCCCGACGGGGGGTCGAAAAGCAACGGCCCCGCCGAGGCGGGGCCGCTGGGTCTCGGGACCGGCGACCTGTCAGGCCACCGGTCGTCGTCAGGTCAGCTCAGGCGGCAGCCCGGCGACGGAAGGCCGCGAGGCCACCGACCGCCGACAGCATCAGCCACGCCGCGGCCGGCACCGGCACGACGTAGTTCAGCTTGAAGGACTGGAAGCCCTGCGACGTCTCCGAGAGGGCCTTGCGGATCTCCACGGTCAGCTTCGTCTGGGCCGGGTTCAGCGTCACGTTGACCTCGCACTGCGAGGACCCGATGGCCGGGTTCGTGCTCACGCAGGCCGTGCCGATGGCGGTCTGCCCGCTGAAGTCGACGTTGAAGCCGAGGCCGGACTTGATGGGGCCGAACGGATTCGCAACCGACGTCGCGTTGGCACAGGTCGTGCCGGCGCCAGCGCCGCTGTACCGCGAGCAGACCACGTTGTTCTTGACCATGGCCACACCCTGCCCGATCACGGTCAGCGCCGCGTCGAAGGACAGGTTGTAGTTCTGGCCGAACACGTTGTTGATGATCCAGTTGACGTTGTTCAGCTTGACGTTCAGGCCGTCGATGACGGCCGACGACAGCGTCCCGCCGCCCTGGCCCGTCAGCGTGCCGACGGTGAAGTCACCGCAGCTCGGGCAGAAGCCGTTGATGTAGCCCTGGCCCGTCGTGCCGATGCCGACGTAGAACTCCTGGCCCGGCGTGTTGTTGGTGGTGAACGTGATGTTGTCGAGCAGCAGCGTGACCGGTGCGGCCTGCACCGAGCCCGCGGCGAGCAGCAGCGAGGCTGCGAGCATCTTCATCTTCATCGGGGTCTCCCCTTCCGTTTGTTGTCGGTTCTTCTTGTACTGGCCGTGCCGGGAGTCCCGTCGGGCCGTCTTTTTGTGGCCAGTCCCACCCCACGTGGAAAGGCTTGTGGCGGACATTAACAAACCAGCAAGGTTTGTGCGGGCGAGGGGACATAACGGCCAAAAGCCCAGGCCGGGATGACATAAGACGGCAGGCGCAAGGCGGCGCAGGCGCCGCGCGTCAGGGCTGGCCGGTCCCGGCCTCTTCGCGGGCGTCGGCCGGTTCCAGCGCCGGCGCGGTGTCCAGCGGCTCCGTGGCCGGTGCGGGCGGTGCAGCGCGCTGGATGGGCCCGGCCGCTGGTGTGGCCATGGCCGGCAGGGCGGCGGGATCCGCCGGCGTGGCCGCGGTAACAACGCACCCGAACCCGGGTGCCGCCGGACGGCGCACGAGGTCACCGAGGTCCGGGGCCAGGGTCTTGAGCAGCTGCGCCGGCAGGGCGCTCGTGAACGAGTAACCGGCGGCCGCAGGCCCCGTCACGTAGGCCGTGACGACGCCGAAGAAACGGTCGCCGATGTAGAAGACGAACGTGCCGGACCGGCTCACCACACGGGACGACAGCAGTTCGCCGCCGCGCCCGTAGGTCTGGAAACGGTGGTCGCCGGTGCCGGTCTTGCCGCCCGTGGTGAGCGGCCGTCCGTCGGCATCCGTGAAGACGCCCCGCAGGCGCTGGCCCGTGCCGCGCTCCACGACGCTGGCGAGCATGCCCCGGGCCGCGGCGGCGACCTCGGCGGGCAGGACGCGCTCGCCGGAAGCAGGGCTCGCGACGAACCGGGTCTCGTAGGGCGTGTCCGCGGCGAAGTGCAGGGAGTCGATGCGCAGCGTCGGCAGCCGCAGGCCGTCGTTCAGCAGGATGCCGACGAGTTCGGCCAGCGCCGCCGGCCGGTCTGCGGAACTGCCGAGCGCCGTCCCATAGGAGGGCGTGAGGTAGCCGAAGGGATAGCCCAGCCGCTGCCACCCGCGGTGGATCTCCATGTAGGCCTGCAGCTCGACGAGCGTGCGGATGCGCCGGTCCTGGGCGGCCCGGCTGCGGGTGCGGAAGAGCCAGGCGTACGCCTGCTGCCGCTCGTCGACGCTGGCCGCCACGGCCTCCGCGAGGCTCGCGCCGCTGTTCCCGCGCAGGTAACCCACCAGCCACAGTTCGAGCGGGTGGATGCCGGCGACATAGCCGCGATCGGCGAGGCCGATGCGCCCGGTGCCGTAGTCGCGGTGCAGCCGGGCGATGGACGCATCGTCGATGCGCGCGTCGGGCAGGTTCGCGCGGATGAAGGCGGCGAGGCGGTCGGCATCCGCGTCGGGCGCCAGCACCGGGTGGATCGCCGCCAGCCGTCGCGGCGTCGGACGGATTCCCTGGAGCAGCAGGGTGTCGGCAGCGGCTGGCGCGAGGCCTGCGTACTTGCGGTAGAAGCGGCCGAGGTACTCGCGGCCTTCCCGGTCGGCGAAGCGGGCCAGGAACTCGCGCCGCCGCTCGTCGCCGGGGTCGTCCAGCAGCGTGGCGCTGGAGTCCGGCATCGAGAAGATCGTGTAGCGGACGACGTCGCGCATCAGCCGCACGAAGACGAGGTTCACCGACCGCTCGAAGGCCTCGCGCACGCTCATGACGCGGGCGTCGTCCGCCGGGTCGAAGTTGCTGAAGGTCTGCTGGCCGCCGCCGGTGAAGAAGACCTCGGCCGGGCTTCCGGAGTAGCGGCGCTCGAGCGCTGCATCCAGCATCGCCGCCAGGCTGCGGTCGCCACCCGGCGGCGCGAGCAGGTGGTCCACGGCCCAGCGGCTGATCGGATCGCCCGAGGCGACGGGCGTGGCCCGCAGCGTGCCCTCGTCGAGTGGCGCGAGACGCGCGTGCAGGGCCGCGACGCTTTCCAGGTAGGTGACGAGCGTGCGGAGCTTGGCCGTGGAGCCGAGGTCGAGCCGTGTCCCCTCGTTGATGTCGAGGGGCTTGTCGTAGTTGTCCACCTGGAGCCGCACGACGTTGGCCGCCGGCGTGCGCTCGTAGAGGGTCACGCTGTAGACGACGCCGGCCGGGTCTTCGTTGCCCAGCAGCCGCTCGCCACGCAGGCCGGCGGCCGCCGCGCCGGCCGCTGTCGCGAGCGAGCCCAGCGTCGCCGCGACGCGCTCCTGCACGGCCAGGTCCAGGGTCGTGGTGGCGGTGAGGTCGAGGCGGTCGAGGGTGTAGAGGCGCGGCAGGCCCAGCGCGCTGGCGAGCGCCCGGCGCCCGGTGTTGGCGGCCTTGCGGGCCACGAAGGACGCCGGCGCCACCCGCGGCACCGCGTCCAGCTCCTCGAGTGCCAGCGGCAGCGCCGCGTCGCGCAGCGCGGCGTCGATGATCCCGTCCCGGGCCAGCAGGCGCAGGTAGGTGTCGGTCAGCTCCTGCAGTGCTGGCAGGTCGCCGCCGAGGTAACCGGACGGGCGGCGCTGGGCGATCATCAGCGCCAGCACCTGCTTGTAGGCGAGCGCCCGGGCCGCGGCCGGTGCGGCGGCGTCCTCGAGCAGGGCATTGACCTCGGCGAAGTCCCGGCCGAACCAGGCCCAGAGGCCGTCACCGAGTCCCAGCACCTCGCCATAGCCACGGCGCGCCGAGAGCGGCACGGTGTTCAGGTAGTCGACGACGAGCTGGCGCCGGGCCGCCGTGGTGTCGGGCCCGTCGAGATAGGCCCGCAGCGACGCGGACGCGATCTGCACCAGCTTGTCCTCGCCGGAATTGGTGCGCCCCCCCGCCGAGTGGCGGTACTTCTCGATCTGCGTGGCGAGCGTGCTGCCACCCGAGGCCTGGCGGGCCGGCTCGAGCTGCTTGCGCAGCTGCTCGTAGCCGGCCTGGGCCATGCGGCCCCACTCGATGGCGGGGTTGCTGGTGACGTAGCGGTTGTCGAGCAGCTCGCGGTTCTCGATATAGAGCAACGTCGCCGTGACCAGGGGAGGAATGGCCGCGAAGCCTGGATACGTGCGCTCGGGGTAGCGCACGGCAAAGATCGGCCGCGCCGCGCAGTCCTGCAGGACCAGTCCCGCCCGGGTCTTCTCGCGGAACGGCAGGTACAGGCCGCGGTCGGCCACGGCCGCCATGGCCGGCGAGATCCGCGCCTGCCGCTCGATGACGAAGCCCCGCCCGACGAGCCGGTCGGCCAGGGACGGCAGTTCGCTGTAGCCGAGCCGCCGGTCGAAGGGCCCGGACGCCGGAAAGCGTAGCGAGTCGCTGGGCCCCGGGCCCACGGTCCAGGTCATCTGCTGCCCGAGTTCGACGAGGTAGCGCGACTGGAAGGGCGAGGCCTGCGACTCGTACCAGGCGAGGCCCGCGACGGCGACCAGCGCGAGGCCCAGCACCGTGGCGAGGGTCCACGCCAGGCGGCGGAGCCAGCGTCGGGCCGGGCGACGACGATCAGTCACGGGAGTGGCGCCCGCATGGCAGCGTCACGGCGGCCACGTCAGCGGGCGTAGGCGGCCAGCAGCAGGTCGACGCGGCCGAGGCCCTCGCCCAGGGCCCGCAGGGGCAGCACGCCCCAGCCGGGTGCCGGTGCCCCCACGATCTCGGCACCACGGCGCCGCACCTCGCCCGACAGGCGCGTGCGCTCGGCCTGGAGGAACTGGCGGAGGCTGGCCGGATCCTGGCGTTCGCGCACCAGGGCCCGCAGCACGCCGGCCGGCGACAGCGGCCCGTCCTTGTCGAGCAGCGGCGCCACCGCTGCGCCGCCATCCGCGAAGACGCCGAGGGTGACGGCGGCCAGGGCGAAGTACTCGCGGTACGCCACCTCGGCCTGGTCCCAGGCAGTGCTCCGCCGGAGGTCGGCCTCGAGGGCCGCGGTCGCACCGGACCGCCGGGCCCAGTAGGCATCGGCCACGGACCGGGGCACGGACTGCCCGTCCGGCCCGGCACCACGGAACTGCGTGGCGTAGGGCTCGTCGCTGCAGGCCAGGTCGCCGGTCGCCGTTTCGGCCCCGGACCAGATGCCGGGCGCCAGGTCCTTGAGACACTGCGCGCGGCTGCAGCCTTGTTCGTCGCGGCGGTATCCGAACGTGCAACGGCGCATGGTCTCGCTCTCGGCGAGGACGATGGGCTGTCCCGGCGTCAGGCCCGGTGCGCCGGCGAGGGCGTCTCCCGGCGTGAACCGCACCGCGATCCGGGCGCTGACGTCGACGAGCCCGCGGAAGGTATCCCGCGACGGGCCCGCATCACGGCTGAAGTCGACGGCCTCCGGGCGGAAGGCCAGCAGGCATACGTCGAGCGTGCCGAGCCCGTCGGCCGCCGCCCAGGCCCAGCCAGGGGCCACGAGGGTGGTCGCGTCGACACCGGCCAGGCCGAAGCCCTGCACGGCTGCCCGGTTCCACTCGCGTTCGACTTCGGCCGCGGTGATCGGGTTGTCGAAGAAGCGCCGCGACTCGGCGACCACGGCGCCGGCCGGCGGCGTGAACGCCCCGGCCGCCGCATCACTGCAGGGGGCCAGCGGACCGGCCGCGAGCTTCGCGGCCAGCGCCGTGCCCTTGCGGCCGCCGGGCAGCGGCTGGTCGAGCCCGGCTGTCAGGCGCTTGCCGTAGAGGTCGGCTTCGCCGCTGTCCACCTCGGTGGTGCGTGTGATCAGCCGGTCGAGTCGCGTGAAGTAGGCCTCGAGCAACTGGTCATGCAGTGCCGCGCGAAAGGCGCTGTTGCCCCCGCTCGCCGGGGTCGCGATGAGCCCCTCGATGGCCGTGCCGATGCGGGCACCGGCGGCACGCACCTGGCGCAGAACCTCGGCGCGCCGGGGGTGGTCGGCCGGGGACACCGGGTTCTCCTCGTACAGGCGCACCAGGGCGGTGGCCTGCTGCAGCCATTCCACCGGGTCGGGTAGGGCGAGGGCGGCGCGCTGCTCCGTGCCGCCGCGGATCAGCAGGAGCGGATAGTGCGGGTGGAACGGGAACTGCAGGTCCGCCGGCTCGAGATAGCGGCCCTGCAGCACGTAATCCGTGGAGCGGGTCGCGTACTGCGAGCGTCGCACCGCCCCCTGCAGGAAGCGGTCCTCGCAGCGTCGGAATTCGGCGGTGCGCAGGCGACCCGTCTTCGGGTCGCGGTTGCGCAGCGCGAAGCAGCGTTCGTTGTCTTCGTCGAAGGCCGTCCAGCGGCGCGCCTCGGCGGCGGCGAAGGCCCCGCGCACCTGGGCCTGCTGCGTCGACTCGATGCGCGCCACGTCCTCCTTGAGCACGTCGGTGGCCAGCGCCAGGGCGGCCAGGCGGGTATCGGTGGAATTGGCGGACACCACGACCTCGGTGCGCAGCGTCGCCAGATCGCGGCTGGTCTGCTCGTAGAGCCCGGCCACGAGCCGCGTGAGTTCCGCCGGCGTGCCGGTGGCCGTCGCCGGGCCAGCGACGGTGGCCAGGCTGTCGAAGAGCGACAGCGCCTGGCCGCCCGCCAGCAGCAGGCCGAGGCGCGCCGTGGCGGCAAGCCAGGCCGGCACACCGCCACTGCCCGGAGTTGCGGCGCTGGCCTCGCGCAGCGGCTGGCGCAGCACCGCGAAGGCGCCGCTGCGGGGCGTGGAGTCGCCGAGCGTCGCCGCGGCACTGCCGACGGTCAGCAGCGTGCGCAGCCCGTCGCTGCGGCCCGCGTCCTTGCCGGTGCCGATCAGCCGCCAGGCACTGTCGGCCACGGCCTGCAGCGCCGGCTGCCGCGGGCCTGCGGCGTTGGCGAGCCGTTCGCCCGCGGCGGCCAGGGCGACCCGCAGCAGCGCGCTGTCCTTGCGGCCCGCCAGGGCCGTGTCGGCGGCGAGCCGCTCGGTCAGCGTCGCATTGATGGACACCCCGCCCATCGCCTCGCCGAACAGTGCGTCGTGGGCGGTCACGCAGGCGGCGGAGGCGCGACAGCGCTGCCAGAGTGCGGTCGCGGAGCCGAGCGGCGCCTTGTCTGCCAGGGTTCCGCCGTAGCTGTAGCGGGCGCCGGCCTCGATCCGGGGCGCAACCTGCCGGTCGATCAGGCGGAGCAGTGCCTCGGTGCGGCCGCCCGCGTCGTCGGCCGCGAGGACGCCCGCGGCGACCTGGACGGTGTCGAGCAGCCGGTAGCGGGTGGAATTGGCGCCATAGCGATCGCGCACGGCCCCGGCGACCCGGCCCGTGGCGTCGATGATGGCGGGCCAGCGGTCCGCGTCGATGTCCGAGAGGTCCGGCGCGCGCGAGTCCGCCACGGCACTCCAGAAGGCGAGGTAGGCCGTGGCCAGCGCCGGGTTGGGTTCGACGTGGACCTGCAGGGCGCTCAGATACCCGCTGGCGTCGGCCAGGTCGCCCGCAGCCTCGGCCGCCAGGGCACCCCGGGCACCCAGCAGTGCGAGCGCGGCCGCACTGGCGGCCGCCCGGAGCGTGGCTCCGGACCGCAGTCGACGCGGCGAGCGCCGTGGCTGCCCCGGCTGTCCCTGGCACATGCGGTTCGGTTCCGTCCGCGGGCCGGCTGGCCCGGACACATAGGATAAACGCTCGCCGGCCCGATGGGCCCGATCGGCGAGGCCCGCCGCGTGGTGTCAGCGGAACAGGAAGGAGCGGGGGAAGCGGGGGTAGAGGTAGCGGTCGAGGCCGAACTTGCGCCCCAGCGGGTAGAACATGAACGTGATGTTCATGGCAAAGAACGGCAGCAGCGAGGCGTCGTAGTACCCGCCGATGGCGATGTTCACGAGGATGAAGAACGCCAGGATCGCCGCCGGCCGCGTGGCCAGGCCGAGCAGCAGCCCGATGCCGGCGATGAGCTCGCCGTAGGCCACGACGAACGAGATCGGCGTGGCGAACGGGATGCCGAAGTTCTCGAGGTAGAACGACGCAAAGGTGTCCGGGTTCAGCTCGGTCAGGCGCTGGGCGAAGACCTCCTGCAGGTACGAGGCGTAGCCCCAGCCCTTCATCATTTTGTTGAGGCCGGCCTGGAAAAAGAAGAGCCCGTAGAAGAGCCGGAAGAAGACCAGCAGCGCCGTCCCGAAGAACCGGCCCGGGGCTTGCCGGAGGCGGGGCCAGGCGGCGTCGGCGAGGGTGGCGGTGGTCATGCCCTGGTTACTCCGCCCGCGACGGCATGGCTGCCGGCCACGGTTCGTGGGCCTTCAGGAAGGTCAGGGTGGCGCGCAGCGGCAGCCTCGCGCAGCTGCCGGCGGGCTGGCCGTCGCGGTCCTGCCAGATGCTGGTTGACCGATCGATCTGCCGGTCGCCCATGATGATCCGCGCCGGATCCAGGCTGAGCCCGGTCGTGCCGTCGGCCCGGCTGCGGCTGGCGCCGGCAGGGCCTTCGCCGTCGACGGTGTAGATGACCACCGGCCGCTCCTGGTAGACCACGGGCGCGATCCACCGCTGCAGGTAGGTGAAGATCGTGGACACCTGTCCCCAGAACGTGCGGGTCTGGAAGTGGTACAGCGTGTACGGACCGGTCTGCAGGGCCGCGACGTCGGCCGGCGCGGCATCGCCGGCGCGACAGGCGACCATGGCCTCGCACATCGTGCAGAGCTCGCCGAAGCGGTTCACGAGCAGCGGGTATTGCGGGTCCTGGGCGGGCTCCGCCGCGGCCGTGCCGGTGGCGACGATGGCCGCCAGGGCCGGTGCCCACGGCGCCCGGCGCCGGTGTTTGCTGTCTGCCATGCCCCCCCCAGGACGGCGAACCCGTGCGGAGTCTAGCCCAGATAAGGCCGGACGAGTTCTGCAGAGACGTCCCAGAGGCGCGCCGCCATGGCCGGGTCTTCGGGATTCCCTCCAGGCGAGACCGGGTTGCAGTCGATGAAGTAGTGGCCGCTGACCGTGGTCACCAGCGGGTGCGCGGCCAGGTAGCAGGTGGTGGAGGCGCCTTCGGCCGGCATCTTCATGAAGGCGGGGCCGACCCAGCGCCCCAGGGTGACGGCCCACTCGGGCGCGTGCCGCTGCAGTTCGGTCAGCACCGCGCCGGGATTCATGCAGTTCGCCGTCTTCGGTGTGCCGGCGAAGCGCCGTGCGAGCTCGATCGTGAAGAGGTTGTTGGCGAGCTTCGACTGGCCGTAGGCCCGGCTCGGGTTGTAGTCGCGCTCGCCCGACAGGTTGTCCCACTCGATGCCCGCCGGATCTGCCCACTTGAGCGCGCTGCTCGAGACCACGACCACGCGGCCCTGGGGTGCGGCCTGCACCCGGTCGAGCAAGCGGTTCACCAGCAGGAAATGACCGAGGTGGTTGGTGACGAACTGCTTCTCGAGCCCGTTGACCTGCTCCAGGTTCGGCAGTGCCATGACGCCGGCGTTGCAGACGATGACGTCGAGGGGAACTTCCAGCGCCCGCATGGCGTCGGCGCAGGCCACGACGGACGGAAAATCCGTGAGCTCGAGCGCGAGGGGCGTCGTGCGGCCGGGCACGCTGGCGCAGGCCGCCGCGGCCTTGTCGAGGGTGCGGCCCGTGCCGATGACGTGGGCGCCGCGCAACGCGAGCACGCGCATCGTCTCGAGGCCGATCCCGGACGTGACGCCGGTGACCAGCACGGTGCGACCCGAGAGATCGAGGCCTGCCGTGACCTCCTCCGCGGTCGTCTTGCTGGTGTAGGTGCTCAGGGGCACCCCGGCGGGACGTACCGGCGGCGGGCTGCGGCGCATGAACATGGCCGCGCCCGCGCCGGCGGCCACGACGGCCGTGCCGATCAGTACGCCGCGGCGGCTGATGCCGGACCGGGAATGACGTTGCATGGGTGGCTGACTCGCTGGACGGTGCTGGTGACCGGATCGAGGACTCCGGCCGCGTGGTCGTCACTGGCGGGCGCTTCGGCCGTACCGGGGGGACGTCTCTGTCGGGACGGTGCCCGCCGGCTCGAGGTGGGCATGGAGGCCGCCCTCGAGTCCGGCGAGCGTGCTGCGCTGGAGATCCTCCCGGCCTGACGGAGCGGGTCAGTCCTTGGGCAGTCCGGCCCAGGCGGAACGCCACGCGTCGACCGCCAGGGCCTTGTCGGCCTTGAGCTCGACGGTCTTGCCCAGGGCATTCGTGTTGCCGAGCGCGCCGGCCATGACGAGGGCCACGTCGGCGCGGCAGACCACGCCACCCTGGATCGAGTCGCGGGCATTCAGGGACAGCGGCTCCACGCCCTCCCTGCAGGCCGGCTGGCCCGGGAAGGGCTTGAGCCCGCCGGGCCGGACGATGGTGTAGGGCACGCCCGAGCTCCGCAGCGCATCCTCGCCCTTGCCCTTCCACTCGAGCACCATGCCGCACATGGCGTTCAGCGGGGCCTTCGGATCATTGTTGCCGGCACCGATGGACGAGAGCAGCACGAACTGCCGCACGCCCGCGGCCTTCGACGCCTGGGCCAGCTTCTGGATGCCGAGGTAGTCGACGTCCTCGGGGCCGGCGCCTTCGGGGAAGGGCTTGTCGCGCTCGCAGGCCGAGCCGATGGTGGCGATGACGTAGTCAGCGCCCTTGAAGGCCGCACCGAGCGTTTCGGGGCGCGTGGCGTCGCCCGCCACCACCTTCGCTTCCGCCGGCAGGCCGCTGGCCTTCGCCGGATTGCGCGTCATGACCCGCACGTCGTAGCCCTGCTCCACCAGGATGCGGGCGAGGGGCTGGCCGCTCTGGCCTCCGCCGACCACGACGACGGTGCCCTTGTCGGCGGCACCGGCCGGGCTCATGGCGGCAGCCAGGAGGACGATGCCGAGAATCGCGAAGCGCTGCATGGTTTGCCTTTCGTCGGTCAGTGAAGGGTCATGGGGCGGGACCGCGGGGTTGCCCCGGCCTGCGGACAGCGGCGGTTCAGGCTGACTTCGCGGTGGCCTCGTAGGCAGAGCGTGCCGCCGCAACACCGCCCGTCCGTCCGAGCAGCGCCTCGAGCGCGCCGAGGCAGAACAGCACGTTGGTGCGATTGGCCGCGTGGCCCATGAGGCCGATGCGCCAGACCTTGCCCGCCAGGGGCCCGAGGCCCGCGCCGATCTCCAGGTTGTATTCGTCCAGCAGACGGCGCCTGAGCGCCGCGTCGTCGACACCGGCCGGAATGGTCACGCAGTTGAGCTGCGGCAGCCGCCACGGCTCTTCGACGACAAAGCCGATGCCCAGCGCCCCGAGTCCCGCGGCCAGCGCCGAGTGGTGGGCACGGTGGCGCGCCCAGGCGTTCTCGAGCCCTTCTTCCTCGAGGACCACCAGCGCCTCGTGCAGCCCGTAGAGGGCGTTGATGGGTGCCGTGTGGTGGTAGGCCCGCTGGCTGCTGCCGCCCCAGTAGGCCATCACCAGGTTCATGTCGAGGAACCAGCTCTGGACGCGGTGGGTACGCTGCTGGATGACCTCCTGTGCCCGGGCGCTGAAGCTCACCGGCGACAGCCCCGGCACGCACGACAGACACTTCTGCGTGCCCGAGTAGACCGCGTCGACGCCCCAGCCGTCGAGGTCCACCTCGACGCCGCCGAGGCCAGTGACCGTGTCCATGATCGTCAGCACGCCGCGGTCCCGGGCGAGCCTGCACAGCGTCGCCGCATCGGATCGGGCCCCGGTCGAGGTTTCGGCATGGACGAAGGCAAAGGCTTTCGCGTCGGGGTTTGCCTTCAGCGCGGCCTCGACCTTGTGGGGATCGACGGGCTTGCCCCAGTCGTCCTGCACCATCACGGCCGTGGCCCCGCAGCGCTCGACGTTCTCCTTCATGCGCCCGCCGAAGACGCCGTTCTGCGCCACGATGACCTTGTCGCCCGGCGAGACGAGGTTGACGAACACGCACTCCATGCCGGCCGAGCCCGGCGCCGACACCGGCATGGTCAGCGCGTTGCGCGTGCGGAACGCGTACTGCAGCAGGCGCTTGATGTCGTCCATCAGGCCGATGAAGGCCGGATCGAGGTGGCCGATGGTGGGCCGCCCCAGGGCCTCGAGCACGCGGGGGCTGACGTCGGACGGGCCCGGTCCCATCAGGGTGCGGACCGGCGGGTGGAAGCTCTGGGTCATCGGCGGCGATTCCTCGGCAGGCGGCGTGGGTGTCACTGTTTCCAGTCGAACTTCTCGACCTTCTCGCCCGACATGACGTAGTCGGTGTCGGCGACGTCGCCGGACCAGGCCTGGGTCTTCATGGTCCCGGTGATCCACACCGGGTCGGCCATGGACTTCAGGTTGTAGGGCTTGGCGAGCTTCACGAAGACGATCTGGTTGGGTGGCGGCGGCGGCACGTGGATGCAGGCGCCGAAGTACGGCACCAGCAGGAACTCCTGGATCAGGCCACCTTCGTCCGAGTCGAGCGGCACGATGTAGCCCGGCAGCTTGACCAGCTGGCCGTCCAGCGCCGGGTTGGGGTTGTACGGGTACAGCGGGGAGAGCGCGGGGCCCGGCGCCGCCACGACCCCGTCCTTGCCCGGGATGCCCGACGGCGCCTGGGGCTGGGGCGGCAGCGGGCTGCCGGGGGGCGGCAGCAGGTCTTCCCAGCTGAGCTCCCGGGGCTTGCCGGCAGCCAGCACCGGGCTGGTGACAGCGGCGGCCAGGGCGGCCAGGACGAAGGGCAGGCAGCGACGGGTCAGGGTCTTCATGACGCCATCGTAAATCGGGGCGGGCCGGCGGGCGAGCGGCCATGTGGCTGACATTCCGTCGCAGGTGGGGCTGTGCGATGCTGGGGGCGCGGCGGACGCCGGGGAACTGCTACTCGAGCCGGCCGCTTTCTCAAAGGCGTGGCCGGTGCCTGCCGGGCCGGTCGTGCGACCCCGGTGCGGTGAGCAGGGCGTCCCCTCCGCTGGCGGCGCCGGAGTTCCGGCAGCGCTTCCCGGTCACCGCCGCGCCCCGATTCCCGAGACTTCCGAGAGCCCGCAGGAGACACCATGGTCAAGAAGCCCCCCGTCACCGCCATCGACAACGGCATTTCGCTGAAGGACCGCACGCGCATCGCCGCGGGGCTCTCGCAGCTGCTGGCGGACACCTACACGCTGTACCTCATGACCCACAACTTCCACTGGAACGTGAAGGGGCCGATGTTCAACACCCTCCACGCGATGTTCATGACCCAGTACACCGAGCTGTGGAACGCCGTCGATCCCATCGCCGAGCGCATCCGGGCCCTGGGCTTTCCGGCACCGGGCACCTACGCCGAGTTCGGCAAGCTGTCGTCGGTGAAGGAGGTGGCGGGCGTGCCGAAGGCCGAGGCCATGATCGCGCACCTGATCAAGGCCCACGATGCGGTGGCGCGCACGGCCCGCGGGCTGCTGCCGGCGGCCGACGCGGCCAACGACCAGCCGACGCTGGATCTGATCACCCAGCGGCTCGACGTGCACGAGAAGACCGCCTGGATGCTGCGGAGCATGCTCGAGGAGTAGTGTCGGTCCGCTGCGCGCGCCGCCGCCCATCGGTCGTCGGCAGGGCACGGGGCGGCGTGACGCGGCAGCGTGGATCCCGCTGTCCGTGCCGTGCTGACCACCACGGGACCGGGCGGCTGCAGCTCATCCCGCCCGGCCGTTCGGCGCGGACGGTCAGACGCGGATGGTCAGCCCGTCGGCCAGCGCATTCCGGTAGGCGCGCCAGGCCGGCAGCATGCCCATGAGCAGGGCTGCCAGCACGACCCCGCCCGCGACGATGGCGTCGTAGGTGCCGGGCGGCCTGAGCCGGACCACGATGCCGAAGGCGTCTTCGGCGAAGGGCGCGACGGCCAGCAGCGCCAGGTACGTGAAGGCAAAGCCGGCCGCGACGCCCGCCGCAGCCAGCAGCCCGGCTTCGCTGACCAGCAGCCCGAACACCTGCCACGGCCGCGCGCCCACCGAGCGCAGGATGGCCATCTCGCGGCGGCGCTCGTTCAGGCTCGTCAGGATCGCCGCGAGCATCCCCAGCAGGCCGCCGAGCACGACGCAGCCGCTGATGGCCAGCAGCGCGATCTCGACGACGCCGACGAGGTCCCACAGCTGCTGCAGGGCAACGCCCGGAATCACCGCCGACAGCGGCTCCTCCGGGTACTCGTTGATGGCCCGTTGCAGGCGGAAGGTCGCGACCCGCGACTTGAGTCCCACGAGGAATGCGGTGATGGCCGTGGGCGTCAGGTCGCGCTGCTGCACTTCCTCGGCCGACACGCGCTGGCCCGGCAGGGGCGCGCCCTGCTGCCAGTCGGCGTGGATGGCCTCGATGCCCTCGAGGGTGACGTGGATCGTCCGGTCCACCGGCGTCCCGGTCTTCTTCAGGATGCCCGTGACGGTGAAGGGCTTGTCCTTGTGCTCGAGGAAGCTCGCCGTGCCGAGCCCGTGGGCGATGACGATCTGCTGGCCGACCCGGTAGCCCAGCTGCTTCGCCACCTCGGCGCCGAGCATCGTCTCGAAGACGCCGGCCATGGGCTCGCCCTCGGCGAGCTCGAGCCGGCGGTCGCCGGCGTACCGGTAGTGCTCCAGGTAGGCGGAAGACGTGCCCATGACCCGGTAGCCCCGGTGCGAGTCGCCCAGCGAGATGGGGATCGTCCACGCCACCTCGCGGCGTGCCGCCAGGTCCCGGTACGACTGCCAGGTGACGTTGTTCGTCGCGTTGCCGATGCGGAAGACCGAGTACAGCAGCAGGTTGAGGTCACCGCTGCGCGCCCCGACGATGAGGTCGGTGCCCGAGATGGTATTCGCGAAGCTGGCCCGCGCCTCGGTGCGGATCCGCTCCACGCCGAGCAGTAGGGTGACGCTGACCGCGATGGAGAACACCGTCAGCAGCGCCGTGGCCCGCCGGTTCCACAGGCTCGCCAGCGCGAGGCGGAAGATCGGGCTACGCGGCACGCCGGTCCGCCTGCGCACGGTTGACGTCGGCCAGCGCGATGCGCCGGTCGAAGTGTGGTGCCAGCGACAGGTCGTGGCTGACGAACAGCACGGCGCTGCCGGCGTCGCGGCACTCCGCCAGCAGCAGGTCGATGAAGCTCGCGCGGGCGTTGGCGTCGAGCGACGACGTCGGCTCGTCGGCGATCACGAGCCGGGGCCGGCCGATCAGCGCCCTGGCGGCCGCCACGCGCTGCTGCTGGCCGATGCTGAGCTGGGTGACCGGGCGGCGGAGCAGGCCCGGGTCGTCCAGGCCGAGGCGCCCGAGCAGCCGGGCCGCTTCGGCCGGCACGCCGCCACTGCCGGCCACGGCGCGGCGCCAGCGCACCGCCGAGAAGCGGCAGGGCAGGGCCACGTTGTCGATCACCGACAGGTACGGCAGCAGGTTGAACATCTGGAAGATGAAGCCGACGTGCTCGGCGCGGAAGGCGTCACGGCCGCTGGTGGAGAGCGCGCCGAGGTCGGTGCCGAGGATCGTGACGGTGCCCGCCTGCGGGACGAGTACGCCGCCGACGAGCCCCAGCAGCGTGCTCTTGCCGGTGCCGCTGGGCCCGCTGATGAAGACCCGCTCGCTGTGCCCGATGCGCAGCTCGTCGATGGCCACCACCGGCAGCGCTGGCTGCCAGCCGTAGCGCACGCCGGACAGGACGACGGCCGGGGGCTCGCTCACGGCCGCAGCTTGAGTACCGCCGCGGCGGGGGTCAGCGTGGCCCCGGTCTGGCCGCCCGGTGCCGCGACACTGGCGTCCAGGCGCTCCGTCTGCGGAAAGCGCTCGAAGACGAGCACGCGCAACGCGTCGAGGGAGCCGGGCTTGCTGCAGCGGTACGCGTACAGGGCCGCGATTTCGCTGTGGCCCTGGTCGCCCGCGTGGGAGTCGTCGTCGTGCCCATCATGGTCGCCGTTTTCTTCGTCATCGCCGTAGTCCGGGGGCGTGACCTCGGCGCTGACCAGCTGGCACCCCGCCGCCGCCGGCCAGCTGAGCACCTGCCCGGGCTCCCGAAGGGTCGCCAGCGCGCTGTCCAGCGCCTGCTGTTCCGCTGCGGTCGAGGGCTGGTACTCGAAGCCGATGAAGTTGGCCGCTGGCCCCTCGAGCTCGACTTCGACGTCGTTCCCGTCGATGGCCACCCGCAGCTCGCCGCTGCCATGCTCGTGACGGCCGGCTTCGCGGCGATCGCCGGCGAGCGCGGGTGTGACGGCCAGTGCGTGGGTCAGCGCTGCCGCCACCGCACTGGCGGCGACGCTCCAGGTCACTATCTTCATGGGGCGACTATACCCGGAGCCCGTCTCCTGCGGCATGCTAGAGTCCGGCCGGCGCCGCGCGCGGTGCCGCGCAGTGTGAACTCCCCGACGAGGATCCTGACCATGAGCCATGCCTACAAGTGGGTCGAGCCGCCGTGGCCGCAGCAGGTGCTGCCGCGCGAACAGCTCGAGGACCGCATCCAGCAGCTGCTGGGCTCCACCAACATGTGCGTGCTGGCTACCGTCGGCCGGAACGGCCCCATCGCGAGCCCCATCGAGTACTACGCCGACGGGCTGGATCTCTACATGCTGCCCGATCCCGGTACGCCCAAGCTCAAGGCCATGCAGCGCGACCCGCGCGTGTCCATTGCCGTGCATGGGGCGTACCACGGCTGGCACAGTGCCCGTGGCGCGCAGCTCTTCGGCACGGCCCACATCATCGAGCCCCACGCACCCGGCTGGGACCACGGCATGAAGATCTTCCGCTGGCACGAGTGGATGAGTGACCTTGCCCTGGACACCAGCAAGCCTTTCGAGCGGCAGGTGCTGAAGGTGGTGCCGCACAAGATCCTCTACACCGAGACGTGGCTGTGGAAGCTCGGCTACCACGCCAAGCAGAAGTGGGAGCGCGCGGCCTGACGCCGGGCGACGATCCGGCCGGGCTGCTGCGGGCCGCCATGGCGGCGCACCAGTCCGGCCGTTACCCGCAGGCCGACGATGCCTACGCCGGCGTGCTGCGCGCCGCGCCGGACCACCTGCAGGCGCTGCGCCTGCGCGGCATCCTCAAGCGTCAGCTGGGCGACCTCGCGGCCTCAGCGGCCCTGCTGCGCCGGGCTGCCGAGCTGGCACCCGCATCGGCCGACGCGCTCGCCGAGCTCGCGCTGACACACCTCGCCGCCGGCGACCTCGAGCTGGCGGAGACCGCGCTGCGCCGCTCGCTCGGCCGGGAGCGATCGCCCAAGGCCCTGGCTAACCTGGGCGCGGTGCTGCAGTACCGCGGCCACCTGGCCGAGGCGGAAGGTCTCTACCGCGATTACCTCCTGGCTGACCCCGGCGACAGCGAGGTCCGCTGCAACCTCGTCAGCCTGCTGCTCGACGCCGGCCGCGGCGATGCGGCGCTGGCCGAGTGCGAGGCCGCGGCGGCAGCCTGCGCGGGCGATCCGGCGGTCGACGCGGCCCGCGGTGCCACGCTGCTGGCGCTAGGCCGGCCCGCCGAGGCCTTGGCGCCGCTGCGCCGGGTACTGGAGCGGGCCCCCGGCGACGATCTCGCCGCGGTCAACCTGGCGGTGGCGCTGGCTGAGCTGGACGACGTGCCCACGGCCCGGCAGGTGCTCGAGGCCGCCGTGGCACGCAACCCGGACAATGCCCGGGCCACGGCCGACCTCATGAGCCTGCGGGCCGGTGCCGGTGACGCGCCGGCAGCCGTCGCCCTCGGGCGTGCCTTCCTGGCCCGCCATCCGGGCGAGCGCCTCGTGGTGGCCGCCCTCGGCTACGCGCTGTGGGACGCCGGCGAGGACGCGGCCGCAGGCCGGCTGCTGGGCTTCGGCGACGTCAACGCGGTGCTCGTGCAGTCCTTCGATGGCGGCAGCCTGCCCGCGCCGGATCCCCGTCCGGGTCGCGACGCCATCGCGCGGCGCCTCGCCGCCGACCCGTCGCTGGTCCGTTCGCCGGTGTCCAGGTCGACCCGGGACGGTGGCCAGACGGGCGAGCTGTACCTGCACCGCGAACGTGAGCTCACCGCCCTCGACGGGTATTTCAGGGCCGCGGTGCAGGCCTACGTCGAGCGGGTGGTCGCGGCTGGCTTCGGCGAGGATCCGGTCATGGCCGGAGCGTCGACGGGCTTCTCGCTGCGGGCCTGGGGAACGCTGCTGCCCGCCGGCGGCCGCCAGCTGCCGCACCAGCACCCCTTGGGCTGGCTCAGCGCGGTGTACTACGTGGCCGTGCCTCCCGGCATGGATGCATGCGGCGAGGATCCCCAGGCTGGCTGGCTCGAGTTCGGGCCACCACCCGCCCGATACCGGTTCAGGCGCCCGCCGCCGGCCCGGTGCATCGAGCCCGTCGAGGGGCGGCTCGTGATGTTCCCTTCGTACCTGTACCACTGCACCCGGCCGTTCACCGGGGCCGGGGAGCGCATCAGCGTCGCGATCGACGTGATGCCGCGACGCTGACCCGCGCCGGGGCATCCGGCCCCGGCGCGGGTCCGGTCGTCAGCCGTTGCCGCCGGCGAGGCGCGCCGGCGTCGCGCTGGCCGCCGCGTCGGCCGCGGGCACCAGCGGGATCGGGTCGAGCACCCAGTTGCCCGACGTGCGGCGGTCCGGGCAGGGGATCGCGTAGGCCACGTCGCCGGCGGTCTCGCGCAGCTTCTTCAGGTCGATGCGCCAGCCGCGGCGCTCCCACTCGGCGAGGAACTCGCGGTAGCGCACGACGGCCTGGTCCGGTGGCAGCAGGATCTCCTTGACGTTGTTCTCGGGCGTGCGCACGGGATTCAGCTCGGTGAGCACGGCGATGTCCTCGTGGGCCACCTTGAGGTTCGCCTCGTTGGCCCGCGCGTCCATCTTCGGGTCGAGCATGCAGTTGCGGGTGTTCAGGAAGAACACGCGCGTGTGCGACTCGTCGACGGGCTGCTCGAAGAAGTACTGGTGGAAGGCGTTGGTGGCGCTGAAGTTGATCCACGTCTGCAGGTGGTTCGGGCCATGGTGCCCGGAGCCGGCACGCACGCCCTTCTTCGAGGCGCGCAGGCCCGAGAGATCGGACTCCTGGTGGCCCTTCTCGTCGAACGACACGAAGAAGCGGGTGCCCCACTCTCTGTCCTCGAGGCCCAGGCCCTTCTTCAGGTAGTCCGGCTCCATGCCGGGCGAGCCCTGGGACGGGTGGACGAACTCGTTGTGCGCCGGGTCGAGCCCGTTCTCCATCGAGCGCTCGTAGTATGCGTCGATGTCGAGCACGACGATTTCGGTCCCGCGCCAGCCGTCGGCGCTGAACTCCGTGACGTCGTAGATCGGCGGCCGCTCTTCCTCGGGCAGGTCGCCGAGGAATGCGAAGACGATGCCGTACTTCTCCTGCACGGGGTACGAGTCGATCTTCGCCCGGGCCGGCAGCTTGGCATCGGGACCGAGGGAGGGAATGGCCACGGCCTTGCCGTCCGGACCGAAGCGCCAGCCGTGGTAGGGGCAGACGATGCAGTTGTCCTTGACCAGGCCCTTGCTCAGGGAGCCGCCGCGGTGGACGCAGGTGTCGGCCTGGACGTGGGCCTGGCCATCCTCGCCCCGCCAGGCGACGAGGTTGACGCCGAGGGTCCTGACGCGCTGGGCCTTTCCGGCCTCGAGGTCCTGGCTGCGGACGATGGGATACCAGAAGTTGATGTACATCTTGTTCGACTCCGGAGTGCAGTGCCGCCGGGCGCAGGCCCGATACCGGGGCGCTTCGTCGGACCGGGGGCAGGGGATTCAGGGATAATGGCGCGCAGGCTAACGCGCCGGGAATCGCCATGCAGCTACGGGAAAGCCATCTGTCCACGCCGGGGCCGCAGCGGGCGGGCAGCCTCGACCGGCGGACGGTGATCGCGGCCCTCGGCCTGCTCGCCACCGGCTGTACGGCCTGGGGCAGCGGCTCCTCCGACCCGGCCCGGGGCCGCGTCCTCGTGGCCGGCGGCTCGGGCCGGGCCGGGCGTTACGTCATGCGGGAGCTCGCCGACGGCGGGATCCCGTTCCGCGCTACCACCCGCAACGTGGACGAGGCCCGCGCCCGCCTCGGCGACGCGGCCGCCGGCATCGACTGGGTCGCGGCCGACCTGCGTGATCCCGCGGCGGCCCGGGCGGCGATGCGTGGCGTCGACCACGTGATCTGCGTCATCGGCAGCCGCGAGCTCGGCGGGGACAACAGCGCCCGGTTCGTCGACTACGGCGCGGTGCGCAACCTGGTTGACGCCGCGACGCCGGGCGACGTGCGGCACTTCGTGCTGCTCACGGCCATCGGCGTCACCGATCCCCAGTCGCCCGCCAACAAGGCCTTCAAGGGCGCGCTCGAGTGGCGGTTCAAGGGTGAGGAGCACCTGAGGGACAGCGGCCTCGACTACACCATCGTCCGGCCCGGCGGGCTGGTGGACGATCCGGCCGGCGTGAAGGGCGTCGTGCTGGCCCAGGGTGACGACTGGCGCCGGTTCCGGGGCAGCACCATCACGCGGGGTGACCTGGCAAAGGTGCTCGTGGAATGCCTGGGCAATCCCGCCGCCGACCGGCTGACCTTCGAGATTGCCAACGACCCGGCCCTGCCCCCCGGGGCCTGGCGCCAGGCCCTGGCGTCGCTGCAGCCCGACCTTAAGCAAACTTAAGGAACCTGCAACGACCCAGCCATGGGGCCCGGCGCATCCTTGCTCCCAAGCTCGCAAGCAACGGTTAGGAAGGTGGTGAGAGGTCGCGATTCCGGACGTTAGGCTCCCCCCGGGCTGCTGTTCCCCCCCCCCTGCGGTACGCCCGATGCCCTCCGTCCAGATCGCTGAAACTTCCCGTCCAGTTGTCGTGCAGCGCCGGGCCAGGCTCCCTGTCGTACCCCCCCCCCCCCTGGCGACGGGGGGCCTGGCTCGAATCTCTACCCGCCGGTCCCCGGTCCCGGCAAGCAAAAACTAGAATGGCTCCCGTACCTGCCCGATCGTCCGGCAGGCCAGCTTCAGTGATGCGGGCATGCAACTTCTCCTGATCGAAGACGACCGCGACGCCGCCGGGTACCTCGTCCGGGCGCTGACTGAAGCCGGCTTTCGCGTCGACCATGCCGCCGACGGGCGGGATGGCCTGTTCCTGGCCACCGAGCGCACCTACGACGCCATCATTGCCGACCGCATGCTGCCGCACCTCGACGGCCTGACGATCATCGAGGTGCTGCGCAAGCAGGGCAACCGCACGCCGGTGCTGATCCTCTCGGCCCTGGGTTCCGTCGACCAGCGGGTCGAGGGGCTGCGGTCCGGCGGCGACGACTACCTCACCAAGCCCTTCGCGCTGGCCGAGCTGCTGGCCCGGCTCGAGGCGCTGCTCCGCCGCGGGCAGGTGGCGCCCGGTCCGGAGACCCGGCTCAAGGTCGCCGACCTCGAAATGGACCTGCTCGCCCGCACCGTCACGCGGGCGGGGCAGCGCGTCGACCTGACGGCGCGGGAATTCAAGCTGCTGGAGTTCCTGCTGCGGCGCGCGGGCCAGGTCGTCACCCGCACGATGCTGCTCGAGGGCGTGTGGGACCTGCACTTCGATCCGCAGACCAACGTCATCGACGTGCACATGAGCCGCCTGCGGCAGGCCATCGACAAGGGCCACGAGCGGACGCTGATCCAGACGATCCGCGGCGCGGGCTACACGATCCGCGCGGACTGACCTGCAGATGCGCGTATCGGCCCTGCGGGTCTCCCTTGTCTACGCGGCCATCTTCGCCTCGGCGCTGTTCGTACTGATCATCTCGATCTACCTGTTCACGATCCGGTTCGTCGACGACGAGTTCGACGCCGCCATCGAGCAGGACCTGCTCGCCCTCGTCAGCGCCTACAACGACGGCGGGCCGCGCCAGCTGATCCGCGAGGTGGACCTGCGCCGCGGCGTGTGGGCGCGGGCCAACGGCGTGTACCTGCTCGAGGACAACGACGGCACCGTGCTGGCGGGCAACCTGGCGGTCTGGCCGGCCATGGAGGCGCGTGACGACCGCTGGGTCGAGTTCGAGATCCTCACCCGGGAGGGCCGGCGCGAGAGCAGCCACCCGGTCCGTGCCCTGATCCAGGAGTTCCCCAACGGCCTGCGCCTCGTGGTCGGCACCGACCTGACCGACCGGCGCCAGCTCACCCAGCGCTTCGCCGTGGCGACGGCCATCGCCATGGTGCTGGTCACCCTGCTGGCGCTCGCCGTCGGCTACCGGCAGAGCCGCACGATCCTCGCCCGGGTCGCGGCCGTCAACGGGAGCTGTGCCGCCATCCTTTCCGGCAACCTGGCGCAGCGCCTGCCGGTGACCGGGGCCAACGACGAGTTCGACGCGCTGGCCGGCAAGGTCAACGAACTGCTGGACCGGCTGGCCCGCACCACCGAGATCCTCCGCGCCTCGCTGCACAGTGCGGCCCACGACCTGCGCACGCCGATGCACCGCATGCGGCTGCGCATGGAGGAGTCGCTGGCGGCAGGCCTCGGTGCGGGTCCGGCCGACACCGAGGCTGCGATCGGTGACCTCGATCGCATGCAGCGCGTGCTCGGGGCTCTGCTGCAGATCGCCGAGGCGGAGAGCGGCACCATCGGTGCCCAGCCCGAGGACGTGCCCGCCGACATCATGCTCGGTCAGCTGGCCGAGCTGTACGCACCCCAGGCCGAAGAGCAGGGCATCGAGCTGCGCACGAGCCTGGCCCCGGGGGTGTGGCTCCGGGGCCACCGGCAGCTGCTGGCCCAGGCCATCGCCAACCTCATCGAGAACGCGCTGAAGTTCACTCCGGCCGGCGGGACGGTGGACATAATGGCGGGCATGGCTGGCGACCGCGCCGCGCTCTCCGTGGGGGATTCCGGCCCCGGCATCCCGGCCGCCGAGCGCGAGCGTGCCATGACGCCCTTCGTGCGGCTGGGCAACGCCGAAACCCGCGACGGCACCGGCCTCGGGCTCAGCCTGGCCGCGGCGGTGGCCCGCCTGCATGGCGGCGCGCTCCGGTTGAAGGATAATCAGCCCGGCCTGCTGGCCGTGCTCGAGCTGCCCCTCGGGGCGCGGGCGGCCGGCCCGGCGGCGACCGTGGAGCAAGTGTGATGAACGCTGTAGCGAGACCTTCGTTGCCGGCGCCCGAGACGGCACCGGTCCTCAACGTCCGCCGGCTGTTGCTGACGCGTTCGATCGCGATACCGGGCGCCGCCGTCGTCATGGCGCTGCTCGGCCCGCGTTATGGCCTGGTCGTGTCGTCGCCTTCGGTCACGGGCATCGCCGTCATGCTGGTGATCGGCAACGCGGTGCTCTGGTGGTTCGTGCACCGTGGCCTGGCCGTCGGTGACCGGGCCATCTGCATCCAGCTCCTCATCGACCTCCTGGCGCTGACCGCGGTGATCTTCCTGTCCGGCGGGCCGGCCAACCCGCTCGTCCTGTTCTTCCTCCTGCCGCTCACGATCGCGGCAGCCGTCCTGCCGCAGCCCTACGCCTGGGCCATGGGCCTTGCCAGCGCCGCCTGCTACACGGTCCTGCTGTTCGGCCGCCACGCCCTGCCCACGGGTGCGGCGTCCCACGTCATGACCGCGGCGCCCGAGCTGCACACCACCGGCATGTGGCTCGGCTTCGTCGTGATGGCGAGCCTGCTCGCCTATTTCGTATCGGCCATGGCCCAGACGCTGCGCCAGCGCGACCGCGACCTCGCCCTCGCACGCGAGGTCGCGTTGCGTGACGAGCAGGTCATGGCCGTGGCGACGCTGGCGGCCGGTGCCGCCCACGAGCTCAGCACGCCGCTGGCGACCATGGCGGTGGTGGCCGGCGAGCTGCAGTCCCAGTATCCGGAGTGTGACTACCCCGGGCTCGGCCGGCAGCTCGGCCTGCTGCGCGACCAGATCAGCCGCTGCAAGGACGCGCTCTCGGTGCTGTCGGCCACGGCGGGTGCCGCGCGTGCCGACCGCGTCGAGCAGCTGACGGCCGCGCAGTTCATCGGCCGGGCCGTCGACGAGGTGCACCGGCTGCGCCCCGGCGCCCGCGTCCGCGTCGAGCCGGGCACCGAGGCCGGGCCGCCGCTGGCCGTCGACCGGCGGGCCTACCAGGCCCTGCTGAACGTGCTGAACAACGCCGTCGACGCGTCGCCGTCCAGCGTATCGGTGGCGTGCCGGTTCGACCCGGGGGCCCTCGAGATCGCCGTGGCCGATCGCGGCAAGGGTGGGGTCATGCCGGGCGGGGCCCGGTTCCCCGCGCCGGGCGTATCGACCAAGGCCGGAGGGCTCGGCATCGGCCTGCTCATTTCGCGTGCCGCACTCGCCCAGCTGGGCGGAGAGCTCGTCACCGAGCCGAATCCCGACGGGGGCACCACCGTGCGCCTGCGCCTCGCCACCAACCGACTCACGGAGGTTCCCGCATGAACACTGCCCGGCAGATCCTGGTCGTCGAAGATGACCCGGTCTTTGGCGACGTACTGTCGAACGCGCTGCGGCGGCGCGGCTTCGCCGTGACGCTGGCGGCCAGCGCGGCGGCGGCACGCAGCGAGATCGACGCGCACCCTCCCGACTATGCCATCGTCGACCTGCGCATCGGCACCGACTCCGGGCTCCCGCTGATCCCGCTGCTGGCCCGCGAGCCGGTGGGTGCGCGAACCGTCGTGCTGACCGGCTACGGCAGCATCGCGACGGCGGTCGAGGCCATCAAGCTCGGCGCGACGCAGTACCTCACGAAGCCCGTGGAGGTCGACGAGATCGTCAGCGCCCTCGAGACCACCGACGTGCCACCGGCCGGGTCGGTGCCGGTGCGTTCGCGTCCGCTCTCGGTCAAGCGCCTCGAGTGGGAGCATATCCAGCGAGTGCTCCAGGACAATGGCGGCAACATCTCGGCCACCGCGCGGGCGCTCGGCATCCACCGGCGCACACTGCAGCGCAAGCTGCACAAGCGGCCGGTCCGCATGTAGCGGTCGCGGGCCGTCAGGCCTGGCCGGCCCGCCATTGCGGGAAGGGACCCAGTCGCCCCAGCAGCACCGCCGCCACGACCAGCAGTGCCGCGTGCATGTACAGGGCCTCCGTGTAGGACCCGAGGTTGTCCCGGGCGGCGGCCGTCAGCAGCGGGCCGAGGCCGGCGCCCAGCGAGTAGGCGCCGTAGTACCACGCGTAGATGCCGCTGAAGAACCGCAGGCCGAAGTACCGGCTCGTCAGGTAGGCCGTCACGTCGACTTCCGCGCCTGCTGCCATCCCCGTCAGCAGCCCGGCGACGAAGGCGAAGGGGCCGCTGGCCCCGGCGGCCAGCAGCAGGATGGCGGCGATGGGCCCGGCGAGGAAGGCGATTGCCACGCGCGGCGCGAAGAACCGGTCCATCAGCCAGCCCGCGGCGACGCGTCCGAAGACCAGTGCCACCGCGACGGCCGACAGGGCCGTGGCAGCCAGCATGGCGTCGACGCCCCGGTCGGTCAGCAGCTGGGGCAGTGCCAGCTGCACGCTGGTCACGCTGAGCCCGATCAGCAGGAACGCCGCGAGCATCATCCAGAAGGTCGTCGTCCGCAGTGCCTCGCCGACCGTCATCCCCGGCGGCGGGCCGGCCGCCGCCGTGCCCGAGGCGGGTGCCGGCTCGCCGTCGGGCTGCAGGCCCATCGACTGCGGCGTGTCGCGCACCACCAGCGCGATGACCGGGAAGGACAGCAGGAGGATCGTGGCGGCGAGACCGATGTAGGCGCTGCGCCAGCCGAAGGTGCTGATGAGGAACTGGGTGTACGGCGGCCAGATCGCTCCCCCGACGCCCAGCCCCGCCAGGGCCACGCCGAGCGCCAGCCCCCGCTTGCGGTCGAACCAGACCGCGATGACGCGGGTGAAGGCCACGTGGGTCGTGCCCAGCGCCAGGATCGTCTGCAGCACGAAGCGCGCATAGAAGGTCCACACGGCGTCGGTCTGCCGCGAGAACGAGGCGATCATCAGGGCCTGCAGCACGATGCTCGTCAGGATCATGCGCCGCGGGCCCACCCGGTCGACGAGCCGCCCGAGCACCGGTGCCACCAGCGCGACCGTGATCACCGAGACCGTCAGGCCGAAGAACACCTCGGTGCGTGACCAGCCGAACTCGCCAATCAGCTCCTTGGCGAAGATGGCGAACGTGTACGTGACCACGCACGCGATGCCGCAGGCCAGGCCAACGCCGCAGGCCAGGGCGACGTACCAGCCGTAGAACAACTTCGAACTGCCTTGGTTCACGCGTGGGACTCCCCGGGCCCTTGTCGGCGGGCGGTAGCCTCGCCTGCCGGCGCCTGCCGTGCAAGCGTCATGGACAGGCCATGGCCACTTCGCCAAACTGTGGCGCGTTGCGGGAGCCTGACATGCGCCACTCACGAGCCCTGTTGCCGCCGGCCGCCCTGCTGCTGGCGACGGTCCTTGCCCCGCTGGCCCAGGCGGCCGACCGCGCCGCGTACGCGGGCGTCGGGCTCGGCTACGGCGCACAGGAGATCCAGCAGCCCGGCCTGCTGATCGGTCCGGGACAGACCCTGTCCCGCAACATCGAAGGTTCCGACCTGGCGGCGCGGGTCTTCGTCGGCGTGCGGTTGCACCGGTACCTGGCCATCGAGGCCGGGTGGGTCGATATCGGCGAGATCGACGCGCTGGTCCCGGTGATCACGCCCGACGCCCAGCTCGAGCAGGTGCAGACCACCCTCGAGACCAGCGGCTTCGAGGTCAACGCGGTCGGCACCTGGCCCGTCAACCGCGACCTCGAAGTGTTCGGCAAGCTCGGTCTGATCAGCTGGGACAGCGACCTGACCGCCGGTGGCGTCGGCGGGGGCGGTTCCGACGGCCAGGACCTCGCCTACGGCATCGGTGCCGACTACGTCGGCACGGGCCGCCTGCGGTTCCGCATCGAGGGCATGGTCTACGACCTCGACGGCTTCGACGAGAGCATCACGGTCACGGCGTCGGTCTTCTACGCGCTGCCCTTCGGCCGCTGACCGTCAGGCCGTTGCCGGCCGGCGTCAGCGCCAGGCCGGCGCCAGGTTGCCGGCGCCGTCCTCGATGTACGGCAGCCAGCCCACGCCGAAGAACTGCAGCGTGACGTCGCTCGCCCGCGGGCGCACGGCGATGGCCTCCAGGGGTTCCGCCAGCGCGTCGTAGCCGGAATCGAGCGCATCGACTTCGGCCTGCGCCTCGGCCTCGAGCCGGGCTATCTCGGCCTCGACCGCCGCCACGCCCTCGCTGGCCCGCGCCACGTCGGCCGCCTGCTTCTGCACGTTGCCGGCCTTGCGCATCGCCTGGCCGGCCCGGCCGAGCGTGGTCGACGAGAGGGCCTTGCGGCCGAACAGGGCGCCGAGCACGGCCGTGCCGAAACCCATGGCGGCGTCGACCTTCGCGCTCGAGGCCTGCTGCTGCTCCCGTTCCACGGCCTGGCTGGCGCGCCGCCGGCGCTCGGCCAGGGTGGCGAGCCTGGCCTCGTACTTCCGGCGCAGCTGCGCCGCCTTCAGGTCGCGCTGCTCGCGCGCCAGCTGCTGCAGCCGGGCCCGGAAGGTGCCCTCGTCCTCGTCGGGGGCCGACGTGGCCTTGAGCCGGGCGCTGCGGTAGAGCGTGACGGGCATGTCGGTGCGCAGCCAGGCGCGGAACTGGTCCTGCCACTGGCGAAGCCCCGTCGCCGAGAGGCCGTCAGGGCACGCGGCGAAGGCGGCATCCGGCTCGGCCTCCTGCTGCAGGGCCGTGGCATCGAGTCCCAGGGCTTCGGCCTCGGGCCACTCGACGTGGGCGCCGGCCGGCTCGGCCGCGAGCAGCAGGTTCCGGCGCAGGTCGACGCCGTGGGGGGTGCTCAGCCAGGCTACCCGGGCGGCGCCGACGATCCGCGGGTGGTAGACGAGCCGCTCGCCGGCGCCGGGCAGCCGGTGGGCGTGGACGTACATGGCCGGCACCCCGGCCGGCAGCACGGGCCTCGGCGACGTTGCGGGCGCCGCCGGCACCGCCGTCGTGGCGGGTGCCGCCGGTGCCGTGGCGCTGCCCGCCGTGAGCCGGCGGATGTCGTCCCGGGTCAGCGGACCGCGCAGGTACGACATCGTCCAGCGGGTCTCGAAGACGACCGGTGCGGCCTCGTGAACGTTGTGCAGCAGGAAGCGCCGCTTGCCGAGGCCCGCGAGGGTCGCCTCGATCTGGTCCGGGTCGAGGCCGCCCGCAGCGGCGGCCAGGCCGTCGCGTACGCGGTTGCGGTCCTGCGCCGTCTGCAGCCGGCCGATCATCCAGGTGCCGGCGTTGGCCAGGGCCTTGTAGTCGAGGTCCACCGGGTTCTGCGTGGCCAGCACGACGCCGAGGCCGTAGGCGCGGGCCTGCTTGAGCAGCGTCAGCAGCAGCGCCTTCGACGGCGGTGCTGCCGTCGGCGGCAGGTAGCCGAAGACCTCGTCCATGTAGAGGATTGCGCGCAGCGACGTGGTGCCGGGCTGCGTGCGCATCCAGGCGATCAGCTCGTTGAGCAGCAGCGTCACGAAGAACATGCGCCCGGCGTCGCCGAGGTGCGCGATGGACAGCACGCTGACGCGCGGCTGGCCCGCGGCGGTGTGGAGCAGCGCGCCGGCCGACAGCGGCTCCCCCGCAGTCCAGGCCGCGAAGCCCGGCGAGGCCAGCAGGTTGTTGAGGCGCAGCGCCAGCGCCATGCGGTCCTTCGCCGGGAAGAACGTCTCGAGATCGAGCACGCCGACCCGGGCGATGCCCGGCGCCGGCAGGGTCGCCACGAGGCCCGCCAGGTCGAGGCTGCGGCCCGCCTGCCAGGCATCGCCGAGCACGGTGGACAGCAACACGTGCTCGCGGCTCGTGAGTGGATCCGCCTCGATTCCCGCCAGGGCCAGCAGTCCGCCGACGACGCCCTGCAGGTGCTGCCGGTACAGGTCGGCATCGTCGCGGACGGCCGCCGGGGGCGGCGCCAGCGAAGCCAGCACCGACAGTGGCCGCCCCGCCGTGCTGCCCGGCGTATACAGCGCGAAATCGGCGGCCGCCCGCAGGCGCGCGACGCGCTCGGGCTGCTGCCCGCTCCGCTCGAGGCCCCTGCGCCATGCCGCCGCCTGCTCCGCCGCATAGGCGGCTGGCGACTGGCCGGCCGTCGCGGCGGCGTGGGGGTCGACCCACGGCGCGAAGTCGTCCGGCGACAGTGCGGGGAAGGAGAGCAGCAGGTTGCCGAGGTCGCCCTTCGGGTCGATGGCGATGACCGGGATCCGGTCGATGGCCGCCTCCTCGATGAGGCCGATGCCGAGCCCGGTCTTGCCGCTGCCGGTCATGCCGATGATGACCGCGTGGGTCGTCAGGTCGGTCGAGTCGTACAGCACGAGGTCGTCGGTGGCCTCGCCGTCGGCCACCCGCCGGCCCAGGTAGAAGGCGCCGAGCTTCTCGTAGTCCTGCATGGCGCTAGTGCAGCGGCCGGCCCATGACCGGCACCCGCAGGCCCCGCTCGGCGACGACCGCGTCGGGCGCCCCGGCTGCCGCGAGGCGGGCTGCGAGGGCCTCGGCCGCCTCCGGCTCGCCGTGCACCAGGCAGACCGGGGGCTTCGGCGCGAAGCTGCCGTACCAGCGCAGCAGGTCCTCCTGGTCGCCATGGGCCGAGAGGCCGCCGATGGTGTGGACCTGCGCGCGGACCCGGATCGTCTCGTGGTGGATGCGGACGTACTGGTCGCCATCGACGAGCCGGCGGCCGAGTGTACCCCTGGCCTGGTAGCCGACGATGATCACCTGGCTCTCGGGGCGCCACAGGTTGTGGCGCAGGTGGTGCTGGATGCGGCCGCCCTCGCACATGCCGGAGCCGGCGATGATGATGGCGCCGTGCCGGCGTGCGTTGATGCGCTGCGACTCCGTCGCCTTCGCCGTGAGCTTCAGGTTCCGCAGCAGTGGCATGTCGCGCAGACCGCTGCGGACGGTGGCGGCCTCGGCATCGAACAGGTGCGGGTTGTTCCAGTACACCGTCGACGTGCGGATCGCCATGGGGCTGTCGAGGTAGATGCGGAACCGGCCGAGCTTCCACGCGTCGAAGTTGGTGGCGAACAGGTACAGCAGCTCCTGGGTACGGCCCACGGCGAAGGCCGGGATCAGGATGTTCCCGCGGTGCTGGCTGGCCTGGCGGAAGATGTCGGCGAGCTCGGCGATGGTCGCGTCGCCGCTGCGGTGCTGCCGGTTGCCGTAGGTGCTCTCCATGATGACGAGATCGGCGTGGGAGAGCGCCGCCGGGTCACGCAGGATCGGCGTGTCGTACTGGCCGAGGTCCCCGCTGAAGACCAGCGTCGCCGTCCGCCCGCCGCCGGTGGCCTGAAGCTCTACCGAGGCCGAGCCGAGGATGTGGCCGGCATCGTGGTAGCGCAGCCGGATGCCCGGCAGGATTTCGCGCCCTTCGCCATAGTGCATCGGCACGAACTGCCGGAGCGCCCGCTCGACGTCGGCGACCGTGTAGATCGGTGTCACCGGCGGCAGGCCCTTGCGGGCGCGCTTGCGGTTCTCGTTCTCGGCATCGGCCTCGGCGAGCCGCGCGCTGTCCTCGAGCATGATGGCGCACAGGTCGCGGGTGACCGACTGCGCATAGATGGGCCCGCGGTAGCCGCGCTGGACCAGCAGCGGCAGGCGGCCCGAGTGGTCGATGTGGGCGTGGGACAGCACCACGGCGTCGAGGCTGGCGGGGTCGACGGGAAACTCGCCGCGGTTGCGCTCGGCGGCGCGCCGGTCGCCCTGCACGAGCCCGCACTCGAGCATGATCTGCCGCCCGCCGGCGCGCACGATGTGGCAGGAGCCCGTTACTTCGCGGGTCGCGCCGAAGAACTCGACTTCCATGGGGTGCATCGTCGCCTCGCGTGATGGCCGGCCTGCCCGGATGGTAACCGCTCCAGCCCGGCATCGTCGCTGGCGTGGCCGGGGCGATGCGGCGTAGTCTAGCCCCTGATCATCCCCGCCACGGCGGCGCCCGCCGGGTCCCGCCATCTGCCACAGGAGACCCACTGATGCTGAACGAGTTCAAGGCCTTTGCCATGCGTGGCAACGTCGTCGACCTGGCGGTCGGCGTGATCATCGGCGGTGCCTTCGGCAAGATCGTCACGTCGCTGACCAACGACCTGGTCATGCCCGTCGTGGGCCTGGCGCTCGGCAAGGTCGACTTCAGCAACCTGTTCATCAACCTCGGCGCCGGCGACTACGCGACGCTGCAGGCCGCCACCGACGCCGGGGCCCCCGTGCTCCGGTACGGCGTGTTCCTGAACACCGTGCTCGACTTCCTGCTGCTCGCCTGGATCATCTTCCTGATGGTGCGGGCCATGAACCGCCTGAAGGCTGCCGAGCCGCCACCGCCGCCGCCCGGGCCGTCCGACGAGGTCAAGCTCCTGACCGAGATCCGCGACGCCTTGAAATCCCGCTGACGTGGCGCATGGCGCCGGCGATAATGCCGGCGCCATGCCCACACTGCCTGACACGCCGGTCGCCTCACTGACCCACCGCGGGGTCACCCGCTGGCTGGCGGGGCATCCGTGGATCTACGGCGGCGACGCCGGGGTGGCCGACGACGTCCCTGCGGGCGCCGTCGTCCGCGTCCTAGATCCCCGCGGGCGCTGCCTCGGCCAGGCCTTCCACTCCCGCGCGTCGAAGATCCGCCTGCGCCGCGTGACGGGCGACGAGCGGCCCGTCGACGCCGGCTTCTTCCGCGACCGCATCGCCGCCGCGGCTGCGCTGCGCCGGCAGCTGCTGCCCGGCGAGCACAGCTACCGGCTCGTCCATGGCGACGGCGACGGGCTGCCGGGGCTCATCGTTGACCGCTACGGCGATTACCTGGTCACGCAGTTCCTCATTCCCGCCATGGAGGAGCGGCGCGAGCTGCTGGCCGACCTGCTCGTGGCCCAGACCGGTTGCGCCGGCATCGTCAATCGCTCCGATTCGGCGGTACGGGCGCTCGAGGGCCTGCCGGCGGAGAAGGGCATCCTGCGCGGCGAGGTGCCTGACCCGGTGGTCTACCGCGAAGGCCAGGTCGAGCTGGCCGTGAGCCTGCTCCACGGGCAGAAGACCGGCGCCTTCCTCGACCAGCGCGAGAACCACATCGTTGCCGGCCGCTACGCCCGGGGCGAGGCCCTCGACTGCTTCAGCTACGCCGGCGGCTTCGCGCTGCAGATGGCGCGCCGCGCCAACCGCGTGACGGCCGTGGAGAGCTCCGCGGCCGCGGCTGCCCAGATCCGCGCCAACGCGGTGCGCAACGGCTTCGACAACGTCGAGGTGGTCGAAGAGAACGCCTTCGACTTCCTGCGGGCCGCCCAGGACGCCGGCCGGCGCTTCGATACCATCGTGCTTGACCCGCCGGCCTTCGCCAAGAACAAGGCGTCGATCCCCGGTGCGCTGCGCGGCTACAAGGAGATCAACCTGCGGGCGCTGCGGCTGCTGAACCCCGGCGGTACGCTGGTCACCGCCAGCTGCAGCCACCACGTCGACGAGGCGGCCTTCGAGGGCGTGCTGCAGGCCGCGGCTGCCGACGCGCGCTGCGACGTCCAGGTGCTCGAGCGGCGGGGCGCCGGGCGGGACCACCCGGTGCTGCTGGGGCTGCGCGAGACGCGCTACCTGAAGTGCTTCGTGCTGCGGGTGCTGTAGCGGCTGCACCGGCGGTTGACCCGCGGCAGCCATCGGCACACGATGGACCGCAACGAGAAGCCCCGGGGAGGGGACCATGCGCTGGGAAGGCGGGCGCCGCAGTTCCAACGTCGAAGACCGTCGCCGCGGGCCTGCGCGCGGCGGTCTGGTGGGCGGCGGCATCGGCACCATCGTCCTCGTGCTCGTGGCCCTGTATTTCGGCGTCGATCCCACCCCGCTGCTGCAGCCCGGCGGGCCGCTGCCGGGTGGCGCGCCCGCCGAAGGTCCGCCCCTCGATGCCAATGCCGATCCCGCGGCGCAGTTCGTGTCGGTGGTCCTGGCCGATACCGAGGACACCTGGGGAGAGGTCTTCGCCGCCGGCGGCGCGCGCTACGCCGAGCCCAGCCTCGTGCTCTTCTCCGGCGCCGTGCAGTCGGCCTGCGGCTTTGCCCAGGCGGCCGTGGGGCCGTTCTACTGTCCCGCCGACCGCAAGGTCTACATCGACCTGAGCTTCTACGATGAGCTGAAGAGCCGCTTCAATGCGCCCGGCGACTTCGCCCAGGCCTACGTGATCGCCCACGAGGTGGGCCACCACGTGCAGAACCTGCTCGGGGTGTCCGGCAAGGTGCAGGCGGCGCGCCAGCGGATGGGCGAGGCCGAGGCCAACGCCCTGTCGGTTCGCCTCGAGCTGCAGGCCGACTGCTTTGCCGGCGTCTGGGCCAGCCGCGCCGACGCGGCCCGCCAGGTCCTCGAGGACGGCGACCTCGACGAGGCGCTCAACGCCGCCAGCGCGATCGGCGACGACCGCCTGCAGATGCAGTCCCGGGGCTACGTGACGCCCGATTCCTTCACCCACGGCACCGCCGAACAGCGCATGCGGTGGTTCCGCCGGGGGCTTGAGAGCGGCGACGTCGGCGCCTGCGATTCGTTCGCCACCGACGACCTCTGAGCGGTTTTCTGCCAGTGAACGAGGAGAACCACGATGACCGTTGCCAAGACGATCGAGATCACTGCCACGTCGGCCAAGGGCTTCGATGACGCCATACGCGCCGGCCTCAAGCAGGCCGGCAAGTCGCTGGAGAACATCACGAGTGCCTGGGTCCAGGACCAGGAGGTGATCGTCAAGAAGGGGGCGATCACCGGCTACCAGGTGCGCCTGAAGGTCACCTTCGTGCTCAAGGACTGAGGCTACGGTGCCCCGTCCGCACATCGAGCCGTACGTCGAGGTCGACCAGCCGTACCGGCCGTTCCGGCTGCGGGGCTTTGCGCGGGGCGCCCACTACAAGCTGCTCAGCGTCGACCCCGACACCGGGGCCTGCTCGCTGAAGATGCGCTTCGATGCCGGCTACCGGCGCCCGCCCGGCTACTCGTGGTCCGACCTCGAGATCTTCGTGCTCCGCGGGAGCGTGCGGATCGGCGGCGACGCGGTGGGCGAGGGGCACTACCTGTTCTTGCCCGCGGGCTACGCGCTGGGGGCGCTGTCGAGCCCCGGCGGCTTCGAGGCCCTCATGCTCTACAACGACGGCGAGCCGACCTTCGTCGAGTCCGCCGAGCATCACCCGTGGGCCCTGCTGCCGGCCTTCGTCTCGACGAATGGCTACGAGCAGGGGCCGTGGATCATGCAGGCCCGCTACCAGCCGGGCGTGGCCACGGGCTGCTGCGTCAAGCCGCTGCGCGTCGATCCGCTGACGGGGGCGACGACGTTCCTTTACACGATGGCGCCGCGTTACGCGCAGCACAACATTTCGTACCACGACTGCACCGAGGAGAGTTACCACGTGTGGGGCACCTCCTGGATGCTGCAGTTCGGGGAGATCCCGACCGGCGGCTACTTCTGGCGGCCGCCGTACATCAACCACGGGTCCTTCGCGTCACGCAGCGGCTGCATCGCGCTGGGCCGCACGGGCAGCGAGCTCTACAACTACTTCCACTACAACCCGTGGACGACGCCCGATGACAACGCCGCGCGGGCGGCGGCGGCCGTGTACCGCAAGCGGCCCCAGGTCTGGGGCTGGGTGGCGGCCGAGGGCCACAACCACCCCCACGGCCCGGCCGACTTCGAGGTGCCAGGGTCGGGGGCCGCCCCGGCGGGCAGCCCCCGGCGCCGGGCTAGAACTGGATGACGCGGCCGTCCTTGAAGTCGAGGAACTGGCCGTTCTGGGCCGGCGTCAGGCCGTCGATGACCTTCAGCATCGACGTCACGCTGTCGACGGGCGTCACGGATCCCGGCATCGCCTGCATCTTCTGCCCGTAGCCCAGTTCGCCCTCGGCCGGCTCGGTGCTGACGGTGCCGGGTGACAGGGCCACCAGCGTCACGCCCTTCTTCGCCGTCTCGAAGGACATGGTGTAGACGACCATGTTGAGGGCCGCCTTGCTGGCCCGGTACTCGTACATCATCGGCATCTTCGGGCTCTCGGGGAACGAGCCGGCCTTGCTCGAGATGACGACCATCTTCTTCAGCTGCGAGTTCGCGACGTTGGGCAGGAAGGCCGACATCACCTTGAGCGGCCCGAGGGCGTTGATCTCGTAGCTCTGCAGTGCCTGGTCGTAGTCGACGCCGGACGACTGCTTGAACGCCGACATGTAGCGCGGCGTCTTGCCGGCGTTGTTGATCAGCAGGTCGATGGGCTGGTCCTTGTACTTCGCCGCGAGCGCATCGACGCCCGGCCGGTCGGTGACGTCGAGCTTCTCGATGGTGATGTCCGGGTCGGCCTTCGCCAGGGCCTGCAGTTCCGTGGCGTCAGCCGGGTCGCGGGCGGTGGCGATGACCTTCCAGTCGCGGGCCGAGAGCTGGCGCACGAACTCGAGGCCGATGCCGCGGTTCGCCCCGGTGATGAGGACAGTGGTCTTGTCGGCGGCGGTCACGGGCGTGACCCCCAGGGCGGCGGCCAGGGCAAGGACGACGGGCAGGATACGCATGGGCTCAGGTACTCCATGGGGGTTCCGGATGCGGGTTCGCTGGTTCGTTCGCTGGCCGGGCCAGGCCCGAAGGCCCGGGCAGCTTCAGCGATCACCCGGGGAGCGTCAAGCCGCCGCGGGCCAGCACGTCCGGGCAGTGGCCCGCGCACCGGCCGCGGGCCTACAATGCCCGCATGTCCGGGGGGATCCTCGTCTTTGGCGGCAACCGTGGCACGGGCCTCGAGGTCTGCCGCCTGCTCGCTGCGCGCGGTGAGCACGTGACGGCGTGCGTGCGCCCGTCGGCGGACGCGCGCGAGCTCGACTCCCTCGGCGTGGCCACCTGCCGCGGCGACGTGCTCGACCCCGTCAGCGTGGCGGCGGCCTTCGCGTCCGGCCCGTTCCGCGCCGTCATCGACACCGTCGGCGGCAAGCGGGGCGAGCCGCGACCCGACAACGCCGGCACCCGCAACCTCGTCGATGCCGCCGCCGGCGCCGGTGTGCGCCGCTTCATCTTCGTCACGGCCATCGGCTGCGGTGACAGCCGGGGCGCCGTCGGCCCCCGGGTCATCGAGTTCCTCGGCCCGGTGCTCGACGAAAAGACCCTCGGCGAGGACTACCTGCGCGGCAGTGGCCTCGACTGGACGATCCTGCGGCCGGGCGGAATGACCCACGACCCCGCCAGCGGCACGGCGATCCGCACCGAAGACCGGATGGCCATGGGTGTCATCAACCGGGCCGACCTGGCGCGGCTGGTCGTCGAGTGCCTCGACGACCCGGCGACGGTCGGCCGGATCTACCACACCATCGACCCGGCCATCACGCAGGCGGCGCCGCTCCAGCGGGGCGAGGCGCTGCCCGGCGGCCCGGTGCGCTGAATCCGGGCCCGCTACCGGGGCGAAACGCCGCGCATGCTGAACCATCCGAACGCCATGGCCGGAGCTTCCGCCCCGTGACCTCCCGCACAAAAGGCCCGGCCCAGGGCAACGCCTTCGCCGCCGACCTGCTCGAGCGGGGTGCCGGAGGCTACGCCGGCTTCGCCACGTCGCTGATGCTCCAGCGCGATCAGGAGCTCGCTGACCGCATGGGGGCCACGGCCCAGCCGACGTGGCGTGCGCACCTCACCCAGCGGGTGCTCGAACTCGCCGCGGCCGTCGCCGCCGGTGACGCGCGCCTCTTCACCGGCCGGGTGACCTGGTCGCGCAAGGCATTCCAGGCCCGCGGCCAGCGCGACGCCGACATCCGGTCGAGCCTCAAGGCCCTGCGGGACGTCCTCGAGGACAAGCTTCCCGGTGCTGCCAACGCCGAGGCGCTGGCCTACCTCGACGCGGCGCTGGGCCTGCTCCATGGCCCGGTGCCGGAGATGGATCCCTGCGAGCTCGACCCCGAGCGTCCGGCCGACCGGCTGGCGCTGCAGTACCTGCAGCAGATCCTCGAGGGCAATGCCGCGGCTGCCATCCGCAGCGTCGCTGCGGCCGCCGCCGACGGGCTGGGCCCGCAGGCCGTCTACCTGCAGGTGCTGATGCCGGCCCAGCGCGAGGTCGGCCGCCTCTGGCACTCCGGTGACCTGACCATCGCCGAGGAGCACATGGTCACCGCCACCACGCACCGGGCCATGGCCGTCATCGCCGCGGCCGGGCAGCCGGCGCAGCCGAACGGCCGGACCGTGGTGCTGGCGGCCGTGGCCGGCAACGTGCACGACATCGGCCTGCGGGCCCTCGGCGACCTGTACCAGCTGGGCGGGTGGCGGGTCATCTTCGTCGGCTCCGACGTTCCGGCCCACGAGCTGCCCACCCTGCTGACGTTCTTCGAGGTCGACCTGCTGGTGCTTGGCGCCACGCTCGGCACCCATGTCCCGCGCGTCGAGCAGGCGATCCGGTCGATCCGCGAGCGCTGCGAGCGACCCGTCAAGGTCATCGTCGGCGGCTCGGCCTTCGACGAGGCGCCGGAGCTCTGGCAGCGCGTGGGTGCCGACGGTTACGGGCCCCGGCTAGACGAGGCGGTCGCGCTGGGCGGACGCCTGGTCGGCCTCTGACTCCCCACCGTCGCCGTCAACGCTTGCTGGCCTCGATCTTTCCCTGCACGTAGAGCTGGTCGATCCGTCGCGTCACCTTGGCAGCCCAGCGCTGCGCCGCCTGACGCGCCTCTGATCGGGCCGTGACCGGGGTCGTCCGGCTCAGCTGCCGCAGCGAGCCCGCCGCCCCAGGAATGCCGAAGCCGTCGGGCGGCTCGGCCTTGCGCCGGTCGCTGGTGCGCGCCAGCAGCTCGCCGGTCCCGTCGTCCTTGAGCTGCAGCTGCAGCGTGGCCTCGCCGACGCTGTCGAGGTACAGCTCGTTGCGGGCCGCGATGTCCGGCGGCACGCGCGAGACGATGTCGAGGAAGGCCACCTGCACCACCAGCACGTCGGGGCCCCGCTCGTCGGTCAGCGGCAGCTTGCGGCTCGCGGCCAGTTCCTTGCGCAGGGCCTCGTTCATGTCGGCGATGAACCGCTCGCGGTCGGCGTCGCCCACGGGGAACTCCGTCGCCGTGGCCCGCGACGAGGGGGGCACCTCGGGGACGGGACGGAACTGGAACTCCGCCGGCTCGAGGCGCAGCGCGCGGTAGCGCGACAGGTTGGTGCCGGGGCGGATCCAGGCCTCGCCGAGGCCGGCGCCCCGCAGCGGCACCAGGCCGTTGGCGTCGGGTGGCGCGTCGATGTCGGCCACCAGTTCGGGCGTGCCGCAGCCGGCGACGAGCAGCGCCAGCAGCAGGGCGGCAAGCGGGCTGCGGCGGGGCAGGCGGGCAGCCACCGGGCGGGCCTCAGGGGCGCAGGGCGGGCAGCCGGCAGTCCGGCTTGTCGAAGACCAGCTGCACCGTGCTGATGGTGCGCTCGCGGAAGCCGCCCTCGCAGTAGGCGAGGTACCACTCCCACATGCGGATGAACTCGTCCGGGTAGCCCAGCAGGCGCACGTCGCGCACGCGCGCCAGGAACCGCTCGCGCCACAGGGCCAGCGTGCGGGCGTAGTCGTGGCCGATGTCGTGGAGCCCCGTGAGCTGCAGGTCGGTGGCCCGGGCGGCGGCCCCCAGCAGCGAGGCCAGCGACGGCAGCGCGCCGCCCGGGAAGATGTACTTCTGGATGAAGTCCACCGACCGGCGCGCCTGCTCGTAGTGGCGGTCGGCGATGATGATCCCCTGGATCAGGGCACGGCCCGTCGGCTTCAGGCGCTCGCTGCAGATCCTGAAGTAGGAGTCGAGGAAGCGGTGGCCCACTGCCTCGATCATCTCCACGGACACGAGCCGGTCGTACTGGCCGTCGAGGTCGCGGTAGTCGCGGCGCACCACCGTGACCCGCTCGCCGAGGCCGGCCTCGGCGACTCGCCGGCTCGCCAGGTCGAACTGGTTCGCCGAGATCGTCGTTGTGGTCACGCGGCAGCCGTACTCGCTTGCCAGGTACAGCGCGAGCCCGCCCCAGCCGGTGCCGATCTCGAGCACGTGGTCGTCCGGCGACAGGTGCAGGCGCTCGCCGATCAGTGCCAGCTTGTGCAGCGCCGCCTCTTCGAGTCCGGCCTCGTCCCGCGGAAAGACGGCCGACGAGTACATCATCAGCGGGTCGAGGAACAGGCGGAAGAGCTCGTCGCCGAGGTCGTAGTGGGCGCGGATGTTGCGGCGGCTGCCCCGGCGCGTGTTGCTGTGGTACCAGTGGGCGAGGCGCAGCAGCGGTGCGCCGAGCCGCGCGAGGCCGCCTTCGAGCCCCTCCATGACGCCGCGGTTGACCGCGAAGAGGCGTATCAGGGCCGGCAGGTCCGAGACCGTCCACTTTCCCTGCATGTAGGCCTCGGCGGCGCCGATGGTGCCGCCGGTGACGATGTCGAGCCAGGCCGTCGGGTCGGTGACGCGAACGGACGGCGCCAGTTCCGGCCGTTCGCCGCCGTCGCCGAAGGTCGTCGTGGTCTCGCCCTCGCGAACCGTCAGCCGGCCCGCGTGCAGCCGGCGCAGGCGCTGGAAGAGGGCACGCCGCGCCAGCCGCCCTGCGGCACGCGCCGCGGTGCTGTCGCTGGCCTGGGCCGGCGCGTCGGCCTGCGTGTCGAGGGCTTTGTCGAGATCGTTCATCGCTGTGTGCCGGGTGCCGGCGCCGAGGGGCCGGTCCGGCCGCCGGCGGGATGATCGTACACCGGCGCGCGACGGCGCCACAGCCGCAGCGCCTGCCAGTGGATGAGCGCCGTGACCCGCAGTGTCACCAGCGGGTCCACGGCCAGCATGCGGGCGAGACTGCCCGCCGTGACCGGCAGTCGCGCGAGCTGCAGGTGCGCGTCGAAGGAGCGGCGACCACCCCGCCAGTTCTCGAGCGCCAGCGCCAGCCGGTCGCCGGGCGGCGCCAGCGTGCAGCGGTAGCGCATGTCGGGCGGCAGGAACGGCGACACGTGGAAGGCCTTGCCGAACTCGAACCGCAGCGCGCCGTTCTGCAGGGCCCGGCCGCCGGCCAGCACGTAGGGGTGCATCTCGCGCCACGGCATGTTGCTGACTTCGAGCACGACGGCCTCGATCTGGGTGCCGCTGGCATCGAAGCAGTAGTACGCCGAGAGCGGGTTGAAGCAGTAGCCGAAATAGCGCAGGTGCGTCAGCAGCCGGATCGGGCCGGCGGGCCGGAACCCGGCCTCGCGTTCGACCAGGTCGCGGATGGATTCGTCCAGCGGCGGCAGCGGCTGGCCGGCCGCGTCCGGGGGGCGGTAATGGTCGGCGCGGCGGAACCAGGCCGGCGCCGGTCGCCTTGCCGACCACAGCCAGTACGGGTCGAAGAGCCGGGGGAGCTCCGCCAGGTCGAGGTACATCATGTAGATGTGGTAGCGGAAGTCGTTCCGCACCCGACCGAAGCGGCGGTGGCTAACCTGTCCCCGATAGATACAGCTGTTCATCGCTGCTCGCCGTGGTGGCGACGCCGGGCCTGGCCGGCAGGGCCGGGGCGGCGTGGGCGCGCAGGGCATCGTACACCGCCAGCGCGCTGCGGACCCCGTCCTCGTGGAAGCCGTAGCCCCAGTAGGCGCCGCAGAAATACGTGCGGTTGGGACCGTTGATCTCGGCCTGTCGGGCCCGGGCGTGCATCGATGCCGCCGTGTAGACGGGGTGCGCGTAGGTCTCGCGGTGGATCACCGTCGCCGGGTCGACGAGCTCGCCCCGGTTCAGCGTGACCAGGAACTGCCGGTGGGTCGGCAGCGACTGCAGGTGCGTCAGGTTGTAGGTGACGCTGACGCGGTCGACGGGCCCAAAGGGGTCGCGGTGGTAGTTCCACGAGGCCCAGGCGCGCCGGCGCCGCGGCAGCAGCCTCGTGTCGGTGTGCAGGACGACGTCGTTGTCCTGCCAGCCGATGGCGCCGAGGATCCCGCGCTCGGCGGCGGTGGGGTCGGCCAGCAGCGCCAGCGCCTGGTCGCTGTGGCAGGCCAGGATCACCTGGTCGAAGGCCTGCGCCGCCCGGCCCCGGGCCTTGACGACGACGTGGGTCGGGTGGCGCTCGATGCGCTCGACCGGCGTGCCCACGTGGACGCGGTCGCGGAACGGCCGCACCAGAGCCCGCACGTACTCGCGCGAGCCGCCGGTCACGGTGCGCCACTGGGGGCGGCCCTCGACCTGCAGCAGGCCGTGGTTCTGGCAGAACTCGCCGAAGTGCCGGGCGGGAAAGTCGAGGATGCGCCCCGGCTCGACGGACCAGATGGCGCCGGCCATGGGCAGCAGGTAGTCGTCGACCACCGGTCCCGCGAAGCCGTGCAGGGCCAGGAACTCGCCGAGCGTGCGGTCGGGCGGGCTCGCCACCAGCTCACCGGCCAGCCCGTTGAAGCGCACGATGCCGGCGATCATGCGCAGGAACGACGGCCGCAGCAGGTTGCGCCGCTGGGCGAAGATCGCGTCGAAGGTGTTGTCGCCCCGGTACTCGAGCCCGCGGGCGCTGCAGCGGAAGCTGAAGCTCATGTCGCTCGGCTGGGTCGCCACGCCGAGGGACTTCAGCAGCGCGGTGAAGTGCGGGTAGTTGCGCTCGTTGTAGACGATGAAGCCCGTGTCGATGGCGAGCCGCTGCCCGTCCATCGCCACCTCGACCGTGTTGCTGTGACCGCCCGGGTGGGCGCCGGCCTCGAACACCTGGACGTCGGCGAGGGGGGCGAGGCAATGCGCGGTGTAGAGTCCGGCGATGCCGCCGCCGACGATTGCGATACGCAAGCCCGAAGCTCCCCCCGGCGGACCCGGCCGCCCCCTGCTGGTGGTCGTATTCGCGGGGGTACGGGAATCGGCTTCCCCCGAAGCTCCGAAACACTATAGCCTGTTCCGGGCTGGCCAGAGGGCGGACAACGCGATGCGGTCAAGGGATGCCGGTGGGCGTCGGCAGGCAGGCACGGGCGCCGTGCTTGGCGGCCTGGTGCTGCTGCTGGCCGCCTGTGCCGCGCCGGCACCGCCCGTGGCCGAACTCAACGCCAGCTACGAGCAGGCCCTGGCGCGCACCGCGCCGCTGGCCGCGGCGTTCGAGCCGGGCGGCCCCGCCGAGCAGGCGGCCTTCGACCGGCTGCAGGACTACTTCACGCGCCTCGACCCGGCGGCGGTCCGCGCCAAGACGGCGGTCGTCTATGCGCCGCAGGCCTATCTCAACGACACGCTGGCCGCCGTCGAGGGTGCCGACGCCATCGAGGCCTACTTCGCCGGCACGACCACCCGCGCCCGGCTCCTCGACGTGCGCTTCCTCGACCGCGCCCGCACCGGCGCCGACTACTACGTGCGCTGGCAGATGACCGTCGAGGCCGATGGCCTGAACGGCGGCCAGCCGGTGGTGACCTATGGCGTCACGCAGTTCCGCTTCGATGCCGAGGGCCGGGTGCTGGTCCACAAGGACTTCTGGGACGCCGGCACCGGCCTCTACGAGCAGCTGCCGGGCCTCGGCGGCCTGGTGCGCCGCGTGCGCGGCAGCGCCCATCCCGACTGACCACGAGCCCACCCCTGGAGCCACGCGTGCCCCTGGCCATCGACCTGTGCGAACTCGGCCTCGTGCCCGATCCGCTGATGCGGATCGGCATGCGCCGCCTCATGCGCGACCGGCTCGCCAGCGAGCGGCGCGCGAAGACCGAAGCGGAATACCGGGCGCGGCTCGCGGCGCTGCGCGATAGCCCGGTGGCCATCGACACCGACAAGGCCAACGAGCAGCACTACGAGGTGCCGGCGGGCTTCTTCCAGAAGGTGCTGGGCCCGCACCTCAAGTACAGCAGCTGCCTGTTTGCCACGCCCGCGACGTCGCTCGGCGACGCCGAGGCCGCGATGCTGGCCCTTACCTGCGAGCGGGCCGGCCTCGCCGACGGCCAGCGCATCCTCGAGCTCGGCTGTGGCTGGGGCTCGCTGACGCTGTGGATGGCGAGCCGCTATCCCCGCAGCCGCATCACCGCGGTGTCGAACTCGGCCTCGCAGCGCGAGTTCATCCTCGCGCGGGCCGCCGAGCGCAGCCTTGGCAACGTCGAGGTCGTCACGGCCGACGCCAATGTCTTCGACACCGAGCGCCGCTTCGACCGCGTCGTGTCCGTCGAGATGTTCGAGCACATGCGCAACTACGCCGTGCTGATGGAGCGCATCAGCCGCTGGCTCGACCCGGGTGGCCGGCTCTTCGTGCACATCTTCTGCCACCGGGAGCTGATGTACCCGTTCACCACCGGTGACGACTACGACTGGATGGCGCGGTACTTCTTCACCGGCGGCCTGATGCCCGCCGAGGACACGCTCACGCACTTCCAGGACCACCTCGCCCTCGATGAGCAGTGGCGCGTGCCGGGCACCCACTACCAGCTGACGTCCGAGGCCTGGCTCGCCAACCTCGACGCCAACGAGGACGCCGTCATGGACGTGCTCCGGGCCACCTACGGGGCCGACGCGCGCCGCTGGTTCAACCGCTGGCGCATGTTCTTCCTGGCCGTGGCCGAGCTCTTCGGCTACGCCGGCGGCACCGAGTGGTTCGTCGCCCACTACCGCTTCGCGAAGCGCGCCTGAGGCCCCCGGCATGACGCTGGCGCTCGCCGGGCTCGCCACGACGCTCGCGCTGATGCTCGGCGCGTGGCTCATCAGCCTCGCCACGCGCAACGTCGGCATCGTCGACATCTTCTGGGGCCTTGCGATTGCCGGCGCCGGCGTCACCTGGGCCGTGCTGGCCCCGGGCGATGGGCCGCGCGGCACGCTGGTCGCGACGCTGGCCGTGATCTGGGCCCTGCGGCTTGGCGGGCACATCCTGTGGCGCGGCTGGGGCCGGCCCGAAGACCGCCGCTACCGCGAGATCCGCGCCCGCAACGAGCCGGGCTTCACGCTGAAGAGCGTGTACCTCGTCTTCGGCCTGCAGGCCGTGCTGGCCTGGCTCGTCGCCTTCCCGCTGCTCGGTACCGCCACGTCGACGGCGCCCCTCGGCCTGCTGGACTACGCCGGTCTCGCGCTGTGGGCCGTGGGGTTCCTGTTCGAGGCCGTGGCCGACGCGCAGCTCGCGGCCTTCCAGCGCCGTGACGATGCCGCGCGGGGCGTCATGAGCACCGGGCTCTGGCGCTACAGCCGCCACCCGAACTACTTCGGCGAGTTCGTGCTGTGGTGGGGCGTGTGGCTCATGGCCGCCGGCGGTGGTGCGTGGTGGACCTTCTTCGGCCCCGCGATGCTCACGTTCTTCCTGCTCAAGGTGTCCGGCGTCGCCCTGACCGAGAAGGACATCGCGGGCCGCCGGCCCGAGTACCAGGCGTACATCCGGCGCACGAGCGCCTTCTTTCCGGCGCCGCCGCGGCGGGCCTGATTCTCCCGCGGCCCCGGCGCTGCGGGCTCGCTCCGCAGCCGGGTGCCCGCACGCCCTGCGCGACGGGCGGCGTTCACTGAACGACCACGTCGGGCCGCGGGGTTGACCTCCGCAGCGATCTCCGCGATGGTTCACGGAAAATAAACCGAACTCCCCGAGAGGACGCCCGTCATGTCGACCGCTGCGGTCACCCGTTCCTTTTCCGCGGTGCTGCTCATTGCGGCCGCGACGCTGCTGACCGCCTGTGGTGGCAGCGGCGATGCGCCGCAGTCCGCCAGCGGTGACAAGGCCCCGGCGGCAGCGGCAAAGGCCGGGAAGGCAGCGCCATCGCGCCCCGAGGACGAACTGCCGGCGGCACGCTGTCCCTCGACGGCCGGCGCCAGCCTGCCCGGCCCCGACATCGTCGGGCTGAAGCTCGGCATGGGCTTCGACGAGGCCCTGAACCATGCACGCTGCGCCATGCCCGAGGGCGTGTTCGGCTTCACGCCGCGCTGGTTCCAGCAGCTGCAGACCGGCAGCGTGCAGCTCGAGCGACAGGGCTTCACCATCCAGCGGGGTGATACCTCAGAGTGCGTCTTCAAGCAGATCGGCGACGCGCAGAAGTGCGGCCTGGGTCGCCGGGTCTGGGACCACATCGACGAACTGGTGTCGGTGGCCTCGCCGGGCCTCGATGGCCGCCAGGCCGTCGCCGGCATCTGGCGGCAGCAGCACTGGAAGCCCGGCGACATGCCGTCGCGTGCGGCCGTCCTGCAGGCGCTGCGCGACAAGTACGGCCGTGAGGGTGAGCTCACCGAGCAGCAGCACGGCACGCTCAGCTGGCGGTACGACCCCGCCGGCAACCCGCTGGCCGCCACGGATCCCCTGTTCCAGCAGTGCTACGGCATCCGGGCCCGGCCGGGCACCCAGAGCTGGAGCGAGGGCTGCGGCCTGTCGATCAGCGCGGACCTCGTACCCCCCCGCGACAACCCGGAACTGGTGCAGTCCCTCTATGTGGGCATCGCCCACCAGGAGAACCTGCTGAAGCTCGGCGATGCGATGCAGGCGGAGCTCGACCGCATCGACGCCGAGCGTCGCGCCAGCGAGGTCGAGCAGGCCTCCGGCGCCGCGCCGACGCTTTGATCCGCGCCGTCCGCGGCGGTTGGCTGGCCCCGCCGGCGTCCGCCCGGAAGCGCGCCCGGTCCGTCGCCACCGCGGCCATGCCATGGTGAGCGGCGCGTCCCGGGCCAGAACCTGATGCCATCGACGAGAGCTGCCATGAACGCAACGAGACTCCGCATCACCACCACCGCCGTCGCCCTGGCGCTGGCACTGCTCGGGATACTGCTGCCGCTGTCCCCGGCCCGGGCCCAGGGCACGTGCCCCGGCGAGCCGCTGTGCCGCGAGGTGGCCAGGTTCTCGGCGACGGTCACCGAATTCCGCGTCAGCCCCAACACCGTCGGCAACCGCCCGATCAACGTGACCGTGCGCTTCACCAACAAGACCGCGGAGCCGCTGATCCTCGGCTACGTCGACGGCACTGCCGCGGCCTTCGACGACCGCGGCAACAAGTACGAAGTCCAGAACAGCACGAAGGTGCGCGGCATCGGCCTGGTGCAGCGCAACCGCTTCGACCCGAAGTTCACGCTGGGGCCGGGCGAGAGTTCCGACGCGAAGCTCGAGCTCAACTTCTTCGTCAACCGCAACGTGATCGTCGGCACCGCCTTCGACCTGGAGATGGGTGTGCGCGAGATCGAGCCCGTGGCCGGCAACCAGTACCAGCTGGGTCGCGAGCACGCGCTGAGCTGGCAGAGCCTCGCCAATGGCGCGGGTGGCCGCGCGCCGGTGGCGGCTGTTGCCGGAGCCGGTGCAGCCGTTGCCGGGGCGGGGGCCGCGGCCGGTGCGGCGCTGCCGGCCGGGGATCCGTGCCAGGGTGTCGCCAACTGCGCGTCCAGTGGCCCGGTGGTTGCCAGGCTCGCCGGCGTCACGGCGGCGGCGCCCCAGGGCAACAACCAGGTCGTGACGGTGCGCGTCGCCTTCCAGAACCTCGGCGCGACGCCGCTGATCCTGAACTACAAGCAGGGCAGCGGCGTCATGCTCGACGAGAAGGGCCAGCAGTACAAGGTCGAGACGCGCGCCGACTCGGTGCAGGGCATTCCCGTCTCGACGCGCGACAAGGCCAGCTCGCAGTTCAGCCTGCGCGCCGGCGAGACGCGCAACGCGACCTTCCAGTTCCGCCGCTTCGTCGGCAAGGTGCCGCCCGGCACCGTGTTCTCGCCGTCGCTGGCGGTCGAGCAGTACGAACTGCTGCCGTCGAACCAGCTGAAGCTCGAGCGCGAGCACGCGCTCTCCTTCGGCGAGGTGCGCAGCGGGACCGGGGCCGCCAACGCGGCCGAGGCGCTGAAGAACCTGGGCGACCTGCTCAAGAAGAAGCGCTGAGCATGATGGGAAGCAGCAACCTGCTCTCCGGTGGCCGTCGTCCGGCTGCAGTGGCCGGACTTGCCGCGGCCCTGCTGGGGTGCGGGGCGCTGCCCGCCGTCGCGGCCGACATCCCCCCGGCCTTCCACGGCACCTGGGTGCGGGGCGACGCCGCCTGCGGTGCGCCGCTGGCGCTGCTCATCGCGGCGAAGCGCGTCACCTTCCGCAACGGTGGTCAGGCACGCAGCTTCGACCGGCTCGAGGTCTGCACCAACTGCGGTGACCCCGGTGACGACAGCGGCACGATCCAGGTGCTCGCGGACGCCCCGGACGGCTCGCCGTTCCTGCTGTTCCTCACGCCGGGCGCCAAGCCCTTGGTGACGATGAACTGGAATCCGCTCGAAGAGCAGCTGGTCAGGACGTACCCGCTGGCGCCGGAGCCGTTGAAGCGCTGCGGCGGGTGAGGGGGATCACCAGGGGTTGACGCCGGCGAACGAGGGCCACCGGCAGTAGAACGTCGACCAACCGTCGACCAACCGTCGAGCAATGCCGGGCAGTTCGTCATCTGCGACGTGGAAGGCCCCCTTCATCCCCCGCCACCCCTGCCCGCCATCTCCTGCAGCCTCGCGATCCGCTCCGCCACCGGCGGGTGCGTCGCGAAGAGCCGGCCGATGCCGCCACCCACGGCCTGCAGCGGGTCCACCTGCGCCAGCGGTGCCATGGTGGGCGCGACGTCCATGGGGATGCGCCGGGCGGCGTTATTGATCTTGCCCAGCGCCGCGGCCAGCTGCAGCGGGCGGCCCGAGATCTCCGCGCCCGTGGCGTCGGCCTTGAACTCGCGCGCGCGGCTGATGGCGAACTGGATGAGCATGGCGGCCAGCGGTGCGAGCAGCATCGTGAGGGGATTGGGCCGGCTCTGGCCGTCGCGGCTGCCGCCGTACAGGCCCGCCTGCGACATCATGCCGACGGCCCCGGACAGCGTCGCTGCCAGGGTCTGCAGCAGCATGTCGCCGTTCCGGATGTGGGCGAGCTCGTGGGCCAGCACGCCTTCCACCTCGTCCCGGTTGAGGATCCGCAGCAGGCCGTCGGTGACGCAGACGACGGCCTTTTCCGGGCTGCGGCCCGTGGCGAAGGCGTTGGGCTGGGCGTGGGGCGCGATGGCCAGGCGCGGCATGGGCAGCCCGGCCCGTTGCCGCAGCCGGTCGACGATGGCGTAGAGCTCCGGCGCCTCCGCCTCGGACACCAGCCGGGCGCGGAAGGCCCGCAGGGCCGCCGTGTCGGAGGTGAACCACGCGAACACGTTCATGCCGGCGGCCAGCAGCAGGGCGAGCACCATGCCGGCGCGCCCGGCGATGCTGGCGCCGACCATGACGAACAGGGCCGTCAGCCCGGCCATCAGGACGAAGACCCTCGCGTTGCCCATGGAGCACCCCGCGTCGCGACGGCGACGTGCCGTCGAGTCTAGCCCCGAACGGCCCGCCGCGAGGGTCGCGGCTGCCTGCCGCAGGCTTGGGGCTGTCCTGCGGCTGGGGTAGATTGGCGTCCGGGCCAGCCGGCCCGCCTGGGGGAGAATGCCGATGCGCCACACACTCGCGGCCGCAGCGCTGCTGCTGGCTGGTACCGCCCACGCCGCAGGCCCCGCCTGCGCCACGCCGGAGCAGGCCAGGGCCATCGCCGGCCTCTACGCCACGAAGCCGCACAAGCAGACCTTCATGGCCGCGGCCGAACTGAAGGTGCCGGAGTCGGTCATCGCGAGCGGTCTGCCGGCGGGCATGGCCGTGGGCGTGGCCGGCAGCGAGTTCCAGAAGGTCTGGGCCGCGCTGCAGGAGTGGGAACTCGCGACGACGCTGCTGCGCCAGGGGGGGCACGTCTTCGAGGTGGTGAGCCGCATCCCTGCCGGCAAGATGTCCGACCGGCCCGGCAGCAAGTTCTTCAATCTCGAGCACAGCACCGCGCTGAACGGCCACCTGCGGCCGGACCAGGTCGGGGCCATCTACGCCGTGAAGCTCGAGGGGGGCGAGGGGCCGCTGCGGGCCGTGCTGTTCCTCGACGAGGCGGGCCAGAGCGCCTTCGGCGTCTTCACCGGTGAGGGCGGCAACCAGCCGCCGGCCGTGGCGGCGCAGTTCGACAGGACCTGGGCACTGCTGAAGACCCTCGCGCCGGCCTGCCCGCAGGGCTGAGCGCCGCGTCGTTGCGGCGGCGGCCGGGTCAGCGCGCCTCGAGCACCACGACGCTGCGCGAACCCACCGCGATGGAGCCGGCGGCCAACGGCCGCTGGGCGTCGCGCGCAATGACCGTGTCGCCGGTGGCCGCCGTGTCCACGGCCAGGTGCCAGCGCCGGCCCGTCACCGCGGGCAGCGGCAGCTCGTGGTCATCGCTGCCGAAGTTGAGCACCACGTGCAGGTCTTCCTCGGCGGGCGTGAGGCCCGCCAGCGTGAAGGCGAGCAGGCGGGCCGCGTCGGCCGCCGGGTCGGCCCAGGGCGGCACGTCGAGCCGCAGGCCGTGCCAGGCGATGTCCGGCAGGTTGCGCTCCCCGTCGGGCTGTCCCGTCAGGAAGTTCCGCCGCCACAGCGTGGGGTGGCGCTTGCGCAGTGCGATGAGGCCCTGCGTGTAGCGCAGCATGCCGGCATTGCGCTCCGCCAGGCGCCAGTCGAACCACGAGATCTCGTTGTCCTGGCACCAGGCGTTGTTGTTGCCCCGCTGGGTGCGCAGCACCTCGTCGCCCGCCAGCAGCATCGGCACGCCCTGGGACAGGAACAGCACGGCCAGCAGGTTGCGGGCCTGCCGGCGGCGCACCGCGAGCAGCGCCTCGTCGCCGGTGTCGCCTTCGCTGCCGTGGTTGCTGCTGTGGTTGTCGTCGGAGCCGTCGCGGTTGTCCTCGCCGTTGGCGGCGTTGTGCTTGCGGTCGTAGCTGACGAGGTCGGCCAGCGTGAAGCCGTCGTGGCAGGTGACGAAGTTGATGCCGTTGCGCGGCTCACGGCCGTCGGGCTCGTAGAGGTCGCTGCTGCCGGTCAGGCACGTGGCGAGTGCTCCCGCGAGCCCGCCGTCGCCGCGCACGGCCCGCCGCACCACGTCGCGGAAGCGGCCGTTCCACTCGGTCCAGGCAAGTCCCGGAAAGCTGCCGACATGGTAGAGCCCCGCGGCGTCCCAGGCCTCGGCGATGAGCGCCCGGCCGTTGAGCAGCCGCGAGAACTCGATGGCCCAGGGCAGCGGGGGATTGGCCATGGGCAGGCCGTCCTCGCCGCGCGTGAAGACGCTGGCGAGGTCGAAGCGGAAGCCATCGACGTGGTACTCACTCACCCAGCGCTCCAGCGTGCTGATGATGAGCTGCGTCACCAGCGGGTGGTTGCAGTTCAGCGTGTTGCCGCAGCCGGTGTAGTCGAGGTACTCGCCGTTGCGGCGGTGGTACGAGAACGACGGCGCGAGCCCCTTGTAGTTGATCACCGGGCCATCGGCGCCGCCCTCGGCCGTGTGGTTGTAGACCACGTCGAGGATGACGCCGATGCCGGCGGCGTGCAGCGCCTTCACCAGCTCGCGGAACTCGTCGGCCTGGCCGGCCGGGTCGCGGCCGGTGCAGTAGCCCGGGTGGGGGGCGGCGAAGCTGTGGGGACTGTAGCCCCAGTAATTCTTCAGGCCCCGCGCGGCCACCGCCGGCGGCACGTCCTGCTCGTCGAAGGCGGCGATGGGCAGCACCTGCACGTGGGTGATGCCGAGCGCCTGCAGGTAGGGGATCTTCTCGCGCAGGCCGGCGAAGGTTCCCGGGGACGTGACGCCCGACGACGGGTGGCGCGTGAAGCCGCCGACGTGCAGCTCGTAGATGACGGCGCCCGCCAGGTCACCGGCCGGGGGCGGATCGCGCAGCCAGTCGAAGTCGGGGTCGACGACGATGCCGCGCAGGCCCAGCGGTGCCGTGGCGTCGGCCATGCGCCCGGTGCGGTTCCAGTCGCGGTCACTGACGGCCCGGGCCCACGGGTCAAGCACCTCGACGGGCGGGCCGCCGGCGGCGGGCGTCACGCGCCAGTTGTAGTGCGTGCCCACCGGCAGACCCGGCACGAACACGTGCCAGAAGTGGAAGCTGCGGTTGCGCCTCGGGTCGAGGGGGATCTCCTGCACGGGGCCGGAACCGTCGGCGCCGTAGAGCAGCAGCGCCATGGCCGCGGCGTCGCGGCTGTAGACCGAGAAGTTCGTTCCCTGCGGGGTCCAGGTGGCGCCGGTGGGGAACCGGGTGCCGGCACCTGTGGCTGGCGGCGGGGTCGCTGCGGGCGGCCGGCTCACGGGCTCACGGCCGGAGCCTGGAACGGGAACAGCTGTTTCCACTCGTAGCGCATGCTGATGGTCGTCCAGCCGGCCTTGGCGGCGGTGTCGAGCGTGGCCTTGTTCTCTTCGGTGTAAGCGTACTCCCGCTCGAAGTCGTCGTGTACGACGACGAGCTGCAGTCCTGGCCGGCCCCGGGCCGGCGCCTGGCTGTAGCGGAGCAGGCCGATGTCGCCGCCGTCGCGCACGTTGCCGACCACGAGGATCGGGCGGTGGCCGGTGGCCCGGTCGACGGCGAGCGGCTTGGCGCCGGCGTCGACGCGGGTGGCGAAGGTCGCCAGCCGCCGCGCCACCGGCGTACCGCCGTCGTCGCCCGCCGACGTGTCGACGGCCGTGCCGATGACGTCGTCCGGCGGGATGTTGAAGATCTCCTCGGCGCCGGCCCGCGTAAAGTCGACGTCCACGGCGGTGACGATGAACACGCGAAAGCCGTTGGCGCGCAGCAGGTCGATGAGTTCGCGCATGGGCTGGTAGCCCACCCGCCGCCAGGGCTGTTCGAAGCGCGGGTGGCTCGCCGACTGCCAGAACTGCCGCGCCTGCGTGCGGAACGATTCCTGGGTGCTGCCGGCGAAGGCGGCGGCCAGCAGCTCGGCGGTGTCCGCGTCCGGCGCCTCGGTCAGGTACTTCACCCCCAGCTCCAGCGCGCCGCGGAAGGGCATGTCGGTGACCCACTGCGGGTGGTCGCCGGCCTGCCGCCGCAGCTCCGGCAGCGCGAACAGGCCCGCCGGGCGGGGCTTCTCGGGCCAGAGCGTGCCGTCATCGTCGAACACGGCGATGCGCTGGGACGGCGTGACATAGCCCCGGCCACCTGGCGTGGTGACGGTGCCGACGAACTCGAGGATGCGGTCCTTGACGGCGCTGCTGCGCCAGCTGGGCAGCGGCTCGGCGGCGTCGGCCACGGGCAGTGCCAGCAGCACCGCCATGGCGAGTGCCGGCAGGCGGGCCGCGGTGGCGCGCCAGCGGCGGCTCTGCGTACGCCCTGCGACGTGGGGAGAAGGGTCGGGCGCGGGCATGCGGGTCGCTGGCATTCGGCTCGTGGCGTGCTGGTGGCGGGCGCCGCGATGTTACTGGCCCGGGCCTTGTGGCGAAACCGCCGCCGCCCGCCGCAGGGCAGGGTTGGCCTGCCGTCGCCGACGCGGCAGACTGGCGGGCCGGTGCCGCCGCCAGGGCGGGCCGTTACCGTGATGCGAACTGAAGGAGCGACACGCAGCGATGGACAAGCCAGTGGCAGCGGGCAAGGCGCCCATTCCCGTCACCCTCGAGGCCGGGCGCGACTATTACTGGTGCACCTGTGGCCAGTCGAAGAAGCAGCCCTTCTGCGACGGGTCCCACAAGGGCAGCAGCTTTGCGCCGCTGGTCTTCCAGTCGGCCGCGGCCGGCGAGAAGTACCTGTGCGCCTGCAAGGCCACCCGCAACCCGCCCTACTGCGACGGGTCGCACAAGCAGCTGTAGGCGCCGGATGCCGGCCCCGCCGGTTCGTGGCCCAAGCGCGAAGCGCCGCGGCGGGATGGCTGGCCGGGCCTCTGGCTGAGGCCGTGGCCGGCACAGTTGCTCTCCACGGGACCTGACCGGCAGTGCCCGGCGCCGGCGCCGCGCAATGCTCCCGCTGACCGCTGACCGCTGACCGCTGACCGCTGACCGCGGCCCGTGTCCCGGTCGGGACGACGTTAAATGCCGGTCAGGTGATGTCGGTCCGGTTGCCATGGGCGGGGGCGGGCGTAGACTGGCCCCTCATGAAGGCCGCATCGAGCAGTCCCGTCGCGCTACGCTGGCTGGCAGCACTGTTGCTGGCCGCCGTGCTGCACGCGCTCGCCCTGCCGGCCGCGGGTGCAGCGACGGTCGGCGACCCGGCGGAGCACTGCGGTGACTGCCACGTCGTCCCCGATGATCCCTGCTTCATGTCGCCGGTGGGCGAGGCCACGGCCGACGGGCCGGCCAGCGTCTCCCGCGACCGCTTCCACCCGCCGCACCTGGCCTCCGTGCCGGTGCTGCTCGTCCTGCGCGGTGACGTCGACGCGACCGATCGGGCTCCGGCGCCGCTCCTCGCCAGCGGTGCGGCGCGCTCCGGCCGCGCCACCGGCGACCCGCCCCGCCACCTGCGCCTCGGGCGCCTGCGCAACTAGATCCCTGTCCTGACCGGCTCCACCCGGAGCCTGGCGGCCGGCCGCGTCCGGTCGCGCTTCACTGCGATGCCGCCGGTAACCGGCGGCTCGCGTGACGACTCGTCCCCATCGAGCAGGACATGCCATGAACGACCCGCGCGGGCCCCGGTCCCGCACCCCCGTCACCAGGCCCTTGCGCCCGCCGGCCCTGAGCCGCCGGCGCTTCCTCCAGGGCAGCGTGGCCACCGGCCTCTGGGCCGGCCTCGGCGCGCCGGGCCTGGCCGCCCAGCCATCCGTGCCGGCGCCTGCCGTGCTCACGGGCCCGGAGTTCGACCTCGCCATCGGCGAGGCACCCGTCAGCATCACCGGGCGCCGGCGTCGGGCGGTGCTGGTGAACGGTTCGCTGCCGGCGCCGGTGCTGCGCTTCCGCGAGGGCGAGACGGTGACGCTGCGGGTGCGCAACACGCTGGACGAGGACACCTCGATCCACTGGCACGGGATGCTGCTGCCCCCCGACATGGATGGCGTGCCCGGCCTGAGCTTTGCCGGCATCGCGCCCGGCGAGACGTACACCTACCGCTACACCGTGCGCCAGTCGGGCACTTACTGGTACCACAGCCACTCGGGCTTCCAGGAGCAGCTGGGGCTCTACGGCGCCATCGTCATCGATCCCGCCGATCCGGACAGCGTCGACCCGGCCGAGCGCGTGGCGCCCGACCATGACCACGTCATCGTGCTGTCCGACTGGACCGACGAGGATCCGCACCGGATCGTGGCGAAGCTGAAGAAGCAGGCGGACTACTACAACTTCCGCCAGCGCACCGTCGGTACGTTCTTCCGGGACGCGGCGCGCGACGGTCTGCGCCCGTCGGTATCGGAGCGCGCCATGTGGGGGGCCATGCGCATGAACCCCACGGACCTCGCCGACGTGACGGGCTATACCTACACCTTCCTCGTCAACGGCCAGCCACCCGAGGCCAACTGGACGGCGATCTTCCGGCGCGGCGAGCGCGTGCGGCTGCGCTTCGTCAACGCCGCGGCGATGACCTTCTTCGACGTGCGCATCCCGGGGCTGAAGCTCACGGTGGTCGCCACCGACGGGCAGCCCGTCGAGCCGGTGACGGTGGACGAGTTCCGCATCGGCAGCGCCGAGACCTACGACGTCATCGTGACGCCGGAAGGGGACCAGGCCTACACGATCTTCGCCCAGGCCATGGACCGCACGGGCTACGCCCGCGGCACGCTGGCGCCGCGGCCGGGCATGGTGGCGCCGGTGCCGGCCGTCGATCCGCGCGTGCCGCTCGCCCTGTCCGACATGGGGATGGGCCACGATGGCCACGGCGGGCATGGCGGTCACGGCGGCGACGCCGCTGGTCCTGCTGGAGCCAGCGCCGTGGATCACGCGGCGATGGGCCATGGCGTGCCCCCGCCCGGCGACGTGGACCACTCGGCGATGGGTCACGCACCGTCGGCCGGCGATGCGGTTGATCATGCGGCCATGGGCCATGGTGTCCCCGATTCCGGCGCCGATCATGCGGCGATGGGCCACGACGTGCCGGCGGGTGGTGACGCGATCGATCACGCTGCGGCAGGCCATGGTGGCGATGCCATCGGCCCTGCGGCCATGGGCCTCGGCGCATCCCGGACGCCGACGCCGCCGGGCGGGCTCAGCCCGACGGTGGACATGCGGGCGACGGCGCCGGTTCGTCGTCTCTCCGATCCGGGTGTCGGCCTGCGGGACAACGGCCGCCGGGTGCTGACCTACGCCGACCTGCGCAGCCGCTTCGCCGACCCCGACGGCCGTGAGCCGACGCGTACCATCGAGCTGCGGCTGACCGGCCACATGGAGCGCTACCGCTGGTCCTTCGACGGCGTGCCGGCATCGCAGGCGGCGCCGATCCGCCTGGCCCTGGGTGAGCGCGTGCGCTTCCTGCTGGTCAACGACTCGATGATGGCCCACCCGGTGCACCTGCACGGGCTCTGGAGCGACCTCGAGGACGACGAGGGACGCTTCCTGGTGCGCAAGCACACCCTCATCGTGAAGCCCGGCGAGGTGCTCAGCTATCGCGTCACGGCCGATGCGGCGGGGCGCTGGGCTTACCACTGCCACCTGCTGCTGCACATGGACCTCGGCATGTTCCGCGAGGTGCGCGTCGATGGCTGAGCAGCGCGCATCCATGGCCGCAGCCCTGGCGCTGGTGGCCCTGCTGGTGCCGGCAGCCGGCCGGGCCCAGGGCACGGCGTTCTACTCCGGCGAGCATTCCCACGGCGGCGAGAATCCGCTCGTGTTTATGGCTATGGCCGAGGAGCTGGAGTGGCAGGACGTCGGCGACGGCCGGCTGCACTGGGACGTCACGGCCTGGGCGGGCCGGGACGACGGGCGGCTGATGTTCCGAAGCGAGGGCACGCGCACGCGGAACGACAACGACGAGACCCGCATGGAACTGGTGTGGTGGCGGCCGGTGGGCGCCTGGTGGAACCTGGTCACCGGCGTGCGCCACGATACCGGCGCCGGCGAGGCGCGGACCTACGGGCTCGTGGGCCTGCAGGGCACGGCGCCCCAGCGCTTCGGCGTTCGCGCGGACCTCTTCGCCGGCGAACGGGGGCAGATCGGCAGCCGCTTCGAGGCAGAGTACCGGCTGCTGCTGACGAACCGCCTCATTGCGACGCCGCGCTTCGAGGCCGAGGCCTACGCGAAGGACGACGAGACGACCGGCATCGGGTCGGGGCTCGCCGAGGTGACGCTGGGTTTTCGCGTTCGCTACGAGATCCGGCGGCAGTTCGCGCCCTACGCGGGGGTCGAGTGGACGGGCTCCACCGGTGACACGGCGGACATCGCGCGCGCGGCGGGTGAGCCGGTGCGGGATACGCGGGCTGTGGTCGGGCTGCGGGTGTGGTTTTGAGGGTGCAGGCGCCGGTACGGGCCTGATGTCGTGGTCTTGTAGCCGCGCCTTCGCGGCTCCCGCGATATCCCCCGCTCGTCGCGGACGCTCCTCGGAGGGAATCGCTCCGCCGCTGCGGTGCGGACCTGATGTCGTGGCCCCCTGCGTCTGACCGTGACGCCGTAGCCCCGTAGCCGCGCCTACGCGGCTTCCTGGGCCGGCGGACGACTGGTGTAGCGAGTGTCGCTGTGCCCCTGCGGTACGTCGGGAGCCGGCATAATCGGGGTGACGCCCGCACGCGGCGGGCGAGGGATGACTGCCATGGGCGACTGTCCGCTGTGCGTTCCGGCTGATCCGGCCCTGCTGCTCTGGGCGGGATCGCGCTGCCGGGTCGTGGATGCGGCTGACCCCGATCATCCGGGGTTCTGCCGCGTCGTCTGGCATCGCCATGTCGCCGAGCTCACGGACCTGCTGCCCGCCGACCGTGCGCATCTACTGGCGGTGGTCGGTACGGTCGAGGCCGTGCTGCGTCGACTGCTGGACCCCGACAAGGTCAACGTGGCGTCGCTGGGCAACCAGGTCCCGCACCTGCACTGGCACGTCATCCCGCGCCATCGCGACGACGCGCATTTCCCCGACGCGGTGTGGGCGCCCCGCCGGCGCCCCGGGGCTGCCCGTTCCGTTGACGTTGCCGCCATCCGCTCGCTGCTGTCGATGACGCTGCCGCGCGACTGAGCTGGGCGCCGGCTGGAGGCAGACGCGCGTGCCGGATTCTGGCGCTGCGTATCCTGCTCCGCTGGCGCCGGAGGCCCCGGCCAGACACCCCAGCCCAACGCAGCGGCGCAGGGGGAACCGTCCGAGGAGGGTTCGCGACGAGCGGTGGATATCGCGGGAGCCGCGAAGGTGCGGCCGCGAGTCTGAGGCACCAGGTCCGCGCCGCCTGCCGCGACTACCAGGGCAGCGCCTGCCCGTCGTAATTCACGAACTGCCCCGTCCGCTCCAGCGTCCACTCGTCGATGAGCAGGCGCATGCCGGTGACCGAGTCCGCCGCACGGATCAGCGGCACCAGTCCCGCGCGCACCAGCTTGACCAGGTGCGCCAGGTCCGGCGGTCCCGGGTCATCCGGCGGCAGGTCCAGCAGGCCGCGGGTGTCCACCAGTCCCGGGTTCACCAGCGCCACGGTGATGCCCCGCGCCTTCAGGTCGATGGACAGGTTGCGCACCATCAGGTGCAGCGCCGCCTTGCTGCCGCGGTAGCCATAGAGGTTTGCCGGGGGCTGAAGCATGGCCGTCGAGCCGGCGGCGCTGCCGAGGAAGACGATCTTGCGCAGCTGCCCCCGTTCCACCGCCGGCAGCAGTGCCTCGGTCAGCAGCAGCGGGCCGAGGGCGTTGGTGCGGTAATGCGCGTCGAAGGCCGCCGCATCGAACCGGCCGAGCAGCTGGGCCTCGCCCGGGCCCAGCAGGGCGGCGTTGTGCAACAGGATGTCGAGCTCCAGCTCCGCCACCCGCGCCGCGAACGCAGCGACGTCGGCGGGGTCGGCCTGGTCCAGGGTCTCGATGCTGACGCGGCCCGTGGCCGCGGCGAGGGCCCGCAGCTCGAGGGCCGCGGCGGGCTGCCGGCAGGTGGCGATGACGTCCCAGCCCGACGCCGCGTACTGCCGCACGAATTCCAGCCCGATGCCGCGGTTCGTGCCGGTGATGAGGATCGTTGCCATGCCTGCCTGCCCCCGGCCGTTGAAATCGCGGCCCGCCGCCGCGACTATAACGCCGTGGCCTTCATCGCTCCGCTGTTCACCGGTCCCCTCGACGTCATCGGCGATGTCCACGGCGAGCTCGGGGCGCTGCGCAGCCTGCTCCACGCCCTCGGCTACGACGCCGACGGCCGCCACCCCGAGGGCCGGCGCCCCGTCTTCATCGGTGACCTGTGCGATCGCGGCCCCGACAGCCCTGGCGTCATCGCGCTGGTGGCGAGGCTCGTCAGCGAAGGCCGCGCCCAGTGCCTGCTGGGCAACCACGAACTGAACCTGCTGCGCGCGGCGCCGAAGAGCGGGAACGGCTGGTTCTTCGCCGATGACCACGATCGCGCCAAGGGCAAGTACCCGGACACCACGCCGGCGCATCCCGACCAGCGCGCCCGCTTCCAGGCCTTCCTTGCGACGCTGCCCGTGGTGCTCGAGCGCCCGGACCTGCGCCTGGTGCACGCCGCCTGGCAGCCCGGGGCGATCACCGCACTGCGCGCCGTGCCCGAAGGCGAATCGCTGCTGGCCTTCTACGACCGGCACGCCCGCGAGTCCGACGCCGCATGGCGGGCCGACGCCCTGTACCCGCGGGCCATCGACGAGTGGCGCACCTGGGGCCGCTCCCTTGAGGATGCCGAGGCGCGGGTGCCGCTGCTCGAGGCCATGGGCCGGTCGGACCAGCACTTCCAGATGTCGAACCCGCTGCGCGTGGCCACCTCGGGGGTGGAGCGGCTCGCGGAGAGCCCCTTCTTCGCCAGCGGCAAGTGGCGCATGGTCAACCGCGTCGCCTGGTGGCAGGAGTACACGGACGACGTGCCGGTGATGTTCGGCCACTACTGGCGCTGGGTGTCCGCGGCCACCCGGCGGCGCTTCTCCAGGGGCGAGGACAATGTCTTCGGCGACACGCCCTGCAACGCGTGGCTAGGTCCCCGGCGCAACGCGTTCTGCCTCGATTTCTCGGTGGGCGTGCGCTACCTGGAGCGGCCGCTGCCGGCCGGTGCGTGTTTCGAGGGGAGGCTCGGCGCGGTGCGCTGGCCCGAGCGGCAGCTGGTCTTCGACGACGGCGAGTACCTGCCGCTGGTCGAGGCGCCGGCGGACTGAACCGGTGCGTTGCGACTGGTGCCTCGGCAGCGAGGCGTATGTGCGCTACCACGACGAGGAGTGGGGCGTGCCGGTCCACGATGACCGGGTGCTGTTCGAGTTCCTGGTCCTCGAGGGCGCCCAGGCCGGGCTGTCGTGGTCGACGATCCTCACCAAGCGCGCGAACTACCGCCGCCTGTTCGCGGACTTCGATGCGGCCCGCGTTGCCCGGTTCACCCCGGCCCGCGTCGAGCGCCTGCTGGCCGATCCGGGCATCGTCCGCAACCGCCTCAAGGTCGAGGGAACGGTCCGCAACGCCCGGGCCTTCCTCGCCGTCCAGCAGGAGTTCGGCAGCTTCGATGCCTATGTCTGGCAGTTCGTCGACGGCCGCCCGCTGCAGTCGCGCTGGCGGACGCTGCGTGAGGTGCCGGCCCGCACGGCGCTCTCCGACGCGCTGTCAAAGGACCTGAAGCGCCGGGGCTTCACCTTCGTCGGATCGACGATCATGTATGCCTTCATGCAGGCGACCGGCCTGGTCAACGACCACCTGGCCGGCTGCTTCCGCCGCCGCGAGCTGGCGGCGATGGTGCCGCCGGTCACGGCTCGACGGTGAGCTCGCGCCGGAGCTTCCGCGCCCCGTAGACCTTCTCGAGGGCCGCCAGCAGCGCCGCCGGGTGCACGGCGACGGCGCGGTTCCTGTCGGCGTCGAACCAGTAGTCGCCGCCGAGGGAGTGGATGTTGCCATCGAAGATGATGCCGACGAGCCGGCCTTCGGCATCGAGCACGCCGCTGCCGGAGTTGCCGCCGATGATGTCGGCGGTGCTCGCGAAGTTGAGGCGCGCGGCGCCCGGCAGGCGATCCCGGGCCGCGAGCCACGACGGCGGCAGTGCGAAGGGCGGCGAGCCCGTGGCCCGCCGGAACAGACCGTCGATGTCGGTGAAGGGCTCGACGTCCGTCTCGCCCTCGCGCCAGCCGGCGACGGTGCCGTAGGCCAGCCGCAGCGTGAAGGTCGCGTCCGGGTAGGTGGTCGTGCCGCTGACCGCGAAGCGGGCCGCGGCCAGCTGCTCGCTGGCGGCGCTGATGACCGACTCGACTTCGTCTTCGTAGCGCCGGCGCCAGTGCCGGGCATCGACGTCCACCTCCCGCGCCAGCACGATCAGCGGATCGGTACTCGCAGCCACGGCGGCGGCACCGCCCTCCCAGAGTTCCCGCCGGACGGCCGGGTCGGCAAGGCGGGTGCCGGCCACGAGGCGTTCCGCGAGGCTGCGGGGCGAGTCGGCGGCGAGCAGCCGGCGGACCAGCGGGTCGTCCTGGCCCAGCGCCTCCTGCAGCTTCTCGAGGCCGAACTGCAGCCGCAGTTGCTCGAGGGCCGGGTAGGTCGGGGCCGGCGCGAGGACGTACTGAGCGAGCCCCGGGATGCGCGCTTCGCTGTACTCGCGCAGCCGCTCCGCATTGGGCTTGTCCCGCTCCGCCGCGGCACGCACCAGCGTCCTGGCCCAGGCCATGAGCTCGCCCTGGAAGCCTGCACCCCGCTCGACGTACGTGTACGGCACGTCGATGGTGCGCTGGACGGCCACGGCCCGGGCGACGGCGTCGAAGGCGCCGGCCGACGGCGCCAGCGCCGGGTCGGCGAGCATCGCTGCCTTGAGTGATGCCTCGCGGTCCGCGGTGGCCGCGATGAACCCGCGGTCCGACAGCGTCTCCAGGCCCAGCCGCCGGGCCTTGATGCCGTTCTCGACGTAGAACCGCGGCTCCGTGACGATGCGCAGGTTCTCGGCGGATTCGTCGCCGAAGCGCGCGTAGCGGCCGCGCAGCTCCGACGCGCGCAGCAGCCAGCGGGGCTCGGCGACGGTGCGCAGGAAGTCGAGCTCGGCCTGCGTGCGCAGCCGGTCGGTGCTGCCAGGGTGGCCGGGCACGAAGACTGCCTCGCCGGCCCCGGCGCCGCCGGCACGGATGCGGTGGAACTGCGGCGTGCGCGCGGGCCGGCCCTTGTGCCACGCGCGCAGGAAGGCGACGTCGAGGCTGTAGCGCGGGAAGTTGAAGTTGTCGGGATCGCCGCCGAAGAAGCCGATGGCGTACTCAGGGGCGAAGACGAGCCGCACGTCGTCGTAGCGGCGGTAGTGATGGAGGAAGTACTGGCCGCCGCCGTAGAGCGTCACGGCCTCGCAGGTGCGGGCATCGTCGGCCGGGTACGAGCCGGTGCACGCCTGCTCGAGGCTGGCGAGGGCGGCCTTGCGCCGCGTATTGGCTGCGGCGCCGGCCGCGTCGCCGACCGCCTCGCGCACCCTTGCGGTGACGTCTTCGATGCGCGTCAGGACCGAGACCTGCTCCGATTCGCAGCGCCGCTCGTCGCCGCGGCGGCGGGCGAGGAAGCCGCGGGCCGAGATGTCGTCATCGGGTGTCGACAGCTCGCGCAGGCACTCGACGACGCAGTGGTGGTTGGTGAGGATCAGCCCGTCGGGTGACACGAAAGATCCGGAGCAGCCGCCCTCGATGCGCACCGTGGCGAGGCGGACGCGCTCGAGCCACGCCGGCGTGACGTCGACGCCGAGCTCCTGCCGCACGCGGGCTGCGGGAAAGTTGTCGAAGGTCCACATGCCCTCGGCCGCCGTAGCGGCGAGCGGGGCAAGCAGCAGGCCAAGCACGGGCAGCAGGCGCATGCAGGTCCTCCAGGACGTCCGGTGCGGGCTCAGCCCGTGAGCCGCGCCGCGTGGAACGCGAGGTGCTCAGGCACGAAGCTCTGCACGAAGTAGTAACCGTGGTCGTAGCCGGCATGGGCCCGGTAGTCGAGGCGCTGGCCGGCGTCGCGGCACGCGGCGACGAAGAGGTCGGGCTTGAGCTGCTCCGTTAGGAACCGGTCGGCGAGCCCCTGGTCGACGCGGATCTCGCCCGGCCAGGGCCGGTGGCGCACGAGTCCGCTCGCATCCCAGGCCGCCCAGTGCCGCCGGTCGGGGCCGAGGTAGCCGGTGAAGGCCTTTTCGCCCCACGGGCAGTGGGACGGCGCGCCGATGGGCGCCAGCGCCGACACGGAGCGGTACTGCCCCGGGTTGCGCAGGGCGCAGACCAGGGCGCCGTGGCCCCCCATCGAGTGGCCGAAGATGCCCTGCCGCCCGGGGTCGACGGGGAAGTGCGCCGCCAGCACCGCCGGCAGCTCACGGGTGATCCACGAGTACAGGCGGTAGTGCTGCGACCACGGCGCCACCGTCGCGTCGACGTAAAAGCCGGCGGCGATGCCGAAGTCCCAGGCGGCGTCGTCACCCGGCAGCCGGGCCTTGCGCGGGCTCGTGTCCGGCGTGACCAGCAGCAGGCCGTACTCGGCGGCGAGCCGCTGGGCACCGGCCTTGATGGGGAAGGTCTCCTCGCTGCAGGTCAGGCCCGCCAGGTACCACAGGGCCGGCACGGCCCCGGCGGTTGCCTGGGGCGGCCGGTATACGGCGAAGCGCATCGGTGTCGCGCACTCGACGGAGTCGTGCTCGTAGAAGCCCTGCACGCCCCCGAAGCAGGCGTGCTCGGCGATGACCCGCAGGGACGATTCGGCGGCGCTCATCGGTGCATCACCACCGTGCGGATCGACTCACCGCCGTGCATCAGGTCGAAGGCGTCGTTGATGCGGTCGAGGGGCAGCGTGTGGGTGATCAGCGGGTCGATGCGGATCCGCCCGTCCATGTACCAGTCGACGATCTTCGGCACGTCGGTGCGGCCGCGGGCGCCACCGAAGGCCGTGCCCTTCCAGACCCGGCCCGTCACCAGCTGGAACGGCCGCGTACGGATCTCCTGGCCGGCCCCGGCGACACCGATGATGACCGACACGCCCCAGCCGCGGTGGCAGCACTCGAGCGCCTGGCGCATCAGGTCGACGCTGCCGACGCACTCGAAGCTGTAGTCGGCGCCGCCGCCGGTCAGGTCGACGAGGTACCGCACCAGGTCGCCCGCGACCTCGCGCGGGTTGACGAAGTGCGTCATGCCGAAGGACTCGGCCAGCGCCCGGCGGGCGGGGTTGATGTCGACGCCGATGATCATGTTGGCGCCCACCAGCCGCGCGCCCTGGATCACGTTGAGGCCGATGCCGCCGAGGCCGAACACGACGACGTTCGCGCCGGCCTCGACCTTCGCCGTGTTGATGACGGCGCCGATGCCGGTGGTCACGCCGCAGCCGATGTAGCAGACCTTGTCGAAGGGCGCGTCCTCGCGGATCTTCGCCACCGCGATCTCGGGCAGCACGGTGTGGTGGGCGAAGGTCGAGCAGCCCATGTAGTGGTGCACCAGCTCGCCGCCGATGGAGAACCGGCTCGTGCCGTCGGGCATCAGGCCCTTGCCCTGGGTCGCGCGGATGGCCGTGCACAGGTTCGTCTTGTGCGACGTGCACGACTTGCACTGGCGGCATTCCGGCGTGTACAGCGGGATCACGTGGTCGCCCTTGCGCACCGACGTGACGCCGGGGCCGACGTCGACCACGACGCCGGCCCCCTCGTGGCCGAAGATCGCCGGGAAGAGCCCCTCGGGGTCGGCGCCCGAGCGCGTGAACTCGTCGGTGTGGCAGACGCCGGTGGCGTGGATCTCGACCAGCACCTCGCCGGCCTTCGGCCCTTCGAGGTCGACGGTGGTCACTTCGAGGGGCTTGCCGGGCGCCCAGGCGACGGCAGCGCGGGTTTTCATCGTTGTTCTCCGTGGGTGGTCGAAGGGTATACGGCGCGGCGATCAGGGGGCGAGCCGGTCGATGGACCAGCCGTCGCCGTCGCGGCGGTAGACGAAGCGGTCGTGCAGGCGGTTCTCCCGCGCCTGCCAGAACTCCACCGCCTCGGGAACCACGCGGTAGCCGCCCCAGAAGTCCGGCAGCGGGACGTCGCCCGCGGCGAACTTCTCCTTGAGCCGCGCGAACTGCTGTTCGAGGGCCGAGCGCGTCTCGATGACGGCGCTCTGCGGCGAGGTCCAGGCGCCGACCTGGCTGTCGCGCGGGCGGCTCAGGAAGTAGCGCAGGGTCTCGGCCGTCGTGGTCCGGCCCACCGGCCCCGTCACGCGCACCTGGCGGCTGACCTCGGGCCAGTAGAAGAGCAGCGCCGCCCGGGGGTTGGCCTCGATCTCCCGCGACTTGCGGCTCTGCAGGTTCGTATAGAAGACGAAGCCGGCGGCGTCGAAGTGCTTCAGCAGCACCATGCGCAGCGACGGCTGGCCCGCCGCGTCGGCCGTGGCGAGGCCCACGGCGTTCGCCTCGGGGGAGCCAGCCGCCATGGCCTCGCCGAGCCAGCGGTGGAACTGCCGGACGGGGTCCGGGTCGAGGTGCTCCCGCTCGAGCGGGACCGTGCGGTAGGCCCGGCGCAGCGAGGCGATGTCCGCCGGGGTGTGGGGGTCGTTGTCCGTCATCGCCGCATTCGCACTGGGTCCGGGCCCGCATGATCGCACGGGACTGTGAGCCCCATCACACGCCAGCCCTGCCCCGTGAGAGTCGGCGCGCAGGCGCCCCCCGGGGTGCCCGCTAGAGTTCCACGGACCGCACGCCGGGCCGGGACTTTCCGGGCACACCGGACGGTGCTGCGGGTGGGCAGAGTGGGGAGCACGTCCAGGGCATGAACAGCGGGGCAGCAGCGGCCGTCGCCGCAGGGACCATTTCAGCCGCCGGCGACGGGCTGGCCGATGCCGGGCTCCTGCAGGCCGTCCTCGACGCATCGCCGCAGCAGATCGCGGTGCTCGACGCCGAGGGTCGCGTCATCGCCACGAATGCCCGCTGGCGCGAGCAGCCGACCCTCGTCGCCGACCCCGTGTCCGAGGGCCTGTTCCTCGAGGGGCGCTACCTGGAGGGCTGCATCCGCGAGCGCGACTCGGGGTCGGCCAGCTTTGCCGGCTGGGTGGAGGGCCTGCAGGAAGTGCTGGCGGGCCGACGCCAGCAGTGCACCCTCGATTACGTGCGCCGTGCCGACGGCCGCTGCATCCGCACGACGGCGACCCGCTGCGGCGACGGCTACGCGGCCGTGGTGCTGAGCCGCGACGACGTCACCGACGCCCGCCGGACCCAGGAACACCTGGCGCGCCAGGCCGACGAACTGCGACGCCTGGCGCTGGTGGCCGAGCGGACCAGCAACTCGGTGGCCATCACCGACGCGTCCCGGCGCATCCTCTGGGTCAACCACGGTTTCACGCGGCTGACGGGCTACCGCAGCCGCGACGCCGTCGGCCGGGACCTCAACGAGTTCCTGGTCTGCGACCGGTCCGATGCCGCGACCGTCGCCAACCTCCGGGTGAGCCTGCGGCGGGGCACCGGCACGCGCTGCGAGCTGCTCTGCCGCGACGCCAACGGGCGTGAGTACTGGACCGACCTGGACGTACAGCCGCTGACGGGCGCCGATGGCCGCATCGACGGCTTCATCGCCGTGCAGTCCGACATCACCAAGCAGGCCCTGCTGCGCCAGGGCCTGATGGCCTCGGAGCAGCGCCTGCGCGTGACCATCGACAGCGCCAACCTGGGACTCTACGACATCGACCTGGTGCGGGGCCGGGTGACCTATGACGCCAGCTGGGCGCGTCTCATGGGCTACGCGCCCGGCGAGGTGGCCAACCTCGCGAGCAGCTGGTACGAGGTGATCCACCCCGACGACCGTGAGCGGCTGCGCGAGGCGATCGCGGCGCGCCGGGTGCGGCGCGAGCCGACGTCGCGCACCGAGTACCGGGCGCTCCGCAAGGACGGCCGGTGGATCTGGCTGCACGACTCCACCTGCGTGGTCGAGCAGGACCCGTTCGGTACGCCGGTCCGCGTCGTCGGCGTGGTCTTCGACATCACCGACCGCAAGGAAGCCGAGGCCGAGGCCCGCCGCACGGTCGAGCGCCTGTCCCTGGCGGCCGACGCGGCCAGGCTCGGCGTCTGGGACTACGACCTCGCCGGCGACCACTACCAGTGGGACGACCGGATGCGCGAGATCTACGGCATCACCGGGCGCGCCACGGCCGAGATCAAGGCGGCCTTCGCGCTGCTGCATCCCGACGACCGGGCCCACGTGTACCGCGACATCGAGCGTGCCATGGCCACCGGCAACCCGATGCATACCCAGTACCGCATCATCCGGGCGGACGGCCAGGTGCGCTACCTGGAGTCATGGTCGAAGATGCAGCGCGGCGTCGACGGGCGCCTGACGCGGTCGGTCGGCGTGACGGCCGACATCACCGAGCGGGTCACGCGCGAGCAGGACCGGCAGCAGTCCCAGCGCCTGGAGTCCATCGGTCAGCTCGCGGCCGGCATCGCCCACGAGATCAACACGCCGACGCAGTACATCGCCGGCAACATCCGGTTCCTGAAAGACGCCTTCGCCGACGTTCAGCGCGTGCTGGACGGCGCAGCCCTGCCGGCGGTCCCCGCCGGCGTGGACCTCGGCTGGCTCGCCGCCGAGATCCCCGCGGCCATCGAGCAGTCCCTCGACGGCATCGACCGGGTGGCGGGCATCGTCCGGGCGATGAAGGACTTCTCGCATCCCGCCGCCGAGCGGGTGGCGATGGACCTGAACCGTGCGATCCGGAGCACCATCGTCGTCGCCACCAACGAGTGGAAGTACGTGGCCGACGTGAAGACCGAGCTCGATGCCGGGCTGCCGCCGGTGCCGGTCCGGCCGGGCGAATTCAACCAGGTGGTGCTGAACCTCGTGGTCAATGCGGCCCACGCGATTGCCGCCGGCCAGCGCGAAGGTGAGCCCCGCGGCGTCATCACCGTGCGAACGGCCTGCCGCGGGGGCTTCGCCGAGGTCAGCGTGACGGACACGGGCTGCGGCATCCCGCCGGAGTTCCAGGCGCGCATCTTCGAGCCCTTCTTCACGACCAAGCCCGTCGGCGAAGGCACTGGCCAGGGCCTCGCCATTGCCCGCCACATCGCGGCCCGCCACGGCGGCACCCTGACCGTCGAGTCGGCGCCGGGCGCCGGCAGCACGTTCACGCTGCGCCTGCCCCTGGATCCTGCGGCCGGGGATACCCTCGCGTGACGGAGCGGGGACCCGCCGCGACGGCCATCTTCAGCCAGAGCGCGATCCGGCGCACGGCCTCGCCGTCGCGGCGCAGCCTGCCGCTGGTGGCGCGGGTTGCCCTCGTGGTCGTCGCCGTCGCGGCGCTCTTCGCCGGCTGCATGGCGGTGCTGACCCGCGAGATCGTGCAGGACCGGTTCGCCGGCGTCGAGCGCGACCTGGTCCTGCGCAACCGCGCGGTGCTCGCCCGCGTCGTGGCGGCCGAAGTGGGGTCCGTCGCGACCACCGCGACGGACTGGGCCCAGTGGGACGACCTCTACGAATTTGCCCGGGGCCGCAACGCGGCCTTCGCTGCCGTGGAGCTGGGCGACCGGGCACTGGAGCGCCTGCGCCTCGACCTCGTGCTGTTCACCGGCAACGACGGCCGTGTGCTGCACCGGGACCTTGCCCCGGGCCTGCGCGAGGCGGGCCGGCGGCCCGAGCTGGCGATCGTGCGCGCGATGACCCGGTCCGCCGGCGCGCGTGATCCGGCCGCCGCCGTCGCCGGCCTGCTCGATACCGACAGCGGTCCGATGGTGCTGGCCGCGCGGCGCATCACCCGGACGGATGGCTCAGGCACTCCGCCCGGCTTCCTGGTGCTGGCGCGCCGTCTCGACCCGAAGCGGCTGTCGGCCGAGCTCAGCGTACTCCCGTCCACGGTGCTGCTGCTGGGCAGTTCCGCGGCGCAGGCCGATCGATTCAGCCACCAGCTGGCTGCCGATCTCGTCAGCGCACCCGACGGGGCGCGCCTCGACCTGCGCAGCGACGGCATGTCGGACTTCCAGCTCTTCCGCGACTTCAACGGCGACCCGGCCTTCCTGCTGGAGACGCGGATGGAGCGGCCGGTCTGGGCCGCAGGGGTCGAGACGACGCGACTGCTGCTGACCATCGCCGGCGTCGGCACGGTGCTCGCCCTGCTGACGCTGATCCTCGTCTTCCGCCAGATCGTCACCGGTCCCCTGAACCGGCTGACCCGGCACGTGCTGGCGCTGCAGTCCGCCGGCGCCGGCGCCCGGTCCGGCCCCATGCCCTGCCGGGGCCAGGGTGACGAGATCGGCACGCTGGCGCGGGAGTTCGAGGCGCTCGTCGCGGCGCGCGACGCCGACGCAGTGGAGCTTGCCCGGCTGGCCGCCGCCGTCGACCACGCCGCCGACGCCATCGCCGTGCTCGACCGCTACGGGCACATCGCCTACGTGAACGCCCGCTACGAGGAGCAGACCGGCTTCCGTGCCGACGAGGTGATCGGCCGGCCGCCCGGCCGCGGCATCGGCATGCGGCAGCACCTTGCAGACCTGTGGCAGACGGTGCGGTCGGGCGAGGTCTGGTCCGGGCTCATCGGGACGACCCGCCGGGATGGGCGGCAGGCCACGGAGGAAGTGACCGTCGCGCCGATCCGCGACGCCGACGGAGAGATCACGAGCTACGTGGCGGTGATGCGGGACGTGACGGCCCGCCTGGCGGCTGAGGCGGAGCTGCGCAAGCTTGCGGCCATCGCCGAGCATGCCGCCGAGACCATCGCGGTCCTCGATGCCGAGGGCCGCGTCGAGTACGTGAATCCCGCCTTCGAGCGGCAGCGCGGGCGCACGCTGGCGGAAGTCGCCGGCACGCGGCCGGGCGACAACGAGCAGGGCCTCGATGACCCGTCCGTCTACGCCGGCATCTGGGCCGCGGTCATGGCGGGCGAGCCCTGGTCCGGGCGGCTCAACGTACGCCTGCGCGACGGCCGGGTGCTCACCGAAGACGCGGTCCTGTCCCCCGTCAGGGACGCGGAGGGCCGCGTGACCCACATCGTCGTGATCCTCCACGACGTGACCACCCGGGTCGGTCTCGAGGGCCAGCTTTCCCAGGCCCGCAAGCTCGAGGCGGTCGGGCGTCTCGCTGCCGGCGTCGCCCACGAGATCAACACGCCGATCCACTACGTCGGCGACAACGTGCACTTCCTCGTGGAGTCGTTCGCGTGCCTTGGCACGCTGCTCGGTGACGTGGCGCGGCTGGCGGGCGATGCCGGCGACGGCGCGGTGCCGGCCACGGTGCTGCGGCAGCTGCTGGCCGATGCCGAGGTCGACTACCTGCGGGCAGAGATACCCCAGGCCCTGCGGCAGTCCCTCGACGGCATCGACCGGGTGGCCGAGATCGTCCGCTCGATGAAGGAGCTGGCGAACCCCGCCCAGGAGCCCGTCATCACCGACGTTAACCCGGTGGTGCGCAGCGCCGTGACGATGACGGCGGCCCAGTGCCGCGGCGTCGCCGAGGTGCGGCTCGATCTCGCGGCCGACCTGCCGGGCATTCCCTGCGTGCCCGGGGGGCTCAACCAGGCGCTGATCAGCATGCTCGTGAACGCGGCCGAGGCCATCGCCGCGGCCCGGCTGGCCGGTGACGCGCGCCCGGGCACCATCCGGGTCACCACCCGGCGTTTCGGTGGCGGCGTGGAGATCGTCGTGAGCGACAGCGGCAAGGGCATGCCCGAGCACGTCCGCGAGCGGGTCTTTGACCCGTTCTTCACGACCAAGCCCGTGGGGCAGGGGACGGGCCAGGGGCTCGCCGTGGCCCACAGCCTGATCCAGCGGCTGGGCGGCGGGATCCGGGTGGAGAGCGAGCCGGGCCGCGGCGCCACCTTCACGATCCGGCTGCCGGGCGTACCGGCCGGCGGGTCGCCGGCGGCCGTTGCTGCGGCGGTGGCCGCCGACGGCTGATCCGTCAGGCCGGAATCAGCACCCGGATCCGGGGACTGACGGCCTCGCGCTCGCCGCCGCGCAGGTCGGCCAGCTGCTGGCGCGTGAGCTCGTCACCCCGGGCCAGCAGCGTCGTCCCGTCCGTGGCCAGCACGTCCTCGTCGATCACCATGCCGGGCGACAGTTCGCCGACGGCCATGAACACCGTATCCATGTAGGCGCTGTGCTGGTGCACGGCGCGGACGGCCTCGGCGATGGGGTCGGGCAGGCCGGGCATCGACGCCTGCAGGTGGCGCAGGGCGGTCGCGGGCTGTTCCCCGGCGATGAGCCGCTCGTCGAGGCTGGTGGCGACGTGCAGGATGACCGTCGACAGCGTCGCCGGGTCCCAGGCGTGCACGTCCGGCGGCAGGCCGGCAAAGTCCGCCGGCGTCAGCTGACGGCCGATCATGGCGGCCACCGTCTCCAGCCGCGGGATGCGCGCGACCAGCTGGGCCGCGACATCAGGGTGCCGCGCGTACTGCTGCTGCTCCACGGGGTCCAGGGCCTCGCCGGCATAGAGCCGGTCGAGCAGGCCGGCCGGCAGCGTGATGCAGCCGAGCTGCGACAGCAGCGTGGCAAGCCGCAGGTCCCAGGGCATGTCGATGCCCAGCGCCGCGGCCATGGCCGCGGCGTACTGCCGGACCCGGCTGGTGCGCTGCCGGGCCATGGGGTTTGCGATGCCGAGGATGTCGGTCAGCGTCCCGACGATGCCCTGCAGGGTCTTGCCGAGCAGCTCCTGCTCCGCCTGGACCAGACGGTGCTGGGCGACGCCCGCCTCGACGGCGGCGCGCAGGGTGTCGCTCGTGCAGGGCTTGGTCAGGAAGCGGAAGATGCGTCCGTCGTTCACGGCCGCGATGGCCGCGTCGAGGTCGGACTGGCCCGACAGGATCATGCGGACGGTGTCGGGCGCGACGCGCCGGGCCTCGGCGAGGAACTCGGCGCCGTTCATCCCCGGCATGCGCATGTCGGAGACGACCACCGCGAAGGGGCCGGCCGCGGCGAGCGTCGCGAGGCCCGCGGCGCCGCTGTCGGCCGTGTGTACCTCGAAGTCCTTGCGGAACTGGCGGCGCGCGCTCGCCAGCACGTTGGGTTCGTCGTCGACGAAGAGCACGCGGGCCTGGGTCATGCCCGCAGTCTACGCAGCGGCCCGGGGGCCGCTGCGGCAACCGATCACAGATTCCGGCGGGGCCGTCCCCGCCGGGCCTCAGGGCGCCCGGTGGGGGTACTTCGTGAAGACCTGTGCGACGACGTCGTCGACGGCCGGCTTCAGGTTCTCGCGGATGTTGTCGCGTACGCGCCCGACGGCCACGCCCTCCCACACCAGCCGCTTGAGCCGGGTGTCGACGAGGTCGATGTTGAGCGTGCCTTCGGTGTACTGGCTGACCTGGGTCTCGTAGCCCGTCCACACGCCGTAGTTCATGCCGCGGTAGCCGTAGTAGCCGGCGCCGTAGGCCGGGCCCGTCGGCACCGACGTGCTCGTGATCTTCTCCTTGGTCTTGACGTAGAAGTTCACCAGCAGGTCGGGATCCGACTCGACGTAGCGGTAGCCGCGCGACTCGAGCTCGCGGCGCGTGGCGTCCTTCAGGAACGTGCTCAGCATCGACGAGTACTGCGGCGAATCGGTGCCGAGCGGCGTGCTGAAGGAGAAGGTGCGGTAGCTGCCGAACTCGGCGCCCGGATCCTCGTTGACGAAGAGCTTCGGGCCCGAGGCGCAGCCGGCCAGCACGACGGCGGCAACGGCGGCCAGCCCCAGGCGGAGGGCGGTCAGGTAACGGGCGGACGGCATGCTTTGCTCCTGCAGTTGTGGCCGGCGCCAGCCGGCGGCTGACGTCGAGCTTACGGCGATTGAGGTGCGGGTGCGAGGGGTTCCGGGCGCCGCAGCGATTGCAGTCGCAGGGTGACGGCCCCGATGACCGCGATGTTGCCGGACAGTGACAGGGGGGCGCGGGTCCCGGGGTCCAGGTACAGCTCGAGCACGCCCCGCAGGCCCAGCAGTTCGAGCTCGTCGCTGCTTCCGGCCGTGTCGGGGTCGCCCCGGACGACGAGGCGCAGTGCCTCGACGCGGCCCCGCTGCCGGCGCGTGCCCGCGGCAGTCACTTCGCGGTAGTCCACGTCGACGGTCCGGGCATCGATGACGCGGACCTCGACACGCTGGAGCACGCGCCGCTGGAACACGGTGAAATCGGCCGTGTCGCCGGGCCGCAGGAGCGGCGCCGCGGCGACGGCGTAGATGAGACCCGTCGGTTCCAGCACCGGGCCGCCGGGGTCCCGGCCGTAGTGACGCAAGCCCTCGGTGGCCCGGCTCCACTGCGCCCAGGGCAGCTTCTCTTCGCCCCGCTCCGGCCAGCGGGTCCAGTGATAGCCCCCGGTCGCGGTGTAGCGGTAGTCGCGGTGCCGCAGGTCTCCCGTCACGTCGTCCGCCATGCGCTGGATGGCGGCGCCGGTCACCGGATCCATCCACAGCACGGCCCGCGAGCGCCGGCCTGCGGCCTGGCCCTCGTAGACCAGCTGCAGCACCGTGTCGCCGGGCGGCACGGCGACGAGTCCGGGCGGCGACCGCAGCCCGCCGGCCACCGCCGTCGCCGGCAGGAGGGACCAGGCCAGCCGGGCGTCGGCGCTGAGGAAGAGCTTGCTGCCCCCGAGCCGGACCTCAGCCCAGCCGATCCGGCCGGCATCGAGCGTCGGGCCCGCCGCGCCCGCTGCCGCGGGCCACGACGTGAGGATCAGGCAGAGGGCCACAGCGACGCGGGACATTGGCCGATAATAGCCCGCAATGCTGATGCCCTCCTTAAGGTGGCCGCTGGCGGTGGCCCTGGCGGCTGCCCTGCTCGTGCCCGGGCCGGCCCGCGCTGGCGTCGAGATCAAGGGCCTCAGCCGCACCACCGAGCGCGCCGTGCGGGCCGGGCTGTCCCTCGAGGACGAGCCCTGCACCGTGGCGGACGTGCGGCTCGAGCGGCTCTTCCGTCGCGCTGACCGTGAGATCCGCGAGGCGCTCGAGGTCTACGGCTACTTCGTGCCGACCATCGGGAAGAGCCTCGAGCGCGGCGACGACTGCTGGAAGGCGCGCTTCACCGTGGACCGCGGCCCCCGCGTGCGCCTGCGCAACGTCAAGGTCCAGGTGGCCGACGACGGCGCCGGCGACCCGGCCCTGAGCCGCCTGGTCGAGCGCAGTCCCTTCAAGCCTGGCGACGGGCTCAACCAGCGCAGCTACGACGACTACAAGCAGTCGGTCATCGCGCTCGCGCAGCAGCGCGGCTACTTCGACGGGCGCTTCGTGGCCGCCCGCATCGACGTCTACCCGGACGACCTGGCCGCCGACCTGACGCTCGACTACGCGGCTGGCCAGCGCTACCGCTTCGGCCCGGTGGAGTTCGACCAGGGCGTGGTCCGCGAGCCCATCGCCCGGTCGTTCGTCGAGTTCGCCCCCGGCGAGCCCTACGACGCCGAGCGGATCAACGACCTGTACACGGGGCTGCTGGTCAGCGGGTTCTTCGAGGGCGTCGAGATCCGCACGACCCCGCGGCCGGGGCCGGACCGCGACGTGGCGGTGACCGTCGTGCTGACGCCCTCGCAGCCCCGGACCTGGACCACCGGCGCCGGCTTTGCCACCGACACCGGCATCCGGGGCCGCATGAGCTTCCTGCACCAGCGGCTCAACGACCGCGGCCACCAGTTCGAGGCGAGCGTCGAGGCCTCGCAGGTCATCGGCGGCCTGTCGCTGACCTACCGCCTCCCCGCCGGCAACCCGCGGGAGGAATGGCTCAACTTCGAGGCCGGCTACCAGTACGAGGACACCGACGACAACGAGTCGGACCAGTTCCGCATCGGCGTCCGGCAGGTCAGGCGGCGGTGGCGGGACTGGCTGGAGACGCGCTTCGTCAACTACCGCCGCGAGGAGTTCACGACCGGCGGCGAGCAGGGCACCAGCAACCTCGTGCTGCCCGGCATCTCGCTGTCGACGCAGCCCCGCGTCGTGCCGAGCCGCCCCCGGCAGGGCCAGCGCTTCTTCGTGCAGGTGTCCGGCACCGACGAGATACTGGGCTCCGACACCGCGTTCCTCCAGCTCGAAGGCCGCGCCCGCGCCATCTTCCCGCTGTGGTCGACGGCCCGGCTGCTGACCCGGGCCGAGGCCGGCTTCACCGCGAAGTCGGACTTCGACGAGCTGCCCTTCTCGGTGCGCTACTTCGCCGGCGGTGACGACTCGGTGCGCGGCTACGACTACAAGACGCTGGGCCCCACCGACGACCAGGGCCTGGTGATCGGCGGGTCCGGCAAGTTCGCCGCCAGCGTCGAGATCGACCAGCGGGTGCTGTCCAACTGGTCCATCGCCGCGTTCGTCGACGTCGGCAACGCCTTCGACGACTGGGGCTCCGTCTCGCTCAAGACCGGCGTCGGCGGCGGCGTGCGGTGGTTTTCGCCGCTGGGACCGATCCGGTTCGACGTCGCGGTGCCGCTCGACCGCGACGCGCCGGATTCCTTCCGCATCCACGTGACCCTGGGGCCGGACCTGTGACGCGGGTGGTCGCCGGAGTCGTGTCGGCGGTGCTGACGGCGCTCTTCGCGCTGGCCGTGGCCGTGGCGCTCGTGGCCGGCACGCCGCTCGGCACCACCCTCGCGCTGCGCGTCGCGAGGGACCTCGCGGGCGGGCGCCTCGTGGTGACGGGCGGCGGCGGCACGCTGCTCACGGGCCTGCGCGCCGACGCCATCGCGCTGGACCTCGGCACGGTCACGGTGCGCCTCGAGGGCGTGGAGCTCGGCATCTGGTGGCCGGATCTCCTGCGGCGGCAGGTGACGCTGCAGGACGCCCGCACCGCGCGGCTCCTCGTCCAGGTCACGCCTGACCCCGACGCGCCCGACGAGCCCGTGCAGCCGCTGCGGCTGCCGGTGGCCGTCGCGGCCGAAAGCCTCGCCATCGGCCGCGTCGAAGTGCAGGTGCGGGACGACGCGCCGGTCGTGCTCGACGAGGTGCGTCTCACGGGCCAGCTCGCCGACGGCGACCTCCTCTTCAGCGTGCTCGCGCTCCGCTACTCCGGCATCGCGCTGGCGGCCGGCGGGCGCTTCGGCACCGGCGAGCCGTTTGCCCTCGATGCTGCGGTCACCGTCGACTGGCCCGCGGCAGGCGTGACGGGCGAGGGAACCCTGGCCGGCTCCCTCGCCGAACTTCGCATCGACGCCGTGCTGGCGGCGCCGGACCCCGTCACGGTCAAGGGCACGGCGCTGTTGCTCGATGACGGCCCGCGTCTCGCGCTCAAGGCGCGGGCCACCGCGCTGCGCCGGCCCCTGGACGGCGACGCCGTGCTGCTGCTCGAGGATGCCGTCGTCGGCCTCGACGGCTGGCTCGACGCGCTCCGGCTCACCGCCGCGGGCGCCGTGACGATCCCGGGGCTGCCGCCGGCCCGCGTCGAGGCCGACGCTTCCGGCAGCCTCGAGCGGCTCGTCTTCGAGCGCATCGGCATCGCCGCCCTCGGCGGGCGGATCACTGGCACCGGCAGCCTGGTGCTCGAGCCCGGCCTGGCGGGCGAATTCCGGCTCGCCGGCACACGCCTCGATCCGGCGGCCATCGACCCGCGCTTTCCGGGCCGGCTCGACGTCACCGCGGCGCTGCAGTTCGCCGGCAACGGCGACTTCGGCGTGACCGTCGACCGCGCGGCCGGCGAGCTGTTTGCGAGGCGCTTCAGCGCCAGCGGCGTCATCGCCCGTGAAGGTGCGGCGCTGCAGTTCGACGGCGTGCAGGTGAACGCCGGTGCCAACCGGGTCGAGCTCGACGCGCGCCTCGACCAGGGCGTGCGGGGGCGCTTCCGCGTCGACGCCCCGGACCTGGCGAGCCTGTGGCCCGGGCTCCACGGCCGCCTGCGCGGTCAGGGCGAGGTCGGCGGCACCCTCGAGCAGCCCACGCTGTCGCTCGACCTCGACGGCGAGGGCGTTGCCTGGGACGGCGTCGGCGTCGCCACGCTGCGTGCCCGGGGCGGCATCGTGCGGGGCGACCGCATCGACCTCGACGTGGCGGCGGACGGGCTGCACCTCGGTGACCAGCGGTTCGGCGACCTGGCGCTGGCGGCCACGGGACGGATCACGGCATACGACCTGACGTTGCGCCTGGCCGGCGGGCCGGTCGTCGTCGACGTGGCCGGCGACGGCGGGCTGTCCCGCGGCGTGTGGCGGCAGGTGCTGACGGCGGCGCGGGTCGACCTGCCCGGCGTGCTCGACTGGCGCCTCGAGGATGCGGCGGTGCTGCGCCTCGCGGGTGACGAGTTGCGGGTCGACGCCCACTGCTGGAGCAGCGGGCCGGCGCGCCTGTGCCTGGCCGACGCGCGCCTGCGCGGCGACCAGCTCGAGGCCGGCGCCGAGCTGCGGGACCTGCCGCTGGCGGCGCTCGGGCCGTGGTTGCCGGTGGAGCTGGGCCTGCAGGGTTCCGTCGACCTAGGGGCCGCGCTCCGGCGCGCCGGCGGCCGCGTCACCGGAAGCCTCCGGCTCGCGCCGCGCGACGTCGAGATTACCTGGGCCGTGCCCGACGACGACGACCTCCGCACCACGCTCACCGAGGCCCTGCTCGAGGTCGAGGCCGTGGACGACGTGGTGACGTGGCAGGGCGTCGTGGCCGACGAGCTCGGCATCCGCCTCGAGTCGCGCGGCGAGGTCCGCCAGCCCCTCGCCGACGAGCCGGCGATCGCGGGAGCGGTCTCGGGCGCGATCCCCGACCTCGGGCGCCTGTCGCCGGTGGCCGACCAGTTCGCCGACATCGGCGGGCTCATGGGCTCGGTGGCGCTGGCGGCCACGCTGTCGGGCCGGCTCCGGGCGCCGGCCATCGCCGGCGGCCTCGACATCGCCGATGCGGGCTTCACGGTGCCGGCGGCCGGCGTGACCGTCGACCGCATCAACGTGACCGTCGCCGGTGGCGCCGACGGGTCGGCGACGATCACCGGCAACGCGCGCTCCGGCGAGGGCTACGTGCAGATCACCGGTGACCTCGGCTGGGACCGCCAGTTCGTCCCGTCGGCGCGCCTGCTGTTCCGCGGCCGGCAGTTCGACGTGGCCAACATCCCCGAGGCCTTCGTGCAGGTCTCGCCCGACGTGACCGCCGTGCTCGCCGACGGCCAGCTGCGCGTCGGTGGCGAGCTGCTCGTGCCGAGGGCCGAGATCCGGCCGAAGCGGCTCGGCGAGGGCGCCGTGGCCCCGTCGCCGGACACCGTGGTCCACGGCCGCGAGGAGGTGCGCCCGGCCCGCGGGCGGCCCTTCTTCGTGCTCGACGGCCTGCGCGTGCGCCTCGGCCGCGACGTGCGGTTCGACGGCCTCGGCCTCAAGACCGACCTCACCGGCTCCCTGACGCTCTACCAGAACCTGCCCACCGACCCGTTCGCGGTGACGGCCGACGGCGTCGTGCAGCTCGAGTCGGGCAAGTTCACGGCCCTGGGCCAGGTGCTGACCATCGACCGGGGCTCGCTGCTCTTTTCTGGCCTCGTCACGGACCCCGGCCTCGACGTAAAGGCGAGTCGCGAGGTCGTCTACCAGGGCCGTACGGTCAGTGCCGGCGTGCTGCTGACGGGCACGCTCTCACGCATCGAGACCAAGGTCTTCTCTGAGCCCGCCATGGGCGAGATGGACGCCCTGTCGTACATCACCACCGGCAAGCCGCTGGCGGGCGCCACCACCGGCGATCGCCTGTCCGTCGCCAATGCGGCCCTGGCGCTCGGCATGCGCGGCGCCATGCCCGTGGCGCAGAAGTTCGGCGAGGCGATCCGCGTCGACGAACTGGGCGTCGAAGGCGCCGGCGGCGAGAACACCGCCGTGTTCGTCGGTGAAACCTTCGGTGAGAACCTGTACGTGCGCTACAGCTACGGCATCTTCGACCAGATCGGCACGATCCGCGTGACGTACCGCATCGGCCGGCGGTTCTCGATAGAGGGTTCTTCCGGCGAGGCCCAGTCCCTGTACCTGATCTACTCGATCACGTGGTAGGCCGGCTGAGCACGGCGAAGCCCGCGAAGGCGGTGCCCGCGACCGCCGCCACGGCGAGCCAGGCGGCGGTGGGTGAGACGGCGTCCCACAGCCAGCCAGCCGCGGTGCTGCCGGCCAGCAGCGCGCCGGCGGTCATGAGGCCAAAGGGGCCCAGCGCGGTGCCCCGTAGCGCGGGCGGGCAGGTGTCGATGACGAGCGCCGCGAGCACGCCCTGGGTCAGGGCCATGTGGATGCCCCACAGGGCGACCCCGAGCACGAGCCCCGGCACGTCGGGGCGCAGGCCCAGCACGAGCCCCGCTGCCATCAGGCTGGCCGTGCCCGCCAGCAGTACCGGGGAACCGGCCGTGGCGATCGGCGAGCACGCCGGCCGGGTAGGCAGCCACGGCGTAGTCGATGTTCATCGCCGCGAGCACGCGGGCGGTGGACAGGCCGGTGGCCGTGGCCTGCAGGAGCAGGAAGGCCTCGCTGATCCGGGCCAGCGCGAGGATGGCTGCAGCCGCGGCCACCGCCCAGAGCCTGGCGCCGAGCCGGGTCAGCTCCCGTCGGTGCAGGGGGAAGCGCAGCGGCCGGCGGCCTGCGGCGGTTCACGCACCGCCAGCGCCAGCACCACCACCGCCGCGACGGCGGGGACGACCGCGAGCCACAGCACGCCGCGCAGGTCGAGCACGCCGAGCGTCAGCAGGCCGAGCGCCAGCGCCGGGCCCAGCACGGCCCCGACGGTATCGAGGGCCTGCCGCAGCCCGAAGGCGGCGCCACGCAGCGCTGGGGGTGTGAACTCGGCGACCAGCGTGTCGCGCGGTGCGCCACGAACACCCTTGCCGACCCGGTCGAGCACCCGGGCTCCGGTGACCCACGCGACGCTGGCCGCCAGCGGGAAGACCGGCTTGACGGCTGCCGCGAGCCCGTAGCCCATCAGGGCGAGCGCCTTGCGCCGGCCGGTCCAGTCGGCGAGCGCACCGGGAAAGATGCGCGTCGCCGCCGCCGTTGCCTCGGCCAGCCCCTCCATGAGGCCGACCAGCATGACGGGGGCACCCAGCACCGTCGTCAGGTACAGCGGCATGAGGCTGTGGATCATCTCCGAGGACGTGTCCATGAACAGCGACACGAGGCCCAGAGTCCAGATACCCCGCGGCAGCCGGTCGAGGTGGGCGGCTTCTGGCCGCTGCGGCGGATCCTAGGCCCTTCATGTCCCACCGCGTCACCGGCGGCGTCGGGTCAGTCTGCCGCGGCCCCCTTGCCTGCCGGGTGATGCGCCGGACCGGGGGCGCGCCGGAGCAGGTGGATGTTGCGTGCGTAGACGAAGAGGCCCGCGCCCTGGCCCAGCATGAACACCGGATCGCGCCTTGCGCAGGCGTAGATGAACAGGATCACGCCGCCGGCGACGCTCAGGTACCAGAAGGCCTGCGGGATGACGCTGCGCCTGGCCCACTCGCTGGCGAGCCACTGGACGACGAAGCGTCCGGTGAAGAGGGCCTGGCCGACCAGGCCCAGGGCGATCCAGCCCAGGCCCGGGTCGTCGGGGAAAGCAGCCAGCAGGTTCATGGCACCGATACCTCCTCCATCGCCGCTGGCTGCGCCGCCAGCGTCCCGCGATCCGGCGGGCCCACGGCCACCGGCTCGGACCGGAGGACCTCGCGCCAGGCGGTCCGGCGGTTGCGGCGCGCGAGCCAGGCCACGCCCACCAGGTCCACCAGACCGACCCACAGCCGGTTGCCGATGCCGTACTTCGAGCGGCCAGCGTGCCGCGGCCGGTGGTTGACCGGCACGGGCACGACCCGGAGGCCGGCCTGCCGGACCAGCGCGGGCATGAACCGGTGCATGTGGTCGAAGTAGGGCAGCTGCAGGAACACGCGCCGCTCCAGCAGCTTGAGTCCGCAGCCCGTGTCGCGGATGCCGTCGTCGAGCAGCCGCCGGCGGACGCCGTTGGCAATGCGCGACGACAGCCGCCGCACTACCGTGTCGCGGCGCCGGGTGCGCTCGCCGATCAGCATGCCGAGGTCGTCCGGCCGTCCGGCCCGGCGGGCTGCGTCACCCTCGTCATGCCACTGCTGCACCAGCCGGCGCAGGTCGGCGGGATCGTTCTGCAGGTCGCCGTCGAGCACGCCGAGCAGCGTGCCGCCGGCGGCCTGAACGCCGGTCCAGATGGCGGTGCTCTGGCCGGACTGCTGCCCGAGGCGGATCAGCCGGAGTGCCGGGAACTCACGCATGGCGGCCTGCACTAAGGCCGCCGTGTCGTCGGTGCTGCCGTCGTCGACGATCAGCAGTTCCGTACCGGGCAGGTCGGCAAAGGCCGTCGCGACCTCGCGCACCAGCCGCCGCACGTTGGGGCTCTCGTCATGCATCGGTACTACGATGGACAGTGGGATGCTCATGGCGTGGCAGCTCCTTCAGGGGTGGCGCCGGCCTGGTAGAAGCGGAGTTCCCTGCCCCGGTATGGGAACGAAGCGGTGAGGGTCGCGTGGAACCCGCCCGGCAGTTCGTTGCCGAAGGTCAGCAGGGTCGCGCCCGGGTGTGCCGCCGCCCAGGCGGCGGTGTCGCGCGGCTCGACCGGGACGACGGCCTTGGGCAGCCGGCCCAGGAAGCCCAGCTGGCCGTGGTAGCCGCCAACGACGGCGATGGTGGTGCCGCTGGCCTGGAGCGCCGCGACGGCGGCGGCCGGGGCCCGCAGGTCGAAGCCGGCGCCGGCCAGCCGGAACCAGATGCTCGCGGCAGCGAGGGTGACGACCACGCTGCCGGTGGCCATGCGCCGGACGCGGGCGGCGACGCCGGGTCCGGCCATGGCGATCCGCCGCGCTGCCAGCAAGGCCAGCGGGACCAGCAGCGCCAGCGCGTAGTGCGGTTGCTTGCCGCTCAGGAGCGACAGCGCCGCCAGCACGCTGGCGATCCAGCCCGCCAGCAGCCGGTCGCCCGCGTCGGCCGGGGTTGGCGCCGCGCCGCGCAGCTTCACCCAGGCGAGCGGCCAGGGCAGCGTCATGGCGGGGACCGCAAGCCCGTAGAACCACCACGGGCGCACGTGGGCGAAGCTCTCGACCATGCGTCCCGCCGTCTGCCGCCAGAGGATGGCGGCCGCGTAGTCGGGCCCACCGGCCGCGGCGGCCGGCAGGGCCCAGAGGCCGGCGAGCACGAGCCCGACGATCCCGGCCAGCAGCAACGACCCGAGCCATGGCACGGCGAGGCTGGCCCAGCGCGAACGCACCGCCGGCACCAGCAGCGGTGCGCACGCCGCCGGCAGCAGCACCTGCAGGAAGACCATCGGTCCCTTGGCCAGCACGCCGCCGGCGAGCAGAGCGCCCAGCGCCAGCGAGTCCGCCGCCCGCCAGGCCGGGGCCCGACGGACCAGCAGCAGTGCTGCTGCCAGTACGAACGTCGTGAGCAGCATGTCGAACAGCAGCATCTGGCTCATCACGAGCCAGCCGAGCGCGCCGGCGAGCAGCCACGGCACGATGCCGGCGACGGCCGGAGACTCGGGCCAGAGGCCGCGCGCGAGCTGCGCCGCGAGGCCCGCATTCGCGATGGCCAGCAGCGGGGTGATGAGGCGCGGCCACCACTCGTTGACGCCGAAGAGCCACCAGCCGGCGTGGATCAGCCAGAAGAGCAGCGGCGGCTTGTGGCTGTACGGGGCGCCGTTGAGCCACGGTACGAGCCAGTCCTGCCGCTGCCACATCTCCCACGCGACGGTGAGATAGCGCGTTTCGTCGAGGGGCAGCGGCGGACGGCCCGCCAGGGCCCACGCGCCGGGCAGGCCCGCCAGCAGCACCCAGCCCCAGCGCAGCCGGTCGCGGGGGGCGACGGCTGGCCGGGCGAGGGCGGTGGGTGCTGCGTGGCTGGTCACGCCGGTACTCCCATCCGCCGCGGGCCGCGGGCCGCGGGCCGCGGGTTAGCCTGCCTTGGCCCTCGCGCGTGTCAGCAGCGCGCTGATCTCCTGCTGGCGGCCCGCGTCGGCGCTCTCGCGGCCGGGCCGGGGCGGCGCGCGCCGGGCCTTCTCGAGGTATTTCACGGCTTCGGCGTACTGGCCGTCATCGAACAGCAGCTCGGCGTAGAAGTAGTTCGCGTCGATGCCGTCGGGGTTCATCTTCAGCGCCTTCAGCAGGTGCTCGGCGGCCTTCTTGTCGCTGCCGAAGCCGACCGGGAAGCCCGGCACCTTGTGGTAGAGCGTGCCGAGGCTCGTGTGGGCCGAGCCCTGCAGGGCCGTCGGGTCGATCTTCAGCGACGCCTCGAGCCGGTCGCGCGACTGCTTCGCCAGGCTGAGGGCCCCGAGGCCGCCCTTGGCGCCGGCGGCGGTGCTGAGCACGATGCCCTCCCAGGCCAGCGGCTCGGCGCGCTGCGGGTGGCTGGCGCTGAACGCCGCGGCCCGGGCCGCGAGCTTCTCGAAGTCGGCGACCTTCCGGTCCGCGTCCTTCACCTGGTAGTTGATGCGGGCCCACTCCGTCTGGATGGCGCGGAGCTCGGCGTCGAAGTCGGCCGGCGCCGCCCGTGCCGGTCCCCAGCCGAGGAGCGGGGCGAGCAGGAGTGCGGCGAGCAGCGTGCGGCGGGACTGGCGGATCATGTGGCGGTCCTTTCGCTGCCCGTCGGCAGCACCGGGGAAGCAGGCAGGGTGGCGGGGTTCGGCTGCCGCACGGCGTACCGCTCGATCACCGGCAGCTGCCTGACGATGGAGCCGTCGACGAGCCGCGGCAGCGCGCGGTTGAGGCGTGCATACAGCCGCTCGGGCCAGCCGACCACGGCCTCCGCAGTGCCCTCGGCGAGCACCCGGCAGGCCGCAGCGGCGACCACGGACGGGTCGTCCATGGCGACGCCGAGCTCGGCGTTCATGCGCGTGACGCGCTCGGGGTTGATGGGGGTCCGCGTCGCCCGGGGGGCCAGGTAGAGGACGCGCACGCTGGTGCCGGCGAGCTCCCGGCGCAGCGCCTCGCTGAAGCCGCGCGTCGCGAACTTGGTGGCCGAGTACAGGGCGTAGCCCGGGTAGCCGATCTCGCCGAACACCGAGCCCATGTTGAGGATCGCCGCCTCGGGCTGGCGCTTCAGCAGTGGCAGCGCGAGCCGGCACAGGTGCAGCGGCGCCGCCACGTTGACCGCCAGCGCCAGGTCGATGTCGCCCGGCGACTGCTCGTCGAAGAGCGCGAAGTGGTTCACCCCGGCGTTGTTGACGAGCACGTTGATGCCGCCGCGGAAGGCGGCCGCTGCCTCGATGACGCGGGCGCGTCCGTCCGGCGCCGTGAGGTTGCCCGCCACGGTGCCGATGCGGTCGGCATGGGCCGCCAGCGGTCCCGCGACGACGCGGTCCAGGGCCGCAGCATCGAGGTCGGCCAGCAGCACGGCGGCCCCCTGCCCGAGCAGGGCCCGGGCGATCTCGCTGCCGATGCCGCCGGCGCCGCCGGTGATGAGGACGCGGGCGTTGCGAAGTTCCATGGTTTGCTCCGGGTCTGGGGCTGTCGGGTGGCGCTCAGCCCGCGAAGGCGGGGGCGTCGATGCCGCGGAATACCTGGCCGTAGAGCCAGTACATGGTCCGCGCGCAGCGGCGCACGGCCTCGCGGTCCTCCGGGTCGTCGAGCCGGTTCAGGATGCCGGCCAGGTGCTGGACGTGGTCCTGGTCCAGGTGCCCGTGGCTGCGCAGGTAGCGGAACGCCGTGGGCGGCAGCCCGAGGCTCGACTGGATGCGGTCCGCCGCCTGCAGCGCCAGCGCGACGCTCGTGCCTTCGAGCACGAAGACCATGCCGAAGAAGCCCAACGGGTTGCGGCGCATGACGGTGTCCCAGGCGCAGGCCACCATGGCGTCGGTGGCGGGGTGAGGCGCACTCCGGGCGGCGGCCTCGGGATCGCCGCCGGCGGCGCGGATGTCATCGAGGATCCACAGTTCGTGCCCGACCTCTTCCTCGCAGTAGTGCACGACGTCGCGGCGCAGGTCGGCGTGCCGGTCGGGCAGGCGGCCGCCGAGGGCCATCAGCAGCGGCAGGGTGTGCCGCACGTGGTGATAGGCCTGGGTGAGGAAGGCGCGGTAGCGCTCGACGGTGAGCCGGCCCGCCAGGGCGTCGCCGACGAGGGGTGACGCCTGCAGCCAGGCGCGGGCATCGGCGGTTTCGGCGGCCAGCTGCGAGTGGAAGTCAGGGGTCGATCCGTCCATGTCAGGCTCCGGTGGTGGCGCCCTGGGGCGCTGCGTACAGTTGGTCGATGAGGTCCGCGTAGCGGGCGTGGATGCGCTCGCGGCGCGGCCGGCCGTTGCCGGTCAGCAGGCCGTTGGCCCGGGAGAACGGCTCGCGGAGCACGACGTAGTGCCGGACGCGCGCGTACTCCGGCAGCGCGGCGTTGGCCCTGCCGACGCCGGCGGCGACGTCGGCGTCGGTGACCGAGGCGTCGCGCGGGACGATCAGGGCGGCGAGGGACGGTTGCCCGTCGCCCGCGACGAAGGCCTGGGCCACGGCCGGGCTCGCCTGCAGCTCGCCCTCGACCCACTCCGGCGAGACGTTGCGGCCCAGGGACGTGATCAGCACGTTCTTCGCCCGGCCCTCGACGTAGACGAAGCCGTCGGCATCGATGCGGCCGAGGTCGCCGGTGGCAAGGTCGCCGGCGTCCGGCGCCGCTGCGCCGAGGTAACCGGCAAAGGCCGGCGCCTGCACGCGGATCTGGCCGCTGGCATCGACGTGGAGCCGGGCGTGGGGCAGCGGGCGGCCCACGCTGCCGGCGCGCCGCGCCTCCGGCGTGTTCAGGCACAGCACCGAGCCGCACTCGCTGAGGCCATAGCCTTCGTACACGGGCAGGCCCGTGGCGTCGGCGCGCTCCAGCAGCGCCGGTGCGACGCGCGCGCCGCCGACGGCAACGAACCGCAGGCTGCGCGGCGCCTGCCAGCCGGCCTCGGCCGCCAGCACCAGTGCCTTGAGCAGCTCCGGCACGAGGATCAGCGAATCGGGGGCTTCGGCCGCGACGAGCCGGGCGAGCTGCGCCACGTCCGCGCCGTCGGGCCGCAGCCCGGTGTTCGCGTTGGACGGCAGCAGGCACAGGCCGCCGGCCGCCACGGTGGCGTCGAGCCCGGCGACGTTGGCCAGCAGGGTGGCCAGGGGCAGCAGGACGAGATGCCGCGAGAGGCCGAGCGGTGCCGTGACCGTCCTGACCGACGCCACCACGGCGTCGAGGGTCGCGGTGGTCAGGCAGACGCCCTTCGGCGTACCGGTGCTGCCCGACGTGTAGGTCACCTTGAGGGTGCCGGCGGGCAGCAGGGGCCGGTGCTGCGGCGCCGGACGCCGCCACAGGGAGAGCCCGCTGCCCGGCGCAGTACCGGCCGGCCGCAGGCCGCAGTCGAGGCGACCGGCGACGCCGGGCTGGTCCGTGAGCAGGGCGTCGAGCCCCGCGTCGTCCAGTGCGTGACGCAGCTGCGCGTCGGTGAAGGCCGGCGGCAGCGGCACGTTGAGGGCGCCGGCCCGCCGCAGCGCGCGGTCGGCGATGGCGAAGCCGCAGCCATTGTCCGTGAGCAGCCCCGCGCGCTCGACGCCCACGGCCGCAAGCCAGCGGGCCTCGTCGGCCGCCGCACCGGCGAGGTCGCCGTGGGTCAGCGTCCTGCGGTCGTCGCTGACGGCCGGGGCCGTAGCGACGATGCCCTGGACCGGCAGGTCCGGCGCGTGCGCGCTGGCCGCTGCCCTCATGCCGTGGTGCCGGTGCGGCGCTGCCGGAAGCCGTGGCGCTTCAGCGTGCCGCCGGCCGGCAGGTAAGCGGCCATGACCCGCGGATCGGTGGTGTAGTAGCGGCCCCAGTCGTCCTGGCGCTGCCGCAGCCGCTCGGCCGAGGCCGGGGCCAGCTCGACCACGCGGGTGCCGAGCCCCTGCAGGATGCCGCGCACCACGTTGGTCGCCGTGAACACCACCCACTCGTGGCCCCGCTCGCCGAGCCAGCCGGGCAGCAGCAGTGCCAGGCGGCAGGCGGAGCGGCACTCCCGGGCGGCCAGGTTGCCGACCTCGGCGATGGCGCTGCGCCCGACGGGCTGGCCGATGGCGGTGGCGAGGGACTCCTCCACCGGGCCGTCGAGGTACTGTTCAAGGAAGAGGGTTTCGCCCGCCGCCGGCCGGATGCCGGCCACGGCCCGGACCGATCCGGCGCCATCCTTCAGGGCGAGCAGCGTCGGCATGAAGCTGCAGATGCGGGCACCATGCTTCTCGGCATAGGTCTCCGCGATCATCGCCTCGAGGGCCGGGCGCTCCGGATGGCCCTGGCCTGCCGCCTGCAATGTGGGTCGGCACGACGGCTGCGCCGCGGAGAGTGGGGGGATGAACCGCGTCGGAGCAGCCGCCGTGCCGTCAATCGTTGCCGTAACCTGCACCGTGAACCTCCGTGGTGTCTGGCGCTGGCCCCTCGTGGGCCCTGTTGCGCGGTAGGACGACGGTGGTGGCCCGGATCAATCGCCCCGGCGGGGCCTTTTTTCAATGTTCAATACGATCAATGAGTTGCATCCGTCCGATTGATTCCGGCCTGCGCCTTCGTCCAACGGGCGACGCAGCGTGAAACGGGACGATCCCTTGGCTGACCAGGCCGACGACCGAGAGCTGATCCGGCGGATGCTCGCCGGTGACCAGGGCGCCTTCCAGGCGTTCTTCAATGGCCACTTCGGCCGCGTGTACCGCTTTGCGCTGCCGCGGCTCAATGGTGACCCGGAGGCGGCGAAGGAAGTGGTGCAGGCCACGCTCGTGAAGGCGATCCGCAACCTGGCGGACTTCCGGGGCGACGCGGCGCTCTTCACGTGGGTCTGCCAGATCTGCCGCAACGAGATCGTCGACTGGGTCCGGGCGAACCAGCGCCACGCCGAGAAGGTCGTCCTCGTCGAGGACAGTGAAGAGATGAGAGCCGTGTTCGAATCCATCGAGGCACCGGAAGCGGCCGAGCCGTCGCGGCAGTACTCGGCGGCGGAAGTGCGGCGCCTGGTCCAGGGCGTGCTCGACCGCCTGCCCGCCGACTACGGCAACGCGCTTGAATGGAAATACATCGACGGCCTGTCCGTCGACGAGATCGGCACGCGGCTCGGGATCACGCGCATCGCGGCGCAGTCGCTGCTGGCGCGGGCACGGCCGGCCTTCCGCGAGGCGCTGGAGGCGGTGTTCGGGGCCGAGGCCCGGGACATCCTGGTGGCGCTGCGGTGACAGCCATGGCCAGCACGACAACAAAAGCGGTCGGGACGGTGATCGACGCCACGATCGTCAACGGGGCGGCTGCGGCCGCCCGGCGGCCCGCACGGGCCCAGGGGAGTACCAGGACATGAGCGAGCGGATTCCGGAACTGCACGAGGACCAGTCGCTGGCCGAACTGCTGCGGGCCACGGGCCCGCGGACGATGCCGCCGGCGGCCGTCGAGGCCGAGGTGCGTGCCGCCGTCGAGGCCGAGTGGCAGCGCGTGGTCGCCGGGCGCACCGAGGTGCGGCGACGGCAGACGCGGTCGCGCCTGGCCGGCGGGCTGGCACTGGTGGCCACGGTCGCGGGTGTCGCTCTGATGGTGTTCCGCGGGCCCTCCGACGACCCCGACGCAGGCCCGGTGCTCGCCGGGACACTGACGCGCGTGACCGGGCCCGTGGCCGTCGCCGCGGCGGCGGGCGAGGCCGAGCGGCCCGCAGCCGCCGGCGTGCCGCTGACCGGCCAGAGCCGGGTCACCACCGGCCCCGAGGGCCGGGCCGTGGTGTCGCTGCCCGGGGGTGGCAGCCTGCGCGTCGATGCCGGCACGCGGCTCGTCTTCGCCAGCGCCGATCGCGTGGTGCTCGACGAGGGGGCCGTGTACTTCGATTCGGGCGCCGGCGGCAGCCAGGCCCGGCCGTTCGTCGTCACCACCCCCCGCGGCACGGTCCAGCACGTCGGCACCCAGTTCCTCGTCCGGGCTGCCCGTGATGCAGGGCCCGTGAGCATCGCCGTGCGCGAGGGACGCGTGCTCGTCGAGCATGACGACGCCCGCCGCGAAGCCGCCGCCGGCGACCGGGTCACGCTGCTGGCCGACGGCTCGGCCCAGGTGGGACGCATCGCGCCGGACGCCGCCGAGTGGCAGTGGATCCACGCGGTGACGCCGCCCTACGCACTGGAGGGCCGTCCGCTGGACGAGTTCCTGGCCTGGGCGGCCCGCGAGACCGGTCGTCGCCTGGAGTTCGCCTCGGCGGCCGACCGCGAGGCCGCGGCGGCCGTGCGCCTCAGTGGCTCCATCGACGGCTTCACGCCCGACGACGCGCTGGCGGCGGTCGTGCCGACGACGCGGTTCTCATACCGGCTGGAGGATGGGCGCCTCGCGGTCGCGCACCAGCGCTGACGCGTGGGCTCCCCGTGCCCGGCACCCGCCGGGCTGCGTGCTAGCATGCGGCCGCCCGCGGTGGGCGGTCGCATGCGGCGCATTCGTTGACTGCAGCTTCATCATCGGTGGTGGCCGGTGCGCCGCGTGGCGCACGGCCGGCGGGCCGTCGCCCGGGCTGCGCCGCCCTCGTGATCCTCCTCGCGCTGGCGCTGGCGCTGGCGCTGCCGGCGCTGGCAGCCTCCCTGGCCGGCCGGCCCGTCGTCGACGTGCTCGCGGGCCTCGAGCGTGACGGCCTGCGCCTGATCTACAGCAGCGACCTGGTTTCCCCGCAGCTGCGCGTGCTCCGCGAACCGGCGGCCGCCGGGGGCGTCGAACTCGCGCGCGAGGTCCTCGCGCCCCACGGCCTGACCGTGCGCGCCGTCGGCCGCAGCAGCTGGGCGGTCGTGCCGCTGCCCGCGACGGCCAGTCCACCGCCGCCGGCACCGCCCGCCATCAACGAGGTCGTCGTCACGGCGAGCCTGTACTCCCTCGCCGAGAACCGCGTCGACGCACACACCTTCCTCACGGCGGAGGAGGTCGCGGCGCTGCCGAAGCTCGCCGACGAGCCGCTGCGGGCCGTGCACCGGCTGCCCGGGGCGGCGAGCAACGGCGTCTCGGGCCTCGCCTACATGCGCGGTGGCGAGGAGAACGAGACCCAGGTGGTGCTCGACGGGCTCGTGCTGGCCGAGCCGTTCCATATGCGCAACTTCTTCACGCCGGTCAGCGTGCTCAATGCCAGCATCATCGGCTCCCTCGACGTCTACACCGGCGCCTGGCCGGTGCAGTGGGGCGAGCGGATGAGCGCCATCATCGACGTGCGCTCGGTGGAGGTGCCGGCGGAGGGCAGCTACCAGCTGGGCCTCAGCCTGTTCCACACCGACGGCCTGGCCGCCGACTCGTTCGCCGACGGTCGCGTGCGCTGGCTGGTGGCGGGCCGGCGCAGCAATCTCGACGAGGTGGCCGACCTCGCCGACAGCAAGCTCGGCGAGCCGCGCTATGCCGACCTGTTCGGCCGGCTCGAAGTGGACGTGACGGACCGCCTGCGCTGGAGCCTGCGCACGCTCTACTCGGCCGACGAGGTGCGCCTGAACGACGATCCCGTGACCGAGAAGGCCGATGCCGACTACCGGACGGCGGCAGTCTGGACGGCCCTCGACTACGACTGGAGCGACCGGCTGCATGGCCGCGCGCTGCTGTCGCTGACCGACGTCAGCAACGACCGGGAGGGAACGGTCACCGAGACCCCGCTGCGCAGCGGTTTCGTCGATGACGAGCGCGACTACCGCATCGCGACGCTGCGGCTGGAGCTCGGCTGGGACGACGGCGAACGCAGCCTGCGCGGCGGCGTCGACGCCGGCACCGCCACGGCCAGCTACCGCTACCGCGGCGTGATGGACTTTGCGGCGGACTATCCGTTCCCGGGGCAGCCGGACCGGGGCTTCGACCGGGACTACGCCCTCGACCCCGAGGGGCACCAGGTCGCGGCCTGGCTGAGCGCGCGCCAGCGGTTCGGCGAGCGGCTGACGGCCGAGGCGGGGCTGCGCTGGAGCGACCAGGGCTACGACGACGTCGGCGGCCGTACGCAGCTCGGCCCGCGGCTCAACCTGCTGTACACGCTGTCGCCGCTGACGCGCCTGCGGCTGGGCTGGGGGCGCGTGTTCCAGCCGCAGTCGATCAACGAAGTGCAGGTCGAGGACGGCGTGGCGGACTTCTTCGCCCCCCAGTACGCCGACCACCTCGTCGCGGGGCTCGAGCACACCTTCGGCAGGTCCATCGAGCTGCGCATCGAGGCCTACCGCAAGGACTACGACGGGCTGCGCCCGCGCTACGAGAACCTCTTTGACCCGTTCTCGATCCTGCCGGAGCTGCAGGCCGACCGCATCCGCGTAGCACCCGAGGGTGGCCGCGCCCAGGGCATCGAGCTGCTGCTGCGCCAGCGTGGCCTCGGCCCCGTGGACTGGTGGGCGGGCTACACCTTCGCATCGGCCGAGGACGACATCGGCGGTGACCGGGTGTCACGCAGCTGGGAGCAGCGCCACGCCCTCAACGCCGGCATCGCCTGGCAGCGCGGGCCCTGGAACCTGAACCTCGCGGGGACCTGGCACTCGGGCTGGCCGACGACCGGCGTCGCGCTGGAGGACGGCACGGGGCCCGGCGTCGTCGTCGGCTCGCGCAACGCGATCAACTACGACGACTTCTTCTCGGTGGACCTGCGCCTGAGCTATACCGCGACCCTCGGCCGCGGCGAGCTCGAGACCTTCGTCGAGTTCACCAACGTGACCGTCCACGACAACCCGTGCTGCACGACCTGGACGGTGGGCACCGATGGTGGCGGTGCCACCACGCTGGCCCGCGACCTCGACTACTGGCCGAGGTTCGTGCCCAACATCGGCGTGCGCTGGCGGCTGTAGGCAAAAGCTGCGGGCAAAAAAAGGCCCGCCGTTGGGGGGAACGGCGGGCCTTGGGTCGACTGTCGCCGGGGTCCGTGCCTGGGGGGTTGGGAGGTAGGCGGGGGACCGTGGAGGGCGACAATCCTAGGCAGATGCCTTCTCGTCACCTGCCGCCCGCCGGGGTCGTTGCCGGCCACCGTCGGGCTTGGTGAGTATGGTGCTTCGGGCCCCCGCGGCAGTCCTTTCCCGGGGGTAACAACTTGTATCGAGTTGTAACGCGCGGTCGGGGGCCGAGGGATTGCTCTGCGATCCCGTGCGATCAGCCGGTCAACGGGAGCACGGTGAGGCTGAGTCCGGTGCGGCTCGATCGTGACCAGGGCCCCGGTCGCCAGCTCGCCACCCAGCTGGTCCAGAGCCGCCAGAATGACGTCTCCGATCGCACCAGTGGAAAGGTTGTCGGCGCGGATCTGGACGACGCTCGGCTTGTGCCCGCCCGTCGCGGCAAGGATCCCGCTGAAGTCGAGGTCGTGGGTCAACACCACGCTGTCTTGCCTGGCGGCCCAGGCCATGATTTCCCTGTCCGTCGCCGTGGGCGCACCGACCGTCGCCCAATGCACCGCGGAGTGCCCGGCAGAGTCGAGGAACTCGACCCAGGCCGGCGAGAGGTTCATGTCGATGACGAGCTTCACGCGCGCTCGAGCGGTACCTCGCGTTCCTCGGCCCGCCATGCCGCATAGCGCAGCGCCTGCAGCACGTCCTCGCGTTCCAGATACGGATACTCCGCCATCAATTCCTCGACCGAACGGCCGGCGCCGATCTGCCCGACGATCATCCCCACGGTCACGCGCAGGCCGCGAATGCAGGGCTTGCCGCCCATGACACCTGGCTGGTGCGTGATTCGGGTCAGGGTTTCCACGGGACTGCTCCGGTAGCGGGCCCTTGGTGCGCCGCGTGTCCGGAGCCTAGCATGAAGATGCTGGGGCCGGCCGGCTGCGTCCGGCCGGGCTGGCGGGTGCCCCGCGCGGGCCGCTCGCCAGGCCCCCGGCCGATTGGCGGCCGACCACCTCAGCTCCATCGCCGCGCTGACAGGCAGCATGGGCGGGGTGGTGGAGCGGTTCAGCTACGACCCGTGGGGCAAGCGGCTGCAGGCGACGACGAGCCCGTGGCTGGCCATCCTGCCGGGCTCGCACCTGATCCCGGCGTCGCTGGCGAACCTGACGCGCGGCTTCACGGGCCACGAGCGCCTGGACCGGGTGGGGCTGATCCACATGAACGGCCGGATCTACGACCCGGAGCTGGGCCGGTTCCTGTCGGCGGACCCGATCCTGCAATTCCCGGCCAGCACCCAGGGACTGGACCGGTACGCGTACGTGCTGAACAACCCGGTGAGCCTGAGCGACCCGAGCGGTCACCTGGTATTCGGGCTGGCGGCGGCGCTCATCGGGGTCAAGCTGGCGGCGAGTGGCAAGTTCGTGCTGGCGGCGCTCACCGCGGCGATCGGCGGGTTCCTGGACACGGGCTCCCTGAAGGCGGCGGTCTTCAGCGCGATCAGTGCAGGTTTCTCGTTCGGGGTGGGAGCGATCGGGGAGGTCCTGAAGGCAAGCTTCAGTTCTGCGTTCCAGCTGGCAGCAGTGGCCGTCCTGCACGGGCTGACGCGGGGTATTCTGGCGGTGGCGCAGGGCGGGAAGTTCGGGCCGGGATTCCTGTCAGCGGCGGCGTCGAGCGCCTTCGGACCGAAGGTCAGCGGCGCGGGGCTCAGCGACGGCAAGCGGCTGGTGCGGATCCTCCAGTCGGCCGCGGCAGGCGGCACGGCATCCCGCATCGGCGGCGGGAAGTTCGCAAATGGGGCGTATACAGCGGCATTCCTGGCCACCGCGGTTGCGGCGGGGTTCTTCTGGACGCCCGCCGAGCTCGACCGCTGGCTCGCCGACCCGCGCAGCGTGCTGCAGGGCGCGCGGATGAACTTCCGGCCGCTGCGCGATGCGGGCGAGCGGGCGGACCTGATCCGGTGGCTGCAGGAGGCGGCTGCCAGCGGTGCTGAGGGGCGGGACGACGCCTGAGGCGGGGCGCGTGCCCCCAGACTTGCGGGCATGCCGGGCGCAGCCGCGGTCGCAGGCGACAACTGTGCCCTGCGGCTTCCGCCCGATTGACGCCACCCCGGGGCAGGGCGTAACGTCAGTCCCGCAATCGTCACTGCCCGGCCCGCTTTGGATACCCAGCCTGCACAAGACGCCCCGTTCGGGACGCCCGCCTGCCTCGCGACTACCCAAGCTGTTGGACAACCCGGTTGTCCGTGGGGCTCATGCCCCGCGGGTGCTTTGCTTTTGTAAAACGACGACCTGATCTCCTAGGAGTGCTTCCAGATGGCTACCGGTACTGTTAAGTGGTTCAACGCCCAGAAGGGCTATGGCTTCATCCAGCCCGCCGACGGTTCGAAGGACGTGTTCGTGCACGTCACGGCCGTGCAGCGTGCCGGCCTGACGACCCTGAACGAGGGCCAGCAGGTCAGCTTTGACGTGACCTCGGAGCGCGGCAAGCCCGCCGCGGCCAACCTGCAGGCGATCTGACCTGCCTGCCGGTCCCCGGCCGCCAGGCCGGATGTACCGCGAAGCCCCGGCACCGCCGGGGCTTTTTTTTGCGCGTGTGATGGTGCCGGCGGACTTGGTCGGCACCGCCGCCGGCAGGGGCGCGGCTACTTGGCGCCGGGCGTTGCCGGTGCGGGCACGCCGTCGCCTTCGGTCGCTGGCGCCGGGGGCGGCGGCGTCGCCGGCTTCGCACCCCAGCTGCGTTCCGGCACCTTGATGGTGAGGGCGTAGAGGCTGACGGCTGTCAGTGCCACGGCGCCGACCCAGAGCGGGGCGCGGGGCCCGAAGTGCGCGTAGATCTGCGTGCCGACGAGCGGCCCGAGGATGGCGCCCAGCGTGTTGCCGACGCTGAGGAAGCCGGCGGCGGCGCCCTGCTCCCAGGGCTCGACGGCGAGGCTCGCGCTGCCGTTGATGCCGGGGTTCGCGCAGGCGAAGGACATGCCGAGCAGCGCGAAGCCCACGGTCATCCAGCCTGCCGTCGGCGCCAGCGCCATGGCCAGCAGCGCGGCCACGAAGAAGGGGCCCAGCAGCTTCAGGAGCACCTGCGGCTTCGGCTTGATGACCTGGAAGAGCCCGATCTGCACGCCGACGATCATCACCGCCATGCTGATGAGGAGCATGCTGGTGGTCCGCACCAGCTCCTTGGGCTCGGTGATGTGGTGCACGTCCTGCAGGTAGAAACCGAGCACGATCTGCAGCGCCATGAAGGTCAGGAAGAACCCGAGCCACATGATCATGAACGGACGGATGCGCGGGTCGGTGAACTTGAGCTTTACCTGCTTGCGCGGGCCGGCGTGGGTGGCGGGCTCCGGCAGCAGCCGGTACGCGAGGTAGGCGCCCGCCAGGCCGATCAGCGCAGCCACGTACATCGGTACCAGGGGCCCGAAGAAGGCCAGCAGGCCGGCCAGCACGGGGCCCAGTACCGACCCCATGCCGTTGGCGGCGCCGATGATGGCGAGCCCCTGGCCGCGGGTCTTCACGTCGGTGATGTCGACCATGTAGGCGGTGGCCGACGGGTAGATGGCCGACGCCATGGCGCCGTAGGCGCCGCGGGCGAGGATGAACAGGCCCAGCAGGCCCAGCCCCGTCAGCCAGCCATTGACGCCGATCTGCAGGACGTAGGCCACCAGCAAGGTGCCGATGGCGCTGCCGCCGATGCCGACCAGGAAGATGGGCTTGCGGCCGACGACGTCGCTGCGCCGGCCCCAGAAGGGAGCGCCAACGATCAGGGGCAGGCTCGCCAGGGTCAGCGCAAGGCCGAAGGCCTGCTCGCTGAAGCCGACCTTGCGGGCCAGCGGCGTGACGATGATGAAGGTCAGCGACTGGCCGATGGCGAACATGAGCATGCCGAGGCCCAGCAGCCACTTGGCCTTGGTCAGCAGTCGCGGGTCAGCAGGGGCCATGGGATCTCCCGGGCGGGCTCATGCCGGTCACTTCGCTGCTGCAGCGCCACCGGATGCCGGGGCGGGCAGGGCGAAGGCCGTGATCTGGTCGCCGTTCTTGGGGTAGGTGAACGGGTGCCCGCCCGAGGCGACCACCACGTACTGACGGCCATTCTTCTCGTAACTCATGGGCACCGCAAATGCACCCGTGGGCATGACCGTTTCCCACAGCTGCCGGCCCGAGGCCAGGTCGAAGGCCCGGAACCGGTCGTCGCCCGTGGCGCCGATGAACACGAGCCCCCCGGCCGTGACCATGGGGCCGGCAAAGGTCGGCGTACCCCAGCGCAGCGGCAGCGGCAGGGAGAACGGCGTCACCATCGGCGGCGGCAGGCTGCGGTCCCAGACCCCCAGCGTCGACCGCCAGCGGATCTCGCCGGCCTCGAGGTCGACGGCCACGAGTTCCGCGAAGGGCGGCGCCGTGCAGGGCATCTGGTTGGTCGGCGACAGCAGCGCGCCCTGCTTGAGTGCGTACGGGGTACCGATCAGGCGGGTCGGTGCGCCCATCATGTTCTCGCCCACCGAGCCGGCCACCGGCGCGTCCGGTCCCACCGGCAGCAGCTGGGCGAAATGGCCGAGGCGGATGACGTTGGTCACGAGGATCCGCCGGTCGGGATCGACGGCCACGCCGCCCCAGTTAACCCCGCCCGCGCTGGACGGCCAGATGATCGAACCCTCCGTCGACGGTGGCGTGAAGATGCCGCCGTAGCGGAAGTTGCCGTAGGCCTTGATGCAGGCCTGGCGGTCGAAGGGCGTCATGCCCCAGAAGTCGTCGCGCGTGAACTCGTGGGGCACCAGCGGCGGCGGCCGCGTCGGGAACGGCTGCGTCGGCGACAGCACCTCGCCGGGTACGCCGCCCTGGGGCACCGGCCGCTCCTCGATGGGGAAGTACGGCTCGCCGGTGTCGCGGTGGAAGATGTACAGCATGCCGGTCTTCGTCGCCTGGATCACGGCCGGGAAGGGCTGGCCGTCGCGGCGGAGCTCCACCTGCGTGGGCTGCGCGGCGTTGTCGTAGTCCCAGATGTCGTGGTGCACGGTCTGGAAGTGCCAGGCCACCTCGCCGGTGCGACCCCGCAGCGCCACCAGCGAGTCGGCGTAGCGGTTGTCGCCCGGGCGGGTGCCGCCGAAGAAGTCCGGTGACGGGCCTGACGTGGGCAGGAACACGAGGTCGCGCCCGTGATCCACGCTCATCAGTCCCCAGACATTGGCCGCGCCCGTGTTCGCCGCGCCTTCCGGCGTCCAGCCGGCCCAGGCCGGGTCTGCGGCGCTGCGGGGGATGGGGTCGAAGGTCCAGAGGGGCCGGCCGGTGCGCGCGTCGAAGGCGCGGACCGCGCCGTTGGGCGCGTTGGCGCGGTGGAAGTCGCGCACGGTGGTGCCCACCACCACCGTGTCATTGACGACCGCCGGTGGTCCCGAGAACCTGACTTCCCCGATGGCCGCCGGCGGATGGGCCGCGAGGACCTCAGCCTCGACCGCGACGATGCCGCCGTCGCCGAAGCCGGCACAGGGCGTTCCCTCCCGCGCGTCCAGGGCGATCACCCGCAGGTCGTGGGTCGCCAGCAGGATCCGCTGGCTGCACGCCGCCCCGGCCGGTGCTTCCGCGTCCTGCCACCAGGCAACGCCCCGGCAGTTGGCGAAGCCCGGCGTGTTGAGTCCCTCGGGATCGGCGGGGGACGCGTAGCCGCCGATGCGCGACTTCGAATCCCAGGTCCAGCGCTCGCGGCCCGTCTCCGGGTCCAGTGCGATCACCCGGCCGAACGGCGAGCACACCACCAGATGCCCGCCGGCACTGTCCGGCAGCAGGATCGGGTTCACCTGCACCTTCGCGTACTTCGTCTGGACTTCCGGGTAGCGCGCGTTCTCGCCGGTGCGGTACTGCCAGGCGACCCGCAGCTGCCCGACGTTGCCGGTGTTGATCTGGTCGAGGGGCGCGAACTTGAGCCCGCCGGCGTCGCCGCCGTAGTAGAGCCACTGTTCCGCGGCGATGGCGGGCAGTGTGGCCAGGCCCAGCAGGCTGAGCAGGGTAATCAGGAAGGGCAGGACGGACGGGCGGCGGGCGGACATTGCGATCTCCCGGGGTTGCCGCTGCATGGTAGCGAGGCGGTCGCCGCCGGAGCCAGCCTGAGAAGCGTGCCGTGCCCGCGCCACGGCAGGGCTGGCCGGCTGCCTTGACCGCGGCGCCGCTTCGTCGCACGGTGCACCCGGTCTGGCCGGCACGGTGCCGGGGGAGCAGGCGATGGAATTCGATCGGCGGGGTTTCGTGCTGGGCCTGACCGGCCTGTTTGCGGCGGGCAACGTGGCGCGGGCGGCGGCCGCAGGCGCCATGCCACCCGGGGGCTACGACCTGGCCGATCCGGCCCAGGCCCTCGAGGCGATGCTCCGCCTGCAGGGGCGGCTCGACGGCCGCGACGCGCCGTGGTGGTACTTCGGGCGCATCTACGCCATGGTCCCCGGGCGCGAGCCGGTACCGCTCTTCCGCTTCGAGGGCCTCGAGATCATGCGCCTGACGCCGACGGCCGGCGGCGAGTACGCGGCCACCGGTGTCACGACTTCGTTCTTCCAGGACTGGAGGACCGGCAAGGTCATGGACACCTTCGCCAACCCCGTCAGCGGGAAGACCAACAAGGTCATGCCGAACCTCATCGGCGGCAAGCCCGGCAGCGCCGCGGCGTTCTACTCGACGCGGGGCGTGCGGCCCGGGCGCATGGCGCCCGCCGACTGGCGCGGCGAGGGCCTCGAGCTCACGTGGACCCGTTACGGCGACACGGTGTGGCTCGCCCACGACCGCACGTATCCACCGGGGCTGCCGCAGCCCATGGGCGAGTCGAGCTGCGGCAAGGCCCGGATCGACGAACTGCACGATCGCAACCGGGCCTTCGTACCCGCGTCGTTCTCCTCGACGTACTTCGCGCCGTACCCCGCGTGGATGGAGATGCAGGGCCAGCCGGGCTACGTCATCTGGCACGCCGACGGGCTCAAGCTCGAATCGGCCGACGCGCTGCCGGCGGATTTCCGCGCCCGCGTCGAGACGCTCTTCCCCGAGCGGCTCGCCGCGCCGCCCTTCACCACCTGACCGGCGGGCTGCGCGCCGTGGTCGACCGCAGCAACGCAGCCATCGCCGGCCTGCTGGAGGGCCGGCGCCTGCTCGTGACCGGCGCCGGTTCCGGCATCGGCCTCGCCGTGCTGACGGCGGCTGTGCGCGGTGGCGCGCTCTGCGCTGCCTTCGTGCGCAACGCCGCCGAGGCGGGCGCCGTAGCGCCACTGCTGCCGCCCGGCCGCATCCACGTGCTGGACCTCCGCGACCTGGCCGCCATCGCGCCGGCCGTGACCGCCGCCGTGGACGGGCTCGGTGGCGTCGATGGCGTGGTCTGCGCCGCCGGCGTCTTCGACCACGCGGGCGCGCTGGAGACGGACCTGCCGCGCTGGCAGTCGGTGATCGACGTCAACCTGACGGCCGCCTTCACCATCGCGCGGGAGTGCGCGCGGTCCATGGCGGCGGCCCGGCAGGGGTCCATCGTGCTGGTCTCAAGCCAGATCGGCCTCGTGGGCCATCCGCGGGCGGCGGCCTACGCGGCCTCGAAGGCGGGGATGAACGGGTTGATGCGGGCGCTGGCCCTGGAACTGGCGCCGGCCGGCGTGCGCGCCAACGTGGTCGCGCCGGGGCCCATCGAAACGCCCATGACGGCCGAGGCGCGGGCCGACACCGATCGGGCGGGCCGCCTGCTGGCGGGCATTCCCCTCGGCCGCTACGGCCAGCCGGACGAGGTGGCGGCCGCCATCCTCTTCCTGCTGTCCGACGCGGCCGGCTTCATCACCGGCCAGGTCCTCTGCGTCGACGGGGGCGTGACGGCCTCCTGAGGGCAGCCCCACCCAGCTACCCGTTCGACCCCTCGTCCCGCTGCAGCACCAGGTCGGTGGCTGCCTCGGCCGGCGGCGCCGCCGGCTGCGGACCGGCGGCCTGCGGCACGTCGATCAGCGACGCCGGCAGCGGCAGCGCCGACAACAGCGACATGGCGATGGCGGCGACGTAGGGGATCGTCTGCACGACCAGCACGAGGATCCACACCGACAGGTCCGGGCTGCCCATCTGGTCGATGGACGAGACGGCCCAGGCGGCCAGCAGCAGCGCCACCGTCATCAGCCACTCCTCGCGGGCCGAGCCCAGGGCCTGCAGCACCGCGTGCCGGCTCGCCTGCTTCGGCGTGCGCAGGAACGGCCGTCCGCTGGTGGCGAAGCCGGTGAGCACCGCGGTGCCCACCGTGTGGGACAGGCCCAGGCCCGCCAGCGCCGCCGCCGCGATCTGCCGGGCACCGGCGCCGACGCAGGTGCGGTACAGGTCGACGAGCTTCGCGGCCTTGAAGACGAACAGCGACAGCGGCAGCACCGAGAAGAGGATCAGCGGCGGGTCGAAGACGCCGGGCGCCACGATCATGCCGACGGACCAGGCCAGTGCCGCGAAGTTGAACACCAGGTTCACGCCGTCGGCGAGCCATGGCAGCCAGCCGGCGATGAAGTGGTAGCGCTGGCCGAGCGTCAGCGTCCGGTCGCGGCCGAAGAGCACGCCCGCGTGACGACGCATGATCTGCACGGCGCCGTAGGCCCAGCGGAAGCGCTGGACCTTGAAGTCGCTGAACGTGTCGGGCATCAGCCCCCGGCCGTAGGACCGCGCAATGTAGTTCGCCTCGTAGCCCTGCTCGAAGAGCCGCAGGCCGAGTTCGGCGTCCTCGGTGATGCACCACTCGGCCCAGCCGCCGACGGACTCGAGGGCGGTGCGGCTCACCAGTGTCATCGTGCCGTGCTGGATGATGGCGTTGCGCTCGTTGCGCGTGATCATGCCGATGTGGAAGAACCCGGCATACTCCGCGTAGCACGCCGCCTTGAAGGCGTTCTCGTGCAGGTCACGGTAGTCCTGCGGGGCCTGGACGATGGCGAGCTTCGGGTCGGCGAAGGCCGGCACCAGGTCGCGCAGCCACTCGGGCCGCACGACGTAGTCGCTGTCGATGACGGCGACGATCTTCGCCGCCGGGTCGGTCTCCCGCAGCGCGAAGTTCAGGGCCCCGGCCTTGAACCCGGCGAGCGGGCTCACGTGGAAGAAGCGGAAGCGCTCGCCGAGCTTGCGGCAGTGGGCCTCCACCGGCCGCCAGACGTTCTCGTCGCGCGTGTTGTTGTCGACCACGATGACCTCGTAGTCGGGGTAGTCGAGCGCGGCCAGGGCATCGAGGGTCGCGATGACCATGTCCGGCGGCTCGTTGTAGCAGGGCACGTGCACCGAAACCTTCGGCGCCGGCGCGTCCGGTGACGGCGCCGGCAGCGGCCGCCGCCAGCGCGTGGCCCACTGGGCCTCGGCCCACTCGTGGGCCTCGGCCAGCAGCACCGCGATGACGACCACCGTGCCGAGCATCAGCAGCACGCCGACGATGACGGTGGCGACGGTGATGTACTGCTGCCAGTACTCGTAGAGCACGTACACGAGGCCCGTGGCCGTCGCATAGGCGACGATGGCCAGGAACCCGCGGCCGCCGGCGCGCAGCCCCCGGCTGTCGATGTAGAAGAGGCCCAGCATCAGCGCGGCCAGCACCACGGCCGCCAGCGACAGGGCCTTCCACTCGGGGACACGCACGATGGGGTCGGTGAAGGGGAACTTGGCGTTGCGGTCGACGTCGAAGACGCCCCAGTACGCGCCCACGGCGCCCTCGTTGCGGGCCTTCCAGGGCTGGTCGAAGGCCTCCATCAGGTAGTAGACGTACTTTTCCTGGCGCGCATGGTCCAGGAAGCGCCGCAGGAAGCGGGCCTGGTTGGCCTCCGAGGCCACTGCCGCGGCGCGCGTGCGCCCGTTGCTCGGCCAGCCCACCTCGCCGATGACGATGGGCTTGCCCGGGAACTCGGCGCGCAGCCGCCGCATCTTGTCGTCGATATAGCCGATGGCCTCTTCGGCCGGCACGCCCTCCCAGTACGGGAGCATGTGCACGGCGATGTAGTCGACGTGATCAGCCAGTTCGGGATAGCGCAGCCAGACGTCCCAGGGCTCGGCGGTGCTGACGGGCTGCTTCACCGCCTCGCGGACCCGGTCGAGGTACTCGTACAGTTCGGCGGTCTCGAGGTCGCCGCGCTGGATGACCTCGTTGCCGACGATCAGGCGGATGACGTTGGGGTTCTCGCGGGCCAGGCGGATGGCCTGGTCGACTTCGCGCGCGTTCCGCTCGGACTCGGGGCTGATCCAGGCGCCGAGGGCCACCTTGATGCCGCGCCGGCCGGCGAGCCTCGGGATCTCGCCGAGGCTGCCGTCGGTGGAGTAGGTGCGGACCGACCGCGTCGTCCGCTGGAGTAGCGCCAGGTCGGCGTCGATCTCCTGGACCGTGGGGAAGTCGCCGCGGGTGGCGTCCTGGCCGTCCCGGTACGGCGAGAAGGCGTAGCCCTGGATGCGGTCCGGCCAGGCGGGCTCGGCTTCGGGGCGGTTGCCCCAGGCCCAGAGGCCCACGGTAGCGCAGCCACAGGCAATGGCGATCAGGAGACCGGAGATGCGCATCGGCAGCAGGTCCTGGCAGGGAAGGGGGAGGGGCGGCTGGTCCAGACGGTCGGTGGGCGGACGCGAGTATCGAAACGGCGCGCTGAACGACCCGTTAACGCATAATCGGCGCCCGCCGGACAGAGGGCAGTGGCATGCACGTCGTCATTACGGGCAGTACCCGGGGCATCGGCCTGGGGCTCGCCAAGGAGTTCCTGCGCCGCGGGCACGACGTGGTGGTCTCGAGCCGCGGGGCCGACGCCGTCGCCGCAACGGTCGCGGCCCTGCAGGCCGAATTCCCCGGGCGCCGGGTGCTCGGCCAGGCCTGTGACGTCGCCGACTACGGGCAGGTCCAGGCGCTCTGGAAGGCCGCCGTGGACGGCCTCGGCGACGTCGACATCTGGGTCAACAACGCCGGTCGGGACGGCACCAAGCTGCCGTTCTTCATGCTCCCGCCGGATGACTACGTGAAGACCATCGAGACCAACCTGGTCGGCCTCTTCCACTGCAACCGGGTGGCCATCCCGGCGATGTACAAGCAGCGCAAGGGCATGATCTGGAACATGGAAGGCTTCGGCAGCAACGGCGCCGTCCGCCCGACCATCGCCCCCTACGGCGCGACCAAGTACGCCCTGCGCTACTTCACCAAGGCCATGATCCGGGAGCTCGGCAAGACGCCCCCGGTCCAGGTGGGCTACCTGAGCCCGGGCATCGTCATCACCGAGCTGCTGGTGCCGCCGCCGGACAAGCGCGGCGAGCGCTGGGAGCAGTCGAAGAAGATCCTGAACATCCTCGCCGACACGGTGGAGACGGTCACGCCCTGGCTCGTCGAGGGCATGCTGAAGAACCACGGCCGCCACGGCGCCGCCGTGCGCTGGCTGACCCCGGCCAAGGTCCAGGGGCGGTTCCTCATGAACCTGTTCCGCAAGCGGGACGTCTTCGGCCCGCTGGGGATCTAGCAGGTTGTTGAGAAACGCACATCCTGTGCGTTTCTCAACTCGCCAGTCCGGTACACGCCCGTACTGGCTCCCGACGAATCAACCGCTGACGCGCTTGCGTCGTCGACGCGGCCATCCATGGCCGCGCTAGCAGGCTGTGTTCAACAGCCTGCGAGCCCTCGCCGTCGGGCAGATCGGCGGCTGGTGGCGACGCCGGCACGGTGCCGCTCTCGCCGGCGGGTGGCCAGGCGCTGATGGTTCCGGTCGCCTTCGCTGGCGCCTCCCGGGCCGGGGCGGCGGGCGCCGTCACCCGTGCCCGGCTGGCCGGGGGCATGCGTCCCGGCACCCACCAGGCCAGGGCCGCGCCAATGGCGCAGAGGGCCACGAACGTTGCCCAGGTGCCCACGTAACGCCAGCGGCTGGACGGGGACGAGGTGTTCGCCCCGCGCTTGCCCGTCCGTGGCGGCTCGACCTCGGCCCGCGGGGCCTGGGGCCGGGGCGGTGGGGTAACGGGGTCCGGCTCGTCGCGCAGTCCCTTGAGCCCTGCCAGGAACCCGCTGATGTCGGCTGGCCGGTCGCTGCGCCGGAAGGCCAGGGCCTGGTCGAGGGCGCGCCACTGGCCGGCGGTGAGGGAATCGATCGGCGCCGGCCGCAGTCCCGCGGCCTCGGCTTCGATGGCCGTGCGGTTGCCGAAGGGCCGCTGGCCCGCCAGCAGGCGGTAGGCGACACAGGCCGCCGAGAAGATGTCGTCGGCCGGCTCGGGGGGCTCACCTCCCAGCACCTCGCGGCTGGCGTACTCCGCGGTATGTCCCGGCAGCGTGGCGGGCCCCGGTGACTGCAGGTCCCGGGCCACGCCGAAGTCGATGATCTTCACCCGCTCGTCCACGGTCACGAACAGGTTGCCCGGCTTGATGTCGCCGTGGACGAGGCCGGCGGCGTGGATGTGGGCCAGGCCCCGGCACAGGCCCTCGATGAGGGGCAGGGCGTGCAGCCGGGCCAAGGGCCGCTGGCGGCGCTGGTCGAGCCGCCTCGCCAGCGACTCGCCCTCCAGCAGTTCCATGGCCAGGAACAGGTGCGGGCCATCCCGGTCCAGGCCGAAGACGCGCACGACGTTCGGGTGTTCGAGCCGCCCCGCGAGCGCTGCCTCGCGCTGCAGGGCCGCCGCGGCGATCCCCGGCTCGCCGGTGACGGTGACGATCTTCAGGGCGACCCAGGGCCCCGGGCTGCCGGCGCGTTCGCGCCGCCGGTCGAGGGCCTTGTAGATGTCCGCCATGCCGCCGCCGCCCAGCCGGTCGCCGAGCACGTAGCAGTCCTTGAGCACCAGGCCTGCACGCAGGCCCGGGACGGGATCTCGCGCCGGGACGGCGGGTGCCGGCGGGGTATCGGCAGCGGGTGGCGCCTGCCCGGCGCGGGCGGAACGGCGGGGCGGGATGGCGTGGGTGGGTGGCGTGCCCGGGCCGGGTTTCGCGGGGGCCGCGGCGGCGACCGTCGGGCCGGCCGCGGATCCGGTCCGCGCCGGCGCGCGGACGTCAGCGGGCAGGGCCGGCGACCGGGTGCCGGCCGCCGCTTCGGCGCCGATGGTGGGGACGTCCTCGCTGGGACACCCGGCGGCCAGCACCAGCAGGGCGTCGGCCACTGCCAGGGGCAGGCGACCGTCGTCGCGGGCGCGCTCGACCCACAGCACGAGCAGGTCGGCCTGCCGCGGGTCGGCGGCCAGGGTGCGGCGCAGCCGCTCGCGGGCCTCGGCCAGCGACTGCCGGCCGGCGGCGAGCGCGTCGAGCGCGTCGACGAGGTCGGCCGGTGGTATCTGGAATTGCCGGGATGTTCGCGCCATGCCCCACTGTGCGTGGGGCCCGGGCAGCAGCCGTGGACGACCCGGGACGGGCCCCTTGCCGGCGAGTCTAGCCAGCCCCGGTCGAGGGTCGCCCCGGCGGGAGTCACGTTTCGTCAAGCCGGTGCGTAGTGCGCCGCCGGCCCGCCCGGCGGATCCGGGTTGTGCCAGCATGACGGCCGCCATGACGAGCAACGATCCCCGCACTGCCGACCCCGACGCCCCGGCCCTGTGGCCGTGGTCCCTCGCGACCTATGGTCGCGCGGGCTTCAGCGCCGCAGCCCTCGAGCTTCAGGATCGGCACGGGCTCGACGTCAACATCCTGCTGTACTGCCTGTGGGCCGGGCTGGTCCACCGGGCGCTGCTGGGTGAGGACGGCGTGCGGGCGGCGCTGGTGGCCACACGGGCCTGGCAGGCCGAGGTCGTGCTGCCGCTGCGGGCGGCGCGCCGGTGGCTGAAGGGTCGCGTGCACCCGGAGTCGGAGCTCGCGGCGGCCCTGCGCCGCCGGGTGGCCGATGCCGAACTCGACGCCGAGCGGGGTGAACAGGCGCTGCTCGCGGCGCTGGCGCTGCCGGCGGAGCGCGCCGCCGATCCGCTGGCCGCCGCGGCCGTCAACCTGCGGGCCTATGCGCGGGCCGCCGGGCTGGGGCCGGCCGCGGACGGGACGCTGGGCCGGGCGCTTTCGCTGGCGGCCGGATGCGACGACGGGGAGGCCGGCCGGCGCCTGGCGGAGGAACGCTAGCCGGCTGTTTTCAGCAGCCGGCTAGGCCGCCGCCGGCTTCACGGCGATGACGCCGCAGTTCTCGCGCCCGTCCATGCTGCCCTTGCCGCCGAAATCCGGGCGCGGGATGAAGGCCGCGTCGATGACCTCGAGCCCCGCCTCCCGGCAGGCCCGCGACAGGATGTCCGGGTCCATCAGGTTCATGAAGGGCGGCTGCTCGATGGGCTTGGCCGGCGGGGTGGCGAGGAAGTTGTGCAGCCCCACGATCAGCCCCGGATACCGCTCGCCGTTCGCCTTGCCGGACTCGAATTGCGGGATGGCCCGCCGCCAGATGCCGTAGGGACAGTCCGCCACCAGGTACAGCCGGCCGCCCGGCGCAAGCCACTGCGCCATGTTGCGGATCGACGCATCGACGTCCTCGCCCCGCAGGAAGTGCAGCACGCGGGAGCAGAGGATCGCGGCGTAGTGATTGCCGGGGAAGTCGATGTCCGGCAGCGCGCCGGGCTTCAGGGTCAGGTTGGGCAGCAGGTCCGGCCGCACCTTCGACTTCAGGATCTCGAGATGCCGCGGATCCAGGTCCGACGCCGTGACGATCGCGCCCCGCTCCAGGGCCGGGATCGTCGAGACGCCGTAGGCGCAGCCGACCTCCAGCACCGGGCGCCGGACCTCGGCCGCGTAGGCGATAAAGGCCTCGGCGAAGCGGTCACGCCGCTCGAACATGAAGCCAGTGCCGTTGAGGGTGGCGACCATGCCGTTGCCGCTCCAGCCGGGCTTGCCGCTGACCCGGGGCCGGAGGTCCGGGTAGTGCTCCCAGAACCAGGTCTTCACGCGGGTCAGGAACGGCGGTCGGCTGGTGGCGGTCTGCATGGCGGGTGGGCGCTCCGCGGTTGGGCTGCTGCGGCAGGTTGCCCCGATCCTAGCCTCCGCCTGCCGCGCCGCTCAATGGCGCCGGCCCGCCGGCTGACCTGCGGACGCGCGGCGGCAGCCGGTGGGGTTGCGCCGGGCCAGCGCCTATACTGCCCGCCGTCCAGACCTTGGGATCAGGGAGCCAGCCGTAATGTCCGTAGAAGAACTGTCCGGGCCCGAGTACGCGGCCGTCGCGCTGCAGGTGTCGGTCAAGGGCGTGAACCGGTGCAAGGACCGCGAGTCGTCCCGGGCGCGCATCGCCGAGAACATCGAGCGCATCGCCGGCTACACGAACACGGCCTGCAGCTTCCTGAAGTTCTTTTACGGCATCGACGTCAAGCTGATCGGCCTGCCCGAGTACGCGGTCACCGGCTTCCCCATGAAGGAATCGCCCGCCGAGTGGCGCGACCGGGCCTGCCTCGAGCAGAACGGCCCCGAGTACGAAGCGCTCGGCAAGCTCGCCGAGAAGAACAAGATCTTCCTCTCGGGCAACGTCTACGAGATCGACCCGCACTTCCCGGAGCTGTACTTCCAGACCTGCTTCATCATCGGGCCGAACGGCAACGTCATCCTGCGCTACCGCCGGCTGACCTCGTGCTTCGAGCCGACGCCCCATGACGTCTGGGACAAGTACCTCGACATCTACGGCGAGGACGGCGTGTTCCCGGTGGCGAAGACCGAGATCGGCAACCTCGGCACCATCGCGTCCGAGGAGATCCTGTACCCCGAGATGACCCGCTGCCTGACCATGCGCGGCGCCGAGGTCATCATGCACCCGACGAGCGAGCCGGGCAGCGCCGAGCTGACCATCAAGGAGGTCTGCCGCCGCGCCCGGGCCATCGAGAACCAGGTCTTCGTCATCTCGTCGAACACGGCGACCATCGACGACATCCCGATCCCGCCCTACACCTGCAGCGCCATGTCGAAGATCGTCGACTACAACGGCCACATCCTGGCCGAGGCGGCCCAGGGCGGCGAGGCGTTCAACTCGAACGCCGTCATCGATGTCGGCGCGCTGCGCCGCACCCGGCGCCGCACCGCCATGGCCAACGTCATGTCGCGGCAGCCCTTCGAGATCTACGCCGCCAGCTACGCCCGGTACAAGCATCACCCGGGCAACTTCCTGCTCCGCGACGGCAAGGTCATCGAGCCGCCGGACCGCGACACGTTCCGCCGCCGCCAGGAGGCGAACATCGAACGGCTCGTCAAGGCCGGCCTGCTGTAAGATCCGGCCCTGCCGTTCTGCCCGGAGTGAGCCGGATGACCGCGTCCGTGACCGACCGCCGCCAGTTCCTGAAGGCGACCACTGCGACGGCCGCCGCGCTGTCGCTCAAGTACATGCCGGGCGAGGCCCTCGCCCAAGCGGCGCCGCAGCAGGCCTATGGCCGCTGGGAAGACCTGATGCGGCAGAAGTGGACCTGGGACCGCGTGGTGCGGGGCAGCCGGGGCATCAACTGCACCGGTCACTGCGCCTTCAACGTGTACGTGAAGAACGGCATCGTCTGGCGCGAGGAGCAGCAGGGCGAGTACGGCCGCTCCGGCGAGGACACCCCCGACTACGGCCCCCGTGGCTGCCAGAAGGGCCTGCGCCACGCCAAGTACATGTACGGCAAGCAGCGCGTGCTGTACCCGATGAAGCGGGTCGGCGAGCGTGGTGCCGGCCAGTGGGAGCGCATCAGCTGGGAGCAGGCGGCGAACGAGATCGCCGACAAGGTCATCCAGCACGCGACGGAGTCGGGTCCCGACTCCATCACCTTTGCCATGGGCACGCAGATGATCCTGAAGCGGGGCGCCTTCTCGGCGCTGTTCCGCTTCGCCAACTGCAGCGGCATCGTCATTCCCGAGACCTTCGCCGGCGTCGGCGACCTGCCGGTGGGCGCCTACATGACGCTGGGCTACAACCTGCCCGGCGACAGCATGGCGGCGGTGTACAAGTCGAAGTGCTGCCTCGTCTGGTTCGCCAACCCGGCGGCGACCCGCATTCCCGACGCCCACTTCTTCTGGGAAGCCCGCTACAACGGCACCGAGGTCGTCACGATCTCGCCGGACTTCAACGCCACGGCCATCCACTCGTCGAAGTGGCTGAACCCGAAGCCGGGCACCGACACGGCGCTGGCGATGGCGATGGTGCAGGTCATCATCGCCGACGGGCTGATCAACCGCGACTACGTGCGCGAGCAGACCGACCTGCCGTTTCTCGTCCGGTCCGACAACGGCAAGTTCCTGCGCGGCTCCGACCTCGGCGAGACGGGTGAGGACGCCGAGACCACGTTCTACTTCTGGGACGAGAAGACGAAGAAGCCCGTCAAGGCGCCCGGCACGGGCTTCGGCGCCGAGGCAGGGCGCACGCCCGAACTCGCCACCACCGCGTCGATCCGCCTCGAGGGCGTGCAGCCGGCCCTCGAGGGCCGCTTCAAGGTCCGCACGAAGAAGGGCCGCGTCGAGGTGACGACGGTCTTCGAGCTGACGAAGGCGCTGGTCAACCGCGACTACACGCCGGAGCAGGCGCAGGCCATCACCGGCGTGCACGCCGACAACATCCGCAGCGTTGCGCGCACCTTCGCGAAGTCGGGCGCCGGCATGATTTACGCCGGCTACCGGTCGTGCAAGTACCTGCACGGCGACAAGCTGCACCGCGCCTGGCTCCTCATGTGCGCCCTCACCGGCGACACGGGCCGCGAGGGTGGCGGCATGCAGACCACCCAGCTGCCGAAGGGCGACGGCTTCGCCAAGTTCGTGTTCGCCGGCGTCGGTCCCCGCGTGAAGGTCGCGGCCATCTCCGTGTGGGACTACGCCCACGGCGACGGCAAGGCGCTGAACGAGAAGGTCTACGGCGGCGAGCTGGCCAGCAAGTTCGACAGCTACTACCGCCAGTCCATCAACAACGGCTGGCTGCCCGACTACGCCCGCACGCCGTGGAAGATGGCCTTCATGGCCGGCCACAACACCGCCAACTGGCGGGCGTCCGGCACGCGCTTCCGCGAGACGGTGCTCTCGCGGCTCGACACCATCGTGGCGCTGACGCCCGACATGTCGGTCACGGCCATGTACGCCGACTACGTGCTGCCCATCGCGCAGCACTACGAGCGCCACGACTTCACCATGGAGGGGCGCACGCCCTACATCCAGGTGCTCGACCAGGCGGTGGCGCCGCTCGGCGAGTCGGTGGATGACTGGGAGGCCATGTCGCGCGTCGCGCAGGCCATCAGCACCAAGGCCGTGGCGCGCAATCTGCCGCCCATCAAGGACACGGTCTTCGGCAAGCCCATCACCCACGACTACCAGAAGCTGCACGACAACTTCACGATGGGCGGCAAGATCCGCTCGACGAAGGACATCGTCGACTTCCTGCTGGCGAACTCCATGGGCTACCCGGAGATCAACTTCGAGCAGCTCGCGAAGAAGGGCTTCGTGCGGGTCAACGACTCGGCCGACACCCAGTTCGGGCCGAACTCGCCCTACAGCTTCCACATCCTCGCCAGCGTCCGCGACAAGAAGCCGTACGCGACGCTGACCGGCCGCCAGCAGTTCTACATGGACCACGACTGGTTCCTGTCCGAGGGCGAGCAGCTGCCGGTGCACGTCGACCCGCTGGCCGTGAAGGGTTACCCCCTGCGCCTCACCATGGGGCACGCGCGCCACGGCATCCACAGCATGTGGCGCGACGACAAGCTGCTGCTGGCCCTGCAGCGCGGGCAGCCCGACGTCTACGTGAACCCCGACGACGCGAAGGCCCGCGGGGTCGCCGACGGCGACATGATCCGGACGTTCAACACCCTCGGGTCCTTCGTCGCCATGGCCCACGTCAGCTCGAGCATGCAGCCCGGGCAGATGTTCATGTACCACGGCTGGGATCCGATGATGTTCAAGGATCGCCAGAACTTCGGTGGCTCGATCCCGACGGCGGGGCTGCTGAAGCCCACGTCGCTGGTGGGCGACTACGGCCACATCGGCTACCGCACGCCCGACTACGTGCCCAACCAGACCTACCACGACCACACGGTCGACTTCGAGAAGTACGTGCCGGCTGCGGCAGACGTCGCCGAAGCCGGCGTTGCGACCCACGCCTGACCCGTGACCCGGAGCCAGCCGTGACGCGGTGCCGGGCCTGAGCCCGGCACCGGCAGAGACCCGAGACAGCTACCCGGTGCCCGGCCCAGGCCCCGCACCGCCAGAGACCGCACAGACAGGGATTCCGACGATGCCCAGACAAGTTGCGATGGTGATCGACCTCAACAAGTGCATCGGCTGCCAGGCCTGCACGGCGGCGTGCAAGTCGCTGTGGACCGACGAGGAAGGCCAGGAGTACATGCTCTGGAACAACGTCGAGACCAAGCCCGGCCGCGGCTACCCGAAGAACTGGCAGGAGAAGGGCGCGAACTCCGGCTGGAAGGACGGCAAGCTCCAGTTCGGTGACCTGCACGACCAGGCCGACTTCGGCAGCGTCGTGCCGCTGAACCACGAAGAGGTCTACTTCAAGGGGACCGAGACCCAGCTGAAGCGCACCGAGCCCCTCGAGTACGGCGCCAACTGGGACGAGGACACCAGCTCGGGCGACTACCCGAACAACTATCACTTCTACCTGCCGCGGCTGTGCAACCACTGCACCAAGCCCGCCTGCCTCGAGGCCTGCCCGGTGCGCGCCATCTACAAGCGCGAGCAGGACGGCATCGTGCTGGTGGACCAGGACAAGTGCCAGGGTTTCCGGCTCTGCAACCGCGCCTGCCCCTACGACAAGGTCTACTACAACTTCGTCAAGCGGAAGTCGCAGAAGTGCATCTTCTGCTTCCCGCGGCTCGAGCAGGGCGTCGCGCCGGCCTGCGCGCGCCAGTGCCCCGGCCGGCTGCGCTTCGTGGGCTTCCTCGAGGACCAGGACGGCCCCATCGCGAAGCTCGTGTACCAGTGGAAGGTGGCGCTGCCGCTGCACCCCGAGTTCGGCACCGAGCCGAACGTCTACTACATCCCGCCGATCCTGCCGCCGGCCTTCGACGAGGAGGGCCGCTTCTCCGACGAGCCGCGCGTGCCCATGGACTACATGCGCTACCTGTTCGGCCCCGGCGTCGACGCCGCGCTGATCACGCTGCAGGAGGAGATGGACCGCCGCAAGGAGGGCAAGCCCTCCGAGCTGATGGACCTGCTCATCGCCAAGGACTGGAAGTCGCTGTTCAACATCCCCGACGTGCAGGTGTACTCGTCGGGCGAGGTGGCGCCGGGCAAGGCGGGCTGAGGGCCGCCGCGGCCTGACCCGGGCGCGGCGGGGGCCGCGCCGGGCAGGTTCGACCGGGACGGGGCGCGGCGGTGGCGTGCCGGGAGAGTCGGGCCAGGGCTGGCCGGACGGCCCGGGGGCAACGCGCCCCGGCTGCCGGCCCGAAGGGGGTATCGTGAGCGGGAAGCACGTCACCGCGCGGCTTCGGTCTGCGGCGGGTTCCTCCTTCTGGGCAGTCACCGCGTACTTCAATCCGGTCGGTTACCGCAGCCGGCGCGCCAACTACCGCATCTTCCGCGAGCGCCTCGGGGTGCCGCTGCTGGCCGTCGAGCTCGGCTTCGGGGGCCGCTTCGAGCTCGGCCCCGGCGATGCCGACATCCTCGTGCGGATCGATGGCGGCGCGGTGCTCTGGCAGAAGGAGCGACTGCTCAATCTTGCCCTCGAGCGGCTCCCGTCGACGTGCCGGCACGTGGCGTGGCTCGACTGCGACATCGTCTTTGCCGATCCGGGCTGGGTCGACGCTGCCGAGCGCCTGCTGGACGAGGTGCCGCTGGCCCAGCCCTTCGACCAGCTGGTCCACCTGCGGCCGGGCGAGCTGCCGGAGACGGCAGCGGAGCCGCACCTGCTGGCGTGGCGGCACTCCTTCGCGGCGCGCTGGCGCGCCGGTGACCTGGCCGACGATGTCTTCGCGCGCCCCGAGGGCACGTACGAGCACCGCTGCACCTGTGGCATGGCCTGGGTGGCGCGGCGCGACCTCATCCAGCGCCACGGCCTCTATGACGCGATGATCCTCGGCCTCGGCGACAAGCACATCGCGGCAGCCGCCGTGGGCCTGGCCGCCGATGCCAGCGACGCCGTGGAACTGGCGCCCGCGCACCGGCGCCACTACCTGCAATGGGCCGAGGGCTTCGGCCGGGAGGTCGCCGGGGCGATCGGCTGCCTGCCGGGGCAGCTGCATCACCTCTTCCACGGTGACCTCGGCAACCGGCATTACCTGCGGCGCTACCGCGGCTTTGCTGCCTGGGATTTCGACCCGTCCCGGGACCTCGGCGTCGCCGGCAGTGGCGCCTGGTCCTGGGAGCGCAACGAGCCGGCGCTGCACCGGCAGGTGGCTGACTACTTCCTGGCGCGCCGCGAGGACGAGGCCTGTGCCGCCGACGACCTGCGGCTGGCGGTGGCGAGCTGACGGCGATGACCGGCCCGGTCGTCCGCGTACTCGTGGCCTTCCATTCGCGCCGGGGCCACGTCGAGACCCTCGCGGCGGAGGTGGCCGCGGCGGCCGGCAGCGTGCCGGGCACCGAAGCGAGCCTGCGGCACGTCAGTGCCGTGACCCGCGACGAACTGCTGGGCTGTGATGCGCTCGTGGTCGGGACGCCCGTGCACACCGGCTCGATGGCCGCGCCCGTCAAGCAGTTCTTCGACGACTGGCACCTGCGGTTCGACTTCTATCCCGATCGCCCCATGCGCGACCGGGTCGGCGCGGCCTTCGCCGCCGGGGGCCAGGGCGACGGCGGCCGCGAGCTGGCGATGCTCGGCATCCTCTCGGCGATGCTCCATCACCACATGCTCGTGGTGGCGGGGGACAGCGGCATCGGCGCGTCGGCGGCGACGGAGGGCGAGGCGCCCGGTGTCGCCGGTGCGGACCGCGAGCGGGCCCGCGCCCTCGGCCGGCGCGTCGCCGAGGTCGCGCACCGGCTCCGCCGCGGCTGCGATGACCAGGCCGGGCCGCTGCCGTGACGCCGAGGATTTTCGGCATCGGCCTGTCGCGCACCGGCACGCTGAGCCTGGCCCTCGCGCTGCGCGAGCTGGGCTACCGCACCGCCCACTACGTCGAGCACTGCGCCGCGCGCCGCGGCCTCGACACGTGGCTGGCCGGGGACTTCTCGGTCGACGAGCTCGCCGACTGGGACGCGGCCGTCGACCTGCCGGTGGGCGCCTGCTGGCGCGGCCTCGATCGCCGCTACCCCGGCTCGAAGTTCATCCTGACCGTGCGCGACGAGGGGCCGTGGCTCGCCAGCATGGCCCGCCTCTGGGAGCGCCGGCCGATCACGGGCGATGACGCGGGGGAGTACCGGCGCCGCGTCCGGCTCGCGATGTACGGCGACGTGGCGCCGGGGCCTGCGACGCTTGCGGCAGTGGCCGCGGGGCACCAGCGCGACGTGGTCGCGCACTTCGGCGGCCGTCCGGACGACCTGCTCGTGCTCGATATCTGCGCCGGTGAGGGCTGGGACCGCCTGTGCGCGTTCCTCGGCCGGCCCCGCCCGGCGTCGCGGTTCCCCTGGGCCCATCGCGGCCAGTGAGCAGCGCAGGGCGCGGCCCGCTCTGGGCCATCACCGCGTTCTTCAATCCGGCCGGCTCGGCGCGCCGGCGCGCGAACTTCCGGCTCTTCCGTAGCGCGCTGCGCGTGCCGCTCGTGGCGGTCGAGCTGGCCTACGGGCCCGGCTTCGAACTCACCACGGGCGACGCCGACATCCTCGTGCAGCGACGTGGCCGCGACGTCCTTTGGCAGAAGGAGCGGCTGCTGAACCTGGCGCTTCAGGCACTGCCCCCGTCCTGCGAGGCGGTGGCCTGGCTGGATGCCGACATCGTATTCGGCGACGCCGGCTGGGCGCCGGCCGTACTGGCGGCGCTGGACCGTTTCGCACTGCTGCAGCCCTTCACCGTCGTGCACGATGCCGAAGGGCCGCACGCACCCGGCGACGGCTGGGGCCCAGCGACGCGGCGTTCCCTCGGGAGCCTTCTCGTGGACGGGGAGATCGAGCCTGCGCGTGTCGCCACGGCGCGGCTGGCCGGCGACTTCCACTGTACCGCCGGGCTTGCCTGGGCCGCCCGGCGCGAGCTCCTCGACCGTCACGGCCTCTACGATGCGGCCATCGTCGGGGGCGGCGATCGCGCCATCGTGTGCGCGGCCCTCGGTGAGTGGGCGGGGCTGCGCGAACAGCACGCCCTTGGCCTGCGCCAGTGGGAGCACTACCTCGCGTGGGCCGGGCCCTTCCACGCCGCGACCGGCGGGCAGCTGGGTTGCGTACCTGGCGCGCTGCTCAATCTCCACCACGGGCCGCGTACGGCGCGCAACTACGTGGGGCGGCACGCCGGGCTCGCCCGTTTCGCACTCGACCCGACGCGGGACCTGGCCCACGACGACGGCGGCTGCTGGCGGTGGAATACCCACCGGCCCGACCTGCACGCCTACGTGCGGGAGTACCTGCACAGCCGCGGTGACTGATGCGCTGGCGCGCAGCGGCCCGCGGGATCCGCGGCCCGTCGCGCTGTCGGGAGCAGGACCGCCCGAGCCGTCAGCGAGGGCCGAATCGACGAAGCCACCGGGCCGGCGACGGGTTCGTCGGGAGCCCGGGCGGCCATGTACCGGACTGGCGAGTTCCAAGACGCACTGGAGGCGCGCCTTGGAATGGCCTGCTAGCGGCTGGCCGTCTTGCCCGCGTCGCCGGCGAGCTGCCGCTCCTTGCGGGCGGCGTTGAAGTACGCGGCCCGGTGGTACCAGTTCAGGTCCTTGCCCGTGCGCGCCAGGGCGGAGAACGCCTGCTCCTTCGCCGCATGCGCCTCGCGGTTGCCGGGCTCGTTGGTCGTCACGATGTCGAGCAGCTCGAGGGCCAGCTGGTAGCGGCCCTCGGCGGCGAGTTGCCTGGCCCGGGCCAGCAGCGCCGCGTTGCCGCCGGCGAGCTCGGCCAGCAGTGCGCCGCGCTCCTTTGCCGGCGCGGGGCGGAAGTGCACCGGGTTGCTGCCGTAGTAGCCCGTGTAGTTCTTGAAGAGGCGGTTGACGTAGGGCTCGCGGCAGGCCTCGAACATGGCGGCGAGCGCCGGGTCCTTGCGGAACTCCGCCGGCATGGTGATGGCGGCCATGGTGGCCTCGAGGTCCAGGCCTTCACCGACCGACTGCCGCACCTGGGCCATCAGCCAGGCGGTTACGGTGCTCATGGCCTTGAGGCTTGCCACCGTCGTTTCCTCGATGCGGCCGTGGCCCGGCACCAGCGTCTTCGGCGCGAGGCCCTCGATCAGGTCGACGGCGGCGATGAAGCCCTCGGGGTAGCCCTCGGGCATGACCGGTGAGCCGAGGTTGGCGTTGTTGAGGTCGCCGATGAAGATCACGCGTTCCTTCGGCAGCCAGACCAGGGTCGCGTCGTCGGTCTCGCCCATGGCGTGGTAGAGGCGGATCTCCCGGCCGCCGACGGTCAGCGTCGTCGAATCGCGGTAGGTGATGTCGGGGTAGACCGTGGGCGCCTCGCTGGCCGAGCCGAGCACCGTCTGGTTCACGCGCTCGAGGCCCTTCAGCGTCTTCAGGTTCCGCGGCAGGTTCTCGTGGGCGATGAACTGCACGCCGGGGGCCTGGAAGGCGACGGCACCGTCGACGTGGTCGTAGTGGTAATGCGTGAAGATGACGTAGCGGACGGGCTTGCCCGTCTCCTTGCGGATGTCGGCCAGGAACTCGCGGCCGATCTCCGGCTTCATGCCGGTGTCGATGACGACGACACCCTCGTCCGTGACGATGAAGCCCATGTTGTTCGAGGCGTAGCCGGTGGCAGCGTAGACGCCGTCGGCCACGGCGACGATCTGCCGCTTCGGCATGGGCTGGCCCGTCGCCGGTCCGGCCGCGAACAGTGACAGGAGCACGGCGGCGAAGAGGCCTGGGGTCGCACGGATCATGGTCGGGTCTCCGGGGGCTGGCGCGGCGCGCGGGCATTCCTGCCATCACGGCAGGGAAAACCACTTTGCCACAGGCCCCGGCGAACGGTACCGTCGGCACCCCGTCCCGCGGCGCCACGCCGCGGGCTGCCAGGCAGAACCGACAGAACATGGCTGCACCCGACCCGGCCCACCACGTCCTCCGCTCGGTCTTCGGCTACGAGACCTTCCGCCCGCCCCAGGACGAGGTGGTGGCGCATCTCGTCGCCGGCGGCGATGCCGTGGTCCTCATGCCCACCGGCGGCGGCAAGTCGCTGTGCTACCAGGTGCCGGCGCTGGTGCGGCCCGGCACGGGGCTCGTGGTGTCGCCGCTCATCGCGCTCATGCAGGACCAGGTGGCGGCGCTGCGTCAGGCCGGCGTGCGCGCCGCCTTCCTGAACTCGTCGCTGCGGCCCGACGAGGCGCGCCAGGTCGAGGCCCGGCTGCGGGCCGGCGGGCTCGACCTGCTGTACCTGGCGCCGGAGCGTCTGGTGCTCGACCGCACCCTCGACCTGCTGGCCGGCGTGCCCTTGGCGCTCATCGCCATCGACGAGGCCCACTGCGTGTCGCAGTGGGGCCACGACTTCCGGCCCGAGTACCTGCAGCTCGCGGTGCTGGCGGAACGCTTCCCCGGCGTGCCGCGCATCGCGCTGACGGCGACGGCCGACGAACGCACCCGGGGCGAGATCATCGAGCGCCTGGCCCTGGCTGGCGCGCGCCTTTTCATCAGCAGCTTCGATCGCCCGAACATCCGCTACCGCATCCAGGCGGGGCAGGGAAACGCGCGGGACGAACTGCTGCGCTTCATCCGTGCGCGGCATGCGGGCGACGCCGGCATCGTCTACTGCCTGTCCCGGCAGAAGACCGAGGACGTGGCCACCTGGCTCGCGGCCAAGGGCGTACCGGCGCTGCCCTACCACGCGGGGCTCCCGGCCGACGTGCGCGCCGCCCACCAGGCCCGCTTCATCAACGAAGAGGGGCTGGTGATGGTGGCCACCATCGCCTTCGGCATGGGCATCGACAAGCCCAACGTGCGCTTCGTCGCGCATCTCAGCCTGCCGAAGAGCATCGAAGCCTACTACCAGGAGACGGGCCGGGCCGGCCGCGACGGCCTGCCGGCCGACGCCTGGCTCAGCTACGGCCTGCAGGACGTCATCCTGCTGCGGCAGATGCTGGCCGACTCGGGTGCCGGCGATGCCCACAAGCGCGTCGAGCGCCACAAGCTCGACGCCATGCTCGGGCTCTGCGAGCTGACCGGCTGCCGCCGCCAGGCGCTGCTGGCGTACTTCGGCGAGCAGCTGCCGAAGCCCTGCGGCAACTGTGACAACTGCCTGGAGCCACCGGAGACCTGGGACGCGACGGAGGTCGCGCAGAAGGCGCTGTCCTGCGTGCACCGCACCGGCCAGCGCTTCGGCGTCGCGTATCTCGTCGACGTGCTGCTGGGCCACGACGACGAGCGCATCCGGCGCTTCGGCCACGACCGCCTCAGCACCTTCGGCATCGGCACGGAGCTCGACGCCAGCGGCTGGCGCGGCGTCTACCGGCAGCTCATCGCCCGGGGCCTCCTGTCCGTCGACCTCGATGGCCACGGCGGGCTCCACCTGACCGAGGCCTGCCGTCCCGTGCTGCGGGGCGAGGAGCGGCTGGAGCTGCGCCGCGAGCTGCGGGCCCGCCGCGACCGCGCCCCGCGCGGCGCCGGGCGCACGTCCGGAGCGGCGGCCGCTGCTGGCTTCGACAGCCCCGCGGACCAGGCCCTCTGGGAAGCGCTGCGCGCGGCGCGCCTGCAGATAGCCCGGGACCAGGGCGTGCCGCCCTACGTGGTCTTCCACGACGCGACGCTGGCGGCCATGGTGCAGCGGCGGCCGCGCAGCCTCGACGAACTGGCGGCGCTGCCGGGCGTCGGCGAGCGCAAGCTCGCGGCCTACGGCGAGCAGTTCCTCGCCGTGATCGCTGCAGAGGCCGGGCCGCCGGCCTGAGCCCCGCCGGCATCGTCACCGGCATGGCCGGCCCGCGGCAGCCTCGCGGCCGGCGGCCTGCGTTGAGGGAGGGCACCCCCCTTGCTAGAGTCCCGGCCGAACGTCCAACGCCGCTCTCCAGAGGATTCCCCGATGACAACCGCGCGTGCCGCCCGCCTCCTGTGGGTCGTCCCCCTCCTGCTCGCACACCTCCTGGCCGCCGCCCCGGCGGCCCGCGCCGCCGACGAGCCAGCCTACGTCCCGACGGTGCTGGTCACCGGCGCGAACCGCGGCATCGGCCTCGAATACATCCGGCAGTACGGCGCCCGCGGCTGGAACGTGATCGCCACCGCCCGCAGGCCCGCCGAGGCCACCGAACTCAACGCCCTGGCTGCCGCGAACCCGCGCATCACCGTCGAGCCGCTCGACGTCAGCAACTACGACTCCATCGACGCGCTCGCGCGCAAGTACGCCGGCAAGCCCGTCGACGTGCTGGTCAACAACGCCGGCATCACCGGCAACGCCCGGGCCCAGGTGCTTGGCAAGCTGAACTGGCCCGAGTTCGAGCAGGTTCTGCAGACCAACGTCATCGGCCCGCTGAAGATGGTCGAGGCCTTCCTGCCGAGCATTGAGGCCAGCCGCCAGAAGAAGATCGTCAACGTGTCGAGCAGCGAGGGCTCCATCGGCTCCGTCATCCAGGGGCGCACGTACTTCTACCGGGCCAGCAAGTCGGCACTCAACATGGAGATGAAGAACCTGGCCGCGGTGCTGGCACCCAAGGGCATCGCCGTGGCCATGATCAACCCCGGCCCCGTCGACACCGACATGATGGCGGGCATGCCAAAGAGCGCCCTGCGGACGAAGGAAGACTCGGTGGCCGACCTCATCCGCATCACCGACCGGCTCACCGTCGGCACCACCGGCGTCTTCTGGAACTGGAGCGGCGAGCAGCTGCCCTGGTAGCGGGGCGGGCTGCGGACGGCGGGGCGGGCGTGTAGGATGCGCGCCCGCGTCCCGCCGGTGCCGCGCCGGCGTCCCCCGCAACAGCCGCCGCCAGGATCCCGAACCCCGATGAAGATCCCCGAGATATTGATGGTGGAGACCGTCCACCAGCCCGGCAGCCTGGCGAAGGTCCTGCAGGTCATCGGCGACGCCGGCCTCGTCATCGAGCACCTGAACTCGGTCAAGCGTGACCAGGACCGCACGCTCTGGGAGATCACCCTCGAGATGGACGAAGAGGCCGACCGCAGCCTCTACGCCCGCATCGACGAACTGCCCAACGCGCGCTTCGTGGGCAAGTCCGACCGGGTCTTCAATCGCCACCGCGGCGGCAAGATCCGCGTGGTGCCGAGCCTGACCATCAACACGAACCAGGTGCTGCGCGATGTCTACACGCCGGGCGTCGCCCGCGTGTGCCTCGCCATCCAGGAGGACCCGGCCAAGGCCTGGGACTACACGAGCCTGCCGCTGACCGTCGGGGTCGTGACCAACGGCACGGCCATCCTCGGCCTCGGCGACATCGGCCCGCTGGCGGGGCTGCCGGTCATGGAGGGCAAGGCGGCGCTCTTCGCGCAGCTCGTCGGCCTGAACGCCCAGCCGATCCTGGTCAACGAGCACGACCCCGCCAGGCTCGTCGAGGTCATCTGCGCCATCGAGCAGACCTTCGGCGCCATCCAGCTCGAGGACATCGCCGCACCCGCCTGCTTCGAGGTGGAGGCACGGCTGCGCGAGCGGCTCGCCAAGCCCGTGCTGCACGACGACCAGCACGGCACCGCCGTCGTGGCGCTGGCGGCGCTGCACAACGCCGCTGCCCGCACGGGCCGCAGCCTCGAGGACAGCGTCATCGGCCAGGTGGGGCTCGGCGCCGCGGGCCTCGGCATCGTCCGCCTGCTGCGGGCCCACGGCTGCGGGCGCGTGCTCGGCACCGACCAGGCGCCGGCGGCCCTCGAACGTCTCGCGGCGCTGGGCGGCGAGCCGTCGACCCTCGAGGGCATCATGGCCACCTGCGACGTCGTCATCGCCACCACCGGCGTCAAGGGCCTGATCCGCCCGGAGCTCGTGCGCCCCGGCCAGATCATCCTGGCCCTCTCCAACCCGGATCCGGAGATCCAGCCGACGGTGGCGCTGGAGCGGGGCGCTGCCTTCGCGGCCGACGGGCGCGGCATCAACAACGTGCTGGGCTTCCCGGGCCTCTTCAAGGGCGCCCTCGAGGCCCGGGCCACGGCCTTCACCGACGGCATGCTGATGGCCGCCGCCCATTGCATCGCGAGCCTCGCGCCGGGCACCAGCCTCGTGCCGGATGCCCTCGATCCGCGCGTGCACGCCGCCGTCACCGACGCCGTGCGGGCCGCCGCGCTGGCGGGCCACTGAAGCGGTCCGGATTCCCCGCCGTGGCGAGCCTCGAAACCATCCGCCTCCTGCACGTCGTCAGCTCGGCGCTGATGTTCGGCGTCGGCGTCGGCGCCTTCTGGTTCATGACCACCGCCGTGCGCTCGGGCGACCTCGCCGCCATCGCCATCACGACGCGCAACGCCGTGCGCGCCGAATGGGTCATCGCCGTGCCGGTTTCCGTCGTCCAGCCGGCGACGGGCTACCTGCTCATGCAGGGGCTCGGCTACCCGCTCGATTCGGCATGGTTCCTCGCCGTGTTCGCGGCCTACATGGTCGCCGGCATCGCCTGGGTCTACCTCGTGAAGGCGGAGTACCGGCTGCGCGACCTGGCCGCGGGGACGGCCCTGGACCCGCGCTTCGCCGGTGTCTTCGCCCGCTGGCGATGGCTGGCGGTGGTGACGTTTGCCGGCGTACTGACGCTCTTCGGCCTGATGGTCTTCCGGCCGGGACTCTGATCCCGCTTCGGGGTGCCGCCGGCGATCCGCAGGCCAGGGAATGCCGACGCCCGCGCGCGGACCGGCCGCAAGGTCGCCGCCGTGGCCGGCGGGGCTCCCCGCCGGCCATGGCGGGCGCTCCGGCCCTGGATCGTAGGGGGTTGTCCCGACGTTGCAGGCGGGCATCAGCCTGCTAGGCTCCGGACCATCGCCCCGCCAATCACCCCCCGGAGTGGACCCATGCTGCGCCGACAGTTCCTGCCGTTGCTGATGACTGCGCTCGCGCTGTGCGTGTCCGGTGCCGTCGATGCGAAGGAGATGAGCGCGAAGGAGAAGGAGCAGAAGCGGGCCGAGATCCGCAAGGCCGCCGATGCCACCCTGAAGGACCTCTACAGGATCCAGCCCTCGGCGAAGGACGCCATCGCGAAGTCCGCCGGTTACGCGGTCTTCAGCAATTTCGGCATGAAGATCTTCCTCGCAGGCGGCGGGCAGGGCCAGGGCGTCGCGGTCGATACGAAGACCGGTGCCCGCACCTACATGAAGATGGCCGAGGTCCAGGCGGGGCTCGGCCTCGGCATCAAGAAATTCCGCCTCGTCTGGGTGTTCAAGAACCGTTCCGACCTCGAGACGTTCCTGAATTCAGGCTGGGAGATGGGCGCCCAGGCGAGCCTCACGGCCCAGAGCGGTGACCAGGGCGGCGGCCTGGCCGGCGCCGTGTCGGTGAAGCCCGGGGTGTTCCTGTACCAGCTGACCGACGACGGCCTCGCGGCCGAGGTCACGGTCAAGGGCACCAAGTACTACAAGAACGACGACCTGAACTGAGCCGCCGGAGCACGGCCGCCGCAACCCGCCGGCAGGTTCGGCGCTGTCGGGCCGGCGGTGCGGCCGCACGGCTTGGCGTGCACTCGGTCCGGCGGACTACTCCCGGGCGCGCGCGATCAGTTCCAGCGCCTGGGACTCGAGCGTCGCGTCGCCGCTGGCGAGGCTCAGGGCCTTGCGGGCCATGCTCTCGGCCTGGGCCCGGTTGCCCTCGCGCAGGCGGATCTGCCCGAGCTCCAGCCACAGCAGGGGCTGGCGCGGCTCGATGCGCAGCGCGCGCTCGATGGAGGCCGCGGCCTGCGGATACTCCCCACCGGCCTGGTAACGACGGCTTTCCTTGAGCAGGGCCTGGCTCGCCGGCGCCATGGCCGGCGGTGGCCTGGCCGGTGCCGGCGGTGGCACCGGCAGCGCGCTGCCGGGACCCTCGGTGGGTGGTGCCGGGGCGGGCGTCTTCGCCGGTGCGGGCGCTGGTGCCGGGCGGGGGGCAGCCACGGGCGCCGGCGCGGGGGCCGGTGGTTCCTCGGGCGCCTTCTCGAAGCTCAGCGGCACGCAGCCCGCGGCGAGTGCCGTGAGCAGCAGCGCACCGGGCAGGCGCCCGGCAGGGCCTGTCGCCGTCAGTTGAAGAGGTCGCGCAGCCAATTCATTCCTCCGCCGCCGCCGGCACGCGGCTCGCAGCCTGGCTTGGGCGGCAATTCGGTGCCGTCCGGCAGCGGCAGTCGCACGAGGTCCGCGCAGCCGGGGTCGGCAGCAAAGCCGGTATCGTAGTCGAACCACTGCTCGGTGACGCCGGTGACGGGCACGGGCTCGTAGCCGTTGTCGCCGAAGCCGGCGACGATGCGCGCCCAGATGGGCAGCGCGCCCGAGGCGCCGCTGAGCCCCGTGGGCCGGTTGTCGTCCGCGCCGACCCACACGACGGCCACGTGGTCGTTGGTGAAGCCGGCGAACCAGCTGTCGCGCAGGTCGTTGGACGTGCCGGTCTTGCCGGCCACGACGAGCCCGGCCGGCAGCAGGCCCTTCGCGCCCCGCGCCGTGCCGCGCTCGAACACCTCCACCAGCGCGGCATTGACCTGGTAGACCGCGGCCGGGTCGGCGGCCCGGTCGACGCTGAGTTGCGTGCGCGCCAGCGCCTTGCCCTCGGCGTCGAGGACCGCACGCACGGCCTTCAGCGGTGCGCGGAAGCCGCCACTCGCGAGGCTCTGGTAGACCTGCGCCACCTCGAGGGGCGTCAGGTCGACGGCGCCGAGCAGCAGCGACGGCAGGGCGGGTGGTGCCTTCTCCGTGCCGAGGGAGCGCAGCGTCGTCGCCACCTTCCTGGTCCCCACTTCCAGCCCGAGCCGCACCGTCGGCAGGTTCAGTGACTCGGCCAGGGCCCGCGCCAGCGTGACGTCGCCGCGGTACTGGCGGTCGTAGTTCTCGGGGGCCCACTCCTTGCCGGTGTCGAGCTTCAGCGTGAGCGGGGCGTCGAGCAGCGTCGAGGCCAGCGTGAACTGGCCCGTCTGCAGCGCCGCCAGGAACACGGCCGGCTTGACCAGCGAGCCGATGGGCCGCTTCGCATCGAGTGCCCGGTTGAAGCCCTGCATGCGCAGGTTGCGGCCGCCGACGATGGCGACGATGTCCGGCGTCTGCGACCCGGTGATGACGACGGCGCCATCGAGGGAGCCGGCCTGCTTCCGGCGGGTCTTCTCGAGTTCCGCGAGCCCCTCGGCCAGGCGCCGCTCGGCGAGCGCCTGCAGCCGCGGGTCGAGGTTCGTCATGATCCGCAGGCCCGCGTTCAGCAGGTCGTCGTCGTCGTAGTCGTCGCGCAGTTCGCGCCGCACGCGATCCATGAAGGTGGGGTTGTAGCTCGCGAAGGTGCTGGCCTTGCCGCGCACGCCCAGCGGCTGCGACCTGGCCTTCGCCGCGGCTTCCGGCGTCAGCAGGCTGAACTCGGCCATCAGGTCGAGGACCAGGTCGCGGCGCTTGCGGGCCGTCTCCGGATTGCGCCGCGGGTCGTACAGCGACGGCCCGCGGACGACGGCCACCAGCAGCGCGATCTCCGCCGGCTCCAGCTCCGTGAGCGGCCTGCCGAAATAGAACTGGCTCGCAAGGCCAAAGCCGTGGATGGCCCGGTCGCCGGCCTGGCCGAGGTATATCTCGTTGACGTAGGCGTTGAGCAGGTCGTCCTTCTCGAAGTGCGCCTCGAGCAGGATGGCCATGGCCGCCTCGCGCAACTTGCGCGACAGCGTGCGCTCGTTGCTGAGGAAGTAGCTGCGCACGAGCTGCTGGGTCAGGGTGCTGGCCCCCTGCTCGATGGAGCCGGCCCGGACGTTGGCCAGCATCGCCCGGGCGATGCCCCGGAACGACACGCCGATGTGCTCGTCGAAGTCCCGGTCCTCGACGACCTTGAGCGTGTCGGTGAGCAGCTTCGGCACCTGGTCGGGCGGCAGCACGACGCGGTCCTCGCCGTGCACGGTGAAGATGTTCCCGATGAAGGGCGGGTCGAGCCGCAGCAGCGGCAGGTCGCTCCCGTCGGGGCCCGTGAGCGCCGTGACGCCGCCGGGGCCGAACAGCACCGTGGCCGCCTGGGGCTCCTGCCGGCCGTCCCAGAACTGGAACGGCCGCGTCACCAGCCGGAAGCGGGTGCCGCCGCGGGAGTAGCTGCCCTGGCTGCGGGGCTGGTCGGTGCGGGAGTAGCCCAGCGCCGTGAGCTCCGCCTGGAATTCCTCCGCGCCAAGGCGCAGGCCGGCGTAGACCTCCAGCGGCCGCGCGTAGACCTGGGCCGGCAGGTTCCAGCGCCGGCCCTCGAACTGCCGCACGACCTGCCGGTCGAGGGCCACGAGCCAGGCGGCGAGGACCACGAGGCTGGCCAGGACCAGGGCGCCGGCGAGGGCCAGCAGCGGGCGCAGGGGCAGGGCGCCGGCACGGCGCCGCTTGGGGCTGGGCAAAGGCAGGATTCCGCAGGCGAAGTCGGGGCCGCGATCGTATCACCCGCGGCGTTGCCCCCCCGACCGCCGGGCCGCCCTCCGGGGCGGCGGTGGCGCGTCGCCCAGCGCTGTTTCGCGCAGGTGCCGCAGCGTGGCAGCGACGGCATCGAGGTCCGCCCCGCTGAGGTCGAGGCCCCGGGTGAACCGGGCGGCCAGCTCACCCTGCAGGCGGTAGAGGGCCGCCATGGTCCGCCGGCCGGCGGCGGTCAGGGCCGCCAGCGGCGCCCGGCGATGCCCGGGGTTGGCCTGCAGCTCCACCAGTCCCTGGCGGACGAGGCGGTTCACGTTGTGCTGGGCGCTCTGACGCCGCATGCCGAGACGCCGGGCGATCTCCGAGGCCGTGAGCGGCTCGTCGCGGATGATGGCGATGGTCTGCCACCCGGCCGGTGTCACCCCCATGGGCCGGGCGAGTTCCTCGGCCGTGGCCAGCAGCTGCCCGTTCAGGCGGAAGACCTCGCCCACCAGGTGCTGGAAGGCCGGATCGAGGGCCTCGCTGGCGAGTCGCGGGGTGGGCTGCGGGTCTGGGGACATGGCGGGCACCTGCGGAAATCCGAGGGTTGACAGCCTTCTGTCAGTATGACTTTACTACCGGCCAGCGCCCGCGGGCAGCGGCGCTGTGGCTTTTTTCGCACAGGGGACAGGGGAATCATGGATCGCAAAGACGACTTTGCGCGTCGCCTGCTGGCGGGCGCGCTGCTTGCGGGATCGACGGTGGCGCCATTCGCTTCAGCGCTGGCTGCCGAGGAAATCATCGTCACGGCCCGGCGCCAGGAAGAGAACATCCAGGAGGTTCCGGTCTCGGTCAGCGCTTTCAACGCGGAGACGCTGCAGCAGCTGAACCTCCGCAACATCGATGATGTTGCGCGATTCACGCCGGGCTTTTCGTTCAACAGCGCCTTCGGGCGTCAGCCGATCTCCAATCGCCCGGCCATCCGCGGCGTGACCACCATCATCAACGGTACGGGCAATGCAACGGCCGGTGCCTTCTTCATCGATGGTGTCTACCTCGGCGGGTCGCCGCAGTCCACGGAGTTGACGAACCTCGAGCGCGTCGAGGTCATCAAGGGACCGCAAGCTGCCCAGTTCGGTCGTGGCACCTACGCCGGCGCCATCAACTTCGTCACCCGCAAGCCGGATCTGGAGAAACTCGATGGTGGCGTCAGCCTGACGGGGGCCGAGTTCGGCACCGTCGAGGCCTCTGCCTGGGTGACTGCACCGATCATCGAGGACCAGCTGGCCTTCTACGTGTCGGCCGGCTACAACGAGACCGACGGTGCGTTCGACAACAAGTTCGTCCTCGACGGCGTGGCCGCCGGCGACAAGCTCGGTGCCACCGAGGACCAGAACGTCACGGCCAAGCTCCTTTGGGCGCCGGTCGAGGGTCTGGAAATCACGCTGAAGGGCGGCCGTCAGACGACGGACGATGGCCATTACGCCGTCTATCTGCAGGGCGCCGACACGCTCAACTGCTTCAAGGATCGGGGTGGCGCGGACAGCGGCATCGCACCGAGAAATCGAGGCTACTTCTGCGGCAAGGCGCAGCCGGACTGGGACAACATGACGCTGGCGACCAGCCTGTATGGGGCGGCCGGTGCGCAGGCCGGCGCGCGTCTGGACCGTAATCTCGCCACCCTGACCATCAATTACGTCGATCCCGAGTCCGACATCACGTTCTCGAGCCTGACGGGTTACACCGAGGACACCCTGCGCACCGGGTACGACGTGTCGCAGGCGGGTTACAACGCGGTGCCCGGGACGTTCTTCCAGATCGACAAGGACGAGGACCAGGTGATCACCCAGGAGTTCCGGGTCACCACGTCCCAGAAGGAGCGCCTGCGGGCAACAGCCGGTGTCTATCTCTTCCACCAGGACAACGAGGAGATCGACAACAAGCGCATCGTTCCGGCCAGCACGTCGGCTGCTTTCGTTCCGCCGGCCACGCCGTCGCCGAACCGGCCGTTCAACCTTCTGCCGGGCACGAATCTTGTGGGGTTCGTTGCGCCTTCGTGCGTGCCGACGACCGCCAACCCCAACGGCTGCACCGTCCAGCGGCAGCCGGCGAGCGTCAATCTCACCGACGAGCGGATCCGGAACATCTCTGTTTTCGGCGGTATCGAGTACGACATCACCGACCGGCTGACGGCCGGCATCGAGGCGCGCTACGCCGAAGACAACATCCGCCAGAACAACATCGTCAACGACGGCTCCGGTCTGTCCGAGCCCACCTCGCCCAACGAAGCGACCTTCGCGGCGGTCACGCCGCGTGTCAGCCTGCGCTATCGGCTGACCGATGACTTCAACGTGTACGGCAACGTCGCGGGTGGAACGCGCCCGGGCACCTTCAACGCTGCCGCGCAGGGGGACTTCGCCCAGTTCAGGGAAGTCGACGAGGAAACGATGGTTGCGTGGGAGGTGGGCGCCAAGACGCAGTGGTTCGACCGCCGCCTGACTGCGAACCTTGCGGTCTACTTCAACGACATCAAGGACCAGCAGCTGACCCAGAACATCGAGATCAACGGGCAGCCCCAGTCGCTGGTCCTCAACAGCGGCAAGACCGAGGTCTGGGGCGTAGAGCTGGAGTCAAACTGGCAGATAACGGACAACTGGAACTCCGGCCTGACCTACGCCTGGACGGACTCCGAGATCACGCAGCGGCTGAGCACGGACGAGGCAGACCTTCGCGGCTGGGATGGTGACCCGGCCACCTACGCGGAGTTTGCCGATGTGTCCGGGCGCACGTCGCCGCGCATTCCGAAGAACCAGTTCTCGCTGTTCACCCGCTACGACCTGCCGTTCAGCTGGGGCGGCCTCTACGTCGGTGCCGACTACACCTTCGAGAGTTCCCGCTTTGCGCAGGAGGACAACCTGATCGAGACCGGTGATCGCAACGTTGTCGGTGCCCGTCTGGGCGCCCGCTACGGCAACTGGGACCTGAGCGTCTGGGTGCGCAACCTCACGGATGACGACACGCCGATCGACATCCAGCGCTACATCGATGGCCGGGCCGGCAGCCTGACGGGCTGCACGACCGTGCTGCCTGCCTCGACCCCGGCCCCGTCGCGTGCCATCCGCTGCTCGGGCGCGTCCGGAACGCCGCGCGGTTTCACCCTCACGCCGCAGCTGCCGCGCCAGTACGGCGCGACGCTGGCCTACCGCTTCGGCGGCAGCCGCTGAGCGAACTTCGGGAAGGCTGAAGGCCTTGGGCCCGCGGGACAACCCGCGGGCCTTTTCTTTTGCGGGGCCGGCCCGGCTCAGGTGTACTCGATGAGCTCGAGTACGTTGCCGTCGGGGTCGCGGCCGTAGACGACGAAGCCCGACTCCTGGGCCTTGGGCCCGCAGTGGAAGTGCATGCCGGCGGCCTTCAGGCGCGCGTACTCGGCCTGCAGGTTCTTCACCTCGACGGCCACGTGGGTGATGCCGTGGGCGTGCACGGGCCGGAGCCCCTCGCGGGCCGGCACCGGCGGCGAGCTGAACTCGAAGACCTCGAGGAAGCTGCCGCCGAGCCGCAGCATGACGGCCCTGGCCGCCGAGTCCCGGAGCCCGGTGATCTCGTCGGCGGCCGGGGAGCCCGCGGGCCAGCCGAACTCCCAGGCCACCTCGCAGCCCAGCAGGTCGCGGTAGAAGGCGATACACCGGTCGAGGTCCGGCGTCGACAGGGCGGCGTGGTGGAATCCCTTGATCATGGACATCTCCGGCGGCAGCGCGGGCCCATGGTAGCGGGACGGGCGCGCCGAGACATCGGCGGCCGCGCCCGCTTCGTCGACGGGGCCATCCCTGGCCGCGCCAGCATGCGGTCTGGAACAGCCTGCTAGGCTACTCCCATGGACATCGACATCATCCTCGGCGCGGGCCACACGGCCGCGCAGGTCGAAGAGCTCGGCGCCCTGGCCGAGGACTCAGGCATCCACACCCTCTGGGTCTCGAGCTTTCCCGGCGAGCGCGATGCGTGGCTTTCGCTGCCGGGCCTGGCGCGGCAGACGCGCCGCCTGCGCCTCGGGGTGCTGCCGGTCAGCCCCTACGAGTCCCATCCGCTGCGCCTCCTCGAGACCCTCTACACGCTGAACGAGCAGGCGGGCGGCCGGGCGTCGGTGCTGGTGGGCGGCCTCGGCCGGTCCGTGGCCCGCGTCACGGGGCTGAAGCCCGTGCGCCGGGTGGCGGCCGTGCGCGACTGCGTGCGCATCCTGACCGGCGTCAGGCCGGACCGGCCGCTCGACTACACCGGCAGCGAGTTCTCGCTGACCGGCTACCAGCCCCGGTGGATCAGCGAGCCGCGGCCCTTCGTCGGCGTCGGGGCCACGGGGCCGCGCATGCTGGCCATGGCCGGCGAGTTCGCCGACGGCGTGATGATGTCCGACGTGCCGCTGGTGCGCATGCCCGAGGTCCTCGGTCACATCGACGCCGGGCTTGCCGCCGGCGGCCGCGGGCGCCACGCTTTCCGCGTCAACAATTTCTTTGCGTGGCACATCGGCACGGACCGCGAGGCGGCGCTGGCCGACGCGCGGCGCGAGCTCTGCTGGCGGGGCCTGCTGCAGCCCTGGCACACGGCGGGCTTCCTCGGCGACGAGCAGGCCGCCTGGGTCGAGGCCAACTGGCCCCTGTTCCTGCAGGCCTTCCTGAAGCGCACCGACCGCATCGAGGGTGTGCCGGAGCCACTGGTCGACTCCCTCGTGCAGAACCTGACCTTTGCCGGCGGGCTCGACGACATCCCGCGCGTGGCCGCGGAGCTGCACGCGTTCGCCGAGGCCGGCCTCGACCAGGTGGCGCTCAAGGTGCACGGGAACCCGGCGGAGGCGATCCGGCTCATCGGCGATCGGCTGCTGCCGGCGGTGCGCGGCTGAAGGGCCGCGCCGTGGCCCGCGCTATCATTCTGCTGCCGCCCGGCCCGGCGGCGCCACGATCCCTGGAGGAGCTGCCATGATCCGCCACCGACTCGCTGCCGCCTTCCTGCTGCTCGCCGCGACGCTGCTGTCGGGCTGCGGCTACAACGCCATGCAGTCCGGCGACGAGGCCATCAAGGCCGCCTGGGCCGAGGTGCTGAACCAGTACCAGCGCCGGGCCGACCTGATCCCGAACCTGGTGCGCACCGTCGAGGGCTTCGCCCAGCAGGAGCGCGAGGTACTGACGCGGGTGACCGAGGCCCGGGCCCGCGTCGGCGCGATCCAGGCGACGCCGGAACTGCTCAACGACCCGGCGGCCTTCGAGCAGTTCCAGCAGGCCCAGGGCGAGCTTTCGGGCGCGCTGTCGCGGCTGCTGGTGGTGGCCGAGGCCTATCCGGATCTCAAGTCGGACCAGAACTTCCGCGACCTGCAGGCCCAGCTCGAGGGCACCGAGAACCGCATCACCGTCGCGCGCAACCGCTACATCGAGGCCATCAGGGCGTACAACACGCTGGTGCGCCAGTTCCCCACCAACCTGACGGCGATGATCTTCGGCTACCAGCCGAAGCCGACCTTCTCCGTGCAGAACGAGGCCGAGATCAGCAAGCCGCCCGAGGTGAGCTTCGGGACCTCCGGCTGAGCGGACGCCGGTACGGATGATGGCCACGACGCCGGACGTCGCGGCGGGCCCGGTGCCCGGCCGCGCGCGCTGGTGGCGCCGCCTCGGCGCGGCGGCATCTGCCGCCGTGCTGCTCGCCTGGGCGACGTTGCTGCCGGCGGAGGTGGCGGTGCCGCCGCTCACGGGCCGCATCGTCGACCTCACCGGTACCCTCACGGCCAGCGAGCAGGCGCAGCTCGCCGACCGGCTCGAGCAGTTCGAGGCGGCCAAGGGCAGCCAGATCGCGGTGCTCTTCGTGCCGACCACGGCGCCCGAGACCATCGAGCAGTTCTCCATCCGCGTCGTCGACCGGTGGCGGCTGGGCCGCCAGGGCGTCGATGACGGCCTGCTGCTGCTCGTCGCGAAGGACGATCGTACGGTCCGCATCGAAGTGGGGCGGGGCCTCGAGGGTGTCATTCCCGATGCCGTCGCCAACCGCCTCATCGACGAGTACATGGTGCCGCGCTTCCGCGGCGGCGACTTCGCCGGCGGCGTGACGGTGGCCATCGACCGCATCACGCAGCTCGTCGACGGCGAGCCGCTGCCGCCGCCGGCGCCGGGCTGGCAGGGCCGCGAGGGCAGCGGCGGCGCCGGGGCGGCGCTGCCGGTGGTGTTCTTCCTCGCCATCGTCGCGGGCGGCTTCCTGCGCCGGCTGTTCGGGCAGTTGCCGGGGGCGCTACTCACCGGGGGCCTCGCGGGCCTCGTTGCCTGGCTGCTGGTCGGGACCCTCGCCGTGGCCCTCTTCATGGCCTTCGTCGGCTTCGTCATCGGGCTCGCCGGTGGCGGTGGCGGCGGCTGGGTCAGCCGCGGGCCCCGGCGTGGCGGCTCCGGCGGCGGCTTTGGTGGCGGCGGGTTCGGCGGTGGCGGTGGTTTCCGCGGGGGTGGCGGCGGCTTCGGGGGCGGCGGCGCCTCGGGTCGATGGTAGGGCGGCGCTGACCATGGCAGCGACCTGGTGGCGGCACCTGCTGATGACGCCGCTGGCCCTGCGGCGCGCGTTCCCGCCGGAGGCGCTCGCGGCCATCAACGAGGCCGTCGCCGCCGGCGAGCGCCGCCACGGGGCCGAGGTGCGGGTCGCCGTCGAGGCGGCCTTCGGCCTGCGCCAGCTCTGGCACCGCGTGACGCCGCGGGAGCGCGCCGTGGACGTCTTCAGCCAGCTGCGCATGTGGGACACGGCAGCGAACAACGGCGTGCTGGTCTACATCCTGCTGGCGGAGCAGGACATCGAGATCGTGGCCGACCGTGCCTTCTCGGGCCGGGTGCCGCCGACGGCCTGGACCGACATCTGCAGCGACCTGGCGGCGGCGTTCCGCGCCGGGGACCATCGCGATGGCGTCATCCGCGCCGTCGAGCGCGTGCACGCGCTGGCCGCGCCGCTCTTCCCGCCGGCGGGCCCCGGCCAAGACGAGCTGCCCGACGCCACCGTGGTGCTGTAGGAACCGCGCCCGGCGGCGCGGCGAAACGCCGCCATCACCGCCCGCCCGGGCCGGCCTGCCCGGGCCCTGTGGCACACTTCCGGCCTGATCCGGGGGAGGGTGCGTGATGCTGCGGACGACCGCGAAGGTTCTGGTGGCCCTGGCGGCGGGGCTCGGCACGGGCGCGCTGGCGCTGGCGGCCGAGTGGCCCCGCTACGAGCTGGCGGCGAGCATCGATCCCGCGAAGTCGCGCCTGGCGGTCACGACGACCATCGAGCTGCCCGAGGGCCGGGCCGGCGGTGCCGTGGAGTTCCTGCTCGGTGCCGGCTTCACCATCAGCAAGGCCGGGCCCGCCGTCACGGCCGTCGCCGCCCAGGGCGACACTGCCTTCAGCGGCATCAACAGCAGTCCGGGCGACGCGGGCACCCGCCGCTACCGCCTGCAGCTCCCGGCGGGCCAGCGCAGTTTCCGGCTCGAGTACTCGGGCCCCGTCGACCGCCCGCCCGCGGCGAGCCCCGAAGAGTACGCCCGCAGCTTTGCCGAGACGCCGGGTATCGTCAGCAAGGACGGCGTGTACCTCGCCGGCAGCACCTTCTGGTATCCGCAGCTGGCCGGCGACGACGCCGCGACCCTGGTGACCTACTCCCTGACCATCAACACGCCGGAAGGCTGGGAGATCATCGCGCCGGGCAACGGCCGCTCGTCGGGCTCCGACGGCAAGGCCGTGTGGGACTCGCCCACGGCCATCGACGAGATCACCGTCTCGGGCGGACCGCTCACGGTGTCGCGCGCGAAGGTGGGCGAGGTCGAGGCCCAGGTGTACCTGCGCAAGCCCGACCCGGCGCTGGCGGCGCGGTACCTCGAGGCCACCGACCGCTACGTCCGCATGTACCAGAACCTGCTGGGGCCCTATCCCTACGAGAAGTTCGCGCTGGTCGAGAACTTCTGGGAGACCGGCTACGGCATGCCGTCGTACACGCTGCTGGGGCCCCAGATCATCCGCTTCCCGTTCATCCTGACGTCGTCCTACCCCCACGAGATACTTCATAACTGGTGGGGCAACTCGGTCTACGTCGACTACGTCACGGGCAACTGGTGCGAGGGCCTCACGGCCTACCTGGCCGACCACCTCATGAAGGAGGGCGAGGGCCAGGGCGACATCTACCGCCGCGACGTGCTCAAGAAGTACCGCGACTTCGTCAGCGACCAGAAGGACTTCCCGCTGACGGAGTTCAAGTCGCGCAACAGCGCGGCCTCCGAGGCCGTCGGCTACGGCAAGACGCTGATGGGCTTCCACGGGCTGCGCCAGCGGCTCGGCGACGACCAGTTCCGCCAGGGCCTGCGCACGTTCTACCGCGAGTACCGCGGCCAGCGCGCCTCCTTCGCCAACATCCAGGCGGTCTTCGAGCAGGTGAGCGGCCAGGACCTGGACCGCTACTTCGCCGACTTCGTCACCCGCACCGGCGTCGCCGATTTCGGCGTCGCCGACGTGAAGGTGGCGGGTCGCAGCGGCGGCGGCTACGTCGTCACGGGCGTGCTGAAGCAGCGGCAGGTCGAGGCGCCCTACGAGCTCGACGTGCCCATCGTGCTGAGCACCGCGGCCGGGGCGAAGCGCACCGTGGTGCGCAGCGCCGGGCGCGAGACGCCCTTCAGCATCGAGGCCGATGCGGCGGTGACGGCGCTGTCGGTGGACCCCGCCTTCGACGTGCTGCGCCGGCTCGACGCCCGCGAGACGGCGCCGAGCATCGGCCAGCTCTTCGGCGCCGCCGACGTGGTGGCCGTGCTGCCGTCGGGCAGCCCCGCCGAGGCCGCCGCCTGGCGCGAGGCCCTCACGGCCTGGCAGAGCCCGTCACGGCGCATCCAGGTCATGACCGACCAGGAGGTCAAGGCAGTGCCGGCGGACCGGCCCGCCTGGATCCTCGGCCGCGGCAACCGGCTGGCCAAGGCGGTCGGCAGCGATGCCGGCATCGGCCTCGCCATCAACAGTGGCGGTGCCACCATCGGCGGCAAGGAGTGGCCCTGGGCCGGCCACTCCCACGTGATCACGCGCCGCCACCCGCAGGATCCCGCCCTCGCCATCGCGCTGATCGCTGCTGACGATCCGGCCGCCATCGCCGCGCTCGGCCGCAAGCTGCCCCACTACGGCAAGTACTCGTGGCTGGTCTTCGCCGGCAGCGCCGCCGACAACGTCGGCAAGGGCGAGTGGGCGACGCCCGATTCCCCGCTCAACGTGAACCTGGCCGGCGCCGGCAAGCCGCTGCAGCTGGCGGCCCTGCCGCCGCCGCGCCCGCTCATCGAGCCGCCGGCGTCCTTCGACGCCGCGCGCCTGCTGGCCCACGTCCAGTGGCTCGCGGCCCCCGAGCGCCAGGGCCGCGGGTTCGGCAGCCCGGGCCTCGAGGCCGCGGCGAACTATGTGCGCGACCAGTTCGCTGCCGCCGGCCTGAAGCCGGGCGGCGAGAATGGCAGCTGGTTCCAGGTGTTCCGCGCGAAGGGCGGCCCGGACAACGCCGAGGTGGAACTGAAGAACGTCATCGCCGTGCTGCCCGGCGCCGACCCTGCCCTGAAGGGCGAGGCCGCGGTCATCTCGGCCCACTACGATCACCTCGGCCTCGGCTGGCCCGGCGCCCGCGTCGATGCGCTGGGCAAGGTGCACCCGGGTGCCGACGACAACGCCAGCGGCGTCGCCGTGCTGCTCGAGGTGGCCCGGCGGTTCGCCGCCGGCCCGCCGCCGCCGCGCACGATCATCTTCGCCGCCTGGAGCGGCGAGGAGGCCGGGCTGCTCGGCGCCCGGCACTTCGTGCAGAACCCGGTGCCGGTGCCCGTCAGCGGCCTCGTCGGCGTCATCAACATCGACACCGTCGGCAGTCTCGGCGACCTGCCGGTGTCGGTGCTCGCCACCGACAGCGCCCGGGAGTGGCCCTTCGTCTTCAGCGGCATCACGGCGGTGACCGGCGTGCCCACGCGCAGCATCGCCGGGGCCAGCCAGTCGTCGGACCAGCAGGCCTTCATCGACGTCGGCGTGCCCGGCGTCCAGCTGTTCACGGCGGCCACGGCCAACTATCACCAGCCGACCGACACGGCCGACACCGTCGACGCGGCGGGCCTCGCGAAGGTGGCCGTCGTCGCCACGGAGGCCGTGTCGTACCTCGCCTCGACGGAGAAGCGCCCCACGGCCACCGGCAAGGGCGTCGGTGCCGGCGGCGAGGTGGGCCGCAGCGAGCGCCGGCGCGTGACGCTGGGCGCCGTGCCCGAGTTCGGCTATGCCGGGCCCGGCATCCGCGTCGACGGCGTCGTCGAGGGGTCACCGGCGGCCAGGGCCGGCATCCAGAAGGGCGACGTCATCGTCGCGCTGGGCGGCCAGCCGGTGCCTGACCTCAACGGGTTTACGGCCCTGCTGCGCAACTACCAGGCCGGCGATCGCACGGTCGTGCGCTGGAAGCGCGGCGACGCCGAGCAGGAGCGCGAGGTCGAGCTGGCGCCGCGCTGAGCGGTCCGGCACCAGGGGTGGCAGCCTGCGGGCGCGGCCGGCGGCGAGCCGTGTCGAGGAAGGGCACCGGCCGGCGGTCGCTTCGTCGGGAACGGGCTCCGGCAACCACCGCACCGGCGCGCCGATGACCGCACCGTATGCGCTTGATCACCGGACTGTTGTGGGGGGAGTGATGAACAAGTGGCGTCTGCTGCCGGCTGCCTTCACCCTGGTTGCAACGACGGCGGGGGCCCAGCCGGCCGGCCCGCCGGGGGGCGGCGCTCCGCCGCCGCGTTACGCCCTGGTGCACGCGGGCCAGGTGCTGGCGGTGCCTGGCCGCAGGCCCGAGGGCCCGGCCACCATCGTCGTCAAGGGCGACCGCATCGAGCGGGTCGCGCCGGGCTTCATCGACGCCGCGGCCGCCGGCGTGCCGGCCGGTGCCGCCGTCGAGGTGGTGGACCTGCGCCAGCGCTTCGTGCTGCCGGGTCTCATGGACGCCCACGTGCACCTGCGCTCGGAGCCCAGCTTCTCGCGGCGGCGCACCGAGCGCGGCGACCGCAACACGACGACCCCGGCGGAAGCTGCGGTGAATGCCGTCATCTACGCCCGGCGCAACCTCGCGGCCGGCTTCACGACGGTGCGCGACCTGGGCTCCGACGACCAGTCGGTCTTCGCCGTGCGCAACGCCATCAACGCCGGGCGCATCGTCGGGCCGCGCATCCTCGTGGCGGGCTCGGCCATCGCCGTCACCGGCGGCCACGGCGACGGCACGCCCTGGGACCAGACCGCGGACCCGGCCGTGCGCCTCGCCGACGGCACCTGCGACGGTGCCGACGCCTGCCGGGCGGCCGTGCGCTACCAGTACAAGCTCGGTGCCGACGTCATCAAGGTCACGACGACGGGCGGCTTCGGCTCCAACACGGGGCTCGAGCCGCAGCTCTTCAAGGACGAGATCGAGGCGATCATCGCCACGGCCCACCTGAACGGGCTCAAGGTGGCGGCGCACGCCTACTCGCCGGTGGCCATCAAGGACGCCGTTCGGGCCGGCATCGATTCCATCGAGCACGGCTTCCTGCTCGACGACGAGGGAATCACGCTGATGAAGAAGGCGGGCACCTTCCTCGTGCCGACGCTGTCGGCGAGCTACCCGCCGCCGGTGTTCCGCGTGCCGAACCCCGAGTCCGTGGCGCTGCGCAACCAGTACCGCGCCTTCGAGCGGGCCTACGCCGCCGGCGTGCCCATTGCCTTCGGCACCGACGCCGGCACCTTCACCCACGGCGACAACGTGAAGGAGTTCGAGCTGATGGTGCGCTTCGGCATGACGCCGGCCGACGCCATCCGGTCGGCCACGGTCACGACGGCACAGCTCTTCGGCATCGAGGCCGACGCTGGCACCCTCGAGGCCGGCAAGCTCGCCGACCTCATCGCCGTCGACGGTGACCCCCTCGCCGACGTCAGCGTGCTCCGGCGCATCGACTTCGTCATGAAGTCCGGGCGCGTCGCGAAGCGCGGCGGCGTCATGCAGGACAGCCTCGACTACCTGCCGCCGGGAGCGCCGTTCCCGCCGTAGCGCCGGCCGTGGCAGTGCGCGCCCGGCGCTGGATCCTTTGCCGGCGGCAGCACTGCTGCCGGGGGCGCGGGCGACCGGCCTCAGGTCGACGACATCAGCCGGCCGGCCACAGCGCCGCGCAGGACGGATCCACCGGCCCAGGGCCCGCGGAACAGACCTCGCCGAGCCGCGTCGAGAGCTGCCGCAGGACGGACTGGCGCTCCGGCGTCGTGGCCCAGCTGCCCAGTTCGGTGCCGAGCTTCGTGAGCCGCTGCCGCGTGCGGCGGTGCACGTTCTCGCGGGTGCCGAGGTCGTCGAGCAGTTCGCGGCCGGTGGCGGCGATGGCGACCGTGTCGTCGGGTGACAGGCGCAGCAGCCCGCGCAGGTAGTCGTAACCCCACTGCGCCCGGGTCGCCGTGCCCGCCGAGCGAGCCCAGGCCTCGGCCAGCAGCCGCAGCGCCGCGTCGCGGTTGCCGAGCACCTCCTCCACCTGGGCCAGGTGGCCGACGTAGTAGTGGGCGTTCTTCGAGGTGTCCGCTTCGGCCTGCAGCAGGTCGCGTGAGCGTTCCCACTCGCCGAGGTCGGCGAAGAGCAGGAGCGCGGCGTTCACGATGCTCGCGTGGACGAAGCCCTTCGGGTGCTTCGCCAGCAGCTCGTCGGCCCGGGCCAGGGTGGCTGCCGCGAGGGCCGGCGGCGCCTTGCCGTCGTCCGCAAGGCCCGCCGCCGCGACGACGCGCAGGCGCTCGGCGAAGAGCTGGTCGGCGGGCGAGAAGCGCGCATCGCTGGCAGCGCCGCGGGCGGCGGCGTCCCAGCGCGTGCCCAGGGCGGCAGCGCCAGCCGGGTCGGCGGCCCGCGCGGCGGCGAAGAATCCCGTCGGGAACGTGTTCAGGACATCGATGTTGCCCTGTGCCGCGTCATCCGCAATGGCCACCGAGGTCTCCGCCAGTGCCGCGTGGACGAGGGCCGCGTCGGCACCGGGCGCAGCCGCGGCGCCCGCGGCCTGCGCAGCGGCCAGCAGTTGCAGCCGGGACCGCAGGGCCGCCGGCTCCGCCGGACACCGTGCCGCCGCGTTGCGCAGGGCCCGGCCCAGGAGCGCCGGCGGAAAGACGTCGGCATCCTCGAGGCCGAAGCCGTGGTACGCGAGGCGCCGGCAGTCGTCGGCGCCGAGGGGCGCCCCGGCCGACAGCGCCAGGTCGACGACCTCGGCCACGGGCCGCACGTCGCCCAGCGCGTTGTCCAGCGTCGTGGCGTAGAGGTTCAGGTCCATGCCGCCGGCGATGCGGGTGATCTCGCGGCGGTCGGCGGTGAGGACGACCAGCGTGGGATAGCCGGTGACCCGGAAGGTGTCGCCCCAGGCCTGGGCGCCGGGCAGGTCGCCGTCGAGGTAGACCGGCACGAAGAGGCGCGTGCGGGCGACGAAATCGGCGCGGGTGAAGACCGAGGACTTCAGCTGCTTGCAGTCCGGGCACCACTCGGCACCCCAGTAGAGCAGCACCGGCTTGCCACTGGCCGTGGCGGCGGCGAAGGCGCTGTCGACGTCGCCGTCGTGCCAGGCAATGGCGCTGGCCCCGTCGTCCGCATCGGCAGCCGGGGCCACGGCCGCAGCGTCGGTGGCCGTACGGCTGCCGTCGCAGCCACCGAGGGGCAGCAGGGCGGAGAGTCCTGCCGCCAGAAGCAGAAAGCCTGCAGCGGCTCGCGCCGCTGCAGGCTTCCGGTCAGTCGCCATGTCGGCCATGGCGGATCGGTGACGCCGGGCGCCGGTCAGGGCTTGCGGCGATCGAACTCGGCCAGTGCCGGCGGCGGCGTCCAGCCGGCCGGCGGCGTCGCCTTGGCCGGCACGCTGGTGAACTTCTCCGGCCCGATGCCGAGGGAGGAGATGTCCATCACGTGCGTGTACAGGTCGGACATGAAGCGCTGGCCCTTGCTGCGCGTGAACAGCATCTTCTTGCCGTCGGGACTGATGGCCGGGAAGCCGTCGAAGGACGGGTTGAAGGTCAGGCGGCGCGGCTCGCCACCGGCGAAATCGCCGAGGTAGACGTCCCAGTTCGTCCCGTCGTTGATGCGCACGAAGGCGAAGTGCTTGCCATCCGGTGCCGGGAACGGCGCCCAGTTCATGTCGTTCGTGAAGGTACGGGGCTGCACGTTGGTGCCGTCGATGTTCATCGTGAAGATGGTCATCGGCGTCTGGTTGCGCTGCCCGGTCTCCTTGCGGATGCGCTTCAGCTCGTCGGTGACCGTCCGCTGCCAGGCGCGGAAGATGACCGTCTTGCCGTCGGGGAGGAAATACGGGGCGCCTTCCTGCCAGTCCGGCGTGAAGGTCAGCTGCTTTTCCTCCGTGCCGTCGATCTTCATCCGCCAGATGTCCATGTTGCCGTTGATCTGGCGGCCGAAGACGATCCACTTGCCGTCGGGCGACGTCGTCACCTCGGCTTCGTAGTACTTGTTGTTGGTCAGGCGCTTGATGTTCCCGCCCTGCCAGTCGGACAGGTAGAGCTCGGCGCCCTGCGGATACTCGGCGTCGTCGGACCAGTTGCCGACGGGCATGTCCATGTTGTCGCGGGTCGAGGTCCAGATGATCCGCTTCATGTCCGGCAGGAACCACGAGCAGGCGTCCTGGCCGCGGTCGTTGACCCGCCAGCCCTTGGCGCCGTCGTCGGTGAAGATCCAGGTCAGCGCGCCCCCGGCGGACTTGTCATCCTGGGCGCGCAGGGCCTTCGGGTCCTGGGTCTGGGCGATGATGTGGAAATTGTCGGGCGCGTAGTACGCCTCGGCCGTTTCCGGAATGTTCGGGATGATGCGGATGGGCAGCTCCTTGGACGCCCAGTCCGGCGCCGCCGCCGCACCGGCCGGCGCCGCGCCCGCGGGCTTGCTGGCGCCGCCCGCCGCGTCGTAGCCGCCTTCGCCGTCGGCGGCCAGCGCCGTGCCCGCATGCCCTGCGGCCAGCGCCGCGGTTGCCACCAGAAGACCCAGAACCTTTGTCGGACGCATTGCCGTCCCCCCGCAATTTGACGATGAAGGGCCGGAGCATACCCGCGCCGCCCGTGGCTGTGCACGTTCCGGGCTGGTAACCCGGCCGCCTGCGACGGTGTGCCGCGGGCGCGCGCGCCGGAGGCGTCACCCGGCGACGGTGGCGGGGCTGTCACCCGGCCCGGCGGTGCGTATGATCCGGGCCACGGTCAGTCCGGGGTGACCGCGCTGCAAGACACGGGGGGGCAGCTGCCATGAACCAGCCGACCAGGCACGGTGTGCCTGATGCCTTTTCACATCCGTTGCGGGTGAGCCGGCTGGCCCGGGTGGCCGGCGGGCTGCTGCTGGCGGCGACGGGCCTGCTGGCGGCCGCGGCCGCGCCGGCCCAGTCACGCGGGCTCGATCTGCCGATCGGCGACCCGGCCCGGCGCGACCGTGACGTTCCCGTGGTCCTCGACGGCATCACCGACACGGCCACCGGCGCGCTGCTGTCGCCGGCCCAGCTGGCCGCGCAGCTCAAGGGCGTCGGCATCCTGTTCGTCGGCGAGGAGCACACCAACCAGGACTTCCACGACGTGCAGCTGCAGGCGATCCGCCTGCTGCACGAGTCCGGGCGGCCCGTGATCATCGCCCTCGAGATGTTCCCGTACACCGAGCAGGCGACCCTCGACCGGTGGATCGATGGCGCCTATACCGAGGAGGGCTTCCTCGCCCTCGGCAACTGGTACGGCAACTGGGGTTACCACTGGAACTTCTACCGCGACATCTTCCTGTACGCCCGTGAGCACGGCCTGCGCATGGTGGCCGTCAACAGCCCCCGCGAGGTCGTCCGCCGCGTGCGGGCCAGCGGCTTCGGCGAGCTGTCGCCCGGGGAAGCGGCACACTTCCCGCCGCGGCTCGCGCCCGAGAGCGAGGAGCACCAGCGCATGTACCGCGCGTTCTTCGCCAGCGACGACGCCCTGCACATGAACGCCCAGGCCCTCGAGGGCCTGTACCGGGCGCAGGTGGCCTGGGACGCCACCATGGGCTGGAACGCGCTGCAGGCCCTCGAGCAGGACGGCCGCAAGGACGCCATCGTCGTCGTGCTGATCGGCTCCGGCCACGTCACCTACGGCCTCGGCAGCGAGCGGCAGATCGCCCCGCACTTCCAGGGCCGCATCGCGTCGCTGATCCCGGTGCCCGTCGGGCCGGGGGGCGCCGAGGCCGGCCGGGTCCGGGCGTCCTACGCCAACTTCGTCTGGGGCGTGCCGCCGGCCACGGCGCCGCGGTATCCGTCCCTCGGGGTCTCGCTGATGGGCGCCATCGGCAAGAGCCCGGGCAAGATCATCCAGGTGAGCGGGTCTTCGCCGGCCAGCCAGGCCGGCATCAAGGTGGGGGACGAGCTGCTGCGCGTCGCCGGCACGCCGGTGGACTCGGAGGCGGCGGTCCGGCGCGCCATGGCGCCGTTCCGGTGGGGGGACGTGGTCGACGTGGTGCTGAAGCGCGACGGCAAGGAAGTGGCCGTGCCGGTGCCGCTGCGGCGGGTGCCGGAGGCCAGCTAGCCGGCGGGCGGGACGGTGCCAAAGCGGTGACGGTGGGTGCGCCGCGGCACCGCGACCGATTAGGATTGGCTCAATGACGCAAGGCGGGCCGACGGGGTCCGCCCGAGGGGGTATCGACGTGGGAACGAGCGTGGGACGTGGCCGGCCGGGCCGCTGGATCGGGGGCGGGGTGCTGGTGGCCTCGGTGGGCTTCTTCGCTGCCGGGCCTGTGCTGGCCCAGGCGGTCGAGACGCCGGTGAGTGGCACCCTCGGCAAGACCATCCAGACCTGCCTGCAGCTGCTGACGGTGTCGGTCAGCGACGGCGAGAACTGCACCTACGGCGGCAGCGTCGGGCCGGGCTTTCCGATTCCGCCGGGGGGCGAGTCCATCGGCCCCAACTCCTTTGGCTACTACTACAGCACCGTCACGAAGCCCCAGGCCTGGGACAACGCCCGGACCTTCGCGCCGGCCGTCGGCGACGGCAAGCTCAACGCGAAGATCGAGGGCACGATCACCGTGGACCGGGGGGCGACGCCCGCCAACCCCGCGGATGACCTCATCAGCTTCGCGCTGACCATCACCGACCCCAACGGCGGCAAGGTCGTCCGCATCATGAATGCCGTGGTCGAGCGCTACACGAGCGCCACCCAGACCATGGCGCCGCGCACTGCCAGCGCTGCCACCGCGAATGCCGCCGGCGGCTTCGACTACGTCATCGGCAGCGCCGGCTTCCCCAACCGGCTCCTCGGCAACGACCTGACCGAGTGCCTCGGCCAGCCCTACGGCGAGTTCGAGTGCGCCGCCTCGTTCAACGTGGGCCTCGACCCGAACAACTGGGGCAACTGGCCCGGCAGCGCGGGCCTCGGCAGCCTCGAGGCGAACCTCGGCGCCAAGACCAGCGGCACCGTTGTGGGCCTAGAGTGCACGGCCGGCCCGGGTGCCGCGGCGGGCGCCGTCACCACCGTCTGCAACACGAACCAGACCGCGTGGAACCCCGTGGTCAACGGCCCCAACAACGCGGGCGGCGGCTCCGGGCCGACCGAGCGCGGCGCCGCCGAGGACGTGGGCTGGGACCAGGTGCTGCTGAAGGTCAGCACCGACGTCACGGGCCGCGTCATCGCGGCCGAGGGCTTCGACGTCGAGGAGTACCGCGTCTTCGGCCAGGCCCGGTGTGGCGACAACACCACGGGCACCGGCACCTACACCGCCACCTGCAACTCCTGGCACAGCAGCTACTTCACCCTGGCGAGCGTCGCGGCCGGCGTGGACGCCAGTGACGACGGCCCGGTCGACGTCCTGCAGGGGACCACGGTGACCATCGACGTGCTGGCCAACGACACCGACTTCGACGAGCCCGTCACCGTCACCATCGTCACGCCGCCCGCCAAGGGCACGGCCACGGTGATCGCGTCGCCCGGCAACGCCGACGTCGTGCGCATCGAGTACACGGCGGGTGTCGATGAGGCCGGCCCCGACAGCTTCGTCTACTCCGTCGATGACGGGTCCAGCGCCGACACGGCCACCGTGACGCTGAACGTCACGAGCGCCCTCCCGGTGGCGAGCCCCGGCACCATCACCATCGCGACGGCCGGCCGCTCGCCGGCCGGCGCCACCGGCACCTTCACGGCCCCGGGACCGGGCGGCAGCCTCGGCACCCCGACGGCGATCGTCACCGTGACGGCCCAGGGTGCCAGCGGCACCGCCACCGTGAGCGGCAACGTCATCACCTACGCCATCGGCAGCGCGACCTTCTTCACTGGCAGCGACTCGTTCACCTACCAGATCGAGGACGGCGATGGCGATCTCGCGTCGGCCACCGTCACCGTGAACGTGCCCAACGTCATGCCGATGCTCGCCGGTGGCAGCATCTTCACCGAACAGAACCGCACGTCCTCGCCGCTGGTGCCGGGCGTCACCCCGGGCAACGGGTCTGCGGCCCAGCACGTGCTGGCGGTGACGCAGCAGGGCGCCAGCGGCACCTGCGCCCTGACCGCAGCCGACGGATCCGGCTCGGTGACGTACACGGGCAATGCCGATTTTGCCGGCAACGACAGCTGCACCATCCGGATCACCGACGGCGACGGTGACACGGCCAGCGCCGTGATCAACGTGACGGTGGCGCCGGTGGACGAGGTGCAGGGCCGGGTCGGTGGTGCCAGCGGGACGGACCCCTGGACGCTGCTGCTGCTGGCCGCCGCCGGCCTCGGCCGCTGGCGCCGGCGGCTGGCCGCCGCCGGTGCAGGCCTGCTGGCCTTCGGCGCCGTGCTGCCGGCAGGCGCCCAGACCGCCAAGGGTGAGCCGGATGACGCCGGCGGCATTGGCGAGATCATCGTCACGGCGCGCAAGGTTTCGGAAAGCCTCAAGGACGTACCGCTGGCCATCACGGCCTTTGACGCTGCGACCATTCAGGCGGCCGGTATTGCCAACCTCACTGACGTGGCAGAACTCACGCCGGGCCTGTCGTTCTTCAATGCCTTCGGCGAGAACCTGCCGGTGCCCGTCATCCGCGGCGTCGCGCCGACGGACATCTTCGGCCAGAACAATGCCGCCGTCTTCATCGACGGCGTGTTCATCTCCGGCCGCGAGGGCCTCAACTTCAGCCAGCTCGACCTCGAGCGCATCGAGGTGGTCAAGGGGCCCCAGAGCGCGCTGTATGGCCGCAACGCCTTCAGCGGCGCGCTGAACTACGTGACCAGAGACCCGAGCGACGAGCTCGAGGCGAAGACCCTCATCGAGGCCGGCAACTACGGCAAGCGTCGCGGCAACGTGATGATTTCCGGGCCGATCCTCGGCGAGACCCTGACCGGGCGCGCGTCGTTCCTTTACGACGAATGGGATGGGTCGTATGACAATCCGCTGTCCGGTGTCGACGTCGGCGGTTATCGCTACCGCAGCTGGCAGGGCAAGCTGCTGTGGAAGCCGATGGACGACCTGCGGGTCAGCCTTGGCTACTACAAGTCGAACGACGACATCGATGATCCCGCCACGGTAACGTTGTCGACCAACTGCGAGGACCGGCTCAACGACGGCAACACGACAATCCGCTTTCAGAACTTCTGCGGGGAAATTCCCGATATCGAAGCGGCGCCGACACAGTTCGGGTCGCGGAACATCCAGAAGCCGTCGCAGGCCACCGGAGAGAACCGCTATCTCGACCGCGTGATCCTGCGGGCGGACTGGGACATCGGTGGCAGCACGATTACGTCGTTGACCGGGTACTCGAATACCAAGCAGAACTCGGTGTCCGATTTCACCCGCAATCTTGGCAATGGGCAGCCGTTCCTGTACTGCATCGGCACGCCAGAGGAGCCGGAAGTGCCGAACTCCTGCGGTACCAACCCTGCGGATCAGGTGTTCTTCAGCGGGGTCTACAACCCGCAGAACGACCAGATCACCGAAGAGTGGAGCCAGGAACTGCGTTTTGCGAGCCCGCAGGACCGGCGCCTGCGGGTCGGTGGCGGCATTTACGCTTTCACGCTGAAGTTCAAGGCGGAGGACGGTGGTCCGATCGCAACGCTTCCACTGCCGGACACGGGGGTGGGCACTCAGCCCGGCCTGCCGCCGTTCGATCCGACGTCGGCGCCCAACTTCGCCATCGGGACGGCCATCTTTTACCAGACGTTTACACCAGATGGCGGACTCGATCCGTTGCAGAGGACGTTCAACCGCAACTACACCGACTCGTGGGCCGTGTTTGGCTCGCTGGACTTTGACCTGACCGACCGCCTGACCGCCCGGGCGGAAATGCGGTACACGCAGGAGTCCATCGAGAACCAGCAGTTCGCGTATCGCCTGTGCGACGAGCGGGAGACACTTGGCCCGCCGGATCCCGCGGTCCCCTGCGGTGATGACGTTTTCGATCTTGCCTTCCCCGGGCCGAAGCCGTTCTTCGTCGGTGCCGGCGACGTACCTGACAACAGCTCGGTCAAGGGGTCCGCCCGCTTCGACTGGGTCAGCGGTCGCGTCAGCCTCGACTTCAAGCTGACGGACGACTGGCTGGTCTACGGTTCGGTCGCCAGCGGCGAGAAGCCTGGCGGCTTCCAGCTTGTCGGCGTACGGGTGATTCCGCCAGCGTCCGCACCACAGCGTCGGGTTGTCGGCAACCCCTTCGACCCGGAGAAGCTCACGGCTTACGAGCTGGGTGTGAAGGGCGTTGTGTTCGACCGGCTTAGCATCGACGCGGCGGTGTTCTACAACGACTGGCGCGAGATCGTGCTGCGTCAGCTGAGGGAGACCGATCCGGAGAGCGGGCTGCCGCTGGAGCAGCCCACGGCCTTCAACATCAACTCGGGCGATGCGGATGTCTGGGGGTTCGAGGTCGGCGGTGCCCTGCAGATCACCGACCGCCTGCGGGCCAGCGCCTCGCTGGGCTGGGTTGACGCCGAGCTGACGGACGCCGCGCAGGAGCAGTTGCGCAGCTGGCCCAGCTTTGCCCCGAACGGTGACGTATCCGGCAACAAGCTGCTGCGGCAGCCCGAGTGGGACGGCAGCTTCTCGCTCAGCTACGACCGGGAGTTTGCCAACGACTGGAAGTGGTACGCGCGGGGAGACGCCACGTACCAGAGCGGCGTCTATGTCGGCAACGACAACCAGAGCTGGCTGCCGGAGCGGACCTACGTCAACGCCCGCTTCGGCCTGCGCTCGTCGCGCTACACCATCGAGCTCTGGGGCCGCAACCTGTTCGAGGACGACAGCGCCATCGCTGCGTTCCGCGACATCTCCTGGGCCAACACCGATCGCCTCACCCCACCGTACGGCAACGGCCCGCGGCCCGACTTCGACAAGTTCGTCCCGCTGCGCTACACCGTCACCTACCCGCGCCTGCGGCAGGTGGGCATCAACTTCGAGATGCGCTTCGGCGGCCTCGCCAAGTAGGAAGCCGGCGGCATGAAAAAGGGCCGGTGGCCGCTAGGCCACCGGCCCTTTGATTTGCGCGCCCGGGCGGGGCGTCAGGCCACGGTCACCCGCACCATGGTGTCGCCCTGGGCGATGGCGTCCACCACGTCGAGCCCTTTCGTCACCTTGCCGAACACGGTGTGGCGGCCGTCGAGGTGGGGCTGGGGGCCGTGGGTGATGAAGAACTGGCTGCCGTTGGTGCCGGGGCCGGCGTTGGCCATCGAGATGACGCCGCGCTCGTGCCGCAGCGGGTTGCCCTCGAACTCGTCGGCGAAGCGGTAGCCCGGCCCGCCGCGACCGCTGCCCGTGGGGTCGCCGCCCTGGATCATGAAGTTCGCGATGACACGGTGGAACGTCACGCCGTCATAGAACCCGTCGCGGGCGAGGAACACGAAGTTGTTGACCGTCTGCGGGGCGTACTGCGGGTACAGATCCAGCTCGATGGCGCCCTTCGTCGTCTCGATGGTGACGTGGCAGGGGGCGTCGGTGGCGATGGTCAGCGGCGGCGGGGCAGGGTACTGCTTGGCAGGCATCGGGGGGCTCCGGGTTCAGGGAAGGTAACGGCGTCACTGGCCGGGCGCAGGTGATGCGCCCGGCCAGTGGCGGATCAGTCGTCGAGCACGTGGGACAGCAGGCCGTCGGCGAGCTTCGGCTCGAACCACGTGGACTTGGGCGGCATGACCTCGCCGGCATCGGCGACGGCCATCAGTGCCGTGAGGCTCGTCGGGTACAGCGCGAAGGCCACGGCCATCTCGCCGGAGTCGACGCGCCGCTCGAGTTCGACAAGGCCCCGGATGCCGCCGACGAAGTCGATGCGCTTGTCGCGCCGCGGGTCGCCGATGCCGAGCACGGGCCTGAGCAGGTGGTCCTGCAGCAGGCTCACGTCGAGGCTCGCCACCGGGTCCGCCGGGACCAGCTCCGGGCGGACCTGCAGCCGGTACCACCGGCCCTCGAGGTACAGGCCGAACTCGCCGGGCCGCGACGGGCGGGCCTGGCTGCTGACGGGCTCCGGCCGGAAGTCCGCCGCGATCCGCGCCAGGAACGCCGCCGGGTCGAGCCCGTTCAGGTCGCGCACCACCCGGTTGTAGTCGAGGATGCGCATCTCGTCGTGGGGGAAGGCGACGCAGAGGAACCAGTCCCGCGAGCCGCCCGGCCGCGCTGCCGATACCCGCGACGCTGCCGCCGACCGGTGGTGGCCGTCGGCGATGTAGAGCGCCGGCATGGCGTCGACGATGGCGCCGATCGCAGCGATGGCCGCCGGATCGTCGATGCGCCAGACGGTATGCACGATGCCGTCGTCGGCCGTGACGTCGGCCACCGGTGTGGTGGCCGTGGCCGTCGCCAGGATGGCCTTCAGGCGCGGCTCGGCCGGCCAGGCCAGCAGCACGGGGCCCGTCTGGGCATTGAGGGCCGTGATCTGCCGGACGCGGTCGTCTTCCTTGTCGGGCCGCGTGAACTCGTGCCGGCGGATGCGGTTCGCGTCGTAGGCCGCGACGCTGCCCACGCAGCCGAGCCCGGTCTGCACGTGGTCGCCCATGCGCAGCCGGTAGGCGTAGTAGGCCGGCTGCGGGTCGCGCACCAGCACGCCGGCGGCCACCTGGGCCGCCAGGTTCGCCGCGCCCTTGGCATAGACCGCCGGCGCGTAGGGATCGGTGTCGGCCGGCAGGTCGATCTCGGGCTTCGAGATGTGCAAGAAGCTCCACGGCCGGCCGGCAGCCCGCTTGCGGGCCTCGTCGGCGTTGAGCACGTCGTAGGGCGGTGCGGCCACGTCGGGCGCGCGGCCGGGGGCCGGGCGCAGGGCCCGGAAGGGACGGATCAGGTGGCTCACGGTATTGTGGGTCTGGGCTGCTTACACGAGGCCGAGGACTTCGAAGGCGACGCGCTCGCCCGACTCCATGGCGCCTTCCATGCCGCGGTTGGACACGGCCGTGTGCTCGCCGCAGAAGTGGATCCGGCCGTGGGCCTTGCCGACGCTCGAGGCGAAGGCATTGATCTGCCCCGGCGCCCAGACGGCCCAGTCACCGGCCGAGAACGGGTCGCGGCCCCAGCTCTTGTAGGCGCGGACTTCGACCTTGCCCCTGGCAGCCGGCCGGGCCCGGTAGAAGTCGGTCATGATGGCGGTGATGGCGTCCTTCTCTTCGAGGGTGTCCATCCACAGCGCGTTGCGGCCCCGCACCCAGATCGTCAGGCTCGACACATCGGCCGCGGTCTTGCCCTTGCGCTCGGCCACGACCATGCCGGCCAGGTTGTCGCCGAACATGGCGGGCTTCAGGCCGTCGTCCTCCCAGAAGGGCTGCTTGACGGCCAGGTGCAGCAGGTTGATCTGCTGGGCGCCGAGGGTGTTGATCGCGAGCCCCTGGGGCCCGCGGACGAGCGGGTCGATGCGCACCCGGCGCAGCACCGAGAACGGGATCGAGCAGATGACGAAGTCCGCCTTGTAGACGGTGCCGTCCTCGCAGGTGACGGTGGCGCCCCGGTCGGTGGTCTCCATGGCGACGACGTTGCGCTTGAACTGGATTTCCTTCTTCAGCGCCTTCGCCAGGGCCTCGGGGATGGCCTGGTTGCCGCCCGCGGCGGTGTAGCCGAACACCGTGCGCGAGAACTGCATCTGCATCATCTGGAACGTGGTCGAGAACATGGCCATCATCGCCGACACGTCGTGGGCCGTCGTGCCGTAGGCCGGGTTGTTGTTCCAGCACAGGTCGATGATGTCCTCGGAGATGCCGAGGCTCACGAGCCAGTCGTGCAGCGAGACGTCGTAGCGCGCGTTGGCCGGGTCGAGCCAGGCATCGACGGTCTTGAGGGGGTTGTTCTTGCCGATGACCGGGTTCAGGTAGGCCCAGGGCATCGTCTTCTTGAGGGGCTCGGGGAACGGGTTACGCGGGTGCGTGGGCCAGGCCGCCTCGGGAATGATCGCGCCGTTCAGGTACAGCTCGCGCTGGTTGAAGAGCGGCACCGTCGGCGAGACGTCGATGAGGCCGACGTTGTACTTCTTCGCCGCGTCGATCATGCGGGCGTAGCCGGCGAAGATCGACGTGCCGCCCGACTCGGGCGCGCCCGGCAGGTTGCGGTGGGACAGCACGCGCCCGCCGACCCGGTCGCGGCCCTCGATGACGGTGACGTCGAGGCCCTGCTCCTGCAGCAGCAGGGCGGCGTTGAGCCCGGCGAGGCCCGCGCCGATGACGAGCACCTTCTTCGGCGCGACGGCGGCCTGGGCCCCGGCGCGGCCTGCGGCGGCGGCCAGCGGTAGCGCACCCAGGGCCTTGACGACGGTACGGCGGTCGATGCCGGTCGGCGGGGTCTGCTCGGGCATGGGTTTTCCTGTGGTCAGCGGCGGGGTGGATGCAGCGAGAGCGAATCCTACACCAGCGTCCCGGGGCCGCCCGCAGGCAAAAAAAGACCCGGCATCTTGCGAGGCCGGGTCTGCTCCCTGCGCGGGTCGGGAGACGGGAATCCGCCCCGCGCCAAGGTTCGTTGACCTTGTGGCCGGACCTGCACCCACCTGTCAGGTTGGTGGGGCAACCTTTTGAAAAGGTTGTGCGATCCGACGGCGCGCAATCTAGCACGCAGGTCTGGCCGCTGCAATCGTCGCCGCGTGGCCGGGTTGTGGGCGGGATTGCCCGTGCCCTGGTGTGCGGGTGTCGGCACGAGCGGCCGCGTCGCTAGAATCGGCTTCATCACTCCCTGCCGGATGGCCAGCCCATGAGCGATGCCGACCTGCCGACGCCGGCCCCGGGTGCCGCGGTGATGCCGCGGCGCGGCCTGCTGCAGCTGGCCGGGGCCACGGCCCTGGCCGGCGCGGCCGCGACGGCTACGGGGGCCACGCTCCGTACGCCGCCCCTCGATCTCGACCTGGACCGCCCGGCCGACAACCTGCTGGCCTGGATGAAGATGCGCGCCAGCCTCGAGGGGCAGGACGTGTACTTCTGGTTCACCGGCACCCTCGACCTGGCCCTGCCCGGCGAGCCCATCCGGCCCATCGTCACCGTCGAGACGGTGATCCTGCGCCGGTCGATTCCCCAGGGTGCCGGCGTCTGGCACGTCACCGACTGGGAGGCGAGCCTCTATCGCGACCCCGTCACCGGGGCCATTGCCGACGAGCTGCGCAACCCCTCCACCGGCGCGATGGTGCGGCCGCTGCACTACCGCGAAGGGCCGGTCACCTTCGAGTACCGTGCCGACGCCCAGCCGCAGCTGGTGGGCCTGCCGACGCCCTTCGAGCGCAAGCCCGCGCCCTTCCGCCAGCCCTGGCGCGTCGTCGGCGACGACCTCTGGATGATCAAGGACTTCTACATCTACGGCCAGAAGCAGTGGCTCGACATCAAGGAGTTCCCCGCCGAGACACCGGCCACGCCGCTCAACGTGTCGTCCATCGCGACGATGCACGCATCGCTGGCCGAGGTGCTCGACCCGGCCGTGGCGTCGACGCGCACGCGCTACTTCTACCAGGCCACCAGCGACTTCCTGCCGTGGATGCAGATGGGCCAGCGCCCCGGCTTCGTCGTCTGGCACGAGGCCGGCAAGAAGCTCTTCAGCCTCGCCGAGCTGCCGGTTCAGACCCGGGCGGACCTCGAGCGCATCCACCCCGTCTGGTTCAACCGCCCGGTGCCGTGGGAGGGCTTCACGAACATGTACGCGCAGTACCGCGAGCGGGCGCGGGCGCAGCGTTGAGGACGGGCCAACCCGGCGGCGCGTAAACACGATGCCGGTCGCGGTGTCCGGTCCGGCGCTGTGCGCCGGCGCAGGGGTCGAACGACCCGCCAGTCGCCGGAAGTCGACAGCCGCCGTGGCGGGTGGCCGCAGGCCGTCCCCGGGGCCCGGCGCTATGATCGGCCGTGGCTGTCGAAGGCAATGCCGTGGAGGCAACCGTGACTGACCGTATGGCCTGCGACCATCTTCCCGCGCGTCGGTGGCTGCCGCGCCAGCTCTTCGCGGGCTGCCTGCTGTGGCTGGCTGCGGCCGCCGCCCTCGCGGCTGCGCCCGGCGTCCTGCACCGGACCTCCGGCGCCGAGCCGCCGTCCCTCGATCCCACGCTCGGCTCGGGGACGATGGCGGCGCCGATGCTCTCGGACATGGTCGAGGGCCTCGTGGCCCGCACGCCGGCGATCCGGCCGGCCCCGGGTGTCGCCGAGCGCTGGGACGTCAGTGCCGACGGGCTGACCTACACCTTCCGCCTGCGCGAGGGGCTGAGGTGGTCCGACGGCACGCCGCTGACCGCCGACGACTTCGTGTATTCCTACCGGCGGCTGCTCGACCCGGCCACGGCCGCGACGACGGCGGGCCTCTTCCTGATGATCGAGAACGCCCGCGAGGTCACGCAGAAGACGAAGCCGCCCGAGTCCCTCGGCGTGTCGGCGCCCGATCCCCGTACCGTCGTGTTCCGGCTGGCGACGCCGGCGCCGTACTTCCTGCAGCTGCTCGCCAACACCCAGGCGGCCCCGGTGCCCCGGCACGCCATCGAGAAGCTCGGCCGCGACTGGATGCGCGCGGGCTCCCTGGTCAGCAACGGTCCCTACGTGCTGGCGGAGCGCGTGCCGCAGAACTACGTGCGGCTCACGCGCAACCCGAACTACTGGGCGGCTAAGGAAGTGAAGGTCCCCGAGGTCTACTGGTACCCGACCCAGGACATGGGGGCCGCGACGCGCCGCTTCCGCGCCGGCGAACTCGACACGGTCCTCAACGTGGCTCCCGACGACCTCGACTGGATCCGCGCCAACCGCCCGAAGGCGCTGCACACGGGTCCCATCCACGCCACCTACCTGCTGGTGTTCAACGTCACGCGGCCGCCCTTCGACGACCGGCGCTTGCGCCGGGCCCTGTCGCTGGCGGTGGACCGCGAGGCGCTCACGGACAAGGTGCTACAGACGGGCGTGCGGCCCACGTGGACCTTCGTGAGCCCCGGCGTCGGTGGTTACCCCGGCCTGCGCGTGGCCGATGCCGGCCGGCCGCTGGCCGAGCGCCAGGCCGAGGCGCGCGAACTGCTGGCCGCCGCGGGCTACGGACCCGACCGGCCGCTTTCGGTGCCGCTGCTCTATGACACCAACGAAGAGAACCGCAAGGTGATGGTGGCGCTGGCCACCATGTGGCAGGCCGTCGGCGTGCAGGCGAGCCCGACCAACGTCGAGTTCGTGGCGGTGCTGCGGGCTTTCCGCGCGCGCGACTTCGCCATCGCGCGGTCGTCGACCTTCGCGCTCTACGACGACCCCTACGCGTTCCTGCAGCAGTACGGCGGGCGGGCGGCGAACAACTGGGCCGGCTGGGCCGACGCGCAGTTCGACGCCGCCGTGGCCGAGGGCAACGCGACCCTCGACGAGCGGGCGCGCTTTGCCAGGCTCGAGGCGGCGGAGCGCCGCCTGCTCGACGAGCAGCCGGTCATTCCGCTGTACCACTACCAGGGCAAGGTGCTCGTGGCCGAGCGCGTGCGCGGCTGGTGGGACGGCGCCATCGGCACGCCGCCGAGCCGCTGGCTGAGGCTTGCCGACTGATGCGGCGCCTCGGCATCGCATTGGTCGTGCTGGCTGCCTCGGCGGTGGTGCTGGCGGCCGAGGCCGGGACGCTGCGCCGGGGCACGGCCGCCGAGGCGCCGACCCTCGATCCGAGCATCGCCGCGGGCACCCTGGCGGCGCCCATCATCAACGACCTCTTCGAGGGCCTCATCGGCAAGGACGCGGCGCTGCGGCCGGTGCCGGGCGTCGCCGCCAGCTGGAGCGTCAGTGCCGACGGGCTCACCTATACCTTCCGCCTGCGCCCGGGGCTCAAGTGGTCGGACGGTGCGCCGCTGACCGCCGACGACGTGGTCTTCGGCTTCCGGCGACTCGTCGACCCGGCCACGGCGTCGACGCTGGCGGGCCCGTTCTTCGTCATCGACCGCGCCCGCGAGATCGTCACGGGCGGTGCGCCGCCCGGGAGCCTCGGCGTGCGGGCCGTCGATCCGCTGACGGTCGAGATCCGGCTGGTGGCGCCGGCCCCGTACTTCCTCGAGCTGATCGGCTCGCTGGCGGTGTCGCCGCTCCCGCGCCACGTGATCGAGAAGTTCCCGAAGGACTGGACGCGGCCGGAGCGCATCGTCACCAACGGCCCCTACACGCTGGCCGAGCGGGTGCCCCAGAGCTTCACGCGGCTCGTGGCCAACCCGAACTACCACTCGGCGGCGGCCGTGCGCAGCACCGAGGTTATCTGGTATCCCACCCAGGACCTGGCCACGTCGCTGCGCCGCTTCCGGGCCGGTGAGCTCGACTCGGCGCTGAACTTCCCGCCGGAGGAGCTCGACTGGCTGCGCAGCAACCTGCCGAAGACCCTGAAGATGACGCCGAGCCTCGGGGTGTACTACCTGCTCGTCAACACGCAGCGGCCACCCTTCGACGACCCGCGGGTGCGCCGGGCCCTGGGGCTGGCCATCGACCAGGCCGGCATCGCCGACCGGCTGCTCCGCAACGGCGTGAAGGCGGCGGACTCCCTCGTGGGGCCGGCCTTCACGGGCTACCCCGGTGTCACGCCGGCCGACGCGAAGCTGCCCATGCCGGCGCGCCAGAAGCTCGCCCGGGAGCTGCTCGCCGCCGCCGGCTTCGGCCCCGGCAAGCCGCTGACCTTCGAGTACGTCTACGACACCAATGAAGAGAACCGGAAGATCGCCGTGGCGCTGGCGGCCATGTGGCAGGCCGTCGGCGCCAAGGCGCAGCTCACCAACGTCGACTTCGGCCAGCTGAACCGGCAGGTGCGCACGCGGAATTTCACCGTGGCCCGCTGGGCGTACTTCGCGTCCTACGACGACCCCTACGCGATGCTGTCGCTGGTGTCGGCGGGCAATCCCAACAACTACGTCGGCTACGACAACCCGGCCTACGAGGCGCTGCTGCGGGAGGCCAACGGATTGCAGGATCGCGGGGCGCGCATGCAGGTGCTCGCGCGGGCCGAGTCGGCGATGCTGGCCGACTACCCCGTCATTCCCATCTACGACTACGTGCGCCGCTATCTCGTGGCGGAGCGGGTCGACGGCTGGGAGCTGGCCGAGCGGGGGCCGACGCCGAGCCGGTTCCTCGCGGTGCGCTGACGCCGGCCGGCCGGCCGCGCCCCGGCCCCCGGCGAGGCGATCCGGCCGGGGCTCCGGTAGACTGCGCGGCCATGAAGACCCACGCTGCCGCGGCTGCCCGTGCCGCCCTCCTGTTCCTCGCCCTGGCGGGCGTCGCCGAGGCCGCTGACTGCCGTTCGGTGGTCCGCCCGCTGGTGCTCAGTGCGTCGCCCGATCCGGCGCGCCTCGCTGCCGCCCGCGAGCAGTGCACGGCCGAAGCCGGGTCCGGCAGCGCCGACGCGCGCTTCCAGCTGGCCTTCTTCAGCCTGGGGCTCGGCGGGGTATGGGCGCCTGACGCCGCCATCCCGCTGATCCGCGAGGCGGCCGGGGCTGGCGTCAGCGAGGCCCAGTACTGGCTCGCCTGGCAGTCCGAGGAGGGGCCGCTGCTGCCGAACGACGCGGCGTCGGCCGTGGAGTGGTACCAGCGGGCGGCCGAAGGCAGGCACCGGCTGGCGCTGGACCGCCTGGCTCGGGCCTACGAGAAGGGCGAGCTCGGCCTCACTCCGGATCCCCGGGAGGCTCTTCGCCTGCGCGCGCAGATCCGCCAGTGCGATGACCGGCCGCAGGAGCCGGCAGCGGGGCAACTGACGGCCCGCTGACCGCAGGGTCCCCGCCCGAAGGGGCAGCGACACCGCCTGAGACGATGTGCAGGTCGCGCTGCGGGAACGGGATGCTGATCCCGGCCTTGTCCAGCGCTTCCCAGATGCCGATGCCGATCTCCGAGGTCAGGCCGACGGCCTGGTCGGCGTCCGACGCCCAGAACAGCACGCTGAAGTCGATGGAGCTCTCGCCGAAGCGCCGGAACACGATGGCGGGCTCCGGTGACTGCGCGACGTGCGGGTTCGCGGTCACGACCCCGCGCAGGATCTCCACCGCCCGGCGCAGGTCGGTGCCGTAGGCCACGCCGACCGGGATGTCGATGCGCCGCGAGCGGTCGGCCAGCGTCCAGTTGACGACCTCGCCCGAGATGAACTGGCTGTTGGGCACGATGACGTCGGCGCCTTCGAAGGTGCGCACCGTCGTGGCCCGCAGGCCGATGTCGCGGACCCGGCCCGTCATGGTGCCCACGGCCACGAGGTCGCCCGGCTGGATCGGCCGCTCGAAGGCCAGCACGATTCCTGACACGAAGTTGTTGACGATGTTCTGCAGGCCGAAGCCGATGCCGACGCTGAGGGCGCTCACGAGCAGCGTGAGCTGGCTGATCTCGAAGCCGGCCGCGGCCAACGCCAGGAAGAGGCCTGCGATGACGAGGCCGTAGTACGTCAGGCGCGAGGCCGCGGCCGCCGAGCCCATGGCCAGCGGCGTGCGCGGCAGCACTTCTTCCTGCAGCAGGAAGCGCACCAGCCGGGCCACGCCGAGCGCGATGGCGACCCCGGCGCCGAGGGCGATGATGTTCAGCAGCGACACGTTCAGGCCGCCCAGCGTCAGCGGCGTGCTGGCGAACGTCCAGAGCCCGGCGAAGACCGGGTCGAGGAACGGGAACAGCCGCAGGACCACCGGCAGGGCCAGCAGTACCAGCAGCAGGTCGACGAACTGGTACAGGCGGCGTTTCACCACGTCCGGGTAGGCGCGCACGGCCCGCAGACCGTTCAGCGGGCGCCGCTGCAGGGCCTGGCGGATCATGGTGCGCAGGATGCGCTCTGTGATCGACAGCAGCAGCGGCACGGTGACGGCGAACAGCGTCCCGTACAGCAGCTGGTTGGCGAGGTTCACGGCCCCGGCCACATTGGCCACGACGCCCGCAGCGGCCAGGTACTGTCCCGCCACCACCGTGACCTTCAGCACGCGGCCCCACAGCCGGCCGATGCGGCCGGTGTCCGTGCGGATCGCCCCGGCAATGCGCCACAGCAGGAAGGTCGTGCCGCCGCCGATCACGAACAGCAGCAGCCGGGTGTTGACGCTGGACGTCCCCGCCAGCAGGGTCGCCGTCGCCAGAACCGTCAGGGCCAGGATGGCGGTCGCCGCGCCGCGCGCCGCAGGACCCAGCAGCAGGGGCAGGAGCCGCCAGGCCGCCACGGCAGCGACGGCGATGCGCAGGAAGTCGATGGCCAGCGGCAGGTTCGCGCCGAACAACAGCGGCCCCAGGGCCACCCATACCAGCACCGAAACCGACACCGGCCGCTGCACCAGCAGGTCGTTGTCCAGCTCGGCCCGCGCCTCGGCGCTGTCGGCCCCGGCAAGGCTCGCGCGCCGGAGCCCGAAGGTCAGCGCGAGGATCGCGCCGAGCAGTGCGAGCAGGCCCGCCCAGGCGCCCGGGTAGGCCGTCAGGTATTCGCGGACGGACACCGCCGTGGCATTGACCAGGTTGCGCAGGAACGAATCGGGTGGGGATGCCGTGCCGAGCACGCTCCAGAGGGCGGGCTGCTCGAGCTGGAGCACGTCCCCGGCGGCGGCGGCCTGCTTGCTGCGGATGCCGTCGAGGCCGGTGTTCGCAGCGGTGTGGATCTCCGCGAGCTGGCTTTCGAGCTCGACCAGCTGGTCCAGGACCGCGCGCAGGTCCGTGCGGGTCTGGTCGATGGCCGCGAGGCTGTCCCGCGAGCGGGCGAACAGGGTGGGCGGCAGCGCCTCCTGCCGGACCACGCCGAGCACGGCCCGCAGGAACTCGCGCTCGCCCTTCAGGCGGGTGAGCCGTGCCTCGAGTTCCGCCGCCGCCGCCGCCAGGTCCGTCCGGCTGCGCTGCACCTCGCGGTCGATGCGGGTCAGCGAGCTGGCGAGGCCATCGATGACGCCGGGGCTGAGCCCTTCGAGGATCTCGGACCGGGTGAGCGCCACGCGCTCGCTGACCTGCCCGTCGAGTTCGCTGATCAGCGCGGCCGTCGCCGTGGCATCGACAGGCGGGCGCGTGGGTGCCGAACTGCCGGCCAGCGCTGCCGAAATGGCATCGAGGCGCTGCCCGAGGGCAACGGCCGGCGCTTCGCTGGCCTGGACGGCGGCGGCCGTGGGTTGTGCCTTGGGCGTCGCGCCGTCGGCCGTCGGCTCGGCGGTTGCGGGCGCCTGGGCCAGCGCGGTGCCGGCCGCAACGATCGTCGCGGCGAGCAAGGCGAGGCTGGTCCGGGCGCAAAGCCCCCGGAAAGTGCGGGCAGACGGCATCACGGGATTCTAGCGGAAGGCCCGGCCGCGGCACCGACCGGGTCGCCGCCGCCCGATCCGGACGGCGGCCGGATCGGCGGGACGCGCCGGCGGCCGGCTACCAGTAGCGGACGCGACCGGTGTCGACGTGGACGAAGTCGGAGGCCGGGTAGTAGCCGACGCCGCCCCGCCGGCGGGCCAGGGCCGCCTTGCGGAGCTTCGCCAGCGGCACGTCGCCGAGGCGGACGTCGATGGCCTTGCCGTCCATGTGCAGGCTGTGGGTGGCGACACCCCGGCCCGCCTGCTGCAGGCGCGTATTCGTGGCCGGCGAGCGGTAGCCCGACACGATCTGGTACGGGCGCCGCGAGCCGGTGTCGCTGCGCAGGTCGTGGAGCAGGTCGAGCAGGCTGCGGTCGATGGGGTGGACGTCGCCGGTGCGGAAGTCCCGCAGCAGCCGGTTCAGGGCCGCCAGCGCGTCGGGGACGTAGCGGCCGCCGTCGTAGTACAGCACCGACAGCTTCTCGCCGGTGTGGGTGTGCAGGAAGGACAGCTCCCGGTGGGTCGCCGTCGTGGCGGCCACAAGCCCGGGGAAGGCAAGAACGGGGGCGGCGGCTGCAAGGCCTCGCAGCAGGCGACGGCGGCTGGGGTCGAATTCCAAGGGATACCTTCCAGGCGACGGGCTTTCGGGCGAAGGGTCGAAGGGGGCCGGTGGGCCGGCCGCATCGGAATACCAGGGATTCTTCCAGACCCCCGGTGTCCGGCGCAACCCGGCCGCTGGTGGCGGCCGCCCCGCATGGCGATAATCCGCCACCCTTAGAAGCATGCCTGCAGCCCGCAGGCAGGCAACCACCGGACATCCAGAATGCGATCGCTGTCACGCGCCCTCGTCGCCCTGCTGCTCGTCAGCGTGTCCCTGGCGGTCCGCGCCGACGCCGTCGCCGATGCCATCGCGGCCCGCGTGGGGCAGCTGTCGGCGGCCGGGGGGCTGTACGTGCGCGGCGTGGCGCTCGCCACCGGCAGCCTGCTGCCGGATTTCTACGCTGCCCGCGGCAATGCGCCGGCCTGGGGCGAGCCGGCCCGGGTCGAGGAACTGCTGGCGCTGCTGGCCACGGCCCCTGAACACGGGCTCGTGGCGGACGACTACAACCTCCCCCAGCTCCAGGCCCTGTGGGCCGCCGTGCAGGCCGGGCCCGACGCCGCGGCGCGGGCCGACCTCGACATCCTGCTCACCGAGAGCCTCGTCCGCTTCGGTTACCACCAGCGGTTCGGCAAGGTGAATCCGCGGCAGGTCGAGCCCGCGTGGAACTTCACGCGGGACTTCCGGCCCGGCCAGGGCCCGCTGTCGACGCTGCAGGCGGCGGTGGCGGCGCCGTCCCTCTCCGGCTTCCTCGGCCAGTGGATCCAGCGGGCGCCGCTGTACACCGTGATGCAGCGGAAGCTGGCGGAGTACCGGGCCATCGAGGCCGCGGGTGGCTGGCCCGAGGTGCCCGAGGGGCCGACGCTGCGCGCGGGCGACGTCGACCCGCGCGTCGCCGTGCTGCGCGAGCGGCTGCGGGTGACCGGTGACCTGCCGGCTGCGACCCCGATGCCCGACGACCCGGCCGTCTTCGACGACGCTGTGCAGGCCGGGGTGCAGTCCTTCCAGCGCCGCCATGGCCTCGACGCCGATGGCGTCGTCGGGCGCGGCACGCTGGCGGCGCTCAACGTGCCGGTGGCCGGGCGCATCGACCAGCTGCGCCTGACGCTGGAACGCGCCCGTTGGGTCGTCGACGAGACGCCGGGCGAGGCCGTCGTCGTGAACGTGGCGGGCGCCGAGGTCTTCGTCACGCGCGACGGGCAGGTCACCTGGTGGCGCCGGGCCATCGTCGGGCGCGAGGCGCGGCAGACGCCCATCTTCAAGGGCCGCATGACCTACCTGGAGCTCAACCCGACCTGGACCGTTCCGCCGACGATCCTGCGCGAGGACGTGCTGCCCAAGGCGCGCCGCAACCGCAGCTACCTGCGCGAGAACGACATGCGCGTGCTGACGCAGTCGGGGAAGCCGGTCGATGCGGCCACCGTCGATTTCGGCGCGCGGCCCTTCCCCTACATGATCCGGCAGGATGCCGGCCCGAAGAACCCGCTCGGCCTCGTCAAGCTGATGTTCCCGAACCCGCACAACGTGTACCTGCACGACACGCCGGGGCGGAATCTCTTCGGCAAGGCGGCCCGCAACTTCAGCTCCGGCTGCATCCGGGTCGAGGACCCCTTCGAGCTGGCCGCCATCGTGCTGCGCGAGCCAGGGCGCTGGACCGCGGAGTCGCTGCGGGCCTCGGTGGATGACGGCAAGACGCGCCGCGTCAATCTGAAGGAGCCGTGGCCCGTGCTGATCCTCTACTGGACCGCCACCCTCGACGCCGAGGGGCGGGTCCGGTTCCTGCCGGACATCTACCGCCGCGACCCGGCCCTGCTGGCGGCGCTGAACGGCGACGTGCGCATCGAATTCCCCCGGGGCTGAGCCCCGGCCGGGGATGGCCGGCCGGCACCGCTATAATCCCGCGGGTCACGGGTGTGGCCCCTTGCGGCCCTGGAGCGTTCCCCATGCGAAATGTCCTGCTGCCGGCGTTCCTCGCCGCCGCCCTGCTGGCCGCCCTGCCGGCCACTGCCGCGCCCCGCAAGGTCGGCGTGCTCTTCGTCGTCCACGGCGGCTCCGAGGACCAGACCGCGGCGCAGACCTTCGACAGCACGCTGCAGTTCTTCCAGTACGATCCGAACAACGTCATTTTCAAGAACCTGATCTGGAATGCGAAGGCCTGGCCGTCGGTGCTGAAGTCCGGCGACAGCCAGAGCTACGCGAACGCCGCCACCCAGCTGAAGAAGTACGCGTTCTCGAGCGAGCGGCTCGGCGGCCGCGACCCGGCGACGTACCTGACGGACCGCCAGTTCGAGGACATGAGCCGGGCACTGGACCGGCTCGGGCCGGAGCTCGGGGTGGAGTTCGTCACCGACATCGCCCAGTGGATCGGCACCCAGGAGCAGACCTACCGGCTGCCGTGGCCCCGCTGGCTCTACGGCCCGCAGGTCGAGGGCGGCACGCCGCTGACCTACTGCGGCAGCGAGACCGACGGCGGGCCCTGGCCCAAGTGCAATCCGCAGCGCTACGACGTCGACGGTCCCGGCGAGCGGCTGCTGAAGCGCGGCGCCGAAGAGCTGGTCATGGTCGACATGACCGTCGGTGGCGTGCGCTTCTGGAAGACCTACGACGTGGTCAACATGACGCGGAAGATGGTCGCCGACTGGAACGCGCGCAACGGCACCGACGTGCAGGTGCACTGGGTCAACGACCCGACGGACCTGATGCGTGCGAGCTGGCCCTCCGACCCGCCGAACTGGACCCGGGCCCTCGGGCCGCCGAAGGCCGACTCCCGGGTGCCGCTCGCGGGCCGCCCGAACCCGGTGGTCACCGATCCGCTGCTGGTGGCCATGAACGTCGACGGCATCGTGCGGTCGTTCAACCCGAAGGTGCCGCCCGAGCGCACGGCGGTGATGTTCATCAACCACGCCACCCGCGACGGCAACGAGGCCTTCGACCCCAAGATCGACGACACCCTCGTGCTCGACGACCTGGTCAAGGCCGAGCTGCTGCGGCGCTATCCGGGCATGAAGGCGGAGAACATCATCGGCTCGTGGATGGGCATCCGCGAGGTGAATCCCAACGCCAAGGGCCCTCCGGGCCGGCCCATGAAGGAGCGCACGCGCGCCATGCGCGGCGAGGACCTCGGCGGCGCCTGGCTCTACGAGAGCGACAAGCAGCTGCCCGGCGGCGACCACCGCTACCGCTACTGGGACGCCCTCGACGAGCTGCGCCAGCGCGAGGACGTTGACCACATCGTCGTGATCTTCTCGCAGATCGTCGTGGACAGCTTCTGGAACCTGATCGAGGTGCCGAACCAGATCGCCAAGGAGATCGGGTCGAAGACCTGGCTCAAGGCGAAGACGCTCGACTACGCCACCTATCCCAGGGTTGGCCATCCCTTCGCCGATTACTGGGGCGTCTGGGTCGAGACCCAGTGCCGCGTGCCGGGCTCCGAGGCCACCGGTCCGTGCTGCTTCAAGCTCGGCGGCTGCGGAGCGGGGCGTCCCTACCCGCCGCCGCGGCAGGCCCGGGCCGATCAGCTGCTTGAGGACACCGACCCGTCCCTGGCGTTCGACATCCCGGCCTGGGGCCACCTCGGCTATGATCCGGCCCTCGGCCCGCCGAGCGATCGCAAGCCGGTGCAGGGCCAGTACCGCGGCACCTGGGCCATGTGGGCGCCGCCGAACGAAGATCCCCGCATGGGCGAACTGCTGGCCAGCCAGGTGGCGAGCTTCCTGCGCAGCCGGCCGGCGGCCTCGGCACAGGCCTCGGCCCGCTAGCCCGATCCGATGACGACCATCAGCATGAGGTCCGCAATGCAGAGACCGGCCACCGCCCTGACGGGCCATCGAGTCCGCCGGGCCGCGGCCCTCGCGCTCGCCGCGATGCTGGTCGTGGCCGGCTGCGGCGGCAGCGGTGGCGGCGGGCTGCCCAACGAGATCCGCATCCGCGTCCTGCACTTTTCGCCGGACTCGCCGCGCATCAACGTGCTCGTCGACAACACCATCGTGCGCTCGGGCGTCGACTACAAGGGCGGGACGGGCTTCCTCGGCGTCACGTCCGAGCGGGCCTACGACTTCGCAATAGATGCGATCCTGCCCACGGCCAACGTCCGCATCCTCGAGCTGCCGCAGGTCTCGCTCGAGGGCGGCAACGAGTTCACGCTGGTGGCCGTCGGCAAGGCGGCGAACGACAGCGTCGAGGCCGTCCAGATTCCCGCACCCATCAACTTCCCCGGCAGCGGGCAGTTCCGCGTCCGGTTGCTGCACGCCGTGCCCGACGTCGGTACCGTCGATGTCTACCTCACGGCGCCCGACGTCGACCTCGCGACGGTGGCGCCGGCCGCGACGCTGGACTACAAGGAGTTCACCGACCGCGTCGAGTTCCCTGCCGGCACCTACCAGGTGCGCATCACGCCCGAGGGCCAGCCCGGGACTGTCGTCTTCGACTCCGGCAGCCTGCAGTTCCCGCCGGGTCGCGACCTGCTCGTCGGCGTCGTGACCAACACCGGCATCGGGGCGTCACCGGTGTCGCTGGTGCTCGACAACGGTCTCAACCAGCCCCAGGTCTTCGACCGGTCCACCGGGGCCGAGACGAGGGTGCTGCACTTCTCGCCCAACACGCCGGCCATCCGGGTGACCGCGGACCCGGCGACGGCGGGCAGCGCCGACGTGGACCTCACCGCGGCCTACGTCGACGGGCTGCCGTTCCCGGAGATCACTCCGTACCAGCCGTTGCCGGCCGACACCTATGCCGTGCGCGGCTTCGAGTTTGCCGCACCCACGACCCAGGTCTTCGGCATTGCGCCGCTGCTGCTGCCCGGCACGCAGCTGTCGGTGCTGTTCACGGGCCTGAAGGCCGCGGGCGAAACGGCATCGACCCAGGCGGCCGTGGCCATCTTCGACAACGTGCGGCCCATCGGCAAGGTGGGCCAGGCGCGCTTCATCAACGGCTCGCCGGCCTCCGGGCCCGTCGACGTCTACGTGCTGCCGGTCGGTACCTCGGGCATCACCGGGCAGCTGCCGATTTCCCGCTCAGTGACCCTCGGCGTGGCAACGGCCTACTTCCAGTTCGAGCCGGGCAACTACACGGTGAGCGTCGCCACGTCGGGCACGACCAACGTCGTCGTGGCGGACAACCTGGCGCTGACCGGGGGCTCGGCCTTTACGTTACTGACCCGCGATGCGCCCGGCGGCGGCACGCCGCTGGGCGTCGTCGTGGAAAACGACCTCGACTGAGCGGCGCGCCGCGCTCGGCGACCCCGCCTCAGTAGCGGGGTACCGTCGGGTCGACCTCGCAGGACCACGCGTCGATGCCGCCCTCGACGTTGTACACGTTCGTGTAGCCGCGGCGGCGGTAGCGTTCGGCGACGTTGCGGCTGCGGCCGCCCCGGTGGCACAGGAAGGCCAGCGGCGCGTCCTTTGGCAATGCGTCGATTTCGCGCGCCGCGGCGTCGTCCCACGGGCGGGCGGCCGCAATCGCCGCGACCTCGCGCTCGTCATCGCCCCGTACGTCGTAGACGCGGGGAGCGGTGCCGGCGTCCAGGGCCGCCTTCAGCGCCGTGACAGTCAGCGGCTTCACCGGCGGCGGCGCCTGCGGGTTGTCGAAGGCGAAGCCCTGGCCCTGCAGGGTCTCGCGCACGTCGATGCGGAGCCCCTCGGCCCGGGTGGCGCTCAGCCGGTCGGCGCGCAGCTTCACGGGGCCGGCGTCGATCTCGACCGTCCCGGGCTTCGGCGGCGTCAGCGACAGCGAGTGGTCGAAGGCGGCGTCGATCTTCAGGTGCACGGCCGTGCCCGGGTGGTCCTGCAGGGCACCCTGCATGATGGCGGCCGCCGCCGGCGAGACTTCGACGCGCGGTGCGGGCTCTGCTGGCAGCGCGACGCCGAGGGCGTCGGCCAGTTCGCCCGACTCGAACATCTCCGTGATGATGTCGCTGCCGCCGAGCAGCTCGCCCGCCACGTACAGCTGCGGGATCGTCGGCCAGTTGCCGTACACCTTGATGCCCTCGCGGATGGCCGGGTGCTGGAGCACGTCGATGGTGGCGTAGTCGGCCACGAGCATGTCCAGCGCCGACACCGCCTTGGCCGAGAAGCCGCACTGCGGCTGGCCCCGGTTGCCCTTCATGAAGAGGACGACGCGGTTCTCGGCGAGCAGCTGGTCGATGACCTGGCGGGTTTCAGGGGCAAGGCTCATGGGAGGATCCTTTCGGGAGCGGCGGGGCCGGACTGCAGCGAGAAGCTCTCGCCGCAGCCGCAGGCCTCGCCGGCGTTGGGGTTCTGGAAGACGAACTTCTCGTTGAGGCCGTCGCGCACGTAGTCGACGACCGTGCCGGCCAGCACGGGCAGCGCGTCGGCGCCCACGCGGATGCGGATGCCCTGCGCCTCCACGACCTGGTCGTCGCCGGGGGCGCCGTCGGCGTTGTCGAAGGTATACGCGT
>JAEUPZ010000026.1 GCA_016789885.1 Chromatiales bacterium | reverse complement strand
GCGGGGTAGCCGTTCCAGGAGTCGGTCCAGAAGCGCTCGCCGGGGCCGGCCTGCTCGTCGACGCGGGTCATGACCACGCCCTGGCCCAGCAGGTTCCAGCGGGCCCGGCTGCCGGCGAGCCGCGCCGCGAGCCACTGCTCCTGCGGGCCGCCCAGCATGGTGCGGGCCGGGTCCTCGAGGTCCCGGCACAGCGTCGTCGAGCCGCCGGACCGCCCGGGCGGCGGGCAGGCCTGGGGGGAGCGGAACTGGCGCCCGTCGAGCATGACCACCTGGGCCAGGTCGCCAAAGCCGAGCGCCGCATGGAGCCGCAGGTTCGCGCCCAGCGGCACGGCCCGCCGTGGCAGCGGCAGGTGCTCGTAGTAGGCGCGGTAGGCGGCGGCCCGCCGGCGCCGGAAGGCCGCCGGCGGGTCGAGCTCTTCCGACACGTCGCCCGCGTAGTCGTTGTCGACCTCGTGGTCGTCCCACGTGAACAGCCACGGGCAGGCCGCGTGGGCCGCCTGCAGGTTCGGGTCGAGGCGGTACAGGGCGTGGCGGATGCGGTAGTCGTCGAGGGTGTAGCACTCGGGCGCGTCGTGGTGGCGCACGAGGTCCTGGCCCCAGGTGAGCTCGTAGATGTAGTCGCCGAGGCGCAGGAAGACGTCCGGCGGATCGGCGGCGACCTGCCGGTAGGCGGCATAGTAACCGTGCTCGTACTGCTGGCAGGAGCCGGTGTCGATGCGCAGGCGCGTGAGCGCCGCGCCCGGTGCCGGGGCCGTGGCCGTGCGGCCGGTGGCGCTCGTCGCCTGGCCGCAGTGGAACCGGTACCAGTACGGCAGGCCGGGCTCGAGCCCCGTGGGCTCGACGTGCACCGAATGGGCGAAGCCGGCCGTGGCAAAGACCTCGCCTCGCGCGGCCACCTGCCGGAAGCCGTCGTCCCGGGCCACCTCCCACTGCACGGGAATGACGGCATCGGGCGCCACGCCGCCACCGGGCGCCAGCGGCACCGGGGCGAGCCGCGTCCACAGCACGAAACCGTCGGGCCGCGGATAACCCGAAGCCACGCCGAGGGTGAAGGGATCAGATCGCCAGCGCGGGATGGAGACCTGCGCCCGCGCCGCCACGGGGAACAGGGCCGCGCTGGCGAGGCCCGCCAGGAAACGGCGCCGGTCGTGCATGGAGCGCTACGTTGGCCGCGTCAGTGGTCGCCGCGGCTGCCGCCGCCATCGACCGGCACCTGCCGCCGCTGCAACTCGCGGCACAGCAGGCGGGCTTCGTGGAGGGTCAGGGCGCCCGCCTCGAGGCGGTCCATGATTCCCGGGATGTCTTCGTGGCTGCGCTCCAGCTCTGCGAACCGCTCGAGCAGCGCCGGCGTCAGGTCTTCCCCGCCTGAACTTGTCATTCTTGCTTCGCCCTGAAATCCCCGGGCAAAGATTACGCCGGGTGCGGCGAACGGCGCTACCTCGCCACGTCAGGGAAACCCGCAGGCTCCCCTGACGCGGCGGGCAGTGGTCAGGTTTTCGGTTTGTTCTCAGACATATAGACGCTGAAGCTGGAGTCGTTCGGACCACCCCAGGTCTCGTCGCCCGGGGCGACGAAGAAGTCCGGGTGCAGCTTCTCGGCACGCTCGCGCAGCGCCGCAGGCAGGCGGTCGGCGGTGCCGGTGCGGTCCATGAACGTGCGGAAGAGCAGGTGGCCCGGGGCCTGGCCCTGCAGCATCCAGGGCATCCACGGTCCGATACGCGTCCAGACGCCGGAGTAATCGGCATAGGTCCGCGACGGATCAGTCAGTTCGGCCAGCGTGGTGATGCGCTGGAACATCTCGCTGATGCGCGTGACGGGACCCGACGACTCGCGGGGCCACGCGGCCGGGGTCATGGGGTTCGGGAAGGCCGTGTGCACCTCGAAGAGCGACAGGGCCCGGTCGCGCATGATGGTCCACGGCGGGCTGAAGGGGATTTCGACGAGCGTGCCGTCGAAATCCATCTTCATCAGCGGCGCGATCTCCGCGTTCACGGTCCGGTTGTGGATCGGCTTCACCTCGACGGTCTCGTTGGTGAAGGGATTCAGCCAGGTGTCGATGAACGCGCCGGTCTTCGCGTCCTTGTAGTAGGCGAGCTCGCGGTTGAAGAGCCGGTAGCTGCCATCGGGCTGCGGCGACACGCGCAGCACGCCGAAACCCTCGACGCCGAACAGCTTGACCAGCGGCTTGTCGGGGCCGAGCACCGCGAACACGTCGCCGCCGAACCAGCCGACGGTCTCGGCCTTCGGGTCAAGACTCCCCGTCAGCTTGATGAATGCCCTGAGGTTTTCAGCCGGGTTGCCGAAGTCGATGGGCGTCGGTGCGGCGGCGGCGCCGGCAGCACCAGCGGCGGGAGCCGCGCCCTCCTTCGGGCCCGTCCCGCAGGCCGAGACGCCGGCCGCCATGGCGGCACCGGCAGCGCCCCACGAAAAGAAGGTCTTGAGCGCGGTGCGCCGGTCGGCCAGCGCGTTGACGAGACTGCCCTGCCACATGGTCGGTACTCCCCTTCGGTTGAAGCGGCACCGGGTCGGCACCGCGGATTGCAGGCGATGGTTATTTCTTCAGGTTCGGCACGACCCGCTCGGCGGCCCGGGCCGGGTCGGCGGTCAGCAGTGCCGGGAACTCACGCTCGGCCCGGGCGCGGTATTCCTTCGGCAACTCGTCGATGGAGCGCAGCTTGGCCCCCGACGCGTGCCACACGATGTGGCCCGGCCGGTCACCCATGGCCATCCACTTGAGCCACGGCATGTGCACCGTCGAGCTGAACACCGCCGGCAGGCTCGGACTGCGGCCGAGGAATTCCTTGACCGGGGCGAACATCGTCTGGCGCTGGGCGCGGGGCGGCGGCAGGCCCGGCGGATACGGCGTCTCGTTGTGCAGCCAGACCATGTCACGGGCGAAGGTCCAGTCGAGCACCAGCGGTTTCGCCGGCAGCTGCTCGAGCAGCGGCGTGAAGCGCATGCCGTTGACGGAATAGTTGAAGCCGCGGCCGGGGCCGCCGCCCTGGGTGGCCGCCGGCACGTCGACGGCCTCGCCGGTGTACGGGTTCTGCCAGCGGGTCAGGAACGCGCCCGTCGCGACGTCGCGGAAGAAGGTGACGGTATTGCCGGTGAGCTCATATTCGCCACCGTCGAGGTGGCGCATCCAGTAGAGCTCCATGCCCTCGAACTTGAACAGGGGGCGCAGCTGCTCGCCGGGCACGACGGCGAAGATCGTGCCGTCGTACCACCAGGGTACGTCCTCCTCGCGCAGGCTCGCGGCCATGCGCACGAGGGCCCGCAGGTTGTTCTCCGGCAGCGACAGGTCCGGCGCCCTGGCCGGCGGGTCGCCACCGACACGGGCAGCGAGGCGGCCTGCACCGAGCAGCGCCGCAATGCCGACGCCGGCCACCAGGGCCCGGCGCAAGGGATCGGCCGGCAGCTCGTCGTCAGGCGTGGTCGCTGCGGTCGTCGTCATCGCCCGGGCCTCCCCTGCCCTGTCGAGGCGCTGCACTGTGCCACAGGGCGGCGGCGCGACCAAGCCAGCCGGGGCACCGTCACGCGCCGGTGACGCCGGGGCGGTACCATCCGCCGCCGCCACAGCCGCCACCCTGGACACCCGTGGGAATCTTCGAGCGCTACCTGACCGTCTGGGTCGGACTCGGCATCCTCGCCGGCGTCGGCCTCGGCCTGGTCGTCCCGGGCCTGTTCGAGGCCATAGCAGCCCTGGAGGTCGCACAGGTCAACCTCGTCGTGGCGCTCTGCATCTGGGTGATGATCTACCCGATGATGGTCCAGATCGACTGGGCCGCCGTGCGCAACGCCGGCGAGCGCCCCCGGGGCCTCGCCCTGACGCTGGTGGTCAACTGGCTCATCAAGCCCTTCACCATGGCGGCACTCGGCGTCGTCTTCTTCCAGTACGTGTTCGCGCCCTGGGTGGAGCCGGACCGGGCCAGCGAGTACATCGCCGGCATGATCCTGCTGGGCGTCGCCCCCTGTACGGCCATGGTCTTCGTCTGGAGCCAGCTGGTGCGGGGCGACCCGGGATACACGCTGGTCCAGGTGTCGGTGAACGACCTGATCATGGTGTTCGCCTTCGCGCCCATCGCCGCGTTCCTGCTGGGCGTCACCGACATCACGGTGCCGTGGGAGACACTGGTGCTGTCGACCATGCTCTACGTCGTGTTGCCGCTGCTGGCCGGCATCCTGACCCGCCGGTCGCTGCAGCAGGCGGACCGCGGCGCCGTCGAAGCCTTCACCGCCCGCATCAAGCCCGCGTCGGTGGTGGGGCTGACCGTGACGGTGGTGATCCTCTTCGGGCTGCAGGCCGGCACGATCGTGGCGCAGCCGCTGGTCATCGCCATGATCGCCGTGCCGCTGGTGGTGCAGAGCTACGGCATCTTCGCCATCGCGTGGGCCGGCGCAAGCTGGCTGAAGTTGCCCCGGGAGATCGCCGGCCCCGCCTGCCTCATCGGCACGTCGAACTTCTTCGAGCTGGCGGTGGCCGTGGCGATCTCGCTCTTCGGGCTCGGCTCCGGCGCGGCGCTGGCGACCGTCGTGGGCGTGCTCGTCGAGGTGCCCGTCATGCTGTCGCTGGTGGCGCTGGTGAACCGCAGCCGCGGCTGGAACCCGGCGCGCTGACAACAGGTCGGGTGCCGTCGAAGCCGGATGTGCGGCGCGGCTGGAGTCCGGCCGGACCACACCGGTGGGCGGGGGCCGTCAGCCCTCAGGGGGCAGCAGGGTCTGGCCGATGTCGTCGAGCCGCCGCTGCAGCGACAACCGGTCGAGGGACCGGATGGGCAGGCTCACGAAGATCCGGATGCGGTTCTCGAGTTCGCGGAGCGCCTGCCGGAACGCGAGCCACTTCCCGGCGTCGCTGCCCGTGACGGCGGCGGGGTCAGCCACTCCCCAGTGGGCCGTCATGGGCTGGCCAGGCCAGACGGGGCAGGCCTCGCCGGCCGCGTTGTCGCAGACGGTGAAGACGAAGTCGAAGGCCGGACCACCGCGGCCGTCGGCGAATTCGTCCCAGCTCTTGCTGCGAAGTCCTGCCGTGGGCAGCTTCAGGTGCTGCAGCAACTCCATGGCGACCGGATTGACCCGGCCCGTCGGCTGGCTGCCGGCACTGAACGCGCGGAAGCGACCCTCGCCCCAGCGGTTCAGCAGGGCCTCGGCCAGGATGCTGCGCGCCGAGTTGCCGGTGCACAGGAACAGCACGTTGTAGGGACGCTCCATGGTGGCGCAGATTGCAACGGCGGCGTTACAGCAGGGTTACAGCGGGGTCGTGCTCACTCGGGGACAGGATAGAACACCGTCTCGCGGAACCGCTTGCCGCTGCGGAACTCGTAGACGTGCAGGGACGTCTTCGCCTGCATGCCCTTGTCGGTGTTGAGGTTGTCGATCTCGACCTGGACGAGGATGTTGTCGACCATGCCGAGGCGGTGCACCCGGGAGTTGTTGTCCGTCCAGAGCGGCGAGGCGAAGAAGGCCTCGAGCCGCTCCCGGGTCGCCTCCTTGCCGCGCACCATCTCGACGGGACCGGCGTCGTTGAAGGTGTACCAGCTGAAATCGTTGGTCAGGGAATCGGCCGACGCCCGGGCGTCGCGCTTCGTGAAGGCCAGTTCCGAGTCGTCGATGAGTTTCTGGTAGCGCGCCGGGATCGAGCGGTACTGCTCGCCCCAGGTGTAGGTCTGCTCGGCGAGCGCCTGCAGGCCCGGCGCCAGGAACGCCCCCAGCACCACCCCCGCGGCCAGCGGCCGCACCCACGGTCCACGCCCGTTCTTCGTTGCCATGGTCGGCCCTCCCCCGGCCCTGCCGTCAGCCGGAGCGGCGCGGATGCGCACGGCCGGATGCGGCGTTACAGTAAGCCTAGCGCGGGGCCGCCGCGGGGGGAATCCAATGACCAGCCTGACCACGAGCCGCCGGCGGATCGCCGGCCTCATCGGCGCCATCGCCATCACCGGGCTCGGCGCCTGCACCACGCAGACCGCCACCGAGACGCCGGGGATCGTCATCATCGGCGCCACGGCCAAGAGCTCCGTCGAGATCATGCGCCAGGCCCTCGACGCGGGCTATCGGGTGACAGGTGTAGCGCGGCGGCCCGCCGACGTCACCCTGACCCACCCGAACCTGCGGATCGTGGCCGGCGACGTCTACGACCGCGCCTCCCTCGAGGCCGCCATGACCGGGCGCGAGGTGGTCATCTCGATGGTCGGGCCCCGCCTCGACCCGATGAACCTCAAGGAGATCCCGGACAGCTACGACCTCTTCACCACGGGCACCGCCAACATCATCGCGGCCATGCAGGCGAAGGGAAACCGCCGGCTGCTGGTGGCGAGCTCCATCGGCGTCGAGGACGTCTATCCCACCGAGAAGCCCACCGCCACGGACATGCGCTCGAAGTGGCTTTGGAACATGCGCAACGTCTACCAGGACATGGAGGAGATGGAGGACCTCGTCCGCCGGAGCGGGCTCGAGTTCGTCATCTTCCGCCCGGCCTTCCTCGTCGAGGAGCCCCGCCGCGACGACCTGCAGTTCGCGGTGAACAAGGACTCGCCCAAGGGCCGCATCCTGACCTACGCCGACTTCGCCGCCTTCGTGCTGGCCCAGGTCAGCGGCAACCAGTACCTGGCCAGGACCGTCGGCATGTACACGGAGCGGGACCTCAAGTTCGGCGAGACCGTCGACTTCGAGAAGCTCGCCAGGGAAGCCGCCGAGAAGGCGAAGCGCGCGGGGGCCACGCCGTGACGTCCCACCGCATCGCACTGCATCCCCTGCGGATCGCCATCGCGCTGCCGCTACTGGCCACACCCGCCGTCCACGCCGCCGACGCCGCCCGGGGCGGCCAGATCGCCGTCGAATGCCAGGCCTGCCACGGCCCCGACGGCAACAGCCCGTCGCCCCTCTTCCCGCGGCTGGCGGGCCAGCACGCCGAGTACCTGGTCATCGCCATGCAGTCGTACCGCGACGGCCGGCGCACCGACCCCATCATGCGGGCCGCCATCCAGAACGTGCAGGAGGGCGACCTCGCGGACCTCGCCGAGTGGTTCGCGACGCAGAAGCCCGCCACCGGCACCCAGGCCGGCACCGCGGACCGGAGCGCGGCGCTGGCCGCCGCCGGCCAGTCGGTGGGCCCGGTCGGCACGGCGCCGGCCAGTACCGGCGTGCTTGCCAGTGCACCGACCAGCGGGTGCCCGGACCCGAAGGCCTCGCCCACGCGCGACCGGGACGGCGACGGCGTGGCCGACGCCGACGACGCTGCCCCGCGCGACCGGGACGAATTCGCGAAGGACGCCGACGGCGACGGCTTCCACGAGATCTGCACCGCCGGGCAGCTGCAGGCCATCCGCACCCTCGGTACCGCGCCCGGCTCGCGCACGGCGCTGACGCTGGACCAGCGGATGGCCCGCAACTACGAGATCGTGGCCGACCTCGACCTCGCCGGCATCTCGAACTGGCAGCCCATCGGCGACTGCGGCCCGGAGCAGAGCTGCATGAAGGCCGGCGACAAGTACGGCTTCGCGGGCCAGGTGGAGGGCCACGGCCATGCGGTCCGCGGGCTGCGCATCGACCGGCCCGAGGCCGGGGGCGTCGGGCTCTTCGGTGTCGTGAAGAAGACCGGCGTCATCACCAATATCCGCGTCATCGACGCCCGCGTGCGGGCGGGCAACGGCGCCGGCGCCCTGGTGGGCGCCAACTTCGGCACCGTCAGCAACGCCGAGGCCATCGGCAGCGACGTCTACGCGAAGGCTGCCGTGGGTGCACTGGTCGGCGGCAGCGCCGGCACGGTGATCCGGGGCCGGGCCACCGGCAAGGTCGGCGGCGAGGCGGCCCTGGGCGGCGTCATCGGCGACATGCGGGGCGTCGTCACCGACAGCTGGGCCGACGTCGCCGTCTCGGGCACCAAGGGCGCCGGCGGCCTCGTCGGCCTCAACACCTTCGGCCGGGTGCTGAACAGCTACGCGACGGGCCCGGTCAGCGCCGTCGACAACGCCGGCGGGCTCGTGGGCATGAACACCGACGCCGTGGTGGAGAACAGCTACGCCACCGGCGCCGTCAGCGGCACCGGCACGAACACCGGCGGCCTCGTCGGCTTCAACTCGCTCAGCAAGGTCCGGGGCAGCTACGCCACCGGCGCCGTGACGGGCAAGGCCGCGGCCGGCAGCCTCGTGGGCCGCAATGCCGGCGAGGTGAGCCAGAGCTCCGCGGCCGGTCCGGTCAACGGCGCCGCAGGCCTCCTCGTGGGGGATGGCAGCGCCGGCGCCGTCGTCCCCTGATCTCCGGCGGGCCGGCGGCCGCCGCGCCCTCCCCCTGCACACCGACGGAGTTCCGCACGATGCGCACGACCCCTCTCGTCACCTTCGGACTCATGGCCCTGCTCGCGCTGCCGGTGGCAGTCCGCGCCGCGCCGGCCGACGACATCGTAAACAACCTGGTGCCGGGCCCCTCGACCATGCGGCCCTTCGAGCCGGGCGACATCTTCGTCGCGGCCACGGTCATGAACGACCCCAACGACGACCACGCCGGCATCGGTCGCGTGATCCAGTACGACGCGGACCTGAAACCGAAGGGCGTGCTCTGGCTCAAGGGCAGCACCCACAAGGTCGGCGGCCTCACCTTCGGGCCCGACGGTACGCTGTGGTCCATGGCGCAGCTGACCCCGGTGGTCATGGAGATCGGGCCCGACGGCGTGCAGAAGCCAGTGCGCAAGTTCTCCGACCACAAGTACTCCAGCATCACCTTCGGGCGTGACGGCAGCCTGTACTTCTGCGACCACATGATCGGCAAGCAGACGGGTCACCCCGCCGTCACGACGAAGTTCAAGCTGCTGCCGGGCCAGGACGTGATCGGCAACGGCCACATCTTCCGCCACGCGCCCGACGGCCGGCTGCTGAAGGAGTACAACAACGAGGTCCACGGCGGCTCCTTTGGCTTCCTGGCCTGCACGAGCACCGTGCTGACCGACGACGACCGCCGGATGATCTACGTCTCCGAGACCGGCAACCGGGTCATGCAGTACGACCTCGTCAACGACCGGCAGCTGCCGGACCTGGCGAAGTTCGAGGGCGACCCGCGGGTGCCCATGGTGCTGGTCATGAACGCCAATGCGACGGGGCCCCTCTTCATCAGCACGGCCAACGGCTTCATCACCATGGACCGGAAGACCGGCCAGGTGCTGCGCCACTACCCGCTCCAGGGCATGGGCTGGGCCGCCGTCAACCCCTCACCGGACGGGCAGTTCGCCTTCATCGGCAACTTCTTCACCGGCGACGTCGTCAAGGTCCGCCTCGAGGACGGCGCCGTGGTCGCCAGGAACAACATCGGCCAGCGGGAGTCCCTCTCCGGGGTTGCCCAGTACGCGGGCAGGAAGCCCTGAGCCCTGCGTCCGGCCGCCCGCGGCCGGCGAAGAGGGCCACAATGCCCAGCCCGGGTGACACCCTGCCGGAGACGACCATGACCACGCTGAACCGCCGCCAGCTCATTGCCGGGACGACGGCCCTCGCCGCCGCCACCGTGGCCACCGGCTGCAGCCGCGGCGACGAGACGCCCATCCAGCGCCCCGCCGGGGTGCCCCTCAGCGACTTCGGCGCGAAGTCCACGGCCGAGGAGGTCACCGCCGGCATCGACCTCACCGGCAAGACGGCCCTGATCACCGGGGGCAACTCAGGGTTGGGCTTCGAGACGGCCCGGGTCCTGGCCCTGCGCGGGGCGACGGTCATCATCGCGGCCCGCACCGCCGACAAGGCCCGGGAGGCCGGCGCGCAGATCCCCGTCAAGACGATCCCGGTGGCCCTCGAGCTCACCGACTTCGACTCCCTCGTGGCCGGTACCGACGAGGTGCGCCGCCTCGGCATGCCCATCGACATGCTGATCCTCAACGCCGGCATCATGGCCCTGCCGCAGCTCGAGCAGGTCTACGGCCTCGAGAAGCAGTTCGTCACGAACCACCTCGGGCACTTCATCGTCGGCAACCGGCTCATGCCCCAGGTGCAGGCGGCACCCCAGGGCCGGGTCGTCGTCGTGTCGAGCTTCGGCTACAAGTGGGCCCCGCCCGGCGGCATCGAGTTCGACAACCTCTCGGGCGAGCGCGACTACGTGCCCAACAAGATGTACGGGCAGTCGAAGCTGGCGAACCACCTGTACGTGCGCCAGCTCACGCGGCAGTTCGAGGGCACGCCGACCACAGCCAACTCGGTGCACCCGGGCATCATCAACACGAACCTCGGCCGGCACTTCCCCAAGTGGCAGCTGGCCATGGCGAAGCTGATCGGCTGGACCTTCATGAAGCCCGTCGAGGCCGGTGCCGCGACCCAGGCCTACGTGGCCACGGCACCGCAGCTCGCCGGCGTCAGCGGCCATTACTTCGCCGACTGCAACCCCGAGGTCCCCGATGGCGAGATGGAGAACCCGGAGCTGGCCGCGAAGCTCTGGGACGTCTCCGTGGACCTGACGAAGCCGTACCTGCTGGCCGCCTGAGGACTGACCCGTGACCGTGACCCGCCGCCAGCTCCTGACCGGCACCGGTGCGGCCGCCGCCGCGGCCGCACTGCCCGGCTGCGGGCGCTCCAGCGAGGTCGAACGGCCCGAGGGCGTGCCCCTGAGTCCCTTCACGGCGAAGAGCACGGCCGAGGAAGTCACCGAGGGGCTGGACCTCTCCGGGCGCCTGGTGCTCGTGACCGGCGCCAACTCAGGCCTCGGCTACGAGACCCTGCGGGTGCTGGCGCTGCGGGGCGCCGCGGTCATCGCCACGGCCCGGACTCTGGACAAGGCCCAGGCTGCCTGCGACAGCGCCGGCGCCGGCCGGGCCATTCCGCTGGCGCTGGAGCTCACGGACTTCGACTCCGTCGTTGCTGCGGCCCGGAGCGTGGCCGCACTCGGGCGTCCCCTCGACGTGCTGGTGGCCAACGCCGGCATCATGGAGCTGCCGCAGCTCGAGCAAGTCTACGGCCTCGAGAAGCACTTCGTCACGAACCACCTGAGCCACTTCCTGCTGACGAACCTGCTGCTGCCGCAGCTCGAGGCCTCGGCCCAGGGCCGGGTCGTCGTGGTCAGCAGCGGCCAGTCGTTCAACAACGCGCCCGAGGGCGGCATCCAGTTCGACAACCTCTCCGGGGAGCGCGGCTACGACCCCAAGACGGCCTACGGCCAGTCGAAGCTCGCCAACGTGCTGTTCGCCCGGCACCTGGCCAGGCGGCTGGCAGGCTCCCGCGTCACCGCCAACTCGCTGCAGCCCGGCGTCATCATGACGAACCTCGGGCGCCACCTGCCGTGGTACACGCTGCTCACGGCGCGACTCTTCGGCTGGGCCTTCATGAAGACGGTCGAGGCCGGGGCCGCCACCCAGGTGTACCTCGCCGCACACCCCCTGGTGGCCACCACCAGCGGGCACTTCTTCCGCGACTCCAACCCCATCATCATCCCCGGCAGCTACCTGCAGGACGACGCCCAGGCCGAGCGCCTGTGGCAGGTGTCCACCGAGCTCACTGCGCGCTGGCTCACGTAACGGCCCGGGAGCACGCCGTTATGTCGGAACCGGCTGGCGCGCCGGTCCCGCCGCCGCATAATCGCGGCAGGCCCAGAACAACAACAACGAGGCCTTGCCATGCCTGCGCCGCGGCCCTGCCGCCGCCGGCCCGTCACCGTTGCGGGCCGTCCTGCCATCCTTGCGGCCCTGCTGCTGCTGGCGGCAGTACCGGCCATTGCCCGCGACTGGCCGGGCGGGGCCGACTGGCTCGTGGCGGCAGGCCCGACGCGCAGCGACGGCTACGCGCTGGAGCTGGCCCGCAGCACCGCCCGGTGGGAGGTCGCCGTCGGCTGGGTCGGCGAGCAGCGGGTCAACGTGCGCACGGAGCAGGACACGTGCTACGCCCAGCCCGTGGGATTGCCCGTCTGCGAGACCCTCACCTCGACGGCGAAGCGCGACGTGCCCGGCTACGGCTACCTCAGCGCCCAGCGGCGCTTCACGTTCCGCCGCGAGGCGTGGCTGAAGCCCCTGCTCGGCGCCGGCCTCCTGGCCAGCAGCGACACGAATCCCTACGTGTCATCGCACGTGACCTTCTCGCTCTCGGCAGGCCTCAGGTTCGGCGAGCGCTGGCTGCTCGAGTGGCGCCACTTCAGCAACGCCGGCCTCGAGCAGCCGAACCTCGGCCAGGACATGCTGCTGCTGCGCGGGCGGTGGTGACCGCCCCGGGCATCAGAGCTGCAGCGCCCCCGGGTTGACGAGGTTCCGCGGGTCGAGGGACTGCTTCAGCTCCCGCAGCAGCCGCGCGGCCTCGGGGTCACGCCCCGTCATGTAGGGGTAGCTCTTGCCCACCTGCATGTGGATCGAGCCGACCGAGGCGAAGATCGCGTTGATCTTGCCGCGCAGCTCGCGCACCAGCGCCCGCCCCTCGGGGTTCGCCGGGTACTCCGGCAGCATGTCGAGGTACTCCTTCGGCAGGTAGCGCTTGTGGAAGGCCGTGCGGTCGTCCTCCCAGTAGAAGACCGGCTCGTACAGGAAGCCGTGGGTCGTCACGGTCATGAACATGGCGCCCTTGTCGACCTTGGCCGCCTGCATGCGCGCGGCGTTGTCCGCGTAGAGCTGCTTCAGCTTGCCGTGCAGCTCGCCGACCTTCGAGAAGGGCACGATGCCGTGCTGGGGCACCCAGCGCTCGCCCTTCGGTCCCAGGATCGGGTACAGCGGAATGAACGGCATGGCGCGGATGACCGTCGGGATCGTGTTGGCGGTCTCGTTGCCGTGGGGCTCGAGGGCCGCGCGCAGCACGGCGAGCTTGCCGTTGACCTCGGCCTGGGACACGCCCTCGACGGTGTAGTGGGCCGAGTAGTTGTAGCCCTTGAGGAAGCTCTTGCCGGCGACGGCCATCTTCAGCAGCTTGATGCCGGCCTCGATGGGGTTGCGCGCCGTCTTCGCCACGGCGAAGGCCGCCGCGATGGCGTCCTTCGCGTTGGTCTTGCCGAGCTGGCCCTGCTGCAGGCGCGGGTCGAGGCCGAAGTTGTCGGCGATGACGCCCTCGCGGGCGGCGGCCGCCATGCCGGCGGCCATCTGCTCGAAGGTGTCGAAGCCGAAGGACGCGGCGCCGGAGTACTTCGGCGCCTTGATCAGCCGCAGCGAGATGCGCGCCTTGATGCCCAGCGCCCCGGCGTCGCCGGTGAAGAGGCCCGTGAGGTCGGGGCCGTACCAGCGGAAGAACGGGCTGCCATTGGCCGCGGCCCGGGAGCCGGTCTTCAGGATCTCGCCGCTGGCCAGCACGATCTCGAAGGTCAGCACCGCGTCGGCCGAGATGCCGTAGTTGCCGCTGCCGAGGCTCGCACTGTTCTGGGACATGGAGCCGCCGACGGTGGCCTTGAGCCCCGAGAACGGGCCCCAGAACGTCGTGCGCAGCCCCTGCTCGCCGAGCTTCCTCCAGAGCGCCTCCCAGGTGACGCCGGGCTCCACCGTCACGTACATGTCGGTGGCATTGATCTCGATGATGCGGTCGAGGCGGCTCACGTCGATGGTGATCGAGTTGCCGGTGGTCGGCAGGTAGCCGTCGGTGTACGACGCGCCGCCACCCCGCGTGACGACGGCGATGCCCGCCGCCGTCGCCGTGCGCACCACCTGCTGCAGCTCCTCGACGCTGCCCGGCTGCACGACCGCCAGCGGCAGCCGCAGCTGGTTGTAGACGTCCATCGCGTAGAAGTCGCGATCAGCCTCGCTGGTCAGCACGTGGCGGTCGCCGACGATGGCGGCAAGGTCGGTGAGCAGGCTCGTGGCAGGGATCGGGTTTGCGGACATGGCGGTTACTCGCGGTGGAATTCGGGATGCCGGGACGGGGCCGGCGGATTACGGCGCGGACTTTGCGGCGCGGCGCTGGCGGCCGGTCTCCATGACCTGGCGGAACTTCTCCGGGTCGACGTCCTGCTGCATGAGCTTGCGCATGTACATGCTGGCCGTCATCGGCGCCTCGGCGTAGTGGATGTAGCGCCAGCCCTCGGGCTTGCGGCGCATGATCGCCGTGACGCGGATGTCCTCGCCGATGGGCTGGGCGCCCTTCTGCTTCATCTCGAAGTGCATGTCCCAGGTCACGGCGGCCAGGTCGGCGGCGATGGGCTGCACGCGGATGTTCGACATCTCCTCGCGGATGGCCTCGATGAACGGCGTGCTCGAGCCCAGGTAGGCCTTGAGCTGGCCCCAGCCGACGAACCACCCGGGCTGCTCCTCGGCCAGGTACATCACGTTGGGCTCGTCGCGGTCCCAGAGGTCCATCACCGACGCGTAGTCCTGGGAGTTCCAGCGGGCGGCGGTGTCGTGGACGACGGACTCGATCTCGGCCTGCAGCGCAGGGGGGACGCCGACGGGGTTCGCCGCCAGCGCCGGCAGCGTCGCGACGGCCAGCAGCAGGCCTGGCAGGGTACGGCGAAGGGACATGGCGGCCGGTTTCCTCATGGGTACCTCGGGGCAGAAGGGCCGGACCCGGCGGGATGGCCCGGCCCGGGCGCGGCTGATAGCCTACGACCCCGTCCGCCTCCCGCCAAGGAAAAACCCGCCATGCCGCTGCGCCCTGCCCGCGTGCCCCCGCCAGACGTGCCCCGGGCCCGCCCTGCCCGCCCCGCCGCGCGCTGGCTGCTGGCCCTGCTGGCGCTGGTGGCACCGGCGGCCTTCGCCGCCGACACGCCGGCGGACGGGGCTGTCCCGGCCGGTGGCCCGGCCCCCGCCACCCGCGTGCCGACGGTCCTGGTCACCGGCGCCAGCCGCGGCATCGGCTACGAGATCGCCCGGCAGTACGCCGACCGGGGTTACCGGGTCATCGCCACGGCCCGCAAGCCGAAGGATGCGGATGACCTGCAGGCCCTCGCCCGCCGCTACCCGGCCGTCACCGTCGAGAAGCTCGACGTGACCGAGGGCAGCCAGGTCAAGGCACTGGCCACGAAGTACCGCGGGGTTCCCATCGACATCCTCGTCAACAACGCCGGCATCCTGGGCGGCAACGAGCGGCAGAAGTTCGGCACCCTCGACTACGAGGCCCTAGAGGACGTCATGGAGACCAACGTCGAGGGCCCCATCCGGATGGTCGAGGCCTTCGTCGACAACGTCGCCGCCAGCGACCAGAAGAAGCTCATGAACATCTCCAGCTTCGTCGGCTCCATCGAGCGCACCTTCGGCGGCCAGATCTTCTACCGGGCCAGCAAGGCAGCCCTGAACATGTCGATGCGCACGCTCTCCATGGAGTTCAAGCGGGCGAAGGAGCCCGGCCGCAAGGAGCTCATCGTCGGCCTCATCGACCCCGGTGTCGTCGACACCGAGTTCGGCCCGAAGCCGCCGATCCCGCTGATCAGCGCCGCCGAGTCGGCCGCCGGCGTCATCGCCGTGATCGACGCCTACGACCTGAAGAAGTCGGGCCGGTTCTTCGGCTACAAGGGCAACGAGATCCCCTGGTAGGGCGACCGGCGTGGGCCCGACCGCTCCGTCAACCCCGGCGACACCGCCGGCGACGCCCCTGGCAGGCCCCCTGCGCCGGGCAGCGCTCTTCGTGCGCGACCTCGACCGGTCGCTCACGCTCTATCGCGATGCCCTGGGCCTGACCCTCTTCAAGGAGGCCCGGGCCGACCAGCACGCCGTGCTGTTCCGCCTGCTGGGCCTGGCGCCGGCGAAGGTGCGCTTCGCCATCCTGCAGGGCGCAGCGGACGGCGGCCCCTCGGAACTCGGCATGCTCGGGCTCTTCCAGGTCAGCGACCCCATGCCCGGCGTGCTGCGCCGCCCGGACCACAGCGTGCGGGTCGGCGAAGTGGCGCTGGTGTTCCTGACGCCGGCCGTCGACGTCGTCGCCGCACGGGTCGCGGCCCTCGGCCTGACCATCGTCTGTCCGCCGACGCGCTTCGAGGTGCCGGGCGGCGGCCTGGCCCGGGAGATGACCTTCCGGGACTTCGACGGCGCCCTGGTGAACATGATCCAGCGTGCCCCGGACTGGCCAGGCGCCCGGGGCTGACCCGCCCCCCACCCGGGGCTGAGCGCCCCGCCCGCCCTACCCCGGCCGCAGATAGCCATGCGGGTGGCCGGGGTGCCGTGTAGCATCTGCCCCCCTCGCCGCCCCTCCCCCAGCCCGCCAGGACCCGCCCTTGATCACCACCGCCAACCTGACCATGCAGTTCGGGGCCAAGCCCCTGTTCGAGAACGTCTCGGCCAAGTTCGGCGACGGCAACCGCTACGGGCTGATCGGCGCCAACGGCTGCGGCAAGTCCACCTTCATGAAGATCCTCGGCGGCGACCTCGTGCCGACGTCGGGCAACGTCTCCCTCGATGCCGGCGCCCGCCTCGGCAAGCTGCGCCAGGACCAGTTCGCCTTCGAGGAGCACGCGGTGATCGACACCGTGATCATGGGCGACCCGGAACTCTGGCAGATCCGGCAGGAGCGGGACCGCATCTACTCGCTGCCGGAGATGAGCGAGGCCGACGGCATGAAGGTCGCCGACCTCGAGACCCGCTTCGCCGAGCTCGACGGCTACACCGCCGAGTCCCGCGCCAGCGAGCTGCTGCGCGGCGTCGGCATCCCCCTCGAGATGGAGGCCGGGCTCATGAGCGAGGTCGCGCCCGGCTGGAAGCTGCGCGTGCTGCTCGCCCAGGCGCTGTTCGGCAACCCGGACGTGCTGCTGCTCGACGAGCCCACCAACAACCTCGACATCAACTCGATCCGCTGGGTCGAGGAGCTGCTGAACTCGCGCGACTGCACGATGCTGATCATCTCCCACGACCGGCACTTCCTGAACAGCGTCTGCACCCACATGGCGGACCTCGACTACGGCGAGCTGCGCATCTACCCCGGCAACTACGACCAGTACATGGTGGCGTCCACCGTCGCACGCGAACGCCTGCTGGCCGACAACGCCAAGAAGAAGGCCCAGATCGCCGAGCTGCAGACCTTCGTCAGCCGCTTCTCGGCCAATGCCTCGAAGGCGAGGCAGGCCACGGCCCGGGCCCGCCAGATCGACAAGATCGAGCTGGCCGAGGTCAAGCCGTCGAGCCGCGTCAGCCCCTTCATCCGCTTCGACCAGGCGCGGAAGCTGTACCGCATGGCCCTGGAGGTGGAGGGACTGACCAAGGGCTACGGTGGCGAGCCGCTGTTCCGCGACCTGGACCTCAAGGTCGAGGTGGGCGAGCGCATCGCGATCATCGGCGAGAACGGCGTCGGCAAGTCCACGCTGCTGAAGTGCCTGATGGAGCAGGTGGCGCCGGACCACGGCACCATCAAGTGGTCCGAGAACGTGCAGAGGGGCTACGTGCCGCAGGACCGCAGCGACGACTTCGCCGAGGACCTGACGCTGTTCGACTGGATCCGCCAGTGGCAGCAGAAGACCGACGACGAGCAGGCGCTGCGGGCGACGCTGGGCCGCATGCTGTTCTCGAAGGATGAGAGCGCGAAGTCCGTGAAGGTGATCTCCGGTGGCGAGGAGGGCCGCCTGCTGTTCGGCAAGATGATGCTGCTGAAGCCGAACGTGCTCATCATGGACGAGCCCACCAACCACCTCGACATGGAATCCATCGAGGCGCTGAACCTGGCGCTGGAGAACTACCCGGGCACGCTGATCTTCGTCAGCCACGACCGGGCCTTCGTGGCATCCCTCGCCACGCGCGTGATCGAGATGAAGCCCGACGGCATCGTCGACTTCCACGGCGGCTACGAGGACTACCTCCGCAGCCAGGAGGCGGGCGAGCCACGGCTCGAGCGCCGGGCGGGCCGCTGACGGGCCGGCGGCGGACGGGCCTCAGGCCGGCAGGCCATCCCCGTCGCCCCGGGCCAGCCGCGGATCCCCCCGCAGCAGCGCCGTGCGCGCCGTCCACTCGTCGTCGCGATCGGCGGGCGCGAGCCATTCGAAGCGCGGGCCCAGCTGCGCCGCCACGGGCACGCCGTCGCGGTAGAGGACGCGGTTGCCGGCAATGGCCGGGACGCGCGCGCCCGGCGAGATGGTGGCCGTCAGGTTCAGCGGATCGGCGGCGCTGATCACCACCTCGCCCCCGCCAGCGTTGCGGGCCGCACGCAGGGCCTCGACGGCCTCGGGCAGTGCGAACTGCTCGCCGCCGAAGCCGGCGACGAAGCGGCCGCCCCGGATCTCGCCGCGCGCCTCGAGCCGGCGCCAGACGCGGACCAGGTCGCGCCACGGTGGCAGCGAGCGCGCCTCCCGGGCCAGGGCCGTGCGGAAGACGACGCCGTAGCGATCGAGCAGCGCGCAGGCGACCAGTTCCGTGACCCGGGTGGCCGTGGCGGCGTCACTGGCCGTCGCGGCCAGCAGGGACCAGCGACCGGGCAGCGGTGGTGGCTCATCCCGGTACCGGCCGCCCCGCCCTGCCCGCTCGCCGGCCGCCGGCGCGAGCAGTGCGCGCAGGCCCGCGAAGCCGTCGTTCGTGACGAGCCCGGCGGATACCAGTTCGCGCAGGGCCTGACGCAGCGCGTCGTCCGGCAGGCCCGAGCGCCGGCGCAGTTCGGTGAAGAACAGCGCGCCGCCGGACTGCAGGACGGCCAGCGCAGCGGTAGCTGCAGACGTCAGCGGCGCGGCGTGGGCCGCCGGCGCCGCAAGCCATCCCTGCCACTCGTCGAGGCGTGCCCGGTCGACGAAGGCGATGGCCGTGGTCCGGGCGGGCGCGGCCAGCCCAGCGTCACGACCGTCCGCATCGGGGGAGGCCGCGCCCGCCGGCCGCAGCCATGTGAACTCGCCCGCTGCCAGCAGCTGGTCCAGGTCGCCCGGCTGGTAGCCGTCGACGCGGTCCGGCAGCAGGGACTGCTCCCAGGCGCCGATGGGCGCCGCATAGCCTGCGAGCCGCCGCAGCGCCGCCCGCAGCGCCTCCATGCCACCGCTCCTTGCCGCGCCGAGCCCATGCCAGGCAAAGGCAAACCGCTGCCAGGCCGCGGCGCTGGCCGGCTCCACGGCGCGCCGCAGGGTCTTCAGCGTTCCCTGGTGGATGCGCTGGAGCAGCCGGCGATCACACCATTCGTCACCGGTGGCCTGGGGCGTGAAGCGGCCACGCACGGCCTGGCCCTCGACTTCGAGGGCAATCAGCGCGACGGTCACCTCGGCAGGATCCAGGGCCAGCGGCGCCCCAAGCGCCGCCGCCGTGACAGGACCCAGCGTCTCGAGGCGGCTGCGCACCAGTTCGCGCAGCGCCTCGTCGCGCGTGGCGGCGGCGCTGCGCACGCCGGCGTCCACCGCCGCGATGTCCGGCAGGCACGCGGCCGCCGGCACCACGCACCGGACCTGGGCCAGGCGCTCGCCGCTGACCCAGAGGGTCCGCACCGGGTTGCCGGGCTCGACGGTGACGCCGGTGGCGCGGCCGGCCACCTGCAGTTCGGCGAACCAGCACTGCCAGCCAGCCTCACCGGCCGCCGCCACTTCCGCCGCAGTGACGAAGCCGGCGAGGCTCAGCGCGTCGTGCAGCTCGTCGGCGCTGCGGGCCAGGGGCCAGGCGTCGCCGGTCACCTCCGCGATGGCCACGGGGTCGAGGCCGCCGAGGGCAGCGGCCTCCTCCACGTCGAGCCCCCGCGGCGACCGGATGGCCCGGGTGCGCCGCTCCTCGGCCGGCGTGTCGTCGAGGAAGGCCCAGGGCCTGGCGTTGATGACCTCCTCCGCCAGCGGCGACGGTGCCGCCAGATCCCGGCAGACGACCTCGACCTCGCCGCCCGCGATGCGCCGGAGCAGCTGCTCGAGCCCGGCGACGTCCATGAGGTCCTGGAGGCAGTCGGTGAGGGCCTGGCGCACCAGCGGGTGGTCCGGCACCTCGCGCTCGCCGGCGAGGTTCTCGGCGCAGGCCACCTGGTCGGGGAACACCACGGCCAGCAGGTCGTCGGCGTCGCTGCGCTGGAACTCCGGCGGCACCTTGCGGCCGTTGCGGAAGCGCTTCACCGCCAGCGCCGTCGTCGCCACCCAGCGCCAGCGGGCCGGGAACATGGGTGCCGTCAGCAGCGCCTGGGTCAGCACGTGGCGCACGGTGTCGGCCCGCAGGTAGTCGACGACCTCGGCCAGCGGAAAGCTGTGGGTGGGCCCCAGCGACAGTACGAGGCTGTCCTCCAGCGCCGCGGCCTGCAGCTCGAAGTTGAACTTGCGGCAGAACCGCTTGCGGAGCGCCAGGCCAAAGGCCCGGTTGACCCGCGATCCCCACGGCGAGTGGATCACGAGGTGCATGTCGCCGACGGCATCGAAGAAGCGCTCGAGCACCAGCGTGCCGTGGGTCGGCAGCACGCCGAGCGCTGCCCGGGCCGCGGCGAGGTACTCCACCAGCTGCTCCGCCGCCGGCGCAGCCAGCCCCGGCTCGCGCTGCAGCCGGGCGACGGCGACGGCCTCGCCGTCGGCCAGGTCGTCGGCCACCTGCTCCCGCAGCCGCGACACGGCCACCGACAGCTCGTCGCTGCGGCCCGGGGCCTCGCCGAACCAGAACGGGATGTTGGGCGGCTGGCCGTGGGCGTCCTCGACGAAGACCTTGCCGGACTCGACCCGCAGCACGCGGTACGAGGTGTTGCCCAGCTGGAAGACGTCGCCGGCCACGCTCTCGAAGGCGAAGTCCTCGTTCAGCGTGCCGATGGCGAGCCCCTCGGGCTGCAGCACCACGTCGTAGTCGAACTGGTCCGGGATCGTGCCGCCGTTGGTGACGGCCGTCAGCGCCGCACCCGGGCGCGGCCGCAGCCGGCCCTGCGTCAGGTCCCAGTGCAGGTGCGCGCCACGGCGTCCGCGCCGCGTGGCGTAGCCGTCGGCCAGCATGCGCAGCACGGCGTCGAAGTCAGGGCGCGGCAGGTCGCGGTACGGCCAGGCCCGGCGAAACAGCGCATGCAGCGCCTCGGTGCCGGCCTCGCCGGCCGCCACCTCCGCCACCACCTGCTGCGCCAGCACGTCCAGGGCCGGCCCCGCGGCCTCGATGGTGTCGAGCTCCTGCCGGCGCACGGCGTCGAGGAGCGCCGCACACTCGACCAGATCGTCGCGCGAGAGCGGGAAGAGGCGCCCCTTCGGCACGCGGCCGACGCCGTGGCCCGAGCGGCCCACCCGCTGCAGCAGCGGCGCGATGCCCCGGGGGGAGCCCAGCTGGCAGACCAGGTCCACGTCGCCGATGTCGATGCCGAGCTCCAGCGACGACGTCGCCACCAGCAGCTTCAGCTGCCCTGCCTTGAGGCGCTGCTCGGCGTCGAGCCGGTGCTCCTTCGCAAGGCTGCCGTGGTGGGCAGTGACGTGCTCCTCGCCGAGCCGCTCGGCCAGGTGCCGCGCCGCGCGCTCCGCCAGCCGCCGCGTGTTGACGAAGACCAGCGTCGTGCGGTGCTGGCCGGCGAGTTCCGCGATGCGGTCGTAGACCTCGCCCCAGGTCTCGTTGCTCATGATCGGCCGTAGCGGCGAGCCTGGCAGCTCCAGCGCCAGGTCCCGGTCGCGCACGAAGCCCGCATCGACGATCTCGCAGCCGCTGCGGTCGCCCAGCAGGAACTCCGCCATGCGGGTCATGGGCTTCTGCGTCGCCGAGATGCCGATGCGCACCGGATCTTCCGGGCACAGCGCCGCCAGCCGCTCCAGCGACAGCATCAGGTGGGCACCGCGCTTGGTACCGGCCAGCGCGTGCAGCTCGTCGACGATGACCGTGCGGACAGTGGCCAGCAGCCGCCGGCCCGAGCCCGACGTCAGCAGGATGAACAGCGACTCCGGCGTCGTGACGAGGATGTGGGGCGGCTCGCGTCGCATGCGGGCTCGCTCCGTGGCCGGCGTGTCGCCGGTGCGCACGGCCGTGCGGATGACCACGTCACCGAGCACCGGCAGGTGCTCGCGGATGCCCGCCAGCGGCACCTCGAGGTTGGCGCGGATGTCGTTGGAGAGCGCCTTGAGCGGCGAGACGTAGAGGACCCGGGTCTCGTCGGGCAGCCCGAAGGTGGTCCCCTCGCGGACCAGGTCGTCGATGGCCGCCAGGAACGCGGCCAGCGTCTTGCCCGAGCCCGTGGGCGCCGCCAGCAGCGTGTGGCGGCCGGAACGGATGGCGGGCCAGGCCCGGGCCTGCACGGGCGTGGGTGCACCGAATGCCCCGGCGAACCAGGCCGCCACCGAGGAATGGAAGTCCGTTTCCGTTACACCCATGGATTGGGACTATAGCGGCGCTCCCGCGGCGGTCCCAGCCGTACCCGAGGGCGGCCGGGGCAGGACGGCTCACCGGGACCGGGCCGGCGGATCCATGCGGGACAGCGCCTCATCCTTTGATCGCGCCCGAGGCGGCCGGGCAGTCACTGCCTCGACGCCTCCGGCATGCAGCGACGTGACCGCCGGCGCCGACGCGCGTGCCGTTCCCCCCCACTACCATCTCGTGTAGATTCCAGCCGGACCGCGGATGGAACACGACTGAAGAGGTGAAGTGATGAGACAGCGACTTGCACCCATTCTTGGCGCTGCCCTTGCCCTGCTCTCCGTGGCCGCGGTTGCCCAGCAGGCCGATTTCGACATCGTGGGGCTGAAGCTCGGCATGACGCAGGACCAGGTGGTCGCGGCGATCAAGGCCCACGACCCGGGTCTCAAGGTCGTCTCGGTGCAGAGCGCGTTCGGCTACTCGGACGGCACGCAGCAGCTGCAGACGCCGCCATTCCTGTCGCGAATCGAGGCCCGAGCGGCCGGCGGGCCATCGGGTAAGCCCGCCCTTGCCGTTTACTTCACGCCACCGCCGCAGGCCGGGCGTGTCTGGGCCATAGAGCGCAACGAGAAGACGACCGGCGAACCTCCGACTGTCCAGCAGTACGTGGCAGCGCTGCAGCAGAAGTACGGAGAACCGACGGCGGTTTCGCCCGGGTACGCGGCACTCGCCTGGGACTTCCCGTCAGGCCGCGTGAACTGCATTCCGCGCCTGCCTGATCGGCCGGGGTTCCCCGCGTTCAGGCCGAGCGGATCCGATGACCTCGGCTTCATGCTGAACCTGTGGCAGCAGCGGAAGCTGGCGCCAGCCGACCTCTCACGATGTGCCTCACGGCTCCACTACGTCCTCGGCAGTTCCATCGTCACGGACTTCTCCGCCATCCTGATCGATGTCGCAACGTTCGCGTCGGCGAACGCCGCCGCCATGCGCGAGGTCGATGACCTCGAACAGAACGCCCGCAGGCAGCGGGACGACAGGGGGCAGGTGCCGAAGCTCTGACGTGCGCCCGGAGACCCCGCGTGACGCAGCCCGCCCGTGGCAGGTCGCCATCGTTCGGGCCAGACGGGCAGCCGGCGTGAGCGTCGATTTGCGCCGGCCGGGGACCTAGAAGCGGTAGCCGAGCCCCAGCGTCACCACCGGGAAGAGCTCGTAGTCATCCACCTCGGCCTGCAGTTCCGCCTCCTCCCGGGCCAGCGCCGCCTGGAAGCCGGGATCGTCGCTCAGCGAGCCGCCCTGGGACCGCAGGTCCATGTCGAGGGCGCCCTGGAGGACGACGCCGGCGTCGAAGCTGAGCGCCACGCCGCGCCCGTCGCGGGCACCGAGCCGCCAGCCGACCCCGAGGAACGGCGCGGAGCTGCGGAACCTGCCCTTGCCAGTCAGCTTGCCGACTTCCGCCGCCGTGAAGGAGCCGCCACCGATCGGGAAGCTGCCGTCCTCACCGGGACGCGCGGTGGCCGTGAGCGCGTTGTCGTTGAAGAGCCAGCCCGCCGAGATCCGGAAGCGGCTGCCGAAGGGGTGCCAGTCGACGTAGGCACCGGCCGAGCCGAGCTCCAGCTCGGCGTCGTAGTCAAGACCGGCGTGCCCGGTGTCGGCGGTGTAGTTGTAGGCGTAGGCGCCCAGCCGCACGGCCAGATGCCGGCCGAGGCCCCAGCCCACCTCGCCGCCGAGGCCCAGCGTGCTGCCCACGGCGCCAAAGGCGACGTCACCGGCGGCCGCCGGCGCGCAGAGCGAAAGAAGGAGCGCGGCAGCCCCCGCCGCCCGCGCGACACCGCGGTCCATGCCGCAACCCCGGAACCACCAGCCTGCCCGGGGCGCATTAGCCGCCTGTTCGCGGGCCCGGCACCGTGACGGCCGGCACGCTTCGGCCGGCCGTCACGCAGCGATGCGACAGAATACGGCGCTAGCGGCTGTAGGTGCCCAGCAGTTCCGCCACGCCGAGCGTGTTGGCGTTGACGTTGAAGCCGACGAAGGCCGCCGTGGCGTCGGCCGGCAGGTCGAGCCGGTCCACCTTCAGGGCGTGCAGGCGGAAGTAGTAGCGGTGCGGCTTCGAGCCCGGCGGCGGGCAGGGGCCACCGTAGCCCGGCATGCCGAAGTCCGTGCGGCCCTGCACGGCGCCGGCGGGCATGAGCCCGGCGGCCGGGTCACCGGCCTTCGCCGGCAGCGAGGTGGCCGTGGCCGGGATGTTCCAGGCGACCCAGTGCCACCAGCCGCTGCCCGTGGGCGCATCGGGGTCGTGGACCAGCAGCGCGAAGCTCTTCGTGCCCGCGGGAACTCCGGACCAGCGCAGCTCCGGCGACACGTTGCCGCCGCTGCAGCCGAAGCCGTTGTAGACCTGGGCCTCGGCCAGCTTCGCGCCAGCGGCGAACTGGGGGCTCGTCAGCGTGAAGTCGGCAGCGGCCGCGGGCAGGCCCGCGGCGAGCACGGCGCCGGCGAGGATGGCCCGGGTGAGGTTGGCAGCGGCGAAGGCCATGGCGATCTCCCATCAGGTGGCGGAACGCAGTGTGCCGCCGGTCCGGGCCGCCTGCAACGCGGGCGGCTAAGGCCTCGACCTGAAGCCTCGACTCGAGGTCTCGACTTACGATCTCGACGTGAAGCCGCGACTTGCAGCCGCTGCTTTCAAGCCACGCCCTGAGGCGTCAATGTCCAGCCGCACCGTGGTGCCTCGAACTCAGACCCTGGCCCCCGACCCCGGTCCGACCTTGGACCCGGACCCTGCGTTCAGGCCTCGAGCTCAGGCCGCCCGACGAACTGCGCGAGGCACTCCGGGTTGGCCAGCGCGTCGCGATTCGCCACGGCATCGCCGTGGATGACGGCGCGCACGGCGAGCTCCGCCAGCTTGCCGTTGCGGGTGCGGGGCAGCGCGCTGACGCCGACGATGACGGCCGGCACGTGCCGCGGCGTCAGCGCCGAGCGGATCCGCGCGCGGAGCTGCGCGCGCAGCGCGTCGTCCACGGCGACACCGGGCGCGGGCACGACGAAGAGCACGATGCGCTCGTCACCGCCGCGACGCTGGGCCACGGCGAGGCACTCGCTGACGCCGGCCTCCGCCTCGACGACGGCGTAGAGCTCGGCCGTGCCGATCCGCACGCCGCCGGGATTCAGGACGGCATCCGACCGGCCGTGGATGATGAAACCTCCACCCGGGCTGCGCTCGGCGAAGTCGCCGTGGGTCCAGACGCCCGGAAAGCGAGCGAAGTAGCTGGCGCGGAAGCGGCTGCCATCCGCGTCACCCCAGAACCCGACAGGCGTGGACGGAAACGGCCTCGTGCAGACCAGCTCGCCGGTACCCGCAGGCAGCGGTCTGCCATCCGCGTCGAACACGTCCACCGCCATGCCGAGCCCTGGCCCCTGGATCTCGCCCCGGCGGACCGGGCGCGTCGGCTGGCCAAGCACGAAGCACGACACGATGTCGGTGCCGCCGGAGATCGATGCCAGCTGCACGTCGGTCTTGACGGCGTCGTAGACGAAGTCGAAGCCCTCGGGGGCCAGCGGCGACCCGGTGGAGAGCACCGTCCGCAGCGCATCGAGGCGGACGGCCTCCCGCGGCCGGTATCCGGACTGCCGCAGGCTCGCAAGGTACCGCGCGCTGGTGCCGAAGACCGCGAGCCGCTCGCGTTCGGCGATCCGCCAGAGCACGCCGGGATCGGGGTGGAACGGCGAGCCCTCATAGAGCGTAAGCGTCGCGCCCACGGCCAGGCCGCTGACGAGCCAGTTCCACATCATCCAGCCGCAGGTCGTGTAGTAGAAGACCGCATCGCCGGCCCGCAGATCCGTGTGCAGCAGCAGTTCCTTCAGGTGCTGCAGCAGGGTGCCGCCGGCGCCGTGCACGATGGCCTTGGGCGCACCGGTGGTGCCGGACGAATACAGGATGTAGAGCGGATGGTCGAAGGGCAGGCTGGCAAAGAGCGTCTCCGGGTCGGGCGGCAGCGGGCCGGCGCAGAGCGCGCGGAAATCCAGCGCCAACGGCACCGCGTCGGGGATCGGGCCGGCGGAATCCCGCGGTAGCCAGACGACGGGTACCCCGAGCTCCGCCGCGAGCGCCGCGGCCACGGGCACGCAGTCGATGTCCTTGCCGCCATAGCCGTAGCCATCGGTGGCGAAGAGCAGCCGGGGCGCGATGGGCCCGAAGCGGCTTGCGAGCCCGGCCAGCCCGAAGTCCGGCGAGCACGACGACCACACGGCGCCCAGCGCCGTGCAGGCGAGCATGGCGACGACGGTGTCCGGCGTGTTGGGCAGGCAGGCGGCGACCCGGTCGCCGGGGCGCAGGCCCCAGGCCTTCAGCGCCGCGGCAAGGCGCAGGACACGGTCGCGCAGTTCGTCACGCGCGAGAGCGGCGCGCTGGCCGGCCTCGGTCCAGCCCACCAGCGCCGGCTGCGGGCCGGTGAACCGCAGCAGGTGCCAGGCGAAGTTGAGTTCAGCGCCAGGGAACCAGCGCGCGCCGGGGAAATGGTCGCCGTGCTCGAGCACGGCGCGGGGCGACCGGGTGAAGCGGACCGCACCGAACCGGGCAACCGCCGCCCAGAAGGCCGCCGGCTCCGCCACGCTCCACGCGTACAGCGCGTCGTCGTCGAGGGGATGCCCCGCGCGGCGGCTGGCATACGCCCGGAAGCGGGACCAGTGGGAATCGCGGACCCGGTCGGCGGGCGGGGTCCAGAGGACGGTGCCGGCGGCGGCCACGGGCGTCAGCCGCCGATGTAGTACATCTCGACGTGCTTGGCCTCGCCGCGCAGCTCTGCGCGCAGCTCGCTGTAGCGGTCCTCGCGGCGCTCCCAGACGCTGCGGATGAGCTCGGTCAGCTCGGCGTCCCTCGCGCCGGCGCGCAGCGGGCCCTTGAGGTCCGTGCCCTTCGCGGCGAACAGGCACGTGAAGAGCTGGCCGTCGGACGACAGCCTCGCCCGCGTGCAGCTGCCGCAGAACGGTTCGGAAACCGACGAGATGAAGCCGATCTCGCCGGCGCCGTCGTCGAACACGTAGCGCTCGGCCACCTCGCCGCGGTAGTTGGGTTCCCGCGGCGTCGCCGGCCAGCGGGCCTGGATGCGCCCGAGCAGCTCGCGCGAGGGCACCGTGTCCTCGGGGCGCCAGTGGTTGATGGTGCCGACGTCCATGTACTCGATGAAGCGCACGATGACGCCGGTCCCGCGGAAGCGCTCGACGAGGTCCAGGGCGGTGTGGTCGTTCATGCCGCGCTTCACGACGACGTTGACCTTGATGGGCGTGAGCCCGGCCACCTGGGCCTCGCGGATGCCCTCGAGCACGCGGTCGACGCTGCCGCGGCCGCCGCTCATGGCGAGGAAGACCTGCTCGTCGAGGGAGTCGAGGCTGACGGTGACCCGGGCGAGGCCCGCGGCCTTCAGCGCCGCGGCGTGCTGCGCCAGCAGGATGCCGTTGGTCGTGAGCGCCACGTCCTCGATGCCGGCGATGCGCGACAGGTCGCCCACGAGGTCGGCGAGGCCGGGGCGCAGCAGCGGCTCGCCCCCGGTGATGCGCAGCTTGCGCACGCCGAGCCCGGAGAAGAGCTGCGCGAGGCGCACGATCTCGGCGAAGCCGAGGCGCTCGCCCGTGGGCAGGAACTGGAAGTCCTTGTGGTACTTGTCTTCCGGCATGCAGTACGGGCAGCGGAAGTTGCACCGGTCCATGACCGAGATGCGCAGGTCGTGCATGGGCCGGCCCCGCAGGTCGAGCGGGTCCGGGCCACTGCCCGGGCGGCGCGGCTGGAAGTGCACGACGGATTCGGTGGGCGGCGCCATGGCGACTGCATGCTAGCAGAGCCGGGCACCGCTATGATCGTGGGTATACTGCGCTGCCACCCTGCGGCACCACCGGGATGACTGCCGAGACCCACCGCCAGCCCGCCGACGCCCTGCCCGCCGACATGGCGGCCGTTGCCATTGCCCGGCCCGGCGGGCCCGAGGTGCTGACCCCGGTGCGGCGCCCGCTGCCGCAGCCGGGGCCGGGCGAAATACTGATCCGCGTCGCGGCGGCCGGCGTGAACCGGCCCGACTGCCTGCAGCGGGCCGGCGGCTACCCTCCCCCGCCGGGCGTCTCCGACCTGCCGGGCCTCGAGGTGGCAGGCACCGTCGTCGCCGCGGGGCCGGGCGTCGCGACGCCGGCCATCGGCGACGCCGTCTGCGCCCTCGTGGCCGGCGGCGGCTACGCGGCCTACTGCGTGGCACCCGCCGTGCAGTGCCTGCCGGTGCCGGCCGGGCTCGACTTCGTCACCGCGGCCGCCGTGCCGGAAACCTTCTTCACCGTCTGGCACAACGTCTTCGAGCGCGGCCAGCTGCGCGCCGGCGAGACGCTGCTGGTCCACGGCGGCGCCAGCGGCATCGGCACCACGGCCATACAGCTCGCGGCGGCCCTGGGCGCCCGCGTGTTCGCCACGGCCGGCAGCGACGACAAGTGCCGGCTGTGCGAATCGCTGGGCGCCGAGCGCGGCATCAACTACCGCACCGAGTCCTTCGCCAGCATCCTGAAGCCGCCGGCCGGCGCCGACGTCGTGCTCGACATGGTCGGCGGGCCCTACCTCGCCGACAACGTGAAGGCGCTGAACGAGGACGGCCGCCTCGTCGTCATCGCGGCACTCGGCGGGACGAAGGCCGAGATCAACCTCGGTCTCGTCTTCGTCAAGCGCCTGGTCGTGACCGGCTCGACGCTGCGCAACCGGCCAGTCGCCGAGAAGGGCCGCATGGCACTGGAGATCCACCGCCACGTCTGGCCGCTGCTGGCGAGCGGCCGCGTGAAGCCCGTGGTCCAGCAGGTCTTCCCGCTGGAGCAGGCCGCCGAGGCCCACCGCCTGCTGGAGGCCAACGAAGCCCGGGGCAAGCTGGTGCTGAAGGTCGGCTGACGTGGGCCTGCGGACGCTCTTCGAACGTTTCGACGCGTGGCGGGCCGAGGGCCGCACCCTCGTGCTCGCCACGGTCATCGAGACCAGCGGCTCCACCTACAGCAAGGCGGGCCACCGCATCCTCATCGCCGACAGCCACGAGTGGCAGGGCCTCGTCAGCGGCGGCTGCCTCGAGGGCGACCTGGCGCTGCAGGCGGAACAGGTGCGTCATGACGGCCAGGCCCGCGTCGTCACCTACGACCTGCGCGGCGACGCCGACGGCGTCTTCGGCCTCGGCGTCGGCTGCGACGGGCTGCTGCGCATCCTGCTGCAGCGGCTCGACCCGGCCACGGGCTGGGAGCCAATGGCCGGCATCGTGGCGGCGGTGCGCGACGGCCAGACGGGCACCTTGCTCACGGTCACGCAGCCGGGCGGCGGGCTCGCTGCGGGTGCGACGCTGCTGCAGAGCGAGGGCCGGCACGTCGCCACGGGAATCGACGCGACGGCGGCCGGCGCGCTGACGGTGGTGCTGGCGCGATCCGTCGCGCACGCCCGAACCGCCGCGCTGCCGCCACCGTTCGCGCCGGCCACGGCCCTGCTCACGGCCGTCGATCCACTGCCGCGCCTGCTGGTCCTGGGCGCCGGCCCGGACGTCGCGCCCCTCCTCGCCTTCGCGCGACCCCTCGACTTCCACGTCACCGTCTACGACCACCGGCCCGCCAGCACCGCCCGGGCCGACCTGGCTGCGGCCGACCGCATCGTGACGGCGCCGGCCGCGGAACTGGCGCGACACGTCGATCTCGACGGCTGCGGGGCCGCCGTCGTCATGAGCCATCACCTGGACTCGGACCGCTGCTATCTCGCGGTGCTGGCCGGCACGGCGATCCCGTACGTGGCGCTGCTCGGCCCGCGCCACCGGCGCGAGCGGCTGCTGCGGGAACTCGGCGCCGCCGGGCGCGGGCTGGCCGGCCGCCTGCGCGGCCCGGCCGGCCTCGACCTGGGCCACGACACGCCGGAGGGCATCGCGCTCGCCATCGTCGCCGAGCTCGCAGCGGTGCGGCACGGGCGCAGCGCGCGGCCGCTGTCCGGCGAAGCCGCCTGAGGAGCCCGCAATGAACAGCGAAACGGGTCGCCAGCGCATCGACGTCGACGAAGCCGAGGCACTCATCCGCGCCCATCTGCCGCCCCGGCCTATCACGCGCGTGCCACTGGAGCACGCAACCGGCGAGATCCTGCGCGAGGCCGTCGTGGCAGAGCGGGACCAGCCGCCCTTCGACCGCGTCACCATGGATGGCTTCGCGCTGCGCCACCGGGCCATCGCGTCCGGCCGCCGCAGATTCACCGTCATCGGCACCCAGGCTGCCGGGGACCCGGCGATGCCGGTCGGTGCCGACGAGGCGTGCGTGTGGATCATGACGGGCGCTGCCCTGCCGGCCGACGCAGACACCATCGTGCCGGTGGAGCGCACGCGCCGGGATGGCGAGACCATCACCCTCGAGGCAGGCTACGTGCCGGTGGCGGGGCAGTTCATCCACCGCGCCGGTTCGGACCATCGCGCCGGCTCGCCGCTGCTGGCACCGGGAGTGCGGCTCGGCCCCCCGGAGATGGCGGTGCTCACCATCGGCGGCCACCCCGACGTGGCCGTGGCCTCGCGGCCGTCCATCGCCGTGGTCTCCACCGGCGATGAGCTCGTCGAGGTCGGCGAGCCGGTGACCACCTTCAGGATCCGGTCGTCCAACGACCGGGCCGTCGTCGCCGCCCTGGCCGGCGCCGGCTTCACCCGCGTCGCCCGCCAGCGGCTGCCCGACGATCCGGTGGTGCTGCAGCGCGAGCTCGGCAGCCTGCTGGCGCAGCACGAGGTGCTCGTGCTCTCCGGCGGCGTGTCCCTCGGCGAGTTCGACCACGTGCCGCGGACCCTCGCCGCCCTCGGCGTACAGGTCGTTTTTCACAAGGTGCGCCAGCGGCCTGGCATGCCCTTCTGGTTCGGCACGGGGCCGGCCGGCCAGCCGGTCTTCGCCCTGCCCGGCAACCCGGTGTCGACCCTGGTGTGCCTGACGCGCTACGTCATCCCGTCGCTCACCGCCAGCCTCGGCACGGCGCCGCGGGCGCAAGCGACGCGCGTGCCGCTCGCCGAGGCAGTCACCTTCGAACCCGACCTCTGCTGGTTCCTGCCCGTCGTGCTGCACCACGGGGACGACGGCAGCGTCCGGGCCGAGCCCCGCCCCACCAACACGTCGGGGGATTTCGTGGCGCTCGCCGGCACCGACGGCTTCGTCGAGCTGCCCCGGGGCGGCAAGGCCTTCGCCGCCGGCTACCCGGCGCGCTTCTGGCGCTGGTAGGCACCCCCGGCACCGCCGGCTAGAATCTGCGCCCCTGCCGGAACACGACCATGCTCGAGAAGTCCATCGAACGCCTTCTATTCGCCAGCCGCTGGCTGCTGGCGCCGCTGTACCTCGGCCTGTCGCTGGCCCTGGTGGCGCTCGGCGTCAAGTTCTTCCAGGAGGCGGCGCACCTTATCAGCCACGTGCTGACCGTCGGCGAGGCCGACCTCGTCCTCACCGCCCTGGCGCTCATCGACATCGTGCTCGTGGGCGGGCTTATCGTGATGGTGATGTTCTCGGGCTACGAGAACTTCGTGTCGCGCATCGACGTCGAGGGCAGCGACAAGGCGCTGAACTGGCTCGGCAAGCTCGATGCGGGCACGCTGAAGCTGAAGGTGGCCGCGTCCATCGTCGCGATCTCGTCCATCCACCTGCTGCGGGTGTTCCTCAATGCCCAGCAGATCGACAACGACAAGCTGCTCTGGTACGTCGTGCTGCACCTGACCTTCGTCGTGTCGGCCCTGCTGCTCGGCGTGCTCGACCGCATCGCCTTCGCCAGCCACCGCGAGCACTAGCCGGTCAGGGGCCCCGCGGCGCCTCCAGCAGCCCCGCTTCGCGCAGCGCATCGACGATGAGCGTCGCGGCGTCCTCGGGCGCCGTGCGGGTGGTGTCGATCCGGATCTCGGCGTTCTCGGGGGGCTCGTAGGGCGAGTCGATGCCGGTGAAGTTGCGGAGCTCCCCGCGGCGGGCCTTGGCGTAGAGCCCCTTCACGTCGCGGGACTCGGCGACCGCCAGTGGCGTGTCGACGTGCACCTCGTAGAACTCGCCGGCCCCAAAGAGCGACCGCGCCATGCGCCGCTCGGCGCGGAACGGCGAGATGAACGAGACGATCACCACGAGCCCGGCGTCGACCATGAGCTTCGCCACCTCGGCGACCCGGCGGATGTTCTCCACCCGGTCCTCGTCGGTGAAGCCGAGGTCGCGGTTCAGCCCATGGCGCACGTTGTCGCCGTCGAGCAGGTAGGTATGGCGGCCGAGGGCGAGCAGCTGCTTGTCCACCAGGTTCGCGATGGTCGACTTGCCGGCGCCGGAGAGGCCCGTGAACCACAGCACGCAGGGCTGCTGGCCCTTCAGCGCCGCCCGCGAGGCCTTCGTGACATCCAGCGCCTGCCAGTGGATGTTCTGCGAGCGCCGCAGCGCGAAGTGGATCATCCCGGCCCCGACGGTCGCATTCGTCAGCCGGTCGACCAGGATGAACCCGCCGAGGTCGCGGTTCGCCGCATAGTGCTCGAAGGCCACCGGGTGGTCCAGCGACACGTTGCACACGCCGATCTCGTTGAGCCCCAGCTTCTTCGCCGCCAGGTGCTCCAGCGTGTTGACGTTCACCTTGTACTTCGGCTCGGTGATGGTCGCGCTCACCTGGCGCGTGCCGAGCTTCAGCCAGTAGGGCCGGCCCGGCAGCAGCGGCTCGTCGGCCATCCAGACGATGGTCGTCTCGAACTGGTCCGCCACGGCCGGCGGCGCCGCGGCGCTGGCCAGCACGTCGCCGCGGCTGACGTCGATCTCGTCCTCCAGCGTCAGCGTCACCGACTGGCCGGCCACCGCCCGGGGCAGGTCGCCGTCGGCGGTGACGATGCGCGCCACCCGGCTCTCGCGGCCCGACGGCAGCACCCGCAACCGCTCGCCGGCGCTGATGGTGCCGCTGGCGATGGTCCCGGCGAAGCCCCGGAAGTCGAGGTTCGGCCGGTTGACCCACTGTACCGGCAGCCGGAACGGTTGCTCCGGCAGCGCGTCGTCGATGGGCACCGTCTCCAGGTGGCCCATCAGCGTCGGGCCCGCGTACCACGGCATCGCGGGGCTCCGGTCGAGGATGTTGTCGCCCTTCAGCCCCGACACCGGGATGGCGACGAAGTCCGAGAGGCCCACCTGCCGGGCGAAGTCGGCGTACTCGGCGACGATGGTCGCGAAGATCTCCCGGTCGTAGCCCACCAGGTCCATCTTGTTCACCGCCAGCACGACGTGGCGGATGCCGAGCAGCGAGACGAGGTAGCTGTGCCGGCGGGTCTGGGTCAGCACGCCCTTGCGGGCGTCCACCAGGATCACGGCGAGGTCCGCCGTCGACGCGCCGGTGACCATGTTGCGGGTGTACTGCTCGTGTCCCGGCGTGTCGGCGACGATGAACTTGCGGCGGTCCGTCGAGAAGAACCGGTAGGCCACGTCGATGGTGATGCCCTGCTCGCGCTCGGCCGAGAGGCCGTCGACCAGCAGCGCGAAGTCGAGCTCGCCGCCCTGGGTGCCGACCTTCTTCGAGTCGGCGGCGAGTGCCGTCAGCTGGTCCTCGAACAGCATCTTCGCGTCGTACAGCAGCCGCCCGATCAGCGTCGACTTGCCGTCGTCGACGCTGCCGCAGGTGATGAACCGCAGCAGCCCCTTGTGCTGGTGCTGCGCGAGGTACCGGTCGATGTCGGTGGCGATGAGGTCGGAGACGTGGGCCATCAGAAGTAGCCCTCCTGCTTCTTCTTCTCCATCGACGCGCCCTGGTCGTGGTCGATGAGTCGCCCCTGCCGCTCGCTGGTGCGGGCCAGCAGCATCTCCTGGATCACCTTGGGCAGCGTGTCGGCGTCGGACTCCACGGCGCCCGACAGCGGGTAGCAGCCCAGCGTGCGGAAGCGCACCCGCTGCATGACCGGCGTCTCACCGGGCCGCAGCTGCATGCGCCCGTCGTCGACCATGATCAGCGTCCCGTCCCGCTCCACCACCGGCCGCTCCCGGGCCAGGTACAGCGGCACGATGGGGATCTGCTCCAGCAGGATGTACTGCCAGACGTCGAGCTCGGTCCAGTTGCTGATGGGGAACACCCGGATCGACTCGCCCTTGTGCTTGCGGGCGTTGTACAGGTGCCAGAGCTCCGGCCGCTGGTTCTTCGGGTCCCAGCGGTGCTGGGCCGTCCGGAAGCTGAAGATCCGCTCCTTCGCCCGGCTCTTCTCCTCGTCGCGCCGCCCGCCGCCGAAGGCCGCGTCGTAGCGCCCCGCCTCCAGCGCCTGCTTGAGCCCCTGGGTGCGCCACAGGTCCGTGTGCACCGCCGAGCCGTGGTCGAAGGGGTTGATGCCCCGCGCCACCGCCTCCGGGTTCAGGTGCACCAGGATCTCCACGCCGTACCGCGCAGCCATCTGCCCACGCAGCGCGTACATGTCCTGGAACTCCCAGGTCGAATCGATGTGCAGCAGCGGGAACGGGATCGGCCCCGGGAAGAACGCCTTCCGCGCCAGGTGCAGCATCACCGAGCTGTCCTTGCCGATGGAGTACAGCATGACCGGCCGCTCGCACTCCGCCACCACCTCCCGCAGGATGTGGATGCTCTCGGCCTCGAGCCGCTGCAGGTGGGTCAGGCGGTCGGCAGCGGGCAGCAGGCTCGCCGTGTGCGGGGACGAGGTGGTCTGGGTTGCAGGCATGGCAGCGGCGCAGGCTCGGGGTGGCGGCGGCGGTGGCCGGCGGCGGACCGGGGTCCGGGCAGGGATTCAGGCCCGGCACGATAGCCGGAATCCGCCCCCGGGTCGCGCCGTTTGCGTTCTAACGATCTGCGGTTTGGCTATGTCCGGCCGTCAGGGGGCATCGCCGCCTCCCGGCGCATTCCGGGCCGCGACATCCCGGCGGAAGGCCGGGGACACGGCGCTCGGGTCCTGTGCTGCCCGGCCGGCGCGCGCGGCGGCCGCCCACCACTCCAGCTGCCCGAAGGCGCGGCCGAAGTACCCGCTCCACTCGGCTTCGCGCGCGGCCTCCCGGACGCGGCCATCCTCGTCGAACACCTCGTGCGCCCGCGGCACGTGCACCATGGCCGACACCGGGAGGCAGCCCAGCTCCGCGAGGAAGGTCCGCATGCCCACGGCAGCCCGGGCCCCGCCCCACTGGCCCGCCGAGTAGGTCACGATGGCGCTGGGCTTGAAGCCGAACAGCGAGCTGCCGAAGTGGTTCAGCAGGTGCGCGAGCGCCGGGCTCATCGAGTGGTTGTACTCCGGACTGACCATGACGTAACCGTCGGCCGCCGCGATCTGGCGAGCCAGTTCGCCAAGGTCGGCCGGCATGTCGGCGGCACGATAGGCGAAGTGGGGCTTGAAGGCCGACGGCCACTGGAGGTCGAGCGGGTCCACCAGCGCCGCCCGGTCCGCGCCGGCATCCAGCCAGCCGAGGCAGGCCCGTGCAACGCGCAGGCCGAGACGCTCCGGGTATGGCGGGCCACTGGCCCGGACGGAGCCAAGAAAAACCAGGTAGCGCAGTCCGGCGCCACTCATTCGCCGACGCCCCAGTCCACGACGCCGAGCCACGCCGTGAGGAGCACGACGCCGCCGAAGGCGATCCGGTACCAGGCGAACAGCGTGTAGTCGTGGCGGCTGACGAAGCGGATCAGCGTGCGCACGGCCAGCAGCGCGCTGGCGAAGGACGCGGCACCGCCGACGAGGAACAGCGGCACGTCCCCGGCATCGAACAGCTGCCGGTTCTTGTACAGGTCGTAGAAGGTCGCCGCGAACATCGTCGGCACGGCGAGGAAGAACGAGAACTCCGCCGCCGCCTTGCGCGAAAGCCCCAGGAAGAGCCCGCCGATGATGGTCGCCCCGGACCGCGACGTGCCCGGGATCATGGCAAGCGCCTGGGCGAAGCCCACGGCCAGGGCCCGGGGCCAGCGCAGGTCGTCGACCGTCTCGGTCGTGATGGTGTGGCGCCGCCGCTCGGCCCAGAGGATCAGCAGGCCACCCGTCACCAGCGCCGTGGCCACCACCAGCGGGTTGAAGAGGTAGCCCTTGATCTCCTTGTAGAAGGTCAGGCCCAGCACCGCCGCCGGCAGGAAGCCGGCCGCCAGGTTGATGACGAGGCGCGTCGAGGCAGGCTCGCGGTGGAACGTCGTCGCCACGTGCCAGAAGCGGGCGCGATACTCGAAGACGACCGCGAGGATCGCGGCGAGCTGGATGGCGATCATGAAGACCTTGGCCTTCTCGCCGTTGAAGCCCAGCAGCTGCCCCGCGAGGATCAGGTGGCCGGTGCTCGACACCGGCAGGAACTCCGTCAGGCCCTCGACGAGGCCGAGGATCAGTGCCGCGAGGAGCATCGTGGAGTCGGTCATGAAGGTCGGGGAGTGACGGCGGGCAGAACCGCGCGGCGGCGGCAGTGTACGTCACGGCCCGCAGGCCCGGAAAATCCCGCGGCCAGGAATGTGACGCGCGCCGCCGGACGCCGGCTGCCTGGCGCAGCGGACAGGCCGAGGGTCACGGCCGGCCCGATGGCGACGGCACTGCGACCGGCGACCCCGGGCCAATGGCCCTGCCCGTCGACGCGGGCCCGGTCCTGCCATGCCACGGTGGGGACCTGGACCGGGCAACGCGGCCGGCGCATGTCCGCTGGCGCCGGTGCAGGGTTATCCTTGGCGCAGGCCCATCACCCGGGCCCGCACCCGGGCCTGCCGGAGCACATCACCGTGAAAACCCTCACCCTCGCTGCCGCCCTGCTCGCCATCACCCTGGGGGCCGGCGCCACGGTGGCCGCCAAGGAGTTTCCGAAGGAGACGCCCGAAGGGCTGGTCCTGACGAAGAGCAAGGTCGCCGACGCCGTGTACATACGGCCGGGCGTCGACTTCAGCGTCTACAACCGCATCGCGATCCTCGAGTGCCCCGTGGCCTTCCGCAAGGACTGGCAGAGGGACCAGGAGCGCAAGTCGTCGGTCCGCGTGTCGTCCAAGGACATGGAAGAGATGAAGGCCGGGCTGTCCGCCGAGTTCCGCAAGGTGTTCGTGGACGAGCTCCAGAACAAGGGCGGTTACCAGGTCGTCGACACCGGCGGTGACGACGTGCTGGTGCTGCGCCCGGCCATCATCGACCTCGACGTCACGGCCCCGGACACGATGTCCGCCGGCCGCAGCTACACGCTGTCGGAATCGGCCGGCGCCATGACCCTCTACCTCGAGGTCTACGACTCGGTGACGGGCCAGCTGCTGGCCAAGGCCATCGACCGGCGCAGCGATCCGGGCATGGCCGGCACGATCCAGTGGCGAAACGGCGTCACCAACAAGGCCGATGCCGACCGCATCCTGCGCCGCTGGGCCAAGGCGCTGCGCGAGCGTCTGGACGAGGTGCACGGCAAGCAGCCCTGAGCGCGCCGTCGGCGGTGACGTGGCCCGGGCCCCTGCCGTGACGCCGGCGGCCTGCGGCAGAGGGAGTGGCGGAAGCCGCGGACCGACGGCGGTGGCCGTCAGAAGTTCGCCTGCAGGTAGAGGTGCAGGAAGGCCGAACTCTGGTTCTCGTAGGGGTCGTTGAACGGCACGCCCACCTGGGCCCGGCCGCTCAGCCGCTGGCGCCAGCCGAAGTTCACGCCAACCCCGGCGCTGGTCAGGTAGTCGTCGCTGGTGTTCGACGCGCCGCCCGGCCGGAACGGAAAGGCACCGCCGTGGTCGAGGAAGGCGACGAGGCGCAGGGCCGCCCAGTCGGTGCCGTCGAGCGCGTGGAGCGGGGCCTGCACCTCGCCGCTGATGAAGTACCCGCTGTCGCCGATGAGCAGTCCCTGCTCGTAGCCGCGCACCGTCGAGATGCCGCCGAGCTGGTACTGCTCCTGGGACGGCAGCAGGTCCCGGTCGGCCCACTGGCCCGAGACGCGCAGCACCGTCGACCAGCCCGAGGCGAAGGGCTTCTGCCACGAAAAGTCGGCGTTGTACTTGAAGTAGCTGCCGTCGTCGGCATCGCGCTCGTCGCCGTTGGTGAACGCATGGGACGTGAACAGCACGCCGAAGTCGCCGACCAGCAGGTATTCCAGGCCGTAGGTCACGGCCCGCACCTCGGTGGACACCAGCGTCTCCGAACCGAACTCCGTGTCGGCCTGCTTGGCGAAACCGCCCACGAAGGCCTGCAGCCGTGACCCGGCCGTCACGCGCAGGGGATGGGTCACGGTGAGGCCGGCGGTCCAGGCACTGCCACCGACGTCGAGGTCGGCAAACGGCCCCTCCTGCACGTCGATGTCGCTGTAGTCGTACAGCAGGGCGACCCGCGTGCCGTAGCGGTTCACCGGCAGCTCGTAGCCCACCGTCCCGCCCAGCGTCCCCTCGGCGGCCGTGACCGTCAGCGTCAGCGGATCGCTGCGGCCGAACAGGCCGTTGTTCACGAGCGTGCCCCCGAGCCGGTACTCGCCCACCGTGTCGCGGCCCGCGTTGTCGGCGAAGACCACGCCCTGCCAGCGCGGCGGCTCCAGGGGCTCGATGACCACGTCGACGGTGCCGAACTCGCGGCCCGGCGCCAGGCGCGAGCGGGCGCGGACGAGGCCGGTGCCGTTCAGGCGCACGAGGTCCCCCTCGAGCTGCTCGAGCCGGAACAGGTCGCCGCTGCCGAGCCCGACGCGATCGGTGAAGAAGCCCGGCCGCGTGAAGCGGCTCTGCTCCACCCGGACCTCGCCGACCCGGGCCTCGACGAGCTGGATCCGGACCGCGCCGTCCTTCACGTCCTGGGCCGGCAGGAAGGCGCGGCAGGTCACGCAGCGACTCGCGGCGTACAGGGCGTTGATGCGCTCGACGGCGGCGAAGAGCTCCCCGAGCGTCACCAGTCGGCCCTCCACGGGCGCGACGGCGGCCTGGATGTCGCCGGCAGCGAGCACCGCCGACGGGTCGACCTGGATGCGGCCGACGTAGACCTGCTGGTCCGCGTCGGCCGGCGGCGCAGCCTTCGGCGGCGCCTCGGGCGCCTCGACGACCTCGGCGGGGCCGGTGTCGGGGTCGGCCAGGCGCTGCTCGAGGCGGTAGAAGCGGCGCACGTCCTGGATCGCGCGCTGCACGTCGCCGGGGCCCGGCGGCACCTGGGCCTGCGCTGTCGACAGGGGCAGCAGCGAGGCTGCCAGTACGGGCAACAGGATGCTCTTCAACGGTATCCCTCGCGCTGGACGGGCGGCAGGCCCTACAGGGAAATGCGGACGCCGGCGGGCCCGTCCAGGGCCTCGCCCTGCGCCGGGGGCAGCCAGCCGTCGGGCACCGCGACCTCGGCAGGACCCGCCGCGTCGTCGGCCGGCTCCACGGGCACGGTGTCGGTGTCCTCGACGACGGCCACCAGCTTGGCCACGAGCCGCGTCAGGCTGTTCTCGGTGCTGAACCCGTTCACCTGCACGTCCGGCTGGTAGTTGATGGCCAGCGCCGTGGTCGTGATGCGCGGCGTCGTGTCGAAGCGCAGGTCGAAGGACGGACGGTGCGCGCTGTAGAGCTGGGCGTCGACGGGGAAGAGCCGGCGGTTCACGTTGTCGACGAGCACGGTCCAGCGGGCGTTGGCGAAGAGCCCCCGCTCCGTGACCCGGCTGCCGAGGAGCTGCAGCAGCTCCCCGGTCACGGCGATGTCGGCGGTCCGCGTCAGCAGCGGGTGGAAGACGACGCCGGGCACGCTGCTGATGCGGAACGTCGTCGCGGTCGCGTCGCCGCCCGCGTGGCCGGTGGCGGCGATGCGCAGCGGCTCCAGCTCGCCCGTGTGCACGAGGTCCGGGAACAGGATCGTGTCCGCCTCGAAGCGGCCGGAACTGCCGACGTACGCCTCGAGCACCTCGAGGGTGCTGCCGGCCGACGTGGCCGCAAGCCACGCCGTGTCGGGGTCCAGCAGCTCGATGCCGAGGTACGTGCCGTTGGCGATGATCGTGACGTCGTCCGGCGCCAGCACCTCGCCGAAGTCGCCGCTGCCGTCGCGCACGAGGATGTCGATGCTGCCGGCCGTCGTCGCCATGCGGTCCGAGACGAGGTCGCCGGCGGCCTCCTCCAGGGCAATGCCCGTGGCAGCCGCCCCGTCGACGCGCACCGTCGAGTCGACCACGAGCCGCGCGCCGGCGAGGCCGATGGAACCGGCGAGGGACTCGAGGTCAACGATGCCGCCGGCCACGTGGGTCCCTGCACCGACGCCGACCAGCGAGCCCGGCGCCTGCAGGCGCACGTCGCCGGCGCTGGCCACGATGCCGGCGAGGTACAGGTCGCCCGCCACCTCGCGCAGCCAGATGGAGCCACCGGCGGTGGCCGCCACCGGGGCTACGGCCTCGCTGCCCGAGTCGATGCCGAACCAGCGGGCCGCACTGCCGATATCGCCGCCCGCCGCCAGCGTCACGGCGCGGCCGGTCACGGCGGCGCTGCCGGCGGCCGCATCGTCGGCCAGGGAGCCCGTCGTCTCGAGGGACACGTCACCGGCAGGCGTCGTGACCTCGCGGGCCACCAGGTCGCCGCCGGTCGCCGTGAGGCGGATGTCACTGCGGCGGGTACCGGTGGCGCCGGCCGCGACGACTCGCGTCGCGACGAGGGTACCCGTGGCGTCGATGCCGATGGCGCCATCGGCGGTCTGCGCGCGGTCGACCTGCAGGCCGCCGGTGTTGGCGAGATGCAGGTCACCGCTGCCGGTCACCACCGCGTCGAGCCGCGCCACGCGCGTCGTGAGCGGAGCGTCGTTGCCGATGCCGAGCGCCGCGCTCATGGCCAGCAGCGCGCCGGGCGCGTCGATCACCGGCACGGCACCGGTACCGAGGCGCCCGATGGAGCCCTGTTCACTCGTGATCGTCACACCCGCGGTGCTGGTGGTGACGACCCGGGCCAGCCGCACGTCGTCGACGGCGGCGAGCATCACCGCGCCCCCCGACCGGGCCTCGCCATCCAGTTCGATGCCGCCACCGGCGTCGACCGCCAGGTCGCCGGCAGCCTCGATGGCGCCGGCCACCTGCACGTCGCCACCGGCGGTGGCCGTGAGGGCCCCGCCACCGGCGCGGACGGACCCGTCCACCGTGAGCGCGTCGCCCGCCAGCAGCGTCACCGCGCCATCGATGCCCTGCACCTCGCCGCCCACGTCGATGGCGCCCCCCGCGTCGACGCCGAGGTCGCCCACCGCCGTCACGCTGCCGGTGACCGACACGTCGCCGCCCGCATCGATGTCCAGCGTGCCGCCGGCCTCGGCGCTGTCGAGGTCGAGGTCGCCGCTCGCCACCAGCGACACGGCGCCACCGGCCGTCACGGTGCCGAAACCGGCGTCGCCGCCGCTGGCCGCCGCCGTGACCGGGCCGCTGGCGGACTCGAGGGACGCCGCGGTGAGACCGAAGGCCGACACCACGTTGATGCCGTCGGGGGCGACCACGCTGCCGATGGCGAGGCTGCCCTCCGGCGCCAGCAGGAAGGCCTGGCCGCCGGCCCCGCCGTCCAGCTGCCCGCCGGCGCGCTGCTTCACGACGAAGGGCCGGGCGAGGCTGCCGATGTCGCCGGCCACGAACAGGCCGATGTCGTCGGCCTCGACGACGATGCCGTCGAGGAAGCCCGCGATGCCGCCGTCCGTCGCCTGCAGCCACGCCGCCTGGCCCGCGAAGAGCCGGCCGATGACGAGGTCGCGGCCGACGGCCTGCAGGTACACGTTCTGCGAGGCCGACGCGGCCAGGAGCCGTCCGCCGATGTCGACGACCAGCGGATCCGCCGGCGAGACGCCGATGCTGCCGCTGCCGGCGAGCAGCGTCAGGTCGCCGCCGGCGACCACCTGCACGGGCGACGTGCCGGCGCTGACGATGCTCTGGGGCGCCGTCAGGCTGACGTCGCCGGCCGCGATGACCTGGTCCAGCGTCAGTATCTGGCCCGCGCTCTGGATGAAGGCCTCACCGCCGGCATTGGCGCGGAAACCGCCGGTCACGTTCACGAAGAGCGGCGAGGTCTGGCTGACGTGGAAGCCGGTCAGCGTCACGTCCGCAGGCTGCTGCCCGAAGCTGAAGAGCACCGTGTTGCCGGCGGCGTCGGTGCCGACCTGGAGCACGTCGCCCGGCGTCACGGCCAGCGCCAGCGCCGCCGCCTGGGCCGGCGTCAGGTTCCCCGCCTGCAGGTCGGCGAGCCCGATGAAGATCGGCTCCGCCAGCCGGCCCACGGCGCTGCCGGTGTCGAGCACGACGTTGCGGCCGATGATGTTCGGCGTGCCGACGCCGACCGGCGTGCCCGAAGCGGGCTGCAGCGCCGTGCGGTTGATGGCCGCCGACAGCTCCTGCTCCGTCCAGACGCCCCGCGCCGTCAGTTCGGCCACCTCGGCCGTCGTGGCCTGGTAGCCGAAGCCCTCGTCGAAGGCCTGGAAGGCTGCCAGCGACTCGAAGCCGCTGCCCAGCGCACCGGCCAGCACACCGGTGACTTCGGCATAGAGGCCCGCCGCGTAGGCGCGGACCTGGGCGTCCGAAGGCGTTGCGACGCCCTCGACCAGCGCCGTGACCGGCCGGTAGATCGCCAGGGCGTCGGCATCGAGCACGAAGACGCCGCCCTGGACCGTGCCACGGCTGCGCAGCTGCCAGTACCGCTCGTACTCGCGGTTGACCAGCCGCTCGTAGTTCTGGACGGAACGGGCCGCGGCGTCACCGGGCTGGGCGGCCCCGAAATCGGTCGTCAGCCGCAGGTCTTCCCACACCTGGCGGACCTGGTCGGGATCCAGCGCCTGGGCCGCGGTCTGGCCGCTGGCCGACAGCAGGCTGCCCGGGGCGCTGAGGAAGACGTTGCCGGACGCCGTCGACTCGATGGTGCCGGCGAGGAACTGCCCGGTGGCCTCGCGCAGCGCGATGTCCGTCTGGGCCCGGGCCGTGACTTCGCCACCGGCCAGCGCACCGTTGAGCAGCAGCGTCGGCCGGGCGTCGATGACCAGGGGCGTGCCGTCGTAGCCGGTGGTGCCGAACAGGCCGATGGAGCCGAGGGCGCTCTCCAGCGTGATGCTGCGCCCCGTGACGTTGACCTGGCCGCCGGGCAGCCCCGGCGCCCGCAGCAGGTTGCCGGCAGCGCGCACCACAACGTCGCCGTAGCCGAGGACCCCGTTGCCGGCCTGCAGGCTGCCCAGGTTGACCGCCGAGTTGACGTCGATGAAGAGGCCGTCGCGGCCCGCCGCGGCATTCAGCACGCCGTTGCCGCTCATGGTCACGGCGAAGGGCAGGCCGACGCTGCCGATGGCCCCGCCGGCCGTCAGGATCCCGTTGTCCGTCAGCAGGGAGCCCGCTGCCGACGACAGCAGGCTGCCGGCCGTCGTGATGCTGGTGTTGCCGTTCGGGTTCAGCAGCTGCCCCGTCACCGTCACCGGCGCGTTCGAGCTGATGCTGATGCTGCCCCGCGGGTTGCCGGCGAAGTCGATGCCGATGCGGTTGTCGGCCTTCACCGACTGGGTCATGACCAGCGTGGCGCTGGTGGCCATGCGGTAGGACCAGTTGGCAAAGCCCTCCCCGTTCCGCGGGCCGCTGGTGTAGGTGCCGGTCCGGCGGAAGCCGAAGTTGCAGATCGTGTTGCCGCAGCCGTGGTAGTTGACGCCCTGCCGGAAGAACCCGAAGTTCGTGGCCGTGATGTCCTGCTGGAACACCGGCTTGCCCGGATCGACGACGAGGCGGCCCGTCGGTGTCTTGGTCGTCGACGACAGGAACCCGTTGTTGAACGTGCTGACCTGGGCGTAGCGCCACGGGTCGTTGGCGTCGAGCTGCGGATCGACGGCGGTCCAGTTCCAGCCGGAGATGCTCGACACCCAGCCGTTGCTGTCGGTGGACACCTGCCGGGTCATGCCGGCGCGCAGCTGCCACTCCCAGCGCAGGCCCGGCTGCGGGTCGAACCAGTAGCCCGAGCCGGTGCTGGTGAAGACCGGCGTGCCGGCGCCCAGCACCGCCGTCTCGGCACCGTTGAAGACCCGCAGGCCCGCGGCCGGCGAGTACAGGTACAGCCACTGGTTCGACGCGGACGGCCGGCCCTTGTCGATGATCTGGACGCGGTTCTCGAGGGCCGAGGCCAGCGTCGTGTTGCCGGTGTTCAGCTGCTGCAGCACCAGCTCCCGGCCGGTCTCGTTCTGCACGTTGATGGTGCCGAGGCCGCCGTTGACGAGGATCTGCCCCAGCGGGTTGGTGCTGAGCATCGTGCCCTCGATGGACACGCGGGCCCCGCCCGAGGACGCGTTGACGTTGGCCAGCGTCACCTGCCGGGTGCGGGCGTCGTAGGTCGCCTGGATCCGCTCGTCCAGGGTCGCATTCACCAGCGGCAGGTTCGAGAGCTGCAGCACCGGCCCCGTGAGCCCCAGCGCGTAGAGCAGGTCGTGGCGGTAGATCTGGCCACCGAACGGATCGTTGGCCGACGGCGCCGCCGTCAGCGAGCCTGGCAGCCGCACCGACCAGTCCGTGGGCTGGCCGGCGATGATGCGGGCGTTGAGGTCGACGTACTTCGCCTCGATGGCGACCTGGCCGCCGAAGATGGCGGCGCCGTTGCGGCTGCCCGCCAGGTTCGCCACGTCGTAGGTGTTCGCCGAGCTCGTCAGCGAGCGCACCGGCACGACGGGGAACCAGCGGTGGTCGAAGTCGCTGCCGGAGATGGCGTAGGCGCTACCCAGCGGGCTCAGGCTGCGGGCCGTCTGGCTGCTGCAGGCCCCCTGGGACAGGGCGAAGGCGGCGCAGAAGCCGTAGAAGGAGTAGGAGTTGTTGTCGGTGTCGCCGGCAAAGCCGTACAGCGCGTTGTTGAGGGTTCCCTGGGCGAACGGGCCCGGGTCGTTCCAGCCGAGGTTGTTGCGGGCGTAGACGTTGGCCGCCCAGGACGCGGCCTGGTTCGCGTCGGGCCGGCCGTTGGCCGGGTTGCCACCCGGCCAGATCATGAACCCGCCCCACTGGTCGTAGGGCGTGCCGCTGACGTAGTAGGTGCCATTGGGGATCGAGATCACCGCGACGCCGTTCGGCACGGTCACCTGGACCTGCTGGCCGAAGATCGTCGCCACCTGGCCCAGCGAGCCGCTGACGTTCTCGATGCTGACGAGACCGCCGAGGTTCTGGATCGGCCCGGTCAGGAACAGCGCCGGCCCGAAGCCGCCGGAGGTGGTCCCCACCGGCCCGTCGAAGCGGTTGGCGACCTGGATCACCGGCGCCTGGCCAGGATTGATCTCGTTGACGGTGATGCTGCCCGCCTGGGCGCGGCCGGCGGCGCCGGTGAAGAGCACGCGGCCCCCCGGCGTGTTGGGGATCAGCGCCGGGCCCAGCACCAGGTAGTTCGGGCTCAGGTTGTTGATGGAGATCACCGGGCCGCCCCGGGCCGTCAGCACGCCGCTGCCCGACAGGCTGTCGGCGTTGACGGTGACCTGTCCGCCGGAGACGAACAGGGTGCCGAAAGTGCGGGCGCCCACCGGCGTCGACGAGACGCCGCTCAGCAGCAGCTGGCCCGAGTTGCCGCTGAAGTTCTGGGCGACGAACTGCGCCGGATTGAAGGCGGGCACCCAGGTCGACAGGAACGGCGCCACGTCGCCCTGGGTCAGCACGTTCAGCGTGCTGCAGAAGATGCCGCTGTTGCGGCAGTCGGGAATCTCGAGCTCCAGGCGGTTGTAGATGCCGGCGGTGACGGTGCCGTTGTGGACGACGTTCGCCGTCGTCGCCACGGCCACCTCGCTGTCGGTGACGGTGACCGGGATGAAGCCGAGCTCGAAGCCGCGGCCGGTGCCGTCGGCACTGGCCAGCGGCGTGCCCTTGTACGCGCCGATGGTGGCGTTCTGGCCGCTGCGCACCTGGGTGCCCGACCCGATGGTCAGGCTCGCGTTGCTCGTGATGCTCGTGTCGGCCTCGGCCAGCGGCACCGCGATCAGGCCCCGCACGTAGCCCTGGGCGCTGGAGGTCGCCGAGATCAGCGTGTCGTAGAAGCCCGTCGGATCCTTGCCGGCGGTGATGTCGACGTTGGCCGTGCCCTGGAGCAGCGAGTCGCTGCCGATGTTCACCGTCTGGTTGCTCAGGATCGACAGCGCCGAGTCCGCCGAACCGACGGCGGCCGCGCCGTAGGTGTTGACCAGCGAGGACGTGGTGGCGAGCAGCTGGGCGAAGGTGCCGGCACCCACGTGGCCCTGGCTGATGAGCTGGTTGCGGGCGCCCACCGTCACCGTGTTGCTCACGCCGGCGGCGAGCCGCGTCTGGGTCACCGCGCCGGCCAGCAGGCCGCCGCTGACCAGCGACACCTGTTCGTCGGCCGTCAGGAAGGTGGCCGCCACCAGCTCGATGCCACCCGGGTTCAGCACGGGGTCCGTGCCCGAGTTGATGCGCACGTCGTCGGCGAGGGTGACCGAGGTATTCCCGACCAGCGTCGTGGCGCTGCCCACCGCGGCCCCGCTGGCAACACCGCCCGCGGCACCCGAGGCGCGCTCACCGCTACTGCCGTCGGAGAAGACGTTGCTGGCCGACACGACGGCGGGGCCGGCGGCGTTGACGATCAGGCTGGCGCCGAGGCTGGAGCCCACGATCGAGGTGGTGGTGTGCCGCGCGAAGGCGCCGCTCGCACCGACGGCCGCGGCGTTCACGGAGTCGGAGCTGGGGGCGAAGTCGCTGGTGTGGGCTGCATCGACCAGCAGCGCACCGGTATAGAGGGTGGTGCCGCCGCCGAGGGTAGCCGTCACGGTGGACGTATCGCGGGTCTCGGCGAAGGACGCGTTGCCGGCGATGACGCCGCCGCTGCCGGCCGTCGAGGCGGCGGCGTTCTCGTCTTCGCCCTGGGCCACCACGGCCAGGTCGCCCAGGCGGCCGGGGCTCGTGACCAGGCCCGTGCCGGCGCTCGCCAGGGTCGTGTTGCCGGAGACAGCCTCGACGTCGTTGGCGCCCACGGCGACGAAGCCGAGGGAGATGCCGAGCCCCACGGCCTGCTGGCGGCTGAAGTTGTTGGCCCGCACGATGGCATTGCCGGCTGGCAGCTGCACGCCGGTGCCGAGGCTGGCGATCACGTCGCTGTCGGACCGGGCGGCGGCCACCGTGGCGTTGGCCCCGACCAGGGCGCCGCCGCTGGCGCCGGTGGACCGCGCGAAGGCGCTGTTGGTGCCGTCGGCCGGGCGGTTCTGGGCCAGCACGCTGAGGCTGCCGGCGCCACCGAAGGCCACGTCGTCACCGACCGCCGTGGTGACGTTCGGCGCAGCCGTCGCCGTCGCCACGGACGCGCCGATGGAGACGCCGGCGCTCACGTTCACGCCGATGGCCTCGGCCTCGGCCCGGGGCGCCGCCAGGGCCGACAGGTTCGTGGCGACACCGGTGGTGATGGCGCTGTCCCCGCCGACGGTGGTGCCGACCGTCGGGTTGACGGTGGCCGTGGCCACCGAGCCGCTGGCCGCCAGGCCAAGGCCTGCCTTGGCCGAGGTGGCCTCGGCCCGGGCGCCGGCCACGGAATCGGCGACGACCACCAGTTCGCCGACCGTGCCGCTGCCCTGCCCGACCTGGACGCCGTTGCCCAGCGTCGCCGTGACGCTGCCGCCGAGGCGGGTCGTCGCCACCGACACGCCGGCGGTGGCGGCGCCAACGCCGGCGCCGAAGGCCTCGGCCAGCTGCTCGCGGCGGTCGATGGACTCGACGCGGGCCTGCCGGGCACTGGTGACCTGCACGCCGTCACCCAGGCGCGTGGCGACGGTGCTCGTGTCATTGAAGACGGCCGCGGCGGCGTCGAGGGCGACGAGGCCGCCGCTGCCCGCGTAGGCCGCCGCCGAGCTGTCGGAGTCGAGGCGCGCGGTCAGGCTGAAGTCGCCCTGGTCGTCCTGCAGGCCCGCGGCGATGACGGCGTCGTCCTCGACGAAGGCCTGGACGTTGGTATTCACGGTGGCGACGGCGATGCCGGCGCCGAGGCTCACGGCCCCGACGGCCGCGGCCCCCGCCACCATGCCGACCGACACGTCGTCCCGGGCATCGACGTCGACGTGGCGGCCGGCGTTCAGCACGGCGCCCTCGCCCACCCAGGCAGCGGTGCCCGACGGCGGTGCCGTCGCCAGTGCGTCCGAGATCGAGACGCTGCCGCGGCGGGCCCCGGCCTCGCTGCCGATGGACGCCAGGCGGGCGTTGCCGAAGTTGCCCAGCGCCCCGGTGACGGTGCCGTCGCCGGCCTGGTCGTCGGCGTAGGCGTTGGCGGTGTCGTCGCTGTCCTCGGGCTGGAGGCGACCGCGCGAATCGGCGTCGAGGGCCGCACCCACGGAGTAGACCCCGACGCCGGCGGCGACGCCGACGATGCCGCCGGCGGCACTGATGACGTAGGAATCGATGTCCTTGCGGGCCAGGGCGTTGACGTCGATGTCGCGGTTGGCGTTCACCTCCGCGCCGGCCCCGATCCACGCACTCGTGTCGTTGCGGATCAGGCCGACGTCGACGCTGCCGGCGACGCCGGCGCCCAGCGGGCCCACGGCCAGGGAGCCGTCGATGACCAGCAGCTTCGCGTCGTTGCGGGCCGTGACGTTGACGTCCTGCCGCGCGTTGGCGCGGTCGTTGGCGACGTTGATCAAGGCGCCTTCATCGATCCACGCCCGGGTGACGGAGCGGATGTTCTCCACGGTGACGGCGCCGGAGACGCCGGCGAACAGGCCACCGGAGCCGGCGGCGGCGATGGCGAGCAGGTCCTCGCTGCTGGTGGCCTGGACCAGCAGGCCGCGGGCCAGGGTCGTGGCGTCGAAGCCGTCGCCCGAGTAGACGGGCCTGTCGGTGGTGTCGGGCGCCGGCGGGGGCTCCTGGGGATCCGGGACCACGGTGCCCGGGTCGTCCTCGATGCCCTCGACGTCGTCGAGGCCGCCGGGTGATGGCACGACGGTGTCGTCCGGCAGCGGCGTGACGCCGCCGCGGGCATTGACGGTGGCGCCGGCACCGACCCAGGCGGCCGTGTCCTTGTCGAGGGTGGTGACGCCCACCGAGCCGCCGACACCGACGGCCCCGATGCCGATGCCGACGCTGCCGGCGACGAGGATTGCCTGCGTGTCGTCGCTGGCGGCGACGCGGACGTTGCCGTCGGCATCGACGAAGGCGTCGTCGCCGATCCAGGCCTGGGTGGCCGAGTCGAGGGCGGCGACGCCGACGGCGCCGGCGAGCCCGACGGTGCCACCGGCCGCCGCGGCACCGGCCACGGACAGCAGGTCCTGCCGGGACGAGGCGGTCACGTCGACGTCGCGCCGCGCCCGCACCTGGGCCTGGGACCCGATCCAGGCCGAGGTGTCGAGGTCGATGACCATGACGTCGGCCCCTGCGCCGGCCCCGACGACGCCGGCGCCGGCCGCCGCACCGCCGAGACCCAGGTGGTACAGGTCGTGGCCGGCGGCCACCAGCACCGACTGGTCGGCGTTGGCGCCGGTGTTGTCGTTGTTGATGAGCGCGCCGTCCTCGATCCGCGCACTCACGCGGGAGTCGAGGACGCCGACCGCACCACCGAAGGTCACGGCCACGGTGCCGGCGATGCCGCCTGCCACGGCGATGGCCTTGACCTCGTCGCGGCTCGTCGCGGTGACGGCCAGGCCGCGGATCGCGCCCGTGGCCAGCTGCGCCGTGCGCTGCTTCGTCAGCAGGTCGCCGCCGGCGGCCACGGCCTCGGCGTCGAACTGGCTGGCGGCGGGCCCCTGCACTTCCTCGTCGCTGCGCGCCGGGTCGTAGGGGCTGAAGCCGACGTCGTAGCCGGTCGCCACGGTGGACGGCGCCGTGCCGGCGCCGAGCGCCGTGACGCTGGCGCCCTCGCCGATCCAGGCCTCCACCAGCTTGTCGACGAGGACGACCCCCGCCGACAGGCCGATGCCCACCGTCCCGCCGAGCGCCGCGCCACCGGCAATGACGCTGAGGTCCGTCACGCCGTCGGCGGCCACGACGACGTTGCCGAGGGAGTCCACCGTCGCGCCGCCCGCCACGTAGGCCTTCGTCTCGGTGGTGAGCGAGTGGCCGGCGGCGGCACCGGCCAGGCCCACCTGGCCGGCGCCTGCGCCGGCGCCGATGGAGAAGATCGTCTCGCTGCCGGCGGCCTCGACACGCACCTCTTCGCTGGCGCGCACCTCGGCACCGGCGTCGACGTAGGCCTCGACGGTGCGGGTCACGACACCGACGTCGACGCCGGCGCCGATGCCCGCCGTGCTGGCCGCACCGACGCCGCCGGCGATGGACAGGAGGTCGGTGGTGCCGCTCGCCTGGACCAGCACGCGCTCGCCCCGCAGCAGCGGATCATTCGCATCGACGTTGACCCGGGCACCGCCGGCGATGAGGGACCGGACCTCGGGGTCGATCAGGTTGACGGTGACACCCGCGCCGACGCCGGCGGTGCTGGCGGCGCCACCCGCGACGGCGATGGTCTTCGTCGTCTCCGTGGCCGCCGCATCGACGGTGAGCGTACCGGCCGCCCGCACGTCGGCACCAGCGCCCACTTCGGCGCGCACCCGCGTCTCCACCTGGTTGGTGGCGGCCGAGGCACCGACGCCAGCCGTGTTGCCGCCGCCCGCCCCGCCGGCGACCATCAGCGACCGGTAGTCGCTGGAGGCCTGCAGCGTCGCGTCGCCCCGCGACACCAGCACGCTGTCGGCGCCGGTCGACGCCACGACCTCGTTGTCGGCCAGCACCAGCGCCAGCACGCCGGCGACGCCGGCCGTGTTGGCGAGGCCGAGGCTCGCGCCGAACACGCCGAAGTCGAGCCCGGTGGCCGCGTCGAGGGTGACGCCGCTGCTGTCGAGGATCCGGGCACCGGTCCCCAGGGTCGCCGCCGTACGGCCGCGATTGACGATGTCGGCGCTGTTGAGGCCCACGCCGGCGTTGCGGCCCACGGCCAGCGCGCCGGCAAAGGCCTTGGCGGTGGTCTCGTTGGTGGCCTCCAGGTCGACGGCACCGGTGGCCGTCACCGTGGCGTCGTCGCCGACGACCGCCTCGGTGGTGTCGTCGAAGACATTCACGGCGAAGGCGCCGGTCACCGCCACCTGGCCGCCGCCGGCACCGGCCAGCGCCTCGGTGTAGTAGTTGTTCTCGCCGAGCAGCAGCTGCAGGTTCTGCTCGCTGAACTTCGTCTCGAAGCTGTCGGCCGAGGCACCGTCGAGGCTGAACTCGAAGTCGAAGGGCACGCTGCCGGTGACCTTGTTGTTGCGCGCCGCCAGGGACAGGCTGCCGGCGGTGACGTTGGCGTTGGCGCCCACGGCCGCCCGGTAGGTGTTCTCCGACACCACCGTCGCCACCGACGCGCCGACGCCCACCTTGTTCGAGAGCGCGCCGCTCCAGGCCTTGGCCGAGAGCTTGCTGGTGTTGTCCGCCGTGATGGTGATGGCGCCGGCCTCGTCGACGATCACGCCGTCGCCGAGCCGGGCGACCGTCGTCGCATTGGAGTTGGCCACGGCGAGGGAGCCCGCCACGCTGACCTTCTCGGACCCGGCCCCCGACACGCCCTCGGCGGCCAGCTTGTTGGCGAAGGCCGGATCGCGGTTCTGGGTCGAGGTCGCCGTGATGGCGACGTCGCCGGCCTCGACGATCCGCGCCCCGGCGCCCACCTCGGCCAGCGTGTCGTTGCGCACGATGGCGAGGCCGACACCCACGCCGATCCCCACCTGCTGGTTGTTGCCGACCTTCGTGATGTCCAGCGTGTCGCCCCGGCCCCGGGCGCTGAAATTGCCGGCGTTGGTGGCGGCCAGCTCGATGCCGCCGTAGGCCGTGACCTGCGCGCCGCCGCCGATGGATGCCTCGACGTCGTCATCGAGGACGAGCACGCCGGCGGCCGCGGCGACGTTGACCTTGCTGCCGCCCTGGGTGCCCTGCTGGGAGTCCTGGTTGTCCTGCAGCGTCGACGTGGACTTCGCCTGGTCCTTGTCGTCCTGGCTGATCTCGTCCTCGGCCTTCGAGCCTGCGGCACTGGCGAAGGCCACCGCCTCGTAGCTGCGCGAGGCGTCGGCCGTCAGCGTGAGCGCGTCGCCGGTGCCGCTACCGGCCTCGAGGTTGCGCTCGAGGGCGGCCCGGGTGCTGGTGTCGCTGGTGATGACGGCCGCCGACGCGCCGACGCCCACCTTGCCGGACTTCACGTCACCGGTGGCCGTGGCGCCGTGGTCGCCGGTGGCCAGGGCCGTGAGGCTGACGAGACCGTCGGCGACGAGGTCGGCGCCGGCGGCGATGACGGCCTCGGCCGCCTGCCTGACCTGCGTGAAGGCGACGACGGCGTCGATGGCGATGCTGCCCTCGGCGTCGGCCTCGGCCTCGGCGGTGCTGTCGGTGTCCGAGGTGGCGGTCAGCGTGACTGCATTGGCGTTGGTGACGGTCGCATCCTGCTCGATGGCGGCCCGGGCCTGGTCGACGGAGAAGACATTGACCGCGGCCGAGGCACCGACTCCCACCTCGCCGCCCGACGCGCCACCATCCTCGGTGGGCTTCGCCTCGGCGCTGGCACTGGTGGCGCCGTCGGCCGACAGGAGCAGGTTGCCGCCGTCGGCGTCGACGCCGGCCCCGGTGCGCAGCGTGGCGGTGCTGCGCACGTCGATGAGGTTCAGGGCCAGGGCGCCGGCGATGCCGACCTTGCCGCCGCCGGCGCCGGAACTGGCCGTGGCGGCGATGGTGTTGGTGCCGTCGGCGGCGGTGTCGTTCATGCCGGCCGTGACGGTGACACCGTCGGCCGTCACGTCGGCGTCGCCCACCCAGGCCCCGGTGTCGGCCGTGACCTTGTTGACGGCGACGGCAGCGCCGATGCCGACGGTGGCCGTGCTGCCGGCGGAGCTGCCGTCGGCCGTGGCCGTGGCGTCGGTGTCGTTGCGGGCCTCTAGGGCAAGCGCGCCGTCCGCGGTCACCATGCGCCCGTCGCCGATGTAGGCGCTGGCCGTCGAGTCGGCCACGTTCACCGCCACGGCCGCGGCGACGCTGACCTTGCCCTCGCTGGTCTCCGCGGAGCCGGGCTGCTGGGACTGGTTGGCGCTGTCGCCCTTCTGCTGGCCCTGGCCCACGGACAGCTGCTTGCCGACCTCCTGGTCGACGCCGTCCTCGGGCGTCTCGCCCTCGGTCTCTTCCTTGCCGCCCTTGGCGCTGGCCTTTGCCGACGCGTCGGTGGCCGCCGCCGACGTGGCCCGGAAGGTGATTCCACCGCCGGTGGACTCCACGTCGCGCAGCGTGGTGGCGAGCGCCACGTCGCTCGCCACGTTGACGGCCACCGAGGCGCCGATGGCCACCTTGTCGCCGGCCGCCTCCGCCTGGGCCTGGCTGGTGGTGAGGCCCGTGTGGCTGGCCTCGACCAGCAGCTCGCCGGCCAGCACCAGCGGCAGGCCGGAGCCGATCCGGGCGATGCTGCGGTTGTCGGCCAGGGTCACGGCAACGACGGGGGTCAGGGCGATGCCGCCCGCCGACCCGGCCTCGGCCTCGGTCGAGGTCGTGAAGCTGCCGTTGGCCAGCAGGGACAGGCTGCCGGCGCCGTCGAGACCGGCACCATCGGCCAGCTCGGCCCGGGCCGCGTTGCTGGCGACGTTGACCGCCACGGAGGCACCGATGCCGAGGGTCTCGCCCGTGGCGCCGCCGTCGGCCGGCGTGGCGCTGGCCGACGACTCCACGACGTTGTCCGCCTGCAGCAGCACGGCGCCACCACCGGCGTCGACGGCGGCGGCGGCACCGAGCAGCGCCGCGCTGTCGGCGCTGACGACGTTGACGGCGAGGCTGCCGGCAACACCGACGTCGCTGGCACCGGCACCGGACACCGCCGCGCTGCTGAACGCGTGGCCGGTGGCGGCGGGATTGATGCCCGCGGTGAGCGTCAGCCCGGCCGCATCGAGCGACTGGTCGACGATGGCCTCGTTGACGACGTCCGCCAGGTTGATGGCGACGCCGACACCGACGCCGACGCCACCGGCAGCCGTACTGCCGTCGGCGGTGATGTCGGCGCTGACGGCGGACTGGCTGCCGAGGGTCACGGCGCCGGTCACCAGCGCCCGCTCCGACGACCCGAGCCGCACGCGGGTCGTGCTGTCGATGTCGCTGACCGCGACGGCCGCCGCCACCTGTACGCCGCCGTCGCCGGTCTGGGCCTGGTCACCGTAGTCGCCGAGGAACTGCTCGGTCTGGCTGTTGGGCGCGCCGCCCGCGTCGGTGCCCTGGAAGGACGCACCGTCGGTGGCCGCCACGGCCGACAGCGTGGTGCCGACCTGCGAGACGGCGTCCATGACGAGGCTCGTCGCCCGGCTGATCAGCGCGTCGGCCTCGACGAGGACTTCGGTCACGGCGTTGATCACCGCCACGGCCGCGGAGCCGCCGGCGGCACTGGCCCCGCTGGCGCTGGCGTCCACCACCGCGCTGGTCGTGACGGTGTTGGTGGCCGCAAGGGTCAGCGCGCCGTCGATGTCGAGCTCGGCGGTGTCGCGAACCCGGACGCTGGCGATGCCGTCGGCCAGCACGACGCCGACGCCGGCATCGAAGGGCAGCGCGAGGACGTCGGGCAGGCCGGCCTCGACCCCGGCGTTGAGGGTCGCCGTGGCCGACAGGCTGGCGGCCCCGCCGGTCGTGCGCAGCACGCTGTCGCCGCGCACGTCGACGGTGGCGCTCGCCAGGCCGTCGACGGTCTCGGCCGGGAGCAGGCCGGGGGTCACCGAGTCGAGCCACGCCGTGGCCGACAGCACCAGCGCCCCGGCCGCCTCGACCAGGCTGCCGTTGAGGTCGATGGTCGCGGTGACGTCCCGCACCACGATGGGCACCAGCGTCGTGGTGTAGTCCGCGCCGGCCTGCAGCGTCACGCTGCCGCCCTTGATCGTGGCGGCACCCAGCGTGATGCCGGCCACGACGTCGCCGAAGGTCAGGTTGCCGCCGCTGGCACTGGCGTCGAGCAGGATGCTGCCGCCGGCAATGTTGCCGCTGCCCTGGGCCAGCAGCTGGGCGTTGTCCTCGAGGACGATCTGGCGGGCCTGCAGCGTCAGGTTGCCGGAGGGCCCCAGGGACATGCCGCCGACGTGGTCGGCGCGCAGGGCCGAACCCACGTCGCGGGTGGACACCACGACGCCATTCGACACGGTCAGCGTGTCCTCGGCCTCGAGCACCAGGCTGCCCGCGTCCCAGGTGACGCCATCCGCACTGGCGTTGCCACCCGGTGCCCGCAGCAGGTCGGTGCCGATGACGAGGTTCTCGGGGTCGATCAGGACCGTGCCGGCCTCGCCGTCGGTGGCAGCGGCCTGCAGCGAGCCGCCGGCCAGCGTGACCGTGCGCCGCGCACTGAACTCGACGAAACCGCCGTCGCCGGACACCTCGCCACCGTTGGCGGCGAGCACTGCGCGGTCGGCGATCACGGCATCCCGGTCGGCGACGACGATGACCTCGCCACCGGCGGAGCCCGCGCCGCGCCCGGAAGCCGACACGCGCGCATCACCGGCCAGCGCGATGTCACCGCCGGCCCGCAGCTCGACGCGGCCGGCGCCGACGCCATCCGCTCCGTCCGCGCTGACGACGCCGGTGTTGACCAGGTCCCCGGTCGCGGCGATCCGCACGGTGCCCCCGCTCGTCGTCAGCGCCGCCGCCGTCTGCAGCCCGGCGACGTTGACGACGTCGGCGAAGTCGACACGGGCCGTCGCGAAGACCGCCCCGGAACGGATGGTGCCGCTGTTGGCCACCTGGCCCGCGGCGATGCTCGCGTCTCCCGCCACGTTGATGGTGCCGCGGACGGTGATGGGGGCGGTGGCGGATACCGGGATCTGCCCGGCAAGCAACTGCCCCGTGGCCGTCGGGTCGGGTACGCCGGCAGGCGACACGAGGCCCGCCGCGAACTCGGGCGTCGGCGTGGAGAGGTGCAGCGAGCCCACGTTGACGACGCCCCGCTCGCCGACGATCACGCCGTGGGGATTGGCGAAGTAGACGTTGCCGCCCACCTGCCCGCCCTTCACGGAGTTCAGGACGCCGTCGATCTGCGTCGTGCGGTCGAGCACGACGTTGATCAGGTTGCTGGTGCCATCCGGCAGGTGCAGGTTGACGACGTTGCCGGCGTCGACATCGAAGCGCCGGAAGCTGTTGAAGGCGTTCTGGCCGGAAGTCGTGCCGGTCGTGACGTCGGTGACGTTGCCGTTGACGGCGAGGCCCGTGGCCGTCTGGCCGCTCGGCACGATCTGCTGGGCATGGGCGGCCGGGAAGGCGGCCGCGATGGCCATGGCCAGCGAGGTCGCAGCAGACCGCGGCGGAGCGGGCACATGCCCCCGCCGGCGGACGCCGTTGCCGGCGTCCGCAGCATCCGCTGCGTCATCTCCCCCCACGTTCTTCTTCTTCGTGGCCGCCGCATTGGCCGGCGTCACCGGGACTCTAAGCGATGGTCGCCCGGAGCCGCAACCCGATCGCCCGCCGCGCGGCGCGCGCGGCCGCGGCACGCACGGTTAACATGGCGGCAGGCGCGCACGACACGCGGCTCCGCCCTTGCTGCGGCCCGTGCACGGGCGAAACGCTGAGGTTTCCTGAAGGCATGCACACGAGAAGCACTCGCACCACGCTGCTGCTGCCGGCGGCCATCGTCCTGTGGCTGGCGGTCCTCTACGGCATCCGCTTCGGCCTGATGGAGGTCGAGCCCGCGGCCGATCCCTGCCTCGGCGCTCCCGATGGGCTGCTCTGCCGGGGCCGGGCCGCGCTGGGGCTCACGATCCACTTCCAGGCCTTCGGCATCACGGCCCTTGCCATGGCGGCACTGGCGTGGCTCGTGCCAGCACCGCGCAGGTCCTGGCTCGCGACCGCCGCGCTGCTGGTGGCGCTGCCGGCGCTGGTGCTCTACAACGTGCGCTTCGGCGCGCCGGCCGCGGTGGTCGCGCTGCTGGCACTCGCCGACGCCGGCGCCTTGAGGCCAACCACGCGCACGTCGCCCTGAGGGCTCGCCCGCAGCAGCCCCAGCGCCAGCAGGGCTGCGACGGCACACCAGCCCAGGGCCTGCACGTTCAGCAACGTCTCCTGCCACAGCACGAAGGGCACGCCGACGAGCAGCAGCCCCGCCAGCACCCGGTGCCGGTCGCGCCAGCATCCCGAGGCCGGCACGGGCCAGAGTGCCGCCAGCGCCGGCGCCAGGAACGCGCCCACCGGGAAGTGGCGGTAGCGCGGGTCGAAGACGAGTCCCAGCATCACGATGGCCGCCAGGGCCGCCGCGACGCCCAGGACGACGTCGTGCCAGGGCCTGCCCGCCCCGCCCGCCGCGCGCCGGCAGCCCAGCCAAGTTGCCGCCAGCGCCACGGCGCCCAGCGCGGCAAACCACAGCGACTCGGCCGGTGCGCGGCTGAACAGCTGCCACTGGTGCACGTGCATAGCAACGCCGTTGCCGCCCGCCGCCGCGAGGGCAACGGCCACCGGCGACCGCCACGTGCCGCCCGCGGCGAGGACCAGCCCGGCCAGCAGCACCGCGAGGCCGAGCAGGCCGGGCCAGGCGGGCACGTCGGAGACGGGGCCGGACAGCACGCCCTTGTCGCGCCGCTCGGCGTCGAAGAGCCCCCAGTACCCGCCCACCGCGCCCTCCTGCGCGCGCTTCCACGGCTGGTCGAACGCCTCGATCAGGTTGTAACGCCAGCCCTCGCTGCGGGCCCGCGCGAGGAACCCGCGGACGAAGCGCGCCTGGTTCACCCGGGACGGCACCGCCGCCTCCCGCTGGCGGCCCTCCGACGGCCAGCCGGCCTCCCCCACGAGGACGTCCTTGCCCGGAAAAGCCGCGGCCACCCTGGCCCGGGCGGCGGCCACCGCCGCGATGGCTGCGTCGATGCCCGCCGGCTCGTCCTCCCAGTACGGCAGCAGGTGGATGGTCACGAAGTCGACGTCGGCCGCCAGCCCCGGGTTGCGCAACCAGAACTCCCACACGTCGCCGTAGCTGACCGGCTGCCGCACCGCTGCCTTCACGCGCCGGAGGTACCCGGCGAGCTGCGCGGCCGTCTGTTCGCGCCGCAGCAGCACCTCGTTGCCGACCAGGACGGCCTGCACCACGTCGGGATACTGACTGGCGAGGCGGATGAGGCCCGCCACCTCGCGCTCGTTGTCCGCGCGGTCGCGGCCGATCCAGGCGCCGAGGATCAGCGTGAGGCCGTGCTCCCCGGCCACCTCGGGCACCAGCTCCATGCCGCGCACCGAGTAGAGCCGCAGGCAGCCGACGCGAGGTGACAGCAGCGCGAAATCCTGCGCGAGGCGCTGCCGGTCGACGGTGAAGCGCAGCGGCGTGTCGCCGCCCCGGAAGGGCGTGTACGAGGCGCACTGCAGGCGGTCGCCTGCGGCGATACCGCCCGGCACCGCCCGCTCGCCGCCCAGCGCCCACCAGAAGCCGGCACTGGCAAGGACAGCAGTGGCCAGAAACAGGCTGGCCAGCCACACCGGCGCGTGGCGCCACCACGGGAAAGCTCGGGTCATCCGCCCATTATCGCGCGGGGGGCGCAGGATGCGGGCAACGGTGCGTCCGTGTCGCCGCGAGTGGACAGCGGCCCGGAAAAGCGCAGGGGCGGCCCGCCGCGCGGGCCGCCCCTGGCGTTACGGCTGTGCGGGACTCAGCGGGCGCGGCGGCGGGCGAAGCCGGCCCCGAGCAGGCCGAGGCCCATCAGGGCCAGGGAGGCCGGCTCCGGAACCGGCAGGGCGAACTCGAGGGCCGCCTGGGTCGACGTGAACTTGATGCTGGAGAACGTATCCCGGCCAAAGTCGAAGTTCACCAGTGCGACCTTCTCGTAGTTGCCGTTCCCATCCGGGGCGAAGCTCGTCGAGAACTGCGTGTTCAGGATGCCCATGAGTCCCGTGCCGGTCAGCGAATACGACCCGACCGTTCCGCCGAGGAACTCGATGGTGTTGTAGGTGTCGATCGAGCCCCACAGCAGGCTGAAGACGCTCTGGGCCCCGGCCAGGGTCAGCGTGACGGGCGAGAGAGCGCCGTCACCGGCCGCATCGACACCGCCAACGGAGAAGTAGGTGCGTGTCCCCGTCAGGGCGTTGCTGTTGAACGGGGACTGGTAGACGCCCGACAGGTTGCCGGGCGGCGGTGTCACGAGCGGGTCGGAACTCCAGGTGGCGCCGGCGGGCGTCGTCCCGTTATACCCCTGGGCGAAGGCGATACCGGCGGTGTTGCCGGCACCCTGGGATGAGTACGCCACGACGGTGACCGTGGGCACCGCGAGGGCGCTTGCCAGGCCGGCCACATAGAGGGCGGCACCGGCGGCGAGCTTGGTTGTTGTTCTCATCAGTCTGGACTCCTAAGGCTGGGCAGAATGCTTCTTGTCCCACGCACCCCGGATCGAAGCAAATTCCGCGCCAGCCGATGGCCTTCAAGCAGATCAGCGAGTTACGTCAAACCGGCCGAGGCATCAGTAAAGGAATCCGACAACCCGCGTCGGACATGGTAGCGGGGACCCGGCCATGCGCACCGGGAAACCAGGCCCCGGAAAAGGGCGAGGGGTGGCCGATGGCCACCCCTCGCGATACGCACTCGCTTGCCGAGTCGGGCCGTTCAGCGGGCGCGGCGGCGGGCGAAGCCGGCCCCGAGCAGGCCGAGGCCCATCAGGGCCAGGGAGGCCGGCTCGGGCACGCCGATGCGGCGCTGGCCGAGGGCCACGTTGTCGAACTCGAAGGCGAACTGCGTGCTGCGCGCGACCACCTTGTTGAAGGCCTGGGTCGAGTTGATGTTCACGTAGTACGTACCGTTCACACCCTGGTCGCCGGTGGCCGCCGGCGTGACCATCGAACCAGTGATGGTGCCGAGCAGCGTGGCGCCGTTGTAGAAGTCGAGGTAGTTGTACGTGTCCACCGAGCCCCACAGCAGCCCGAAGTACTGGGCCTGGAAGGGCAGCAGCATCGTCACCGAGCTCGTGCCCGTCGTCAGGTAGCGGGTCGTGTCGACGCCGCCCGGCTGGTTGGTCCCGCCGGGACCAAATCCGACGCCATTGCTGCCCGAGAGGACCGGACGCGCGTACTGGCCCGACTGCGCGCCCGTGACGGCGCGGGCGTTGCTGCCGAACTGCACGGTCATCTGGTAGGCCGGGGAGCCGCCGTCGCTGCGGGTCGCGACCTGGCTGCCGCCGCCGCCGGAGTTGGCGAGGTCGTTGAAGTTGAACTTGACGGTGCCGGTGGGGGCACCACCGACGGAGCTGATGATTGAGAGCGGCATCGCGTTCGCGGTGGCAAGACCCAGCGCGAACAGGGCGACGCCAGCCAGCAGGATGTTCTTCTTGTTCTGCATTGTTCTTCTTCCTTGGAGCCACTGGCCGGCGTCGTCGTCGGGCCTCTGCGCTGAAGAGAATGCAATGCGCGTGCCAGAGAACCATTGCCCTTCCAGAACAATCACTTGCATGGCGCTGTCATCACCCGGCAAACCGATTCGTCAACGGTTCCGACACGCGCATTAGCAGCAATTGCCATAAGCGCGGAAGCAGGTCTCAGCCGACCAGACCTTCCGCGGGCGTCCAGGGCAGCCCGAGGGCATCGGCCACGGCCGGGCACGTCAGGACACCCTCGTGCACGTTCAGCCCCGCGCGGAACCCGGCGTCATCGGCCAGCGCCTGCCACCACCCCTTCCCCGCCAGGGCCAGCACGTAGGGCAGCGTCGCGTTGTTCAGCGCGAAGGCCGAGGTACGGGCCACGGCGCCCGGCATGTTCGCGACGCAGTAGTGCACGACACCCTCCTCCACGTAGGTGGGCTTCGAGTGGGTCGTGGGCCGGCTGGTCTCGCAGCAGCCGCCCTGGTCGATGGCGACGTCGACGATGACCGAGCGGCCGCGCATGGCGCGGACCATCTCCCGCGTCACCAGCCGGGGCGCGGCGGCGCCCGGTACCAGCACGGCACCGATGACGAGGTCGGCGTCGGCCACGTAGTGCTCGATGGCCTCGACCGTGGAGTAGATGGTGTTGAGCCGCCCGCCGAACTGGAAGTCGAGCTCCTTGAGCCGCGCCAGCGACCGGTCGATGACGGTGACCTGGGCCTCCATCCCCATGGCCACGCGGATGGCGTTGGTGCCCACGGTGCCGCCGCCCAGCACCACGACGCTGGCGGCGCGCACGCCCGGCACGCCGCCGAGCAGGATGCCCGGGCCACCGGCCTCGCGCTCGAGGCAGTGGGCGCCGGCCTGCACGGCCATGCGCCCGGCCACCTCGCTCATGGGTGACAGCAGCGGCAGCGATCCGTGGGGGCACGTCACCGTCTCGTAGGCGATGGCGGTGCAGCCCGACTTCAGCAGGGCCGCGGTCTGGCCCGGATCCGGCGCCAGGTGGAGGTAGGTGAAGAGCACGAGGCCACGACGCAGGTGCGCGTACTCGACGGGCTGCGGCTCCTTGACCTTGACGACGAGCTCCGCGCCGGCCCAGACCTCGGCGGCTGCCGGCAGCATGCGGGCCCCGGCGCGGACGTAGTCGGCGTCGCGCACGCCGACGCCATCACCGGCGCCGGCCTCGACAAGCACCTCATGGCCGTGGTGCACGAGTTCGCGCACGCTCGCCGGTGTCAGGCCCACGCGGTACTCGTCGGGCTTGATCTCCTTCGGTACGCCGATGCGCATGGCTTCCCTCCCCGGCCGGATCAGGCCACGGCGCGCAGCGCCCGGCCGATGGCCTCGACGAGCTGCCCGACCTGGCCCTCGCTGATGACGAGCGGCGGCGTCAGCGCCACCGTCTCGCCGGTGATCCGCACCAGCACGCCCTGGTCGAAGCAGTGGCGGAACACGTCCATGGCCCGGGCCGTCGGCGCGCCGGGCCGGGGCTCGAGCTCGACGGCGCCCATGAGACCCACGTTGCGGATGTCGATGACGTGGGGCAGGCCCTTCAGCGAGTGCAGCGCCGCCTCGAAGGCCGGCGCCAGCGCCGCGGCGCGCTCGAAGAGACCCTCGTCGCGGTAGACGTCGAGCGCCGCGAGGCCGGCGGCACAGGCCAGCGGGTGGCCCGAGTAGGTGTAGCCGTGGGCGAACTCGATGACCTGCTCCGGCCCCGTCATCACGCCGTCGTAGATGCGCCGGTCGACGAGCACCGCGCCCATGGGGACCATCCCGGAGGTCAGCCCCTTCGCCACCGTCAGGAGATCCGGCGTCACGCCGAAGGTCTCGGCCCCGAAGGCCGTGCCGGTGCGGCCGAAGCCGGTGATGACCTCGTCGAAGATCAGCAGCAGGCCGTACCTGTCGCAGAGCGCGCGCAGCCGCTCGAGGTAGCCCCGGGGCGGCGGCAGCACGCCGGCAGAGCCGGCCACGGGCTCGACGATCACCGCGGCGATGGTCGACGGGTCGTGCAGCGCGACGATGCGCTCGAGGGCGTCGGCGAGTCCGGCGCCGTGGGCCGGCAGCCCCCGGCTGAAGGCGTTGCGCGCCAGGTCGTGGGTGTGGGGCAGGTGGTCGACCCCCGGCAGCATGGCGCCGGCGAAGACGCGCCGGTTCGAGACGATGCCGCCCACCGAGATGCCGCCGAAGCCGACGCCGTGGTAGCCGCGTTCCCGGCCGATGAAGCGGATGCGCTGGGCCTCGCCCCGGGCCCGGTGGTAGGCCAGCGCCATCTTCAGCGCCGTGTCGACGGCCTCGGAGCCGGAGTTCACGAAGAACGCGTAGTCGAGGCCAGCCGGCGCCAGCGCCGTGAGCCGGCCGGCCAGCTCGAAGGCGGCCGGGTGCCCCAGGTTGAAGGCCGTCGCGTAGTCGAGGGTCGCCGCCTGCGCCTGCACGGCGGCGACGATGCGCGGGTGGCAGTGCCCGGCGTTGACGCACCAGAGCCCCGCGATGCCGTCGAGGATGCGGCGGCCGTCGGTGGTGGTGAAGTACATCCCTTCGGCCGACTGGAACAGCAGCGGGCTGCGCTTGAACTGCCGGTTGGCCGTGAACGGCATCCAGAGGGGCTCGAGGTCGGGCAGCCGGGTGTCTTCGGTCACGGGACGTTTCCAGGCAGGGTGCCGTCCCTACCCTACCGCCTTTCGCCATGGGCCGACACCGTGCCGGCGTACGGAAAGCCCGCAGGCGCCCGACGGCCCCGCCCGGCGCGATGCGGCGGTATGATCCCGCCATGCGCCGCATTCCCCCGATCAAGTCGGTCATGACGCCGTTCCCGTACTCGGTGGACGTCACGGCCTCCGTCGATGCAGCCCAGCAGTTCCTGCGCGAGCACCGCATCCGCCACCTGCCGGTGACCCGCGACGGCGAGCTCGTCGGCATCGTCTCGGACCGCGACCTCAAGCTCGTGCTGGGCCCGGACTTCGCCTACCCCGACGGCCAGAAGGTGCATGTCGGCGACGCCATGATCAGCCCCGCCTACGCCGTCGACCTCGAGGCGCCGCTCGACGAGGTCCTGGCCCACATGGCCACCAACCACCTGGGCGCCGCGATCGTCACCCGCAAGGGGAAGCTCGCCGGCGTCTTCACCGGCACCGACGCGTGCCACCATTTCGCGGATTTCCTGCGCGAGCAGTTCCGCCGTTCCGGAGGCGACGATGCCGCCTGATGCCCCGCGCGAGTTCCGCCCCGTCAACATCGCCGTGCTGACGGTCTCGGACACGCGCACGCTGGCCACCGACAAGTCGGGCGGCCTGCTGGTCGACCGGCTGGCCGACGCAGGCCACGGGCTCGCTGACCGCCAGATCGTGGCGGACGACATCTACCGCATCCGCGGCGTCGTCTCGGCGTGGATCGCCGACCCCGGCGTCGACGCCATCATCACCACCGGCGGCACCGGCATCACCGGCCGCGACGGCACGCCCGAGGCCATCGCACCGCTGCTCGACAAGGTCATCGAGGGCTTCGGCGAGCTGTTCCGGGCCCTTTCCTTCGAGGATATCGGCACCTCGTCGCTGCAGTCCCGCTGCCTCGCCGGCGTCGCCAACGGCACCTTCGTGTTCTGCCTGCCGGGCTCGACCAATGCCTGCGCCACGGGCTGGGACCGGCTCATCGCCGCCCAGCTCGACTACCGCCACCGGCCCTGCAACCTGGTGGAGCTGATGCCGCGGCTGAAGGAAAAGTGACGTGGCGGCGCCCGCCCTCGAGGTGCACCAGTTCCCGTGCCTCACGGACAACTACGGCTACCTCGTCCACGACCCGGCCACCGGCTGCACCGCCAGCATCGACAGCCCCGACGCCGACGCCATCCTGCGCGAGCTGAAGGCCCGCGGCTGGCAGCTCGACTACGTCCTCAACACCCACCACCATGCCGACCACGCCGGCGGCAACCGGGCACTGAAGGCGGCGACGGGCTGCCGGGTCGTCGCCGCCCGGGCCGATGCGGACCGCATCGCCGGCGCCGACATCCTCGTCGACGACGGCGACACCTTCAGCATCGGCAGCCAGCAGGCGACGGTCATCGCGACCCCGGGCCACACCCGCGCCCACATCTGCTGGTGGTTCGCAGGCTCTGGCGCAGCCTTCGTCGGCGACACGCTCTTCGCCATGGGCTGCGGGCGGCTCTTCGAGGGCAGCGCGCCGCAGATGTGGCAGTCGCTGCGGCGGCTCATGGCGCTGCCCGACGACACCCTCGTCTACTGCGCCCACGAGTACACGCTGAAGAACGGCCAGTTTGCCGTGACCGTCGAGCCCGGCAACACGGCCCTCGCCGCCCGGCTCGCCGACGTGCAGGCCGCGCGCGCCGCCGGCCGGCCCACGGTGCCGACCACGATCGGCCTCGAGCGCGCGACGAACCCCTTCGTCCGGGCCGACAGCGAGGGAATCCGCGTGGCGCTGGGCCTCGCCGGCGCGCCGGACCTCGACGTGTTCGCCGAGACCCGCCGCCGCAAGGACCGCTTCTGACTGAAGTCTGCCGAGGAAGCCTGTTGATGGACGAAGTCGACGTCGAGTGCCCGTACTGCGGCGAGCCCATCACGCTGGTGCTCGACCTGTCGGTGGAGTCCGCCAGCTACGTCGAGGACTGCAGCGTCTGCTGCCAGCCCATGCTCGTGACCTACGCCGTCGACGAGGACGGCGGGCTCGCGAGCCTCAGCGTCGAGCGCGAGGGCGACTGAGCGCGGCGGGCCTGTCCCGGGCTCGCACTGCCGGGCGGCTCGTGGCCCGACGGCCGGCAGGCAGGCCGGCCTGCTTCTACTGCCAGGGAACCTCGATGGCGCCGATGTCGCCAGGCAGGCTGCTGGTGCGTTGCACGCCCAGCTGGTCCACGGCGCGGCGTCGGCCGCGCAGGTCCACGGCCGTCCTGACCGCCACCTCGATCCGGGGGTTCTCGGGCAGGTAGCCCGACGTGAACAGCGCGGCCCACGCGGAGCCGCCCAGCACTTCCGGGCCAAGGCCCGGAATCGCCTGTTCGACGAGGGCAGCATCGAGCCGGTGCCAGAACTCGATGTACGGATGGTTGGCCAGCTCCCGGGGCCACGTCTGCGACGGCCCGTAGAAGCGGGTCTCGCCGAGGGACAGGATCGGCGTGCCGTCCGGCGCCAGGTACGGCTGCGCGCCGGGCGTCACCGGATCCGCGTCCGCCGCCTGCAGGAACTGCTCGAAGGCGCCGGTGAAGGCCGCCGCGAATCCCGGCAGCCCATGGTGCTGCTCGAGGCGCCCCAGCACGATGGCGAGGAAGTCGTCGGTGCCGCCGGCCAGGACCCTGTACTCGGCGATGGTCTCCGGCACGGCGTAGGACGCCGGCGGGACGACGCCCAGTGCACTGCCGGTCGGCAGGTAGTGATGCACGGCGGGCCCACCCGCGCCGACCCCGGCTGAAGCGACGCCGGCGGCGGGCACGCCGCCGGCATCGACGACATCGGCCAGCTCGATTCCCGCCGCATCGCCCGCCTGGGGAAAGTGCTTGCGGCTCAATGAGCCCCAGCCCCACTCGCCCACCGGCACGAGCATCTGGCTGAAGTCCAGCACGCCGATGCGGTTGTAGCCGGCACTGCGGAAATGGAACAGCGAGCCGGTGAAGAGGTCGTGGGCCTCGCGGCGGCCGCCCGGCTGCTCGACGATCACGTTCCCGGCGACGATGGAGTGGCCGAGGACGAGGTCCTCGGTGGCGTGGGCATTGCCGACGGTCGCCGCGATGCCGCCGGCGAGGTTCCGCCGGCCGAGGCTGTCGGTGCGCGGCACGCCGTGGACCTCGTTCTCGACCACCGTGCAGCCCTGCACCTCGAGGTAGCCGTTGGACATGTAGATGCCGCCGCCACGCCAGTAGCCCATCGTCAGCAGGAACGCCGGCAGGCCCGGCGCGGGATCGATGAGGTTGCGCGCCACGGTACTGCTGGTCACCTGCAGGCGGTTGCGCTTGCCGATGCCGCCCCCGTCGGTGTACAGCCCGCCCCCATAGGCGTAGAGCCCGCTCGCGCGGTTGCCGGTGATGGCCGACCGGTCGATGGTGGACAGCGTGCGGCTGCTGCCGGCCCCACCCACGGAGTACACGCCGCCGCCGGCGGCACCCGCCCCCGTCGCCGTGTTCCCGCTGACCACGCAATCGGTCATCTCGACGATATCCGCGTAGATGGCGCCGCCATAGGCACCCCGGTCGCGGGACGCGTCGAAGTCACCGAGCACCTGGTTGTCGTGGAAGCGGCAGCGCTCGAGCCGCGCCACGCCCCAGACGGCGATGCCCCCGCTGCGGGCCAGCGTCCACGGCTGCGGCCAGCTTCCCGACGGCGCCAGCGCTTCGGCGGTGCTGCGGCCACCGGTGATGGTGACGTTGACCAGCGTGAGGTTGCCGGCGACGGCCAGCACGCGGGCTCCCGGGCGCAGGTCGCTGTCCCAGGCGATGGTGATTCCGGAGGGGAGCGCCGAGGCATCGATGACGACGTCCTTGCGCGCCACCAGGGCCGACCGCCCGTAGTCCCGGGGGAACCAGCCGACCAGATAGGAAACCGGGCCGCTGGGTTCGTCGCGCATGCCCATGACCTCGCCGGTCAGCAGCGTGTGCTCTTCGGCGACGACCGAGAGGGTGATGGTCGTGCCATCCAGTGCCGGGTCGAAGGTGATGGCTTCGCCAGCAGGAGCCGCGGCGAGTGCCGAGCGCAAGGTCACGGTACCCGGCGGGGGGTCGGCAAGGTCGGCGACACTGTTGACGACCAGTACCGCCGGGGCGGCGGCTGGGCCTGTGCTGCCACCGCTGCCGCCACCGCAGCCCGCCAGCACGGCGGAGAGGGAAAGCGCCACGAGCCAGGCAGCCCGACGACGCCGGGTGGCCGACCGGACGTTCATGGCGTCAGGGTACCGGCGGGGAACCGGCGGTGCAGTCAGGGAAACCCGTCAATCCGCGGCGTCGACCCCACGCCGCGCCCGGGCCGCCTGTCAGGGCGCGCGCACTGGGGCGGGCCCGCGCCGGGCGGCAAGATCAGGCGTTCGCCGAGCAGCGCCGCCGGGCCGCCAGCATCCCGAGTGCCGACAGGAGCAGCACGGCCGGCGCCGGCACCGGCACCACCTCGGGGAGCGGCGGCGCGTCCTCGATGAACGCCGCGCGACCGAAGTTGTCGAACAGGGTCTCGCCGGTCTCCTCATCGACGATGGACCAGTCGTAGAACAGCTGGTCCTCGTTCTCGTCGAAGAGATCGATGGCCTCGAGCACGAAGGTACTGGCGAAGTCGGCCGTCAGCTTGAAGTTGCCGCCGACAGGCGCTTCACCTGGGTCGATCTGGGTGAAGGCCGACGACCAGAAGTGGATGAACATGGTTTCGCCGGCCACCAGCGGCACCGTGAACTCGTAGGTTCCGGGTCCGAGGAACTTCTCGGCGTTCAGGTTGGCCGGGTTGGAGAACAGGTCGAACCAGTCACTGGACGGATCCGTGCTGTAACCGAAGTCGAGGCGTGACGTCGCATCGCCCGTGGCGCCGGGCGGCAGTGTGCTGGTGCCCGTGACGTTCCACCGGAAGGTGGCGCGCCGGGCCAGCTCGAAGGGATCCTCGACCCGCAGCGCCGTCTTGCTGCCGGTACCGCCGACGGCGTAGTACTGGTGGCCGGCGACGACGTTCCGCACGTCGATCTCGGCGAAGTTGCTCGACGCGTAGAAGCCGCGCGATACGCCTTGCGAGCGCGCGATCAGCGTGGAGCCCCCGCGGGTCACTGACTGGGAGGCCTGCACGACCCCGGGGCCGAAGTTGCTCGCGAAGTCCTGGCCGAAAATATCGCCCCCATCGATGGCCCCGGTACCGTTCGGGCTGTTCCAGATGGCGGCGAATCCGCGGTAGAAGCTGGTGCCGGTGGAGTCGCCGGACTGGACGGTAACCAGGTCGGCGTGGGCGACGACGGGCAGGACCGCTAGAGCGAGGGCCGCGACGACGTGGTGGCGATTGATCCGGGCACCGGGGGCGGGCATGGCGGACTCCAGGACTTTTTTGGCGTTGCAGAAAACACTGCAAGGCACATGCCAGCAGCCCAGGACGGGTGCGATCCTGATGAAATACAGAGGCTTGCCGTAGCGGCAGCCGGCGACCACGCGTCGGCGGCATCAGATGTTGTCAAGCCCGCCGACAGCCCCAAGGGCCGGCGGCCTCCGCCATCCGGCCGGCCGCGCGGCCGGCGCGGAGGGTTGCAAGCCCCGCGGGAGCCCCGGCGTACCACGGGTCCCGTCGCGCTCCGGGCGCGCAGGCTGGCGGCGGTTAGACTGATTAAGCAGGCCCCCGGCCCAGCGTGGCCCACCACTGCGCATGTCACCACTCCGCATGTCACCACGGCGCGTCCGACCACTCCCGCTGGCACCCGTCCTGCTGCTGGCCACGCTCGCCGGGAACCCCGCCGATGCGCGCCCGTACCCCCTGGGCACGGGGCTGGCCGCTGCCGCGGACAGCGCCCAGACGGCGAGTTCGAACCCGGCGGGCATCACCCGGTTGCCGCAACGGGCCATCGATGCCGACGTGCTGTGGTTCTCGAGCCGGTCGGAATGGCAGAGCGCGTTCAGCGGCACCGGGCGCCAGTCGAACACGACGGACTCCGGCAACACCGTCGTGCCCCGGTTCGCCATCGTCCAGCCCATCAACGACCGGTTCAGCGCGTCGTTCACGTTTCTCGGCACGAGCATCGCCGACGACCTCGGGGACTGGCCGGGCCGCTACTTCATCGAGAGCTACGAGTCCCTCTTCGTCAGTGCGTTTCCGAGCGTCGCGTACCGCATCGACGACCGGTGGTCGATCGCGGTCAGCGTGGCGCTCACGTACGCCAGCTTCGAGCAGGAGCGGGCCGTACGGAATGCCTTCGACCCGGGCTTCGGGGATGGACGGTCGAAGCTCGGGGCCGACAGCGTGGAGGCAGGCCTGGGCCTGTCGGTGCTGTACCAGCACAGCGCGAACACGCGGTGGGGCCTGGCGTGGAGCTCGCAGATCGACGCGACGCGGAGCGCCGACAACGAGCTCGCCGGCCTCGGGCCCAACACCGAGCGGGTGATGCGGGAGCTGGGCATACTCGACGCCGACCTGGCCATCGAAAGCACCTCGCCGCAATCAGTGGTGGCCGGCGTCTACCACGAGTTCGCCAGTGGCGCGGCCGTCACGGCCGACGTAGCCTGGCTCGACTTCAGCGACTTCCGCCTGTCCGAGTTCTACTTCAACGGCCAGTCGTTCGCGCGCTCCGGCACCAGCTACAACGACATCTATGCCGTGAGTGCCAGCTACAGCTGGCCGGTCTCGGATCGCTGGATGCTGGGCGTCGGCGGCCTGGTCACCAACCAGATGATCGACGACGACGAGAGGACCATGACCCTGCGCCTCGATGCCGTCTGGTCCCTGGGTCTCGCGGCCCAGTGGCGCTGGACGGACTCGCGCAGCGTCAGGCTCTCCCTCAGCTACATCGGCATCGGCAGTGCGCCCGTCTCGACGCCCGCGATTCCGGGCCTCGGCTCCCTGGAAGGCAGCTTCACCAGCCGGGATGCGCTGCTCTTCCAGGTCGGCATGAGCTGGAATGCCCTGCTGCCCGGGCGGCGATGACGCAGTCGACGACGGGGAAATCCGCAGCGGGTCTCCCCGGCAGGGTAATCCGCAGGTCCTTCCGCTGGCGCACAGGCGCCCGGTCCGCAGCGTCAGCCTTCCTCACCCTCCGCCTGCGCGCGCAGCAGCGTGAAGATCTCCCGGTAGGCCCGGCCCTGGCGCCGGGCGGGACCCTCGGGCGGGTGGGACTCTGCGTCCTTGCGGGCCTGGCGCAGCAGCGTGCGCAGCCGGCCGGCGTCGGTGCCCGGGTGGGCGTCGAGCCACGCCGTCAGCGCCTCGTCGCCGGCAATCAGCCGGTCACGCCACTCCTCGATCTCGTGCAGCCGGCGGGCCGCCTCGGCCGACTGGGCGTGCTGCGTCTCGAGGGCAGCGGTGACGGCGGCCAGTTCCGCGTCGTCGAGGCCCCGCATCAGCTTGCCGATGAACTGCCGCTGCCGCCGCAGGGCCCCGAAGTGCGTCAGGCGCCGCACCTCGACGATGGCCTCGCGCAGCTTGTCCGGCAGCGGCAGGCCGTCGAACAGGTCGGCGCGCAGCGTCTCGAGGGCCTCGCCGATCTCCTGCAGGTGCTCGCTCGCGTGCTTGCGCTCGGTGCGGCTCTGCGCTTCGGTGCCCTTGATCTCCGCCCGGAACTCGCGGTCGGCCTCGCTGCCGGCGGGCACGAAGTCGCCCTCGACGTAGTAGCCCCGGCGCGAGCGGCGCGGCATCGGGCTGGCTCGGCTGCTGCGCGCCCGGCCCGGCTCAGGCCGTGAACACGGCCTTGAACTGCGCGATGAAGTCGCGCAGCGACGTGGGCGCCCGGCCCGCGAGCTGCTGCACGGTGCGCGTCGTGTGCGCGTCGCGGGTCGCGGCGATCTCGCCGAAAAGCGCCAGCACCGCATTCAGGTGCCACTCGTTGGTCAGGAACCGGGCCAGCGTCTGGCGGTAGGCATCCATCGGCACGTTGACGTAGTCGACCTTGCGGCCGAGGGCGTCGCTGATGCGGGCGGCAGCGTCGTGGAACGTCAGCACCTCGGGGCCCGTCAGTTCGTAGCGCCGGCCCTCGTGGCCGGCCCCGGCGAGCACCGCCGCCGTCGCCGCGCCGATGTCGCGGCAGTCGACCATCGCCGCCTGGCCGTCGCCCATGGGCAGGAAGAACTTGTTCTGCTCCTTGATGGTGCCGGCGTTGGCGAGGAAGTTCTGCATGAAGAAGCTGGGCTTCATGAAGGTCCAGGCAAGGCCTGACTTCTCGATGTACTGCTCCGACGCGTAGTGGATCTGGGCGATGGGGTTCTTCGTGGTGGGCGAGGCCTCGATGGAGGACATCTTGACCAGATGCCGGACCCCGGCCTTCACCGCGGCGTCGACGAACTTCTTCTCGTAGTCCAGCTGGTGCTCGCCGTTCGGGGCGATGAGCAGGGCCCGGTCGGCCCCGGCCAGGGCGCGGTCGAGCACGGCCTGGTCACCCAGGTCACCGACCACGAGCTCGACACCGGCGGCCTTCAGCGCGGCGGCCTTTTCTTCGCTGCGCACGATGACGCGCAGCGGCAGACCCGTGCCGAGCAGTGCCTGGGCGGTGGCACCGCCGGTCTTGCCCGTGACGCCGGTGAGCAGAATCATGTGTTCATTCCTCGCGGTGGTAAGCGGACGGGGCGGCCAGGCCGCCCGGGGCCCGGCAGTCTACCTGCTTTGCCGGCGGCGGGCGGCAGCCGGGCGGCCGGCCGGGACCGGGGATATCCGCCCAGCGGCGCAACCCGCGGCCCGGGGCCCGGGGCCGGACCTATACTCCGGCGCACAGGGCCGAGCCGGTCGGCCCACCCGACACGAGGGATACCGCCGGCCCATGCGCGCGATGGCACTCACGACCCAGGCACCAGCCTCGCAGCACCCCCTGGTCGCCATCGAACTGCCGGAGCCGGTACCCGGGCCCGGCGAGGTGCTCGTGGCCGTCGAGGCCTGCGGCGTCTGCCGCACCGACCTGCACGTCGTCGAGGGCGACCTGCCGCTGCGCTGCTCGCCCACGGTGCCGGGCCACGAGGTCGTGGGCCGCGTCATCGGCCACGGGCCCGGCGCCGGGCGGCTGCCGCTGGGCACGCGCGTCGGCGTCGCCTGGCTCTATGCGAGCTGCGGCCAGTGCCCTTACTGCCGGTCGGGCCACGAGAACCTCTGCACGGCGCCGCGCTTCACCGGCTGGACGGAGCCCGGCGGCTACGCCGAGCGCCTCTGCGCCCGCGAGGACTTCGTCTACCCGCTGCCCGAAGGCCTGGACGCCGAGGCCGCGACGCCGCTCCTGTGCGCCGGCATCATCGGCTACCGGGCCCTCGTCCGCAGCCGGATCCAGCCCGGCGAGCCCCTCGGGCTCTACGGCTTCGGCGCCTCGGCCCACATCGCCATCCAGGTGGCACGCCACTGGGGCTGCCCGGTATTCGTCGCCACCCGCGGCTGCCGGCACCAGGCGCTCGCCCGCGAAATGGGCGCTGCCTGGGTCGGGGACACCTTCGAGCCGCCGCCCGTGGCCCTGCGGGGCGCCATCCTCTTCGCCCCCGCCGGCGAGATCGTGCCCGCGGCGCTGGCCGCCCTCGACCGGGGCGGCACGCTGGCCGTGGCCGGCATCCACCTGTCCGGCATCCCGGTGCTCGACTACCAGCGGCACCTCTTCCAGGAGCGCACGCTCTGCAGCGTCACGGCCAACACCCGGGCCGACGGGGCCGCACTGCTGCGGCTGGCGGCGGAGATCCCGATCGTCACCCACACGGAAGCGTTCGCCCTCGAGCGCGCCAACGAGGCCCTGGCGCGGCTGCGCGATGACGAGGTGGCCGGCGCTGCGGTCCTGCGCGTCGGGGCAGCCTGACCGGACCGGCGAAACCACGTATTGCGGCCACGGTCCCGCGCAGGCAGGCTGCCGGAACGGAGGTAACCCAACATGGCTGGATTCGTCGTCGTCGTCGCTGATTCCTCGGTGGCCCGGCTCTACACGATGGCCACGCGGGCCGGCGTGCTCAAGCCCGCCCAGGAACTGCACAACCCCACTGCCCACCAGCGGACCCGCGACCTGGGGGCCGACCGGCCCGCCCGGACGGTCAACGCCAGCAGTGGCGTGCGCCACGCCCTCGAAAGCCACCAGGATCTGAAGCGCGCGGCCGACGAGAAGTTCGCGAAGCAGGTGATGGCTGCCGTGGCGAAGGCCGCAAAGGGTCCCGGCGAGCCGGACATCGTGCTCGTGGGCAGCGCGCGCCTGCTCGGCCAGTACCGCCAGCTGCTGCCAGCGGCCCTGCGGACACGGATTGCGGCCCAGGTGCCCCGCAACCTCGCCAAGGCGGCGCTCGCGGACGTGACCGAGCGGGTCCGGGGCGCGCTGCGGCCGGCGCCCGTGACCGCGACGCGCTGAGATCAGCCCGGCGGCTGGCCGCGGACCGACAGCACCGGGCACGGCGCCCGGCGCAGGATGGCCTCGGCGGTGCTGCCCAGCACGGCGTGCCGCCAGCCGCCACGGCCGTGCGTGGTCAGCACGATGAGCGCGGCACCGGCCTCGCGGGCGTAGTCCACGACGCCGTCGGCCGGACGACCGGCCACGACCCGCACCGCGCCGAGCCGCAACTGGCCGAGGTGCCGGCGGGCCAGGTTCTGCAGCGCCTGCTCCGCACCGCGCAGCAGCGCTTCCTGGGTCGGCAGCGGTATCGTGCCGAGCTCGAGCATCGCGAAGGCCGGCGGCTGCTGCACGACGTTGATGCAGTGGACCTCGGCGTCGAGCGCTTCCTGCATGTGCCTGAGCCAGGGGATCGCGTCGAGGGACAGCGGGGAGAAGTCCGTGGGGAAGACGATGATCGGGCGGTCGGGCATCGGCGGGCTTCCGCGGCAGGGGAATTGCCCGCGGGCCCCGGGCGCCCGCGGTCGGGCAAGCGTACCGGAATGGCGCGACTGATGGTGCCCGCGACTGCCACGGACCCCGACAGGCGGGCTGCCGCCGCGCTGGCGCAGCTCGTCAGGGCCACCGCCGACGAGTACCTGACGGCCGCGCGGGCCGCTGCCCGCCGCGCCTCGGTGGGCAACGTGCATGCACTGCGGGTCTGCACCCGCCGCCTGCGGGCGGCGCTGGACCTCTGCACCGGCAGCGTGCCGCGGGAACTGCTGCGGCAGGCCCGGCGGCCCCTGCGCCGGCCGTTCCGCCGCGCCGGTCGGCTGCGGGACCTGCAGGTGGCCGGCCAGGTGATCGCGCGGCACGGCCAGGCGTCTGCTTCGGCCGCGCCCGCGCTGGCCGCCATCGCCCGCGAGCGTCGTCGCCGCGCGCCGCGGTTGCACGCCGCCCTTGGCAGGAGCCGTATTGCGCGCATCGCAGGGCGGCTGGCCGCCGTAACGACCGCGCTGGACGCCCGGACGCGCCGGCCGGCGGCGGCGCGGGGCACCGCGGCCCGCATGGCCCGGCAGCTGCGGGGACTGCAGGCGGACGTTGCGGTGGCGGCAACCGCGGCCACGCGGGAGCCTGCGCCGGAGCTGCTGCACCAGGCGCGCATCACCCTCAAGCGGCTCCGCTACAGCCTCGAGCTGGCTGCAGGCGTGCCGGGGTGCGCGGCGCTGCCCGAAGCCCGCAGCCTGCGAACCTTGCAGCGGCGACTGGGGGAGGCGGCCGACCTGGCCATGGCCGCAGGCCTCGCCCCGGCGAGCCTCGCCCGGGGGCTCGAGCGTGAGCGGCGCAGGGCCGTGGCCGACGCCCTGCCGCTGCTGGCCCGCTGGCAGGACGGGGGCCTCTCCTGACCCCACGCCCGGGTTGGACACCCCTGCCCGACCCCGGTACGATACCGCCCCTTCGCGGGCCCGGCGTCGCCCGACAGCCCCGCGAACAGCCCTCCGCGCGCTCGTAGCTCAGTTGGATAGAGCGTCTGGCTACGAACCAGAAGGTCGGGAGTTCGAATCTCTCCGAGCGCGCCATATGAAAGTAAAGGCCCGCCCAGTGCGGGCCTTTTCTTTCATTGGCTTCGTCGGCAGCTTCGGACTCCCCTTCCCCCACGTCGGGAGTTCGACGAATTCGCAGAGCGAATTCGGACAGCGGTGCGCAGCGCCGCTGCCCCGCAGGGGCGAGGGGCCGTCCCCGGCCCCGAGTCAATCTCTCCGCTGCCGCCGTCTCAGATGCCGTGCTTCTGGATGGCCAGCCCGTTGCACGGTGCTCCAGTCCGGCATAAGCAGAACGCCAGACGATCCCGCCGAGGATGTCCGGCTACAGCACGCGCTCCGCCGGCGACCACCGGCACCGAGGGATCAGCTGATCCGCGCCCGCCGCGACTGACCCCCCAACGAAAAAGGGCCGCCCTCGCGGGCGGCCCCCCTTCGTCCGGAACTCCTGCCAGCTTCAGCCGGCCGTCGGCCGGCGCCGCCGCAGGAAGGCGAGACCACCGAGCAGGCCGAGCGCCAGGAAGTCCATCGAGCTGCTGCCGCCGCCCGCGGGCGTCGTCACGCTGGTGAACTCAGCCTGGTAGCGCTGGGTCGCCGGCGCCGGCGACGGGTTGCCGATGGTCACCGTCGACGACACCGCCCGGCCGGCGATGGAGGCCGTGGTGTGGCGAACCTGCAGCGTGTCGCCCGGGTTGATGGTGCCCACGGCGTTCGTCCAGGCACCGCCGTTGATCCGGTACTGCGAGCTGCTGGCCGCCGGGCCGCTGATGCGGATCGGCGCACCGGGATCAATGCCTGTGATCGTCACGACGTTGGACTCGACGACGACGCCCTGGTCGGCGTTCTCCACATCATCGAAGAAGAACGCGTTGGGCACCACGTCGGGCGGGGTCGCCACGGTGGTCACGGTGAAGGTGTCGGAGACGCCACCCACCGTCAGCGTCGCGTTGGTGGCCGTCGTCGGCGTGGCCGCGCTGGTCACGCGGACCCGCACCTGCTGGCCGTTGGTGACCGTGCCCGCCGCGTTCGTGAAGGCGCCACCATCGATGGAGTAGTCACCGCCGGTCACCGAGATCGCGGCACCCGTGTTGATGCCCGTGATCGTCACCGGGGCTGACGTGATCTGGCTCGCGAAGGCCACGTCGACCTGATCGGTGAAGGTGAAGGCATCGGGCGTCGTGTCGGCCGCCAGCGTCGTCACCGAGAAGGTGTCGGACACGCCGCCGATGTTCAGCACCGTATCGGTGGTCGTGCTGAAGTTCGGCGAGCTGGTCTGGCGCACGGTGACCAGGTCACCGCTGTTGACGGTACCCGCGGCGCTGGTGAACACCCCGGCACCGATCTGGTACTCGCCGCCCGTGATGGTGATCGGCGAGGGCAGCGAGATGCCGAACACCGTGATCTGGTTGGAAATCGTGGACGTGTTCAGCGGTGCACCGGTCACGTCGGTGAAGCTGAAGGGCCCGGGGGTCGTGTCGCCGGTCGTGACGGAGAACGTCGCGTTCTGGTCACCCACCACCAGGAAGGTGTTGGTGGTGGTCTCGGAGGTCGCCGAGCTGGTCTGGCGGACCTGGACCTCGTCGTCGGCAACGACGTTGCCGGCGGCGCTGGTGAACGCCCCACCGTTGATCGAGTACTCGCCATCGGTCACCGAGATCGGCGTCGGCGCGTCGATGCCCGTGATCGTCACGGTGTTCGACGTCACCAGCGTGCTCAGCGGCACGTCGATCTGGGCAGCGAAGTTGATCGGGTCAGGCGAGGTATCGGCGGCCTGGGTCGTGACGCTGAAGGGCACCGTCAGGGTGCCCACCGTCAGGTCGGCAGCCTCCTCCGTCAGGCCCAGCGCCGAGCTCAGCACGCGCACGCGGACCACGTCACCGTTGATGACGGACCCGGCAGCGCTCGTCCAGGCACCGCCGTTGATGCGGTACTCGCCCCCGGCGATGGAGATGGGGGCAGCCGGGTTGACACCCTGGATCGTCTGGTCCTCGGACTCGACCAGCGTGGCCAGCGCGGCGCCGGTCACCGCCGTGAAGGCGATGGCATCCGGCGTCGTGTCCTGCACGATGCCCGCGATGCTCACCGACGCGACCTGCAGCGTGCCGCAGCCGATGCCCGTGCCGCTGTAGCGGATGCTCGTGGGACAGCCACCACCGCTGCTGCCCGTGCCGTTGCGGAATTCAGCCTGGTTCGTGGTGACGTTGCCCGATCCGTCGACGCTGAGCGAGGCGAGCACGCCGCTGAGCGTCGAGAGCAGCGTGTCACCCGCTGCGTTGAAGACGGGGATCTGGCCGACGGCCGTGTTCGCGCCGGTGGCCTGGTCGATGCCCCAGCTCAGCATGCTGCCGTCAGGCTGGAATCCGCCGCCCACGGTGCTCGTATTGCACAACACCCCGCCGAAGTCGGCAAAGGCGCACTGGAAGGCCGGGTCATTGAAGCTGACCGTGCCGCCCGTGATTTCCCAGCTCGTGGAAGTGAAGGTGCCCGTCAGGTTGACCGTCAGCGTCATCTGGTTGCTGATGCCATACCAGACGTTCTTGAACGGCGAGCCGTCGGCCGAGCGGATGTTGTAGCCGGTCGCCTCGGTCGTTCCGGGCTGCGGGCCCGCACCCTCGTCGTTGGTGTCGATGACGACCAGCGTGCCGGTCATCGTCGTATCGGTGACGGTGATCGTACCGGTGGCCTGGGCACCAGGCCCGAAATCGGCGATCGGCGTGTTGGTGCTGACCTTGCAGGCATACTGGGCCTGGAAGGCCTCCTGACCGGCGGCACACCAGCCCGTGGCATCACCCGCCTTGGCGAAGTCCGGGTTGTAGTACGTCGTGGAGTTGGCCCCGGACGTGTCGGCAGAGAAGTAGGTCGTGTTGGCGATGCTCGCCAGCGTGTTCGCGGCCGACGAGGTCCAGCCCTTGGCCTGACCGTTGGTCGCCCACTCGAACGTGACCTCTGCGACGGCGTTGTACGAATCGGCCGCGATGGCCGCCGACGACGCCAGACCCAGCCCGATAGCGGCAATGCCCGCTGCTATGCGATTCATGCATGCTCCCCCAAGGACTGCCCGGCCGGGCAGCCAACCCACACTGAAGTCAAAATTCGGCGTCGCGCCGACGCCCCCCAAACCAGATACTAACCGTACCCCGGCAATAGCGGAATCCCCTGACGGATGTCGCAGTTTTGCGACGTCGGCCCCCCACTGGCCGGTCGCCGGCAACTTCCGCGCCTCGCTCAGCCTCCCACGATCGCCGCGCTCGCCGCCCGGACCGGCCCCTCCGGCAGCGGACCCGCGAGGTCCTCGCGCCCAAGGCGGTACCAGCGCAGCAGCACCATGGCGATGAGCTGGGCCGCGAACGGTATCCACACGAAGCCCAGCACCATGGCCTGCACCGCCCCCGGCGGCTGGTCGGCCCCCGGTGGCAGGTCCTTGTCGAAACCCATGGCCGACAGCAGCGCCCCGATGACGAGCGGGCCCACGGCCAGGGAGAACTTCTCGACGAAGCTGATGGCCGAGGCCAGGAACCCCTCCCGCCGCAGGCCCGTCAGCCGGTAGTCCCAGGCGTAGGTGTCGATCAGCATCGAGTAGCCGTAGAGAAAGAGCCCGGCATTGAAGCTGCCGAGCCAGACCGCCCGCAGCACCAGCGCCCAGTCCGGCTCGCCGCCCGGGGCCGTGAGCCAGCTCAGGATGCCGAGCGCGTAGGCCCCCATGCAGACCAGGTAGGCGCTGCGTTTTTCGACCCGCCGGCCGACCCAGAGCTGCACCGGGGTGAACAGGATGGTCGCCGCGGAGAAGGTGACGAAGAAGATGCCCACCTGGGCCGGGGTCTTCTTGAGCACGCTGCTGAAGAAGAAGAGCAGCACGGCGGTGAACGCCGCGAGGCCGGCGAAGAGCACGATCTTGGTCGCCATCAGTATCAGCAGTGGCACGTTACGGCGCAGCAGCCGGAGGTGCTCGCGCAGCGGCACGCGCACCGGGTCCACCGGCGCGTTCCGCGCGCCGGCAGTCCCGGCGAAGGTCCCCAGCATGGCCACCGTCACCAGCAGTCCTAGGACGATGCCCATGCTCCCGTAGGCCGGCCGGTCGTTGCCGAGCCAGGTCACCAGCCCCGGCGCACCGGCCGAGCCCACGAGCGTGCCCGCGGTCATGAAGACCGTGCGCCAGGACATGAGGCGGTTGCGCTCGTGGTAGTCATCGGTCATCTCGCCCGGCATGGCGAGGTAGGGCACCGTGAAGGCCGCGTAGCCGACCGTGTTGACGAAGAGCCAGCCGCCCACGAACAGGTATACGCCGGCGAGGCCGAGCCCCTCCGGCACGTTGAAGAGCATCGCGAAGGACAGGCCGCAGAAGAACGAGGCGCCGAGCAGCCACGGGCGGCGCCGGCCGAAGCGGCCGGTGGTGCGGTCGCTCAGCAGGCCGATGGGCGGGTCGATGAAGGCGTCGAAGAGCTTCGAGGCGAACAGCAGCGCGCCGGCGATGACCGGCTCGACCTTCACGAAGTTGACCAGGTAGAAAAGCAGGACGATGGCGATGCCGTTCAGCATCGTCGTCGTGGCGAAGGCCCCGAGCCCCCAGCTGGCGGCGATGCGGGTCGGGATGGCAGGCGCGGTGGTGACGGTCACGGAGTGTCCGCAGTGGCGAAGGCTGCGGGACTGTAACCCTGCCCGCTGCCCGGACGGAAGCGCAGGCAGCGCGTGCGGGCGGCGGCGGCACGCCGCAGGCTGTGGGTCCCGCCGCGCACCGGCCCGACTGCCGCGAACCCGCCCGATGCCGACCCTCGTCGCCCTCGCCCGCAGCGCCGTGGCCGGCGTGCTCTTCTTCGGCGTGCTGATGGGGGCAGCCGTCGGCAGCGTGCTGCTCAACGCGCGGCTGGCGCCCGGCCTGCCGCTCTTCCCGCTGGCCGTCGTGCTGGTCGTTGCCGGCGGCACGCGCTGGCTCGACCGGCGCGTGCCCCTGGGACTGACGAGCGGTGTACTCCCGCCGGCCCGCAACTGGCTGCTGTCGCTGGCCGTGGCCACCCTGGGCGTCGGCGCCTGCATCGTGCAGGGCGCCCTCGCCGGCATGGTGCGCCAGCCGGAGCCCGGCCCGCCCGGCACGGGCCCGGCCTTCCAGCTGGCCTATGCGGTTACGCTGTCGGCGGCCCCGGCGGTGCTCGCCGAGGTCGTCTTCCGCGGCTACCTGCAGGCCCGCTGGACCCCGCTCATCGGCCCCTGGCCCGCCATCATCGGCATCGCGGCGCTGAACACCGCCGCCCACCGCTGGGGACCGGAACTGGCGGACCAGTGGCTCGGCTACTTCGTGGCCCTGGCGGCACTGGGCTGGCTGCGGCAGGCCTCGGGCTCCCTGTGGCCGGCGCTGGGCACCCACCTCATCGCCAACGTGCTGCTGGCGCTCGCCCTCTGGCGGTACGGCCCCTTCGACCAGGGGAAGCTGGAGGGTCTCCCGCTCATCGCCATCGGGCTGCTGACCCTGGGTGCCGCGGCGGCGGCGGTCGCGCTGTCCCGTCCCGGCCGGCAGCAACCGGCGCGCTGAGCCGCCCCCGTCCGTCAGCGCGGCGCGGCCCCCGGGGCGCCGCGGGCCCGGCGCCGGCGGTGGTGCCGGATCACCCGCAGCAGGCGCCACGGGGTCATGGGCATCTGCGGCAGCGGCTCGCCGAGCGCGTTCGCAACGGCCGCCGCCACGGCCGACATCGTGACGACGATGGGCCCCTCGCCCACCTCCTTGGCGCCGAAGGGCCCGTAGGGGTCGATGGTCTCGACGAGGGTGTAATCCACCTCGGGCAGCTCCCAGGTGCGCGGCAGCTTGTACTCGAGCCGTGACGGGTTGAGCACCTGGCCGGCATCCATGCGGCACTCCTCGTAGAGCACCTGGGAGAGCCCCGAGAACACCTGCCCGTCGAGCTGGCCCTCGACGGCCAGCGGGTTCAGTGCGCGGCCGAGGTCGTGGGCCACGGTGACCTTCAGCACGCGCACCGCGCCGCTCTCCGGGTCCACCTCCACCTCGGCCACCTGGGCGCCGAAGGAAAAGGCCATGGAGCCCGACTGGCGCGGCGAGTTGAAGAAGCCGCGGCCCATCACGTAGCGGCCCTCGCCACCGTGGAAGGCCTTCGCCACGGCCTCGCGGAAGGACAGCGACCGGCCGGGCGCGTCCGGCGCCTCGCCGCGGATGTGCACGCGCCCGCCGGCGAAGACGAGGTCCTCGGCCTGCACGCCGAGCGCCGCCGCGGCGACGCTGGCGAGCTGGGCGCGGGCGTCCTCCGCAGCCACCTTGACCGCGTTGCCCGTCATGAAGGTGCCGCGCTGGGAGAAGGCGCCCCAGTCGAAGGGCACGATGTCGGAGTCGCCGCCGACCACGTTGACGTCGGCGGGCTCGATGCCCAGCACCTCGGCGGCGATCATGGCCATGACCGTCCACGAGCCCTGGCCGAGGTCCGGGATGCCGGTGAAGAGCGTCACGCGGCCGTCGTCGGCGATCTTTACCATGGCCGCCGACGTGTCGTTGCTGGCGTTCTTGCCGCCCGAGGCCTGGGCCCCGATGCCGATGCCGATGCCCCGGTAGGGGGGCAGCCGGCCGTACTTGACCTGCCAGCCCGAGCGCTCGACGACCCGGTCGATGCACTCCTTCAGGCCGCAGCTGCCGAAGTCCGAGCCGTCGCGGGCATGGTCGCCGGCCTCGATGGCGTTGCGGCGGTGGAACTCGGCGGGATCGAGGCCGAGTTCCTCCGCGACCCGCGTCAGGTGCTGCATCCAGCCCGCCGACATGCGGCCCATGATGCCGCCGTGGTTCGAGCCCTTGGGCACCGTGTTGGTGTAGACGAAGCGGCCGCGGTAGCGCAGGCCCTCGAACCGGTAGAGCCAGTTCGGGTAGAGCGCCGGCAGCCACAGGATCATGGCCCATTCGGCGTGGGCGCCGGCGTCGAAGGTGACGTCGAGCTCCAGCGCCCGGATGCGGCCGTCGCGGGTCACGCCGGTGCGGAACCGGTACAGCGTCTCGCCGGAGCCCCGGAACATGATGAACTCTTCGTCGGCCGTGGCCTTGATCTTCACGGGCCGCGCGGCGACCCGCGACAGCAGCGCGGCGACGAAATGGTGGGGCTTGGCGCGGCCGCGGCCGGTGAAGGCGCCACCGACGTTGCCGTAGACGATGCGCACCTGGCTCGACTCGAGCCCGAAGGCTTTCGCCAGCGCCATCTGGTACATCGGCGCCGACTGCGTCGGCGTCCAGACGTGGAGCTTGTCCGGGTTCGAGAAGTCGGCGATGGCCACGTGGAACTCGGCCAGCGTGTTGTGCTGGACCGGCGAGCGGAACTCGTCGGTGATGACGAGGTCGCTTTCGGCGAAGGCGGCGTCGGGGTCGCCGAAATCCCGGTCGTGGGTCACCGCCACGTTGCCGGCGGCCCACTCGTGCACCAGCGGCGCGTCGGGCTGCAGGGCCCGGCGCAGCGAGGTCACCGCCGGCAGCGGCTCGTACTCCACCTCGATGAGCCGCAGGGCCTCGTCCGCGATGAACGGGTCCGTCGCTGCGACCGCCGCCACTTCCTCGCCGACGTAGTGGACGAAGCCCTTCGCCAGCAGCGGCTGCCGCTCGCTGAAGACGAGGTCCGGCGCGTCGCCGTTGGTGACCACGGCCTTCACGCCGGGCAGCGCCCGGGCCTTGGTCGTGTCGAGGCGGACGATGCGGGCCCGGGCGTGGGGGCTGCGCAGGATCCGGCCATGCAGCATGCCGGGCAGCTCGATGTCGTCGGCGAAGACCGAACGGCCCGACACCTTGTCGAAGCCATCGAGGCGCGGCTGGCGGCGGCCGATGACGCCGAGGCCCGGGCCGGGCGGCGGCGCGCGCCCGTCAGTCATGGGACCCGCCGGGTGCAGGTCCGGCGCCACCGGCATAGCGCCAGGCGTTGCGCACGGCCTCCTTCACCTTGATGTGGCCGGTGCAGCGGCAGATGACGCCGGCAAGGCCGTCGTTGATGTCCGCCTCGGCGGGCTCGGGCGTCGCGTTCAGGATGGCCTGGGCCGACATGATGACGCCCGGCGTGCAGTAGCCGCACTGCACGGCGTGGTGCTCGACGAAGGCCTGCTGGATCGGTGCAAGCCGCCCGCCCGACTCAAGCCCCTCGATGGTGGTGATGGACTCGCCGTCCCACTCGAGCGCCGGCGTCAGGCACGACAGGATCGCCTCGCCCCGGTCGTTGTGCACGGTGCACACGCCGCAGGAGCCGGTGGTGCAGCCCTCCTTCGTGCCCTTGAGCCCCAGCTCGCCGCGGATCACGTCGAGCAGCGTGTGGCGCGGCGTGACCAGCACCTCGTGCAGGTCGCCGTTCACCACGAGGCGCAGCACGCGGCTGCGGCCGGCAGGCGGGGTCTCGCGCTTCGCGTCCATCGGTTACATCTCCCGCAGCGCCAGCAGGGCCCGGCGCAGCAGCGTCCGGGCGAGCTCGCGCTTGTAGGCCGCCGGTGAGTACAGGTTCGTGAGCGGGCCCAGCGCCGCCCGCAGCCCGGCACAGGCTGCATCGATGGCGTCGTCGCCGAGGCCGTCGGCCACGAGCCGGGTGGTGATCGCGTCGAGGACGACGGGTGCCGTGGTGAGCGAGCCGAGCACCAGCGTGATGCGGCCCGCACGTGCGCCGTGGCCGTCGGCCCGGGCGGCGATGGTGCCGTAGGCGAAGTCCATGCCCTGCCGCGCCGTCTCCTTGAGGAACACCACGCGGTCCGTCGTCGGCGGCACGATCACGCGGGTCAGCAGCTCGTCCGGCTGGCGCACCGTGTGGTCGATGCCGTCGTCGCGGTAGAAGTCGCGCAGCGCCACCTGCCGCTCGCCGCGCACGCTGGCAAGCGTCACCGTCGCACCGAGGGCGATCAGCGCCGGCGGCGTATCGGCGTTGTTCAGCGCCACGCACACCGGCGACCCGTGGAGGGCGTGGCAGGCGTCGATGCCGGTCTTGAGGCAGGGCCCGCGGGCCGCGCGCCAGTCCTCGCTCTGGTTGGTGAACCAGCAGCGGGTGTCGAGGCAGAGGTTGCCGCCGAGCGTCGCCAGGTTGCGCACGTGCCGCGAGGCCACCGCGCGCAGCGCCGTCCGCAGCGCCGGGTGGCGGGCCAGCAGCGGGTCGGCCAGCAGGTCGGTGAGTCGGCAGCCCGCACCGATGTCGAGGCTGCCGTCCGGACGCTCGTGCAGGCCCTGCAGCTCGGGCAGGCTGCGGACCGACACGACCGCCGGCGGCGTGAAGAGCCGCCCGCGCATGTTGAAGACGACGTCGGTACCGCCGGCCAGCACCCGGGCACCGGGCCCCGCGGCCAGCAGCGCCAGCCCCTCGGCGAGGCTCGCGGGCTTCAGGAACTCGTGGTCCGGCAGCAGCATGCGGCGATTGTGCGCTCCCCCGGCCGCCCGGCGCACGGTGCGCCCGCGGCCGCCGCCGCCCTGTGGCGGCCGGGGCCTGCGGCCGTCAGGGGATTGCGGGGACAGTTCACTGATTGCGCATTGCGTAAATCAGCACGCTGTCCCCGACCCAACGGGTCCGTCCGTTGCTTCCGGTCAGGCCGGGGTCACGTCCTCGTAGAACTCGTGGGAGTGGGCCGGCAGGATGTGGGGGATCAGTTCCTTCGTGCGCTGGGCCGAGGCGCCGCGGGAGAAGGCGACCCGGTCGGCCACGCTGTCCCACTGCTCGATCATGATGAAGTGCACGCCCGGCGAGTCTTCGTGGTGGCCCTTCAGCTGGTCGGGCGGAATGACCCGCCGCACCTCGGCCTCCATGGTGCCGGGGCGCGCCCGCAGGATCTTGCGCCCGTGGTAGCCCTTCGCCTCGCGCAGCAGCGGCTCGAGGTCCTGGTAGAACTTCGTGACGGCCAGCTCGTGGCCGGGCTTGGCGTAGATGGTGGCGATGTAGGTGACCAAGGTCGGTGCTCCGGATGCCGGTTTGATGGCCCCGAAGCATAGCGGACGAACCGGCTGGCGGCGCCAGCGGCGCGGCGCCGCGCCCGCCCCTCACCCGGCCCGCGGACGATGGGGGAAATCCGGGGACAGTTTCCTGATTTGCGCATTGCGCAAATCAGGAAACTGTCCCCGGATTTCCGGCCCGCAGGGCCGCGTAGGCGTCGAGGGCCCGCGCCCGGGCGGCACCGTGGTCGATGACGGGCGCCGGGTAGTCCCGGCCCAGCACCACGCCGGCCGCCGCCAGCGTCGCGGCCGGCAGCTCCCAGGGCGCGTGGATGCGGTCGGCCGGCAGGCGCGCCAGCTCCGGCACCCAGCGGCGCACGTAGTCCCCGGCCGCATCGAACTTGCGCCCCTGCAGCACCGGGTTGAACACGCGGAAGTACGGCGCCGCATCGGCCCCGCAGCCGGCGACCCACTGCCAGCTGGCAGCATTGCTGGCGAGGTCCGCGTCCACCAGCGTGTCCCAGAACCAGGCCTCGCCCTGCTGCCAGGGCACCAGCAGGTCCTTCACGAGGAACGACGCGACGATCATGCGCACCCGGTTGTGCATCCAGCCCGTCGTCCACAGCTCGCGCAGGCCCGCATCGACGATGGGATAGCCCGTCTCGCCCCGCTGCCAGGCGCGGACCAGGGCGGCGTCGGGCTGCCACGGGAAGGCGGCGAACTCGGGCCGCAGCGGCACGTCGGGCAGCGTCGGGAAGTGGAACAGCAGGTGCGCCGAGAATTCCCGCCAGCCGACCTCCCGGAGGAAGGCTTCGCCCTCGGCCGCCGGCAGGCCGGCGGCGATGGCGGTCCGCGTGGCGTGCCAGACCGTGCGCACGCCGATCTCGCCGAAGTGCAGGTAGGGCGACAGGCGCGAGGTGCCGGTGATGCCCGGCAGGTCGCGCTGGCCGCGGTAACGGTCGGCAGGCCCCTCGAGGTAGCGGCCAAGCGCCGCCAGGGCCGCAGCCTCGCCGGGCTCCCAGGCGGCCCGTAGCCCGCCGGCCCAGTCGGGAGTGCGCGGCAGCAGACCGAGGTCGTCCACCAGGAGCCCCGCCGGCCAGGCGGCGGGTACGGCCAGGCTTGCCGGCGAAGGCAGCGGCGCCGGCGGCTCCGCCGCCGCCAGACACGCGCGCCAGAACGGCGTGAAGACCTGGAAGGGCTTGCCGGCCCCCGTCCGCAACGTCTCCGGCTCGTGCAGCAGGCGCCCGGCGAAGCGGCGGAGCTCGAGCTGCGCGCCGAGCGCCGATCGCAGCCGCTGCTCCTGCGCCGGCTCGCCCGGCTCATAGGCCCGGGTCCAGTGGACCGCCCGGGCCCCGGTGGCCGCCGCCACGGCCGCGAGTTCCGTGACCGGGTCGCCCCGCCGAACGACGAGTCGCGAGCCCTGCCGGCGCAGCGCCTCGTCGAGCCTTCGCAGGCTGCCGTCGAGCCACCAGCGGGTGGCGCCGCCGGGCGCCCAGGGGCCACTGTCGTCGTAGACGAACACCGGCACCACGGGCCCGGTGGCCGCCGCCGCGTGCAGGGCCGGGTTGTCGGCCAGGCGCAGGTCCTGGCGGAACCAGTGGATGACAGGCGATGCGGCAGATGACATCTTTAGGGCGCCATGGCCAACACGGGACGCGACACGCTGCTGCTGCTGGAGCCGGACTTCACGGCCGAGGGCCGGCGCTGCTACTGCCCGGCCTGCGCCACCGTCGAAGGGATCCTCGGCTACTACCCGGCACTTCGCGCGGAGCTCGACGTCAGATACATCGGCTTTGCGCGACCGCGGGCCGCCGTCATCGAACTGATCGGTGCGGCGAACCAGGGCCTGCCGGCGCTGGTGCTGGCGCCGGGCACGCCGCCGGACGCCATTGCCGGCCTCGCCGTGCGCGAAGCCAACGGCCGTGAATTCCTGCAGGGCCCCGCCGACATCGGCCGGTACCTGGCCCGCCGCTACGGCATCGGGGAGCCGCACTGACAGGCGGCGGCCGTCGCGTAGCGGCCCATGATCGACGCCACACCACCATGTACCTGCGCCGCACGACCGGCCTGATCGCATGGCTCTGCGCGATCGCCATGGGCGGCACGCAGGTGGTGGGTGCGGCCGAAGGCCCGGCGAGCGTGGCAAACCCTGCAGCCGTAGCCGCCCTCGACAAGGCGTTGCGGCAAGCGAGGGCCGAGTATGCGCTCAGACGGTATGACGTGGCGCTCCGGCAGTACCGCAGCATCCTGAAGGCCGAGGCCGCGGCCCCGGGCATACCGGTCCGTGAGCGATCGCGGGCTTACCTGGGGATCCTCGAGGTTGCTCCCCGGCTCGAGGGGGCGTCGTTGTTCACGACCGGCAACATCGCGGCAAAAGCCATGGTGCGCGAGGAAGCGGCCGCTTTGGGGGCCGACTCGGGCGACCGCCTACCCGGACTGCTGGCCGCAGCGGACTGGTTCGCCCAAACGGGGCAGCCCGCCGAGGAACGCAAACAAGTCGAAGAGATCATTCGGCTTGTCGAACTGGCGTTCGGCCCTCGCAGCGCGAACCTGGCGATACCGCTCGTTCGCCTGGCCAACACGTTCATCACTTACGCATCCAGGCCAGCCGTAGCCAAGGCTGCACTTGATCGGGCACTGACGCTCGACTTCGATGAGGCGCCGGACCATGCGGCCCTGAAGGCTACAGTCCAGATTGCACTCGGTGATTACGCCGTGGTCTTCGCCGATGCCGGCAGCGGCGCGCCTCACTACGAGGCCGCATGGAGGACCCTGTCCGGTGCCAGCCGGGACGGTGCCGAAGCCGCGGCCGAACGGTTTGCACTGCCGGCGCCCCTGCGGATCAACATTCCCCCCGAGCCGTTCACTCAAATCAAGGGCGGCGACTTCTTCGCCACGGGCGAGGTCGTGTTCACGTTCACTGTCGGCGCCGACGGCCATTTGGCAGACGTGGCCGTCCTCCGCAAGGACCTGCCCGTCGCCAGCCTGCCAACGCCGGTCCTGAAGGCCTTCAGGCAGGCACGCTACAGGCCGCGCATGGAGGATGGCCGTACGGTGCCCACGCTCGGCCAGGAGTACAGGATCATCTTCCGCTAGAGGAAGTGCCCTCGCCCTGCCCGGTTGCTGCCAGGCCAGGACGTGGCGCGAATACCGCGGGAATGTCCCGCGCGACGCGGTCGAAGGCGTCGGCAACGTCCGGCCGGTACCGGAGCGCGCGACGGATCTCGGGCAGTGCGGGAGCCGGCGGATAGAACAACTCGAACGCAGGACCCTGCAGCAGCGCCACCATTTCGTCTCTCCGCCCGGGGTCCTGTAACGACTCGATGGCGAGCGCGGCGGCGCGATCATCATCACCGGCACAAAGGAAGCCCTGGACGGCAGGCTTCGGCTGCGACTGGCGGTTCGCGTCGAGGAAGCGCAGGTCGGCAGCGGCCTCACTTGCGCGCCCAAGCCCAGCCAACGCGCATACCCTCGCACCCGCAAGCAGCGTGCGCCCCATGATGGCTACACTACCGCTCGGCACCAGGGCCTCGGCCGCCGCGGCAGCCTTGAGTCCAGACCCCCACTCGCCGTAACCGACCAGCCGGAGGGCGCGATTGATCCGGAAATTGATGATCCACGGGGTGCTAGCGCGTAAAGGTATGTCCGCCAGCAACTCGAAGATCGCATCCCCTTCGGAACGACGGCCAAGGCCATCGAGGGCATAGGCCTCGGTGTTAAGGGTCCAGGCCTGGTCCTCGGTGAGGCGCTTGACGCGGGATGGCCGGTGGTCGATCTCCGCTGCAAGCTGCACAGCCTCGTCGAACTCTCCGGCCCGATAGCGGGCAAGGGCCAGGTCGGACCGCGCCCGGTCGTCCGCCCGTCGCGGGGACAGCCCGTCGCGCGCGTCATTGACCTGACCCTGCAGCAGGAGACTCATGCCGGGACCCACCTGCGTCTCGACTAGCGGCCAGATAGCCGCGTAGTCCCGCATGGCGAGGAACTCGACGAACCGCTTCGGCTCCCGGACCGCACGCAACAGGACGACTGCGTCCTTTTCCGACAGGGTCGCAGCATCCGCCCGCAGCACCCAGATGGCCGTCAGCGAGCGGACCCGCGGACTCAGCTGGGAGAAACGGGGGGACTGTGCGAAGGCGCGGAACAGACGTGTTCGCTCGTCGGTAAGCCCCAGCCGCCCCAGGTCGCGGGACAAGCCGACCACGACTTCGTCGTCGATTCCGCGTAGCGGCGGTTGACGGGGATCATTGACGCTGGCGATCAGCTTGTCGACGACGCTGGCGAAATCGTCGTCTGCAGGGGCGGGTGCCGCCGGAGCAGCGAAGGCCAATAAGGCGGCCGCGAGCAGTCCAGGCCAAATCGGGCCCATAGCGCATCCCCTTGGAGTTTCCCTGGTAAAGACCGTCAGTCGGTGCCGAAGCGCCGCGTGATCCCCTCGTAGGCGTCGATGCGCCGGTCGCGCAGGAACGGCCAGCCGACGCGGGCCGTCTCGATGGCGGCCCGGTCGAGGTCGAGGCGCAGGATCGCCTCCTCCGCCGCCGGCCCGCGAACCAGCACGCGGCCGTCGGGCGCCGCGACGAAGCTCTGGCCCCAGAACTCGATGCCGCCCTTGCCCGTCGGGTCGGGCTCGAAGCCCGTGCGGTTGATGGCGATGACGTAGCAGCCGTTGGCCACCGCGTGGGCGCGCTGGGCCAGCTCCCAGGCGTCGTGCTGGGCCTCGCCGAGGGCGTCCTTCTCTTCGACGTGCCAGCCGATGGCCGTGGGGTACACCAGCACCTCGGCCCCCTGCAGGGCCGTGAGCCGGGCCGCCTCGGGGTACCACTGGTCCCAGCAGACCAGCACGCCCACCGGGCCCGCGCCGGTATCGAAGGACCGGAAGCCCAGGTCGCCCGGCGTGAAGTAGTACTTCTCGTAGTACCGCGGGTCGTCGGGGATGTGCATCTTGCGGTACTTGCCCGCGTACCCCCGCCGCCCGTCGAGCACCGCCGCCGTGTTGTGGAAGAGGCCCGGCGCACGCCGCTCGAACAGGCTCACGACGAGGGTCACGTCGAACTCGGCGGCCAGCGCCGCGAAGGCCTCGGTGGTCGGGCCGGGCACGGGCTCGGCCAGCGCGAAGTGGGCGCTGTCCTCGCTCTGGCAGAAGTAGCGGCTGCGGAAGAGCTCCGGCAGGCAGACGAGCTTCGCCCCGCCGGCCGCCGCCTCGCGGGCCATCGACAGCGCCTTCGCCACGTTGGCATCGGGGTCTTCGCCACAGCGCATCTGCACCAGGGCGACGGGCAGCGTGGAGGCCCTGCTCATGCCGGCCGCTCGCGGTGCGCCGACAGGCCGGGGCCCCCGACGTCGCAGTAGGTGGTGTCGTTGAAGCAGGCCGTGTAGGCGCCGAGGATATCCATGCCGACGCTCGGCCGGATGACGCCGGCGTCGATCTTCCGCTTGACGATCTCGCTCATGCGGCGGTTCAGGTCGTTCGGGAAGTACTGCACCTGGGCGAGCATCTCGTGGATCGCAGCCCCCGGGATCACCCGCTCGATCCAGAAGTTGTCGGGCTCCTCGGCGTCGGCGTACACGTGCACCTCGGCCACGCGCCCGAACAGGTTGTGCGTGTCGCCCATGATGTCCTGGTAGGCGCCCATCAGGAAGAAGCCGAGGTAGTACGGCGTGTCGCCGTCGGTGGCGTGCACCGGCAGCGCAGTCTTGTCGGGCAGCGCCGAGATGTAGTGGCTCACCTTGCCGTCCGAGTCGCAGGTCAGGTCGACGATGACGGCGCGGCGGTCGGGCCGCTCGTCGAGCCGGTCGATGGGCAGGATGGGGAACGACTGGTCGATGGCCCAGTGGTCGAGGATCGACTGGAACACCGAGAAGTTGCAGAGGTAGCGGTCGGTGAGCTTCTCCTCGAGCTCGAGCACCTCGGCCGGCGTCGGGTCGAGCTCGGCGGCACGCAGGCGCTCGTAGAGGTCCCGCGCAATGGACCAGTACAGGTCCTCGACAGCGGCCAGCTGGTCGAGGGCGAGGTATCCGAGGCTGAAGAGCGTGCGGGCCTCGATGCGCACCTCCTCGATGTCGTGGTAGGCCTCGATGAGCTCCTCGGGCTCCTGCTCGGGGTCACGGACGTTGCGCAGGATCTTGGCCAGCGACTCGACGGACTGGTGCGGCTCGGCCGGCAGCTCGACGGGCTCGGCGGTGTTGCGCCGGCTGCCCTCGAGGACCGGCACCAGCAGCACCGAGTGGTGCGCCGTCAGCGCCCGGCCCGACTCGGTGACGATGATGGGCGTCGGCACTTCCTGGTCGTCGCAGACTTCCTTCATGGCGTAGACGACGGCGTTGGCGTACTCCTGCAGGCCGTAGTTCACGCCGGAGTCGGCCCGGGCGTGCCCGGCCCCGTAGCTGACGCCGAGGCCGCCGCCGCAGTCGATGTAGCGGATGCCGAGGCCCCGCTGCTTCAGCGACGCGTAGATCTGGGTGATCTCCTTGATCGCGCGCTTGAGCACCTGGATGTCTGCGATCTGGCTGCCGATGTGGAAGTGCAGCAGCGCCAGCGAGTCCTGGTAGCCCCGCCGCTCGAGCTCGCGCACGAGGCGCATGAGCTCCGGCACCGACAGGCCGAACTTCGACCGCGAGCCCGTGGACTCGCCCCAGCGCCCGGAGCCACGGGTGGCGAGGCGCACCCGCACGCCGAGCACCGGCACCACGCCCTGGGCCTCGGCCAGCGACAGCAGGGCCTCGAACTCGGCGTACTTCTCCATGACCGGCACGACGTTCAGCTTCAGCCGCTGCGCCGAGAGGATCAGCGACAGCATCGTGCGGTCCTTGACGCCGTTGCAGACCAGCAGCATGCCGTCGTCGGTAAGGTGCGGCAGGCAGGCGATGAGCTCGGCCTTGGACCCGCACTCGAGGCCCATGCCGTACTTGCGCCCGGCGTCGATGACCTCCTCGACGACCTCGTGGAGCTGGTTGACCTTGATCGGGTAGACGCCGTTGTAGCGGTTGCCGTAGCCCGCCTCGTCGATGGCCGTGATGAAGGCCTCGTTCAGCATGCGCACGCGGGCCTGCAGCACGTCCTGGAAGCGCACCAGCACCGGGAAGCCGATGCGCCGGCGCTCCAGCTCTTCGGTGAGCCGCACGATGTCGATGCCCAGCCGCTCGTCACCGAACGGGCGCACGGCGGCGTGGCCCTGCTCGTTGATGTAGAAGAACGAGTCGCCCCAGGACTCGACCCGGTAGAGCTCGGCCGACTGGTCGGGCGTCCAGGCAGGAGCGGCAGGCTCCGCCGGCGGCGTGACGGAGAGGGTGCGGGCGGTCTCGGCCAACTTGGGGTCCTCAGGGTCGGGGTGGGCGCGGCCGGCTACTGGCCGAGCACGCAGGCGAAGATGAGCGGCGCGACGATGGTCGCGTCGGACTCGATGATGAACTTCGGCGTGTCGGCGGCGAGCTTGCCCCAGGTGATCTTCTCGTTGGGCACCGCGCCGGAGTACGAGCCGTAGCTCGTCGTCGAATCGCTGATCTGGCAGAAGTAGCCCCAGCGCGGGATGTCATGCACGTGCAGGTCCTGCTCGAGCATCGGCACCACGCAGATGGGGAAGTCGCCGGCGATGCCGCCGCCGACCTGGAAGAAGCCGATGGAGTGCCGGCGGCAGAGCCCCTGGTACCAGGCGGCCAGCTCGACCATGTACTCGATGCCGGTGCGCACCGTGTGCACGTTCTTCACGTCGCCGGTGATCACGTGGCTCGCGAAGATGTTGCCGAGGGTCGAGTCCTCCCAGCCGGGCACGAAGATCGGCAGGTTCTTCTCGCAGGCCGCCACGAGCCAGCTGTCCTTCGGGTCGATCTGGTAGTGCTCGCGCAGGGCGCCGGAGCGCAGCAGCCGGTAGAAGAACTCGTGGGGGAAGTAGCGCTCGCCCCGGCGGTCGGCGCCAGTCCACTCGTCGAGGATCGCCCGCTCGATGCGGCGGATCGCCTCCTCTTCGGGGATGCAGGTGTCGGTGACGCGGTTCAGGTGCCGGGCGAGCAGCGCCTCCTCGTCGGCGGCCGACAGCTCGCGGTAGTTCGGGATGCGCACGTAGTGGTCGTGGGCCACCAGGTTGAAGACGTCTTCCTCGAGGTTGGCGCCGGTGCAGGAGATGGCATGCACCTTGTCCTGGCGGATCATCTCGGCCAGCGACAGCCCCAGCTCGCCGCTGCTCATGGCGCCGGCGAGGGTGACGAGCATCTTCCCGCCGCCCTCGAGGTGGCGCACGTAGGCGTCGGCCGCGTCGACCAGCGCCGCCGAGTTGAAGTGACGGAAATGGTGATGGACGAACCTGCTGATTTCAGCCATGGGCGGTCACCGGGCGGGAAGCTGGGAAGGGAAGGATCGCGGCGCGGGCACAGCGCCGCCCTCTGGCGCGCGTGGCGGCGGGCCAGGCGGCGTCGCCAAGCTTAGGGAATAGCGGCCGGCCCGACAATACCGCCGCGCGGCCACGGCGCTCAGCCGGCGGCGGGCACCTGCTGCGTCAGGCAGTGGAAGGTGCCGAGCCCGACGACGACGGGGCGGCAGTCGAGACCCACGATCCGCCGCCCCGGGAAGCAGCGTGCGAGGATCGCGGCGGCCTCCTCGTCGGCCGGGCAGTCGAAGGTCGGCAGCAGCACGGCACGGTTGCCGACGTAGAAGTTGGCGTAGCTGGCCGGCAGCCGCACGCCGTCGCGGACCACCGGCGCCGGCATCGGCAGCTCGATGACGCGGAGCGGCCGCCCGTCGGCGAGGGTCACGGCGGCCAGCCGCTCGCGGTTGTCCCGGAGCGCCGCGTAGTTGGCGTCGGCCGGGTCGGCCTCGACGACCGTCACGACGGTGTCCTCGGCGACGAAGCGCGTGAGGTCGTCGATGTGACCGTCGGTGTCGTCGCCGACGATGCCGTCACCGAGCCAGACGACCTGCTCCACGCCCAGGTACCCGCGCAGGCGCTCCTCGATCTGCGCCCGCGACAGGTGCGGGTTGCGGTTCTCGTTGAGGAGGCACTGCTCCGTCGTCAGCACCGTGCCGGCGCCGTTCACCTCGACGGAGCCACCCTCGAGGATCATGTCGATGGCGCGGGACGGCACGCCGAGGAAGCCCGCCATGCGGCCCGGGATGGCGTTGTCGAGGTCGAAGGGCGGGTACTTGCCACCCCAGGCGTTGTACTGGAAATCGAGGGCCAGCAGCGGCTCGCCCCGGGACGCGGGCCGCGTGACGAAGATGGCGCCGTGGTCGCGGCACCAGGCGTCGTTGGTCGGGAACTGGTGCAGGACGACACGCCCCTGGGGCGCCTTGCCGGCCAGCAGGCCCTCGACGTGCCGGGCGTGGGTGGCGTCCTTCACGTTGATGTGCACGGTCTCGCCGGTGGCCAGCGCCGAGACGGCCTGGGCCATGACGCGCTCGACCTCGGGCAGGCAGCCGGGCCAGGTTTCCGGGTTGTGGGGCCAGGAGAGCCAGGTGGCCTGGTGCGGCTGCCACTCGGCGGGCATGCGGTAGCCGGCGGCAGCCGGCCACGACGTCGTCTCGGGATTGCTCATGCCCGGATTCTAGACAATGCAGGCCGGGCGCCGCCGGATCGCGGCGCCCGCGACCTCCACGGGGTCAGTCGCCGCTGCGGATCGACAACACCGGGCAGCCGGCGTGCCGCAGCACCGACTCGGTGGTGCTGCCGAGGAGCACGTGCTTGACGCCGCTGTAGCCGTGGGTCGCCATGATGATGAGCTGCGCCGACCGGTCGCGGGCATAGCCGACGATCTCGTCGGCGGGGCGGCCCACCAGCACGGCCTGGGCCGGCGCCGGCGACTGGCCCGCCAGGTTGCTGGCGACGAAGTCGGCAAGGCGCGACCGCGCCGAGGCCACCAGCTCGTCGGTCGACGGGATCGGCACCGGGCCCATGTCGAGGGTCGCGTACACCTGGGGCTCCTCGACGACGTACACGCAGTCGATGCGGGCGTTGAGCGACGCGGCCATCCGCTTCGCCCACGGCAGCGCAGCCAGGGAACTGCCCGAGAAGTCGGTCGGGAAAACGATGACCGCGTCCGTCGCCATGGCTGAACTCCGTGGTGTGTGCTGTGGGAAACCTATTGTGGCCGGAGGCGATGCCGGTTGCCAGCCGGGAGTTGCCGCAGGCAGCCGGACGGGCGTGGGCCGGAACGGGATCCAGTTCCGGTCGGCACCGCGGCCCCGGCCGGATAATCCGGGCGTCTCCCCGGGCAGGAACGACCATGCCGATGGACTCCGCAACGGCGCGCCGCGAGGCGCCCGCCGCCGCGCTCAACCTGTTCGACTTCGTGCGCCGCCTCGCCGGCGACCTGGCCAACGACCTGGAGCTGCCAGGCTTTCCGGACGTGGTCGTGCGCCTGCACCGGGCCCTGGGGGACGAGCGCACCGACGCCCGGGACCTGGTCCGCCTGGTCAGCGCCGAGCCGGCCCTGGGCGCGCGGCTCGTGCAGCTGGCCAACTCGGCGGCGTTCAACGCCGCCGGCCGGCCCGTGAGCGACCTGCGGGCCGCCATCACGCTGCTCGGCTTCAACGTCGTGCGCAGCACCGCGACGACCTTCGCCATGCGCCAGCTCGGGCAGCAGGCGTGGCTCGAGCCGATCCGCCCGCACCTTGTCCGCATCTGGAGCGACAGCACGGGTGTCGCGGCCATCGCCTACGTGGCCAGCCGCCGGATCGCCGGCATGCGCCCCGACGAGGCGCTGGCCGCCGGCCTCTTCCACCAGCTCGGCGGCCTCTACGTGCTGACCTCGGCGCACCGCGAGGGGATCCCGCTGGGCGCTGACGGCGACTGGGCCGACACCATCGCGTCGTGGCAGCCGGCCATCGGGCGGGCGATCCTCGAGACCTGGCGGAGCCCCGGCCACCTCTGCGAGGCCGTCGAGCAGCAGGACGCGCTGGCCGGGCAGGATCCAGCGACCATGCCGCTGCTGACCCGCCTGCTGGGTGTCGCCAAGGTCCGCCACGCCATGCAGCAGGGTCGGGTCGACGCCGGGACGGGCGCCACGGCGCTCGCCATCCGCTTCGGGACGACGCCGTTCGGCGAGGTCCTGCAGGACAGCGAGGCGGAGATCGAGAAGGTCAGGGCCGTCATCAGCGGCCGCTGACGCCGGCAGCACCGGCGTCCCTTGATCGTCGGCCGCCGCCCGCGGTCGCGGTCGGCAGCCCCCCGGATTGCGGCCACGGCCCTGCCCCACCGGGCACGGGTCAGGCAGCAGCGGCAGTCACGCGGTGGCGAGGGGCCCGCGCGGTGAGCGGCGCGCGGCAACCCGCGTGCCGTCGGCCTGGTAGGTGGCGGGCGCGGCAGCGGCTCCCCCGGTCAGCACGGCCAGCAGGCCTTCGACGCGCTGGCGCTGGGCGCGGATCAGCGCGCCGTTCGCATCGTTCAGCTCGCGGCAGCGCCGGGCCAGCGCCCGCACCGCCGCGTAGCGCGGCGTCCCGGCCGCGGCGGCCGTGGTGCCGGCCAGCGGCTCGCGACCAGCCGTCAGTTCCGCCGCAGCCGCCAGGGCCGCGGCCTTGCGGTCGGTGGCGGCGAGCAGCGCAGCGGCATCGCGGGCCTCGAGGGCCTGGCGCTCGTCACGCAGGGCGGCCTCGACGGCACCGAGGGCGGCGATCTCCCGCTCGATCAATTCAGGGCTCATGTCAGGGCTGATGGCGCCGCGAGACGGCTCACAGCGCCTGTTCGAAGCGCAGCAGGCGCGCGGCCAGGCGCTCGGCGTCGACCTGGTACTGCCCGGCGTCGATGCGCTGGCGGATGGCCTCGACCCGGGCCGCATCGACGTCCGGCTGGGCCTTGAGGCGCGCCTCGGCCTGGCGGAGCAGCGTCGCCGTGTCCGTCAGGCGCAGGCTGTCGCCCCCGCCGGAGGTGCCCCCCGCCGGTCGCCCGGTCGCCGCCTCACCCCCCCGGGACACGCCACGGGACCGCGCCGCCGCGGTCTCGGGGCCGGGCCCATAGGGATTGATCCTGTTGTCGCCCATCGGTCCACTCTCCCGGGGCCTTATATCGGCAGCGCCGACCATCACTTTAGGGATCACTTCAGGTTCCTCACCGGATCAGCACTTCGACCGACTTCGCGGAGCGCACGATGGCCTCCCGCACCTCGCCGGAACTTATGTTCTCTACGGGGATCGTCTCGCCGAGGCGGCCGTCCCGCCGCGCCACCCCGGCCATGCGGACGGTCAGCCCGGCAGCGCGGGCCTCGAGCATGACTTCCTGGCCGCGCCGGACCAGGGGCGGCCGGTCCAGGAGGCCCGGCACCAGCACAGCACCCGCGGCGAGGTCGCGGCGGAGCCGCTGGCCGACCAGGTCGGCGAGGCTCGTGAACGTGCCGTAGCCCGACGCCCCGATGTCGCGGGGCGCCAACCGGACGTCGCCGGCCGCCAGAATCGTGTCGCGCGCCAGCGCCCGGGCGGCCACCGCCACGGGCCGGCTGCCGGAAACCTGCACCGGCACGTAGAGCCGCCAGGCCTCGGGCGCGCCACAGCGCACCTCCACGGTCAGGCGCGTGGAGGCGGGCTGGCCACCCGCCACGGCCGCCGCCAGCGGCTGGCCGCAGGCCCGCAGGCGCAGGCGCGGATCTGGCGGGGCAGCCTCGGCATCGAGCCCGGCATTCGCAGGATCGCGGGCAATGAACTCCCGCGCCGCCGCGGCCGCAGCGGCCTGGATGGCGCCCACGGGCTGCAGCGCAGGGCCGGGCGTGGCGGCCCGGGCCGCAGGCCCCAGCGCCGCCAGCAGCAGTGCCGCCGTCAGCCAGCGCCGGACGCTGCCGGCTCCGCGGGTTCGTTGCGTGCGAGTGCCCATGCGGAATGGAGCTTTGCAAGTTCCATGCCGAAAGCCGACGGCGCGGTGCCGGCCCCGGGCGGCAAGCGGGCGGCAGCCCCCTGCCGGCCGCCGGCGAGCCCTTGCCGCCACGGGCCGGTAATTCCCGCCCTCGGGGGTTGGACGGCAGGCTGGCACGGGCCTTGCAGGAGTCCGGGCAGGACCCACGGGAGGTGGCCATGCCCCTCGACATGTACGGAATGCTCGACCTGCACGGACGCGCCCTCGGCGTCGCGCACCAGCGCCTCGAGCTGCTCGCCGACAACATCGCCAACGCCGACACGCCGGGATACAAGGCCCGCGACCTCGACTTCCGCGCCGCCATGTCGGGGGCCGAGGCCGGCGGCGGCCTGCCGCTCGCGGCCACGGCGCCGGGGCACATCAATGCCGGCGGCGCGGCCGGGCGTGGCACTCCTCTATACAGGGTCCCCGACCAGCCGTCCGCCGACGGCAACACGGTCGATGCCCAGCGCGAGAACGCGGCCTTCGCCGAGACGTCCGTGCGCTACCAGACCAGCCTGACCTTCCTGCAGGCCCGCATCGCCGGGCTGCGGGCCGCGATCAACGGAGGACGCTGACCATGTCCATGTTCAAGATCTTCGACATCGCAGGCTCCGCCATGAGCGCGCAGTCCGTGCGCCTCAACGCCACGGCCAGCAACCTGGCCAACGCCAACAGCGTGGCCGGGAGCGCCGCCGCGGCCTACCGCTCGCGCCAGCCGGTCTTCCAGACCGTGATGGCCGGGATGGGGGCCGGCGCTGGCGCCGGTGCCATGGCCGACCCGGCCAGCGCCGGCGTGCGCGTCGCCGGCGTCGTCCAGACCGACGCGGCGGCGCCGCGGGTCTACCAGCCCGGCCACCCCTCCGCCGACGCCGAGGGCTACGTCTACATGTCCAACGTCAACGTCGTCGACGAGATGGTGAACATGATCTCGGCCTCGCGCTCGTACGAGAACAGCGTCGAGGTGATGAACACCTCGAAGGAACTGCTGCTGCGCACGCTGTCCATCGGGCAGTAGCGCGCGCACCCACCGACCGGAGCAACTGAAACATGAGCACCACGGCCCTAGGCGGACTCGACCTCAATTCCCTGGCCCTGCCGGCCGGGACCGCCCCCCGCGGCAACAACCAGCTCGGGCAGGACACCTTCATGCAGCTGATGATCACGCAGCTGCAGAACCAGGATCCGACCAAGCCCCTCGACTCCAGCGAGTTCGTCGCGCAGCTGGCCCAGTTCAGCTCGGTGTCGAGCCTCGAGAGCATGAGCCGTGCCGTCGGCCAGCTGTCGGAGGCGATCTATGCGAACCAGGCCGTGCAGGCGTCGAGCCTGATCGGCCGCAACGTGCTGGTCAGCGGCGACACCGGCGTGCTGCGCCCGGGCGAGGGGATGGCCGGCGCCGCCGACCTGCCCTTCAGCACGGCCTCGGCCGTCGTCCGCGTCTACAACGAGGCGGGCGAGCTCGTCCGCCAGCTGCCCCTCGGGCCCCAGGCTGCCGGGCTCGCCCGCTTCACCTGGGACGGCACCGACGCCGCGGGCAACGCGCTGCCGGCCGGCACCTACCGGTTCACGGCGGCGATCCCGCCCCAGGGCGGCAACGCCGAGCAGGCCGCCGACACCTACTCCTCGACCCGGGTCACCAGCGTCACGCTGGGCAGTGACCTGGCGAGCTCGACCATCACCACCGAGGCCGGGCGCGAGCTGCGCCTGGCGCAGATCAAGGCCATCCAGTAACGGCACCGCCACCGCGGACACCAGGAGCACCACACCATGTCATTCTCCGTCGCCCTCAGCGGGCTCAATTCGGCCACCACCGACCTGCGGGTCACCTCGAACAACATCGCCAACGCCAACACCACGGCCTTCAAGTCGTCGCGCGCCGAGTTCGCCGACGTCTTCACGGGCGCCGCGGTCGGCACCGGCGCCGGCGTGCGGCTCTCGCAGGTCCGCCAGGACTTCGCCCAGGGCAACGTCGAGATCACCGAGCGCCAGCTCGACCTCGCCATCAGCGGCAAGGGCTTCTTCGTGCTGGGCGACGGCGGCAGCCGGCTGTACTCACGCGCCGGCAGCTTCGGCCTGAACCCGCAGGGCTTCGTCCAGAACGCCGAGGGCGAGCGACTGCAGGTCTACGAGCCCATCGCCACCGGCGGGTTCAACCAGGGCCAGCTGATCGACCTGCGCATCCAGAGCGAGACGCTGCCCCCGGTCGCCTCGACGCTGGTCGACATGAACGTCAACCTGCCGGCCGGCGCGCAGCCGCCGACCGTGTCGCCGTTCACGGCCAGCGACCCCGAGAGCTACAACCACAGCACCTCGACCGTCGTCTTCGACAGCCTCGGCGTGGCCCACACGGCCACCTACTTCTTCATCAAGACGCCCGCCGGCTGGGACGTCGCCACGGCCATCGACGGCAACGTGAGCGGCACGCCGCAGCCGGTGGCCTTCAGTGCCAACGGCACCGTCACGTCGCCGGCCAACGGCCTGCTGAGCTACCCGGCCTACGACCCGGGCAACGGCGCGGTGCCGATGACCATCGGCCTCGACCTGTCGCGCAGCACGCAGTTCGGCGGCAACTTCGTCGTCAACAGCCTGAACCCGGACGGCCAGGCCGAGGGGCGCCTGCGCAACATCGAGATCGACCAGACCGGCGTCGTGCTGGCGCGGTTCTCGAACGGCCGCTCGACGGCCATCGGCAAGATCGCGCTGGCCGACTTCCCGAACCCGGAGGGCCTGCTGAAGATCAGCGACGCGTCATTCCAGCAGACCTTCAACTCGGGCAACCCCACCCTCGGCGAGGCGACGGAGTCGACCTTCGGCCTGATCCAGTCGGGCGGCCTCGAGACCTCGAACGTCGACCTCACCGAGGAGCTGGTGAACACCATCACCGCGCAGCGCCTCTTCCAGGCCAACGCCCGGGTCATCTCGACGCTCGACGAGATCACCCAGACCATCATCAACATCTGACGCAGGGTCGCTGACCGGAGGCCACGATGGACCGGATGATCTATGTCGCGATGACCGGCGCGCGCCAGGCGATGCAGTCCCAGGCGGGCGCCAGCCACAACGTCGCGAACATCAGCACCGTCGGCTTCCGCGCCGTGCAGGAGCAGCTGGCCAGCGCCCCCGTGGCGGGCCAGGGGCTCCAGACCCGGGTCAACGCCGTCGCGCTGCCTGCCGGGCTCAACACCCGGGCCGGCACGGTCCAGCAGACGGGCCGCGACCTCGACATCGCGATCCGGGGCGACGGCTGGCTCGCCGTGCAGGACCAGGCGGGACGGGAGGTCTACACCCGGGCCGGCGACCTGCGCATCAACGCCTCGGGACTGCTCGAGACCGCCGCCGGGCAGCTGGTGCTGGGCGGCGGCGGGCCCATCGCCATCCCGCCGTACCAGTCGCTCTACATCGGTGCCGAGGGCCAGGTGTCCGTCATCGGCGCGGGCCAGCAGGCCCAGGCGCTGGCCGAGGTCGGCCGCCTGAAGCTCGTCACCCTCGACCCCGGCCGGCTGCAGGCCCGCGGCGACGGCACCTACGCGCTGCCCGACGGCGAGACGGCGGACGCCGACGCCAGCGTCCGCGTCACGAGCGGGCAGCTCGAGATGTCAAACGTCAACGCCACCGAGGCGCTGGTGCAGATGATCGAGCTGAACCGCCACTACGAGATGCAGGTGCGGGCAATGAACGCGGCCGAACAGGCCGACACGACGGCAGCACGGCTGCTGCGGATCAACGGCTGAGGCCGCCGCGCGAGCGGCTGAGGAGACGACGCGATGGAATCACTGTGGGTAGCGAAGACCGGGCTCGACGCGCAGCAGACGCGCATGTCCGTGGTCGCGAACAACCTGGCCAACGTCAACACGACGGGCTTCAAGCGGGCCCGGCCGGTGTTCGAGGACCTGCTGTACCAGAACCGCGGCCAGGCCGGCGCGTTCACGTCGCAGATCACCAAGAACCCGACCGGCTACAACGTCGGCACGGGCGTGCGGGTGGTTGCCACCGAGAAGACCTTCACCCAGGGGTCTTCGATCAACACCGGCAACTCCCTCGACGTCATGATCGACGGGCGCGGCTTCTTCCAGGTGCTGCTGCCCGACGGGACCCTGGGCTACACGCGGGACGGCTCATTCAAGGTCGATGACCAGGGTCGCCTCGTGACGGCGGGCGGCTACGAAGTGCAGCCGTCGCTGACGATCCCGCAGGCCGTCCAGAGCCTCAGCATCGGCCGCGACGGGACCGTCCAGGCCGTCATCCCCGGCAGCACCGATCCAGTCACGCTCGGCAATATCCAGACCGCCGACTTCCTGAATCCCGCGGGCCTGCAGCCCCGGGGGCAGAACCTCTACGTCGAGACCGCGGCCAGCGGCGTGCCCCAGCTCGGCAGCCCCGACATCGAGGGCCGCGGCCCGCTGCTGCAGGGCTCGCTGGAGGGGTCGAACGTCAACGTGGTGGAAGAACTCGTCGCCATGATCGAGACCCAGCGCGCCTACGAGATGAACTCGAAGGCCATCTCCACCAGCGAGCAGATGCTGCAGTACCTGAACAACAACCTGTGATGAAGCGCCTCGCCACGGAGGGCCGCACGATGAGCCACCACCACCGAAGGAAGCGTCCTGCCGTGACCCGGGCGCTGCTGCCCGCCCTGCTGGTGGCGGCCAGCGGCTGCGCGACCCGGGGCGGGCCGGCGCCGGCCGCGGCCACGCCCCCGCCCCCGCCCGGCTATGCCCTCGTGCCGGTCGCGGCCACGCCCCCCCGCGGGGCGATCTACGAGCCGGCCTCGGCGGTCCTGGTTTTCCACGACGCGAAGGCGCGCCGGGTGGGTGACGTGCTCACCGTGATCCTCAACGAGCGCACCCAGGCGTCCAAGAGCAACAGCACGGACGTCTCCAAGAACAGTTCGATCGACATGCCGGCACCGGTGCTGCTGGGCAAGCCCGTGACCCGCAACGGACTGCCACTGAGCAACAGCGTCGAGACCGGCCAGGAGTTCAACGGCAAGGGCGCGAGCAGCCAGTCGAACCGCCTCGACGGCAGCCTGACGGTGATCGTCACCGAGATCCTGCCCGGCGGGAACCTGCGGGTGGCCGGCGAGAAGCGGCTGACGCTGAACCAGGGCGAGGAGTTCATCAAGGTCGAGGGCATCGTGCGCCCCACCGACATCGCCACCGACAACACCGTGTCGTCCCTCGAGATCGCCGACGCGAAGATCACCTACAGCGGCAAGGGCACGCTGCAGGATGCCAACCGGCCGGGCCTGCTGACCCGGATGTTCCTCCGCTTCTGGCCGCTGTGACGGCCACGAGGATAGCCATGCGCAACCCCCACCAACAGATCCAGCGCCAGGGCCTCTGGCTGCTCTTCGCCCTCCTCGCCCTGCTGCTCGCCCAGGTGCCACCGGCCCGCGCCGAGCGCATCAAGGACCTGGCGAGCGTCGCCGGCGTGCGGACCAACCAGCTGGTGGGCTACGGCCTCGTGGTCGGCCTCGACCGCACGGGCGACCAGACCAACCAGGCGACCTTCACCGTCCAGTCCCTGATCAACATGCTCGAGCGCCTCGGCGTGACGATCCCGCCCGGGACGAACCTGCAGCTGCAGAACATCGCTGCCGTGGCGGTGACCGCCGAGCTGCCCCCCTTCGCGAAGCCCGGCCAGGCCATGGACGTCACCGTGTCGTCCATCGCCAACGCCAAGAGCCTGCGGGGCGGCACCCTCATCGCCACCGCGCTGAAGGGCGTCGACGGCGAGGTCTATGCCATCGCCCAGGGCAACCTGGCCGTGGGCGGGCTCGGCGTCGATGGCCGCGACGGCTCCCGGGTGTCCATCAACGTCCCGAGCGTCGGCCGCATCCCCGGCGGCGCGACCGTCGAGCGGGCGGTGCCGGCGGTGATCGGCGACGCCGAGGTGCTCACGCTGAACCTGCACACACCCGACTTCACGACGGCAACGCGCCTCGCCGCGGGCATCAACGCCACCGTCGGCGGCGGCACGGCTCTCGCCGTCGACCCGACGTCGATCCAGGTGCGGGCCCCGCAGAGCCAGGCGGACCGCGTCGCCTTCGTCTCGGTGCTCGAGAACCTCGAGGTGTCGCCCGGCGACGGCCCGGCCCGGGTCATCGTCAACTCGCGCACCGGCACGGTCGTCATCAACTCCCGCGTCCAGGTGCTGCCGGCGGCGGTGGCCCACGGCTCGCTGGTGGTCAGCATCACCGAGGACTTCGACGTGAGCCAGCCGCAGCCATTCTCGCGGACCGGCGAGACGGTGGTCACGCCCCAGAGCCGCATCGACGTGACCCAGGGCGACAACCGCATGTTCCTGTTCAAGGCTGGCGTCGACCTCAACGAGATCGTGCAGGCCGTGAACCAGGTTGGCGCCGCGCCCGGCGACCTGGTCGCGATCCTCGAGGCGCTGCGCGCCGCCGGCGCCCTGCGCGCCCAGCTCATCGTCATCTGACCCGCGGGGAGCCAGCGCCGTGACGACGGGCATCAGCCTCTACAACGACTTCCAGGGCCTCGCCCGCCTGCGGGCGGACGCGGCCCAGTCGTCGCCGGACTCGGCGCGGGAGGCCGCCCGGCAGTTCGAGGCGCTGTTCGTGCAGATGATGCTGAAGAGCATGCGCGACGCCAGCAGCGCCTACGCCGAGCAGCGCGACCGCACCTACGACGAGATGTTCGACCAGCAGATCGCCCTCGAGATGACCCGCGGCCGGGGCCTCGGCCTTGCCGACATGCTGGTGCAGCAGCTGCGGCTGTCGACGCCCGAGGCCGCTGGCGCCGACGGCGCACCGCCCGGTGGCGCCACCGGCGTGCCCGCAGCCCCGGCGGCGGCCGGTGCCGCGGCGGCGCGGCCCGTGGCGGCCACGTCCGCGCCGGCGAGTCCGGCCGACTTCGTCCGCGAGCTGTGGCCCCATGCCGAGCGGGCCGGGCGCGAGCTCGGCGTCGACCCGCGCGCCATCGTGGCCCAGGCGGCCCTCGAGACCGGCTGGGGCAACCGGCAGATCCGCGACGAGGCGGGCCGCAGCGCCAACAACCTCTTCGGTATCAAGGCCGACGGCCGCTGGGAAGGCCGCCGCGTCGGCGTCAATACCCTCGAGTACGAGGGCGGGCTGCCGGCGCCGGTGCGCGCCCAGTTCCGCGCCTACGACTCGCTGGCCGAAGGGGTGGCGGACTACGTCCGCTTCCTGAAGGACAACCCGCGCTACCGGGCGGCCCTCCAGGCAGGCGGCGACGCGGGCGCCTACGCGGGCGAGCTGCAGGCGGCGGGCTACGCCACCGACCCGCGCTACGCCGACAAGATCCGCAACATCCTCGCGAGCCCCGCGCTCGACGCGGCCGTGCGGACCCTCAAGTTCGCCGGCGGCGTGCCGACGACCCAGGCGAACCGGGGCTGAAGATCCCGTGCGTGACATAAGCACCACCAGCGCCCGCGGGGCGCAAGGACAGGGGACATGAGCGGGTTCATCGGGACGGGCCTGACGGGCCTGCTGGCGGCCCAGCGCGCGCTGCAGGTCACCGGCAACAACATTGCCAACGCCAACACCGAAGGCTACGTGCGCCAGCGCATCGACCTGGCCGCCATTCCGTCGAGCTCGCGCAGCGGCGTCGCCATCGGCCAGGGCGTGCGCGTCGCCGGCATCGAGCGGGTCTTCGACCAGCTGCTCACCGACCAGCTGCGCGACGCCACCGCCGCCACCGGCCGGTCCACGGCCTACAACGACCTCGCCGTGCGCCTCGACCGCGTGCTCGGCGACCCCGAGCGCAGCATCGCGACGAGCCTGCGCAGCTTCTTCGCCGCGGCCGACGCCGTCGGGCGGGACCCGACCTCCATCGCCGGCCGGCAGCAGCTGCTGCTCGAGGCCGGCGCACTCGGCGACCGGTTCGCCGGCCTCGACAACCAGCTCGGCACCCTCGCCCGCGAGATCGACGCCCGGCTGGGCCAGGCGGCTTCGACGGTGAACCGTCTGACCAGCGGCATCGCCGAGCTCAACACCCGCATCGTCGCCGCCGGCGGCAGCCCGCCCGCCGAGCTCGTCGACCAGCGCGAGGAGCTGCTGCGCCAGCTGGCGGGCCAGGTGGACGTCACGACGAGCCCCCAGGCCGACGGCAGCATCACGGTGTTCGCAGGCTCGGGGCAGACGCTCGTCATCGGCCCCCGGGCCCGCGAGCTCACCGTCGCCAGCGACCCGCTGCAGGGCGACCGCCTGCGCATCGGCATCCGGGAACAGGGCGGCTTCGAGGACCTCACCGGCAAGATCGGCGGCGGCGCCATCGGCGGCATGCTCGCCTTCCGCCGCGACGTGCTCGACCCGGCCCGGGCCCAGCTCGGCCAGGTGGCGCTCGGTGTCGGCGCCGCCGTCAACGAACAGCACCGCCAAGGCCTCGACCTGAACGGCGAGCTCGGCGGCGACTTCTTCCGCATCGCGCCGCCCGGCATCAGCGCCTCGACCGGCAACACCGGCACGGCCACCGTGGCCGTGGCCATCGCCGTCCCCGCGGCGGTGGCGGCCCGGGAGTACGAACTGCGCTTCAACGGCTCGGCCTGGACGCTGTACGACCGCGCGACGTCGGCCGTGATACCAGCCACGGGCAGCGGCACCGCCGCCGACCCGCTGCAGGCCGAGGGCCTGTCGCTGACGGTCTCGGGCACGGCGGCCGCCGGCGACCGATTCCTCGTACGCCCCCTCGGCAACGTCGCCGCGGGACTGCGCCCCGCCGTCACCGACCCGGCCCGCATCGCAGCGGCGAGCCCGCTGGCAGCGGCCGCCGCGGGCGCCAACCTGTCCAATGCCACGGCGGGCCGCCCCGTCGTGACCGACGCCGCCGACCCGGCGCTGCTGGCGCCGGTGGAGATCCGCTTCGAGTCCGCGGGCAGCTATCGCCTCTGGTCAGCCGCTGGCGTGGCCCTCACGGGCCCCCAGGCCTGGACGGCGGGCGACGCCATCAGCTTCAACGGCTGGTCCGTGGCCATCGACGGTACGCCAGCCGCGGCCGACCGCTTCAGCGTCCGGCCGCTCGGCAGCGGCAGCGGTGACAACGGCAACGCCGCAGCCCTGGCGGGACTTGCCGACCGGGGCTACTTCCGCGGCGGCGCCCAGTCGCTGACCGACCTCGGTGCCGACCTCGTGGGCACCGTCGGCGCGGTGGCGGCGCGGGCCGCCGGCGACCTGGAAGCCCGCCAGGTCATCCTGTCCCAGGCGACCCTCGACGTCGAAAGCGTCTCGGGCGTCAACCTCGAAGAGGAGGCGGCCACCCTCCTCCGCTTCCAGCAGGCCTACCAGGCCGCGACCAAGGTCGTCGCCATCGGCGACGAACTCTTCCAGACCCTGCTCATGGCGATCCGCTGACCATGCGTATCTCGTCCCGCACGATGCAGCTCCAGTGGCTCACGGCGTTCCAGCGCCAGCAGGCCGCCGTCAGCGAGAGCCAGCGCCAGATCAGCAGCGGCCGGCGCATCCAGACCGCCGGCGACGATCCCGCGGCGGCGGCGCAGTCGGTCCGGCTCGACGCAGCGCTCTCCCGCATCGCCGGCTTCGCGCAGAACGGCGTGACGGCCCAGCGGCGCCTGGCCCTCGAGGAAGACTCCCTCGACAAGGTCACGACGGCCCTCGACCGGGCCCGCGAGCTCATGATCCAGTCGGGCTCCGGCGTGCAGAACGCCGAGAACCGCCGCGCCATCGCCGTCGAGATGGAGGAAATCCTGCGCGGCGTGCTGGCCACAGCCAATGCCCAGGACGGCGAGGGCCGCTTCCTGTTCGGCGGCAGCGTCGTCAAGCAGGCGCCGTTCACGGGCAGCGGCGGCAACGTGGCCTACCAGGGCGACAGCGTCGTCCGGGGCCAGCGCATCGCCGAGCAGCAGCAGGTCGCCGAGGGCGACCCGGGCTCGCGGGTCTTCATGGACATCCGCGCGGGCAATGGCGTCTTCAGCGTCGCGGCGGCGCCGGCCAATGCGGGCACTGCCTGGTTCGCGGGCTCCGCGGTCACGGACCGCTCCCAGTGGGTGCCCGACACGTACACGGTGGAGTTCACGAGCCCAGACGCCTGGGAGGCCCGGGCCAGCAATGGCGACGTCGTCGCCAGCGGCAGCTACACCGCGGGCTCGCCCGTCGCCTTCCGCGGCATCACGGCGACCATCGACGGCGCCCCTGCCGCCGGCGACCGCTTCACCATCGCACCGAGCGCGAACCAGAGCATCTTCCGCACGCTGCAGGACTTCGTCGACGGCCTAGCCATGGATACCGGCCAGCCGGCGGGGCGTGCGCTCTTCCAGTCGCGGCTCAACGCAGGTCTCCAGGACATCGACCAGGCGCTGGGCAACGTCAGCCTCGTGCGCAGCGAGGTCGGCGCGCGGCTGTCGGCCATCGAGGCCCAGCAGGACACCGGCGCCGACCTGCAGCTGGAGCTGACCCGCTCGCTGTCCGGGCTGCGGGACGTCGACTACGCCGCGGCCGTCTCGGCCCTCGAGCAGCAGCTGACGGCGCTGGAGGCCGCCCAGAAGGCCTTCGCCCGCAGCCGGGCCTTCTCGCTCTTCGACGTGCTCTGACGGGGCGCCGCGCAGTTCGCCGAACTGCGACGCGCGTCACGCCCCGGCCTTCAAGTCCGGGGCAGCGCCGCCCGATAAGCCCACCGTAACGCTTCGACGGTCCCGCACGGCGCAGGCCTCAAGGGAACCCGGCGACAGCAGTCAAACGGTACCCATCGGGAGAGCATCATGCCCAGTGTCATCAATACGAACGTGCTGTCGCTCAACGCACAGCGCAACCTGTCGAAGTCCGACAGCTCCCTGGCGACGTCGCTGCAGCGCCTGTCGTCCGGCCTCCGGATCAACAGCGCCAAGGACGACGCCGCCGGCCTCGCCATCGCCAACCGGTTCACGACCCAGATCCGCGGCCTGAACCAGGCGGTGCGCAACGCCAACGACGGCATCTCGCTGGCGCAGACCGCCGAGTCGGCCCTCGACGAGCTCAGCAACAACCTGCAGCGCATCCGCGAGCTGGCGGTCCAGTCGGCCAACTCGACGAACTCGGCCTCTGACCGCGCGGCCCTCGACCAGGAGGTCCAGCAGCGCATCGCCGAGATCAACCGCATCGCGAGCCAGACCGCCTTCAACGGCCAGAAGGTCCTCGACGGCAGCTTCGGCACCGCGCAGTTCCAGGTCGGCGCCAATGTCGGCGAGACCATCAACGTCAACCTGACCACCGGCGTCCGCGCCGACCAGCTCGGCCAGATCGCCACGCAGACCGGCTCGGCCGTGTCCGCCAACGCCCTGACCGACGGCAGCGTCACCATCGCGGTGGGCAGCGGCAGCGCCGTGGCGATCCGCGCCAGCACGGCCGGCACCCAGGCCGGGCAGACGGCCGACAGCGCCTATGCCAAGGTGCAGGCCATCAACGGCGCCGGCGTCTCGGGCCTGACGGCGACGGCCAGCAACGTCACCTCCGGCACGTTCGCCACGGTGAGCAGCGCCGGCGGCACCTCGACCTACAACCTGACCATCAACTCCGTCGCCATCTACTCCGGCACCGGCAACATCGCCTCCGGCGGGTCGCTGACCGCCGCCGACGTCGCGGCCCAGGTCAACCTGTTCTCCGCGCAGACCGGCGTCTCGGCGTCCGTCTCCGGCACGACCTTCACGCTGACGGCCGCCGATGGCCGCAACGTGGTGGTGGCCGAGAGCATCGCCAACGGCACCGGCACCGCGTCGGGCACCGGTATCGCCACCGCCCAGGAGGGCACCCTCCGCGGCACGATCCGCCTGGCCGCAGCCGAGAACATCACCCTCGGCGGCACCCCGGCCGACATCGGCTTCTCGGGTGTGACCTCGATCGCCAAGGACACGACGACGCTCGCCAGCGTCAGCGTCACCTCGGTGGCCAACGCCGAGACGGCGATCCAGCGGGTCGATGCCTCGCTGGCTTCGGTCTCCGCGCTGCGCAGCCAGCTCGGTGCCATCCAGAACCGGTTCGAGTCGACCATCTCGAACCTGCAGACGGTGTCCGAGAACCTGACTGCCTCGCGCAGCCGGATCCAGGACGCGGACTTCGCCGCCGAGACGGCGGCGCTGACCCGCGCCCAGATCCTCCAGCAGGCCGGCGTCGCGGTACTGGCCCAGGCCAACGCCGCGCCGCAGACCATCCTCGGCCTGCTGCGGTAAGCGACGTCGCGGTGGTGGCGGCCGGGACACCGGCCGCCCCCACCCGCGAAAACACGGAATTCGGCGGGGCCAGCAACGGCCCCCCCCCCGCCCCGGGTGACGGGACGTTGACTTAAACCCCGGCCCCCGCACCGCGGCAGTGCCCGGCCGGAACCCCGAC
>JAEUPZ010000011.1 GCA_016789885.1 Chromatiales bacterium | reverse complement strand
AAGCGCAATCGGTAAACTGTCCCCGGATTTCGCGGTACGTCCCCGGACAGGCACCCCCGCCCGCCGCAAAAGCCGCGCCGGTAGGAGCACGACAACCCTTCAGCCCCAGCATCTCCCGCCGCATCAGCTGCGCCGGAGGGGAACCCCAGCGCACCAGCCCGCGACCTGAGCCACCTCACAGGCCGTGCCGCGGGAGAACGACAAACCCTTCACCGCAGAGTCCTCCCGCCGCCCAAGCCGCGCCGATGGACGAAGCGAAAGTGCTGGGGCTCAACGACACTGCGACCACCGCCCTCCCGCGGTCAGTCGGCAGGCGTGGCCTCCCAGCGGCTCCAGTCGCGGCGGTTCTCGACGACGTGGTTGAGGGCGGCCAGCACGCGGCGGTCGTAGCGGGAATCGGCGGCCCGCATCAGCTCGGCGACGGCGGCGCGGATCGGCAGCCCCGCGCGCCAGGGCCGGGGCGAAACCAGGGCCACGAAGGCGTTGGCCACGGCGAGGATGCGGCCCGGCAGCGTCAGCTCGTCGCCGGACAGCCCCCGCGGGTAACCGCTGCCGTCGAGGTGCTCCTGCTTCTGCGCGATGACCTCGAGCACCGGGCCCTCGAAGGGCAGCCCCTGCAGCAGGTCGAGGCTCTGCTGCACGTGGCTGCGCAGGAGCGCGCGCTCCGCGTCGGTCAGCGGCTCGGCCTTGGCGAGCAGCGCCGCCGGCAGCGCCACCTTGCCGACGTTGGCCAGCGTCGCCGCGAGATCCAGGTTCTCGCGGTCCGCGTCGCCGAGCCCCAGCTCGCGCGCGAGCGCATCGGCGACCGCGGCGACGCGGGTCGCGTGCTCGCCGGCGGCCGGGTCGTGGCGGTCGATGGCCCGCACCAGCGCCGTCACCAGGTCGCGCAGCAGGTCGTCGTGGCGCCGCCGCACGGCCTCGAGCTCGGTCACGTCCTCGAGCACCAGCAGCACGAGGTCGCGCTCGGCACCAAGGGCCGGCACGGGTACCGCCGCCACCTGGAACTGCCGCGGCCCGGTGCCGAGGTCCAGCGCCCGCAGCTGCGGCCGTCCCGCGTCGCCGCCGGCGTCCGCCAGGCCGAGCAGCACGCCGGCGGCCGCCGGCGGCAGCACGCTGGCGAGCGGCTGGCCATTCACCGCCGCGATGGCCGTACCGGTGGCCGCGGCGAAGGCGCGGTTGTTGAAGCGCACGATGCGTGACCGGTCCAGAAGCAGCGTCGGCATGCCGATGTTGTCGGTGACCGCGTGCAGCAGCTCGGTCTGCCGCTGCAGGCGCCCGGCCTGGGCCTGGGCCATCGCCGCCTGCTCCCGGGCCCGGACGCTGCTGCCGTGGCGCCAGGCCGCGACCGACAGCCCCAGCACCGTCGCCAGCAGCAGCGCCAGCGAGAGCAGCAGGAAGCCGCGGCGCTCATCCGCCAGCGCCAGCGCCTGGTCCGCATCGACCTGCTGGGCCACGACCCAGGGCTGGCCCCGCACCGGGCGGCTGGCCTGCAGCACCGGACGGCCGCGGTAGTTCTCGAGGGACACGAAGCCGCCGGGGCTCCCCAGCGCCGCGGCCTCGGCGAGGCGCGGGCGGACGAGTGGCGTCGTCCGGTGCAGCGCGTCGCTGCCGTCGCGCGTGGGGGACAGGAACAGCACGCCGCCGTCACGGCCCTCGAGCAGCAGTGCCTCACTGTCTTCGGCGAAGGCCGGGCCCCGGGTCAGCAGCGGGTAGAGTTCGGACTCGGGCCGCCGCACGCCCACGAGCACCCCGATGCGCCGCCCACCACCGCCCGCGTCGGCCCCCAGCACTGCGCCGACGGGCACCGCATGCACCAGCACCAGGGCGCCGTCGGGCGTCTCGCGCAGCACGGCCAGCGGCCGGTCGCCCAGCGCCGCCGCGACTTCGCGGAGCGCCGGCAGCAGCGCCACCAGCCCCTCGGTGGCCACGACCGCGCGGCCGTCCGCCGCCAGCAGCGCGAGGCCCGCCAGCCGCGTGCGCGGCAGGCTCGCCGCCACGGCCGGGCCGCCGGCATCGGTCCAGCCTTCCCGGTCCGCCGTCGCCACCAGAAGGTTGCGCAGATACCCCAGCTCCATGGGCTCCGCCGGACCGCCCGCGGCGGCCGCCGGGAGCAGCTGGCCCAGATAGACCTGGAGCGATGCGTTGGCGGCAAGCTCCTCGAGGGAGCGGCGCTGGCCAGCCAGCAGGCGCGCCACGGCATCGGCCCGGGCCTCGGCGGCCAGCCCCAGCCGGTTCTCCCACTCGCGCAGGTCGCGGTCGCGCTCGCGGTCGATGAACGCGTCGATCAGCAGCGCCCCGGCGGCGGCCAGCAGCAGCAGCACGCCGAGCGCCCCGGCCACGGCGTTGCGCGTCGACCGGTTCATGCCCCTGCGCCCGGATCAACGCGGGACATGCAGCCACCACTGGCGATCGTTGATCGAGTACACCGGCGCATAGTGGACGATGTCCCGGTGCGAGCGCACCTGCTGCACCTGGTTGTCAAGGATCCAGGTGTCGCCGCCGCGGGCGACGGCGAGCACCGCATGCGGCACGCGCAGGTTGGTATCCTGTACGACGACGACCCGCAGTTCATCGACGGCGTAGCCCAGCAGCCGCAGCGAGAAGTACTTGGCCAGCACGAAGTCCTCGCAGTCGCCGCCGCGGGGCAGGAACTCGCGGGGAACGGCCCAGTAGTCCTCGCGGCCCCAGTTGTCGATGTCGAGCACGTACGGGTGGTCGTTGCCGTAGCGGTTGACCCGGGCGAGCTGCTCCCGGAGCGGCAGGCCGCGCACGGATTCGATGAACGCCTGCCAGTCGCGCAGCTCGCAGCCACGCCGGCCGGGGCCGCTGCACGCGGGGTCGACGAGACGGTCGCGCAGCTGGCGCTCGCGGGCCTGCACCCACTGGGGGAAGGCGCCGGCGTCGCGCTGGGGCGCCTCGGCGTAGCCGAACAGGTCGGCAGGAAAGCCGAGGGCCCGCGGCGGCAGCAGGGCCATGGCGAGCAGTACGGCAGGGCTGAGAAGGCGGGCAAAGCGTGACACGGTCGGCGAATTCGGCCCGCGCTGACGGATATAGTCAAATGAAGCAGGCAGACTAGACCAATAATGACCCGCGAACGCAAGCCGGTGCGCGCAGGCTGGGCCATCCGGGCGTGGGCTTTCTGCCTCGCGCTGACGGCCGTGCCCGCCCCTGCCGAAGAGCCGCCGGAGCAGGCCGGCTTCGCCGCGGCGCTGGGCGACGTCGAGGCCAACCGGCTGCGCAGCGCGCGCCGGCGGCTCGAGGCCCTCGTGGCCGGGAACCCCAGCCTGCTGCGGGCCCGGCTCGAGCTCGCGCGGGTCTGCTACCTCCAGCGGGACTACGCCGCGGCCCGCGCCGAGGCCAATCGCGTGCTGGCCGAGCCGGAACTGCCGGCCGGCGTGCGCACCACGGTGCTCGCGTTCCTCGCCCAGCTCGACGCCGACGAGGCGCGCTACGCGGCCCGGCACCAGGTCGTCGGCACGCTCTACGCCGGCGCCGTCTACGACACCAACGTCAACGTGGGCCCCAACCGCGACGTCATCGACATCGCGGGCGACTCCTTCCTCATCAACCCGGCCGACCGCGAGACCGCCGACGTCGGCGTCGTGCTGACCCCCGGCGTCACCCACACGTACAACCCGGGCCGCCGCTTCGCCGCCGGCGAGCAGACGGGCGTCGCGGTGTGGCAGAGCCAGGCGAGTGCCTACTACCGGGCCTATGCCGACGAGTCGGACTTCAACCTCGGCGTGCTGACGGCCCGGACAGGCCCGGCCTGGATCGTGCCCGGCCGCTGGCGTGCCGGCCTCGGCGTGCAGGCCGACCAGGTCTTCCTCGGCCAGGACGGCCTTGCCCTGTTCGGCACCGTGAACCCGAACGTGGCCTGGCAGCTGGGCCAGGACACCGAGCTCCGCGTCGACGGCATCGTCACCCAGCGCATGTACCAGGGCAGCGACAACGAGGGCCGCGACGGCTGGTTCCGCCTCGGCAGCGTCGCGCTGACCCGCTACCTGGCCCAGCGCCGCGTCGGCCTGCAGGCGGGACTCGGCTACGCGGGCTTCGACGCCGACGCGCAGTTCCTGACCTACGAGGGCCCCGAGGCCTTCGTCGGCTTCATCGCCCAGGCCTGGCGCCGGGGCACCGTCTACGCCCGGGCCGGCTACCGCCGCTACGATTTCGACGGGCGCGAGCCCGTGTTCGACGAGCCCCGGGACGACGACGAGTACCGCCTGATCGCGGGCTTCAACCACGACCTGGTGGCGGGCCCGCTGGCCGGCTGGGCCGTGCAGGGGGCCTGGACGTGGACCCGCAACGACTCGTCGATCCCCATCTACGAGTTCGACCGCCAGCAGGTGAACCTGGGGCTCGCCCGCAGCTTCTGAGCCGCGCGCCCTACCCCGGGCGGCCATTCTTAACGTAAGGCGACGCGATTCGTCGCAGAATTGGCAACTGGCCCGCCGCCGGGCCCGGGTTTGCGGTATACCGGTGCCACGAAGAAAGCCGGCGGGACACCCGCCGGGCCGACCGTGGCAACCGGGCCAAGACCCGGAACGGCGGCGATAATGACAAGACCGCACAACAAGAACGACAAGACCCGGGGAATCCGCCATGGCTCCTGTCACCCGCCGCAGTCCGACCACCCTAGCTTCCATCATCGCGCTGGCCGTCGTCGCCTGGGTGCTGGGCAGCCTGCAACCCGTCCGCGCTGCACCGGCAGCGCCCACGGCCGCAGAGTGCGCCCAGGTCCTCGAGCGCTGGGCGGTCGATCCCAAGGCCGTGGTGAAGTCGCTGGTGGACCAGTGCAAGACCATGGCGGCCGCCGGGGAGTCCTTCGCGCCCACGCCGGCTCTGCCTGCCGTGCCGCCCATGGACCTCGCGGCCCTCGACCCCTGCAGCACCGGCAGCGCCGCCAACAACGTCCTCTGCTGGGGGCCCTGGGCCGGCCTCAGCCCCGCCGGCGGCGGTGCCGCACCGACGGTGGCCGCCAGCGAACTGCGCCTGCCGGACGAGCGCCCTGAACTCGCCGACCAGCTGACGCCCGGCGTCGATCCGGTGGGACCCCTCGTTTCCTGTGCCCCCGGCACCCCCTGCGGCTTTGCCACGGTCGTGGCGGGCCCGACCAGCAGCGATGCCCCGGCTGCGACGGAGTTCGCACGCATCGACCTGGCCGCCGATGGAAAATCCTTCGTCATCCGCCGCCTCGACGGCAGCGTCATCGCCTCGGTACCGGCCATGGGGACCGTCTTCCTGCCCCGCAACGACGGCTACGACGGGCTGCGGGCCACTGGCCGCACCGACGACGAGCAGTCGCGCCTCATTGCCCGCGTCGTGCGCGGCGACGACGGCGAGATCATCCTCGCGGCCGACATCTGGGGGCACGGCAGCCGGACCGGCGGGCCCGTCAACTCCGGCTACTTCGCCTGGGGCGTTGCCACCAGCCAGGCCGGCCTCGATGCCCTGAACGCCGGCAACGTGTCGGCCACCTTCACCGGGCCGATGTCCGTGGACAACGCCACCACCGCCACCATGACGCTGAACTTCGGCAGCAACCCCAACTGGAGCGGCACCTGGGTCAACCCGGCGTACGCCTTCAGCGCCGGCGGCACCGTCACCGGCGCCGACCTGATCTCGACGCCCGGCCAGTTCAGCGCGAACGTGGTCGCCGGCGAGAGCCTGGTGCAGGGCGCCCTCGTCGGCGAAGCCGGCAACCGGGGCGTCGCCCACCTGATCGACGTCACCCTCGCGGGCCAGGGACTGGTCCGCGACGTGGGCCTGCTGCGCGAAGTCGCGCCGGCCGGCCCGCAGCCCTGAAAATGGAACGGAGAACGACCATGAAGCGCTTCATCGCCCGCACGGCCCTGCTGCTCCTCACCTTGCCGGCCGCCGTCGGCACGGCACAGGCCTCGCTCATCGTCCCGACGGAGGGCAGCGTCTACCTGCAGCCGTCGAGCCCGACGGTCGGCACCGGCGCGTCGTTCACGGTGGCCGTCGTGCTGAATGCCACGGGCGTCGGCAACGTCCCCGGCGCCTACGACGGCCAGTTCGTCATCGACTTCGACCCCATCGAGCTGCGCTTCGATGCCTTCGCACTGGCGCCGGGGGTGAGCTTCTTCAGCGGCCCGGCCACCGGCAGCGCCGGCAGCCGCCAGACCATCACCATCGGCTTCATCGACAGCACGGGCGCGAACGTCATCGACGGCACCGGCACGGGCTCCATCGGCCGGTTCTCGTTCACGGCGCTGGCGACCCCCGGGACCATCGCGACCATCGGCATCGCCGATGCGGATGACCTGTTCGGCTCCTTCGTCAGCAACGCGCCGACGTACCAGCCGTTCTACCCAGCCTTCCAGGGCGCCCAGGTCGGCGTCATCCCGGTGCCGGCGGCGGGCCTGCTGCTGGCCTCGGCCCTCGGCGGCCTCGGCCTGCGGCGCCGTCGGGGCGCCACCGCATCCGCCTGAGCAGGGCTGCGGCCCGCCGGGGTATGCCGCGCCGCGCCGGTGGCGGCGCGGCCCTGGTCCTGCTCGCCGCCGCGGCAGCCGCCGTGGCGGCGCCGTCCTATCCGCCACCGGCCAGCGCCGATCCGGACTGGCACATCCCCTGGGATCCGGCCCGCAGCGCGGGCAGGGAACCCGAGGCCCAGCGACTCGACGCGGCCATCGGGCGCTACCGGGAGCTGGTGAGCGCCGGCGGCTGGGAGCCCTTCACGCCCGCCGCGAACCTGGCCCCCGGCACCCGCGACCCCGCCGTCGCAACGCTGCGGCGCCGGCTGCGGGCCAGCGGTGACTTCACGGCCGAGATCGGCGCCGACCCGTGGTTCTTCGACGCAGGCCTGGTGCTGGCCATCCGGCGCTTCCAGGCGCGGCATGGCCTGGCGGAGACCGGCCTCGTCGACGCCGGCACCCTCGCCGAGCTGAACGTCCCGGCCACCGGGCGGCTGGCCCAGCTCGAGGCCACGCGGGCCCGCTGGGAGTGGCTGCCGGCCGACCGCGGCGCCACCCACATCGTCGCCAACGTCCCGGCCGCCACGCTGGAAGTGGTCGAAGACGGCACGACGCGGCTGTCGATGCGCACCGTGGTGGGCCATCCGGAGCGGCCGACGCCGTCCTTCGTGGGCGCGGTGCAGGCGCTGGTGTTCCACCCGGAGTGGTCGGTGCCGCGACGCATCGCCGTGGAGGACCTGCTGCCGCAGCAGCAGCAGGATCCCGGCTTCCTCGACCGCATCGGGATTCGCGTGCTCGACGCCCGTGGTCGCCGCGTCGCTGCGGCGCAGGTCGACTGGCACAGCCTGTCCGCCGACCGCTTTCCCTATCGGCTCGTGCAGGCGGCCGGGCCCGCGAACAGCCTCGGCCGCGTCAAGCTCGCCCTGGACAACCCGTTCGACATCTACCTGCACGACTCGCCGTCGCGGCCGCTCTTCGGGCTCTCGTACCGCACGCTGGGCTCAGGCTGCATCAGGCTCGAGGATGCCGGCGGCCTGGTCACGTGGCTGCTGGCCGGCGACCGCGCCTGGACCGCCGCGGACACGGCGGCGCGCCTCGGCGGCAGCCGCACGGAGACCCTGCGGCTGAACCGCCGCACCCCCGTCTGGGTCGTCTACCTGACGAGCGCCGTCGATGCCGACGGCACGGTGCACTTCCGCCGTGACGTCTACGGCTGGGATGCCCGCCTCGCGGCCGCCCTGCCCCGCTGAGCGGCCGCGGCGGCGCGCCATCCGGGAAAACCACGGGTAACCCGCCCCCGCCCCGGCCCCACGGCCGCGGCGCATTCCCTATAATGCGCCGCGCCACGCCCAAGGAGTTCCCATGGCCGACCCCAAGATCACGATTCCCGCCGACGGCGCGAAGATCAGCATCGCCAACGGCAAGCTCAACGTCCCGCCGAACCCCGTCATCCCGTTCATCGAGGGCGACGGCACCGGTCCCGACATCTGGCGCGCCTCCGTGCGCGTGCTCGATGCCGCCGTCGCCAAGGCCTATGGCGGCAAGCGCCAGATCAAGTGGGTCGAGGTCTATGCCGGCCAGAAGGCCTACGACCAGTTCAACACCTGGCTGCCGGACTCGACGGTGGACATCTGCCGCGAGTACCTGGTGTCCATCAAGGGCCCGCTGACGACGCCCATCGGCGGCGGCATCCGCTCGCTGAACGTGGCGCTGCGCCAGCTGCTCGACCTGTACGTCTGCCTGCGCCCGGTGCGCTGGTTCAAGGGCGTGCCCTCGCCGGTGAAGAAGCCCGACCAGGTCGACATGGTCATCTGCCGCGAGAACACCGAGGACATCTACGCCGGCGTCGAGTTCGAGGCAGGCTCAGAGGCCAACCGCAAGTTCCTCGACCTCTTCAAGGCGAACTTCCCGAAGGAGTACGGCAAGATCCGCTTCCCGGCGACGTCCGGCATCGGCATCAAGCCGGTCTCGCAGGAGGGCACGGAGCGCCTCTTCCGCGCCGCCGTCCAGTACGCGATCGACAACCAGCGCAAGAGCGTGACGATCGTGCACAAGGGCAACATCATGAAGTTCACCGAGGGCGCGTTCCGCAACTGGAGCTACGCGCTGGCCGAGCGGGAGTTCGGCGACCAGGTGTACACGTGGGAGCAGTGGGAGCGCACGAAGGCGGCCAAAGGCGAGAAGGTGGCCAACGACGAGCAGGCCGCGGCGCTCGCCGCCGGGCGCGTCCTCGTCAAGGACGCCATCGCCGACATCACGCTGCAGCAGGTGCTGACCCGCCCGTCCGAGTTCGACGTCATCGCGACGATGAACCTGAACGGCGACTACCTGTCTGACGCCCTCGCGGCCCAGGTCGGCGGCATCGGCATCGCGCCGGGCGCCAACATCAACTACGTCACGGGCCACGCCGTGTTCGAGGCCACCCACGGCACCGCGCCGAAGTACGCCAACCTCGACAAGGTGAACCCGGGCTCGGTGATCCTGTCCGGCGAGATGATGCTGCGCTACCTCGGCTGGACCGAGGCGGCGGACCTGATCATCGGCGCCATGGACCGGACCATCGGCCAGAAGACGGTCACCTACGACTTCGCGCGGCTGATGGACGGCGCCACCGAGATCAAGTGCTCGGAGTTCGGCGACGCCCTGATCCGCAACATGTAACGGCCCGCGCGCGGGGCCCGGGGCCCCGTGACCGCAACCACGCACAGGCCGGGCAATGCCCGGCCTGTGTTTTTTCACCCGCCGCGGGCGCGGTAGCATGCGAGGCCCGGCACCCCTGCCGGAGCACCGCAGGCCACCATGACCGACAGCACTCCCCGCGACTGGCCGAAGGCCATCGGCTGGCCCGAGGGCCTCGCCCCCGTCACCACCGCCGAAATCGAGGCCTTCACCAACGAGCCGGGGGCCATCGCGCCCGGCAGCCTCGCCACGGCCGGCTACTACCTGCGCCGCTGGCAGCCGCTGCTGACGGGCGCCGGGCGCTCGGCCGGCTTCAACGGCGCATTCTTCCTCGTGGGCTGGCTGTGGTGCCTGTACCGCCGCCTGTACGCCCCGGCCATCGTCATCGTGCTGCTGGAGTTCGTGGCCCAGGTGGTCGCCTTCGGCGCCTTCGGCCTCAGCGACGCGCCGGCGGCCATCGCCGGCTCGCTGCTCATCCGCAGCACCGTCGCCTGGCAGGTGAACCGCTGGTACTGGGAGCGCGCGGTGAAGGTCATCGCCGCGAGCCGCACGGAACCCGGGGCCGCCGGCAGCGGCCTCGACCGCATCGGCGCGGCCGGCGGTTTCAGCACGCTCGCGCTCGGCATCGGGCTCGCGATCCAGGTGGGCGTCAACCTCCTCGGGCTCGCCCTGGCGCCGCCGCCGGCGTGAGCCGGGTCCGCAGCTTCCCGCCGCTCGCGGCGCCCCGCTGCCGCGTGCTGGTGCTCGGCACGATGCCCGGGCGCGAATCGCTGCGGCAGCGCCAGTACTACGCCCACCCCCGCAACGCCTTCTGGCCGATCATGGCGGCGTTCGCGGGCTTTGCCGTGGACGCGCCCTACGCCGAGCGGGCCGCGGCCCTGGTCGCGGCCGGGATCGCCGTGTGGGACGTGCTGCAGTCCTGCGACCGGCCCGGCAGCCTCGACAGCGCCATCGACCCGGCGACGCTTCGCCCCAACGATTTCCGCCGCTTCTTCCGGGAGCATCCGCAGGTGACGACGATCTGCTGCAACGGCGCCACGGCCGAGCGCCTGTTCCGGCGCCACGTGCTGGCCGCCGACGAAGGACTGCAGCGGCTGCACTGCGTCCGGCTGCCGGGCACCAGCCCCGCCCACGCCGCGCTGGGCCTGCCGGCCAAGCAGCGTGCCTGGCATGCGGCGCTGCGGACGGCGCTCGCGCGATGAAGCTCCGCCACGAGTCGCTGCTGCCGCTGCCCCGCGACCGGGTGGTGGCCCTCTTCACCGACGCCACGCTGCGCCCCCGCTGGCAGCCGGGCCTGCGGGCGTACCGCGCCATCGATGGCGTGCCCGGCGCCCCGGGCGCCCGGGCGGAGCTGGTGGTGCAGCTCGGGGGCAGGCCGGTGGTCATGATCGAGACGGTGCTGGAGCAGTCGGCCCCGGACCGTTTCGTTGCCAGCTACGCCGCCGAGGGCGTGGTGAACGTCGTCCACAACCGCTTCGTCGGCGCGGGCGACGCTACCGCCTGGGTCGTCGAAAGCGAACTCGCCCTGCCGCCGCTGCTGCTACTGATGGGCCCCCTGCTCGCCCCGGTGTTCCGGCAGCAGTTCGACGGCATGGTGGCGGGGTTCCGGGACCTTGTCGCCAGCCATGCCCCGGGCAACCCTCCGGCAGCGGACGCCGACTGAAAGGACTGCCCATGCTCCCCTTGCTCCTCCTCGCCCTGGTCGTCGGCCTGCTCCTGCCCCTGCAGGCCGGGGTGAACGCCCAGCTCCGCACCGCCGTCGGCGACCCGCTCGCGGCCGCCCTCGTCTCGTTCCTCGTGGGGACCGCGGGACTCGCGACGCTGATGGTGCTGCTGCGGGTGCCGCTGCCGCTGGCGTCGGCGTGGCAGCGCTCGGAGTGGACGCACTGGACCGGCGGCCTGCTGGGCGCGACTTATGTCGCGCTGGCCGTGGTGCTGGCGCCCCGGCTCGGGGCGACCTCGCTGACGGCCGCGGTGGTGGCCGGCCAGATGATTGCCTCCGTGGTGCTCGACCACTATGGCCTCGCGGGCTTTCCGCAGCAGTCCGCCAGCGCCGCGCGGCTGGCCGGTGCCGCGCTCGTCGTCGCCGGCGTGGTCCTGGTCCAGCGCTGAGGCCGGAACCGTGGGGCCGGTCGTTGACTTGCGTGGCAGTGACGCCTAGCGTCGCGCCGTGGCACTGCGCAGGAGTCGCACCATGCATCGCCAGCCCCCGACGTACCGCACCACCGGCCGCGCCGCCGGACCGCTGATGGCCGCCGTGCTCGCCGGCCTGCTGGCCGCAGCGCCCGCCCGCGCCCAGGACCCGATGGGGCTCGGCGAGCCCACCTACGGCGAGATGGTCGTCGACGGACTGCTGCTGCGGCCGCTGGGCTTCGTGGGCACCGTGCTCGGCACCGGCGCCTGGATCGTCACGCTGCCCTTCAGCGCCCTCGGCGGCAACGCCGGCGAGGCCGCGAACCAGCTGATCGTCAAGCCCGCGCAGTACACGTTCACGCGGCCCCTCGGCGACGTCTGACGCCCCGCTCCGCCGGGCGGGCAGCGGCGCCTTGCTGACGCCGCGATCCTCGTCCAGCATGGCCCCGTCCATGGGGCCGAAGATCTTCAACATCGGGCTGAACCGCGCCGGCACGACGTCGCTTTCGCGGGCGCTGGGCCAGCTCGGCTATCGGGCCCTCCACTTCCGTTTCGGCCGCGAGCGGCTCTACGACGTCGCCCGCAGCAACCTGCGCGCCGGCCGGCGCGTGTTCGCCGGCCTCGACGGCGACTACGACGCGTTCTCGGATTTCGCGGGCCAGCTGCTTTTCCGGCAGCTGGACCAGCAGTACCCCGGCAGCCGCTTCATCCTGACGATCCGCGACCTCGAAGGCTGGCTCGACAGCCGCGAGCGCAAGGTGCAGGCCAACCTGGCGCGCAAGGATTACCGCTTCGGCTTCCGCACCGTCGACCGGGCCGGCTGGGCACGCGAACGCGAGGCCTACCTGCAGGAACTGTCGGCGTACTTCGCGGGCCGCGAGGCGGACCTGCTCGTCATCGATATCCCGGGCGGCGACGGCTGGGAGAAGCTCTGCGGCTTCCTCGGCCGGCCGGTGCCGGACCGGCCCTTCCCGTTCGAGAACCGCCTGGCGACACCCGCATGACGGAAGCACCCTGGCGGGTCTACGTCGTGCGCTGCGCCGACGGCTCGCTCTACACCGGCGTGGCGCGGGACCTGGCCGCCCGCATCGCGGCCCACAACGCGGGGCGCGGCGCGCGCTACACGCGGGGCCGTGGCCCGGTCACGCTCGTCTATCAGGAAGGCGCGGACGACCGCGCCAGCGCCCAGCGGCGCGAAGCCGCCATCAAGCGGCTGCCGGCCACGGCCAAGGCGGGCCTCGCCGCCCTGGCGGGCGCCGGCGGCGGGCCGGCGGCCGGACCGCCGAATGCGGATGCCACCCCGCCGGTCCCCGCCCACGCGGCCAGCGCGAGGACCCTCGCCACGTCGTGAGCCGGTACCGGTGCGACACGGGAACCGCGGCCCGTCAGAGGCACCGGATGCGCTTCGTCCGGGGAACGGCTAGAGGCGCGCCGACTCCGCCACGGTGCTGAACAGCGCGGCCTCGGCCGCCCAGGCCGCGTGCTCGGCCCGCACGCGGTCCGCGTCCCAGCCAAGGAAACGCGCACCGATGCCCGCGGCGCGCTCGCTGGCGGCACGGCCGAGATCCGGCCCGAGGCCCGCCATGCAGCGCCGGAAGAGCACGTCGGCAAGACTCCCCGCGAATTCCTCCTGGAACGCGTACACCACCTCGGCGCCGATGGCGTGGCTCCAGGCGCAGACCGGCTCGGCCAGCGCCGGCTCCGCCAGCACCAGGGCCGCCACGCGCTCGGCCCGCGTGCCGTAGGTGTCGGCCAGGTGACGGCGGGTCAGTGCCGACAGGGCCGGAAAGCGCTGCAGCTCCGTTTCCACGTCGAGGGGCGTCGCCCCGCCGCCCGGCAGTGCCGCAGCGGCGGTGGCACAACGCGCGCCGCGGCGGCCGAGGCGCGCGACCACCTGGTCCACTGCCTCCTCGGCGAGGCTCCGGAAGGTCGTGAGCTTGCCGCCGACCACGTTGTAGAGCCCGCGCAGGCTCGCGTGCTGGCGCACGTGGTGGCGCCGCGTGATCGCCGCGGTCTCGCGCAGCCCCTGGCGCGGCAGCGGCCGCACGCCCGCATAGGCATAGAGCACGTGGCGGCGCTCGGGGGCCGTACGCGGAAAGACGCCGCGCGTCGCCTCGAGCAGGTAGGCCACCTCGGCCTCCGTCGCCCGGGCCGTGGCCGGATCACCCTCGAAGCGGGTGTCGGTGGTGCCGATCAGCACGAGGCCGTTCCACGGGATGATGAAGAACGGACGCCCGTCCGACGACGCCTCGGCGTACATCGCCTGACCCGCGAACCCGGCGAAGCGCCGCACGACGATGTGGGTGCCCTTGGTGGGCCCCAGCAGCCGGCCGCCGGCCGGTGCGCCCCCGGCGATGACGCGGTCGACCCAGGGGCCGGCAGCGTTCACGACGACGGTGGCCGTCAGCGTCTCGCGGCGGCCATCCGGCGATTCGACCGTTGCCCCCCGCACGCGGCCGCCATCGGCCAGCAGCCCGGTCACCCGGGTCCGGGTCCGCACGACGGCGCCCGACTCCCGCGCCGCGACCAGCAGCTCGATGACGAGCCGCTCGGGGAACGTGACCTGGGCGTCGAAGTAGGTCGCGGCCCCCTCGAGGGAGTCGATGCGCAGCCCCGGCACCTCGCGGATCGCCTCCTCGCGGGACAGGCGGCGGTGGCCGGGCAGCGAGCGTCCGAGGGACAGCAGGTCGTAGACCCAGAGGCCGAAGTCGACCGTGGCGAGGCTGCGGTTGCTGCCCGCGTAGACCGGGATCAGCAGCGGCAGCGGGCGGACCAGGTGCGGCGCCTGGCGCAGCAGCAGCTCGCGCTCGCGGAGCGACTCGTGGACGAGGCCGAGCTCGCCGTGCTCCAGGTAGCGCAGCCCGCCGTGGATCAGGCGGCTGGACCAGCGGCTCGTGCCGGCCCCGGCGTCGTCCTGGTCGATGATGCAGGTGCGCAGGCCGCGCAGCGCCGCGTCCCGCGCGATGCCGGCGCCGTTGATGCCGGCGCCGATGACGAGGACGTCGTAGTCCGCTGCCGCCGCTGTCGCGGGCCCGCTCATGGAACCAGACTACCCTGCAGGCGTGCCGGGCTGCCGTGCGCCGCGGCGCGCATTCTCAAGGACGCGTCTGGCCGCTGCCGTGGACGACGTACTTGTAGCTGGTCAGCTGCTCGGCCCCGACGGGGCCGCGGGCGTGGATGCGGCCGGTGGCGATGCCGATCTCGGCGCCCATGCCGAACTCGCCGCCGTCGGCGAACTGCGTCGACGCGTTGTGCAGCAGGATGGCGCTGTCGAGGTCGTGCAGGAACCGGTCGGCCGCCGCCTGGTCCCCGGCGACGATGCACTCGGTGTGGCCCGACCCGTAGCTCTCGATGTGGGCGATGGCCTCGTCGAGGCCGCCCACCACCCGGCAGGCGAGGATCGCGTCGAGGTACTCCGTGCGCCAGTCGGCCTCGGTGGCGGGCTTCACGCGCGGATCGAGCCGGACCAGCTCCGCATCACCCCGCAGCTCGCAGCCGGCGGCCAGCAGCGCATCGGCGATGGCGGGCCAGTGGGTCGGCAGCGCCGCCCGGTCGATCAGCAGCGTCTCGGTGGCGCCGCAGACGCCGGTGCGGCGCATCTTGGCGTTGACGGCCAGCGCCACCGCCATCGCCACGTCGGCCGAGGCATGCACGTAGGTGTGGCACAGCCCCTCGAGGTGGCCGATCACGGGCACGCGGGCGTCGGCCTGCACCCGGGCGATGAGGCTCTTGCCGCCCCGGGGCACGACGACGTCGAGGTACGCCTGCATCTCGCGCAGCAGGTAGCCGACGGCCTCGCGGTCGGCCGTCGGCACCATCTGGATCGCCGCCGCCGGCAGCCCCGCGGCCGCGAGCCCCGCCGCGAGGCAGGCGTGGATGGCGGTGCTCGAGTGGAAGCTCTCGGAGCCGCCCCGCAGGATCACCGCATTGCCCGACTTGAGGCACAGCGCCCCGGCGTCGGCCGTCACGTTGGGACGGCTCTCGTAGATGATCCCGATCACGCCGAGCGGCACGCGCACGCGCTGGATCCGCAGCCCGTTGGGGCGGGTCCACTCGGCAAGCACGGTGCCGATGGGATCGGGCAGCGCCCGCACGTCGTCGATGCCCCGGGCCATGGCCGCGATGCGCCGGTCGTCGAGGAAGAGCCGGTCGAGCATGGCGCCCGACAGGCCCCGCGCCTGCGCGCCCGCCATGTCGCGGGCGTTGGCCTCGAGGATGGCCGGGGCGCGGTCCATCAGGGCCTGGGCTGCGGCGGCGAGCGCCGTGGCCTTCTGTTCCGGCGCCGCCTGGGCCAGGGTCCGGGCAGCGGCCCGGGCGCGCTCGCCCAGCGGGCGCATGAGCGCCGGGATGTCGGCCACGGCGGCTGCAGCAGTCTCGGCGTTCGCCATCTTCACGGCTCCTCGCGGCCGGTCGGCCGGCCGCCGGGGGTTCTCAGGGAACGGGCTCGCTGACGAGCACGGCGAGGTTGTCCCGGTGCACGACCTCGTCGCGGCCGCGGTAGCCGAGCAGCGCCTCGAGCTCGTCGCTGCGCCGGCCCTGGATGAGTCGCGCCTCGCTGCTCGAGTAGGCGCTGAGCCCGCGCGCGAGGTCGCGGCCGTCGGCGCTGCGGATCGTGACGGCGTCGCCGCGCTGGAACTCGCCCTCGACGGCCACGAGGCCCACCGGCAGCAGGCTGCTGCCACGCTGGAGCGCGCGCCCGGCGCCGGCGTCGACCAGCAGCACGCCGCGCGGGACCAGGGTGCCGGCGATCCACTGCTTGCGCGCCTGGCGCGGGTTGCGGGCCGGGCGGAACCAGGTGCAGGGCGCGCCCTCTTCCACGGCCCGGACCGGGTTCAGGCGGCGCCCGCTCGCGATGACCATGGCGCAGCCGGCATCCATGGCGATGCGGGCGGCCTGCAGCTTCGTCACCATGCCGCCGGTGCCGAACTCGGTGCCCGAGGCGCCGGCGCGGGCCTCGATGTCGGGAGTCAGCTCGGTGACCTCGGGGATGAGCCGCGCGCCCGGGTGGGTGGCCGGGTTGGCTTCGTACAGGCCGTCGACGTCGGACAGCAGCACGAGGACGTCGGCGCTGGTCATCTCGGCCACGCGCGCACCGAGCCGGTCGTTGTCGCCGTAGCGGATCTCCTGGGTCGCCACGGTGTCGTTCTCGTTGATGACCGGGATGGCGCCGAGGCGCAGCAGCACGTCGAGGGTGCTGCGGGCGTTCAGGTAGCGGCGGCGGTTCTCGGTGTCGTCGAGGGTGAGGAGCACCTGGGCGATCTTGCAGCCGCGGGCCTCGAGGATGTCCTGGTAGGCGTGGGCCAGCAGGACCTGGCCGGCGGCGGCCGCAGCCTGGTGGTCCTCGAGCCGGCGCTGGTCCCGGCCGAGCCCCAGGTACGGCCGCCCCAGGGCGATGGCGCCGGACGACACGACGAGCACCTGCTGGCCCCGGGCCCGCAGCCGCGCGAGGTCGTCGGCCACGGACTCGAGCCAGGCGCGGTTCAGCCGGCCGCTGGCGCGATCCACCAGCAGCGACGAGCCGATCTTGATGACGATGCGGCCCGCGGCGGCCAGGGCCGCCCCGGTGGACCCGGAGGTGGTGGCAGCGGTGCCGGTCATGGCGGGGCCGGCGTCGGGTCAGTGCGGCGCGACCAGGACCTGGGCGCCGCGCGAGATGCCGAGGGGACCGCTGCGGACCACGGACAGCACCTCGGCGTGGCCGGCAGCGCGGTCGATGAAGGCGTCGATGCGGGCGGTCGCCCCCGTGAGCTCGACCGTGTAGGTGGCCGGCGTGTCGTCGAGGACCCGCGCTCCCTCGCTGCGCGCCAGCTCGCGGATGCGTTCGAGCGCGTCGGCGGGCACGGCGAGCTTCAGCAGCAGCAGCTCCCGCTCGATGTGGTCGCCGAGGGTCATGTCGACCAGGTTCACGACGTCGACCAGCTTCAGCAGCTGCTTGTTGATCTGGCCGATGATCTGGTCGGACCCGGTGGTGACGAGGGTCAGCCGGGAAACCTGGGGATCGTCCGTGGGGGCGACGTTGAGCGAGTCGATGTTGTAGCCCCGGGTCGAGAAGAGCGACGCCACCCGGGCGAGCGCGCCGGCCTCGTTCCGCAGCAGGATGGAGATGATGTGGCGCATGGCGGCAGGCTCGATGGTGGCGCGGTGCGGATGACGGACCGCGAATAGTCGCCCACCGGCCGGTCTATTGCAATGCGGGAGCAATTGGCTGAGACTCGGGCGAAAACCTTCACGGCCCGGGTGCGCAGGCCCCCGGCCTGCCACGCATTGCTCCGAACCCAGCCCCGTTTATGACAACACGCGCCCAGGTCGCCGAAGCCCCGCCCCACCCGCTCGCCGGCAAGCGCATGACCGGCGCGGAGATGATCGTCCAGGCGCTGGTGGACGAGGGCGTCGACATCATCTTCGGCTACAGCGGTGGAGCGATCCTGCCGACCTACGACGCGGTGTTCCGCTACAACGACGAGCACCGGGACGCCGACGGCCACCTGCCGATCCCGCTCATCGTGCCGGCCAACGAGCAGGGCGCCGGCTTCATGGCCGCCGGCTACGCCCGGGCCAGCGGCCGGGTCGGCGTCGCGCTGGTGACCTCGGGCCCCGGCGCGACCAACACCGTCACGCCGGTGCGCGACTCCATGGCCGACTCGGTGCCGATGGTGGTGCTGTGCGGGCAGGTGCCGACCGGCGTCATCGGCACCGACGCGTTCCAGGAGGCCCCGGTCTCGGCGATCATGGGCTCGGTGGCGAAGCACGTCTTCCTCGTCACGGACGCGTCGCGCCTCGAGGCGACGATCCGCACGGCCTTCGAGCTGGCGCGCACCGGGCGCCCGGGACCGGTGGTCGTCGACATCCCCAAGGACGTGCAGAACTGGGTCGGCGAGTTCCAGGGCCAGGGGCTGCTGCCCATCGACGCCTACCAGGAACGCCTGGACGCAGTCATCAATAATGAGCTGACGCCCGCCGAGGCCCAGCGTTTCTTCGAGCTGCTGTCCGCGGCGAAGCGGCCCCTGATCTACGCCGGCGGTGGCGTCATCAATGCCGAGGCTGCTCCCGCCCTGCGGCGGTTCGCCGAGCGCTTCCAGATCCCCGTGGCAACGACGCTGATGGGCATCGGGGCCGTCGACACCACCGACCCGCTGTCGCTGCAGATGCTCGGCATGCACGGCACGGCCTACGCGAACTACGCCGTCGAGGACTGCGACTTCCTCATCGCCGTGGGCGCGCGCTTCGACGACCGGGTCGCCACGGTCCCGGCGAAGTTCGCGCCCCGGGCGCGGCACATCGCGCACTTCGACGTCGACCCCTGCGAGATCGGCAAGGTCCGCACCGTCGACTGGCACCACGTCGGCGTGCTGGCCCGCGACCTGCAGGCGCTCGTGGCCCACGCCGACCGGCAGAAGATCCGCACCGATTTCAGCCACTGGCTCGCCGAGCTCGCGGCCATGAAGGCGCGCTACGGCCTGAACTACGACCGCGAAAGCCCGCTCATCCAGCCGAACTACGTGATCGAGGAGATCAACCGGCTGACGCGCGGCGAGGCCATCATCTCGACCGGGGTCGGGCAGCACCAGATGTGGGCCGCGCAGTACTTCGACTTCCGCTCGCCGCGCCTGTGGCTGACGTCGGGCAGCATGGGCACCATGGGCTTCGGCCTGCCGGCCGCCATCGGCGCCCAGTTCGCCAATCCCGACCGCCTCGTCATCGACATCGACGGCGACGCCAGCATCCGCATGAACCTCGGCGAGCTCGAGACGGTCACCACCTACCGCCTGCCCATCAAGGTCGTCGTGCTCAACAACTTCGGCGACGGCATGGTCAAGCAGTGGCAGAAGCTCTTCTACCAGGGCCGGCTGTCCGCCACGGACAAGTCCCTGCATCGCAAGGACTTCATCCGCGCCGCCCAGGCCGACGGCTTCGAGTACGCGGTGCGGCTCGACCGCAAGGCCGACGTGCCGCGGGTCGCAAAGGAATTCATCGAGTACCCCGGCCCGGCGTTCCTCGAGGTCATCATCGACCCCGATGCCTGCGTCTACCCGATGGTGGGCCCGGGCATGAGCTACGACCAGATGATCACCGGCGACTTCATCCCGAGCCGCGCGCCGGCGAAGCCCGGCAGCACGCCCGGCAGCACCTCGATGTTCTGAGCGCCGCCGGCCGCGGCGCCCTGCTCAGTAGTTGATCTGCACCTGCACCCGCAGCACGTCGCTCCGGAACGGGTCGTACGGCGCGCGCGTCGCGTCGTTGCGGTCCATGCGGTGGTAGACGGTCACGAGCTCTACCTGGGGCACCGGCTGCCACTCGAAGCCGATCTCCCAGTCGTTGACGTCGGTGAAGGGCGCGTTCGCCTGGAACTTCAGCGCCCCGTCGAAGCGCTGCCACTTGACGAACGGGATCAGCGTACCGAGGCCGAAGAAGTCGTCGTCCTTGTACATGGCCTGGATGTACCCGCCCTGGAGCGAGCGCTGCTCGATGGCGTCGAGGCTGGCCGCGAGCTGCGGGCCGGTGCCCCAGTTCCACTCGGCCTGCAGGCCGAAGGGCTGCGGGTACCAGACGGCGTGCAGGCCCACGCGCTCGTCGTCGAAGCTGACGCCCTTGTAGTCCGCCGCCTTCAGGTCCGGAAGCAGCTTCGTGTCCTCGGCGACCGACGGGACGAACTTGCCCCGGATGGCCTGCACGCCCGCCTCGACGATCTGGCCGTTGCCGAAGCGGTACGGCCACGTCGCCCGGGCAACCATGTGCATGTTGTTGTTCTGCTCGGTGCGGTTGGCGCCCTGGCCGTTGTAGAAGCCGAAGCCGAGGATGCCGTAGTCGCCGCTGCCCTTCAGGCCGCTCGACACGAGCTCCTTGAACAGCGCCCGCTTCTCCTCGGGCGCCCAGTAGAAGAACGCGCCGAAGTCACGCTCGTCGCGGCAGCAGCTGTTGAGCGCGTCGTTGCGGTCGAGGCTGAGGCGGTTCGAGCTCGACTGCAGGTTCTCGAAGCTGTAGGGAATCTTCGACTGGCCGACGCGCAGGCGGAACTCCTTCTTCGCATCGAACGAGATGTCGCCGTAGGCGTCGCGGAGCTGGGCCACGTTGCCGGTATCGCCGGCGCTGCTCGCGAAGTCGGGCTGCAGGTAGAGCGACAGGTGGTCGCCGATGTCGCCGGACAGGATCAGGCGGGCCCGGCGGATCGTGATGGCCCGGTCCTCGCCGACGCCCGGGTCGCTCCACAGGCGGATGTCCTCGTCGCCGTTGAAGACCTCGTTGTAGCGGAACTGGGTATAGCCGCGCAGGCTCAGGGTCTCGAACCACTTCTTCGGCGCCGGCGTGGCCGGGGCTGCGGCGACGGTCACCGGCGCCGGGGCCGCGGCCGGCGCGGCGGCTGCCACGGCGACCGCCGGAACGGCGCCGGCAGTGGCCGGCAGGGCGGCGGCTGCGGCAGGAGCCGCACCGGCGCTGCCCGCGCGCTGGAACACGCCGAGGCTGACCCGGTTCGGGCCGGGCTCGGCGAAAATCTGCTTCGTCGCGACATCGACGTAGAGCTCGAGCTCGACGGCAGGCTCGCTGCCTGCGGCGGCGGGTCGCGCCAGCATGCAGGCGAGGACGGCGGCAATCAGGGCTGGCTTGGCTGATTTAATCACGATGACGGGCGTTCCCACGCAGGCAATGCGGCACCCTGTGCCGGGTTGCGGCGCAGTATGTGTAGCTTTTGTTACAGCTTTGTTTCAGCTGGCCGGGCTGCCCGCCCGTGCTGCCGGGCCCGCACCGCAGCCGCCGGGCCAGCCCGCCGCCCGCGACGTCGCCCCACCGGCTGCGGCAGCGCGCACTTTCCAGGTAGAGCCCCGGAGTTACGGCACGCGAGCCGAGACCGAGCCTCCCCGCTATGCCCGGCCTGCCGACCAGTCCGGCCTCGCACCCCTGGCCGCGGCGGACTGGCTCGTGCTCGGCCTCGAGTACCGGCTCCGGTACGAGTTCCGCGACAGCGACTACCGGCGGCCGGTGGATACGGTCGACGAGCCGCTGCTGCTGCGGGGCCGCGCCTTCGCCTACGTGCGGAACCGCTTCGACCCCTTCCGCTTCGGCGTCGAGATCCAGGACTCGCGGCGGCTCAACAGCCAGTTCCCCGAAGACGACCGGGACGTGAACGTGCTCGAGCCGATCCAGGCCTTCGGCGAGCTGTACTTCGCCGATGGCCTGGGCCCGGGACGCACGCTCAGCCTGCGGGCCGGGCGCTTCGCCTTCGAGCTGCTGGACCGGCGGCTCGTCGCCCGCAACGAGTGGCGGAACACGACGAACACCGGCCAGGGCCTGCGGGCGACCCTCGGCAGCCCGCGCGACCCCTGGCAGATGGAACTGCTGGCCCTGCGGCCCATCGAGCGGCAGCTGCACTCGCTGGACGAGGCGGACCGTGGCCGGTGGTTCTACGGCGCGACGCTGGACTGGCGCCGCTGGTCAGCGGTCGCGACGCTGCAGCCCTACTGGTTCCTGCTGACGCAGTCCGCCGACCCCGGTGACGGCCGCGAGCGCCGCCGCATCCACACGACCGGCCTGCGCAGCTACGCGACGCTGGGCACCAGCGGCGTCGACTACGACGTCAACGCCGCCTGGCAGACCGGCAGCGACGGGGAACGCAACCACCGCGCCTTCGCCGGGGTCGCCGAGCTCGGCTACACCTGGGAAACGCGCTGGCGGCCGCGGCTCAGCACCCAGTACGTCTACGCAACGGGCGACGCCCGGCCGGATGACTCGCGGAGCGGCCGCTTCGAGCGGCTCTTCGGCTTCCAGCGCCCGTTCTCGGCCAGCGACTACATCCAGTGGGAGAACCTGCGGGCACCGAAGCTGCGCCTCGAGCTGTCACCGTCGAAGACCGTGCGGGTCGACGCCGGCTGGAGCCGTTACGAGCTCGACAGCACCACCGACCGCTGGAACGCCGCGGGCCTGCGGGATCCGGCCGGCCAGTCCGGGCGCCGCATCGGCACCGAGGTCGACGCGCGCGTGCGCTTCCCGGTGGGTGGGCACGTCGCGGCCACCATCGGCTACGCCTGGTTCAGCCCCGGCGGCTTCACCACGGCCACGAGAGGGCGCAGCGTGGATTCGAACTTCCTCTACGTCGAGGCGTACCTCAACGCGTTCCGGTGACGCCGGCCGGAAGCCTCAGTCCCGGTCCCCGGGGCGCAGGTGCCAGGCGAGGGCGTAGTCCCAGTCGAAGGGCGCGCTGCCGGGCGCGGCAACGACCTCGAGCTCCCAGCGGAAGCCGGACGGCAGCCTGAGCCACAGCGACTCGGTGTTCTCCGTCGTGCTGGTCGATGCGGCCTGCAGCGTGCGCGAACCATCGGCGGCGACGCGCCACAGGCGCAGGTCGAGGTTGTGCAGGCGCGCGGTGCCGTCGAAGCCGCCGCGGGCACCACCGTCGACCGCGAGGTTCCATGCCAGCGTGGCGCGCAGCTCCGGCACGGGCACGTAGGGCAGCCGGTACGTGGCGACGGCGTTGGCACCCGCCGCGCCGCCGAAGTGCGGGTCGTAGTCGAAACCCGAAGCCCCGGTGCGGCCACCGGTGCCCGGCTCGTCCTCGGCGCTGTTCTGCTCCCCGGCCGCCAGGATGCGGTAGCTCGTGTAGACGTTGAGCTGGCCGGCGCCATAGCGGTGGTCCAGGCCATTGTCGGCCTGGTGGAGAGGGTCCAGGCGATAGTCACGGATGTCGGCCGGCGGCACCGTGCCGCGCCAGCGGTTGGCGGTGCGCCGGTCGGCGCCGGCCATCAGGGCGGCCCGCACCACCTCGGACCGGCCCGGGTTGCGGATGACGGTGCCGGCGCGGTTGCGCGTGCTGCGGGCGACGGGATCGGTGCTGAGGCGGGGCGACGACTCGCCGAGCCCGATCAGCAGCACCGCCGCCGAGGCGACGAGGGGCGTGGCGGCACTGCTGGTCTCGGCCGGCGCCACGAGGTCCGGCCGCACGCGGGCTGCCGTGTAGAGCGCGTCGACACCGGCGCTGCCGAAGGCGCTGCCCACGGTGCGCCCGACGGCGATGACGTTATAGGCCGAGGCGAGGAGCGGCTGGTTGGCGCCGGTGTTGGCGGTGCCGACGACCTGGATGAACTCGTCGGTGGCCACGGCCCAGTCGACCCGGCGCAGCACCTCGCCGGCGAGCGGCATGTCGCCGATCCAGCTGTGGTTGGCGACCCGCGCGGCCGTCGGCACCGGCTCGAGGCCGGTGCCCGGCCACGTCGCCTGCAGGTAACCGGCGCCGGTCCAGTCGGGCGCGCTGTAGGCCGAGACGGTCGTGATCCGCGGGGTCATCGATTCCGTGCGGCCGAAGAAGATCCTGGCCACCGCCGTGGCATGTCCCGACGCGCTGCCCCGGGGCTGGTTCGACAGGTTCGCGATGGCCTTGCCGGCGAACTCGGGGCGGCCCGTGTCGGGCAGCCAGACGGGCTGACCCGCGGCGTCGCGGGTGACGCCCTCCACCAGCACCACCGGCACGCCGGCACCATCGGGCACGGTGCGGCCGAGGGCGGCGCGCAACGCGGGATAGCCGATGTCGTTGCGCACGTCGGCGGCCGCGACACCGGCAGCCACGGCGAGGAACGGCAGCAGGACCCACAGGCGGCCCGGACGCATCATGCCGGCGGCGCGCGCTCGGTCGCGAAGCACTGCCCCGCCGATGCGGGCCAGGCGCCGTCGACGCCGAGCCCGCGCTCGTAGGTCAGCCGCGTGCCCAGCACCGTGACCGTGACGGCGGCCGCACCCACCAGCACCAGCCAGGCCAGCAGGCGGGGGCCGGGCGGGCGATGCCGCGTACGGTAGACCGCGATCGCCGCCACGAGGGACGACCACCAGGTCACGGCCCCGGACCGGCGGTGGATGATGGTGGCCGCGATGGCCTCCGCATCGCACTGGGCGGCGATGTAGTCGAAGAACCCGGTGGCGATGGACGCCAGCGCGAACGGCGCCCCCAGCCACAGGTTCCAGCGCGCCGCCGTCAGCACGGCGGCCGACCACGGGCGGTCGCGGCCCAGCGCCGCCACCATGAAGAGCGCGACGGCCGCGAGCAGCAGCGCGACGGCGAAATGGACGACGTAGGGGTGGATGTTCACGGCAGCGTTCCGGAGCGGGGCAAGCTACCACAGCCGCGCCGGGCCCGGGGGCAGGGACAGCGTCGCTATACTGCGGCCACCCCGTCTGCGGAATGCCGACCGTGAGCCGTCGCCCCCTCAGCCGCCGCCCCGCCGCCTGGCTCGCCCTGCTCGCCGTCATCGGCATCAGCGCGCTCTACTGGCAGGACCCGTGGTTCTGGCGGAACTACGTGCGCTTCTTCACCAGCGGCGACCCCGTCGGCGAGGAGCTGCTGCCGCCCGACGAGGAGATCCGTGGCGACGGGTCCTACGTGCTGCCCGTGGCGGCACCGGCAGACCGCAGCATCGATGCCGCGGCCCTGGCCGACATGGAGCGCTACGCCGCGGAGTTCGGCTCCCACGCGCTCATCGTGGTCCACCGCGGCGTGATCCAGGACGAGTGGTACGCCCCGCACTGGGCGCGCGACCGGCTCACCCAGTCGCAGTCGATGCACAAGTCGCTGATGGGGCTCTTCATCGGCATCGCCATCGCCGAGGGCCGCATCGCGGCCGTCGACGACCCGGTGGGCCGCTATCTCGCCGAGTGGCGCGACGACCCGCGCGGCCGGATCACCCTGCGGCAGCTGCTGCAGATGAGCTCGGGCCTCGCCCAGTACCGGTTCACGGTCAACCCCTTCACCGACGACAACCGCTGGCTCAACAGCGGCCGCTCGGGGGAGGTCATCCTGCGCACGCCGGCGGCCGGGTGGGAGCCCGGCAGCCGCTACGACTACAACAACATCAACAGCGAGCTGCTCGGCATGGTGCTCGAGCGCGTGTACGGCACGCGCTACTCCGCGCTGCTGCGGGACAAGCTCTGGCTGCCCATGGGCGGCGAGCGTGCCCGCGTCCACACCGACAGCCCCGGCGGCCGGGCCTACACCTCCTGCTGCCTGGCGGCCCCGGCCATGGACTGGGTCCGCGTCGGCATGATGCTGCTGGGCCGGGGCGAGGTGAACGGGCACCGCATCGTGCCGGCGGCGTGGATCACCGAGATGACGACGCCCTCGCCCGCCGCCGCCCATTACGGCCTGCAGGTGTGGCTGGGCTACGGTGACCCGGCGGTGCCGAAAGACAACGCCGGGTCCTCGGGCGCCATCGCGCCGGGTCCGTTCCTCGCCCGGGACACCTTCATGACCTGGGGGCGCGGGCAGCAGCACGTCTTCGTCGTCCCGTCGCGGGAACTCGTGATCGTGCGGCTGGGCCCGGCCCTGGGGCGCCGGCCCATCCAGCCCGGCTTCGACGTGACGTACCTCGTCAACCGCGCCGTCCAGGGCTTGCGCGCCGACGCGCCGCCCGGGGGCTCCTGACGCCCGCCGATGCTGAGCCCCGCCGAAGAGCTCGGGCTGGCCGGTGCCGCCCTCGACGCCCGCGTCCGCCGGGCCGTCAGCCACATCCCCGACAGCGAGATGGTCCACGCGGCCCGGCGGCTTGCCGCCGATGCGCTGGCGAACCAGATCGTCTACGAGCGCGACGGCGCCGTGGAGCCGGTACGGATCATGCTGCGGCCCCTGCTGGTCACGCCCGAGCAGACGGCCTACCTGCAGAACACCTGCGGGCGCATCGTCGATGCGCTGAAGCGCCTGCCGCAGATCTGGCTCACCGACCCGGAGGTGCGCGCGATCCTGCCGCTGTCCCCGGCCGAAGAAGCCTGGCTGCGGGAGTGCACCCCGGCCTTCGAGGCCTCGCCGAACACGATCTACGGGCGGCTCGACGCGGTCTGCGACTTCACCGGCGCCCGCTGGCAGGACTCGCTGCAGTTCCTCGAGCCGAACCTGTCCGGTGTCGGCGGCATCCAGATGGGACCGCTGGCCGACTCGCTGGTCATGCGCGACGTGGTGCCGACGATCCTCGCCCACGACCCGGGCCTCACCATCGAGGCGCCCCGCGACCAGCGCGACCTGTTCCTGCAGGTGCTGCTGGACCACGCACGGGCGCTGGGCCGGCGCGGCACGACCATCTGCCTCGTCGAACCGAAGTACGTGGCCGAGGGGCCCAACGAGCAGTCGGCCCTGGCGGCATGGCTCGCGGCGCGCCACGGCGTCACCGTCGTGCATGCCGACCCCACGGAGCTGCGGCTCGACGGCGACGAGGTCTGGTACGGCGACACCTGCATCGACGTCGCCTACCGCGACTACGAGCTGCGCGACCTGATCGGACTGGAGCAGGAGACCGGGCGGCCGCTGGCCGCCATGCGTGCGCTTTTCCGCCAGAACCGCGTCGTGTCGTCGGCCGGCGGCGACTTCGACCACAAGGGCTGCTGGGAGCTGCTGACCGACGAGCGCCTGGCCGCCCGGCACTTCACCAGCCAGGAGCGGCTGCTCTTCCGGCGGCACATCCTGTGGACGCGGGTGGTCTCGGCCCGCAGCACGAGCCTGCCCCGGGGCCACGGCGACCTGCCCACGTACATCCGCGAGTTCCGCGAGGAGCTGGTGCTGAAGCCGAACCGGGGCTATGGCGGGGCCGGTGTGCACCTCGGCGCGCTGACGCCGCCGGCGGAGTGGGAGGCGCTGCTCGCCGCCGCGCTCGCGTCGTCGGAAGACCCCGACGGCCAGTGGGTCGTGCAGGCGGTGGCGAACCTGCCCGTCCACGAGTTCCCGGTGGTC
>JAEUPZ010000020.1 GCA_016789885.1 Chromatiales bacterium | reverse complement strand
GACGTCACCGTACCCGGCGACGACGGCGATCTTGCCGGCGATCATCACGTCGGTCGCGCGCTTGATGCCGTCGATCAGCGACTCGCGGCAGCCGTAGAGGTTGTCGAACTTCGACTTCGTGACCGAGTCGTTGACGTTGATGGCCGGGAACGGCAGCCGCCCTTCCTTCGCCATCGTGTACAGGCGGTGGACGCCGGTGGTGGTCTCCTCGGTGACGCCGCGGATGCCCTGCAGTGCCTTGGTGTACCAGCCGTGGCGCGTCTTGAGCCGCCGGCCGATGGCGGCGTACAGCGCCTCTTCTTCCTCGTTGGTGGGCTTGGTGATGACCGACGGGTCCTGCTCGGCCCGGGAGCCCAGCATGGCGAGCAGGGTCGCGTCGCCGCCGTCGTCGAGGATCATGTTCGGCGTGCCGCCGTCGGCCCACTCGAAGATGCGGTGGGTGAACTCCCAGTACTCGTCGAGGTTCTCGCCCTTGTAGGCGAAGACCGGGATCCCGGCGGCGGCGATGGCGGCGGCAGCGTGGTCCTGGGTCGAGAAGATGTTGCACGAGGCCCAGCGCACGTCGGCGCCAAGCGTCGTCAGTGTCTCGATCAGCACGGCCGTCTGGATCGTCATGTGCAGCGAGCCGGCGATGCGGGCGCCCTTGAGGGGCTGCCGCGCGGCGTACTCCTCGCGAACCGCCATGAGGCCCGGCATCTCGGTCTCGGCGATGCGGATCTCCTTGCGGCCCCACTCGGCGAGGCCCAGGTCGGCGACGTGGTAGTCGTGCATCACGATGGTGGCGGGCTTGGTGCTCATGGCGGCTTCCTGGTGGGGTTCCGGCGGTGCGGCTGGTTGCGGTGCGGCGCGGGTCAGCGCGACTTCGGCAGTGCGTCGCGCAGCACGCGGGCCCTGTCGGTTCGCTCCCACGGGAAATTCGGTTCTTCGCGGCCGAAGTGCCCGTAGGCTGCCGTCTGGCGGTAGATGGGGCGGTGCAGGTCGAGCATCTCGCGGATGCCGTAGGGCGTCAGGTCGAAGTGCCGGGCGATGAGCTTCGTCAGGCGCTCTTCCGGCAGCCGCCCCGTGCCGAAGGTCTCGACGCTGACCGAGGTGGGCTCGGCCACGCCGATGGCGTAGGACACCTGCACCTCGCAGCGGTCGGCGAGGCCGGCGGCTACGATGTTCTTGGCGACGTAGCGCGCGGCGTAAGCCGCGGACCGGTCGACCTTGGTCGGGTCCTTGCCCGAGAAGGCGCCGCCGCCGTGGCGGGCCATGCCGCCGTAGGTGTCGACGATGATCTTGCGCCCGGTCAGGCCGCAGTCGCCCATGGGGCCGCCGATGATGAACTGGCCCGTCGGGTTGACGTGGATCTTCTCGTTGCGCAGCGAGCCGAACCACTTGCGGCCGAGCACGGGCTTGAGGATCTCCTCGATGACGGCCTCGCGGATCGCCTTCTGGCGGATGTCAGGCGCGTGCTGGGTCGACAGCACGACGGCGTCGATGGCGACCGGCTTCGCGTCCTCGTAGACGACGGTGACCTGGCTCTTGGCGTCGGGGCGCAGCCAGGGCAGGCGGCCCTTGCGGCGGAGTTCCGCCTGGCGCCGCACCAGCTTGTGGGCCAGCGTGATGGGCAGCGGCATGAGCACGTCGGTCTCGTTCGACGCGTAGCCGAACATCATTCCCTGGTCGCCGGCGCCCTGCTTGCGCTTCTGGCGCCGGCTGACGCCCTGGGCGATGTCCGGCGACTGCTTGCCGATGGCGTTGAGGACGCCGCAGGTGTTGCCGTCGAAGCCCTTGTCGGAGTGGTCGTAGCCGATGTCGCAGACCACGCGCCGCACCAGATGCTCGACGTCGACGGTGGCGTCGGTCGTGATCTCGCCGGACACGAGGACGAACCCCGTCTTGATCAGCGTCTCGCAGGCGACGCGGGACTCGGGCGCCTGGGTGAGGATGGCGTCGAGGATCGCGTCGGAGATCTGGTCGGCCATCTTGTCGGGATGGCCCTCGGACACGGACTCGGACGTGAAGAGCTTGCGCGTGGTCATGGCGGGGGAACGGCCTCCGTTGAGGGACGGGCATTATAGGCACAGGCCCCGCGCCGGGCCGTGATCCGGTTGCGGCGATCCGGCCCCTTACGCGACAATTCGCGCCCCCGCGGCGGCCTGCAGGCCCAGGACTTGCGGGTTTCAGCAACCCCTCCGGGAGCCAGCATGCCGCCCACCGCAGCCAAGCCGCCGACCCGGGATGCCGCCAGCCGGCGCACCCTCGCCAACGCCATCCGGGTGCTTGCCATCGACGGCGTCGAGGCGGCCCGCTCCGGCCACCCCGGCATGCCCATGGGCATGGCCGACATCGCCGAGGTGCTCTGGAACGACTTCCTGCGGCATAACCCCGGCAACCCGCAGTGGCCCGACCGCGACCGGTTCGTCGTGTCGAACGGCCACGGCTCGATGCTGCTGTACGCGCTGCTGCACCTGGCGGGCTATCCGCTGCCGATGGACGAACTCCGGCGCTTCCGCCAGCTGGGGTCGAAGACCGCGGGCCATCCCGAGCGCGAGGCCCACCTCGGCATCGAGACCACCACAGGCCCCCTGGGCCAGGGCATCACCAACGCCGTGGGCATGGCGCTGGCCGAGCGGCTGCTGGCGGCCGAGTTCAACCGGCCGGGCTTCCCGGTGGTCGACCACCACACCTGGGTCTTCCTCGGCGATGGCTGCCTGATGGAGGGTGTCTCCCACGAGGCCTGCTCGCTGGCGGGCACCCTCGGCCTCGGCAAGCTCATCGCCCTGTACGACGACAACGGCATTTCCATCGACGGCCACGTGGCCGGCTGGTTCCGCGACGATACGCCGGCCCGGTTCCGGGCCTACGGCTGGCACGTCGTGCCGGCCGTCGACGGCCACGACCCGGCGGCCATCCGCGCCGCCATCGAGGAGGCGAAGTCGGTCACCGACCGGCCTTCCCTGATCTGCTGCCGCACCATCATCGGCTTCGGTGCGCCGAACCGGCAGGGCACCGAAAAGGTCCACGGCGAGGCCCTCGGCCCCGACGAGGCCGCGGCTGCCAAGGCCAGCCTTGGCTGGACGGCGCCGCCCTTCGAGATCCCCGCGGAGATCGCCGCGGCCTGGGACGCCCGGGAGCGCGGTGCGCAGGACGAGGCCGCCTGGCGCGACCTCTTCGCCGCCTACGCCCGGCAGTACCCGGAGCTGGCGGCGGAGTTCGAACGGCGCCAGCGGCGTGAGCTGCCGGCCGGCTGGCCCGCCGCCGTCGACGCGGCCATGGCCGCCGCGGCGGCCTCGAAGCCCGTCGCCACCCGCAAGGCGAGCCAGGACGTGCTCGAGGTCCTCGCGCCGGTGCTGCCCGAGCTGCTCGGCGGCTCGGCCGACCTGACGGGCTCGAACCTCACCCGGCACAAGGCCTCGCGCCCGGTGGCCACCGGCGGCAACGGCGGCGGCAACTACGTGTTCTACGGCGTGCGCGAGTTCGGCATGGCGGCCATCATGAACGGCGTCGCGCTGCACGGCGGGCTGATTCCCTACGGCGGCACGTTCCTCGTGTTCTCCGACTACGCCCGCAACGCCATCCGCATGGCGGCGCTGATGGAGATCGGCGTCATCTTCGTGCTGACCCACGACTCCATCGGCCTCGGCGAGGACGGCCCCACGCACCAGCCCGTCGAGCACGTCGAGAGCCTGCGGCTGATCCCGAACGTGCGCGTCTGGCGGCCCTGCGATGCCGTCGAGACCGCCGCGGCCTGGGTGGCCGCCATCGAGTCGGCGAGCGGGCCCGCGGTGCTGGCCCTCACGCGGCAGGCCCTGCCGCCGCAGCCGCGCACGCCGGCGCAGGTGGCCGCCATCCACCGGGGCGGCTATGTCCTGCGCGACGCGCCGGCGCCCGACGTCATCCTGATGGCGACGGGCTCCGAGGTCGCCGTCGCCATGGCCGCGGCGGACCTCGTCACGGCCCAGGGCTACGCCGTGCGCGTCGTCTCCATGCCGTGCCCGACGCTGTTCGCCGCCCAGGACGAGGCCTGGCGCGAGTCGGTGCTGCCGTCGAACGTCACACGGCGCGTGGCGGTCGAGGCGGGCGTCACGGCCGGCTGGCACCGCTTCGTGGGCCCGGCCGGCCGCATCGTCGGCATCGACACCTTCGGCCGGTCGGCGCCGGCCGGCGACCTCTTCAAGCACTTCGGTTTCACGCCCGAGCGCGTGGCCGGGGAAGCCCTCGAACTGCTGTCGGCCCCGTGACCGGGGCCTGCTCAACCCTGGGAGAAGCCTGATGCCCGTGAAAGTTGCCATCAACGGTTATGGCCGGATCGGCCGGAACGTCCTGCGTGCCCTGTACGAGTCGGGCCGCACCGGCGAGATCAGCATCGTGGCCATCAACGACCTGGGCGACGCGAAGACCAACGCGCACCTGACCCGCTACGACACGGCCCACGGCAAGTTCCCGGGCACCGTCGCCGTCGACGGCGACAGCATGGTGGTCAACGGCGACCGCATCCGCGTGCTGGCCCAGCGCAACCCGGCCGACCTGCCCTGGGGCGAGCTCGGCGTCGACGTGGTGCTCGAGTGCACGGGCCTCTTCACCAGCAAGGAGAAGGCCTCGGCCCACCTGAAGGGCGGAGCGAAGAAGGTCATCATCTCGGCCCCGGGTGGCAAGGACGTCGACGCCACCATCGTCTACGGCGTGAACCACCGGTCGCTGAAGGCCACGGACACGGTCATCTCGAACGCGTCGTGCACGACCAACTGCCTGGCGCCGCTGGTCAAGCCGCTGCACGAGAAGATCGGCCTCGTCCACGGCCTGATGACGACGATCCACGCCTACACCAACGACCAGGTGCTGACCGACGTCTACCACGAGGACCTGCGCCGGGCGCGCTCGGCGACCCAGTCGATGATCCCGACGAAGACCGGCGCCGCCGCCGCCGTCGGGCTGGTGCTGCCCGAGCTCAACGGCAAGCTCGACGGCTTCGCCGTGCGCGTGCCGACCATCAACGTCTCGGTGGTCGACCTGACCTTCACGGCGGCCCGGCCGACGACCGTCGACGAGGTGAATGCCATCCTCAAGGCAGCCGCCGACGGCGAGCTCAAGGGCATCCTGGGCTACAACACCGAGCCCCTGGTGTCGGTCGACTTCAACCACGATCCCCGCAGCTCGGTCTTCGACGCGACCCAGACGCGCGTCATGGGCGGCACCATGGTCAAGGTGCTGTCGTGGTACGACAACGAGTGGGGTTTCTCGAACCGCATGCTCGACACCACGCTGGCCCTCGCCAGCGCGCGCTGAAATCCCGCCGATCCAGCCGGGTGGCGGCCGCAGGCCAGCGGCCGCCGCCCCTGACCGACCTGCCCGGAGCCTGCCCATGAACCTGCTGCGCATGACTGACCTGAGCCTCGCCGGCAAGCGAGTGCTCATCCGCGTCGACCTGAACGTGCCCGTCAAGGACGGCAAGGTGACCAGCGACGCCCGCATCCGGGCCGCGCTGCCGACGATCCAGCTGGCCGTCGACCGCGGCGCCGCCGTCATCCTCATGTCGCACCTGGGCCGCCCGAAGGAGGGCGTCCATGACCCGGCGCAGTCGCTGAAGCCCGTCGCCCGGCGCCTGGCGCAGCTGCTCGGCCGGCCCGTGCCGCTCTTCGCCGAGTGGCTCGACGGCATCGAGATCAGCGACCAGGAAGTCGTGCTCTGCGAGAACGTGCGCTTCAACGCCGGCGAGAAGCAGAACGACGACGCGCTCGCCCGCCGCATGGCCGCGCTCTGCGACATCTTCGTCATGGATGCCTTCGGCACCGCCCACCGCGCCGAGGCGAGCACCCACGGCGTCGCGAAGTTCGCGAAGGTGGCCTGCGCGGGCCCGCTGCTGGTGGCCGAGCTCGAGGCACTGCACCGCGTGCTGCAGAAGCCCAGGCGGCCGGTGGTCGCCATCGTCGCCGGCTCCAAGGTGTCGACCAAGCTCACGATCCTGCGCTCGCTGGCGAAGCAGGTGGACCACCTCATCGTCGGCGGCGGCATTGCCAACACCTTCCTCGCCGCCGGGGGCCAGCCCGTCGGCAAGTCGCTCTGCGAGCACGAGCTGATCCCCGAGGCCCGGCGCCTGCTGAAGGCCGGTGGTGGTGCGCGCATCCCGCTGCCGGTCGACGTGGTCACGGCGGGCCGGCTCGACGCCCGCGCGGCGGCCCGGGACAAGGCCGTGGCCGACGTGGCGGCCGGCGACCTGATCCTCGACATCGGCCCCCGCACCCGCAGGCTCTACGCGGACCTGCTCGCGAAGGCCGGCACCATCGTCTGGAACGGGCCGGTGGGTGTGTTCGAGATCGACCAGTTCGGCAAGGGCACCCGGGCCATCGCCGACGCCGTGGCGAAGTCGCCGGCGTTCAGCGTGGCTGGCGGCGGTGACACCCTGGCGGCGCTGGAGAAGTACGCCCTGACGGACCGCGTCGGCTACGTGTCGACCGGTGGCGGCGCCTTCCTCGAGTTCCTCGAGGGCCGGACGCTGCCCGCCGTGGCTGCCCTCGAGGCGGCGGCGCGCCGCCGGCGCTGAGGCGCCCCGGGGTCGGCGGGGCCGGGGCCGTGCCGCCCGCCGACGCCGGTCACGCGCTGCTGCTCGCCGCCTGGGAGACGGCGCTCGCCTCCGTTGACCCGGCCGGGCGGCTGCCGCCGCTGCTGCCGCCGCCAGACCATCGCCCCACCCAGGTGCTGGCCGTGGGCAAGGCCGCCGCGGCCCAGCTCCGGGCCTTCGTGGCGGCGTGGCCCGCCCCGGTTACCGGGCTGCTGGTCACCCCGCGCGACTCGCCGGCCGGGGTCGTGCCGGCGGGCATCGAGACCTGCCTGGCTGGTCACCCTGTGCCCGACGCCGGCAGCGAGCGAGCGGCGCAGCTCGCGCTGGCCCTGGCCCGGCGCGCGGGGCCCGACGACCGGCTCGTCGTCCTGCTGTCCGGTGGGGCGTCCGCCCTGCTGGCGGCGCCGGCGCCGGGCATCACGCTGGCCGACAAGCAGCACCTCGCCCGGCGCCTGCTGGCCGCTGGCCTCGACATCCACGTGCTCAACGGCATCCGCCGCAAGCTGTCGCTGGTGAAGGGTGGCCGCCTGGCCCGGGCGTTCGTGGGCGAGGAGCTGTGGCTCTTCGCCCTCTCGGACGTGCCGGGCGACGTGCTGGCCGACATCGGCTCCGGTCCCTGTGCGCCCGACCCGGTGCCGCTGGCCGATGCGCGGCGTGCGCTGGCGGGGGCCGGCATCACGCCGCCGCCCGCCATCGCCGCCCGCCTGGCGAGCGCCGCGGCCGAGCCGCTGCCCGCCGATGACCCGTGTTTCCGGCGGGTGCGCGGGGCGCTCATCGGCCGGCCCGCCGATGCCCTGGCCGCGGCTGCTGCGACTCTGGCCGCGGCCGGCTGGCCGGTGACGGTCCTCGGCGAGGCCACGGGCAGCGCGCTGGACCTGGCCCGCGTCCACGCCGGCCTGGCCACCGATGCGCTGGCGCGCGGGGAGCGCCGCGCCTTCGTGTCCGGGGGCGAGACCACGCACCGCGTCGCGACGCCGGGGGGCCGTGGCGGCCGCAACACCACCTACCTCCTGGCCCTCGGGCTGGCCCTGCCCGCGGCCGCTCCCGTCGTCGCCCTGGCGGCCGACACCGACGGCATCGACGGCATCGGTGGCCATGCCGGCGCCTTCCTGGGCCCGCAGACGCTGGCGCGGGCCCGGGCGGCGGGCGTCGACGCGGCGGCGGCGCTGGCGGAAGACGATTCGGCCCGTATCTTCGAAGCCGCCGGCGACCTGTTCGCGCCAGGTCCTTCGGGGACCAACGTCAACGACCTGCGCATCCTGCTGGTGGACCCCCGGGGCGGCCGGGCGACTGTGGGATAATCCGGGCTCAACGGCCAGGGAGGGCTGTGGGACCCATGCGCCGCACCAAGATCATCGCTACCCTGGGGCCTGCCACCGACGATCCGGCCACGCTGCGCCGGCTCATCGAGGCCGGTGTCGACGTCGTCCGCGTCAATTTCTCCCATGGCGACGCCGCCGACCGCGAGCGGCGGGTGCGCATGGTCCGCGAGGCCGCGGCGGCCACCGGCAGCTACACAGCGCTGCTCGGCGACCTGCAGGGGCCGAAGATCCGCATCCGCCGCTTCCGCGAGGGTGCCGTGACGCTGGTGGACGGCCAGGATTTCTTCCTCGACGCCGAACTGCCCGGTGACGCCGGCACCAGTGAAGGCGTCGGTGTCGCCTACCCGGAGCTGGCCCAGGACCTGGGCCCCGGTGACGTGCTGCTCCTCGACGACGGCTTCATCGTGCTGCGGGTGCGGGCAGTCGTCGGCAGCCGCATCGACTGCACCGTGGTGCAGGGGGGGAGGCTCTCGAACCAGAAGGGCATCAACCGCCAGGGCGGCGGCCTGTCGGCGCCGGCCCTGACCGACAAGGACCGCGAGGATCTCCGCTGGGCCGCGGCCCACGACTTCGACTGGATCGCGGTGTCGTTCGTGCGCCGGCCCGAGGACCTGAACGAGGCCCGCGACATCTACCGCGCCGCCGGCGGCCAGGGCCACATCGTCGCCAAGATCGAGCGCGCCGAGGCCATCGCCAACCTCGACGGCATCATCAGTGCCGCCGATGCCGTGATGGTCGCCCGCGGTGACCTCGGCGTCGAGACGGGCTATGCCGGCCTCACCGGCCTGCAGAAGAAGATCCTCAAGCTGACGCGCCAGCGCCACAAGGTGGCGATCACGGCGACGCAGATGATGGAGTCGATGATCAAGAGCCAGGTCCCGACCCGGGCCGAGGTCTCCGACGTGGCGAACGCCGTGATGGACGGCACCGACGCGGTGATGCTGTCGGCCGAGACGGCCGTCGGCGAGTATCCGGTGCGGGCCGTCGCCGCCATGGCCGAGGTCTGCCTCGGCGCCGAGGCCTACTACTCGACGCTGGGCCGGCCGAGCCACCGCAACGAGGACCGTTTCGAGCGCGTCGACGAGGCCATCGCCATGGCGGTGATGTACACCGCCAACCACCTGCCGGTGACCGCCATCATCGCGCTGACCGAGTCCGGCTCCACGCCGCTGTGGATGTCGCGCATCCGCTCCGACATCCCGATCTTCGCCTTCACGCGCCACGAGCGCACGCGCCGCCGCGTGGTGCTCTACCGCGGCGTCTACCCCGTGCCCTTCGACGTCACCGGCACCGACTCGCAGCACGTCTACGGCGAGGTGTTCCGGGTGCTGCTCGACCGCGGCCACGTCCGCGAGGGCGACTACGTGATCCTGACCAAGGGCGAGCTCTCCGGCGTCGCCGGCCGCACCAACAGCCTGAAGATCCTCCGCGTCACGCGTCCGTAGCGAGGTCACGGGCGGCCCCCGGGTGGCGCTGGCCCAAGGCTATACTCGCCGCCGTCCCGCGGCGCCGGCCCGCCGGCCGGGGCCAACCAGGAGACCCTGATGCCATTGCGACTGCGCCGCCTGACGGCCCTGCTGTGCCTGCTGCTCGGTGCCCTGGGCGGCGGGCTGCCAGCGGTCGCCGCTGGCACCGGGCTGGTGGCGGTCGCCGGTGCCGACGGGCGGACGGGCCGTCTCATCGTCCGCGAACTCCTCGCGGCCGGATACCCGGTGCGTGCCCTCGTGCGCGACCCGGCGGGTGGGGGCTTCGCCGACGGCGTCGACGTGGTGCAGGCCGATGCCCGCGAGCCGGACTCCCTGGAACCCGCGCTGGCGGGCGCCACGGCGCTGATCATCGCCATCGGCGCCGTCCCGGGCGATGGCGCCAACGCTCCCGAGCAGGTCGACTACCGCGGCGTGCAGAACCTGGCGACGGCCGCCGCAGCCGCCAAGCTCGGGCAGGTCGTGCTGGTGTCCTCGGCCGGCGTCACCCGGGACGACCACCCGCTCAACCGGCTCTTCGGCAACGTTCTGCAGTGGAAGGCCCGGGGCGAGGAGGCGCTGCGCGCGAGCGGCGTGCCCTACACCATCGTCCGTCCCGGCGGCCTGACCGATGCTGACGCCGGGGCCGGCGGCATCCGGCTCGGGCAGGGCGACGCAGGCACCGGCTTCATCCCGCGGGCGGATGTCGCGCGCATCACCGTCGCGGCGCTCGCCGAGCCATCGGCCCGTGGCCGCACCTTCGAGGCCTACGCGGCCGGCGGCCCGCCGCCGGCTGACTGGGCGAAGAAGTTCAACGCGCTCGCCGTCGATGCTGCGGGCACCCCTGGAGAGAGCAAGCCATGACTGCAGAACCGAATGCCGGGGCCTCGGCCCTCGGCCGCTTCCTCGGCCGCTTTGCCCGCATCGAGCCGAAGGAGCTGCCCGCCGTCGTGACGGCCTTCGTGCTGTTCTTCTGCGTCCTCGGCGGGTACTTCGCCGTGCGTCCGGTGCGGGAGACCGTCGGCACGATCCTGGGCCGCGACCGCGTCAGCGACCTGTACCTGGTCACCTGGGTGGCGTCCATCGCCATCGTGCCGTTGTACGGCTGGGCCTGCTCGAAGTTCCGCCGCTCGGCCTTCCTGCCGTGGATCTACGGCGCCGTGGCCCTGTCGCTGGCGGGCGTGGGCCTCGCCTTCGAGGGCGACCAGGCCAGCATCCCGGTGGGGGAGTTCTTCTACGTCTGGATCAGCGTGCTCAACCTCTTCATCGTCTCGGTGTTCTGGAGCTTCCTGCTCGAGCTCTACAACGCCGAGCAGACCCGCCGGCTCTTCGGCGTGATCGCGGCCGGCGGCACCGCCGGCGCGCTGGTCGGCCCGCTGCTCACGGACCTGACCGTCGGCGTCGTCGGCAACGCCGGCGTGCTCTTCATGGGCGCCGCGTTCTTCGTCGTCGCGATCCTGTGCCAGCGGGCGCTGCTGAAGATCTGGTCCGAGGCGCGGCTCGGCGGCGGCGAGAAGGCGGCGGACCGGCCCATGGGCGGCAATCCCTTCGCCGGTTTCACGCTGCTGCTGAAGTCACCCTACCTGCTCGGCATCACGCTGTTCGTGATCCTGCTGGCGTCGGTCAACACCTTCCTGTACTTCGAGCAGCTCCGGCTCGTCAGCGAGACCTTCGCCAGCAACGAGGAGCGCACGCAGGTCTTCGCGCGGCTCGACTACATCGTCCAGACGCTGACGATCCTGCTGCAGCTCTTCATCACGGGCCGTGTGGCGTCGCGGCTCGGCGTCGTCGCGCTGCTGACCATCGTGCCGGTCATCATGGTGGCGGGCTTCATCGGGCTCGCGGCCGTCAACACCTTCGGCGTGCTGGCGGTGGTCTTCGTCGCCCGCCGCGTCGGCGAGTACGCATTCATCCGCCCGGGGCGCGAGATGCTCTTCAGCGTCGTCGACACCGAGACCAAGTACAAGGCCAAGAACCTGATCGACGTGCCGGTCTACCGCGGCGGCGACGCGCTGTCGGCCCAGGTGAAGACGGCGCTGGAAACCGGTGGGCTCTCGACCGCCGGCGTGGCGCTGCTCGGCGCCAGCCTCGCGGCCGCCTGGGCGCTGAACGGCTGGTGGCTCGGCCGCCGGCAGGAGAGCAAGGCGCCGGCGGGGCAGGGGCCTGCGGCGGGGCACTGACCACGGCGCCGGGGTCGCTGATACGGCCAGTCAGCGGGCCTGCCGGCCGGGTTGCCCGGGGCCTTGGCCCTGCGGTGCTGGCCGGGCGGTCGACGGGCCTGCGTGGCGTCAGCCCGGCGCGGGCTTGCCCTGCAGCTTGTGGAGGTCCGCGAGCACCTGCTGCGAGTGGGTCTTCGGGTCCACCGAGGTGTAGTGCTTGGCGATGCGGCCCTCGGGGTCGATCAGGAAGGACTGGCGCTTCGCGATCTTGATGACCCCCAGGTTCTGCAGCACCCCATAGAGCGCAGCGACCTTGCCGTCGCCGTCGGCCAGCAGCGGGAAGGGCAGGGAGTACTTGGCGGCGAACTTCTTCTGGTCGGCGACCTTGTCGATGCTGACGCCGACGATGGTCGCGCCGATCTCCTCGAAGGCGAAGACGTTGTCGCGGAACTCGCAGGCCTCGGTCGTGCAGCCCGGCGTGTCGGCCTTCGGGTAGAAGTACAGCGCGACCCACTTCCCGCGCAGGCCCGAGAGGGCGACCGGCCGGCCTTCCTGGTCGGGCAGCGTGAAATCCGGAGCGGCAGTGCCGATGGCCGGTGCCTCGGCCCGGGCGCTGCGCATCGCGCCGAGCAGCAGCACGACGGCAACACCGGCGACGACGGCCAGGGCGGCTTCGCGGAACATGGGCGCTCTCCTCGGGGTCGGGGCGCCGGAGCATAGCACCGGCGCCGCGGCGTTGTGCCCGGCGCCCGCCCGTGGTGTAGTGCGGGCTGCAACGCGCCACGCCACGGGGTCCTGTCGCGAGCCATGAGCTTCGACGCCGCTACACCGGCCGCCGGCCCGCGACCGCGGATCGGGCTGGTGCTGCCGGGCGGTGGCGCCCGCGGCGCGTACCAGGTCGGCGTGCTCAAGGGCATCGCCGAACTGCTGCCGCGCCGGGCGGCCAATCCCTTTGCGGTGCTGAGCGGCACCTCCGCCGGCGCCATCAGTGCCGCGGTGCTCGCGTCCCGCGCACGCGTGCTGCGCAACGCCGTCGTCGACCTCGAGCGGGTCTGGGGCAACTTCCACTCGGGCCAGGTCTTCCGGGCCGACCCCGCGGCCATGCTCCGCAGCAGCCTGCACTGGTTCGCGGCCATCGTCTTCGGCGGGCTCGGCGTGGCAAACCCGAAGTCCCTGCTGGACAACGAGCCCCTGTGGTCGCTGCTGCGCCGGCGGATCAGCTTCGCCGCGATCCAGGAGTCCATCGATGCAGGCCACCTCGATGCCGTCGCGGTCACCGCGGCGGGATACGGGTCGGCGCGGTCGGTGACGTTCTACCAGTCACGCGACGCCCAGCCCTGGGATCGCGTGCGGCGCAAGGGCCGCCCGACGGTACTGGCCCTCGAGCACCTGATGGCGAGCGTCGCGGTCCCGCTCATCTTCCCGCCGGTGCGGATCGGGCCCGAGTATTTCGGCGACGGCGCGATGCGCCAGGCGACGCCGCTGTCGCCGGCGCTACGCCTCGGCGCCGAGCGGCTGCTCGTCATCGGCGTGCGCAACGAGGTACCCGAGCCGCTGCCGGCCCCGGGCGAGGCCGTGCCCTACCCGACCTTCGGCCGCATCGCCGGCTACATGCTCGATGCCCTGTTCCTCGACGGCCTGTCGTCGGACCTCGAGAGCCTGACGCGGATCAACCTGATCCTCGAGCAGGTGCCCGGGCGGTCGATGGCGGGGGAGTTCGGCGACCTGCGCCACACCGAGGCGCTGATCATGCTGCCGAGCCGGGACGTGCGCGACATCGCGCTGCGCCACGTGGCGGAGATGCCGCGGTCGATCCGGCTGCTGCTGCGCGGGCTCGGCGCGCTCAACTACGGCGGCCGGCAGCTGCTCTCGTACCTGCTGTTCGAGTCGGGGTACACGCGGGAGCTCATCGCGCTGGGCTACGCCGACGCGATGGCGCGGCGGGAGCAGATCCAGTCGTTCCTGGCGGGCGATCCGGTCGACGTGCCGGGGGGCATCATCGGCTGGCGCGCCATCACCGGGGAGTACTCCCAGCGGCTGCGCACGCTGGCACACTCGCCGGGGGCCTGAGTGACGGAACCCGGCTAGGCCGTCGAAGGCGCAGCCCGCCAGCAGGCTGTGAAAACAGCCTGCTGGCGCGGCCATGGATGGCCGCGTCGACGAAGCAAGCGCGTAAGCGGTTGATTCGTCGGGAGCCAGTACGGGCATGTACCGGACTGGCGAGTTGAAGAACGCACAGGATGTGCGTTTTTCAACAACCTGCTAGAGCCCGCCGAGCTGCGGGACCCGCAGGGGCGGCGCGTCCTCGATGGCGAGGCCCGTGTGGCGGGTGAGCACCTGCGGGTAGTGCCGTGACAGCTCGGCGGCGAGCTTGTCGGCCATGTAGACCGACCGGTGCTGGCCGCCGGTGCAGCCGATGGCGATGGTCAGGTAGTTGCGGTTGAAGTCGACGTAGGCGGGGATCCAGCCGGTGATGAAGCCGAGGATGTCGCGGTACATGCGCTGGACGCTTGATGCCGCGTCGAGGAACGCGATCACCGGCTCGTCGCGCCCGGTCAGGGCCCGCAGGGCCGGGTCCCAGTAGGGGTTCGGCAGGCAGCGCAGGTCGAAGACGAAGTCGGCGTCGGCGGGAATGCCGCGCTTGAAGCCGAAGGACTCGACGAGGATCGACAGGCCCGGCTGTTCGTGCCCGCCGACGCGCCGCCGGATGATGTCGCGCAGCTCGTAGATGCTTGTCCGCGTCGTGTCGATGATGAGCTCGGCCGAGGCGATGACCGGTCCGAGCAGCTCGCGCTCCCGCTCGATGGCCTCGCGCAGCGACAGCCCCGCGGCCGACAGCGGGTGCTTGCGGCGGGTCTCGCCGTAGCGCTTCAGCAGCATGTCGTCCTCGGTCTGCAGGAACACCACCTCGCAGCGCACGCCACGCGAGCGCAGGTGCCGCACCACCTCCGGCAGCTGGGCCAGGTCCGCGGCCCGGTTGCGGGCGTCGATGCCGATGGCGAGGCTCGAGTAGACGGGATCCTCGGTGGCGGCGATCTGCTCGACCGACGAGGCCAGCAGCGCTGCCGGCACGTTGTCGATGCAATAGAAGCCGAGGTCCTCGAGGTGGTGCAGGGCAACGGTCTTCCCCGACCCCGACAGGCCGCTGACGATGATCAGGCGCACGCCGCGCCCCCCGGCTGGCCGGGCCCGCGCGCCGGTACCCTACTCGGTACGGCGCTTGTCGGACTCCCACGCATGGTGGTCGGTGACCTTTTCCTTGTGCTTGCGGATCTGGCGGTCGAGCTTGTCGACGAGGGCGTCGATGGCGGCGTACATGTCGCCCTCGGTGGCGTCGGCGAAGAGCTGGCCACCGGTAACGTTGACCGTGGCCTCGGCCCGGTGGCGGAGCTTCTCGACGCTGAGGACGCAGTGGATGACCGTGACGTGGTCGAAGTGGCGCTCGAGGCGGGCCAGCTTGGAGCTGACGTAGCTGCGCAGGGAGTCGGTGACCTCGATGTGGTGTCCGGTGACGTTCAGCTGCATGACCGTAGCCTCCTGCTGCGTTGTTATGGACCTGATCCGGCCCCCGCCCGGCTGCCCCGGCGCGGTGCCTTGCCCCGGGGTCAGCGGGCCGGTCGGCGCCGGCGCTCGCTGGACGGCTCGATCCCGAGGGCTTCGCGGTATTTTGCCACCGTTCGCCGGGCGACCTGGATGCCTTCCTTGTCGAGCAGCTCGGCGATGGCGCTGTCGGACAGGGGACGTGCGGGGTCCTCCGCGGCCACCAGCTTGCGGATCCTGGCCCGGATGGCCGTTGAGGACTGCTCAGAGCCGTCGTCGCCGGTGACCTGGCTCGAGAAGAAGTGCCGGAACTCGAAGACGCCCCGCGGCGTGTGCATGTACTTGCTCGAGGTGACCCGCGAGATGGTCGACTCGTGCATCTGCACCGCCTCGGCGACGTCGCGCAGCACCATGGGCCGCATCGCCTCGTCGCCGTGGTCGAGGAAGGCCGACTGCCGCTCGACGATGCACATCGCGACCTTGAGCAGCGTCTCGTTGCGGATCTCAAGGCTCCGGACCAGGAAGCGCGCCTCCTGCAGCTGGTTGCGCAGGACGGTGTGGCTGCCGTCGCCGCGCACGAGGTCGGCGTAGGCCTGGTTGACCTTGAGGCGCGGTGCGAGCGAGCGGTTGATGTCGACGACCCAGCGGCCGTCGCGCTTGCGGACGTAGACGTCGGGAATGACGTACTCGGTCACCGCGGGCTGCACCGACAGGCCCGGCTTCGGGTGGCAGGCGCGCACGAGCCGCAGGGCGGCCTCGAGATCGTCCTCGCCGACGCCGAAGCGCCGGCGCAGCATGCCGAGTTCCCCCGCACCCACCAGGTCCAGCCCGTCGGCGGCCACCTGCAAGGCCAGCTCGCGCCCCGGCGTGTCGGCGGCCAGCTGGCGCAGCTGCAGGCAGATGCACTCGCCGAGGTTCCGGGCCCCGACCCCCGCCGGGTCGAGGGCCTGCACCTTGGCCAGCGTCGCCTCGAGCTCGGCGAGGCTGTAGCCCGCGGCCGGATCGACGGCCGCCAGGATGGCCTCGAGCGGTTCGGTGAGGTAGCCCGCCTCGTTCAGGGCGTCGACGATCGCCTGCCCCAGCGGGATTTCCCGGGGCGAGAAGTGCTCGAGCTCGAGCTGCCACAGCAGGTGGTCGCGGAGGCTGTCGCGGGAGTTGTCCGCGGGCTCCGGCCGGTTGCCGTCGCCGCCGCCGCCCGCGCCGGGCACGTCCGTCCAGGGGCCGGTATCGCCGCCATCGCCGGCCTCACCCGTGACCACTTCGCTGAAGCTTTCGTCGGCGGCGGGGACATCGTCGCCCCCCGGGTCGTCGCCGGAATCGAGGCCGCCAGCCCCGGTCAGGTCACCGGGGTAGTCGTCGGCTCCGTCGCTGACGGGGTCGCGCCCATCGGCGATGTCGAGGCTCTCGAAGTCCCGGTCGGGCGACTCCTCGGCATCGAGCATGACGTTCTCGGCCAGCGCCTGCTGCAGCTGGGCATTGAGCTCGACCACGGGCAACTGGAGCAGGCGGATGGCCTGCTGCAACTGCGGCGTCATGGTCAGCTGCTGCCCGAGCCTGAGCTGCAGTGCCGGCTTCATCATGGATGGCGTCGTCCCAGCGTCCTTGCCTGCGGTGCGTCGCCCGGCATCCTGCCGGGCCCCGGGTGCGGCCCCGGCGCCTCGTCAGAGCCGGAAGCTCTCGCCGAGGTAGACCTTGCGGACCTCCTGGTTGGCCAGGATCTCGTCCGGGGCCCCCTCGGCGATCATCGTACCGTTGTTCAGGATATACGCGCGCCCGCAGATTCCGAGGGTTTCCCGCACATTATGGTCGGTGATCAGCACCCCGATGCCGCGCCCGGTCAGGTGGCGGATGATCCGCTGGATGTCCAGGACCGAGATGGGGTCGACGCCGGCGAAGGGCTCGTCGAGCAGTACGAAGCGGGGCTCGGCGGCCAGCGCCCGGGCGATCTCGACGCGCCGCCGCTCGCCGCCCGACAGGCTGACGCCCAGGGAGTTCCGGATTTCGGCGATGTGCAGCTCGTTGAGCAGCTCCTCGAGGATCCGTTCGCGGTCGGCCTCGCTGATGCCGGGCCGGGTCTCGAGGATGGCCATGATGTTGTCGGCGACCGACAGCTTGCGGAACACCGAAGCCTCCTGGGGGAGGTAGCCCAGCCCGAGCCGCGCCCGCTGGTGCATGGGCAGCGCCGTCAGGTCGCGGTCATCGAGGCTGATGCGGCCGCGATCGCAGGGGATCAGCCCGACGATCATGTAGAAGGCAGTGGTCTTGCCGGCGCCGTTCGGCCCGAGCAGGCCCACCACCTCGCCGCTGTCGACGTGCAGCGAGATGTCCTTGACCACGTCCCGCAGGCGGAAGCGCTTGGCCAGGTGCTCGGCGCGCAGCGTGCTCATGGGGTCGGCTCCGGCGCGGGAGCAGGTGCGGGTGCAGGAGCAGGCGAAGGTGCAGGGCTGGCCGTGCCCTTGCCCTTGCCGGGCGGCGGCGGGGCGATACGGACCCGGACCGGTCCGCCGGTGCCGCCGCCCGCCGAGACCACCTCGCGCCGCAGGTCGTAGTCGATCCGCTCGCCGTTCACTTCGTTGGGGCCGTCGGTGAGCCGGGCGTTGCCCAGCAGGCGGAGGCTGCCGGCCACCGGGTCGTACTCGAGGACGTCGGCACGGCCGTCGGTGGGCAGGCGCTGGCCCGTCCGGGGCTGGCGGAAGGTCGCGGGCGAGCCCCGCAGCACCGCCTTGCGCAGCAGGTTGTCGCGGAAGTCGAGCTCCGCCTTCGCGGCGCGGACCTCGGCCTCGGCATTGCGGATGACCACGTTGCCGGTGAAGGTCCAGCGGCTCGCGACGAAGTCCGCCGGGCTCGCGGATGCTTCGTCGGCACTGATGGACAGCGGCCCCTGGCGCACCTGCAGCTGGCGGAAGACCAGCCGGTTGTTGCGGCGGTCGAGCTCGGAGTACTCGGCATCGAGGTCGATGGGCAGCGTTGCGTCGGGCATGACCACGAGGGGCGGCGCAGCCGGCTGCGCCTGGGCGGACCCGAGCCCGGCCAGCAGCATCAGCCCGAGGGCGCGCGCGGCCCGGCGCCGGCTGCCGTCAGCGGCGGAAGGTGCCCTGCACGTCCGTTTCGAGCTCGAGGCGGTCCTCTTTGAGATAGGCACGCATCCCCCTGGCGCGCAGCGTGTCCCGGGCGCGTTCGACCAGCACGCCACGGTCGGTGCGGGCGATGTACGCCTCGGGGTCGAGCTCGAGGTAATCGGTGCGGATCGACAGCGGCGGCGAGCCCGCTTCCCGGGCCGTGGCCACCACCGTACCGCTGAGCTCGATGATAGTACGGTCGGGCGGCATCTGTCCCTGCGTGGCGACGAGCTCCCATGGCACGCCGGCCGTCGGCGTGTAGTCGACGCGCACGTCCGCCATCACCGTGGCGCCGCCGGCGTCGACCTGGCGAACATCGGCGGCGGCCACCCGGTAGAGCACGCGGCCATCATCGCCGGTCCCCTGCAGGACGGCGTCGCGCACGTAGTAGCCCAGTGCGAGGCGGGGCCCTGCGGGCTCTCCCTCGCCCTCGTCCTCGCGCAGGTAGACGACGGCGCTGGCGACGGCGGCCAGCGCCAGCACCGCGAGGCGGACCGGCCGGTCGGGCCAGGCGCTCACCGTCCGCGCACCGACGCGCGCAGCAGCAGGTCGCAGACCTCGCGCACGGCCCCGCGCCCGCCGGGCAGTCGCGTGCGGGCGTGCACGCAGTCATGGATGCCCGGGTGCGCGTCGGCGACGGCAACGGCCAGGGCGGCCCGCTCGAGGACCGGGCGGTCCGGCGCGTCGTCGCCGACGGCGGCCAGGGCCGTCGCCGGGATGCCGGTATCGTGCAGCAGCGCGGCCAGCGCCGCCGCCTTGTCGCCGGCCTCGAGGTATGCGCGGGTGATGCCGAGGTCCCGCAGCCGGCCGGCCGTCGCGCCGGAGCCCCGTCCCGAGATCACCGCCACCTCGATCCCGGCCTTGCGCACGGCGACGATCCCGTAGCCGTCGCGCACGTGGAAGCTCTTGAACTCGCGCCCGTCGGCGTCGTAGTGGATCTGGCCGTCGGTCATGACGCCGTCCACGTCGAGCACCAGCATGCGGATGCCGCGGGCCCGCCGCAGCAGCCCGGGGCCCAGCAGGGGCGGGCGTCCCGCGCGGCGGGCCATCACATGACCCCGGCGCGCAGCAGGTCGTGGAGGTTCAGTGCGCCGACCAGGCGACCCTCGTCGTCGACCACCACGAGGGCGTTGATCTTGTGCTGCTCGAGGAGCCGCACGGCCTCGGCCGCGAGCGCCTGGGGGCCGATGGTGCGGCAGCGGGGCGTCATGACGGCGGACATGGGCGTCGCGTGGATGTCGACGGTTCGATCCAGCGCCCGGCGCAGGTCGCCGTCGGTGAAGATCCCGGCGAGGCGCCCCGCAGCGTCGACCACCGCGGTCATGCCGAGCCCCTTGCGCGACATCTCGACGAGGCCGCCGGCCAGCGGCGTGTCGGGGGATACCCGCGGGATGGCGTCGCCCTGGTGCATGAGGTCCTCGACCCGCAGCAGCAGGCGCCGGCCCAGGGACCCGCCGGGGTGCGCCCGGGCGAAGTCCTCGCGGGTGAAGCCGCGGCTCTCGAGCAGCGCCACGGCCAGCGCGTCGCCCATGGCCAGCGCCGCCGTGGTGCTGGCCGTGGGCGCGAGGTTGAGCGGGCAGGCCTCCTCGCGCACGCCGATGTCGAGCACCACCGTCGAGGCGCCGCCCAGTGTCGACCGCGGCGCGCCGGTCAGCGTGATCAGCGGCACGCCGAGCCGCTTCAGCAGCGGCAGGATCGTGACGAGCTCGTCGGTCTCCCCCGAGTTGCTGATGGCGATGACCAGGTCCTGGGGGGTGATCATGCCGAGGTCGCCGTGGCTGGCCTCGCCCGGGTGGACGAAGAAGGCCGGTGTGCCGGTGCTGGCGAGGGTCGCCGCGATCTTGCCGGCGATGTGGCCCGACTTGCCCATTCCGGTGACGACGACGCGGCCCCGGCAGGCCAGGCACAGCTCGCAGGCCCGGTCGAAGCTCGCGTCGAGCCGCGGCCCCAGATCGGCGATGGCGGCTGCCTCGATGGCCAGCACCCGGCGGGCGCGGGCGCGGTAATCGGTGGGAGTGGCCCCGGTCATATGCGCATTCTAAGCCGAAGCCCGGGGTGCCGCGCCGCGCAGGCTGCCGCCCGCCGCGCGTTGCGCTTACAATTCCGGGCCGCTCCCGGCCGGGAGCACCGTCGACGGCGTGCCATGACCCCGCAGCAAATAGAAACGCTCATCCAGGCCGGTCTGCCCGGCGCCCGCGCCACCGTCGCCAGCAGCGACAACGTGCACTTCGAGGCCACGGTCGTCAGCCCCGCCTTTGCCGGCCTTCGTCCGCTGGCCCGGCACCGGCTCGTCTATGGCGCCATCGGCAGCGCCGTCGGCGGCGACATCCACGCGCTCGCCATCCAGGCCTTCACGCCCGAGGAGTGGCAGGCCCGGGGCGCCTGAGCCGGGCCGGCCTGCCTTGCACAAGCTCGCCATCGTCGGTGGCCGGCCGCTCGCCGGGGACGTGCGCATTTCCGGCGCGAAGAACGCCTGCCTGCCCATCCTGGCCGCCTGCCTGCTGGCCGATGACGAGGTCACGGTGGGCAACGTGCCCCACCTGCGCGACATCACCACGACCATCGAGCTGCTCGGGCGCATGGGCGTCGAGGTCACGGTGCACGAAGACATGCGGGTGGCCGTCGACCCGCGCCCGATCCGCGAATACTCCGCGCCCTACGACCTGGTCAAGACCATGCGGGCCTCGATCCTGGTGCTGGGGCCCCTGGTGGGCCGCCACGGCCGCGCCGACGTGTCGTTGCCGGGGGGCTGCGCCATCGGCGCCCGGCCCGTCGACCTGCACGTCGCGGGGCTGCGGGCCATGGGCGCCGACGTCGAGATCGTCGATGGCTACATCCGCGTGCGGGCGAAGCGGCTCCGGGGTGCCCACATCGTGCTGGACAAGGTGACGGTGACCGGCACCGAGAACCTGATGATGGCGGCCTGCCTGGCCGACGGCGAAACGGTCATCGAGAACGCCGCGCGGGAACCGGAGGTCGAGGACCTCGCCGGCTTCCTGAACGCCATGGGGGCCCGCGTCGCGGGCGCCGGCACCAACCGCATCATCGTGCAGGGGGTGACGCGCCTCCACGGCGCCCACTACGACGTGCAGCCGGACCGCATCGAGACGGGCACCTTCCTGGTGGCCGGCGCGATCACCGGCGGCCGCGTCCGCGCCCGTCGCACCGCGCCGCAGTACCTCGAGGCGGTGCTTGCCAAGCTGCGGGCCGCCGGGGCCACGGTCACGACGGGCCCGGACTGGGTCGAGCTCGACATGGGCGGCCGCCGGCCGGTGGCCGTGGACATCAGCACCGACCCCTATCCCGGCTTCCCCACCGACATGCAGGCGCAGTTCATGGCCCTGAACTGCATCGCCGACGGCGTGGCCACCATCACCGAGAACATCTTCGAGAACCGGTTCATGCACGCCCTCGAGTTGCAGCGCCTCGGGGCGAACATCCGCATCGAGGGCCCGACGGCGGTGGTCGTGGGCGTGCCGCGGCTGCGGGCGGCCCCGGTCATGGCCACCGACCTGCGGGCGTCGGCGAGCCTGGTGCTCGCGGCGCTGGCCGCCGAAGGCGAGACAATCGTCGACCGGATCTATCACATCGACCGTGGCTACGAGTGCCTCGAGGAGAAGCTGCGGGGGCTCGGCGCCGACATCCGCCGGCTGGCCTGACGGCCCTGGGGGCAACGCCGCGGCGTAGGCAACCCCCCGCGGGGCTGTGTATACTTTCGCGGATTTTTCGGGCGCCCCGGCGGTGCCCGTGCCGGCGGCAAACCACCCCCAGCGCGCCCCGTTGCTTGCCGGGCTGCGTCGATCGGCGCCCGGGCGGGCGTCCGGATCCGGTGGTGCCGGCGGCGCGAAACCCAGTGCCAGCAGGCATCGATCAACGTTTCAGGAACCCAGCGGCATGACCGACGAGGCGTCAAACAGCCGCCGCCACTTCCTAGCGGTGGCGACGAGCGTAACCGGCGTCGTCGGGCTCGCCTTCGTGGCGACGCCCTTCGTGGCCTCCTTCAAGCCCAGCACCCGGGCGCGGGCGCTCGGGGCCCCCGTCGAGGTGGACATCGGCAAGCTCGATGCCGGCTCCATGGTCCGCGTGGTCTGGCGCGGCCAGCCCGTGTGGGTCCTGCGGCGTGGCCCCGAGATGCTCGGGCGCCTCGAGGGGGCAGACGCCGGCAAGCTCAAGGATCCCGACTCCCTCGAGTCGCTGCAGCCGTCCTATGCCCAGAACGCCGTGCGCTCGGTGAAGCCCGAGTTCCTGGTCGTGGTCGGCAACTGCACCCACCTGGGCTGCGCCCCGCTCGAGCGGTTCGAGGTGGCGCCGGCGGATCTCGGCCCCGACTGGGTCGGCGGCTTCTATTGCCCGTGCCACGGCTCGAAGTTCGACCTGGCCGCCCGCGTCATGAACGGCTCGCCGGCGCCGACCAATCTCGTGGTGCCGCCCCACCGCTACGCGAGTGACACCCTGATCATCATCGGCGAAGAGAGCGGAGCGAACGCATGAGCGGCGCACGCAGCCCGTCCTACGGCGCCGGCAAGCCCGGCCGCGGCGCCCGGTTCATCGAGTGGGTCGACGAGCGTTTCCCGCTGTCCGACCTGATGCGGGAGCACGTTACCGAGTACTACGCCGCCAAGAACTTCAACTGGTGGTATGTCTTCGGCGTGCTGGCCCTGGTGACGCTGATCATCCAGCTGCTCACCGGCATCTTCCTGACCATGAACTACAAGCCCTCGGCCGACGACGCCTTCGCGTCGGTCGAGTACATCATGCGCGAGGTGGAGTGGGGCTGGCTGATCCGCTACATGCACTCGACCGGCGCGTCGATGTTCTTCGTGGTGGTCTACCTGCACATGTTCCGCGGCATGATGTACGGCTCGTACAAGGCGCCGCGCGAGCTGTTGTGGGTCGTCGGCATGCTCATCTACCTCGCGCTGATGGCCGAGGCCTTCATGGGCTACCTGCTGCCCTGGGGCCAGATGTCCTACTGGGGCGCCCAGGTGATCGTGTCGCTCTTCGGCGCGGTACCCGTGGTCGGCGACGCGCTGATGGAGTGGATCCGCGGCGACTACTTCATCTCCGACATCACCCTGAACCGGTTCTTCGCGCTGCACGTCATCGCGGTTCCGCTGGCGCTGATCCTGCTGGTCGTCGTGCACATCCTGGCGCTGCACACGACGGGGTCGCTCAACCCCGACGGCATCGAGATCAAGGAGCGCAAGGACGCCAACGGCGTGCCGCTCGACGGCGTGGCCTTCCACCCGTACCACACGTCCAAGGACCTGATCGCGATCATCGCCTTCGCCATCGTGTTCTCAGCGATCGTCTTCTTCGCCCCCGAGATGGGCGGGCTCTTCCTCGAGCCGCCGAACTTCGAGCCGGCGAACATGCTGAAGACGCCGGAGCACATCGCGCCGGTGTGGTACTTCACGCCGTTCTACGCGATCCTCCGGTCGGTGCCGAGCAAGGGCTGGGGCGCGTTCCTGATGCTGGCCGCCATCGTGCTGCTCTTCCTGCTGCCCTGGCTCGACCGCTGCAAGGTCAAGTCCATCCGGTACCGCGGGTTCAGCTTCAAGCTGGCGCTGGGCGTCTTCGTCGTCAGCTTCATCGCGCTGGGCTACCTGGGTCTGATGCCGGCCACGGGCCTCTACGTGACCCTGGCACGCCTGTTCACGATCACGTACTTCGCCTTCTTCCTGCTGATGCCGATCTACACCGCCCGGGAGAAGACCCGGCCGGTCCCGGAGCGGGTGGTCTATCACCATGATTAACCGTGTGCTGTTGAAGGCCGCCGCCGTGCTGGCGGCGGCGCTGCTGGTCCCGGCCGTTCCCGCCGTGGCTGCCGGCGGTGGTGGCCCCGCCGGGGATCCCGCCAATGTTGACGTGGGCAACGTCGCGTCGCTGCAGCGGGGCGCGCGCCACTTCATGAACTACTGCTCGGGCTGCCACTCGGCCAAGTACGTGCGCTACAACCAGCTCGGCCGCGACCTGGGGCTCACGGACCAGCAGCTGATCGACAACCTGATGTTCACGGCGGTCAAGCCGACCGAGACCATCGACATCGCCATGCGCCCGGCCGACGCCCAGCGCTGGTTCGGCCAGCCGCCGCCCGACCTGTCGCTGATCACGCGGGCACGGGGTGTCGACTACGTCTACAACTTCCTGCGGTCGTTCTACGTCGACCCGGCCCGGCCGCTCGGCGTCAACAACCTCTGGCTGCCCAACGCCAGCATGCCCCACGTCCTCTGGTCGCTGCAGGGGCTGCAGCGCGCCGTCTACGAGGACGTCCCCGGTGGCGCGCCGAAGTTCGTGCGCTTCGAGCTCGAGCGCCCCGGCAGCATGACGCCGGCCGAGTACGACGAGTTCGTCCGCGACATCGTCAACTTCCTCGCCTACATCGGGGAGCCGGTCAAGCTGCAGCGCGAGAGCCTCGGCGTGCTGGTGATCGCCTTCCTGCTGGTCTTCGGCGTGTTCGCCTACCTGCTCAAGCAGGAGATCTGGAAGGACGTCCGCTAGTCCCGTAGTCACCAGGGGGTACTGCGTGACCGACGACTGGAACAGTTTCGGGCCGGGGTCGGGTCGTCGGGCCGCGATGACCCTGTACTCCAGCCCCGACTGCCTGCACTGCCATCGCACGCGCATCGTCCTCGCCGAGAAGGGCCTCGTCATCGACATCGCGAACGTCGATGAGTCGAGGCCGCCCGAGGACCTGCTCGACATCAACCCGTACCACAGCGTCCCGACGCTGGTGGACCGGGACCTGGTGCTCTACGACTCGCGGGTCATCTGCGAGTACCTCGACGAGCGGTTTCCCCACCCTCCGTTGATGCCCGTCGACCCGGTGTCACGGGCGCAGGTCCGGCTCGCCCTGTACCGCATCGAGCGCGACTGGTTCCCGCTGGTCGAACAGCTGCAGCGGGCCACCGACCGCAAGCAGCTGGCCCAGCAGCGCAAGATGCTGCAGGAGGGCCTGCTGTCGAGCGCCGAGGTCTTCGCCGCCAGGCGCTTCTTCCTGAGCGACGAGTTCTCGCTGGTCGACGCGAGCCTCGCGCCGCTGCTCTGGCGGCTGCCGGCGCTCGGCATCGAGCTCAATGGCAGCGCCGCCCAGCCGATCCGCCGCTACATGGACTTCAACTTCGCCCGGCCGTCGTTCCAGGAAAGCCTGTCCGACCGGGAGCGGGAGATGCGGCGCTAGCCGCACCGGGCCCCGCCACGGTGTCTGCCCCTCGCCCCAAGCGGCCATACCTCGTGCGCGCGCTGCACGAGTGGATGACCGACGGCAACCTGACGCCGCACCTCGTGGTCGACGCCACGCTGCCCGGCGTGCGCGTGCCGGAGAAGTTCATCGAGAACGGGCGCATCGTCCTCAACATCAGCTACAGCGCCACCCAGGCGCTGACGCTCGGCAACGAGCGCATCGCCTTCAGCGCCCGCTTCGGCGGAACGCCTCACCAGGTCGACGTGCCCATCGCCGCGGTGCTCGGCATCTACGCCCGGGAGTCGGGTGAGGGGCTCGTGTTCCCCACCGACGAGTACGGCGCCGGCAAGGCCGAGGCGCCGCCCCCGGACGAGCCGCCGCCGGCACCACCGCCCGGCAAGCCGAGCCTGAAGATCGTCAAGTAAGCCGGCGCCCGGTCCGGTCGCGGCTGCCCCGGTGGGGGATCAGGCTTGTCGGATTTGCTTACAGGCGCCATGCCCGACGCGCCCCGGGGTTCTCGCAAGTCGTTGATTAAGATAGAAATGACCCGGTTGGCAGGCATCTTGCTTTGTCCGGGCCAACAGTACGTTTCCTGAATCAGGTGCCCCATGACCCGCAAGCTGCTCATCGCCTCCGTCGGACTCCTCGGCCTCGCCGCCGGCACGGCCTCGGCCACGCCCGTCAACCTTGTCAGCAACGGCAGCTTCGAGAACGGCCTGGCGGGCTGGACCATCGGCGGCACCGACAGCCAGGGGTATCCCCCGGTGGCGATCTTCTACAACTCCGCGTCGGCCTACCCGACGGGCGCCTTCGGTGAGGCCGTGCCCCCGAACAACGCCGCGACGCTGTCCCCCGACCCGGTCGGCCAGCGCGCCGCGTACTTCGTCAGTGACTTCACGGTCAACCAGAGCCTGACCCAGCAGATCAACATCGCCACGGCCGGCACCTACCAGATCGGCTTCAGCGCTTACGCGCCGCTCAACGGCTTCAACAACGCCGGCGATGCCCGCTTCACCGGCGAGATCGCGAGCCTCGTGCTGGCGAACTACTCGGTGAAGGCCGGCGCCGCCCAGACCTGGCAGACCTACGCCGGGTCGGTGAATCTCGCGGCGGGCGTTTACACGGCCCAGTTCGTCTTCAACACGAACCTCTTCCCGTCGGCCGACGTGGTCATCGACCAGGTCTACGTGATCCGTGACCCCGTGCAGGTGCCGGAACCCGCGACGCTGGCGCTCCTCGGCGTTGGCCTGATGGGTGTCGGCCTGGCGCGCCGGAAGACCCGCGCCGCCTGATCGGCGACGGATGGACGACGGCGCGGGGCCGGTGAGCCTCGCGCGCAGAAAGCAAGAAGGCCGCAGGTGTTCGCATCTGCGGCCTTCGCATTTCTGGCCGGAGTACCCAGCCAAGGTCTGGTCCGCGCCGTGCGGCGCAGGGGTGTCTCCCCGAGGAGCGTTCGCGACGAGCGGGAGATACCCCGACAGCCGCAGAGGCGCGGCCGCGGCGCTCGGGCTTCCCGCTCCGGCGTGCCGGGGTCCTGCTGTCCCGCGCCAGATGACGTCGGCGACGTTGCCGAAGCGCCCCGCGCGGGGCGAAGGCCTACCGCGCCCCGAACAGCAGCGTGTCGATCACCTCGCAGAGGCAGTGGATCGCCAGCAGGTGCACTTCCTGGATCCGCGCCGTGCGCGGGGAGGGCACCCGGATCTCGACGTCACCGGGCCGCAGCACCGGTGCCAGCCGGCCGCCATCGCGCCCCGTCAGCGCCACCACCCGCAGGCCCTGCTCGTGGGCCGCATGCACGGCGGCGATGACGTTCGGCGAATTGCCCGAGGTCGTGATCGCGAGCAGGCCGTCGCCTGGCCGGCCGAGGGCGCGCACCTGCTTCGCGAACACCTGCTCGTAGCCGTAGTCGTTGGCGATGGCCGTCACCGTCGACGTGTCCGTCGACAGTGCTACGGCGGCAAGGCCCGGGCGCTCGCGCTCGTAGCGGTTCAGCAGCTCGGACGAGAAGTGCTGCGCGTCGCCGGCCGAGCCGCCATTGCCGCAGCTGAGGATCTTGCCGTTGTTCTGCAGGATGTCGGCGAAGAGGCGGCCCGCGGCCGAGATGGCGGGCACGAGCACGGCGGCCGCCGCCTGCTTCGTGGCGAGGCTTTCGTCGAACTGGCGGCGGATGTCGTCGTCGATGGCCATGGCGCGCCCGGAACCTGCGTGGTGCGCAGGATCATACGCGGAAGCCCCGCGCACCCGCCACGTCGTCGCGGGTGAAGGCGGCCCGGTGCCACTCGACGTCGACGGCCGGCGGATCACCGGTCATGACGAGCACGTCGAAGCGCAGGTCGCGATCCCAGAGGCCCAGGCCCTGCAGCAGGTCCTCCGTCGCCCGGATGATGCGCCCGCACTTCGCGCGGGTGATCGTCTCCAGCGGGTGCACCGGTTCGGGCCGCGTCCTGCACCGCACTTCGACGATGACCAGTTCGTCGCCATCGGCCATGACGAGGTCGAGTTCGCCCCGCGGGCTGCGGAAGTTACGCGTGAGGAGCGTGAGCCCCTGGCGCACCAGCCAGGCCGCGGCGAGATCCTCGGCGGCGGCGCCGCGCTTGAGGTGTTCGCTCAGGGCAGGACGGTGCCGGGCGGTGCCGCCGGCAGCAGGTTGTCGGCCAGCGGCGCAGGCCAGCCGCCCTCGAGCCGCGCCCAGCTGAGGCCCCGGTGCACGCGGCCGCGGTCGTCGACGGTTAGCAGGCCCGTGACGCCGGCGTAACCGTCGACGGGCAGGGCACCGGACGCCAGGCGGACGCCGAGCCCGCAGGCGTCGTAGCCGAGCGCGTACAGGCGCGCGAGGGCGGGATTGGCGCCGCCCGCCGACGCGCGCAGCGCATTCTTCACCGGGGTGGCGCGGCCGTCGGGTGCGATGACCCAGGGACTGTCGGGGAACAGCATGCCGTCCATGTCCGCATCTGCCGGGGTGCCGTCGTCGTAGAGGGCCGAGGTGCCGTAGGCCGGCAGGTCGCCGGCACCGAAGAAGCGCAGCGCCGGCCGGATGAGCCGGGCAGCGCCTGCGTTCGCTGCCACGAAGATAAAGTCGACGTCGGCCCGGGGGCGAGGCTCGAATTCGAGCGGTTGGCCCAGATTCGCCTGCAGCTTCTGCTTGCGCGCGGCGCCCTCGGCGGCGCCGAGCACCGTGCGCACCGGCGCCGAGAAATCGGCCGCGGCCGGATCGTAGAACTCCCAGCCCACGAGCTGCCCGCCGCCGGCCGAGAAGTCGGCGTTGAAGGCGTTGATGAGCCGCCGTCCCCACTCGTTGTCGGGCGCCAGGGCGATGGCGCGGCGGCGGCCGTCGGCCAGGGTGCGCGCGGCGATGGCCGCCGTCTCGTCCTCCGGCGCCAGGCCGAACTGGTAGAAGCCCGGCGGGCCCGCCCGGTCCTCGCCAAGGAAGTTCAGCGCCAGCACCGGCAGGTCACCGGCGAGGGGGGCCAGGGCCTCGACGCCGTCCTTGAGCAGCGGCCCCACGATGACCGACGCGCCGGCTGCCCGGGCGGCGGTGTAGGCCGTGGCGATACCGCCGGCGTCGTCGATGAACTCGACGCTGGCACTCCGCGCGGCCGGATCGGCCAGCAGCGCCGCGATGAAACCGTCGCGCACGGCAAGGCCCAGCGCCTGCTGGCGGCCCGAGAGTGGCAGCAGCACGGCGATGCGGCCGGGAATGGCGACGGGCGCAGTGGGGGCCTGCACGTTCCAGACCGTGTCGGGTGACACGGCCTGCCCGACGTCTGGTTGCAGCCCCTGCCCGTGGGCTCCGACAATGACGCCCATGCAGCCCGCCAAGGCCACCAGGGCCGACCACGTGATCTTCATGGAGTGCGCGTCCTGCGGTGACCGGCGGTGCGGCTCGTGAGCGGCGTGGCGCCTTCGGCCGCCGTGCGGGCCGGAACGCTGTATGTCGTGGCGACGCCCATCGGCAATCTCGGTGACCTGAGTCCGCGCGCCCGGGACGTGCTCGCGGCAGTGGACCTCGTGGCGGCGGAGGATACCCGCCACGCCGGGCAATTGCTAACGACCCTGGGCATCGCCAAACCGCTGGTATCGCTGCACGAGCACAACGAGGAAGCGAGGGTCGAGGGCATCGTCGCGGCCCTCGCCGGGGGCCGCGCCGTGGCGCTCGTCAGCGACGCCGGCACGCCGCTCATCAGTGATCCCGGCTACCGCCTGCTCGCAGCAGTGCGCGCGGCCAGCCTCGACGTGAGCCCGGTTCCCGGCCCATGCGCCGCCATCGCCCTGCTGTCGGTGGCGGGCCTGCCCACGGACCACTTCCGGTTCGAGGGCTTCCTGCCGGCCCGGCGCGAGGCGCGGCGCGAGCGGCTCGCGGCGCTCGCGCGGTCACCCGCGACGCTGGTCTTCCACGAGTCGGTGCACCGCATCGGCGAGTGGCTCGAGGATGCCGGCGAAGCCTTCGGGGCCGATCGTCCCGCTGCCGTTGGCCGCGAGCTGACGAAGCTGCACGAGACGATCTACCGCGCCAGCCTCGGCGAGCTGCGCGAATCCGTCACCGCCGATCCGTCCCGCGTGCGCGGCGAGTACACGATTGCCGTTGCCGGGGCGCCGGACGAGGCCGCGGGCGATGCCGAGCTGGCCCGCGTCGTCGGCATCCTCGCGGCCGAACTGCCCGCGAGCCAGGCGGCGGGCCTCGCCGCGCGCCTGACCGGGCGTCCACGCCGCGACGCGTACGCGCTGGCCATCCGGGCCCGCGGCACCGACTGACCGCCGGCCCTTGCAACGGTGGCCTGCGGCCCCCACCATGGCACCGCGAGTCGGCCAGGCAACCGCCCGGCAGCTTCGGCTGCCGGGAGGAAAGTCCGGGCTCCGGCGGGCAGGGTGCCAGGTAACGCCTGGGGGGCGCGAGCCCACGGAAAGTGCCACAGAAAACATACCGCCTAAGGGCCCCGGAGCGATCCGGAGCCCCGGCAAGGGTGAAAAGGTGCGGTAAGAGCGCACCGCGCGGGTGGTAACACGCCGCGGCACGGAAAACCCCACCCGGAGCAAGACCAAATAGGGAAGCACGTGGCCCGCAAGGGCCACACCGTCGCCCGCACGGGCTTCCGGGTAGGTCGCTTGAGGCTGCCGGTGACGGCGGTCCCAGATGAATGGTTGCCCACGACAGAACCCGGCTTATCGGCCGACTCGCTCTTTCACTCGACCGTCGCGCGTGGACATGCACAGACTGCGCGGCGGACTCAGTACGAGGCCTTGATTCAGGCTAACGTTTCCCCGCCCGCCGCCCGGCGGGTCGTCGAAGCACTGGAGGCCGACATGACCTCGAGTCTGGCTGCCAAACAGGATGTCGCGCTGCTCGACCAGCGGCTCGTCGCACTCCAGCGCGAGCTTGACCTCAAGCTCGACGGCCTGGAGAGGCGGCTGCTGGTGAAGCTCGGTGCCTTGATCACGGCACTGGCCGGCATCGCTGCAGCGATTTGCCGGCCAGGGACGATCGCTTGCACCCGCTGGTGCCTTCCTGGGCAGTAGTACCAGTGGGCAGATCAGGCCTTCCTTGATGGCGGAACCTTCCCGCATCGACGTCTGGCTGTTCAACGTCCGCTTCTACAAGTCGCGGAGCCTCGCCGCGGACGCCGTGCAGGGCGGCCTGGTCCACCTCAACGGCGCGCGCGTCAAGCCGGCGCACGGGATCAAGCCCGGCGACACCATCAGCTTCCGCCGCGGCAGCGTCGACTTCGAGTGCGAGGTCCTGTCGCTCCCGCTGCGGCGCGGCCCGGGCCCCGCGGCCCAGGCCTGCTATCGCGAATCGGCGACGAGTGCGGCGCGGCGCGAGCAGCACGCCGAAAACATGCGCCTCGCCGCCGCGTCCGGCGCGACCCCCGGGCACCGCCCCACCCGGCAGCAGCGCGCCGAGCTCCGGCGTCTCCGCGGGCGTTACTGACGTGGGGATGCGGGACATCCGGGGACCGTTTACCGATTACGCTCTGCTACCTGTCGCTACTCCGAACGTCATCCAGCGTGATCGGTAGACTGTCCCCGGATTTCCACCTCGACGACGACCTCACGGCGGCGACGATCACCGGGCGGTGCACACCGATCCCGCCGGCGCCTTGACTTCATCCCGGCCGGCACCACGACGGTGGCGGGAATGGGGATCAATCCGCGCGGTTCGCCAACGGCTGAGGTCTCCTCGTCGTCGTTCTCCTCCGCATTCGCGGCCGGACGCTAGGCGGTCACGCGGCCCACGAGCTTCCTGACCCAGGGAGCGACGACAGTCACCGTCGGGAACGCCACGGGCCAGGTCGTCAGGCAGCTGCGTGCCCACAGGGCAGGCAGCCCCGGCTGCAGCCCCTGGGTGGTGATGAGCACGAAGGCGGACACGATGGCCACCATGATGGCCGAGAGGAGCGCCCCGAAGAGGAGCGGTGCGAAGCGGACCGGGATGCGCATGAGCGTTTCCTTTGGCATTTCCGTCGACGTGGTTCTCAGGTGGTGACCCAGAGGCTGGCGAGCCAGCCGGCGAGGTAGAGGCCGGCGCCGAAGACGGCGTGGGTGGTCAGGCTCTGGACCCGGGCCGCAGCCGGCCTGGGCGTGCGGCGGGCCGCGATGCCGGCCCCCATCGCCGGCTGCATCACGAGGAACGGTGCCGCCACGGTGACGAGGCCCGTGAGCAGCGCTGGTCCGGGCGTCGGGTGCCGGACCCACTCGAGGCCGGCGGCACCGACCAGGAGGGCGGCGAACCCGATGCCGGTGAGGTAATGGACGGCCCAGCCGATGCGGTCCTCGTCCGGTACCGGCGCCGCGGCGGCGATGCGGTCGTGCCGGAACCGGCCGTGACGCATGTGGCCGACCCAGCGGCCCAGCAGGCGGTAGTCCGGGACCGGCTGTCCCAGCAGCGGCTTCCGCGCCAGTCCCCAGAGATCGACGACGGCCGTGGCGCCGACGCCCGTGATGATGCTGCTCGCGAGGTAGTCCATGGCTCACTCCAGTCCTTGTGTCGGATCGGTACAGGCGCCAGACTGCCACTTCAAGTCAACTTGAGGTCAAGGGGCAATCACTGCCGTGCGGGACCTGGATATCGCGGAGGTGGCAAGGCGGTCTGGCGTGGCCGCCTCGACCCTTCGCTTCTACGAAGCGAAGGGGCTCATCGCCTCGGTGGGCCGGCGGGGACTCCGTCGCCTCTTCGACCCGGGCGTGCTGGAGCGGCTGGCGCTGATCTCGCTCGGGCGCGCCGCCGGTTTCAGCCTGGACGAGATCGCCCGCGTGTTCGCCCCCGGCGGCCGCGTGCGGATCGATCGCCGGATGCTCGCAGACAAAGCCGAGGAGCTGGACGGGACCATCCGCAAGCTGTCGGCCCTGCGGGAGGGCCTGCGACACGCGGCGGCCTGTCCGGCGCCGAGCCACCTCGAGTGCCCCAGGTTCCGCCGCCTGCTGGGCCTGGCTGCGGCCGGCACGAGCCGGCGCCGCAAGACGCCGCCTTCGCGGCCGTCGCGGACCAGGCCTGCCGCCGGCAAGCGGCCAGGCCAGCACCGCCCGTGAGCCGCGACACGCTGTCCGATGTCCTGCGCAGCGTGCGCCTCCGCAGCGCCGTGTTCTACGTCGTCTCCGGCGACCGGAACTGGGCGGCCGAGGCGCCGGCGTCGGGCGCGATCGCGGCCGCCGTCCTGCCCGGCGCGGAACGGGTGATCGAGTATCACGTGGTGACGGCCGGCGAGTGCTGGGTGGCCATCGTCGGCGAAGCGCCGCTGAAGCTGGGCCAGGGTGACGTCGTGTTGCTGCCCCAGGGAGATCCCCATGTCGTGTCCAGCGCACCGGGCCTGCGGGCAGCCCCGGACGTCGGCGCGTACTTTGCGATGCCGAGGGACGAGCGCCCGTTCCGGCTGCACTATGCCGGCGGCGCAGGGACGGCGCTTCGCTGCGCGGATGCACCGGCCGCGTCCGGCACGTCCCTGGTCTGCGGCTTCATCGGTTGCGACGCGCGCCCCTTCAACCCGCTGCTCGCCACCCTGCCGAGGCTCATGGTCCTGCCGGCCCGCCGGGCAGGTCCCTGGAGCGCACAACTGGCGCAGCTGGCGGCCGAGGAAACCATCGCCCGCCGTGCCGGCTCGGAAGCGCTGCTCGAGCGGCTGAGCGAGATGATGTTCATCGACGCCATCCGCAAGCATGCGGAGTCCATGCCCGACGAGGCCACCGGCTGGCTGGCGGGGCTCCGCGACCGCTTCGTCGGTCCTGCCCTCGCCCTGCTGCACGGAGCGCCGGGCGCCGCCTGGACCATGGACGAGCTGGGCAGCCGCGTCGGCCTCTCCCGCTCGGCCCTGCACAAGCGGTTCACCGACCTCATCGGCCAGCCGCCCATGCAATACCTCGCGCAATGGCGCATGCAGGTGGCCTCCCGCCTGCTGCTCGAGACCCACTCAAGCGTGGCGAGCATCGCCCTCGATGTGGGCTACGATTCCGAAGCCGCCTTCGTCCGGGCCTTCAAGCGCGTGGTCGGCCTCCCGCCTGCAACCTGGCGCCGCGACCATGGCAAGCCCGGTCCCGCGCGCGTGGCGGATTCCTGAGGGCGGGCACCCTGGCGGCCGGGATCGAGCGTCCCGGCATGGGGGCGTGGTGTTTCGGTCAAGTCCGCCCACGGCGCGCCCGGCAGCATGGTGGCCAACGTCATCACCCACCGGGAGATCCGCCATGTCCAGCACCGACCGCCACGAAGGGGCCTGCTTCTGCGGGATCGTACGCCTCGAGGTCACCGGCCAACCGGCCGCGATGGGGTACTGCCACTGCGAATCCTGCCGGGCCTGGTCAGCGGGGCCCGTCAACGCCTTCACGCTCTGGAACCCGGAGGCCGTGCGCATCGTGCAGGGCGCCGATAGCGTGGCCAGTTACCAGAACTCAAGCCGCAGCGTGCGCAGGTGGTGTCGCGAATGCGGCGGCCATCTCATGACCGACCACCCCGAATGGGGCATCGTCGACGTGTATGCGGCCATCCTGCCGACGCTCGCGTTCACGCCCGGCGTGCACGTCAACTACGCGGAGTCGGTGCTGCCCATCCGGGATGGCATCGCGAAGCTGCGGGATTTCCCGCGCGAGCTCGGTGGGTCAGGGCAGGCGATGGCGGAGTCGCTGTAGGTCATCCCCTGCAGGTTCCGCCGCGCAGGGGCAGGTCGACAACAGGGCCGCTGCCGGCGACAGCAAGCTCCTCCGCTCGGCAGACACGAGCGGCTGGACCGTTCAGGCCACCACCCCGACCCGTCGAGCCTGGTTGCCGGGAGTCTCGTTCACGGCGGCGCTTGCGCACAGCCAGGCTGGCTGCACGTGTGGGGTCCGGATCAGTGGACGTATACTCGCCGTCCCTTCTCCAGTCGTGTTCCCATGGCCAGTGATCCCCAGTCGCCCGGCGCGGGCGAGAAGCTTCCCGGCATCCGCCACGTCATCGCCATCGGCAGCGGCAAGGGCGGCGTCGGCAAGTCCACCGTCAGCGTCAACCTCGCCTACGCGCTGCAGCAGCAGGGCGCGAAGGTCGGGCTCCTCGACGCCGACATCCTGGGTCCCAGCATCCCGGGCATGCTCGGCATCCCGGCGGGGCAGCCGCCGCCGAGCACGCCCGACGGCCAGGCCGTGCCGCCGGAGGCCCACGGCCTCAAGGCCATCTCGATGGGCATGCTCACCGGCGACGACAGCCCGGCGGTGCTGCGCGGGCCCATGGTCAGCAAGTACCTGCGCATGTTCATCGGCGCCGTGGCGTGGGGCGAACTCGACTACCTGCTCATCGACCTGCCGCCGGGCACCGGCGACATCCAGCTGACGCTGGCCCAGAGCATCCCGCTCTCCGGCGCCGTCATCGTGACGACGCCCCAGGACGTGAGCCTGAAGATCGCGCGCCGGGGCCTGCGCATGTTCGAGCGCGTGCAGGTGCCGATCCTCGGCGTCGTCGAGAACATGAGCAGCTTCACCTGTCCCCATTGCGGCAAGGAGACGGACATCTTCCGGCGCGGCGGCGGCGAGCGCATGAGCCGCGAGCTCGGCGTGCCGTTCCTCGGCGCGATCCCGCTGTCGGCCGACGTGGTGGAGTGCGGCGACGCCGGCCGCCCGGTCATGGTGGCGCAGCCGGAGTCCGGCCCCGGGCTCGCCTACCGCGCCATCGCGGCGGAGCTGACCGCCCGCGTCGAAGGCCTGCCGGGCGCGGGGCTCAAGCCCTTCGTGTGGAACTGGGACGATGGCGCGGGCGCGCCGCCGTGGCCCGCAAAGCCGCCGGCGGCGGGCGGTGCCGCGACCACGCCCGTGGGCCTGCGCCGGCGCGACGCCCGCACGCTGTCGGTGTGGTGGGCCGATGGCGTGCAGCATGACATCGACGTGCGTGACCTCAGGCTCGCCTGCCACTGCGCGCTCTGCGTCGAGGAGATGACGGGCCGGCCGCTGCTGGATCCCGCGACGGTGCGTGCCGACGTAGCACCCCGCTCGCTGATGAGCGTCGGCAACTACGCCGTCGCCGTCACCTGGAACGACGGCCACAACTCGGGGCTCGACACCTTCAGCCGGCTGCGGGAGCTGGGCGAGCGCGGCGCCGCGCGCACCGTCGAGGATGTCTGACGCCAGCGCCCTGCAGCCGGTCACGATCCGGGCCGAGGTGACGCTGGCGGACCCGGACAGCTGCCGCTTCGTCGTGAGCCGCGAGGTGCATCCTGGCGAGCCGCAGCTCTTCGCCACCGCCGCCGATGCGGCCGGCTCGCCGCTGCCTGAGCGGCTCTTCGCGCTGCCCGGTGTCGCGAGCGTGCTGGTGGCCGGCAACATCGTCACGGTCGGCAAGGTGCCCGGTGCCGACTGGTCCACACTGAAGGCGTCCATCGGCGCCGCGATCCGCAGCCAGCTGCAGACAGGCATCCCCGCGATCTTCCGCGCAGCGCCCGCGACCGGGCGTGGCCGCAGCGATGCCGAAATCCGCCGCGCCGTCGACGAGCTGCTCGACCGTGAGGTCAACCGCGCCATCTCCGCCCACGGCGGCCGCATCCGCTGCGTCGACGTGCGCGACGGCGACGTCTACATCGCGATGGAGGGCGGCTGCCAGGGCTGCGCGAGCTCGCAGGTCACGCTGCGGCAGGGGTTCGAGGTGATGCTGCGCCGGGTCGTGCCCGAGGCGGGGTCGATCATCGACACCACGGATCATGCCGCCGGCAAGGCCCCGTGGCGGTGATCCGTTGCCGGCAGGGTTCCGCCGCCTTCGTCGACAGGCGTGCAGGCCGTGGTGGGGCGCTCTCCTGACAGTGCACCGGCACCATGCAGGTCCCACACGCGAGCTGGCGGAGATCCGTACCGTGCAGCACAGCCGGCCGACTGACTACGCGCTCAGCCGAACGGTGCCACGCCGATGAGCCGCGCGTGCAGCCAGAACGCAAAGATGGCGTAACCGAAGACCCCGCCGGCGAGAGTCGCGGCGTCGCCGGCCAGTGACCCCGCCGCGGGAATGAGCCCTGCGCGGTCATCGCGGCGCCGGGCGGACAGGTAGGCGAGGGCGGCCCAGCCGAGGAAGGCGCCGAACAGCAGGGTCGCGTGCAGGGCACCGTTCGCCATCAGGTGGGCCGCGGCCCAGGCCGTGACCCCGGCGACCATCGGATGACCGATCCGGCCCCTGATGCGATTGCCCGGCACGTAGGCCGCGGCGGTCAGCACGAAGGCGATCAGTACCAGGACGGCGGACACGTGACGCAGGGCAGCCGGCGGGGACCACAGCAGCGCCGGCTGCGAGCGGGCGATGCCGTAGCCCGCCCCGACGAGCGCGAGTCCGGCTGCCGAGACGAGGGAGTAGATGCCCTTCCAGGTGCCCTCGCCAAAGCGCCTGATCTGCGTTGCCCGCCAGTCATCCGCGACGATGCGCACCGAGTGCGTACCCAGGAACAGGATGAGGCCCAGCGTCAGCAGCAGCATGGGGACACCTCCGGCAGCGTGAGCGACGTGGTTGACCCGGAGACGAACACTGCCTGTCCGGGCGGACCGGCGGACGGTGCCGTGACGGGCTGCGGGCCGCCCGCGGCTGGCCAGCTGCGCCGTCGGACTGCACGCCGCCCGGTCGCGGTGGATCCATTTTGCACGACACACGGCATGACGGCGCCCCGGTTCCCGGTGCCGCGCGTGTTCGTCGCCCACCACGGTGCGCGAGGCACGGTTTGCAGTGACTGGCCGATCACGCCACACTGCCCCGACAGCGGCAAGTGCCATCCCCCGCCCCCGGGGGCGATGGCCTGATGCGGGGCCCGGGGCGCAATCGACTTGGTGGTGCGGTGGCGGTGACTCCGTGGCGACGTGGTGGTGGGGCAGGCAGGCCGGGCTCCATCTCCCGGCTGATGCTCGTGGTGGTTCTTGCCGGCAGCCTGATGCCAGGCTGTAGTGCCGTCGATCAGCTCACGGGAAGGGCGCGCGGGAACGCCAAGGACGAAGCCCTTCGGCAGCAGGTGCAGGCGACCCAGAACAAGGTCATGCGCTTCGCCGACCAGTACGTCCAGCAGATCGGCGCGCAGGTCGGGGCGCTGGCCCGGCAGATGGAGCCGGGCCGCGAGCGGATCGAGCTGCTCGAGTGGCAGCTGGCCAATTCCACGGCGGCGGTCCAGGTCGCGGCGGCGCCCAGCCCGACCGCCAGTACCATCGACATGGTCGTCATGGTGTCGCTCAGCCGGCGCCTGATCGAAGACCAGTGGGTGGCGCGCTACGGCGAACGGGCGAAACCGGTCGTCGCGGCCTTCGTTGCCCAGGAACGCGACGTCTGGCGGCTGCTGGACGGGATCGATACCGAGGAGCGGCGCGCGGAACTGCGCAGCTACATCAACATCTGGTACGAGGAGAACCGTCCGATCGGGTCGGCGGCGTTCGTCCGCTTCACCGGCGTCGAGGGCGGCGGCGACAAGGCCGCCCGCCGCGCGCCCCCCAGCCTGCTCGGCATCGTCGGGCTCGACCCGCTCGCCGGCATCGATCCGGCGGTACGCGAGGTCGAACAGGCCCGCCTGCTCGGCGAACGCACGGTCTACTACGCCCAGCGCCTGCCCACGCTGCTCGACATCCAGGTCGAGCTGCTGTCGGCCAGGTTCGCCGCGGCCTCGTCGACGCAGCGGGTGCTGGCGACCACCGACCAGCTCGGGCAGGTTTCGGCATCGCTGAGCGGCCTGGTGGGCCAGGTCCCCGACCTCGTGGCGCGGGAGCGCGAGGCGGCGATCGCCCAGTTCATGGGCGAGCTGGGCCGGCAGCAGCAGGAGCTGCTGGCGCTCAGCGTCCAGTTGCAGGCGACCCTCGAGGCCGGGAGCACGACGGCGGTTTCGCTCGACGCGCTGGTGAGGTCTGCAGACCAGCTGGTGGCCCGCTTCAAGCCGGGGGGTGAGCCGGCCACGGCGGACCGTCCATCCGGCCCACCGTTCGACATCAACGACTACACGCGCCTGGCGGTGGAGCTTTCCGCCACCGCCCGCGAACTGGCGGTGGTGCTGCAGGGTGTGGAGCGGCTCGAGCCGCAGGTCGGCGCACGGGCCGATGACCTGGTGGACCGTGTCGACGCGCTGATCAGCCACCTCTTCTGGCGCCTGCTGCTGCTCGTGCTGGCCGTGCTGGCGGCCGCCGTTGCCTACCGTTTGCTGGTGCACCGGCTCGAAGGCAGCCGGCACCGGGGCTGAGCCGGATCCCGGGCGACCTTCGCTGCAGTCCGGGTTGGCCCGGGCCCGGATCCCCGGCGGGTTGCGATGGGCGCATCCCCGGCGAACACGCGTGGCCGACTGGCGCCGGTTCAACGGCGCGCGCTACCGCCAGCAGCGCCGGAAAAAAGCAGGGCCGGCAGGCGTTTCCACCTGCCGGCCCCGGATGGCCTGAAGCGGCCCGTCAGAACGCGTAGATGAAGCCGAGGGACACGTTCTCGGTGTCAAGGCTGCCGAAGGCGCTGTCGCTCAGCGCATTGTAGGAGCCGAATCCCTCGCTGCTGTACTCGTCACGGCTCACTTCGAACCGGGCACGCAGCGAGTCGGACGCCGCCCACTCCACGCCGAAGCCGTACGACAGACCCGTGCGTACCGAGTCGAACCGCTCGCTGTCGATGCTGGTCTCCGTCTGGGCCAGGGCGACACCCAGGGACACGAAGGGCAGGAAGTCCTGGGCGATCACGAAGCCGACGCGCGTGCGGAGGCGGGCCACGGCCTCGAGGTCAGTGCCGATGAAGTCGGCGCTGCCCCAGTCGCTGACGCCCGGGTCGGCGCTGGTGGCGGCAATGTCTGCCTCCACGCCGATCACGAGCTGGTCCTTCTGGAAGTTGTAACCCCAGAGGATGCCGAGGGCGGAGCCGCTGTCCGACGCCGAGATCGGATCGTCGTTCTCGTCCGAGGTCCAGTCCTCGTCGGCATCCACCCAGGCAAAGCTCGCGCCGATGTAAAGACCATCCCAGGCCGCCGAGGCATTGAGTGAGAAAAGGCTGGCCAGCAGGGCAGTGCCAGCGACCGTGGCCGTCTTGCGCGTCGTCATTTCTGATCCTTCGTTCGTTGGGTAGGGCAGTGGCCAACCAGTCACCTGGCTGCCGCGGGAGCGGTCGGGAGTCTGAAGACGCTGGGGATACGGGTCAAGTCTCGGGGGCCAGGCGTTCCGGTGGCCGGGTGCATGGTGCGGGCGGTGTGGGCAGTCCCCGGTCCGTCAACCGCCGCCGGCGGGCTCGTTCACTGCGCCGCGCTCCGCGCCGAGGTCTTCGTAACACTCCGGCCGGAAGCGCGGCGTGCACAGCGCCAGGAAAACCAGTTCGTCCGGCCCGGTGGCGGTGATCCGCTGCCGGCACAGCGGCGGTATCTGCACCACTGCCCCCGGCCCGACCGACGTGGGCGGCAGGTCCCCCACCTCGACCCGGCCCTGCCCCGACAGGATCACGTAGCGCTCGCTCGTGCCCTTGAGCCGGTGCCACCGGGTCGTCGTCCCGGCGGGCACCCGGGCCCGGGCGATGGACAGCGCCGGATCGGCCGCCGAGTTGGCCAGTTCCAGGATCCGGCAACCCTCCCGGAAGTCGTACTCCGCAGCCTCGTCCGGGGCCAGCACGGCCGCGTTCCCAACTTCCTGTCCCATCGGCACATTCCTTTTGTGACAACCCGTTGACGCTCCCCGGCACGGCTCCTATAGTGTCGCGCAGTGGGAAATTGTGGGAGAGGATGGGCAGAAATGCCCATGACGCTGTGTTTCGTGGGGCTACCGACATCGCCCTGGACGCCAAGGGCCGGCTCGCCGTCCCCGCGCGTTACCGGGACCGGCTGGCCACCCGTTGCGGCGGCCAGCTGATCTGCACCATCGAAAAGAAGCGCTGCCTCCTGCTGTACCCGCTCCCGGACTGGGAGGAGATCGAGCGCAAGCTCATGCGGCTGCCGAGCCTGAATCCCCGGGCCAGCCGCCTGCAGGAGCTCATGCTCGGCCACGCGGCGGAGCTGGAGCTCGACGGCCACGGCCGCGTCCTCATCCCCCGGGAACTGCGTGACTTTGCCGGCCTCGCTCGCGACGTGACCCTGGTGGGCCAGGGCAACAAGTTCGCGATCTGGGATGCGGCGCGCTGGAAGGAGCGCCGCGACGCCTGGCTGGAGGCCGAGGAAGACGGTGCCGACCTGCCGGACGAACTGGGGTCGCTGACGCTGTAGCGACCACCCGCCGCCCGCTGATGGCCGGGGCGCGGGACGACCGGGAAAGACTGCGGCCATCGGGGCCCGCCGCTGCGGGCAGGGGAAGTCCGGCGCCGGCGCATGCCGTGCCGGACACGGAGATAACGCCAACAAGACGCGCCGGCGACAGGCGCGGGGTGCCGGGGTGAGTCCACATGTACCTGTCCTCGTGGACGAGGTGCTGCATTTCCTGGGCGTGCAGCCCGATGGAATGTATGTGGACGCGACCTTCGGCCGGGGCGGGCACACGCGGGCGATCCTCGCGCAGCTCGGGCCCGGCGGACGGGTCATCGGCATCGACCGCGATCCTGCCGCCGTGGCGGCCGGACAGGAGCTCGCCCGGGCCGACGGGCGCTTCCGGATGGAACATGGGCGGCTTGCCGAGTGCAAGGCAGTGCTCGCCCGACTGGGTCACGTCGCGAGTGCGTGGGGGGTTATCGCAGACCTTGGTGTCTCGTCACCCCAGCTCGAGGACCCGTCCCGCGGTTTCGGGTTCCGCGTGGACGGGCCCCTCGACATGCGCATGGACCCGGGTGCCGGCCGGCCGGCGGTCGACTGGCTCGCGACGGCGGCAGCCGACGAGATCGCCGACGTGCTGTGGCGCTACGGCGAGGAGCCGGCGGCCCGCCGCATCGCTGCCGCCATCGTCCGGGCGCGCGCCGAGCGGCCGTTGCGCACCACCGGCGACCTCGCGGAGCTCGTGGCCGGCATGGTCCGCGGGGCGCCGGGCCGTCACCCGGCCACCCGGACCTTCCAGGCGATCCGCATCCACATCAACGATGAGCTCGGCGAAATCGAAGCCTTCCTGCGCAGCGCCGTGGATCTCGTCGGGGTCGGTGGCCGGCTCTGCGTCATCACCTTCCACTCCCTCGAGGACCGGCTCGTGAAGCGCTGGTTCCGGGACCAGTCCCGCGTGGACCCGGCGCTGGCCGGCCTGCCGGTCGTACCGCCGGACGCCGAGCCGCGCCTGCGGCTGCCGACGGGCCCGGTGCGCCCCGGCGCCGCCGAGGTCGCCGCGAATCCCCGGGCCCGCAGCGCCACGCTGCGTGTGGCGGAGCGCATCCGGTGAGCGCGGCCGACGCCTTCGCCCGCCGGCTGCCGGCCGTCGTGGCGGTGCTGGCCGCCGTCGTGCTGACGTCGGGGCTTGCCGCCGTCTACGCGCGGCACCAGTCGCGCAAGCTTTTCATCGAGCTGCAGGCCCTGACGGCCGAGCGTGACCGCCTCGAGATGGACTGGGGCCGGCTGCAGATCGAGCAGAGTACCCAGGCGAGCCACGCCCGGGTCGAGCAGCTGGCCCGTGACCAGCTGCAGATGCGCCTGCCGGATCCCCGCGAGATCCGGGTGGTGGGCCCATGAGCTGGGGCAAGCCTGCGCGCCGCCGGACAGCCGCCGCGCCCGCCCGTGGCGGTGCGGCGCCGGGCAAGCCGAGCTTCGCCCTGCGTTCGGGCTTCGTCGCCGGCGTCTTCGTCCTGCTCGGCATGGCGCTGGTGGCCCGGGCCGTGCACCTGCAGGTCTTCAACACCGATTTCCTGAACCGCCAGGCCGCTGCGCGCCACCTGCGCGTGGCGACGCTCGCGGCGACCCGGGGCAGCATCGTCGACCGCAACGGCGAGCCGCTCGCGGCCAGCACGCCGGTGGACAGCGTCTGGGTCGACCCGCCCCAGGTGCTCGAAGCGCCCGAGCGGATCCCGGCGCTGGCCGCGGCGCTCGACAAGGATCCCCAGGAGCTGACGGCGCGCCTCACGCGCAACGTCGGCAAGCACTTCCTGTACCTGGCGCGGCACGTGAACCCGGCAGTGGCCGCGCGGGTGGCGGCCCTCGACATTCCCGGCGTGCAGCTGATGCGCGAGTACCGGCGCTACTACCCGGCCGGGGAGGTCACGGGCCACCTGCTCGGGTTCACCAACGTCGATGACCGCGGGCAGGAGGGCCTCGAGCTCGCCTTCGACAACTACCTGCAGGGCGTGCCGGGCCGCAAGAAAGTGCTGCGCGACCGGCTCGGCCGCGTCGTCGAGGACGTGGAGAGCATCGACCTGCCGCGGCCCGGCGGCACGCTCGTGAGCTCCATCGACCTGCGCATCCAGTACCTGGCGCACCGCGAGCTCAAGGCGGCGCTCCAGCAGCACAAGGCCAGCTCCGGGTCCGTGGTCGTGCTCGACGTGACCACCGGCGAGGTGCTCGCCATGGTGAACCAGCCGGCCTACAACCCGAACGCACGGGGGCGGCCCGACTCGCAGATCACCACCGACGCGCTGCGCAACCGCGCGGTGACCGACATCCTCGAGCCCGGCTCGACGCTGAAGCCGCTGATCGTCGCGGCGGCGCTCGAGAGCGGCCGGTTCCGGCCTACCAGCCGCATCGACACGAACCCGGGCGTGATCCGGGTCGGCAGCAAGGACATCGAGGACAAGCACAACTACGGCGTCATGGACCTGGCGACGATCCTCGCCAAGTCCAGCAACGTCGGTGCCACGATGGTTGCCATGCAGCTCGACCGCGAGTTCCTCTGGAACTCGCTGGCCAGGCTCGGCATCGGCCGCCTGTCCGGCAGCGGCTTCCCCGGCGAGTCGGCCGGCGTGCTGCCGCACTTCCAGAACTGGCGGCCCATCACCCAGGCCACCGTGGCCTACGGCTACGGCCTGTCGATGACGCCGCTGCAGCTGGCCCAGTCCTACGCGGTGCTCGGCGGCAGCGGCCTGTACCGTCCGGCGTCCCTCGTCCGCCTCGACAAGCCGCCCATCGCCCGCCGCGTGATGGCGCCCGAGACGGCCCGGGCGGTCGTCACGATGATGGAGCAGGTGATCGGGCCCGATGGCACCGGCCAGCAGGCCGCCGTCGCGGGCTACCGGGTCGCGGGCAAGACCGGCACCGCGCGCAAGCTCGGGGCCGGAGGCTACGCACAGGACCGCCACACCGCCGTCTTTGCCGGCCTCGCTCCGGTCACGGACCCGCGCTTCGCCATCGCCGTGATCATCGACGACCCGCGGGGTGGCGTGTACTTCGGCGGGCAGGTGGCGGCGCCGGTCTTTTCGAGCGTCGCCGCCGGCAGCCTTCGCATCATGGCCATTCCGCCGGATGCGCCCGTGGTTCCCGACGGCAAGGCACCGCTGACCATCGCGGCGGTCGCGCCATGACGGGCCCGGTACCGCTGCCGGTGGCTGCCCGGGAGCTGCTCGCCCGGGTCGCGCCGGGGGCGGGTGCCTGCGTTCCCCAGGACCTGGCCTTCACCGACCTGTCGCTCACCAGCCGTGGCGTCGTTCCCGGAGGTCTGTTCCTCGCCGTTCGCGGCACGCAGCGCCATGGCCTCGAGTTCGTGCCCCAGGCCGTGGCGGCCGGTGCCGCTGCGGTGGCCTGGGATGCGTCATGGCCTGCGCCATCGCTGCCGCCGGGTGTCGCCGGCCTGCCGCTGCCGGGCCTCGACAGCCGGGTCGGCGAGGTGGCGGATGCGTTCTTCGCGAGCCCGTCCAGCGAGCTGCGCGTGGCGGGCATCACCGGGACCAATGGCAAGACCACCGTCGCGTGGCTCGCGCTGCAGGCCTTCGCGTACCTCGGCCGTGCGGCCGGCTACATCGGTACCCTCGGCTACGGCCGGGGCACCGCCGTCTCCGATCCCGGCCTGACCACGCCCGACTGCGTCGGCTTCCAGCGACGGCTGCGGGACCTGGCGGACCGCAAGGTGGCGACGGTCTGCGCCGAGGTCTCGTCCCACGCCCTCGACCAGGGCCGCGTGGACGGCGTGCGCTTCCCGCTGGTCGCGTTCACGAACCTGAGCCGCGACCACCTCGACTACCACGGCACGATGGACGCCTACTTCGCGGCCAAGGCGCGCCTCTTCCGGCGGGGCGCCGGCACGGCCGTCATCAACGTCGGTGATCCCTGGGGCCGGCGGCTCGCGGCGCTGCCGATGCCGGGCACGGCGCTGCTGACGGTGGCGCTCGGCAGCGATGCGCAGCCGGCAGCGGTACTGCGGGGCCAGGTGACGGGGCAAGGGCCCGACGGGCTCGCGCTCGAGGTGTGGGGCGACTTTGGCCGCGCCGCCCTGCCGAGCCCGCTGTGGGGGCGTTTCAATGCCGAGAACCTGCTGGTGGCCCTGGGGCTCGTGCTGGCCGAGGGCTATCCGCTCGGCCGCGCGGTGGCGGCGCTGGCCGCCAGCGGCCCCCCGCCGGGCCGCATGGAGCGCGTGCCGTCGTCGAAGCCGGGCCCTGCCGTCATCGTCGACTTCGCCCACACGCCCGACGCCCTGGCCAAGGCCCTGCAGGCGCTGCGCGACCACTGCCGCGGGCGGCTCTGGTGCGTCTTCGGCTGCGGGGGCGACCGCGATCCGGGCAAGCGTGGGCCCATGGGCGCCGTGGCCGCCGCCGGTGCGGACGTCGTCGTCGTAACAAGCGATAATCCGCGCAGCGAAGCGCCCGGCGACATCATCGCCGCGATCCTGGCCGGCATCCCGGCCGGAACCCCGGTCCAGGTAGAGGCCGATCGCGCCGCGGCCATTGCCGCAGCGATCGCCGGCGCGGGCGCGGAAGACGTGGTCCTCATCGCGGGCAAGGGCCACGAGACGTATCAGGAGGCGGGTGGCCAGCGCGTGCCCTTCGCCGACGCCGCCGTCGCCCGGGCGGCGCTGGAGAACCGTACATGACCACGATGACCCTCGCCGCAGTGGCGCGGGCCACGGGCGGCACGTTGCATGGCGACGACGCGCCCTTCGAATCCATCACCAGCGACTCGCGGACGCTCACGCCGGGGCAGCTGTTCTTCGCCCTGTCGGGCGAGCGCTTCGACGGTGCGGACTTCGTCCCGGCGGTGGCGGCGCTGGGCGCCGCCGGCGCCGTCGTGCCGCGGCGCCTCGACATCGCGCTGCCCCAGGTGGTCGTGCCGAACGTGCGCCGGGCGCTGGGCGACTGGGGGCGGGCGTGGCGCCTGCGCTTCGCGATTCCCGTCGTCGGCGTCACCGGCAGCAACGGCAAGACGACGATGAAGGAGATGACCGGCGCCATCCTCAAGGCCCGGCTCGGCACCCGCGACGACGGGTGGAGCAACGTGCTAGTCACCTGGGGCAACCTGAACAACGACGTCGGCGTGCCGCTGACGGTCGCGTGGCTGCGTGACTGGCACCGGGCCGCCGTCATCGAGATGGGCGCCAGCAAGCAGGGCGACATCCGCCTGCTCACCAGCATCGCCTGCCCGCGGGTCGGCATCATCACCAACGCAGGTCCTGCCCACCTCGAAGGCTTCGGTGGCACCATCGCCGACGTCGCGCGGGGCAAGGGCGAACTGTTCGCCGGGCTCGACCCCACGGCGACGGCGGTGATCAATCGCGACGACGCTTACTACGACTACTGGCGGGGCGTGAACCAGGCCGGCACCGTGGTGACCTTTGGTGCGTCCCCGGCGGCGGACTACCGGGCCGTCGACGTCGAGGCCTTCACGGCCCCGGACGGCAGCCCCGTGCTCCGCTTCCGGCTGCTGACGCCCCAGGGCGAGCTGCCGCTCACGCTGCCCATGGCCGGCCTCCACAATGCCGTGAACGCAGCCGGCGCCGCCGCCGCCGCCGTCGCCGCCGGGGCCAGCCTCGACGACGTCCGGGCGGGCCTCGGGGCCATGAGCAACGTGGCCGGCCGGCTGAAGCCGGTGGCCGGGCCCCACGGCAGCCGGCTGTTCGACGACGCGTACAACGCCAATCCCGGGTCGGTGGCCGCGGCCATCGAGTTCCTCGCCACGCAGCCGGGCGAACGCTGGCTGGCGCTGGGTCAGATGGCCGAGCTCGGCACCGACGGCCCGCGGCTGCACCGGGAGATCGGCGAGCTGGCCCGCAAGCGCGGCATCGACCGCCTCTACGCCACCGGCGAGCTGACCCGCCACGCTGCCGAAGGCTACGGCGCCACGGCGCGCTGGTTCGCCGACATCGACGGCCTCGTCGCCGCGGTCACGGCCGAGCTCCATGGCGGGGTCACGCTGCTCGCCAAAGGCTCGCGCAGCGCCCGCATGGACCAGCTCATCGCCGCGCTGGACGGCACGACGGATGGCGCCGGGGGGCACGCGTGATTCCCGAGCTGATCCCCTGGCTGACGCCCTGGTTCTCGGGGCTCAATGCGTTCTCGTACATCACGCTGCGCGCGATCATGGGCGCCCTGACGGCGCTGTCGCTGTCGCTGTTCCTGGGCCCCAAGCTGATCCGCCGCCTGACCCGGCGCCAGATCGGCCAGACCGTGCGGGACGACGGCCCGCAGACGCACCTGCAGAAGGCGGGCACGCCGACCATGGGCGGCACGCTGATCCTGCTCGCGATCCTCGTAAGCACGCTGCTCTGGGCCAACCTGCGCAGCGTCTACGTCTGGGTCGTGGTCGGCGTGACCCTGTCCTACGGGCTCATCGGCTTCGCCGATGACTACCGGAAGCTCGTGCAGAAGAACCCGAAGGGCCTGTCTGCCCGGGAGAAGCTCTTCTGGCAGACGATCGTCGCCCTGGCGGCGGCGGGCCTGCTCTACGCGACGGCCGACACCCCGCAGGAAACGGCGCTGCTCATCCCGTACCTGAAGAACGTGATGATTCCCCTCGGGGTCCTGTTCATCCCGTTCGCCTACGTCGTCATTGTCGGCACGAGCAACGCGGTCAACCTGACGGACGGCCTCGACGGCCTCGCCATCATGCCCTCGGTGCTGGTCGGTGGGGCCCTCGGCATCTTCGCCTACGCCGCGGGCAACGCCATCTTCGCGCGCTACCTCGGCATTCCCCACGTTGCCGGGGCCGGCGAGCTGCTGGTGTTCTGCGCGGCCCTGGCGGGCGCCGGCCTCGGTTTCCTGTGGTTCAACGCCTACCCGGCCCAGGTGTTCATGGGCGACATCGGGGCCCTGGCGCTGGGCGGCGCCCTCGGGACCGTCGCCGTCATCGTCCGGCAGGAGCTGGTGCTGCTCATCATGGGCGGCATCTTCGTCGCCGAGACGGTGTCGGTGATGATGCAGGTGGCCTCGTTCCGCCTCACCGGCAAGCGGATCTTCCGCATGGCGCCGCTGCACCACCATTTCGAGCTGAAGGGCTGGGCAGAGCCGAAGGTCATCGTCCGCTTCTGGATCATCACGGTGATCCTCGTGCTGGTGGGGCTCTCGAGCCTGAAGATCCGCTGATGGCACCGACCCCCGCCAAGCCGCTGACGGCCGGCCGCACGCTGGTGCTCGGCATGGGTGCCACCGGCGCTGCCTGCGCGCGGTACCTCGCGGCGGCGGGCGTGCCGGCCTGCTTCGCCGACAGCCGCAGCGCGCCGCCCTCGCTCGCCGCCATCCGTGCATTGCTGCCAGCGGCCGAGGTGTTCACCGGCGGCATCCCCGCGGCACTGCCGCCCGGCGTGAGCCGCGTGGTCGTCTCGCCCGGCGTACCGCTGGGGCTGCCCGTGCTGGCAGAGGCCGCGGCCCACGGCGTGCCCTGCGAGAGCGACATCGACCTCTTCGCCCGGGCCGCGGAGGCGCCGGTCCTCGGCATCACGGGCTCCAACGGCAAGAGCACCGTCACGACCATGGTGGGTCACCTGCTGGCCGCCGCCGGTGCGGGCGCCGCTGTCGGCGGCAACCTCGGCACGCCGGCGCTGGACCTGCTGTCGCCTGACGCGCGCCTGTACGTGCTCGAGCTGTCGAGCTTCCAGCTCGAGCGCAGCCGGCCGCTGCCGCTGCGCGCGGCGACGATCCTGAACATCACGCCGGACCACCTGGACCTGCACGGCGACATGGCGGCCTACGCCCGGGCCAAGGGGCGCATCTGGCTGGCCGCCGAGGTGGTGGTCGTGAACCGCGATGCCCCCGAGACCCACGGCCTCGTGCCGGCCGGCGCCACGGTGTCGGGCTTCGGCCTCGCAGCGCCACGCGGGGACGACTTCGGCCTGGTGGAGCGTGACGGCGCCCCGTGGCTCGCCCGCGGCGCGACGCTGCTGCTGCCGGCAGCAGCGCTGCCCATGGCCGGGCGCCACAACGTCGCCAACGCGCTGGCGGCCCTGGCCCTCGTGGCTGCCGCCGGCGTCGATCCGGTGGCTGTGGCGCCCGCGCTGCGCAGCTACGTCCCGCTGCCCCACCGGATGGCCGTGGTGCCGACCACGGACGGCATCACCTGGGTCGACGACTCGAAGGCCACGAACGTCGGCGCCGCCGAGACGGCGATCCGCGGTGTCGCCGGGCCCCTGGTGCTGATCGCCGGCGGTGACGCCAAGGGTGCCACCTTCGAAGGGGTGGCCGCGGCGCTGGCCGGGCGGCAGGCCGAGGTCGTCCTGCTGGGGCGCGACCGCGAGCTCATCGCTGCAGCGCTGGCCGGGACCTGCCCGGTGCACCGGGTCGACGACATCGCCGCCGCCGTCCGGCGCGCCCGCGAGCTTGCGGCCCCCGGGGCGACGGTGCTGCTGGCGCCGGCCTGCAGCAGCCTCGACATGTTCCGCGACTACGCCGACCGCGGCACGCAGTTCCGTGCGGCCGTGCTGGCGACGGCTGCCGTCGCGACGCGTGCCGCCGGGGGGCCTGCCCGATGAGCCCACGCTACCTCGACCGACCCGCTCTGCCCGACGCGCTGCTCGTCACTGCCGTGGCGGTGCTGCTCGGCATCGGCCTGCTCATGGTGGCCTCGGCCTCGGTGAGCCTGGCCGATCGCGCCTACGGCGACCCGTTCTACTTCCTCGAGCGGCAGGTGGTCGCGGTGGCGCTGGGGCTCGCCTTCGGCTACGCCATGCTCCGCATCCCGACCCCCTGGCTGCAGCAGCTGGGCTTCCCCATGGCGCTGGTCGCCCTGGCCATGCTGGTGCTGGTGCTGGTGCCGGGGCTCGGCAACACCGTCAACGGCAGCACGCGCTGGCTCAACATCCCGGGGTTCAACCTGCAGGTCAGCGAGCCGGCCAGGCTCATGCTGCTGATATACGTCGCCGACTACGCGGTGCGCCGGCAGGACGAACTGCGGCGCTCCTTCGTCGCCTTCCTGCGGCCGCTGGTGCCGGTTGGGCTGGCCGCGGGACTGTTGCTGCTGCAGCCGGACTTCGGCTCGGCGGTGCTGCTCCTGACCATCGCCGCGGCCGTCCTCTTCGTCGCCGGCGCGAAGATCAAGGAGCTGTCGCTGGTGGGCTGCATCGTCGTCGCGGGCATGGCGCTGCTGGCCTGGCTCTCGCCCTACCGCATGAAGCGCATCACCGGCTTCATGGATCCCTGGGAAGACCCCTACGGCAAGGGCTTCCAGCTGACGCAGTCGCTCATCGCCATCGGCACCGGCGAGTGGACCGGGCTCGGCCTCGGCGGCAGCGTGCAGAAGCTCTTCTACCTGCCCGAGGCCCACACGGACTTCATCTTCGCGGTCATCGCCGAGGAGTTCGGCCTGCTGGGCAGCCTCGCCATCATCGCGCTGTACGGCGTGCTGGTCTGGCGTGCGCTGGTGATCGCCCGCAGCGCCGCTGCCGACGAGCGCCACTTCCAGGCCTACGTCGCCTTCGGCCTGACCACGTGGCTGGCCCTGCAGGCCATCATCAACCTCGGCGTCAACATGGGCGTGCTGCCGACCAAGGGCCTGACGCTGCCGCTCATCAGCTACGGCCGCAGCAGCCTGATCATTACCCTCGGCGCCCTCGGGCTGCTGATGCGCATCGACCTCGAGAACCGCGGCCTGGCCGGCACCGGCCGCCGCCGCGTCAACACGCGCATGCCACCGGCGGGGGTCGCGGCATGAGCGGTGCGCCCGTGCTGATCATGGCGGGTGGGACCGGCGGGCACGTCTTCCCGGCGCTGGCCATCGCCCGGGCACTGCGGGCCCGGGACGAGGCAGTGGTGTGGCTTGGCACCGACCGCGGGCTCGAGGCCCGCGTGGTTCCTGCCGACGGCCTGCCGCTGCACCGGATCCGCGTCCGCGGCCTGCGCCGCCGCGGCCCGGGCGCCTGGCTCCTGGCGCCCGTCACCCTGGCGCTGGCGCTGTTCGACGCCTGGCGCGTGGTCCGGCAGCTGCGGCCGAAGGTCGTGCTCGGCATGGGCGGCTACACGGCGGGTCCGGGGGGCGTGGCGGCGTGGCTGCTGCGCCGGCCGCTGGTGATCCACGAGCAGAACGCCGTCGCGGGGCTCACGAACCGCCTGCTGACGCGGTTCGCACGGCGCGTGCTGGCGGCGTTCCCCGGCAGCTTCGGTCCGGGCGTGACGGCGACCGTCACCGGCAACCCGGTGCGGGGCGACATCGCCGCCCTGCCGCCGCCGGCCGAACGCTTCACCGGTCGCACGGGCCCCCTGCGGGTCCTCGTGCTCGGCGGCAGCCAGGGTGCCCGGGCCCTGAACGAGCTGGTGCCCGAGGCGCTGGGGCTGCTGGCGCCCGCCGAGCGTCCCGTCGTCCGGCACCAGGCCGGCGAGCGTACCCGGCCGGTGGCCGAGGCCGCCTATGCCAGGGCTTCAGTGGTCGCCGAGATCCACACCTTTATAGATGACATGGCCGGGGCCTACGCCTGGGCGGACCTGGTCATCGCCAGGTCCGGGGCGCTGACGGTGGCGGAGCTCGCGGCCGCTGGCGTGGCGTCGATCCTGGTGCCTTATCCGGCGGCCGTCGACGATCACCAGACCCGCAACGCCAGGTTCCTGGTCGACGCCGGTGCCGCCACGCTGCTGCCGGAGGCCGGGCTCACGCCGGCGGTGCTCGCGGCCGAGGTCCGGCGCCACGACCGGCAGCTTGCGGGCGAGCGCGCCCGGGCTGCCCGGGCGCTGGCGCGGCCCGGCGCCACGGAGGCCATCGTGTCGGCCTGCCTCGACGTCGCGAGGGACCGCTGATGCGCGACCGCATGCGCAAGGTCCAGCGGATCCACTTCGTCGGCATCGGCGGCGTGGGCATGGGCGGCATCGCCGAGGTGCTGCTCAACCTCGGCTACGCCGTGCAGGGCTCGGACCTGCGCGAGTCGGCCGTGACCCGCCGGCTCGTGCGCCTCGGCGCCGACGTCCGGCTCGGGCACCGGGCGGAGAACGTCGGCCAGGCCGACGTCGTCGTCGTCTCGAGCGCCGTGGCCGAGGACAACCCCGAGGTCCAGGAGGCCCGGGCCCGCCGGTTGCCGGTGGTGCAGCGGGCCGAGATGCTCGGCGAGCTGATGCGCTTCCGCCACGCCATCGCGGTCTCGGGCAGCCACGGCAAGACGACCACGACGAGCCTCGTGGCGAGCGTGCTGGCCGAGGCCGGCGCCGACCCCACCTTCGTCATCGGCGGGCGGCTGAAGAGCGCCGATTCGAACGGCCGGCTCGGGGCCGGCCGGTACCTCGTGGCCGAGGCCGACGAGTCCGACGCCTCGTTCATGCACCTGCAGCCCATGATCGCGGTGGTCACCAACATCGACAACGACCACCTGGCCACCTATGGCGGCGACGTGGGCCGCCTGCGGCAGACCTTCGTCGAGTTCCTGCACAACCTGCCCTTCTACGGGCTGGCGGTCGCCTGCCTCGACGACCCCGGCGTCCAGGCGATCCTGCCGTCCGTGCACCGGGCGACGCTGACCTACGGCTTCTCGCCCGAGGCGGACTTCGCCGTCACCGGGCTGGTCCCCGAGGGGCTGCGGTCGCGCTTCACCGTGCGGCGCCCGGACCCGGCCGCGCCGCTGACGGTGACCCTGAACCTGCCGGGTCGCCACAACGTGCTGAACGCCGTGGCGGCCATCGCCATCGCCCACGAGCTCGAGCTCGACGACGCCGCCGTCGTGCGGGCGCTCGGGGCCTTCGAGGGGGTGGACCGGCGCCTGCAGCAGCTCGGCGAGGTGCAGCTGGGCCACGCCCGCGTGCTGCTCGTCGACGACTACGGCCACCACCCGACCGAGGTGGCGGCCACCATCGCGGCAGCCCGCCAGGCCTGGCCCGGCCGGCGGCTCGTCGTTGCCTTCCAGCCCCACCGCTACACCCGCACCCGCGACCTGCTCGACGACTTCGCCGAGGTGCTCTCGGCCCCCGACCGGCTGCTCGTGACCGAGGTCTACGCCGCGGGCGAGGCGCCGATCACCGGTGCCGACGGGCGTGCGATCTGCCGCGCGATCCGCGGCCGCGGCCAGGTCGAGCCGGTCTTCGTGCCCCAGGTCGACGAGCTGCCCGAGCGCCTCGCCGACATCGTCGCCGACGGCGACGTGGTGCTGACACTCGGCGCCGGCAACATCGGCACGCTGGCGCTGCAGCTTCGCGACAAGGCCGGCACCGCCGCGGCGGAGGCCGTGCGATGAGTGCCGCGATGGCCAGCGAAGGCAGGCACGCGGTGCTCGTGAACGAACCGATGTCGAAACACACGACATGGCGCGTCGGCGGTCCTGCAGACGTGTATTATTCGCCGCGTTGTCGCGCTGATCTCCTCGACTTCCTCCGCTCGCTGCAGGCGGGGACGCCGGTTACCTTCGTCGGCCTGGGCAGCAACCTGCTCGTGCGTGACGGTGGCATCCGCGGCGTCGTCGTCGCAACCGGCCAGGCGCTCACGCAGGTCCGCAACCTTGGTGGCGGGCAGGTGGAAGCCGAGGCAGGAGTGCCCTGTACGGTCCTCGCCCGCCAGTGTGGTCGCTGGCAGCTGGGGCCGGCCGAGTGGTTCGCCGGTATCCCCGGCACCGTCGGCGGGGCCCTGCGCATGAATGCCGGCGCTTTTGGCGGGGAGACCTGGGCACGCGTGCTCGAGGTGGATACAGTCACACGGAGTGGTGAAGTCATTACCCGGGGCAGGGAAGCCTTCACCGTCGGTTACCGGGAAGTACAGGGACCCGGGGATCGCGCGCCGGTGCCGCCCGGGGAATTCTTCCTCGCCGCCCGCTTCGCTTTCGACGAAGGGTACGAGAGCCCGCCGGGCCGCATGCAGGAAGTGCTGGCCGAGCGCTCCCGCAAGCAGCCGCTGGGCCTGCCGAGCTGCGGGTCGGTGTTCCGCAACCCGCCCGGCGACTTCGCCGCCCGGCTCATCGAGACGGCCGGCCTCAAGGGCCGGCGCCGCGGTGCTGCCGAGGTTTCGGCCAAGCACGCCAACTTCATCATCAACACCGGCGGCGCCACGGCGGCCGACATCGAGGCGCTCATCGCCGAAGTGCGGGCGACGGTCGCCGGGCACCACGGCGTGACGTTGCAGCCCGAGGTCCACATCGTCGGCGAGCCCGTGGCAGCGGGGGTGTCGGCATGACGGCCCATGCCCCGTTGCTGCGCCCCTGCCGCGTCGGCGATCCGGCCGCCTTCGGCCGCGTCGCCGTCCTCATGGGCGGGTCTTCGGCCGAGCGCGAGGTGTCGCTCGTCACCGGGGCGGCCGTCCACCAGGCCCTGCGCAACCGGGGGGTCGAGGCCGCGGCCATCGACGCCACCGGCGACCTGGTGGCTCAGCTCCGCGACGGCGGTTTCGACCGCGTCTGGATCGCCCTGCATGGCCGCGGCGGCGAGGACGGCACCCTGCAGGGCCTGCTCGAGTTCCTCGGCCTGCCGTACACCGGCAGCGGGGTGCTGGGCTCGGCCATCGGCATGGACAAGCTGCGGACCAAGCGGCTGCTCCACGGCGCCGGGCTGCCGACGGCGCGCTACGGCGTGCTGCGCGACGAGGCGGATCTCGCCGAGGTCGTGGCCCAGCTGGGCCTGCCGCTCATGGTGAAGCCCGCGGCCGAGGGCTCGAGCATCGGCATGACCCGCGTCGACACGGCCGGGCAGCTGCCCGAGGCCTGGCGGCTGGCCGGCGGCTACGGCGGCGAGGTCATCGCCGAAGAATGGATCGCCGGCCCCGAGTACACCGTCGGGATCCTCGATGGCCAGGCGCTGCCGGCCATCCGCATCGAGGCCCAGGGGCGCTTCTACGACTACCACGCCAAGTACATCAGCGACGAGACGCGCTACGTCTGCCCGGCCGGGCTCTCCCAGGCCGACCAGCGGGCGCTGGCGGATCTGGCACTGGCGGCCTTCGATGCCGTCGGCTGCCGTGGCTGGGGGCGCGTGGACCTCATGGTGCACCCGGTGGCGGGGCCCATGATCCTCGAGCTCAACACCGTGCCGGGCATGACCAGCCACAGCCTGGTGCCGATGGCCGCCGCCGCCGCCGGCATCGGCTTCGACGAGCTCGTGTGGCGCATCCTCGAGACGAGCCTGCCGGCGGCGCCGGCCGGGGGGCGCGCATGATTCCGGGTCGCCGCGCCAACCGCCGCCGCCGCGAGCCGCGCAAGCTGCCGCTGCCGGCGCTGCCGTGGTGGCGCATCGCCGTGGCGCTCGCCGGCGTGGCGGTGCTGGGGCTCGCCTGGTTCGCGGCCCGTTCGGTGCTCGACCGGCCGCTGCGCGCCGTGGTCGTCAACGGGGCCTTCGAGCGGGTGTCTGCCGACCGCCTCGAGGCGCAGCTCCGCCACCACATGGGGCGCAGCTTCCTCGGCGCCGACCTGAACGCCATCCGGTCCGAGGTGGCGGGCATCCCGTGGGTCGCTACGGCCCGGGTGAGCCGCCGCTGGCCCGACGCCATCGAGGTGACCATCACCGAGGAACGGCCCGCCGCCCGCTGGGGCGAGGCCGGGCTCCTGAACGCCGCCGGCCGGCTGATCGTCGCCGAGGCGACGCACATTCCCGCCGAGCTGCCGCGGCTCGCGGGCCCGCCGGGCACCGAGACCCAGGTGGCCTCCCGGTACGCGGCGATCCAGGAGCAGCTGGTCCAGCGGGGCGTCGGCCTCGCGGCCCTCGAGCTCGACGGCCGGGGCGCCTGGACGTTCCAGCTGAGCAACGGCATCCGGGTGAGGCTGGGCTCGACGGCTCTCGAGGAGCGGCTCGCCGCCTTCTACAAGGCCTTCGACACCGTGGTGGCCGGCCAGGCCGAGGACGTCGAGTACGTCGACCTGCGCTACCCCAACGGGTTTGCGGTCGGCTGGAAGAACCAGCGCGGGACGGACGCCGTCCTCCCCTCGCGACAGGGGTGACGGGTGGCAAGGAAGGATGACAAGCGGATCATCGTGGGGCTCGACATCGGCACGTCGAAGATCGTGGCGATGGTCGGCGAGCTCCACGACGACGACCAGGTCGAGGTCATCGGCTTCGGCAGCCATCCGTCGCGCGGCCTCAAGAAGGGCGTCATCGTCGACATCGAGGCGACCGTCAACTCGATCCAGCGCGCCGTGGAGGAGGCCGAGCTGATGGCCGGCTGCGAGATCCATCAGGTCTACGCAGGCATCGCCGGCAGCCACGTGCGCAGCATGAACTCCCACGGCATCGTCGCCATCCGCGACCGCGAGGTGTCCCAGGCCGACGTCGACCGGGTCATCGAGGCGGCCAAGGCCGTGCCGATACCGGCCGACCAGAAGATCCTGCACGTACTGCCGCAGGAATTCATCATCGACGGGCAGGAGGGCATCCGCAAGCCCGTCGGCATGTCGGGCGTGCGCCTCGAGTCGCGGGTGCACATCATCACCGGCGCCGCCAGCGCCGCCCAGAACATCGTCAAGTGCGTGCAGCGCTGCGGCCTCGAGGTCGAGGACATCGTGCTGGAGCAGCTCGCTTCGGGCTACGCCGTCCTGACCGACGACGAGCGCGAGCTCGGCATCTGCCTGGTCGACATCGGTGGCGGTACGACCGACATCGCCGTGTTCCACGGCGGCGCGATCCGCCACACCCACGTCATCCCGGTGGCCGGCGACCAGGTCACCAACGACATCGCGATCTCGATGCGCACGCCGACGCAGAACGCCGAGGACATCAAGATCAAGTACGCCTGCGCGCTGTCGCAGCTGGCGAACCTCGACGAAACCATCGAGGTGCCGAGCGTCGGTGACCGGCCGCCCCGGCGGCTCGCCCGCCAGACGCTGGCCGAGGTCGTCGAGCCCCGCTACGAGGAGCTCTTCAGCCTGATCCGCGAGGACCTCCGCCGCAGCGGCTTCGAGCCGCAGGTGGCGGCCGGCGTCGTGCTGACCGGCGGCAGTGCCAAGATGGAGGGCGCCGTCGAGCTTGCCGAGGAGGTCTTCCACATGCCGGTGCGCCTCGGCGTGCCGCAGAGCGTGCGGGGGCTCGGCGACGTCGTGCGCAACCCGATCCACTCCACCGGCGTGGGGCTCCTGCTCTACGCCCGCGAGCGGGCCATGCGGGGCGACGGGGAGGCGGTCGTGCCCGGCCTGGGCGAGGTCTTCAGCCGCATGAAGGGCTGGTTCCAGGGAAATTTCTGACGGGAAGTGCTTTTTCTTTTTCGGGTCTACGGACAGTCGCGAAAACTTTTTGCATCGGGAGACGGGAACAATGTTTGAACTCATGGACGCGTACAGCCAGAACGCCGTGATCAAGGTTCTGGGCGTGGGTGGTGGCGGCGGCAACGCCGTGCGCCACATGGTCAGCTCAGGGCTGGAGGGCGTCGACTTCATCTGCTGCAACACGGACGCGCAGGCGCTGCGCACCTCGAACGTGCGCACGGCGCTGCAGATCGGCTGCAACATCACGAAGGGCCTCGGCGCAGGCGCGAATCCGGACGTGGGCCGGCAGGCGGCGATGGAAGACCGCGACCGCCTCATCGAGGTCATCGAGGGGGCCGACATGCTCTTCATCACCGCCGGGCTCGGCGGCGGCACCGGCACCGGCGCCGCGCCCGTCATCGCCCAGGTGGCGCGGGAGCTCGGCATCCTGACCGTGGCGGTGGTCACCAAGCCCTTCAGCATGGAGGGCCGCAAGCGCATGACCGCCGCCGAGCAGGGCATCGCTGACCTCGCCAAGTACGTCGACTCGCTGATCACGATCCCCAACGAGAAGCTGCTGACGGTCCTCGGGCCCGACGTGACGCTGCTCGAGGCCTTCAGGGCCGCCAACGAGGTGCTGCAGGGCGCCGTGCAGGGCATCGCCGAGCTGATCACGCGGCCCGGCACCATCAACGTCGACTTCGCCGACGTCCGCACGGTCATGTCCGAGATGGGCATGGCCATGATGGGCTCGGGCAGCGCCAAGGGCCCGGACCGCGCGCGCGAGGCAGCCGAGGCGGCCATCTCGAGCCCGCTGCTCGAGGATGTGAACCTGTCCGGCGCCCGCGGCATCCTCGTCAACGTGACGGCCGGCGAGAACCTCGGCCTCGGCGAGTTCAACCAGGTCGGCCAGACGGTCAAGCAGTGTGCGTCCGACGACGCCACGGTGGTGATCGGCACGACCATCGACCCTGAGATGGGCGACGCCATCCGCGTGACCGTCGTGGCCACGGGCCTCGGCCAGCCGGTGGCCAAGCAGCAGCAGCCGCAGATCCGCATCGTGCAGCCGGTTGCCGTGGCGCGGCCGGTCATGGAGCAGCGGACGGGCACGGACCCGGCGCCCGTGGTCGGCTATACCGGGCTCGACCAGCCGGCCTACCTGCGCCGGGGCTCCGGCGGAGCCGAGGCGGTGGAGCCTTCGGGCGAGTCGAACTATGACCTGCTCGACGTGCCGGCCTTCCTTCGGCGCCAGGCCGACTGAGGCCGCAGCTGACGGGGGCCGCCCGGGGCGTCAGGGCCGCTGACGCCCCGGTTTGCGGCATTTTTGCCAGCTGTGTTAACGTCGCGACCGGCAGGGCGCGGTCCGGCACGACCGGCGCCCGGTTTTTCGCCCCCGCTCAGGGGCTCAGGGCAACCACAGCAATACGCCGCCAGGGCCTGGCGCGGCCGGCTCCCCGAAGGGGTGCCAGCGCCGTCATGACCCGTCGCGGGCTGAAGGACCGGCATGCTGCGCCAACGCACCCTCAAGACGTCGATCCGGGCGACCGGCGTGGGCCTCCACACCGGGCGCAAGGTGTACATGACGTTGCGGCCGGCGCCGGAGAACACCGGCATCGTCTTCCGCCGCATGGACCTCGATCCGCCCGTCGACGTGCGGGCCGAGGCCTTCGCCGTCGGCGAAACCATGCTCGGCACCACCCTCGTGCACCAGGACCCGGTGGCCGGCCAGGTCAAGGTGGCCACGGTCGAGCACCTGATGTCGGCGCTCTCCGGGCTCGGCATCGACAACGCCTTCGTCGAGTTGAGCGCGCCCGAGGTGCCGATCATGGACGGCAGCGCGGGGCCCTTCGTCTTCCTCGTGCAGTCGGCCGGCGTCGCCGAGCAGTCGGCGCTGAAGAAGTTCGTGCGCATCCGCCGCCCGGTGCGGGTCGAGGACGGCGACAAATGGGCCGAACTTGCCCCCTATCCCGGCTTCCGCGTGAATTTCCGCATCGAGTTCGACCACCCGGTGTTCCGCCGGCACACGTCGTCGGCGAGCCTCGAGTTCTCGACGACGGCGTTCCTGAAGGAAATCTCCCGGGCGCGCACCTTCGGCTTCGTGCGCGACATCGAGATGCTCCGGGCCCGCCAGCTGACGCTCGGCGGCAACATGGACAACGCCATCGTCCTCGACGAGTTCCGCGTCCTCAACGAGGACGGGCTGCGCTTCGAGGACGAGTTCGTCAAGCACAAGATCCTCGACGCCATCGGTGACGTGTACCTGCTGGGCCACGGCCTGATCGGCGAGCTGACCTGCTTCAAGTCGGGCCACGCCCTGAACAACCGGCTGCTGCGGGTGTTGCTCGAGCAACCCGACGCGTTCGAGCTGGCGACCTTCGACGACGCCGTCAGCGCGCCGGTCTCGTACGCGGAGCCCGTGGCCGCCGCCTGACCCTCAGGGCGTCGCGCTGCGCACCCGCACACGCGCCGTGGCGGGGAACCGTTCGCGGCAGCAGGCCAGCAATCCCGGCGCTTCGAACCGTAGCCGCGCCGCCCAGGCGGGGCTCGAGGCCGTCAGCACGAGCGTGCCGTCATCGCGGACGTTGCAGCCCACGAGGCAGGCCTGCAGTTCCGCCGGCAGCCGGGCGCGCAGCAGGTCCAGCAGCTCCATCCGGCCGGCCGCCGCCCGGGCGAGGCCCCCGAGGGACGAGCCGGGTGACCGGAACAGGTCGCCGAGGTTCACGGGCTGTCCGCGGCGGTCGTTGGCCATGCTGGATCCTGGGCGGGTTTGCGACCCGCATCGCGGGCCTGAAGGGCGGGCCAGCATAGACTTAAGTTCAAACCGGCTCCATTCCGTCAAAGCCCCGATGTCCAGGTCACCTGCCCGCGAACTGCCTGCAGCACCCTCCGGCCGTCCGGCGCGGCCCGCGGCAGAGGCGTGGCTGGCAGGCCCGTGGCCCGGCGTCGTGGCCGGCGCGGGTGCGGTCCTGGCCCTGGCCCTCCTGGCCGCCGGCCTCGCCCGGCTGGCCGCAGTCCCGCCGCCGGCGGTGGCCGCGATGCGACCGATGACCCGGCCGGTGTCCGATGCGCCGCCCGCTGCGGGGGTGCTACCCGCCACGACGGCGGCCCTGGCCCCGACCGCCGGGGCCGCAGCGGGCGTTGGTGGGCCAGAGGAGCCCCTGCCGGGCACCGCTGGCGCCGGTCCCGACCTGGTGGCCGGTGCAGCCCGGGCCACGGTCATGGCCCGCAACCTGCAGCCCGACGATCTCAGCCGGCCCGTCCTCCGCCCCGTCGAGGGAGGCTGGATTTCCAGCGGCTTCGGCCGGCGCAAGGACCCCTTCACGGGTCGGCCGGCCCTGCACACGGGTATCGACTTCGCCGGCCTGCCGAACAGCGCCGTGGTGGCGGCCGGGGCCGGGGTCGTCACGCGCGCCGGGCGGCATCGCGGCTACGGCAACCTGATCGAGATCGACCACGGCAACGGCTACGTGAGCCGCTACGGCCACAATGCCTCGAACCTGGTCGCGACCGGCGTCCGCGTGAAGGCCGGCCAGGTCATTGCGCTGATGGGCTCCACCGGCCGGTCCACCGGCAGCCACCTGCACTTCGAGGTGCTGCAGGACGGCCGTCCCGTGAACCCCATCCGCCTCGTTCCCCGCCGTTGAGAGGGCGTTTCCCCGGCGTCCGGGGTGAAACAGCCCCGGGCGGCGGCATCGGCCGGTCGGCTAGAATGTGGCCCGCGCCCCGTCGCCGATACCGGCGGCGATCCACGGCGCGCCCCGGCTGCAGGCCCCGAGGCCCGGGTCCCGGCAGCCGCGTTTCCCGCCGGAGGTCCTGACGTGCTCAATTTCCTGACGAAGCTGTTCGGCAGCAGCAACCAGCGGCTCCTGCGGCGGTATGGCAAGGTGGTTTCGGCTGCAGCCGCGCTGGAGCCCGGGCTCAAGGCCCTCGACGACGACGCCCTGCGGGCGAAGACGGAAGAGTTCCGGGCCCGGCTGGCCGGCGGCGCCGCGCTCGACTCGCTGGTGCCCGAGGCCTTTGCGGTCGTGCGCGAGGCGGCCCGGCGCACGCTCGGCCTGCGCCACTTCGACGTACAGCTCATCGGCGGCCTCGCCCTGCACGAGGGCAAGATCGCCGAAATGCGCACCGGCGAGGGCAAGACCCTCATGGCGACGCTGGCCGCCTACCTGAACGCCCTGCCGGCCCGCGGCGTGCACGTCGTCACGGTCAACGAGTACCTGGCCCAGCGCGACGCCGAGTGGATGGGCCCGGTCTACCGCTTCCTCGGCATGACCGTCGGCGTGATCCGCAGCCAGCAGGCGCCGGCCGAGAAGCGCGAGGCCTACGCCGCCGACATCACCTACGGCACCAACAACGAGTTCGGTTTCGACTACCTGCGCGACAACCTCGCTTTCCGCCGCGAGGACCAGGCCCAGCGGGAGCTGGCCTTCGCCATCGTCGACGAGGTCGACTCGATCCTGATCGACGAGGCCCGCACGCCGCTGATCATCTCCGGTCCGTCCGACGAGAGCACCGACCTGTACGTGCGGGTCAACCGGCTCGTCCCGGGGCTGGTCCGGCAGGAGCAGGAGGAGGGCCCCGGCGACTATTCCGTCGACGAGAAGGCCCGCCAGGTCTTCCTCACCGAAGAGGGACACCAGAAGGTCGAGGCCATGATGGTCCGCGAGGGCCTGCTCGAGGAGGACGCGAGCCTCTACGACGCAGCGAACATCCGCCTCATGCACCACCTGACCGCGGCGCTGCGCGCCCACGCGCTCTTCCGCCGCGACGTCGAGTACATCGTGCGCAACGGCGAGATCGTGATCGTCGACGAGTTCACCGGCCGCACGATGCCGGGCCGGCGCTGGTCCGACGGCCTGCACCAGGCCATCGAGGCGAAGGAGGGCGTTCGGGTCAAGGAGGAGAACCAGACGGTTGCCTCCATCACCTTCCAGAACTACTTCCGCCTGTACGAGAAGCTCTCCGGCATGACCGGCACGGCCGACACCGAGGCCTACGAGTTCCAGACGATCTACGGCCTCGAGGTGGTGGTCATCCCGACGCACCGTCCGATGGTCCGCGACGACCAGCCGGACCTGGTGTTCCTGACCCAGAAGGACAAGTTCCAGTCGATCATCGAGGACATCCAGGACTGCGTGACCCGGTCGCAGCCGGTGCTGGTGGGCACCACGTCCATCGAGACGTCGGAGTACCTGGCGAAGCTGCTGGGCGAGGCCGGCGTGCCCCACCAGGTGCTCAACGCCAAGCAGCACGAGCGCGAGGCCCACGTGGTCGCCGAGGCGGGCCGCCCGGGGGCCGTGACGATCGCCACCAACATGGCCGGCCGCGGTACCGACATCGTGCTCGGCGGCAACCTCGAGGCGGAACTCGCCCAGCTGCCGGCCGAGGCCACCGACGCCGACCGCGAGGCGCACCGGGCGGGATGGCGCCAGCGCCACGAGCAGGTGCTCGCCGCCGGGGGCTTGCGCATCATCGGCACCGAGCGCCACGAGTCGCGGCGAATCGACAACCAGCTGCGCGGCCGGTCGGGCCGGCAGGGCGACCCGGGCTCGAGCCGCTTCTATTTGTCCCTCGAGGACAACCTGATGCGGATCTTCGGTGATCCGGCCCGGGTCAAGGGCATGCTCCAGGGCGTGGGCATGCGCGAGGGTGAGGCCATCGAGAGCAAGCTGCTGTCGCGCCAGATCGAGCGCGCGCAAAAGAAGGTCGAGGCCCACAACTTCGACGCGCGCAAGAACCTGCTCGAGTACGACGACGTCGCCAACGACCAGCGCCGCGTCATCTACCAGCAGCGCAACCAGCTGATGCAGTCCGAAGACGTGTCCGGTTCGGTCCGCTCGATCCGCGTCGAGGTCGTCGACCTGCTGGTGGCGGAGCACATCCCCCCTGAGAGCGTCGAAGAGCAGTGGGACCTCGCCGGCCTTTCGGCGGCCCTCGAGCAGGAATTCGGTGCCGCCATCGACGTCAAGGCCATGCTCGACGGCGACACGCGCCTCGACGAGGCCGAGCTGCGGCGCCGGATCGTGGCCGAGCTCGAGCGGCTCTACGAGGCGAAGATCGCCGTCATCCCGGCGGCCGACATGCGCCAGATCGAGAAGCAGCTCATGCTGCAGCAGCTCGACCTGCACTGGAAGGAGCACCTGGCCGCCATGGACTACCTGCGGCAGGGCATCCACCTGCGCGGCTACGCGCAGAAGAATCCCAAGCAGGAGTACAAGCGCGAGGCCTTCGAGATGTTCGGCACCATGCTCGACCAGACCAAGCGCGATGTCCTCGGCGTGCTGTCGAAGGCGCGGATCCGCCTGCCCGAGGAGGCCGAGATCGAGGAGCAGCGCCGGCGGCTGGCCGAGCAGCTGCAGTACCGGCACGAGGAGGCGCCGTCGGCCATGGCCGAGGAGCTGGCGACGGCCGGCGACGAGGCAGGATTGCCGCCGGACCAGGCGGCGGCAGGCGCCGCGCCCATGCCGCAGCGGCCCGTCTTCCGTCCGCCGCCCTCGGCCCCGGATCCGGCCGCGCCGTTCGTGCGTGGTGACGCCAAGGTGGGGCGCAACGACCCGTGTCCCTGCGGATCGGGCAAGAAGTACAAGCAGTGCCACGGGCGCCTGGGCTGACGCCCGTCCCGCGCATCCACGTCGTCGCCGGCATCCTGCGCGACCGCGATGGCCGCGTGCTGATCGCCGAGCGCCCCCCGGGCAAGCACGGCGCCGGCTTCTGGGAGTTTCCGGGCGGCAAGGTCGGTGCCGGCGAGTCGCCGGGAGCCGCCCTTGCCCGCGAGCTCCACGAGGAGCTCGGCGTGCACGTCGATGAGGCCGAGCCCTTCACGTCCCTCGACCACGACTATCCCGACCGCCACGTGCGGCTCGAGTTCTGGCACGTGCACCGCTTCAGCGGCGAGCCCGAGCCGCGGGAGCGCCAGCGGCTCCGCTGGGTCGCGGTCGGGGAGCTCGGGGAGGCCGGCCTGCTGCCGGCCGATGCCCCGGTGGTGGCGCTGCTGGCCGCCGGGCGGTGACCCGGCTGGGCCGGCCGCGTCTCAGCAGATCGTCAGGCGGAACTGCACGTCACGCGCGGCCTGGGTCGGCCGGGTCCGCGTGTCGGGCCACTGCATGAAGCGGATCGTGAACCGGTGGTGGCTGCCGCTGATCTCCGGGTACAGCCCGGCGTCGGGCCCGACGGAGACGCGCAGCAGTCCCACGCCCGCGTCGCCCACGGGGCCGTGCTGGTAGACGCCGTGGTTGGCCACCTCGTCGGTGGCCCGCCCGCTCTCCCGGGTCAGCCAGAGCAGCTCGGCGATGCTGTCGCAGAGCGGGCGCAGGTGCTGCATCCACCGTTCGATGTCCTCGACGCGCTCGGCGTAGGGCCGGCGGAGCCAGTGGCTGTAGTCCGGCAGGTCGAACTCGCAGGTGCCGCCCGGGATCGCGCTGCGGTGCTTGATCTGGGCCAGGAACTCGTTGTCCTTCAGCAGCTGCAGGTACTGGGAGCCGACGCCGAACAGGCGCTGGCGCAGGTCCTGCAGGTTGCGCAGCACGCGCTTGAGGCGGACCTCGTCGACGCCGGGCGCGTTCTGGTAGCGGTCGTAGATGGCGATCTGGCGCTCGAGGTCCTTGAGGACGTCGCCACGGACGTCGCCCCGGCCCAGGATCGCGAGGATGTCGAGCAGGCTGCTGACCACGGCCCGGCTGCCCCACTCGGACTGCTGTTCCAGGTAGAAGCAGAACTGCTGGTACAGGTACTCGAGGCGCAGGTAGGTGCGCATGCGCTCGCTGAGGGGCTGCTCGTAGAGGCCCAGGGCATGGGCTTCTGCAGGCCGGTTGAACAGGTCTGCAGTGGGGATACTGGCCATGGGCGAGCGGTCCGGAGGGGGCGCCCGGACTATTCTGCGCCAGCGGTCAGTCTGCGGGCAACGTGCGATGTGCACGTCCGCCCGGCTGGCGGGGCGGTGCGGTCCGGGTGCCCCCCCGGGTCATGCCGCCCGCCGCAGGTAGTCCCGGTGCAGGGCGGCGCCGCGGGCCCGCGTCGCCTCCGGGGTTCCCGAGTTGTCGATCCGGTCGTCGGCCCGGCCGCGGAGGCTCGCCCCGGGCCGCTGGGCCGCGAGGATCCGCTCGATCTGGGCGTCGTCGTCGCCATCGCGGCGGGCCAGGCGCTCGCGCTGCAGGGCTTCGGGGCAGTCGACGGCCAGCACCCGGTCGACCCGCGCGTCGAAGCCGCTTTCGTACAGCAGCGGCACGACGAGCAGCTGGTAGGGCCCAGGCAGCTGCCGGGACCGCTCCTCGGCGGCCCGCAGGATGAGCGGGTGCAGCAGGGCATCGAGGCGTGCGCGGGCCGCGGCATCGGCGAAGACGACGGCGCGCAGGCGGCGCCGGTCGAGGCTGCCGTCGGCCTGCAGCACCGCCGGGCCGAAGGCCCGGACCACCGCGTCGAGCCCTGTTGACCCGGGCGCGACGACCTCGCGGGCCAGCACGTCGGTGTCGATCACCGGCACTCCCAGCGCCGCGAAGCAGTCGGCGACAAAGCTCTTGCCGCTGGCGATGCCGCCGGTGAGGCCGACGCGCCAGGTCGACCAGTCGCGGGCGGTGCGGGCGGTCGCCACGGGCGGCGGCTCAGGGCGCCCCGGCCCGCCAGTACGCGTCCACCAGGTCGCGGCCCCAGAGGATCGCGATGAAGCCCGCCGCCGCCAGGTAGGGCCCGAAGGGGATGGGGTTCTCCCGGCTGTGGCGGCGCAGGGCAATGAGGCTGACGCCGACGACGGTGCCGGTCACGGCCGACAGCAATATCACCAGGGGCAGCAGCTGCCACCCCAGCCACGCGCCGAGCGCCGCGAAGAGCTTGAAGTCGCCGTAGCCCATGCCTTCCTTGCCCGTGGCGACCCGGAAGCCATGGTAGATGGTCCAGAGGCTCAGGTAGCCCGCCACGGCGCCGATGACGCCGTCGGTGAGGTTCGCGAAGACCTCGCCCCCGGTGCCCGGTCCCTGCAGCACGTGGAACAGCAGGCCTGCCCAGAGCAGCGGCAGCGTCAGCGAGTCGGGCAGCAGGTGGTGGTCCAGGTCGATGCCGGCCAGTGCGATCAGGCACCAGGTGATGCCGATGGCCGCAATGGCCTCGGGCGTCGGTCCAAGCTGCCAGGCCACCAGGGCCGAGGCGAGCGCCGTGCCGGCCTCGACCACCGGGTAGCGCAGCGGGATCCGGGCCTTGCAGTGGGCGCAGCGGCCGCCGAGGAGCAGGTAGCTCACGACGGGGATGTTCTGCCACGGGCGGATGGCCGTGCCGCAATGGGGGCAGGCGGAGCCGGGACGCACCAGGTCGTAGGGTGCCTCGTCGGCCGGCGCGGGCGCCGCACCCTGCAGGTCGGCGCACTGCCGCCGCCAGTCGCGCTCGAGCATGCGCGGCAGCCGGTGGATGACGACGTTCAGGAAGCTGCCGACCAAAAGGCCCAGCAGCGCGGCTCCGGCGACGTGCAGCACGGTGGCGGGAGGCGGGCCGGGCCCCGCTAGATGACCGCGCCCATCTTGAAGATCGGCAGGTACATGGCGACGACGAGGCCGCCGACCAGCACGCCGAGGATCGCCATGATCAGCGGCTCGAGCAGGCTGCTCATGCTGTCGACGGCGTTGTCGACGTCGGCCTCGAAGAAGTCCGCCACCTTGGCCGACATCTCGTCGAGGGAGCCCGACTCCTCGCCGACGGCCACCATCTGGATGACCATGTTCGGGAAGAGCCCGGTGTTCTCCATGGCCCGCTGCAGGCGCTGGCCCGTGGCGACCTCGTCGCGCATGCGCAGCACCGCCCGCTCGAAGACGATGTTGCCGGTGGCCCCGGCCACCGACTGCAGGGCCTCGACCAGCGGCACGCCGGCGCTGAACATCGTCGACAGCGTGCGGGCGAAGCGGGCGATGGCCGCCTTCTCGAGGATGTTGCCGATGATCGGCAGCTTCAGCATCAGCCGGTCCTCGGCCTCGCGGAGCTTCTTCGAGCGCTTGCGCATGTACATGTAGGTGCCGATGCCGCCGCCGACGGCGATTCCCACCAGCCAGCCCTGGCTGCGGAGGAACACCGACAGGTCGATGACCATGCGCGTGAAGGCCGGCAGGTCGGCGCCGAAGCCCTTGAACAGCGACTCGAACTGCGGGATGACGAAGATCAGCAGGATCGCCGACACGATGATCGCGACGACCATGACCGCGGCCGGATAGAACAGGGCCTTCTTGATCTTCTTCTTGATCGCCTCGGTCTTCTCCTTGTACGTGGCGATCTTGTCGAGGAGCGTGTCGAGGGCGCCCGCCTGCTCGCCGGCCGTCACCAGGTTCACGAACAGGTCGTCAAAGTGGAGCGGGTGCTTGCCGAGCGCCTCGGCCAGCGCCGTGCCCGACTCGAGGTCGCCCTTGATCGACATGATGAGCTTCTGCATCGCCGGGTTCTCGTGGCCCGACCCGACGATGTCGAAGGCCTGCACGAGCGGGATGCCTGCCTGCAGCATGGTGGCCAGCTGCCGGCTGAACAGTGCGATGTCGGCCGGCGTGACCTTGCCGGACTTGCGGAAGAGGCTCGACTGCTTGCGGATGCGGACAGGCACCACGCCCTCGCGCCGCAGCTGGGCGCGCACGGCGGCCTCGCTGGCCGCGACGGTGCGCCCGCGCACCTTCTGGCCGCGGTTGTCCGTGCCTTCCCAGCTGAACGGAAACTGCTCGACGGCGACGTTGCCGGCCATCCCTGTGACCCCGCGCTATTCCCTGTGCCTGCCCATGCGGCGCCGGCCACCCCCGGGGCGGACCGGCGCTGCACCCTATTCGATCGTAACCCGGTTGATCTCTTCGAGGCTGGTAACCCCGCACTTGACCTTGTGCAGGGCAGACTGCCTCAGTGTCCAGACGCCCTCGCGGCGGGACTGCTCCTCGATCTGCACGGCGTTGCCGCCCTCGAGGATGATGCGGCCGATGGTCTCGGTCACCGGCATGACCTGGTAGATGCCCACCCGGCCCTTGTAGCCGTCGCTGCACTGCCGGCAACCCACGGGGCCGTAGATGCGGAGTCCCGCGCGGATCTCGTCGGCCGTGAAGCCCTCGCGCAGCAGCGCCTCCTCGGGGATGTCGCGCGGCGCCTTGCAGTGCTCGCACAGGCGCCGGGCGAGGCGCTGGGCGATGATCAGGTGCACCGACGTGGCGATGGCGTAGGGCTTCACGCCCATGTCGACCATGCGCGTCAGCGTGCGCGGCGCGTCGTTCGTGTGCAGCGTCGACAGCACCAGGTGACCCGTCTGGGCCGCCTTGATGGCGGTCTCGGCCGTCTCGAGGTCGCGGATCTCGCCGACCATGATGATGTCCGGGTCCTGGCGCAGGAACGCCTTCAGCGCCGATGCGAAGGTGAGGCCCACCTTCGGGTTGACGTTGACCTGGTTGATGCCCGGCACGTTGATCTCGACCGGATCCTCGGCCGTGGAGATGTTGCGATCCTCGGTGTTGAGGATGTTGATGCCGGTGTACAGCGACACGGTCTTGCCGCTGCCGGTAGGCCCGGTGACCAGGATCATGCCGTACGGCTTGGACAGCGCGTCGAGGTACAGCTGGCGCTGGAAGTCCTCGTAGCCCAGCGCGTCGATGCCGAGCTTCGCCGCCGTCGGGTCGAGGATGCGCAGCACCACCTTCTCGCCGAACAGGGTCGGGCAGGTATTGACGCGGAAGTCGATGGCGCGGCTCTTCGACAGCCGCAGCTTGATGCGCCCGTCCTGGGGTACGCGCCTCTCGGCGATGTCGAGGCGCGCCATGACCTTGAGGCGGGCCGTGACCTTGCCGGCGAGGGCGAGCGGGGGGGCCGCCACCTGCTTGAGCACGCCGTCCTGCCGGGTGCGGACCCGGTAGGTCTTCTCGTAGGGCTCGAAGTGGATGTCGGAGGCGCCGCGCTTGATGGCGTCGAGCATGATCTTGTTGACGAAGCGGACGACCGGCGCGTCTTCGACGTCGTCGCGGCCCGAGTCCTCGAGGCCCGCCTCGTCGTCGCCGCCACTGACCTCGAGGCTCTCGAGGTCGAAGTCGTCCTGCTCCATGCCCGACATCGACGTGTCGACGGCGTCGAGGGCCTTCTGGACCATCGACTCGAGCTTGTCCTGCTCGACGATGATCGGCTCGACCCTGAAGCCCGTCTGGAACTTGATCTCGTCGATGGCGGCGAGGTTGGTCGGGTCGGCGACGCCGAGGAACAGCCGCTTGCTGCGCAGGACGAGCGGCAGTACCTGGTGGCGGGTGATGAGCTTCTGGTCGACCGACTTGACGGCTTCGAGGTCAAGGTCGAGTGCATCGAGATCGAAGAGCGGCACGCCGAACTCGGCGGAGGCGGCGACGGCGATCTGGCGCGGGTCCGCGACCTGCCGGCTGACGAGGTACGCGACCAGGTTGACGCGCTGGGCCTCGGCCGCGCGGATGGCGGCGAGCACGGCGTCTTCGCTGACGAGGCCGTCCTGGACGAGCCGGCGCGACAGCCCCTGCAGCGCGGTGTTGAGTGCGGTAACGGCCATGGAGTTGTGGTGCAGGCTGCCCATGCCTGCCGATGCAGGCAGGTTTACAAGTTATCGGTGGCCGGTCAACAGAAAATCCCGCCGTTTGCGACGGGATACTCACTGCGCGCCGGCGCCCGTTTCCGTCGCAGCCTGGATTCGCGCCACAAAGAAGAAGGGGGCCCGAGGGCCCCCTTCCCGCGGGGCTGCCCGTGCCGGGCCGCCCCACATCCTTGCACAGTGCCTGCTATCAGCCGCCGGTGCGGCAGGACGACGGCAGGTACTTCTCGAGGACGTCGGTCGTGTTGGCGTCGGAGCCGCCGGAGGCCGGGTCAGTGCCCGCTTCCGTGCGGTAGCCGCAGTTCCAGATCACGTCACCGTTGGCGCTGACCGTCGGGCGCAGCGACAGGATGTTGCCGTTGGAGAAGGCGTCAGCGTTGGCCTGGTTGCCGAAGCTGATGTTGATGGTGCCGTTCGAGATGGAGACGTCGGTCACGTACTTGCCGGACTTGGTCTGGGTGATGCCGATGGCGGCGTTGTCGACCGGCCAGGTGCCGTCGTTGGCGAAGCTCTCGCCCACGGCAGCCTTCAGGTCGGAGGCGAGGTTGAGGCCCTCGGTCACCTGCGCACGGACGGTGTAGTCCTGGTACGCGGGGATGGCGATGGCCGCGAGGATGCCGATGATCGCGACGACGATCATCAGCTCGATGAGCGTGAAGCCCTGCTGCGTCTTCTTCATGGATGACTCCCTGGATGTCAAAAGTGCTGGTTGCGCAACGCTGCGGCCCGTGGGCCTGCGGGCCAAACCTTTGCAGGTTCCGTGCCAGCCACGTCGGGTCGGACGCAAGTGCCTGACCTGCAAGGCGAACGCTGCTGCGTGCCCGGCCGGGTGGCGGACCTGCGTCACGGTTTCCGTGCCCGGTCGCGGACGGCACCTGACGCTGCACGTCAGGTCCTGACAATTTTCGTCCATTCCGGGCCCGGGCGCCTCAGTCGATGCCGAGCTTCTGCATGCGGTAGCGCAGGGCCCGCAGCGTCAGGCCGAGCTGCCGGGCCGTCGCCGTCTTGTTGTAGCGGTTCGCCTGCAGCGCCTGCTCGATGGTGGCCCGCTCCAGGGACTCGAGCCGCTCGCCGAGGTGGTCACCGGCCGCCACGGGGGCGGCCAGCGTGGCTTCGGCCGGTGCGGACGCCGCCTCGACATGGATGTCGGCCGCCGTGATCGCCCCGGAGCAGAGCGCCAGGGCCCGCTCGAGCACGTTCTCGAGCTCGCGGACGTTGCCGGGGAAGCGGTACTGGCGAAGCATGGCCGTGGCCTCGGGCGTGAGCGGCGGTACGGGCGTCTCCATGGCGCCGGCGAGGCGGGCCAGGATGTGCGCGGCCAGCAGCTCGATGTCGTCGCCGCGCTCGCGCAGCGGCGGCACGCGCAGCTCGATCACGTTGATGCGGTAGTACAGGTCCTCGCGGAACTCGCCGGCGGCCACCAGGGCACGCAGGTCGCGGTGGGTCGCCGAGAGGATGCGTACGTCCACCGGCACCTCGGTGCTCTGGCCCACCGGGCGCAGCGACTTCTCCTGGATCACGCGCAGCAGCTTCACCTGCATCGGCAGCGGCAGGTCGGCGATCTCGTCGAGGAAGAGCGTGCCGCCCTCGGCGGCCTGGAAGAGGCCTTCCTTGTCGGCCGTGGCCCCCGTGAAGGCGCCCTTGCGGTGGCCGAAGAACTCGCTCTCCATGAGTTCGCCCGGGATCGCGCCGCAGTTGACCGGCACGAAGGGGCCATCGCCGCGCGGGCCCTGCTCGTGGATCATCCGGGCCACCAGCTCCTTGCCGGTGCCGGACTCGCCCGTGATGTGGATGGGGGCCTGGCTGCGGGCGACCTTGGCGATGGTCTCGCGCAGCCGGCGGATCGGCGCCGACTCCCCGAGGAGCACCGCGCGGCCCGGCGGCGCGTCGGCCACGGGCAGCCGCAGCGCGCTGCCCACCAGCTTGCGCAGCGCCGGGACGTCCACGGGCTTCGAGACGAAGTCGAAGGCGCCGTACTTCAGGGCCCGCACGGCGGTCTCGACGTTGCCGTGGGCCGTGATGACGGCGACCGGCGTGCGCAGCCCCTGGGCCTGGATCCATTGCACCAGCTCGAGGCCGTCGCCATCGGGCAGGCGCATGTCGGTGAGGCAGAGCTGGAAGTCCCGTCCGGCCAGGCGCTGCCGGGCCGTCGCGAGGTTGCCGCAGGTGACCGCCTCGATGTCCATGCGCTCGAGGGTCAGTGCCAGCAGCTCGCAGATGTCCGGCTCGTCATCGACGACGAGGGCCAGTGGGCGTCCCATGGGCTCAGGTCCCCCAGCGGGCCGGGTCGGCGAAGACGATGCGGAAGACGCTGCCGCCGCCGTCCCGCGACTCGCAGGCCAGCATCGCGCGGTTGCACTCGCAAAGCTCGCGGGAAATGAAGAGCCCGAGGCCCGTGCCGCCCTTTGGCCCGGTGGCGAACGGCTCGAACACCTGTTCGCGCAGCTCCTCGGCGATGCCTGGGCCCCGGTCGGCCACCGTCAGGTAAGGGCGCCGTGTACCCGGCAGGCGTCCGAAGCCGATCTCGACCTGGATCCCGCCCGCGGCCTCGCTGGCGTACTTCACCGCGTTCTCGCAGAGGTTCCATACGATCTGGCGCAGGTGCCCCGGGTCGATGCGCACCTCGACGTCCTCGGCCGCCGGGAGCACGGCCACCTGCCCCTCGAACAGCTCCAGCGTGGTGGTGAACTCCCGCGCGAAGTCGCGGGCCCAGTCCCCCAGGTAGATCAGCGCCGGGCGCGTCGTGTCGCGCCGGGACAGCTGCAGCACGCTCTCGACGATCTCGTTCACGCGCCGCGAGTTGGTGCGGATGATGTCGATCAGGCGCCGGTCCGCCGGGGCCAGCCCCGGCGACTCCTCGAGCAGCTGGCTCGCGTGGCTCAGGGCGCCCACCGGGTTGCGGATTTCGTGGGCGATGCTGGCGGAGAGCCGGCCCAGCGCCGCGAGCTTCGACTGCTGGACCTTCTCGGCCAGTTCGCTGGCGTCCTCGAGGAACATCAGGATCGGGCCGTCCTGACGGCCGCCGAGGGGCGCCAGGTAGGCGGTGATGCGCGTGCTGCCGTCGCCCGACAGGAACGGCGGCGGCTGCAGCAGCGTGTTGCCCTGCCGCCGCCAGTCGCAGAGCACCCGGTGCAGCTTCGGCGCGTGGCGCTCGAGTTCCTGCCCCGGCCGCAGCTCGCGCAGGCCAAGGTGCTCGGCGGCGGACTGGTTGATGAGGCGCACCCGGTCCTGCTCGTCGACGACGATGATGCTCTCGCGCAGGTTCTGGATGATGTACTCGTTGAGCTGGGCGAGGTTCGCGAGGTCGATGCCGCGCTGGCGGGCCAGCGCCTCGCTCTCCTGCAGGCGGCGGGCGAGCGGGGCGGCCGCCGAGGCGATCATGAAGATGATCCCGCCGAGCACGCCCGCCGGGAAGAAGCCCTGCAGCGGCGTGCGCCCCAGCGCCAGGCTGACGCCCTGCTCGCCGAGCACGGCGAGCGCCGCGAAGGCGGCGGCCAGGAAGGCGTCCCGTCCCCGGAGCATCAGGCTGCCGGCGCCGACGAAGACCACCAGCAGGGCGCCGATCCCGCTGCCGACCCCGCCGGCCGCGTGCATCAGCAGCGTGATGGCGACGACGTCGACGCCGAGGATGGCGAGCGCCGTGCCGGGGGGCGTGGCCCGGCGGGGCCAGAGCCAGGCGAGCAACCCGAGGCCGATGGCGAGATAGGCCGCGCTCGTGGTGACGAACAGGTCGGGGTTGCGGGTGCGGAGCAGGGGGGTGTCGTCGCCGGCCAGGCCCACGACCAGCATGGCCGTGGTCACGGCGACCCGGAAAACGGCCAGGATGCGCGCCAGGCGGCGCGCCACGTCGTCGCCCGCCGGGCGCACGACCTCGTCGGCCGGCGGGCGCAGCGGCTTCGGCAGGCTGTACTCGGCGGTCGCCATGGGGGAATGGTACGGCACATTATGTTGGCCGCAGGGGGCCAAAACGTGAGGCCCGTCCCACTTCACCGCCGAGGCAGGCCCCGGGGGCGGCATTTGACTCCCCCCGGGTTTTCCCCAGAATAGCGCCCTCCCGCGCCCCGCTGAGACCGGCATGAACCTCCACGAGTACCAGGCCAAGGAATTGTTCCGCCGCTACGGCATTGCCGTCCCCAGCGGCGGGGCGGCAGCCACCCCGGCCCAGGCCGTTGCCGCCGCCGAGCGGCTCGGCGGCGCCGTCTGGGTCGTCAAGGCCCAGGTGCACGCCGGGGGCCGCGGCAAGGCGGGGGGCGTCAAGCTCGCCCGCACCGCCCAGGAAGTGCGCGACTACGCCGCCGGCATGCTCGGCACGCACCTCGTCACCAAGCAGACCGGGGCCCGTGGGCTGCCGGTCAACCAGGTGTACGTGGAGTCCGGCAGCGACATCGCCCGGGAGCTGTACCTCAGCCTGCTGGTCGACCGCTCCCGCGAGCGCATCGCCTTCATCGCCTCGGCGGCCGGCGGCATGGACATCGAAGAGGTTGCCGCGACGACCCCCGAGAAGATCCTGACGGTGGCCGTCCACCCGGCCGCGGGCCTGCAGCCCTACCAGTGCCGCGACCTGGCCTACGGGCTCGGCCTGGAGCAGGGGCAGGTCGGCCAGTTCACCGACATGGCGATGCGCCTGTACCGCCTTTTCAACGAGTGCGACGCCAGCCTCGTCGAGGTCAACCCGCTGATCGTGACGAAGGGCGGCGACCTCGTGGCCCTCGACGGCAAGATCAACATCGAGGACAACGCGCTGTTCCGCCAGCGCGAGCTCGTCACGATGCGCGACCCGACCCAGGAAGACGAGATGGAGCGCCGGGCCGCCGAGCACGACCTCAACTACGTCTCCCTCGACGGCAATATCGCCTGCATGGTCAACGGGGCCGGCCTCGCCATGGCCACCATGGACCTGATCAAGCTGCACGGTGGCGAGCCGGCCAACTTCCTCGACGTCGGCGGCGGCGCCACGCCCGAGCGCGTGGCCGCAGCCTTCAAGCTGATCCTGTCGAATGCCCAGGTCAAGGCGATCCTGGTGAACATCTTCGGCGGCATCGTCCGCTGCGACCTGATCGCCGAGGGCATCATCCGGGCGGTGCGCGAGGTGCAGGTGAAGGTGCCCGTCGTGGTCCGGCTCGAAGGCACCAACGTCGACCAGGGGCGGGCCATGCTTGAGGCGAGCGGCCTCGCCATCACCCCCGCGGCCGACCTGACGGAGGCCGCCCGCAAGGCGGTGGCAGCAGTCGCATGAGCGTACTCGTCAACCGTGACACCCGCGTCATCGTCCAGGGCCTGACCGGCAAGCAGGGCTCGTTCCACGCGCAGCAGTGCCTGGAGTACGGCACGAAGATCGTCGCCGGCGTCACGCCCGGCCGCGGGGGCGAACAGCACCTCGGCGTGCCGGTTTTCGACACCATGAACGCTGCCGTCAAGGCGACGGGTGCCGACGTCAGCGTCATCTTCGTCCCGGCGCCGGCCGCGGCCGACGCCATCCTCGCCGCGGCCTCGGCCGGCGTGAAGCTCGTCGTCTGCATCACCGAGGGCATCCCGGTGCTCGACATGGTGCGGGTCAAGGCGGCGCTGAAGGACTTCGACTGCCGGCTGATCGGCCCGAACTGCCCCGGCATCATCACGCCGGGCGAGTGCAAGATCGGCATCATGCCGGGCTTCATCCACAAGCCGGGCCGCATCGGCATCGTCTCGCGCTCGGGCACGCTGACCTACGAGGCCGTCTACCAGACCACGCGCAACGGGCTCGGCCAGTCCACCTGCATCGGCATCGGCGGTGACCCGGTGCGCGGCATGAACTTCGTGCACTGCCTGGAGCTGTTCCAGGCCGACGCTGCCACCGACGGCATCATCATGGTGGGCGAGATCGGCGGCAGCGACGAGGAGGCCGCCGCGCGCTACATCCGCGACCACGTGACCAAGCCGGTGGTCGCCTACATCGCCGGCGTCACGGCGCCCCCGGGCAAGCGCATGGGCCATGCCGGCGCCATCATCTCGGGTGGCGAGGGGACGGCCGACGCGAAGTTCGCAGCGCTTGAGTCCGCCGGCGTGCGCACGGTCCGCTCGCCCGCCGAACTCGGCAGTGCCATGCTGGAGCTGCTCAGCGCCCGCAAGGGCTGACGCCAGCCGTGGCCAGCCGGCTCCGCATCGCGCTCGCCCAGCAGAACTTCCTCGTCGGTGACGTGCCGGGCAACACGGCCCGCATCATCGACACACTGCAGGCCGTCCAGCGTGACGGCTCGGCCGACGTGGTGGTCTTCCCGGAGCTCGCCATGTGCGGCTACCCGCCGGAAGACCTGCTGTTCCACCAGGGGCTGCGGCGGCAGGTGGCCGAGGGCCTCGGGCGGATCACCGCGGCGACCGGCAGCGTGGCGGCGCTGGTGGGGTATCCCGAGTTCACCGACGGCCACATCCACAACGCCGCCGCCTGGTGCGCCGGTGGCCGGCTGGTCGCCAATTACCGCAAGCGCTCGCTGCCGAACTACAGCGTCTTCGACGAGCAGCGCTACTTCACGCCCGGCGACGGGCCCGTGGTGGTCGACTGCCACGGCATCCCCGTCGGCATCGGCATCTGTGAGGACGTCTGGCTGACCGGGCCCTGCCGCGCCCTGCGCGATGCCGGCGCCCGGCTCGTGCTGGTGCCCAACGGCTCGCCCTTCGAGACGGGCAAGCAGGCGCGGCGCGAAGCGGTGCTGGCGGACCGGGCCCGGGATACCGGCCTGCCGATCGCGTACGTGAACCTCGTGGGCGGGCAGGACGAGCTCGTCTTCGACGGCGGTTCGGTGGTGGTCGACGGGGCCGGCACGACGGTGCTGCGCGCGCCAGCCTTCGCCGAGGGCGTGCACGTCGCGGAGTTCGTGCTGGCCGATGGCGCGGTCGCGCCGGTGCCCGGCGCCTGCGTCCCGCTGCAGGACGAGGTCGCGAGCGTCTACGCCGCGCTGGTGGCCGGCATCCGCGACTACGTGCGGAAGAACCACTTCCGCGGCGTCGTGCTCGGACTGTCGGGCGGCATCGACTCGGCGCTGACCCTGGCGCTCGCCGTCGATGCCCTGGGCGCCGACGCCGTGCAGGCCGTCATGATGCCGTACCGCTACACCTCCACCATGAGCCAGGAGGACGCGAAGGCCCAGGCCCGGGCGCTGGGCGTCGACTACCGCGTGATTCCCATCGCGCCGCTGGTGGCCTCGGCCCGAGACGCCCTCGAGCCGCTCTTCGCCGGCTTGCCCGAGGACACCACCGAGGAGAACCTGCAGGCCCGGGCCCGCGGCATCCTGCTGATGGCGATCTCGAACAAGACCGGCCGCATGGTGCTCGCCACCGGCAACAAGAGCGAGATGGCCGTGGGCTACGCCACGCTCTACGGCGACATGGCCGGCGGCTTCGCCCCCATCAAGGACTGCACCAAGAGCCTGGTCTACGCGCTGGCCCGGCACCGCAACGGGCTCGGCAACGTGATCCCGGAGCGCGTCATCGAGCGCCCCCCCAGCGCGGAGCTCCGCGCCGACCAGAAGGACAGCGACTCGCTGCCGCCCTACGACGTGCTCGACCCGATCCTCGACGCGCTGATCCTCGAGGACCGGTCCGTCGAGGAGATCGCCGCCCGGGGCTTCGACCCGGCGACGGTGGCGCGGGTACTGGAGATGGTGCGCCGTGCGGAGTACAAGCGCCGCCAGGCGCCGCCCGGCGTGCGGATCTCAGGAAGGGCCTTCGGGCGCGACTGGCGCTACCCGATCACGTCGGGGTACCGCCACCGCTGAGGCGGTTCAAAAGAGGCCGAACCGGTACCAGGCGCGCTTGGCAGCCGGTGCTTCCACCGCCATGTCGGGATAGTTGGCGGCGAGCACCGCGCGGGTGTCCTCGGCCAGGTCGCGCATCCCCAGCTCGTCGTAGGCCTTGACCGACAGCACCAGGGCCTCGCCCACGGCCGGCGATCCGTCGTACTGGCTCATCACGAACTGGGCGCGGTTCAGCACGGCGGCCCAGGCGCCGCGGCTCTCGTAATAGCGCGCCACGTGCAGCTCGTAGTAGGCGAGGCGGTTGCGCAGGAACACCATGCGCTGCCGGGCGTCGGGCGCGTACTCGCTGTCGGGAAACCGCTGCAGCAGCTGGCCGAAGGCCGAAAGGGCCAGGTCCACGTCCTTAGGCGGGCGCGCGTTCAGGTCGACGCGGAACAGCCGGTGGTACCAGGCGCGCTGGCCCGCGAAGTAGGCGCGGCCGCGCATGTACAGCGCGTAGTCCACCCGCGGGTGGGTCGGGTTCTCCCGCTCGAACTGCGTGGCGGCGTCGACGGCCGCTTCGCGCTGGCCGTCCTTGTAATAGGCGTAGATCAGGTCGAGCTGCGCCTGCTTGCTCTGGTTGCTGAACGGGAACCGGGCCTCGAGCAGCTCGAGGTAGCGGATGGCGTTGCCGTAGTTGCCGCTGTCCATGGCCTTGCGGGCCGCGGTGTAGACGATCTCGGCGCCCGAGCGTGCGTCGCGGTCCTTGCGGCTGCCGCAGCCGGTGGCCAGCAGCGCGACGGCAACGAGCAGCAGGAACGTGCCGGCAAGGCCTGCGGGTGCCGGGGTGCCGCGGGTCTGTGGCTGCCGGGGAGTCGGGATCACGGTTCGCTGACCGGCCGGAGGCTTGCGATTCGGGCCGGTACTATAGCCTAATCGCCCGCCATGACCGGCGAGGCCCGCGACCTGCTGATTCCACCCGCTGCGGCGGGCCGGCGCCTGGACCAGGTGCTGGCCGAGCTGCTGCCCGAGCATTCCCGCAGCCGCATCAAGCAGTGGATCGTCGCGGGCCAGGTGCAGCTCGACGGCGCTGCCGTCGAGCCACGGACCCGCGTGCAGGCGGGGCAGTCGGTGACCGTGCGCGAGGGCCTGCCGCCGGCCATGGTCGCCGATCGCGCTCCCGCCGCCGAGGCCATGGTGCTGCCGGTCGTCTACGAGGATGACGACGTCATCGTCATCGACAAGCCGGCGGGCCTCGTCGTGCATCCCGGGGCCGGCAACCGCACCGGCACCCTCGCCAACGGTCTCCTCGCCTACGCGCCCGCCGTCGCGGCCCTGCCGCGCTGCGGGCTCGTGCACCGCCTCGACAAGGACACCACGGGCTTGATGGTGGTGGCCCGTTCGCCCGCCGCGCACACCCGCCTGACCCGCGACATCGAGGCGCGGCGCGTGCTGCGCGAGTACCGGGCCCTTGTCGTGGGGGCCATGACGGCGGGCGGGGTCGTCGAAGCGCGCATCGGCCGCCACCCGGCCCACCGCACGCGCATGGCGGTGACCGGCCGGGGCCGGCCGGCGGCCACCCACTACCGCGTGCTCGGCCGGCTGCGCGCCCACACGTTCATCGCCGTGCGGCTCGAGACCGGGCGCACGCACCAGATCCGCGTGCACATGGCGCACATCCGCCACCCCGTCGTCGGCGACCGCGACTACGCTGGCCGGCTCATCATTCCCCAGGGCGCGACCCCGGCCCAGGCGGACGCCCTGCGCGGCTTCCGCCGCCAGGCGCTGCACGCCTGGCGCCTGGCCTTCACGCATCCCGTCACCGGCGAGCCGCTGGAGTTCACTGCGCCGCTGCCGCCGGACTTCCGTGCGCTGCTGGCGGCGCTGGCCGGCGACGCTGCCGCGCTGCGCCTCGAGACGCTGCCCTGGCCGGGCAACGATCCCGTGCCGGTGCTCGGCGTCGCGGAAGACGGCGATGATGCCGGCGCCGATGCCATCGACCCTGGCGACGAGGTCGACGCGGACCCCGGTGACGGGGACGACGACTGGTGAGCGGCCCCGGCTGGATCATCCCCGAGTGGCCGTCGCCGCCGGGCGTGCGGGCCGTGGCGACGCTGCGCACCGGCGGGACGAGCGTCGGGCCCTTCGCGTCGATGAACCTGGGCGACCACGTCGGCGATGACCCGGCAGCCGTGGCGGCGAACCGGGCGCGGCTGGTGGCGGAGCTCGGCCTGCCCGTCGAGCCCTGCTGGCTGCGGCAGGTCCATGGCACCACCGTCGTTGAGGCCGCCCCGGGCCTGGCCGTGCCGCCCGAGGCCGACGCCGCCGTCACCGGGCTGCCCGGTCTCGCCTGCGCCGTGCTCACGGCCGACTGCCTGCCCGTGCTGCTGGCCCGGCGCGACGGCAGCCGGGTGGGGGCGGCCCACGCGGGCTGGCGGGGGCTCGTGGCGGGCGTGGTCGAGGCGACCGTCGCCCGGCTCTGTGCCGACGGCGGCCGTCCGGCGGACGTGCTGGCCTGGCTGGGGCCCGCCATCGGCGCCGGGGCCTACGAGGTCGGCGCCGACGTCCGCGAGGCAGTGCTGGCCGGGGATCCGGGCGCCGGCGATGCCCTGCGCCCGGGCCGTCCCGGCCACTGGTGGCTGGACCTGTACGCGGCGGCGCGCCGGCGCCTCGCCCGGGCCGGCGTGACCGAAGTCCATGGCGGCGCCTGGTGCACGGCCACCGAGGCGGGGCGGTTCTTCTCGTACCGCCGCGATGGCCGCTGCGGCCGCCAGGCGACCCTGATCTGGCGGGTGTGATCCCCCGGGGCGTTGATTTCCCGGGCGCTGCCCCCATGTCTGCGCCAGCGCCGAGGATTGCCGCCCCCCGCACGGGCACGGCTGTCCGTGGCCCCACACCGACCCTGGCAGCGATGGAGTAGCGCCGATGCGCATGGACAAACTGACCGCCCGGTTGCAGCAGGCCCTCCAGGAGGCCCAGTCGCTGGCGGTGGGGCGGGACCACCAGTTCATCGAGCCGGCCCACGTCGTCGTGGCGCTGCTCGACCAGCGTGGCGGCAGCCTGCGCCCGCTGCTCGGCAAGGCCGGCGCCAACGTGAACCTGCTGCGCTCCCGGCTCGGCGAGGCGCTGGACCAGCTGCCCCAGGTGGAGGGGAATGCCGGCGAGGTGCTGCTGTCGAACGACCTGTCGCGCCTGCTCAACGTGGCCGACAAGCTGGCGCAGAAGCGGGGCGACCAGTTCATCGCCAGCGAGCTCGTGGCGCTCGCCGCCTGCGAGGACAAGGGCCAGCTCGGGCGGATCATGGCCGAGGCCGGCGTCGTGCGGGGGGCCCTCGAGAAGGCCGTCGACGATGTCCGCGGCGGCGAGGCGGTGGCGGACCCCAACGCCGAAGAGCAGCGGCAGGCGCTCGAGAAGTACACCATCGACCTGACCGAGCGGGCCGAGCAGGGCAAGCTCGACCCGGTCATCGGCCGCGACGACGAGATCCGCCGCACCATCCAGGTGCTGCAGCGGCGCACCAAGAACAACCCGGTGCTCATCGGCGAGCCCGGCGTCGGCAAGACCGCCATCGTCGAGGGGCTCGCCCAGCGCATCGTCAACGGCGAGGTCCCCGAGGGGCTCAAGCACCGGCGCCTGCTGTCGCTGGACCTCGGCGCGCTGATCGCCGGCGCCAAGTTCCGCGGCGAGTTCGAGGAGCGGCTGAAGGCCGTGCTCAACGACCTGGCGAAGCAGGAAGGCCAGGTCATCCTCTTCATCGACGAGCTGCACACCATGGTCGGCGCCGGCAAGGCCGAGGGCGCCATGGACGCCGGCAACATGCTGAAGCCGGCGCTCGCCCGCGGCGAGCTCCACTGCGTCGGCGCGACGACGCTCGACGAGTACCGCAAGTACGTCGAGAAGGACGCGGCACTGGAGCGGCGCTTCCAGAAGGTGCTCGTCGACGAACCCTCCGTCGAGGACACCATCGCGATCCTGCGGGGCCTCAAGGAGCGCTACGAGGTGCACCACAAGGTGCAGATCACCGACCCCGCCATCGTCGCGGCCGCGACGCTGTCGCACCGCTACATCAGCGATCGCCAGCTGCCGGACAAGGCCATCGACCTCGTCGACGAGGCGGCCTCGCGCATCCGCATGGAGATCGACTCGAAGCCCGAGGAGATGGACCGCCTCGACCGGCGCATCATCCAGCTGAAGATCGAGCGGGAAGCGCTCAAGAAGGAGGCGGACGAAGCCTCGAAGAAGCGGCTGCAGGACCTCGAAGAGCAGCTCCGCGAGCTCGAGCGCGAGTACGCCGACCTCGAGGAGGTCTGGAAGGCCGAGAAGGCCGCCGTGCAGGGCGAGGCCCACATCAAGGAAGAACTCGAGCGGGCGAAGGCCGAGCTCGAGACTGCGCGGCGCGCCCAGGACCTCGGCCGCATGTCCGAGCTGCAGTACGGCCGCATCCCGGAGCTCGAGAAGCGCCTCGCGGCCGCCACCGGCGGCCAGAAGGAGGACACGCGCCTGCTGCGCAACCGGGTCACCGACGAGGAGGTGGCCGAGGTCGTCGCCCGCTGGACCGGCATCCCGGTGTCGCGGATGCTCGAGGGCGAGCGGGAGAAGCTGCTGCGCATGGAGGAGGCCATCCGCGGCCGCCTCGTGGGCCAGGACGAGGCCGTCACGGCCGTGGCCAACGCCATCCGCCGGTCCCGGGCCGGGCTGTCGGACCCGAAGCGCCCGAACGGCTCGTTCCTGTTCCTCGGCCCCACTGGCGTCGGCAAGACCGAGCTCACCAAGGCGCTGGCGGAATTCCTGTTCGACACCGAGGACGCGCTGGTGCGCATCGACATGTCCGAGTTCATGGAGAAGCACTCCGTGGCCCGGCTGATCGGTGCGCCCCCGGGCTACGTCGGCTACGAGGAGGGCGGCTACCTCACCGAGGCGGTGCGCCGGAAGCCCTATTCCGTCGTGCTGCTCGACGAGGTCGAGAAGGCCCACCCGGACGTCTTCAACGTGCTGCTGCAGGTCCTCGATGACGGCCGCCTCACCGATGGCCACGGCCGCACCGTCGACTTCCGCAACACGGTCATAGTCATGACCTCGAACCTGGGCTCGCAGCAGATCCAGTCCATGGCCGGCGAGGAGAACTACGGCGCCATGAAGGCCGCCGTCCTCGACGTGCTGAAGGACCACTTCCGGCCCGAGTTCATCAACCGGGTCGACGAAGTGGTGGTCTTCCACCCGCTGACCGGCCCGCAGGTGCGCGAGATCGTGCGCATCCAGCTGCGGTACCTCACCGACCGGCTGGCCGAACGCGAGATGGCGCTTGCCGTCAGCGACGCAGCCCTCGACCGGCTGGCCGCCACGGGCTTCGACCCCGTGTATGGCGCCCGGCCGCTCAAGCGCGCCATCCAGCAGGAAATCGAGAACCCCCTGGCCCAGGAGATCCTGCGGGGCGCCTTCGGGCCCGGGGACCGCGTCGAGGTCGACGTCGCCGGGGACCGGCTGGCCTTCCGCCGGTCCGCCGCGGCTGCCGCCTGACGCGCCTGCATGCGGTAAACTCCGCGCCCCGCCAACGAGGTTCTGCCATGCCGATCTTCGAGTACCAGTGCCAGGCCTGTGGCCACCAGTTCGACGCCCTGCAGAAGGCCGGGGAGGGCGCGCTGCGCAAGTGCCCCGAGTGCGGCAAGCTCAAGCTGCAGAAGCTGGTGTCGGCCCCCAACTTCCACCTGAAGGGCAGTGGCTGGTACAAGACCGACTTCCGCGACAAGGCGGCCAAGGGCGGCAACGAGGGCGAGGGCGCCAAGGCCGGCCATTCAATGGACTCCGACGCCGGCCACACCCATGGCCCGGGCTGCGGCCACGACCACGGGTCCGGCGGCCACAGCCACAGCCACGGTGGCCATACCCACAGCCACGGGCCCGGCGGCCACTCGCACAAGCACTGACCCCCCGGCCCGGCTGGCCGTTGCCCGCCCGGCCCACGGGCCGGCCGTCGCCTCGCGGCCGGGCTGGAACCGGCGGCGGCCGACGTTGCCTCGGGGCCGGGGCGGCACCTAAACTCCGCTGCCCGCCCACCCCCCGTTTCCGGATACCACCATGCGTACGCACTACTGCGGCCAGGTCAACGCCGCTGCCATTGGCCATGAAGTCACCGTGGCCGGCTGGGTCCACCGGCGCCGCGACCACGGCGGCGTGATCTTCATCGACCTCCGCGACCGCGAGGGCCTGCTGCAGGTGGTCTTCAACCCGGGTGCGGGCGAGGTGTTTGCGGCCGGCGAGCGCCTGCGCAGCGAGTACGTGGTCCGCGTCACCGGGACGGTGCGCCACCGGCCCGAGGGCACGGTCAACCCGAAGCTCGCCAGCGGCGAGGTAGAGCTGGTCGCGACGGCGCTCACGGTGCTGAACACCTCCGAGACGCCGCCGTTCCACCACGACGAGGAGGTGGCCGAGGACCTGCGGCTCAAGTACCGCTACCTCGACCTGCGCCGCGAGGAGATGACCCGGCGCCTGCGCCTGCGCCACAGGGTCACGCAGGTGATGCGGCGGTTCCTCGACGACCACGGCTTCATCGACGTCGAGACGCCGGTGCTGACGCGCACGACGCCCGAGGGCGCCCGCGACTACATCGTGCCGAGCCGCACGCAGCCGGGCTCTTTCTTCGCGCTGCCCCAGTCGCCGCAGCTCTTCAAGCAGATCCTGATGATGTCCGGCCTCGACCGGTACTACCAGATCGCGCGCTGCTTCCGCGACGAGGACCTGCGCGCCGACCGGCAGCCCGAGTTCACCCAGCTCGACATCGAGACCTCGTTCATGGACGAGGCCGCCATCATGACCGTGATGGAAGACCTCATCCGCACGATCTTCCGCGAGGCCGCCGGCCTCGAGCTGCCGGCACTGCCGCGCATGACTTACGCCGAGGCCATCGAGAAGTACGGCATCGACCGGCCCGACCTGTCGATCCCGCTGCAGCTCGTCGAGGTCGCCGACCTCATGCAGGGCGTCGACTTCAAGGTCTTCGCCGGCCCCGCCGCCGACCCCGACGGCCGTGTCGCGGCGCTGCGGGTGCCGGACGGCGGCCGCCTGTCGCGCAAGGAGATCGACGACTACACCGCCTTCGTCGCCGTCTACGGCGCGAAGGGCCTCGCCTACATCAAGGTCAACGAGGTCGCGAAGGGCCGGGACGGCCTGCAGTCGCCGATCCTCAAGTTCCTGCCCGACGCCACGGTGCAGGGGCTCATCAGCCGGCTCGGCCTCGCCGACGGCGACCTGGTGTTCTTCGGCGCCGACAAGAAGAAGGTCGTCAACGACTCGCTGGCGGCGCTGCGCGTGCGCGTCGGCCACGACCTGGGCCTCGCGAAGCCCGGCTGGCACCCGCTCTGGGTCGTCGACTTCCCGATGTTCGAGTGGGACCCGAAGGAGCAGCGCTGGGCAGCGCTGCACCACCCGTTCACGGCGCCATCCGTCGACGATCCCGTCGCCCTCGAGGCAAATCCCGGCACTGCCCTGTCCCGCGCCTACGACATGGTGCTGAACGGCACCGAGATCGGCGGCGGCTCGATCCGCATCCACTCGGCCACCATGCAGTCGACGGTCTTCCGCATCCTCGGCATCACGCCGGAAGAGGCGGAGGGCAAGTTCGGCTGGCTGCTGCGGGCGCTGAAGTACGGCGCGCCGCCCCATGGTGGCATCGCCTTCGGCCTCGACCGGCTGGTCATGCTGCTGGCCGGTGCGACCAGCATCCGCGACGTCATCGCATTCCCGAAGACCCAGACGGCGAGCTGCCTGCTGACCGAGGCGCCGGGCCCGGTGTCCGAGGTACAGCTGCGGGAGACCGGCATCCGGCTGCGCCAGGCCAAGTAGCCGGCGACGGCGATGGTCCCGGAGATCGCGGTACTCGTCCACGGACTGTGGATGAACGGCGTCGAGGCCGGCCTGCTCCGGTACCGGCTCGAGTCGGAGCACGGCATCCCGACGGTCCTGTTCCAGTACGGCACCTTCGCCGCCGGCTTCACGGCCAACGCCGACCGGCTGCGGGACTTCCTCGACGGGGTGGAGGCCGAGCGCGTGCACCTCGTCGGGCACAGTACCGGGGGCCTCATGGCGCTGGTGGCCCTGGAGCGCCGTCCCTTCGAACGCCCCGGACGGGTGGTCTGCCTGGGCTCCCCGCTGAAGGGCAGCATCGCGGCGGACCGGCTGGCGAGCCTGGCCGGCGAACTCGGCGCCATGATCCTCGGAGCCACCGGCCGGGAAGGCCTGCTGGGCCAGGTGCTGACCCGCTACGAGGGCGACCGGGACGTGGGCGTAATCGCCGGCACCACCAGCGTCGGCGCCGGCATGGTGCTCGGCATCCTGCCGGAGCCCAACGACGGCACCGTGGCCGTGGTCGAGACGCAGCTGCCGGGCATCCGCGACCATCTCACCCTGCCGGTGACCCATACGGGCCTGCTGGTGGCGCCGGAAGTGGCTGCCCAGACGGCATTTTTTCTGCGCCACGGCCGTTTCAACCGCGCCACGCCCCCCGGCTGAGCCGCGCGCTCCGGGGGCTGCTGCGGCGGCCGCCGACCCTGCCGGGTCGCCGGCCCGGCCTGCCGGGCCGTGGCCCCAGTAGCCAGTCCAGGGCTTTTCCGGGCTAGAATGGGAGTTTGACCCGGACCGCGGTCCCCTGACATCCCCAAACCTGGCGCCGCCCCCGGCGGCCGGTGCCCAGCCGCCTGCTGACCTGCGAGAAGTCGACACCCATGGCCAGAAAGAAAGACCTGAAGCTCTACCGCAACATCGGCATCGTCGCCCACATCGATGCGGGCAAGACCACGACGACCGAGCGCATCCTGTACTACACGGGGCGCAAGCACCAGATCGTCGAGGTGCACGACACCAAGGACGGCAAGGCCAGCACGACGACCGACTACCTCGAGCAGGAGCGCAAGCGTGGCATCACCATCCAGTCGGCCGCCGTGTCGACGGAGTGGAAGGGCCACCAGATCAACGTCATCGACACCCCGGGGCACGTCGACTTCACCATCGAGGTGAACCGCAGCCTGCGCGTGCTCGACGGCGCCGTCGTCGTCTTTGACGGCGTGGCCGGCGTCGAGCCGCAGACGGAGACGAACTGGCGCCTGGCGAACCAGTACAACGTCCCGCGCATGTGCTACGTCAACAAGATGGACCGCATGGGCGCGAACTTCGCCAATGCGCTCAAGGGCATCAAGGAGCGCCTCGGTGCCAACGTGGTGCTCTGCCACGTGCCGCTCGGCAGCCACGACGAGTTCTGCGGCATGGTCGACCTGGTCGCCGGCGTCGCCTACTTCTGGACCGCCGAGGAGAAGGACTCCCCCTGGGAGACCATCCCCCTCGATCAGGTCAAGGACCGCTTCAAGTTCCAGTCGACCCGCGACAACGAGTGGATCGCCGACCTGCAGAAGCTGCGCAAGGACACGCTCGAGACGGCGCTGGCCATGGACGACGACGCCTTCATGGAGTTCGTCGAGGAAGGCAAGTTCGACGTCGCCAAGGTGAAGGAGTGCATCCGCAAGGGCACCGTCACCGGCCAGCTGGTGCCGGTCTTCTGTGGCTCGTCGTTCAAGAACAAGGGCGTGCAGCAGCTGCTCGACGCGGTGGTCGATTACCTGCCCTACCCCGGCGAGAACGGCGGCATCGGCATCGTCGATCCCGACGGCAAGCAGATCGGCGAGCAGGAAGTCCGTGACGACGCCCCGGCCCGCGCGCTGGCCTTCAAGGTCATCAACGACCAGTTCGGCACGCTGACCTTCGTCCGCATCTACTCGGGCGTCATCAAGAAGGGCGACACCCTCGCCAACGTCACGCGCGGCAAGCGCGAGCGCATCGGCCGCATCGTCGAGGTGCAGGCCAATGCGACCAAGGACATCGACGAGGCGCGCGCCGGCGACATCTGCGCCTTCGTGTCGCTGAAGGAGACCGAGACCGGCGACTCGCTCTGCAGCCAGGACAGCCCGGTACTGCTCGAGCGCATGCGCTTCCCGGACCCCGTCATCAGCGTGGCGGTCGAGCCCAAGGCCCGCGCCGACGTCGACAAGATGTCGACGGCCCTCTACAAGATGGTCAAGGCCGACCCGTCGCTGCGCCTCGAGGTCGACCAGGAGACCGGCCAGACCGTGCTCAAGGGCATGGGCGAGCTGCACCTCGAGGTCACCATCGACCGCATGCGCACCGAGCTCGGCGTCGAAGCCAACATGGGCAAGCCCAAGGTCAGCTTCCGCGAGGCCTTCGGCAGTGTCGTCGAGCACACGTACACCCACAAGAAGCAGTCGGGTGGCTCGGGGCAGTACGCCGAGGTCAAGATGATCTTCGAGCCGCTGCCCCCGGGCAGCGGCTTCGAGTTCTCCGACGAGGTCGTGGGTGGCCGCATCCCGCGCGAGTTCATCCCCTCCGTCGAGTACGCGATCAAGACGGAGTGCAAGCGCGGCCAGATCGCCGGCTACGAGGTCGTCGACTTCAAGGCCCGTCTCATCGACGGCAAGTACCACGAGGTCGACTCCTCGGCGCTCGCTTTCGAGATCGCCGGCCGCGCGATGTTCCGCGAGGCCCACAAGATGAGCAAGCCGAAGCTCCTCGAGCCCGTCATGAAGGTCGAGGTGGTGATGGAGCCCGACTACCTCGGCGACATCATCGGCGACTTCAACCGCCGCCGTGGCCAGGTGTCGGAGCAGGGCCAGCGCGGCAACTCCGCCTTCGTGCAGGGCTTCATCCCGCTGGCCGAGATGTTCGGGTACATCAACTACCTGCGCTCGGCCACCAGCGGCCGCGGCACCTTCACGATGGAGTTCGACCACTACTCCGAGGTGTCGGCGGGCCTGGTCGACAAGCTGATGGAGCGCGAGGCGCGGTAAGCGCGTCGTCCGTCTCCGCGACGTCCGCGGGCCCGGTGCTGGCAACGGCACCGGGCCCGTGTCGTTTCAGTTTCAGGGTGGGAGGCACCACGCACGGACGTGTTCCCGTCGATGCGGCGCCCCGCGGGCACACCATTGCCGGGACAGTCCGTCAGGAACGGCGCAGGATGAACTCGTGATCGCGGTGCTCGCCCACGGGAAAGAAGTAGTCGCCCACCCGCGTGAAGCCGTAGCGCGCGTACAGCCGCTGGGCGCCGAAGTTCTCCGACCACACCCCGACGTAGAGCGGTGCATGGCCCCGCTGCTGCAGCTCGAGCAGCAGTCGTTCCAGCAGCCGGGAGCCGATGCCCCGGCCATGCCATTCCGCCCGCAGGTACAGCCGCTGGATCTCCCCGGCGCGGGGCTCGCGGCCGGGGACTGGCAGCTTGCAGGAGCCGGCGATGCCGAAGCCGACGAGTTCGCCGTCGTGGCCGGCGACCCAGGTGAGGCGTGACGGATCGGCCAGCAGCGTCTCGTGCCAAGGCACGGAGTACGAGTCGGCGAGGAACGCGGCCAGGTCTTCCGGGCGGTACAGGTGCCCGAACGTCTGCGTGAAGGTCTGGTGGCCCAGCGCCGCCAGGGCGGCGGCGTCGGACGGAGCGGCAGGGCGGAGCGCGACGGTGGTCATGGCGCATTCTAGGCACGCGGTCGCGGGGCTGCGCTAAGCTCAGGCCATGAGCCTCGACCGCCTCGCGCCCTGGGCCGCTGCCGTCATCGCCGCAGCATTCGCGATGCACAACCTGAACGGTGCGGTCATCGAGCCCCGGCTGCTCGGCTTCGGCAGTTATGCCGACTATGCGGACCTGGCGAAGCTGCAGGCCGCGAGCCGGGCCTGGCCGTGGCTGCTGTCCGGTCTCGGGCACGTCGCCAGCGGCTTCGCCGTCGTGGTCCTGGGCCTCGCCACCTACCGCCGGTACGCCGGCCGCTACCCCGAGGCGGCCCTCGTCGCCGCGGCTGCCGCGCTGCTCGCCGGCGCCGGTTTCCTGCTGGTCGGCATTTCCCATGTCATTGGCCGGCAGACCCTGATGCTGCTGGCGGATGCCAACCCGCCGGCCTTGCGCGACGCGGCCTACACGGCCGCCACCGTGGTCCGCATCTGGGTGAATGCCCTGGCGCAGATCGGCCTGGGGTGGTTTGCCGTGCAGCTGGCCTGGTGTGGTCGCCGGTCGGGCGAACTGTCCCGCGGGTTCGTGGCCTTCAGTTTCGTGTCAGGCGCGTGCGGTCTGCTGATGGCGGTGGCCTATATTCCGATCTACCTCTACACGGTGCTGCTCTGGTCCGTGTGGCTGGCCGTCTCATGGCGCCGCCGCGGGGCTTGAGCCGCCTCCGGTACTGAGTTGCCGGTGGTGCACTGAAACTGCTGCCGCCCGTGGTGGCGAAACCCGCACGGTGGTCGCCGGAGGCAAGTCCAATGCCCGAGCTGTCACTGCCGTCGGTCATCCCCGTTTCCACGGGACGGCCCGGGGCCGGGTGGGGCTGGCGTCCCCCGACGACCCCGCAGCACTTCGCCGCGCGTGATGTCTGGCAGCACCCGAAGCCCTTCGCCGAGGCCGTGCGCGACGCCTATGGCCATCTGCGCCTCGACACGCTGGGCGGCACCTACAGCTGGACGGTGCGGCCCGCGAACCGCGCCCAGTTCGAGCGGGCGGGCCTGACGACGCTGGGTGAGTACCTCGACCGCTTCCTCGCCAACGATCCACGGCCGCTGCCGTATCTCGCCCACGTGTCGGTGCACCGCAACCTGGCGCGCCTGAAGCGGCATCTCGTGCCGCCCCCCGAGTTTGGTCCCAACTGGGTCGACCACCCGCGGCTCGACCGGTTCAGTGGTCCCGAGATCTACGTCGGCCGCAAGGGCTGCCACTTCGCCGGGCTGCACGTGGACCACTGCGCCGTGCACGTTGGCTTCGTGCAGCTGACGGGCCGCAAGCGGTTCGTCGCCTTCCCGCCGGAGGACGCCCGCTACCTCTACACCTGGCGGGCCATCCACTTCCCCTGGCAGCGCCGCAACTCGGCGGTGCGCCTGTTCCAGCCGGACTGGCAGGAGCGCTGGCCCGAGGCGCGCAAGGCACGCCCGGTGGTCATCGACGTGGGGCCGGGTGAGGGGCTCGTGCTGCCGGCGAACTGGTGGCACGTCACCGAGGTGCTGGAAGACGGCATCACCTGGAACGTTCGCATCGTGAACCACACGAACGTCGCGCGTTTCGTCGGCGAGCACCTGCTCGGCATCCCGCGCGCGCCGCTGGTGGCAGTACAGCGGCTGCGCGACCGGCTGGCGGGTCGTCGCTGGCAGTAGTCCCCGCCTCAGGCCTTCCGCTTCAGCGCGTACAGCGCTTCCAGCGCCTGCTTGGGCGTCAGCTCGTCGGGGTTCAGTCCCGCCAGCGCCTCGCGCAGGCCGTCGGCGGTCGGTTCCTCAGGCTCCGGCGGCGGACTGAAGTCCAGCTGCCCCTGCCCGGACCGGGCGGCGGCGTCGGCGGCCGACTGGTTCTCGAGCCTGAGCAGGTAGCCGCGGGCCCGGCGGATCACCGCCGGCGGCACGCCGGCGAGTGCTGCCACCTGCAGGCCGTAGCTCTGGTTGGCCGGGCCTTCCTTCACGGTGTGCATGAAGACGAGCCGGTCGCCGTGCTCGGTGGCGTCGAGGTGCACGTTGGCGCAGGCGGGCAGCTCGCCGGCCAGGGTCGTGAGCTCGAAGTAGTGGGTGGCGAAGAGCGTGAAGGCCCGCAGTTTCTCGCCGATGTGATGCGCCGTGGCCCAGGCCAGCGAGAGGCCGTCGAAGGTGCTGGTGCCGCGGCCGATCTCGTCCATCAGCACCAGGCTCGAGGGCGTGGAGTTGTGGAGTATGTTGGCCGTCTCGGTCATCTCGACCATGAACGTGGAGCGCCCGCCCGCCAGGTCGTCGGCGGCGCCGATGCGCGTGAAGATGCGGTCGAAGGGGCCGATGACGGCCTCGGTGGCCGGCACGAAACTGCCGATGTGGGCCAGCAGCACGATGAGGGCCGCCTGCCGCATGTAGGTGGACTTGCCGCCCATGTTCGGGCCCGTGACCACCAGCAGCCGCCGGCCGTCGTGCAGGTCGAGGTCGTTCGGAATGAACGGCTGGTCGAGCAACTGCTCCACCACCGGGTGCCGGCCGGCGCGAATGCGCAGGCCCGGCTCCGTGACGAGCACCGGCCGGCAGAAATCGAGGGCCTCCGCGCGCCCGGCCAGCGTCACCAGCACGTCGAGTTCGGCCAGCGCCGCAGCCATGCGCCGCAGGCCCGGGGACACCGTGAGCAGGTCGGCCAGCAGCTGTGCGTAGAGCTCCTTTTCGCGGGCCAGAGAGCGGTCGCGGGCCGAGAGCACCTTGCCCTCGAACTCCTTGAGCTCCGGCGTGACGTAGCGCTCGGCGCCCTTCAGCGTCTGGCGGCGCTGGTAGTCGGCGGGCGCCTGGGCGGCCTGGGCCCGGGTCAGCTCGATGTAGTAGCCGTGCACGCGGTTGTAGCCCACCTTGAGGGAGGGCAGTCCGGTGCGCGCGCGCTCGCGCTGCTCGAGGTCGACGAGGTACCGGTCGGCGTGCTCGCTGATGTCGCGCAGCTCGTCGAGGGCCGCATCGAAGCCCGGCGCGATGACGCCACCGTCGCGGATCAGCATGGGGGGCGCGGCGACAACCGCCCGGTGCAGCAGCGCGGCCGTGTCGCCGTGGTCCCCCAGCTCGTCGCGGCAGCGGGCCAGCAGGGAAGCGTCGGTCGTCGCGAGCGCCACCGCGATGGCCGGCACCGCGTCGAGCGCCGTGCGCAGCTGGGCCAGGTCCCGCGGCCGCGCCGTGCCGAGCGCGATACGCGACAGGATGCGCTCGACGTCGCCGATCTCCCGCAGTGGCCCCGCCAGGTCTTCGCCCGGCGTGCCGCGCAGCGCGTCGAGGGCGTCGTACCGTTCGTTGAGCAGCGCCCGGTCGCGGATCGGCCGGTTCAGCCAGCGGCGCAGCAGCCGGCTGCCCATGGGCGACTGGCAGCGGTCGAGCACGCCTGCCACGCTGGCCCGGTCGTCGCCGCCGAGGCTCTTCTCGATCTCCAGGTTGCGCCGGGAGACCGGGTCGAGCTGCAGGGCATCGTCCGCCGATTCCAGCCGGATGCCCTGCACGTGGGGCAGGGCGCTGCGCTGGGTGTCGCGCACGTACTGCAGCAGGGCGCCGGCGGCCCGCAGGCCGGCCGTGCGGTGTTCGACGCCGAAGCCCGCCAGGTCGCGGGTGCCGAACTGTCCGGCGAGCTGGCGCCGTGCCGTCTCGATGTCGAAGTGCCACGGCGGCAGCGACTGCACGGCGCGGCCGGCCACCGGCAGAGTCAGCCCTTCCTCGAGCACCAGTTCCGCCGGCTGCAGCCGCGCGAGCTCGGCGTCGAGTTCGGCGAGCGTCGCGGGCTCCGCCAGGCAGAAGCGGCCGGCCGACAGCTCGAGCCAGGCCAGGCCATAGCCTGACGGGGCGGGGCACACGGCCGCCACCAGGTTCTCGCGCCGGGCATCGAGCAGCGCCTCGTCCGTGAGGGTGCCCGGCGTGATGATGCGCACGACCTTGCGCTCGACCGGCCCCTTGCTCGCGGCCGGATCGCCGATCTGCTCGCACAGCGCCACCGACTCGCCGGCGCGCACGAGGCGGCCGAGGTACTGGTCGACGGCGTGGTAGGGAACGCCCGCCATGGGGATGTTCTGCCCGGCCGACCTGCCCCGGGCCGTCAGCGTGATGTCGAGGAGTCGCGCCGCCTTGCGGGCGTCGTCGTAGAAGAGCTCGTAGAAATCACCCATGCGGTAGAAGAGCAGCATGCCCGGGTGCTCCGCCTTGATGCGGAGGTACTGCTGCATGATGGGCGTGTGCTCTTCCACGGCGGCGATTCTAGCGGCTGTGGGACGCTAGAATCCCCCCGTGCACGTCCTCCACGTCGAAGCGGGCCGCCACCTCTACGGCGGTGCGCGACAGGTGCTCGAACTGATGACGGCGCTCGCGGCCCGGGGCATCGGTGGCCTGCTCGCGTGCCCCGACGGCAGTGCCATTGCCGCCGCGGCCCGCGCCCGGGGGCTCGCCGTCGCGACCCATCCGCTGGGTGGCGACCTCGACGTGGCAGCGCTGGGGTTCCTCGGCGGCCTCCTGCGCCAGCGCCGCTTCGACCTGCTCCATGCCCACAGCCGCCGGGGCGCTGATTTCTTCGGCGGCATCGCCGCGGCCATCGCCGGCGTGCCGGCGGTACTGACCCGCCGCGTCGACAACCCCGACACGCCCGTGCTCGGCACCCTGAAGTACCGGGCCTACCGGCAGATCGTTGCGGTGTCGTCGGCGGTCCGCGCGCAGCTCGTGGCCGAGGGCGTGCCGCCGGAACGCGTCCGCGTGATCCGCAGCGCCGTGTCGGCTGCCGATTGCGTGCCCGCCTGGTCCCCGGACCGGTTCCGCAGCGAGTTCGGCCTGCAGCCCGGCCAGCCGGTCATCGCCGTCGTCGCCCAGCTGATCCCGCGCAAGGGGCACGACTTGCTGCTGGCGGCCTGGCCGGCGATCCGCGCGCGGTTCCCCGCGGCACGGCTGCTGGTGTTCGGCACCGGCCCCCTCGAGGGGGCGCTCGTGGCGCGCGCGGGGACCTCCGGTGGCGTGCATTTCGCGGGCTTCCGGCCGGACCTTGGGGAATTCCTCGGCCACATCGACGTGCTGGTGCACCCGGCGCTGGCCGAGGGACTGGGCCTGACGCTGCTCGAGGCCCAGGCGGCGGGCGTGCCGGTGGTGGGATTCCGCAGCGGCGGGATTGCCGAGGCCGTGGCGGACGGCGGGACGGGGATCCTGGTGCCGCCCGGTGATAGCGTCGCCCTGGGGGACGCGGTGGCGGGCCTGCTGGCCGACCCGGCACGCCGGCGGTCCCTGGGTGCCGCGGGGCACGCCCGGATCGCGGCAGAATTCACGCCGGCGGCCATGGCGGCCGCCTATGCGGAGGTGTACGTCGATGCCCTCGGACGCTGAGATCCGCACCGGGCCTGTCCCGGCTGCCGGCGACCATGAACTGGCGGAACTCGTGGCGCGCCTCGCCACCGGCCTCGAGGCGCGACGCCTGACGGCGGCCACGGCCGAGTCCTGCACCGGGGGCTGGGTGGCCCGCTGCCTGACGGACCGGCCCGGCAGCTCGGCCTGGTTCGGCTACGGCCTCGTCACCTACAGCAACGAGGCCAAGGTGCGCCTGCTGGGCGTGGACCCCGGCGTGCTGGCGGCCGAAGGCGCCGTGAGCGAGCCCGTCGCCCGCCAGATGGCGTCCGGCCTGCGCCGCCTGACGGGAGCCGGGCTGACGGTCGCCATCACTGGTATAGCCGGGCCCGGGGGCGGCTCGCCGGCCAAGCCCGTGGGCACCGTCTGGTTCGCCTGGGACGGCCCGGAGACCGTCGCCCCGGCCGCGGTGCGGTGGCAGCTGCACGGCTCGCGCGAGGCCATCCGCCGCCAGTCGGTGGCCATCGCGCTGGCCGGGCTCGTGGCCCGGCTCGATAGCGCCTGAGAAGCCGCGGGCAAGTGCCCGTCGTGCCGTGGGCAATCGTTGGCAGGCCCTCGGCGGCGGTTCCGGAGTGCCTGTCGGCGCCAGCAATTCCGCCTCCGGCCACGGCCGGGAATCCTCGCGAAATGCCCGGTTTCGCGGCCTGTCGCCCCCGGGCAACTATGGAATAATCCCGCCCATGCCGCCGTCCGGCGGCGCCTTCCGAAACCCCAAGCCCACGATCCCCGCGCGGGATCCGGAGATGCAGATGGCCATGGACGACAACCGCAAAAAAGCACTGGCTGCCGCGCTCGGCCAGATCGAACGGCAGTTCGGCAAGGGCTCCGTCATGCGCCTCGGCGACGCCGGTCCCACCAAGGACATCGAGGTCATCTCCACGGGCTCGCTGATGCTCGACATGGCGCTGGGGGTCGGTGGGCTGCCGCGCGGCCGCATCATCGAGATCTTCGGGCCCGAGTCCTCGGGCAAGACCACGCTCACGCTGCAGGTCATCGCCGAGTGCCAGCGCAAGGGTGGCACGGCCGCCTTCGTCGACGCCGAGCACGCCCTCGACCCGCAGTACGCCGAGAAGCTCGGCGTCAAGGTCGACGACCTGCTGGTCTCCCAGCCCGACACCGGCGAGCAGGCGCTCGAGATCACCGACCTGCTGGTGCGCTCGGGGGCCGTCGACATCGTCGTCGTCGACTCGGTGGCGGCGCTCACGCCCAAGGCCGAGATCGAGGGCGAGATGGGCGACTCCCACGTGGGCCTGCAGGCGCGGCTCATGTCCCAGGCCCTGCGCAAGCTCACCGGCAACATCAAGCGCTCGAACACCGTCGTCATCTTCATTAACCAGATCCGCATGAAGATCGGCGTCATGTTCGGCAACCCCGAGACCACGACCGGCGGCAACGCGCTCAAGTTCTACTCGTCGGTGCGCCTCGACATCCGCCGCATCGGCTCGATCAAGCGCGGTGAAGAGGTCATCGGCAACCAGACCCGCGTCAAGGTCGTCAAGAACAAGGTCGCCCCGCCGTTCCGCGTGGCCGAGTTCGAGATCCTCTATGACAAGGGCATTTCCCGCGAGGGCGAGATCATCGACCTCGGCATCAAGCACAACATCATCGCCAAGTCGGGCGCCTGGTACAGCTACAACGGCGACCGGGTCGGCCAGGGCCGCGACAACGCCCGGGACTTCCTCGTGCAGAACCCCGAGATCGCCCGGGAGATCGAGGGCAAGCTCCGCGCCATCCTCATGACCAAGCCCGACGCGCTCGCCGCGCCGGTGGCCGACGTCGAGCCGGTCAGCGACGAGGCCTGAGCCCGCCGCGGCCCGCCCGCCGATGACCGACGCTCCGGCCAGGGGCCGGCGGACGGCGCGGCGGGCGGCCATGGACCTGCTCGCGCGGCGGGAGCACTCGCCGCGCGAGCTCCGCACCAAGCTCCTCGGCCGTGGCCATCCCGCCGACGAGGTCGATGCCGCCCTCGACGCCCTCGAGCGCGAGGGCCTCCTGTCGGCGGCCCGCTACCTCGAGTCCTTCATCGCGAGCCACGCCCGCCGGGGCCACGGCCCAGTGCGCATCCGCACGGAACTCGAACGCCAGGGCATCAGCCGGGACGAGGTCAGCCAGGCTCTGCAGGCGGCCGGCATCGACTTCGCCGCCTTGGCCCGGGACGTCTGCCAGCGCCGGTTCGGTGCCGCCGGGCCCCGGGACTTCGCCGACCGGGCGAAGCGGCTGCGGTTCCTGCAGTACCGGGGATTCAGCGCCGAGGATGCCCGCCGGGCTGCAGGCGGGGCGGGTACCCCTGCCGGGCCGCACGACCCGTTGGACGACGCGGGCGGATACTCCGGCCTGCCGGGTGCCGGCGACGACGAACCCGACACCTTCCCCGACGATTCCTGATCCGGCGTTGCCTCCGGACGGCGGCGGTGGGTCGATCCGGCCAGGGCCGCACGGTCGCTGTCACCGACGCCCGACCCGCGGCCCCGGGCTCTGTGGCGCCCCGCCCGCGGACTCCCGTCCCGTGAGCTGCCTGCCCCGGGCGTGCGCGCGGTCCGCGCCGGGCCGGGGCCGCTCCGGTAAACTGCCGGCCTTTTCCCGGGCCACCGCCGCACCCGCATGAACACCGCCGAACTGCGCCAGCAATTCCTCGACTACTTCGCCGGCCACGGCCACCGCGTCGTCGCGAGCTCGCCGCTCGTGCCGGGCAACGACCCGACGCTGCTCTTCACCAACGCCGGCATGGTGCAGTTCAAGGACGTGTTCCTCGGCAAGGACCCGCGCAGCTACAGCCGCGCCGCCAGCGTGCAGCGCTGCGTGCGGGCCGGTGGCAAGCACAACGACCTCGAGAACGTGGGCTACACGGCGCGGCACCACACGTTCTTCGAGATGCTCGGCAACTTCAGCTTCGGCGACTACTTCAAGCAGGACGCCATCCGCTACGCCTGGGAGTTCATCACCGGCACCCTGCGCATTCCGCCGGAGCGGCTCTGGGTCACCGTCTACCGCGAGGACGACGAGGCCGCCGACCTGTGGCTCAAGGGCGTCGGCATCGACCCGGACCGCTTCAGCCGCCTCGACGAGAAGTCGAACTTCTGGGCCATGGGTGACACGGGCCCCTGCGGTCCCTGCACCGAGATCTTCTACGACCACGGACCCTCGATCCCGGGCGGCCCGCCGGGCTCGCCCGACGAGGACGGCGACCGCTATGTCGAGATCTGGAACCTGGTCTTCATGCAGTACGAGCGCGCCGCCGACGGCACGCTGACCAGGCTGCCGAAGCCCTCGGTCGACACCGGCATGGGCCTCGAGCGCATCGCCGCCGTCATGCAGGGCGTGCACAGCAACTACGACATCGACCTGTTCCGCGCGCTCATCGCGGCGGCGGCCGAGGTCACGGGCACGAAGGACCGCCAGTCGAGCTCGCTGCGGGTCATCGCCGACCACATCCGGGCCTCGGCCTTCCTCATCGCCGACGGCGTACTGCCGGGCAACGAGGGGCGGGGCTACGTGCTCCGCCGCATCATCCGCCGGGCGCTGCGCCACGGCCACGAGCTCGGCGTTCAGCAGCCGTTCTTCCACCGGCTGGTCGGGCCGCTGGCCAACGAGATGGGCAAGGCCTACCCGGAGCTGCCCGCGGCCCGCGACCACGTCGAGCGCGTGCTGAAGAACGAGGAAGAGCGCTTCGCCGAGACGCTGTCCCAGGGCATGCGCATCCTCGAGGACGCCATGGCCGGCGGCGGCCGCGAGCTGCCGGGCGACCTCGTCTTCCGCCTGTACGACACCTATGGCTTCCCCGTGGATCTCACGGCCGACGTCGCGCGTGCCCGGGGCATCGCCGTCGACCGCGACGGCTTCGAGGCCGCCATGGAGGCCCAGCGCGAGCGCGCCCGGGCTGCGCAGAAGTTCAACGTCGCCTACGACGGCGGCCAGCGGCTCGATGCCCGCACGGCCTTCACCGGCTACGACGGCCTGACGGGCACCGGCCACGTCACGCTGCTCCTGAAGGACGGCAAGCCCGTCGACAGGCTCGTGGCCGGCGAGAGCGGCGCCGTCGTGCTCGACAGCACGCCCTTCTACGCCGAGAGCGGCGGCCAGGTCGGTGACCAGGGCGAGCTCACCGGCCACGGCGTGCGCTTCGTCGTCACCGACACCCAGAAGGCCGGCGAAGCCTGCGTGCACGTCGGCCGGCTCGAGGCCGGCACGCTGACGGCCGGCCTGCCGCTGTCGGCTGCGGTGGACGCCGGCCTGCGCGACGCCACGCGGCTGAACCACTCGGCCACGCACCTGCTGCACGCGGCGCTCCGCCAGGTGCTCGGCCGGCACGTGGCGCAGAAGGGTTCGCTGGTGGCGCCCGACAAGCTGCGCTTCGACTTCTCGCACTACGAGGCGATTGGCCCGGAGCAGCTCGCCGCCATCGAGGACCTCGTCAACGCCGAGATCCGGCGCAACGCCGCCGCCGAGACCCGCGTCATGGCCTACGACGACGCCGTGGCCGCCGGTGCCATGGCGCTCTTCGGCGAGAAGTACGGCGACCGTGTGCGCGTGCTCACCATCGGTGATTTCTCCACGGAGCTCTGCGGCGGCACCCACGTGCAGCGGGCCGGCGACATTGGGCTCTTCAAGATCGTGCAGGAGTCCGGTATCGCCGCTGGCATCCGGCGCATCGAGGCCGTGACCGGCGCGGGTGCACTCGCCCGCGTTGCCGAGACCGAGCGCACCGTCGACCGCCTCGCTGCGCTGGTCAAGGGCGGGCGCGGCGACGTCGAGGCACGCATCCGCCAGGCGCTCGAGCGCAACCGCACCCTAGAGCGCGAGCTGCAGCAGCTCAAGGCGAAGCTCGCCGCCGGTGCTGGTGGCCGTGATCTCATGGACACCGTGGAGGCCGTCGGCGACGTGCGCCTGCTCGTCACGCGCCTCGACGACGGGCTCGACGCCAAGACCCTTCGCGACACCACGGACCGGCTCAAGGACAAGCTCGGCAGCGGCGTCGTCGTGCTGGCCTCGGCCGACGCCGGTGCCGGCAAGGCGCTGGTCACCGCCGGCGTCACCAAGGACCTCACGGGCCGCATCCGCGCCGGCGACCTCGTCAATGCCGTGGCTGCGAAGCTCGGCGGCAAGGGTGGCGGGCGGCCGGACTTCGCCCAGGCGGGCGGCCCGGACATCGCCGCCCTCGACGGTGCGCTGGGCGGTGTCGCCGACTGGGTGCGCGAGCGCGCCTGAAGCGGAGTGCGCGGCCGGCGGCTCAGGCAGCCAGCCAGTCCTCGACGCGCAGGCCGGGCACGCGGGCGAACTCGCGGACGTTCGCGGTGACTAGCGCCAGGTCCAGCGACCGCGCGTGGGCCGCGATCAGCAGGTCGTTGGCGCCGATCGGCGTCCCCTGCCGGGCGAGGTGCTGGCGGATCTCGCCGTAGTGTTCATCCGCCGGCGGTTCGAGGGGCACGACCTCGAGCGCCGACAGGATGACGTCGACCCGTTGCTTCAGCGCGCGCGAGCCGGACTTCACCGCGCCGAAACGCAGCTCGGCGGCCACGACGATGCTGGTGCAGATCGTGTCCTCGCCGACCGCGGCGATACGGGCCGCGGCAGCTCCCTGCGGATCGCGGATCAGGGCCGAGACGATGTTGGTATCGAGCAGGTAACGGTGCGGCATCGTCAGAGCGCCACGTCGTCGGCGGGCGGCAGGTCGGTGTCGACGTCCGGGAACGGCTCGTCCAGCGGCTCGAGTGCGGCCAGCACCGCCAGCAGGCGACCCTTGCGCACGGGCGAGATGATCAGCGAGTCGCCCTCACGGCGCAGGATCGCCTCGTCCCCCTCCAACTCGAACTCCCGGGGGATGCGCAGCGCCTGGTTGCGGCCGTTGCGGAACAGGCGGACGTGGCGGTCAGGGGAGTTCATGGTGCGGGTATCCAACCGAGCATAGGCCACAGCCTATGCCTCGTTTGGCGCAGGGGTCAACGCGGGAATCTGCACAGTTCGTCGGATTCCGGGGCGGCACTCTGGGCCCGCGCAGTGCAGGTGTGCGGCCCCATGGTGCGCAGCCGGCGTGGAGCGGCAGCCTTGGTCGCCCGAGCCCGGTCCAGACTTCTAGGTCGTCCACGCCGTTCCGCAGGCTTCCGCGCGTTGTGTCCACCAGAAGGACGCGGACGGTCGGCCGTATCCGGCCCGAGGTCCCGCTACCACCGATTGGGTCCGCTCGCGGCGGCTGCTACCACCGGCTGGGGTGGTCAAATATTAAGCAGAGAGGTTTAGGGGCGCTGCCGGCCGGACGCCACCAACCATCTGGTTTCTCAGGGATTTCCGGCGCGTGCCCGCCGTCGCTGCAGTGTTCCGTGCCGGCGGGAACTGTGGTTATTATCCGTCCACTCCCGGTATCCGGTGCCGGGGGTGGGGGCCTCGCCAAGAACAACGACGGGCTACCCGCGCAACGGCCATCTCAGGGGGGTGGCAGCCGCGACGACGCAGCCAGGGATTGCAGCTGCGCATCACGGTTCCTGGCAACGCCAGGCACAACAACAAGCAGCCGGGCCAAGGAGAGTTTCCGATGCTCATTCTGACGAGGCGGATCGGCGAGACGGTCATCATTGGCGGCGAGGTCGATGTCACCGTGCTCGGCGTCAAGGGGAACCAGGTGCGGCTCGGCGTGAAGGCGCCACGCGACGTGGCCGTGCACCGCGAAGAGATCTACGAGCGCATCTGCAAGGAACAGCAGAACGGCACCAGCCTGAACGGGCACCACCACGAGGCCGGCTTCACGCCCGTCCTCGCCCACAAGGCCTGACCCGGCTACCGACGGGCCCGCAGCGGCTGCGACCCGCGGCCGCTGCGGGCCCGTGGTCTTCTGCTATCCTTGCGCCCCACTGCCGGGCCGGCCTCGCACCGCGACGCCGCCCCTGCCGCAGGCAGTACCCGAACCAGGAGAGGTGGCCGAGAGGCTGAAGGCGGCGGTTTGCTAAACCGTTATACAGCCAAAAGCTGTATCGAGGGTTCGAATCCCTCCCTCTCCGCCAGATACGACACGGGGCCCCTTGCGGGCCCCGTGTCGTATCTGGCGCAGAGTGCTGGCGATTCCAGAACCCTTCGGTTCGACAAACTCGCAGAGCGAGTTTGGACGGCCGCAGGCCGCCCCGCAGGGGTGAGCGCGC
>JAEUPZ010000034.1 GCA_016789885.1 Chromatiales bacterium | reverse complement strand
CCAGGGCCGGTTGCCCTTCGTCGGCCACACGCTCCGCGACTGGCTCGCCAGGGAGGACCTGCTCTCCTACCTGGAGGCCATCCTGCGGATCTACAACCTGGGCGGCCGGCGGGACAACCCCCAGAAGGCGCGGATCAAGGTGCAGCTGAACGCCCTGGGTCCCGACGGGTTCCGCCGGCTCGTGGACGAGGAATGGGCGGAGATCCGGCGGAGCCCGCTGCTTGCCGTGCCCCGGGCGGAGATCGAGCGCATCGCCGCCTATTTCGCCGACCCGGCCTGGGAGGCGCTGGCCGATGACCCGCCGGTGCTGGTGGCTGCCCGGGCCTCGGACCCCGCCTTCGCGGCCTGGCATGCCGCCAACGTGGTGGCCCACCGGGCGCCCGGCTACGCCATCGTGAACCTGTCGCTGAAGGCGCCGGGCATCGCCCCCGGGGACCTCACCGCCGACCAGATGGACAAGGTGGCGGACCTCGCCGACCGGTTCAGCCTGGGCGAGCTCCGGGTCTCCCACCGGCAGAACCTGGTGTTCCCGGACGTGCGGCAGGCGGACCTGCCCGCGCTGTGGCACGAGCTCAAGGACCTGTCGCTGGCGACGCCGAACATCGGCCAGCTCACCGACATCATCGCCTGCCCCGGCCTCGACTACTGCTCGCTCGCGAACGCCCGGTCGATCCCCGTTGCCCAGGACATCACCCGCTACTTCGCGGACGCCGCGGCCCTCGCGGACGTGGGCGAGCTGGCGATCAACATCTCGGGCTGCATGAACGCCTGCGGCCACCACCACGTCGGCCACATCGGCATCCTCGGCGTCGAGAAGAACGGCGAGGAGTTCTACCAGCTGCTGCTGGGTGGCTCGTCGGGCCACGATGCCTCCCTCGGCGAGCGGCTGGGACCCGGCATCCGCGCCGAGGAGATCAACGGCGCCATCGAGCGGCTGCTCGACACCTACCGGGCCTGCCGGTCGGGCAGCGAGCGCTTCCTCGACACCTACCGCCGCGTCGGCCCCGAGCCCTTCAAGGCCGCCGTCTACGGCGACTCGGCCGGCCGCTCCCGGCGCGAGGTGGCCTGACCATGGCGCTGATCCGCGAAGGCCTACTGGCCGCCGACCCGTTCGTCGATGCCTCCGCCCTGGAGGCCGTGCCGGCGACGGGCGCGGTCATCGTCAGCCTCGCCCGGTGGCAGGCGGACCGCGAGGCCCTGCTGGCCCGGGGCACCCTGGTGGGCGTGCGGCTGAAGAGCGACCAGCACCCCGGGGTGCTGGCGGCGGACCTGCCCCGGCTCGCCGTCATTGCCCTCGAGTTCCCGAAGTTCCGCGACGGGCGCGCCTACACGTACGCCCGGCTGCTCCGCGAGCGCTACGGCTACGCCGGGGAGCTCCGCGCCGTCGGCGACGTGCTGCAGGAGCAGCTGAACTACATGCGCCGCTGCGGCTTCGACAGCTTCGACCTGGCCTCACCTGACCCGGAGCGCGCCTGGTCCGCCGTCGTCGGCGACCACACCGTCTTCTACCAGGGCACCGGCGCAGGGCCGGTCCGCGCCTGGGACCTGCGCCACCCCGCGCGCTGACGCCCGGAGCCGGGCATGGCTGCCCGGATCGCGCCGCTCGCCCGGGAACAACGGGCTGCCGCCGGGGCCGCCGGCCACCGTAGACTGGCGCCATGCAGGACGCGGACGACACCCCGCCACCGGTCGAGGTAGCCCCCGACCAGCTTTCGCCAGACGCACTGCGCGGCGTGGTGGAGGCCTTCGTGCTGCGCGAGGGCACCGACTACGGCCTGCGCGAGGTGGGCTTCGAGGCCAAGGTGGCCCAGGTGCTGCGGCAGCTTCAGTCCGGCGACGCCCAGATCCTGTTCGACCCCGCGACCGGGACCGTCACCATCGCCCCGACCGTGCGGCCGGGCGGCGCGCGGCGCGCGGCGCTGACGCAGGTCCCGGCCGTGACAACGCCCCTCAGCCCGAAGAAGCTCCTGCACACCAAGTGGTCGGCCGTGCAGCCGCGCCACCGCGAGAAGCACTTCATGGTCACCGCGCTGGTCGAGCCGGAGCCGCCCGACGCGCCGGTGGAACAGGTGGTCATCGAGGCGGTGCTGACGAAGCGCAGCCGCATCATCCCGTGGCGCGAGTTGCGGGACGCGACCCGCTGGCGGCGCGGCTGGTAGCGGGCGGCCCCGCCGTCCGGCTCAGCGGCCGGACAGGGTCGCCACGGTTTCGTCGACCCAGCGCGGGAACAGCGGACTCTCGGCGAGGCCGGCGTCGACCATGGTGTAGTCGAGGCCCTCGAGGTCGCGGCGGATCTTCATCGACACGAAGCCCCCGCTCGTCACCAGGAGCGGCGCGACCAGCACGCGGCGACCGGCGGCCGCCTCGGCCCGGATCCGCTCGCGGATGCGCTCGACGTTGGCTTCGCGGATCGCCGTCGGCGCGTCATCCTGCAGCGTGGCGCCGATGGCCCCCGCCAGCCCCAGTGCCTTCTGCACGCCCCGGGCATGCCGCTCCAGGTCGGCCAGTTCCTCGGCGTTCTCCTGGGCGTCCGTGGGGCCGTGGGCAATGACGACGGCGAACTCCCGGGCCGGGTCGCGACTGACGGTGCGCAGGTTCGCCGCGAGGATGTCGGTGACGACCGGGCTGCCGGTGGGCGTCGTGCCCATGACGACCCGGGCACTGGACTTCAGGCGCGGCACGTCGAGGTAGGCCGAGACGTCTTCGCGGCCGAGGATGTAGTTCCACTGCCGCGTCAGGTTCGTGCGCTGGCCGATCTCCGTCGGCAGGACGACGATCGTCGTGGCACCGGCTGCCTCGAGGTCGGCCACGGCCTGCTGGATGTGGCTCGAGCTCATCATCGCCATGCCCAGGCCGACCGCCGTCGGGTGCGAGCGCGCCACGTCGGCGAAGCCCGCCTTGAACTGGGCGTCGCCCTTGTCGCCGTAGCCGTGGCCCAGCGCCAGCACGCCGACGCTGTGGCGCACGGCAGGCCCGCTCAGGTAGTCGGCCGTGTCCCGCATGCGGCCCATGCTGGCGTTGATCTGGTCGTCGGTGTACGACTGGTACAGCGGGATCTTGGCGCGCAGCGTCGCCAGGTCCGCAGCGCTCATGGCGTGGCCGGCGTGGGCCGAGTGGTCGACCTCTTCCCCGGCCCGGGCGGCCGGCAGGCCGACGGCAGCGGCGGTACAGGCCAGGATCAGGGCGCCCAGCGGACCCGGCGTGAAAGAGACCCTCATGACAGCTCCCCCCGGTGGCGGCATGGTGGTCGGCGGATCATACCGCTGCTGCACGGCAACGGCACCCGCAGTGCGTCAGGGCCCGCGGGGCTTCAGCACCTGCGCCATGGGGAACGGCCCCCGCGACTGGGGCCCCCAGAACATGCGGACCCCCACGAACCCCGTCCACGCGGAGTCGCCGCTGAGGTCCGAGTACTCGAGGCCCGTCATCACCTTCAGGCGGTGCTCGGCGATGTAGTAGTTCCAGCCGATGTAGGCGGCCTGGTAGTCGTCGCCGGTGGTCATGCCGGCGGCGCGCTCGTAGCGCCGCTGGGCGCTCAGGCCATCGTCACCGTTGCTGAAGGCGAACTGGTAGCGGCCGACCAGCTGCAGCTTCGACGTGAAGAAGTAGCCCGGCTGCAGGTAGATGCCGTAGGCGTTGCCGGCGTCGGCGCCGAGGCCGGCGGTGACCTCGGTGACCAGCGAAGCCGGGCCGTCCGTCAGGATCAGCGCGGCGGCCAGGCCCTCGTCGAAGCGGTTCAGGTTGGTCGCTTCGTCATCGGCATCGCTGTGCACGACGGACACGTTCAGGTGGGCAGTGTCGGTGTCGAACCAGCGGCCCACGTCGCGGGTGGCGGTGGCCAGCAGCGAGTACCCCGACTCCCACTCGACCATCGCCTCGCCGACGGCCCGACCGGTGTTGTTCGAGAACACGCCGCCGTAGTACGTCCAGCCGGCGGCGCTGCCCGACAGCGTCACGGCCGGGGTGTAGTCGGCATTGAACATGTTCGTCAGCAGGCTGCGCTCGATCGTCTGCAGGTAGCGGCTCGACACGTTGCGGTCGTGGGTGAAGCGGTGCTTCTGCTGGCCGATGGTCAGCGTGAGGGCGTCGCTGAAGCGCCAGCCGACCCAGAGCTCGGTGAAGCCGTTGTAGGTGGGTTCGAAGTCGCTGCCGCTGATGGCCTGGGCATGGACCGTCAGGTTGCCGAAGAGGCGCGCCTGGCCGCCGATGCGGAAACGCCGGTCCTCGTAGCCGTCGTCCTCGCCGGTGTCGGCATCGGTCCAGTGCCACTGGCCGTGGTAGCGGCCGAGGATCCAGACCTCCTGCACCGTGGGGTTCTGCGGATTGCGGTAGACCAGGCCGAGATCCTGCGTGCGCTCGGCCAGCGTCGCACCCTCGCGGATGCCGAACGGGCCGGCCAGGCCCGTCGCAGGTGTCGCCATGACGGCGAGGGCCGCGATGACGGCTGCAACGGTCGGAACGGGAGAAACCACGGGGTGCACGTCGATGGCCGCCACCGGCTGCAGGGAACAGGCCGGTGCCCGACGGCGCCGGCGCGCGGCATGTTACCCGCGCGCCGGTCGTTTTGTTACCGGAACGTTGCGGGCCCGGCGCCCGAAGCGGACGGGGGTTCCCGTCAGGACGGTCAGGCGCTTCCGGACCGCGGCGTGCGCGGCAGCATCTGCACCAGCGTCGCATCGCGCCGGACGACGTGATGCCAGAAGGCGGTCGCCGAGTGCAGGCCCACGAACGCCAGCATGGCCCAGGCCAGGTAGATGTGCAGCGGCTGCAGCACCAGCGCCCAGGCCTCGTTCCGCGGCAGCCAGACTGGCAGCTCGAACAGGCCGAAGAACCAGGTGCGGCCACCGTAGGTCATCGACGCCATCCAGCCGAGGAGCGGCACGACCAGGAGCGCCAGGTACAGGAACCCGTGGGAGACCCGCGCCAGCCGCTGCTGGCCGGCCGACAGGGCACCGGGGAGCGGCGGCCGGGGGCGTAGCCGGTTCCAGGCGTAGCGGAAGGCGACGAGGAAGAGCGCCACGAGGCCCAGGGACTTGTGCACCTTGAGCAGCCGCCCGTACTCCGCGCGCACCGCGGGATCTTCGGTGTCGCCGAGGTTGACGATGTAGTACATGAGGGTCACGGCCGCGAGCACGGCCAGCGCCATGACCCAGTGGAAGAGCTTCGACGGCATGCTCCAGGACCGGGCCGCCGGCCGCGGCGCCGGCCCCACGCCGAAGACAACGGACAGCACGAGCCAGAACGCCAGCGAACCGCCGAGCCAGGCGAACGGCAGCATCTGCAGCACCTGGGCCAGGCCCGTGAAGGCGCCGGCTGCGGACAGTGCGGCAAGGACGAACGGGGGTGCCAGCAGGCACAGCAGCACGGCAGCGCGTGTCATCGGGCAACCTCCCTGTACGATCCCTTGGCCGGCTATGGCTGCAGCTGCCCCGGCCACGCCCAGTAGAGGCTACCGGTCATCACCAGGTAGCGGAAGAACTTGCCCACCGCCATGTACGCGACGCAGGGCCAGAAGGCGAGCCGCAGCCAGCCGGCCACTGCACACAGCGGGTCACCCACCACCGGCAGCCAGCTCAGCAGGCAGGCCTTCGGACCGAAGCGTTCGAGCCAGGCGAGCGCCTTCACCTCGCCGGGCTTCCGGTGCCTGACCTTCTCATAGGCGCGCTCGGCGCCGTAACCCATCCAGTAGCTGATGCCGCCACCCACCGTGTTGCCGGTCGTGGCCACCAGGATGGCCGGCCAGAAGAGGTCCGGCTCGAGCTTGACCAGCCCGAAGACCGCGAACTCCGAGCCGACGGGCAGCAGCGTCGCGGACACGAGGGCGACGAAGAACACCGTCGTCAGGCCGTACTCCGGCAGCGCCAGCGCCTTCAGCAGCGCGGTGATCCAGGTTTCCATGGGGATAGTGTGGCAGAGGGCGGACCGGCTTCGGCTATCTTTACCGTCCCGCGCCCTGCGCCCTTTCGTCAAGGTCCGCCCATGGCCACGATCCTCAGGCAGCTACCCGTGGGCGAGCGCGTCGGCATCGCCTTCTCCGGTGGCCTCGACACGTCTGCGGCGCTGCACTGGATGCGGGCCCACGGCGCCATTCCCTATGCCTACACGGCCAACCTCGGCCAGCCCGACGAGGCCGACTACGCCGGCATCGCGCGCAAGGCCATGGACTATGGGGCCGAGCAGGCGCGGCTGGTCGACTGCCGGCACGAACTGGTGGCCGAGGGCATCGCGGCGATCCAGAGCGGGGCGTTCCACATCTCCACCGGCGGGCAGACGTACTTCAACACGACGCCCCTCGGACGCGCCGTCACCGGCACGCGGCTCGTGGCCGCCATGCGTGAGGACGACGTGAACATCTGGGGCGACGGCTCCACCTACAAGGGCAACGACATCGAGCGGTTCCATCGCTACGGGCTGCTCACGAACGCGGCCCTCAGGGTCTACAAGCCCTGGCTCGACCAGGCCTTCATCGACCAGCTCGGTGGCCGGCGGGAGATGAGCGAGTACCTCGCCGCCAGCGGCTTCGAGTACCGGACGAGCCACGAGAAGGCGTACTCCACCGACGCCAACATCCTCGGCGCGACGCACGAGGCCAAGGACCTGGAGTTCCTCGACCGTGGCATGCACATCGTGCAGCCGATCATGGGCGTGCCGTTCTGGCGCGACGACTGCGAGGTTCAGCGGGAGACGGTCAGCGTGCGCTTCGAGGAAGGCGTGCCGGTGGCCCTGGGTGGCCGGTCCTTCGGGTCGCTCCTCGAACTTTTCGAGGCGGCCAATGCGGTCGGGGGCCGCCACGGCCTCGGCATGACCGACCAGATCGAGAACCGCATCATCGAGGCCAAGAGCCGCGGCATCTACGAGGCGCCAGGCATGGCGCTGCTGTTCATCGCCTACGAGCGCCTCGTCACGGCCATCCACAACGAGGACACCATCGGGCAGTACCGCCGAAACGGCCGCTCCCTCGGGCGCCTGCTGTACCAGGGTCGCTGGCTCGATCCCCAGGCCCTCATGCTGCGCGAGAGTGCGCAGCGCTGGGTGGCGCGCGCCGTGACCGGCGAGGTTACCCTCGAGCTGCGCCGGGGCAACGACTGGTCGATCATGGACACGTCAGGCCCGCACCTGACCTACGAGCCCGGGCGCCTCACCATGGAGCGGGGCGAGGCCTTCTTCACGCCGGCGGACCGCATCGGGCAGCTGACGATGCGCAACCTCGACATCGCCGACACGCGGCAGAAGCTCGACGTGTACGAGCGGGCCGGACTGCTCAGCCGCAGCGACGGGCACGTGGTGCCGGGGCGGCCCGGGACCCCGGAGGGCTGACCGCCGCCGATCAGGACCTGGTGCCGGCCTGGCGCCTCGGGCCCGGGATCATTCCGGTATCTGGCTGAAAGGAGCGAGGAGGAACTTGCGCCAGCGGCAACGGACGGAGGCCGCTACGGACGTGAGAATGGATCACGAACCCTCAACCCGCCTGCAAAGCGCTGCCCGCTTTGCAGATCCTCGCTGAAGAGTACCGTACAGCGGGCCTTGACGGCCGATGCGACGATCAGGGCATCGTAGAAGGCCAGCCGGTAACGCTCGGCGAGCCCGCAGGCCACATCGTGGACCTCGACCGTCAGCGGGTGAACGGTGCAGACCTGCCGGACGTGGTCCAGCAGCTCACCGATCTCGGACCAGCTGAGCCCGGCCTTGCGCCGGGCCACGCTGGCAAACTCGTTGAGGACCTGCACCGAGACATGACCGCCATTCGCCAGCAACGCCTCGGCGACGTCGGCCCTGCGAGCGTCGGCCGACACGAGGTAGAGCAGGACGTTCGTGTCGAAGAACGCGTCAGCCCCGCTCATTGGCGTCGAGCCGGTCGAACCGGAAATCGGCGGGCAGCCGCCCGCGATACTTCCGCAGCCGCGCCAGCAACTCCCGGTTCGATGGCTTGCGGGCAACCTCGAAGGACCGGGCGCCGACGACGTGGACCTCGATCTCTTCGCCTTCCTTCAAGCCGAGGGCCTCGACCACGGCAGCCGGCAAGCGCACGGCGAGACTGTTACCCCATCTGGAAACCTGCATGGACGTTGCGCCGGATATACGTGATTCGGAAAGTATATCCTGCAGCCCGGGCGCGCCGGAAGTCGGCCCGGGGACAGACCTGGAGCGGTGCGCAGCGGGGGAGCGGGGGGAGCGGGGGGAGCGGGGGCCATGAGTGAAGGATCCCGCGGCCCCCAGGGGGCTTGCCAGCAGGGAAACCGGGGGTTTCACAGAGTTACGAGGCCGCCCACGGTACCTCCGCAGCCACGCCAGCAGCGCCTTCCTGGCACGATCACGAACTTGTCTGGGGCACCCGCTGGCCACAGCCAGCAGCGGATCCGGACTCCTATGACCGCGGCTTAGCCAGAAAGCATCGCCGTACCAATGCCGGAGCACCCGCCAAGCAGCACAAACAACAGGCCATACGCCGTGGCGATACCCGAGATTTCACGCGGCTCCGCAGCGCTGTCCAAGTCTTCGTTACCCCGACCCGGATAGCGAAAACATAGCAGGTGGGCCACGTAGAGAGCAGCCCATAGCGCCAGCAGGGAAGCCGCCACCACGCCGCGGGACGCCCGCACCATCACCCCAAGCAGGCCAACGTCAATCAGCACCAGCCACCCGACCCACGAGGCAGCGAACAGCGACGCAGAGCGTCCCAACGGATCGTCCCACTGGCTGGGCAGCAGCGCACTGAAACCCCGGAACATGTCGCTGTAGAAACGCATCAGCCGCTCCCGAGATTACAGCCGGCTGCGTCATCGACAACCAGGAACGCACGCGCACCAGCAACCCGACCGGCAGGAATTCCGGGATCCCGAACCGCCAGCCGCTTCACCACCCCCTGCTTCCCGGCGCCCACCGCGAACCACACCACGAGCCGGGCCGCGTCGAGGGCCGGATACGTCAGGGTCAGCCGCCGGAAGCCGGCGTGGAGGCCTGTGACTGCGACCGTCCGGTCGGTGACGGCCAGCGCCGGATCCCCGGGGAACAGCGACGCCGTGTGTCCGTCGCTGCCAAGACCAAGGTGCACCGCGTCCAGCGTGACGGGCGTGCCGGCGAGGTCAGCCAGCAGGCTGCCGTACGCACCGGCCGCAGCGGCCAGGTCGGCAGCTTCGACCGGCATGGCATGCAGGTGCCCGGCCGGCAGCGGCCCGGCGTGCACCATCTCGGCCTCGATGGTGGTGAGATTGCGGCTGGCGTCGCCCCGCCGCACCACGCGCTCGTCGACCTGGAAGACATGCACCGCAGACCAGTCGATTGCCTGCCGCGCCAGCGCCCGGAACATCGGCACCGGCGAGCTGCCACCGGAGAGCGCGAGGCACGCGCGGCCGCGCTCGCGGATCGCGGCCCTCAGCGCGTCGGCCAGGTGCTGCGCGGCGCGCTGGGCGGCGAGTTCGGGCGTGGCGAGGACCTCGACCCGCACGGGTCGCGTCAGCCCGGGCGGCTGCCGGCGCGGGCGCCGTTGGCCGGCGGGTTGTACCAGCCGCCGAAGGGCGCAATCATCCGGTCGGCCTCGCGGGGCCCCCAGCTGCCGGGCTCATAGCGGTAGACGGGGCTGCCGTTCTTGACGATGGGATCGACGATGGCCCAGGCGGCCTCGACGCTGTCCTCGCGGGCGAAGAGCGTGGCGTCGCCCTCCATGGCGTCGCCGATCAGCCGCTCGTAGGCCTCCATGGCGGGCCCGGTGAGGTTCGCGACGTAGAGCTCGACCTCCTCGCCCGCCATGCGCTCGCCGGGCGTCTTGGTGCGTGCGCCGAGCGCGATGGCCACCTGGTCCGGCCCCAGCCGGAAGCGGAAGTAGTTCGACTGGTACGGGATGGGCTCCTCGAACACCTGCTGGGGCGGCGCCTTGAGGCTGACCATGACCTCCGTGGCCGTCACGGGCAGGTACTTGCCGGTACGGATGAAGAACGGCACGCCCTGCCAGCGCCACGAGTTGAGGTGGACCTGCATGGCCGCGAAGGTCTCGACCTCCGAGTCGGGCGCCACGCCGGGCTCGTCGCGGTAGCCCTTGACCTGCCCGCGCACGAGGCTCTGGCCCGTGAAGGGGCTGATGGCCCGCAGCACCTTGATGCGCTCGTCGCGCTGGGCCTCGCCCCAGTAGCCGACCGGCGGCTCCATGGCGAGGCTCGCAACGACCTCGAGCAGGTGGTTCTGCACGACGTCGCGGATGGCACCGACCTCTTCGTAGAACTTTCCCCGCCCCTCCACGCCGATCTTCTCGGCCATGGTGATCTGCACGCTCTCGACGTAGTTGCGGTTCCAGACGGGCTCGAGGAAGGAGTTGGCGAAGCGGAAGTACAGCAGGTTCTGCACCGGCTCCTTGCCGAGGAAGTGGTCGATGCGGAAGATCGACTGCTCGGGAAAGATGCCGTGCAACGTGGCGTTGAGCGCCTCGGCCGACGCGAGGTCGCGGCCGAAGGGCTTCTCGAGCACGACCCGCGCATTGGCCGCGCAGCCCGACGAGCCGAGCAGCTCGACTACGGTGCCGAAGAGGCTCGGTGGAATCGCCAGGTAGAAGAGCGGCCGCTCCGCGCCTGCCAGCGCCTCTTTGAGGCGCGCGAAGGTCTCGGGGTTCTGGTAGTCGCCATCCACGTAGCGCAGCAGGCCGACCAGCTTCTGCGCCTCGGCCGACGTGTCATCACCGGTGCGCACCTTGAGGCTGTCGCGCACCCGCGCCTGGAACTGCTCGAGGTTCCAGCCCGAGCGGGCCACGCCGACGATCGGCACGTCGAGGCCGGCCCGGCGGACCATGGCCTTGAGCGCCGGGTAGATCTTGCGGTGGGCCAGGTCGCCGGTGGCGCCCAGCAGGACGATGGCATCGCTGCGGGGCTGGCTCACTTCTGCGGCTCCTTGTGGCCGCCGAACTGGAAGCGCATGGCGGAGAGCACCTTGTTGGCGAAGTCCGCCTCGCCCCGGGACTCGAACCGCGAATAGAGCGCCGCCGAGAGCACCGGCACCGGCACCGCCGTGTCGATGGCGGCCTTCAGCGTCCAGCGCCCTTCACCGGAGTCGGAGACCTTGCCCTGGAAGGCCGCCAGCGCCGGATCCTCGGCGAGCGCCTTCGCCGTCAGGTCCAGCAGCCACGACGACACGACGCTGCCCCGGCGCCAGAGCTCGGCAATCGCCGGCAGGTCGAAGTCGTACTGGTAGCGCTCCGCGTTCTCGACGCCTCCCGCCTTGCCGGCACCGGCGTGGCGGAACAGGTTGAAGCCCTCGGCGTAGGCGGCCATCAGCCCGTACTCGATGCCGTTGTGGACCATCTTCACGAAGTGGCCGGCACCGGCGGGACCGCAGTGCAGGTAGCCGGCCGACGCCGTCGCGTGGGATTCCATGCCGGGGGTCACCGGCACGTCGCCCCGGCCCGGGGCCAGGTCGCGGAAGACCGGCTCGAGGCGCCTCACCGTCGCGACGGGGCCCCCGATCATCAGGCAGTAGCCGCGCTCGAGGCCCCAGACGCCACCGCTGGTGCCGACGTCGATGTAGTCGATGCCACGGGTCGCCAGCTCCCGGGCCCGGCGGATGTCGTGTTCGAAGGCGGAGTTGCCGCCGTCGATGATGCAGTCGCCGGACGCGAGGTGCGGCGCGAGCTGCGCGATGACGCCGTCGACGGCGTCGGCAGGCACCATGATCCAGACGGCCCGTGGCGGCTGGAGCTTCTTCACCAGCTCCACGGCGCTGGCCGCACCGGTGGCGCCCTCCTTCACGAAGGCGTCGACCGTGGCGGCGGAGCTGGCCGTCACCACGAGTTCATGACCCGCCCGCATCAGGCGCCGGACCATGTTCCCGCCCATCCGCCCGAGACCGATCATGCCGAGTTGCATGCCGCGCACTCCTTCCAGGCCCACCGACCTTCTGGCGAGCCCGGGCACGCCCGGGCCACCGCCGGCCCCGCCCCGAGTCTACATGGCGGCGGCAACGCCGGCGGGCCGGCTGCCGGGCAGCAGTGCCCGCGGCCGGCGCAAGGTGGCCCGGCGGATGCTATCGTCGCCGCCGCCATGAGCCTCAACGCCGTCATCGTCCCGGTCACGCCGTTCCAGCAGAACTGCTCGGTCATCTGGTGCGACGCCACGCGCGAGGGCGCCGTCGTCGATCCGGGCGGTGACCTGGACGAGATCCTGGCTGCCGCGGCTGAGAACGACGTACGGGTCACGAAGATCCTCGTGACCCACGCGCACATCGACCACGCAGGCGCCGTCGCCGCCCTCGCCCGCCAGCTCGGCGTGCCCGTCGAGGGACCCCAGCGGGACGAGCAGTTCTGGATCGACCGCCTGCCCGAGCAGGGGCGCATGTTCGGCGTGCCGGCCGGCGAAGCCTTCGTGCCGGACCGCTGGCTGGAGCAGGGGGACCGGTGCGAGGTCGGCAACGAGACGCTGGAGGTGCTGCACTGCCCGGGCCACACGCCGGGGCATGTCGTCTTCTTCAGCCCGACGGCGCGGCTCGCCTTCGTCGGCGACGTGCTGTTCGCCGGCTCCATCGGCCGCACGGATTTCCCGCGCGGCGATCACGCCACGCTCATCCGCAGCATCACGGAACGCCTGTGGCCGCTGGGGGATGACGTGACCTTCGTGCCGGGCCACGGGCCGACGTCGACCTTCGGCAACGAACGGCGCAGCAACCCCTTCGTCGCCGACGCCGTGCTGGCCAGCGCCGCCGGGCGCTGAGGCGACCCGGTCAGCCGGGCGACGGTGGCGGCAGGCCCCGGTCGACGGCAGGGTCCCGGTCCCGCAGGACCCGGACCACCATGCCGAGGCCCAGCAGCCACAGCAGCACGGTCACGAGCCCGCCGACGCCAGGCACGCCCTGCAGCAGCACCACGCCGGCCGTGAGCACCGCCAGCAGCAGCAGGCGCCGCGACCAGCCGGGCCCGGCCACGTCCCGGCCGGCAATGCCCTCTGCCAGGGCCGCCAGGGCCAGCAGCCCGGTGCCGGCCAGCGCGAAGCCGTAGCCTGCCACCAGCACGATGGCCAGCAGCCAGCCGATGGCCGTCAGGAACAGCACGAACACCGCGAGCGGCGTCAGCAGGAAGGCCAGCGACCCGGACAGCAGCGTACGCACCGGCGCCTCGCGCAGCTTCTGCGACCCGCGCCGGACGAAGTCGGGAAAGAGGCGCCAGAGCACGGCCGTCGCGATGAAGACTGCCACGGCCAGCACGATGCTGCTGCCGATGTCGCGCCAGCGGCCGCCACCCTCGTCGTCGAAGGCCGGCGTGCTGCCGGTGATCGTGCCGAGGATCTGCGCATCCTCGGCGATGACGGGCTCGGCATCGCTGCGCCAGACGAGGTCGCCGGCGATGATGGCGCCGGGCCCGATCTCGATGCTGCGCGCCGCGACCTCGACGTTGCCCTCGATGCGGCCGCCGATGCGCGCCGTCGCCGCCGTGATCCGCAGGTTGCCACCGACCTGGCCCAGCACGTCGACGCTGTTGCCGGCCACCCACATGCGGCCGGCCACGGCGCCCTCGGAGCCCAGCACCACCGTGCCGCCGGCGAGGATCGCCTGGTCCGTGACGAGGCCGTTGACGATGACCTGGCCGCCGCCCGCCCGCAGGTCGTCACCGACGACCCCGGTCACCTCGATGCTGCCACCGCCCAGCAGCGCATCGCCGCTCACGTCGCCGCCCACCGTGACCGAACCACCGGCGAGCACCGCGTCGCCATCGACGGGCCCGGTGACCACGACCTGCCCCGCCGCGGCATAGAGGTCGTCACCGACGGGATCGCGGATCTCGACGCTGCCGCCGCCCCGGGTCGCGGCGACAACCGGCATGGCGATGCCGAGCCCGGCCACGGCCACGGCGAGCAGCATCCGCAGGCGAACGCTCACGCGCATCGGGAGCGGCCCGCCCTCAGGCCGTGGGGCGCAGGTCCGACAGGGCCGGCGGCAGGGCCGCGAACACCCGGCTGTACAGCTCCTGCTCGCGCAGCGTCTCGGCCTCGGTGACGCCCGCCATGTAGTCCCAGTCCTCGGTGGTGAAGAGCCGCCCCGCCAGGCTCGTCGTCGCCCCGTGGTGGCCCATGCTGGTGACGATGTAGTGGGTATAGGCGGCGCTGGCCGCCTCGAAGCGCGGCAGCGCGGCCGCACCGTCGTGCTTCAGCGCCTCGCGGCCCGCGACGAAGTCGGCCAGAAGGCGCTGGTTGCCGGCCAGGCGCTCGTCGAGCTCGGCGAGCCCCTTGGCGCTTTCCGGATCGATGGTGCCGAGCTTCTCGCGGATCATGTCGCCCATCTTCACGTCCTGGGCGTGGAGCCGGCCCATGGAGGTCTCGATGTAGTCGGCCACGGCCACATAGAAGGGTATGAAGGCCGGATCACCGCCCGACTTGCGGGCGACGGCCGCCGTCAGGGTCTCGCGGACGGACTTCAGGCGCCGGCGCTCGCCGGCGACGCGCTCACGCAACGTGGTCATGTTCTTGCTCCTGCAGGTCGAAGGCCCTGGCGGCAGGCCCGCACGGGCCCGGTCACCGTTGCCAGCGACTATACCCGCCGGCGGCGGCGGCTACAGCGGCGGGGCGTCGCGGGGTGGCGCCCGGCGCAGCAGTCCCGGGGCCTGCCGCAGCAGCTCCTCGGCGGACACCTTGCCGGACGACTTGAACGGCAGCCGGCCCAGCGCCGTCACGTCGAGGTCGACGTAACCCTTGAGCTGGTAGTCCAGCTCGCCGGGCCCGAGGGTGAGCTGCCGGAACAGCGACGGCAGCACGGACAGCAGGTCAAGGGTCACCAGCAGGTCGACCTCGCGGGTGCCGTTGGCCGGCAGCGTGAACTTGCCGATGGTCTCGGCCCGCCCGGCGGCGAGGCCCGCCAGCGTCAGGTTCACCTGCCCGCCCACCACCCGCAGGTCCTCGGCATTGGGGTTGTCGAGGAGCAGCCGCGTACGGAACACCTGGCCCGCCGCCGTCAGGCTTTCGGCGCTGAGGGCCTTGAGCGTGACCGTCGGTGGCTCGAGGTTGCGCTTGAACAGGGCACAGCCACCGACGATGACCGCCAGCAGCACGACCGCCGTGCGCCAGCCCGTACGGTCGCGGTCAGACATTGAGGGTTCCCATCATCGATGCCGGATAGCGGTCGCCCGCTACCTCGTCCTCCGGGATGGCGGCGGCCAGCGCCGCCAGCTCGGCCGCCGACAGCGACAGGCCGGCGGCCGCGGCATTCTCGTCGAGGTAGCGGCGGCGCTTGGTGCCGGGAATCGGCAGCACGAGCGGATCCCGGGCCAGGACCCAGGCCAGCGCGAGCTGGGCGGGCGTGCAGCCGCGGGCGGCCGCCAGCTCGCCGACCCGGAGCGCCGCCCGGCGGTTGCGCTCGAAGTTGGCCTCGGCGAAGCGCGGGAAGACCCGCCGTGTATCGCCCGGTGCGAGCGCCGCCGGGCTCGCGATCGTCCCGGTCAGAAAGCCCCGGCCCAGGGGACTGTAGGCGACGAAGGCAATGTCGAGCTCGCGGCAGGCCGCAAGCCCATCGGCGGCCGCAGAACGCGTCCACAGTGACAGCTCCGACTGCAGCGCCGCCACCGGATGCACGCGGTGGGCCCGCCGGAGCGTGGCCGCCGACGCTTCCGACAGGCCGACGTGGCGGACCTTGCCCGCGCGCACCAGGTCGGCCATGACCCCCATGGAGTCCTCGATGGGGACGTCGGCATCGATCCGGTGCAGGTAGAAGAGGTCGATGTGGTCGACGCCGAGGCGCTGCAGGCTGGCGTCACAGCTCGTGCGGATGGTCGACGGCCGGTTGTCGGCCCCGATGGTGCCGTCGGCACGGCGGCCCTGGCCGCACTTCGTGGCGAGGAAGACCTCGTGGCGACGCCCGCGGATGGCCGCCCCGACGAAGCGCTCGTTGTCGCCGTCCTGGTAGATGGCCGCGGTGTCGAGGTGCGTGATGCCGAGATCCAGCGCCCGGTGGATCGTGGCAGCCGCTTCGGCGTCGTCGCGCTCGCCGTACCAGCCGACGAGCCCCATGCAGCCGAGGCCAATGGCCCCGGTGCGCTCGCCCGTCCAGCCCACCACCCGCTGTTCCATCACCGGCGACCCCGCAGATTGAGGGGCACAAGGATACCAGCGGCCGGCAGGTGGCCCGCCGGCCGGCGCGGCAGATTGTCCGGCGGGCTTGGCGCGGCGCAGCGGCGTCCTATACTCCGGGTGACCGGGGAGGAGTTCGAACATGCCACGTACCGCGCGCATCCTGATGATCATCGGTGCCCTGTCGCTGATGACGGCCACGCAGCTGTCGGCCCTGGGCTTCCACGCCCTGGACCTGGAGCCGGCCGCGAAGGAATCCTGGAACTGGGGCAACCAGCTGCAGTTCTACCAGTCGCTGGGCCTGGTGCTGATCGGGCTGCTGGCAGCGCGCCTCGGCGAGTCCCGCCTGCTGGCGGCGGCCGGCGCCCTGATCGTCGTCGGGCTGTGCCTCTTCTCGGGCAGCATCTACCTGCAGACCACGGGCCTCGTGCCCGGCGCCGGCGCCGTCGCGCCCATGGGGGGCGGCTCGTTCATGGTGGCCTGGCTGCTGGTCGCCATCGCCGTGTTCCGCACCGCGCGCTGAACCGGTGACCCGTCGCCGCGGCGGGGGCGCGTCCGCTATGCTTCCGGCCGTCCTGACCGACGACCCGGAGCCCCCGAGATGCTGCTGAACCGCCGCCTGCTGCCCCTCGCTGCTGCTGTCCTCGTGCTGGGCGGCTGCGCCACCAGTACGCCGCCGGTCGAGAACGGCGTGCTGGTCGCCGGCGCCAGCGGCCAGACCGGCAAGCTCGTCGTTGAGCAGCTGGTCGCCGAGGGCTACACGGTGCGGGCCCTGGTGCGGGAACCGGGCAAGGCCAACGGCACGTTCCCCGCCGGCGTGCAGCTGGTGGCCGGCGACGTGAAGGATCCGGCGAGCCTCGCCCCTGCCATGGCCGGCATGACCTACGTGGTCTCGGCCGTCGGCGCCAAGTCCGGCAAGGGGCCCGACCGCCCCGAGATGATCGACTACCAGGGCGTGAAGAACCTGGTCGACGCCGCCCGCGTCGCGAAGATCCGCCAGTTCGTGCTGGTCTCCTCCCGGGCCGTTACCCAGGACGACAACCCGCTCAACAAGATGTTCGGCGACGTCCTCAAGTGGAAGCTCAAGGGCGAGGACGCGCTCCGCGCGAGCGGGATTCCCTACACCGTGGTCCGTCCGGGCGGCCTGCTCAACGCGCCGGGCCGGCAGAAGACCGTCGTCTTCGAGCAGGGCGACACCGTCACGAGCGCGCAGACGACGATCGCGCGGGCCGATGTCGCCGACATCTGCGTGCAGGCGCTGAAGCACCCCGAGGCGCGCAACCGGACCTTCGAGACGCACACGGTCGAGGGCCCGCCGGTGACCGACTGGCGCGCGCTCTTCGCCGCCCTCGACTGAGCCGTTGACGGCGGACACGACCGCCGCCCGTCACTCGACGTAGACGAGCAGGCAGTCGCGGCCACTGCCGAAGGCCCGGAAGCGCTCGCTCAAGGTCACGGCGTGGGCCTCTGCCACGACGCAGGCCGCGATGTCGTACGGCGACAGCGCCCGCAGGAACGCGGGCAGTCCGTCCTCCGGCAACGTGAGCCTCCGCCGGCCGGGCGCGGTGGGGGGCGCCGTCCCCACGGGCGCCGATGAGGCCACCATCAGGGGCCTGCCGGCGGCCGCCGCCAGGCGCTCCGCCGCCGAGACGGCGCGCGCGCCGGCGTCGGTCCCATCGTCATAGGCAGCGACCAGCGCCGCCGATGCCATCCCCTGCCCCGGCCAGTCGGCCGCCGAGGCGAAGGCGCCGACGACGACGATGTCGCCGCCCTGGCGGGCCGCCCGCGCGGCCGCTTCGGGCCGGTCGCGCACGACGCGGAAGGACAGTTCGATGGCCCGCTCCCGCGCTGCCGCCCGCAGGGCCCGCTCGACGCGGCCGGCCTCGGCCGCGAGCCGGCGCTCCAGCGCCGGCCGGTCGAGCTCGCGCACCTCGCCGGACCAGTGATCGACCTCGCGCACGACCGGCAGCGCCGCGCTGGCCAGCAGCCGGGGATCCTCGACGAACAGCGCCATCACGGCGGCGTCGAGGTCCCTGGCGAGGGCCAGGGCGGGATCGAGCACGGCGAGGCGCCGGGGCAGCCGCTGCAGGGCGAGGACGACACGCATGGCGGGTGGCTCAGAGCTGGCCCGTGGGCGGCGTGGCCGGGGCCGTGCCGCCCGCGCTGTCGTCCGCGGCGTGGGAGCCCGCCGTCACCGCGTACTCCCGTCGCAGGGCGAAGAACCCGGCCAGGCGCTCCATGATGCGCCCCGCCAGGCAGCCGGACGGCAGGATGCCCTCCGCATCCGGCTCGCCGGTGGGCAGGCCGCTCAGCAGCTCCAGCACCTCGTCCGCGTGTTCCGCGGCGTAGACGTGGAACCGGCCGGCCGCGCAGGCCGCCACGACGTCCTCGCGCAGCATCAGGTGAACCACGTTCGCGGCCGGGATGACGACCCCCTGGCCCCCCGACAGTCCGCGGGCAACGCACAGGTCGAAGAAGCCCTCGACCTTCTCGTTGATGGCGCCGACGGCCTGCACGCGCCCGAACTGGTCGACGGATCCGGTGACCGCCAGGTCCTGGCGCAGCGGGAAGTCGCCGACGGCCGAGAGCAGCGCGCAGAGCTCGGCCACGGAGGCCGAGTCGCCCTCGATGCCGCCGTAGGACTGCTCGAAGGCGACCCGGGCCTCGAGCGACAGCGGCGTGTCGGTGGCATAGCGGCTCGCCAGGTACGCCGTGAGGATCATCATCGCCTTGCTGTGGATGTTGCCGCCGAGCCTGGCCTCGCGCTCGATGTCGATGACCTCGCCCTCGCCGATGCGCACGGTGGCGGTGATGCGCGTCGGCTGCGCGAAGGCGAATTCGCCCAGCGGGAACACCGCGAGCCCGTTGACCTGGCCGGTCTCGGCGCCGGCGGTGTCGATGACCAGCGTGCCCCGCACGATGGCATCGCGCATGCGGTCGCCGGGCCGCCCGGCACGGTGGCGCTGCGCCGCCACCGCCGCGGCGACGTCTGCGGCAGCGATGCAGGCGGCGGACCGGGACCTGGCGCCGTGGTCGGCCTCGCGCAGCAGGTCGGCCACGCGCTCAACGGCCGCCGTCAGCCGCTCGCCGTCGCCGGCGAGCCGCGCAGCGCGCTCGATCACCGCGCAGACCGCCGGGCGGTCCAGCGGCAGCAGGCCGTGACGCCTTGCGAGCGTCGCGACGAGCCGGGCATAGAGCGACTCGCTGGCGGGCCCGCGGTCGACGACGTCATCGAAGTCGGCGGCGACCTTGAAGAGCTCGCGGAACTCCGGGTCGTACTCGTAAAGCAGGTAGTACAGCAGGCGCTCGCCGACCAGCACGACCTTCACGTCCAGCGGCACCGGCTGGGGCTCGAGGGACCGGGTGCTGACGAGGCTCAGCATCTGCGCCACGGACTCGAGGCGGATCTCGCGGGTGCGCAGCGCGCGCTTCAGGCTGTCCCAGGCAAAGGGCTGGGACAGCAGCTGCCGGGCGTCGAGCACGAGGTAGCCGCCGTTCGCCCGGTGCAGCGCGCCGCCGCGGATCAGCGTGAAGTCAGTGGAAAGCGTGCCGAACCGCTCGACGTGCTCGACCCGCCCCAGCAGGTTGTGGTGCGTCGGGTGCTCCTCGTGCACCACTGGCGCCGCCGTCGTCCCGGCGTGGTCGACGAGGAGATTGACCTGGTAGCGGCGGAGGTCGCCACCTGGCATGGGCATGGGCCCCGGCCCCTCTTCGCGGGACGCGCGGAAGGCGCCGGCGTTCTCGATCACGTCCGCCCGCAGTGCCTCGATCCAGGCGAGGACCTCGGGCAGGTCGCTGAAGCGGGCCACCAGCTCGTCGATGGCCTGGCCCACCGCGGTCATCACGTACTGGCGGTCCAGGGCCCGCAACTGCTCGCGGCGCTCGCGCATCCACTGGGGAATCTGGCGCAGCAGCTTGCCGAGCCGCTCCTCGAGGGCGGCGATGACCTTGCGGAGACGGTCGCGCTCGGCTTCCGGCAGCTTCGCGAAGGCCTCCGGCTCCATCGCCTCGCCGTCCTTGGCCGGCGCGAGCACGAAGCCGCCCGGGGTGCGCATCAGCACGACCTGCTGGGCCGTGGCGTCCTCGGCCAGGGCCGACAGGGCCTGGTGCTCACGGTCCGCGAACCCGGCGTTGATCTCCTCGACGCGCGCGCGGAACTCCTCGCGCTCGAAGATGCCGGGGATCACGGTGCGGAGCTCGTCCACGAGCCCCGCCACCTCGTCGCGCAGGGCGCGGCCCCGGCCCGCCGGCAAGGCGAGGGCCCGGGGCCGCGCAGGGTCCGCGAAATTGCTGACGTAGCACCAGTCGCCGGGCACGGCCCGCCCCGCCGCCGCCGCACCGAGCAGCTGCCGGACAGCCGTGCCCCGGCCGCTGCCGGGCGGGCCGAGCACGAACAGGTTGTAGCCACCGTGGGGCATGGCGACGCCGAAACGGATGGCCTCGATGGCCCGCCCCTGCCCCGGCAGCTCGCCGAGGTCGGCCAGCTCGTCGGTAGTCGTGAAGGAAAGCCCGGGCAGCGTGCAGGCCCGCCGCAGGCGGGACGCGTCGAGGGGGGCCGGTCCCGGCCTGGTCTGCGTCATCGTGGTGCTGCCTCGCGACCCCGGGATATCGGGCGGGGCCCAAGCCTGCATGTTAGCCCGCGCCGCGCCGGCCCACGGCGTAAGGGACAGCCCGTATCGACGCGGTAGCAGGGGCAGGAGACCATCGGGCTGATCGGCGGCAGGGGGCGTTCCCATGAGCCACAAGCAGGTCCTGTTCCGCTCGGCGGCCCGCGAGAAGGTCCTGCGCGGGGCGACGCAGCTGGCCGATGCGGTGCGCATCACCCTCGGCCCCAAGTCCAAGTCCGTGCTGATCCAGCGCCAGTGGGGAGCACCGGTGGTCTGCAACGACGGCGTGGCCATCGCCAAGGAGTTCAGCCTCAAGGACCCGGAAGAGAACCTCGGCGCCCAGATGCTGCGGCAGGCCGCCGAGAAGACGGGCGACGTCGTGGGCGACGGCACCAGCACCTCGACGATCATCGCCCACGCGATCTTCGCCGAGGGCGTGCGCAACGTCACTGCCGGCGCCAGTGCCATCGACCTGAAGCGTGGCCTCGACCGGGGCTACGCCGCCGCAGTGAAGGCCCTCGAGGGCATGGCCCGCAAGGTCACGAGCCGCCAGGAGAAGGCCCAGGTGGCCACGATCTCGGCCCACAACGACCCGGCCATCGGCGAGCTGGTCGCCGCGGCCATGGAAAAGGTCGGCGGCGAGGGCGTGATCACCGTCGAGGAGTCGAAGACCACCGAGACGGTGCTCGATGTCGTCGAGGGGCTGCAGTTCGACCGGGGCTACCTGTCGCCCTACTTCGTCACCGACGCGGAGAAGATGGAGGCCATCCTCGAGGATCCCTTCATCCTGCTGACCGACCGCAAGGTCAACCTCGTGAAGGACCTGCTGCCCGTCCTCGAGCAGGTCGCCAAGGCCGGCCGTCCGCTGGCGCTGGTGGCCGAAGACATCGAGGGCGAGGCACTGGCCACCCTCGTCGTCAACCAGCTGCGGGGCGTGCTCAAGAGCGTCGCCGTCAAGGCACCGGGCTTCGGCGACCGGCGCCGCGCCCTGCTCGAGGACATGGCGATCCTGACCGGCGCCACGGTGGTCGCCGACGACGTCGGCCTGCGACTCGAGGACGTGCGCCTCGACCAGCTCGGCCGCGCCCGCCGCCTCGTCGTCGACAAGGACTCGACGACCCTCATCGGCGGGCTCGGCGATCGCGCCCGCATCGACGGCCGGATGCAGCAGATACGCCGCGAGATCGACAAGGCCTCGGGTGACTACGACCGGGAGAAGCTGGAGGAGCGCCTCGCCAAGCTCGCCGGCGGCGTGGCGGTGATCCGCGTCGGCGCGCCGTCGGAGTCGGAGATGAAGGCGAAGAAGGACGCGCTCGACGACGCCATCAGCGCCACCAAGGCCGCGGTGGCCGAAGGCATCGTGCCGGGCGGCGGCCTCGCGCTGCTGCGGGCCACGCGCGCGCTGGAGACGGAAGAGGCGGCCTGCAGCGGCGACGAGCGCACCGGCGTGCAGATCCTGCGCCGCGCGCTCGAATCACCGGCGCGCCAGATCGCCGAGAATTCGTCAGTGGACGGGGGCGTCGTCGTCGCGCGCTGCCTCGAGGCGGCACCGAACGTGGGCTTCGACGCCGCCGCCAAGCAGTACGTCGACATGTACGCCGCCGGCATCGTCGACCCGACCAAGGTCGTGCGCATCGCCCTCGAGAACGCCGTGTCGGTGGCCAGCATCCTGCTGCTGGCGGAGGCCACCATGACCGAAGTGCCCGAGGAGCACCCGAAGCCGGGGGCCGGCGCCGAGGGCCTCTGAGACGCTACAGCGGCTCGCGCCGCCACTCGCCGTCCTGCCAGCGGATCTGGTAGCCGGGCCAGTAGGTGTCGTCGACTTTCAGCGTCAGCACTTCCGGCTGGTTGTTCCAGGTGACGGACGTGAGCCTGACGGACTCCCGGTCACGCTTGCCGCGCACGAGCTCGATGAAGCTGTCGAGGTCGGCCACGGGCTGGCCGTCGACGGCCGTGATGCGCCGCCCGGCGAAGAGGCCATGGCGCGACGCCGGCGAGCCGAAGGCGAAGAAGGCCACGTAGACGCCGTCCGGCGGCACGCCACGCTGCATCGACATGTCGCGGTACGGAGCCTGGATCACGGCCCCGCCCCAGAACACGACCCGGCGCACGCCGTCGCCGCTCAGCGCCGCAGTGGCAACGTCCAGCGACTGCACCGCACCGTCGCGGAATACCTCGACCGTGACGCGCGGCTTCTGCCCGGCGATCTCCAGCTCGCGGAAGCGGGTCACCGGACGGCCATCGATCCGCAGCAGCACGTCACCAGACTGCAGCAGCGCCGCCGCCGGCGTACCGGCCGCCACGCGCGCCACCGAGAGGGCCTGGCGCCGGCCGGGATCGTGGGCGGCAAGCTCGTCGGCATGCTCCGCCGGCAGCCCCAGGCGCCGCGCCGCCGCCAGGCTGATCTGGGTGAATTCGGCCTCGAGGGCGCGCAGCGGCTCGCCCGTGGCCTGCAGGCGCAGCAGCTCCGCGATGTAGGTCGCCGGCAGGCCGCGGTTCTCCTGCTTCAGGTTGCCGTTGCCCTGCCAGGCGAAGCTCGACCAGAGCGCGACGACGGCGCCCCGCCGGTTGACGACGACGCCGTCGAGGTCGGTGGGCCCAGGCTGCAGCTGCAGCGTCTCGAGGTTCGCGTCCCGGAAGCGCATCGTCCGCGACAGCGGAAATTCCGTCGGCTCGACGGACCGGGCGGTGACGGCCTGGGACGCCAGCTTCTCGCCGCCCCGCAGGCCGACGACCCAGAGCTCGGCGCCGGGCTCCGGCAGCTGCTCCTCGAGCTTCACGGCCTCGACGGGCGTATCGCCGACGAGGGCCGGGTCGTAGCCGATGAGGGCCAGATTGTGGGTCGGGTGCAGGTAGACGACCCGGCCGGGCACCTCGAGGGACCCGGCGAAGGTGAGCCGCACGTCGCCGATGGCCTCGGGCACGGTGTTGCGGTCGACGACGACGAGGCCCTGGGCTGCGTCGACGACCACGCCGGTGCCCAGGTAGTGCTGCTCGGAAACGCCGGACACCGTGTAGGGCATGTCGAAGTTGACCAGCACCAGCGACGGGGCCAGCTGGCGCAGCCGCGCGTCCTGGAACTCGCCGGTACGGGCGGTGCCGGGCTGCGGTGGCGGTGCCGCCGGGCCCGCCGCCAGGTCGCGGCAGGGCCACAGCCCCGTCGCATCGTCACGGCGGCAGCGGACGGCCGGGAACCAGCGCCGGTCCATCTGGATGACCCGCAGGCGGCTCGCCGCCGGCTCGTCGGCGGTGATGTAGCGCAGCGTCGCCCGCTGCCGGTCGGCGAGGCCGTCGAGGGCGGCCTCGAGGTCGTCGATCCGCTGCACCGGGCGACCGTCGATGGCCGTCACCACGCTGCCCCGGGGGATGCCGGCCGAGGACAGCACGAAGCCGGGATTCGCGACGAACACGCCGCTCACCGGCCGGTTGAAGTGGCGCGCCTGCTGCAGCGACAGGTCGTGCACCACGGCGTCGCCGAACTGCAGGTACTCGGCCGGACTCACCGCTTCGAGGTCCTGGACCGTGACCGACACCGGCACGCGCTCGCCGGCGCGCTCCACCTGCACGGCAACCAGCTGGCCCACGCGGTCGTCCAGCAGCGCCGCCAGCGGCACGAACTCGGTGACGTCCGTGCCGGCCACCTGCACGAGCACGTCGCCTACCCGGAGCTGGCCGTCAGCGGGGCCGGCCGGCACGACCTCGTTCACGACGAGCATGCCGGTGCCGCCGGGAAAGCGCTGGCGCACGGCCGCCTCGGTGGCCGGTGACAGGCCCAGCCGGCGCAGCTCGTCGAAGGCGCGGTAGACGAACACCGCCCCGAGGTGCCCGCGGGGCACCGGCTCACCGGCCTGCAGCAGCCGCAGTGCCCGGGCGATGCGGTCCAGCGGCAGGAAGAAGCTAGACGCCGCCTGCTGGCTGGCGCCTGCGTTCAGCGCCACGACGCGCCCCTGGATGTCGATGACGGGCGATCCCGATGAGCCGCCCGAGGTGCCCGACGCAGCCTGGAGGTAGAACGTGTTGAAGTCGTTGTAGCGGCCGCGCCCGTAGTCCGGTGCCTCGCGGCGCAGGCGGGCGATGGTGCCGGAGAGGATCGACAGCTGCTCGCCGTCGTCGTTGCCGACCACCCGCACCTCGCGACCGAGCTCCGCCGCCGACGGAGCCAGCGGCAGCGCCACCGGCTGGATGTACCGGAGCGCCCGCGGGTCGTAGCGGAAGAAGCCGAAGTCGTGCACCGGGTCGCGGTACACCGGCGTGAGGTCGACCTCCTCCTGGTTCGTGAAGAGCGCGGTGGCGCGCACGGGCCCCGGCGTCACGACGTGGCGGTTCGTCAGGATGAGGCCCCGCTCCGCGTCGACGACGAAGCCCGTGGCCTGGCTCGACTCGTTCCACTCGGTGTCGAAGGCCCGCGTGCCGTCGACCTGGATCGAGACGACGCTGGGAGCGACCTGCTCGAGGGTGCGGCGCCAGGCGGCCGGCTCCGGGCCGTCGGCCGCCACGGCCGGCAGTACCGCCAGCGTGGCGAGCACCACGGCGGCCGGGAGCTTACGCAGGCAGGGCATGGCCGAATGCCGCGCGGAAGTCAGCCTGCAGCGAAGCGCTGGTGAAGCGGTGGTTCTGGGTGCCACGGCTCGCGATCTTGAGCGAGCCGAGCAGCGCCGCGAGCCGCCCGGTGTCCTCCCAGGCCCAGCCCCGCGTCAGGCCGTGCAGCAGCCCGGCGCGATAGGCGTCGCCGCAGCCGGTGGGATCGAGGACCGCCGCCGGCCGGACGCTGGGAATGTCGATGCGCCGCCCCCCGGCGAGGATCGTCGAGCCCTCGCCCCCCCGCGTGATGATCAGCGCCTCGACGCGCCCGGCGATCTCGTCGGGCGTGAGGCCGGTGCGCTCCGACAGCAGCCGCCCCTCGTAATCGTTCACGGCCACCCAGGTGGCCTGGTCGATGAAGTGGCGCAGTTCCTCGCCGTTGAACATCGGCAGGCCCTGGCCCGGGTCGAAGATGAACGGGATGCCGGCGGCACGGAACTGCGCCGCGTGCTCGACCATGCCGCGGCGGCCGTCCGGCGAAACCATGCCGATGCGGATGCCGCCGTCGGCGGGAATCCGGTTGCGGTGGGCCTCGTCCATGGCGCCGGGATGGAAGGCCGTGATCTGGTTGTCGTCCAGGTCCGTCGTGATGTAAGCCTGGGCCGTCAGCGTGCCGGGCACCTCGGTGACATGGCGCAGGTCGAGGCCCTGGGCCCCGAGCCACTCGCGGTACGGCACGAAGTCGGTGCCGACGGTCGCCATGATGCGCGGCTCGCCGCCCAGCAGGCGCAGGTTGTACGCCACGTTGCCGGCGCAGCCGCCGTGCTCGCGCCGCAGCTCCGGCACCAGGAACGACACGTTCAGGATGTGGATCTGGTCGGGCAGGATGTGCTCGCGGAACCGGCCGCGGAACACCATGATGTTGTCGTAGGCGAGCGATCCGCAGATCAGCGCAGGCACGGGCATCTCCTAGGGTTTTCCGGGGCTCAGGCGGCCGGCGCGCGGCGCGACTGCCAGGTAACGTCCAGCTGCTTCGCCGCCCGCACGTCGTCGAGGCGGCCGACGGGCGTCGTGCGCGGCGCGCGCTTGACCTCGGCGGCATCGCGACGGGCGAGCGCCCGGATCTCGACGAGCGCCTCGACGAAGCGGTCGAGGTCATCCTGCGCTTCCGTCTCGGTGGGCTCGATCAGCAGGCACTCGGGGACGAGCAGCGGGAAGTACGTCGTCGGCGCGTGCACGCCGCGGTCGAGCAGCGCCTTGGCGAAGTCCATGGCCGTGACGCCGGTGTCCCGGGCCACGTCCTTCAGCGAGATGATGAACTCGTGGCTGGCGCGCCGCCCGGGATAGGCCACGGTGAAGCCGGCGTCACGCAGGCGGGCCAGCAGGTAGTTGGCGTTGAGCACCGCGTAGGCCGACACGCGGCGCATGCCCTCGGCGCCCAGCAGCCGCATGTAGACCCAGGCGCGCAGCAGTATCCCGGTGTTGCCCATGAAGGCCGACAACCGGCCGATGCTCTGGGGTCGCTCGCGCTCCGTCAGCCACGCGTACCGGCCGTCACGCTGGCCGACCATCGGCACCGGCAGGAACGGCTCGAGCCGCTGGTTCACGGCGACGATGCCGGCGCCGGGCCCGCCACCGCCGTGGGGCGTGGAGAACGTCTTGTGCAGGTTGATGTGCACGACGTCGAAGCCCATGGCCCCCGGCAGCACCTGGCCGAGGATCGCATTCATGTTGGCGCCGTCGTAGTACAGCAGGCCGCCGGCCTCGTGGACGATGGCGGCGATCTCGGTGATGCGGCGCTCGAAGACGCCGAGCGTCGACGGGTTGGTCAGCATGATGCCGGCCGTCGCCGGCCCCACGGCGGCGCGCAGCGCGTCGAGGTCGACGTCACCCTCGGCATTGGTGGGAATCTCGACGACGTCGAGGCCGCACATGGTGGCCGTGGCGGGATTGGTGCCGTGGGCCGCATCGGGGACGATGATCTGCCGCCGGGCGTGGTCACCCCGGGCCCGGTGGTAGGCATCGATCATGGCAACGCCCGCGAACTCGCCCTGGGCGCCGGCCATGGGCGTCAGCGAGACGCCGGCCATGCCGGTGACGGCCTTCAGCCACTCCTGCAGCTCGAAGAGGCACTCGAGCACGCCCTGGGCATGCGCCTCGGGCTCCAGCGGGTGCCGGGCCAGGAAGCCGGGCAGCATCGCGAGCCGGTTACAGGCCCGCGGGTTGTACTTCATCGTGCACGACCCCAGCGGGTAGAAGTGCGTGTCGATGGAGAAGTTCTGCTGCGAGAGGCGCGTGAAGTGGCGCACCACCTGCAGCTCGGACACCTCCGGCAGCGGCGGCACGTCGCTGCGCAGGAGTGAAGCCGGCAGGTCGGGGGACGGCGGCACCGGCGTCGGCGCCTGCAGCAGTGCGCCGCGCCCGGCGCGGGACTGTTCGAAGATCAGCGGTTCGCGCATGGGGCTCTCCTCAACCGGCCGCCGCCATGGCGGGCGCGTCGAGCGCGGCGGCCAGGGCGGTGCCGTAGGCGGCGATCTCCTCCGGGGTGCGCTGCTCCGTCGCGCAGACCAGCAGCGCGTGGCCGAGCTCCGGGAAGTCGGCCGACAGGTCGTAGCCGCCGAGGATGCCGCCGGCAGCAAGGCGGGCGAGCACCGGCGCCACCGGCACGGGCAGCTGCACGACGGCTTCGTGGAAGAACGGCCGGAACGGTACCGTCACGCCCGGGCAACGCGACAGCGTCGCGGCGAGCTCCCGCGTGTTGGCGTGGCAGGCCTCGGCGACCCGCCGCAGGCCGACGGGTCCCAGCAGCGACAGGTAGATCGTCGCCGCCGTCACCATCAGGCCCTGGTTCGTGCAGATGTTCGACGTGGCCTTGGTGCGGCGGATGTGCTGCTCGCGGGCCTGCAGCGTCAGCGTGAAGCCGGGGCGGCCCTCGCCGTCGACGGTGCCGCCGACGATGCGGCCCGGCATCTGCCGGACCAGCGCGGACCGGCAGGCCAGGAAGCCGAAGTAAGGGCCACCCGAGGCCAGCGGGATGCCGAGGGGCTGCCCCTCGCCGCAGGCGATGTCGGCGCCGCGGGTGCCCCACTGGCCCGGTGGCTTCAGCAGCGCCAGCGCGGTGGGGTTGCAGGCACCGATGACCAGCGCGCCGCGGGCCTGCGCCCAGTCCGTGAGCGCGTCGGCGGGCTCGAGACTGCCGAGGAAGTTCGGCTGCATCACGACGACGGCGGCCACGCCGTCCGTCGCGACGGACTCCAGGGCAGCGGTATCGGTGCGGCCGTCCCGGACCGGCAGGTCGGTGAGCTCCAGCCCCTGCCCCTTGAGCAGCGCACGCGCCACGCGGCGGTACGCCGGCGACAGGTAGCGCGGCACGAGGATGCGCCGGGCACCGGGCCGGCGGCTCGCGCGCACCGCCATCAGGCAGGCCTCGGCGAAGGCGGTCGCGCCGTCGTAGAGCGAGGCATTCGACACGTCGAGCCCCGTGAGGCCGGCCATCATCGACTGGTATTCGTAGATCAGCTGAAGCGTGCCCTGGCTCGCCTCGGCCTGGTACGGCGTGTAGGCGCTGTAGAACTCGCCCCGGGTCGCCAGCTCCCAGACCACGGCCGGGATGTGGTGGTCGTAGGCACCCGCGCCGAGGAAGCAGGTGGCCGGCACGTTGCGCGCGGCCCGGGCCTGCATGATGCGGGCCACGCCTGCCTCGTTGAGCCCGGCCGGCACGCCGGTGAGCGGTGCGTTGCGCAGCGCGGGCGGGATCTCGTCGAACAGCTCGTCGAGGCTGCCGGCGCCGATGGTGGCCAGCATGGCGGCCACTTCGCGGTCGGTGTGGGGAATGAAGGGCACGTGCGTTCCTGCCGTCGGGGTCGGACTCAGTGGCTCTCGTCGGCGACGAGCTGCGTGTAGGCGGCCGCGTCGAGCAGGCCCGTCGCCGGGGCCGAGGGCTTGAGCCGCACCAGCCAGCCGTCACCGTAGGGGCTGCCGTTGACGAGCTCGGGGCCCGCGTTCAGCGCCTCGTTCACGGCGACGACGCTGCCCGACACCGGCGCGTACACGTCGGAGGCCGCTTTCGTCGACTCGACCACCGCAAGCGCCGCACCGGCCTCGACGACTCGGCCCACCTCGGGCAGCTCGACGTAGACGAGCTCGCCGAGCTGCGCCTGGGCGTGGTCGCTGATGCCGACGACGACGGAGCCGTCGGCCTCGGTGCGCACCCATTCGTGCTCGCGCGTGTAGCTCAGGTCGGCCGGTATCTCGCTCATGGCTGGTGGCTCTCCGGGGTGGGTTTCGCAGGGGGCGTGGCGGCGGTTGCAGCAGCGTCCGCCAGCAGGTTCCGGCCGTGCCGGACGAAGGGGGGGCGCACGAGCCGGGCTGCCTTCAGCGTGCCGCGGATCTCGACGCTCGCCTCGGGGCCGGCACCGTGGGGCACCCGCGCGAGGCCGATGGAGCGGTCGAGGGTCGGGGCAAAGCCGCCGCTCGTGATGAGGCCGTCGCCGGCACTGGTCACGACACGCATGCCATGGCGCATCACGCCGCGGTCCTCGAGCAGCACCCCGGTGAACGCCTGCCGGCGCGGCGCCGCGCGCTCGTGCTCGAGGGCGGGCCGGCCGATGAAGCCACGGTCAGCGGGGTCGAGGGCCACGGTCCAGCCGAGGCCCGACACCAGCGGCGAGGTGGTCTCGTCCATGTCCTGGCCATAGAGGTTGAGGCCGGCCTCGAGCCGCAGGGTGTCGCGGGCGCCGAGCCCGCAGGGCGTGGCCCCGGCGGCGACGAGCCGGCGCCACAGGTCGATGCCGGCGGCCGCGGCGGTCACGATCTCGAAGCCGTCCTCGCCGGTGTAGCCGGTGCGCGCGATGAACGTTCCGTCGGCCTCGAGGCTGTGGAAGGGCCGCAGGGCCAGCGCCCGCTCCCCGACGGCAGGCGGCAGCAGGGCGGCGACACCGGACCGCGCCGCCGGGCCCTGCACGGCGATCATCACGACGCCGGCCCGGTGCGTGATGGATACCGGCGCGCCGGCGGCCGCCGCCCGCATCCAGGCCAGGTCCTTGTCGCGGGTGGCGGCGTTGACGATCACGCGGTAGCGGTCGCCGCCGGACCAGTAGGTGATGAGGTCGTCGACCACGCCGCCGGCCTCGTTCAGCATGCAGCTGTACAGGCCGTGCCCGGGCTCGCGCAGCCGGGCGACATCGTTGGCCAGCAGGCGCCGGAGGTAGTCGCGGGCGCCTTCGCCCGAAATGTCGACGACGGTCATGTGCGACACGTCGAAGATTCCCCAGCCGCGGCGCACCGCATGGTGCTCGTTCAGGGCCGAGGCGTAGTAGACCGGCATGTCCCAGCCGCCGAAGACGACCATGCGGGCGCCGGCGGCGACGTGCTCGGGATGGAGGGGGGTGCGCTCGGCCATGGTTCACCGTCGACAGGTCAGCCAGGACAATGGCAGGCGGCAGGCCCGCAGCCTGCCGCCCCTCTGTCCGTGGACCTGAGAGATCGGGCGCGCCGCCGGCTGCGGCTCACCACTCCCCTTCGGTGGGCTGGACCTGGCGCCAGCCTCTCTCCAGAGCCGATCCGGACCGGCCGTCCTTCTGCCTGAGCGTTTCCGGGCGAGTTGCGCCTTCGGCGTCCGCGCAACCCGGGGGCGGCGGATCTCTCCGGGCGGTCCGTATGATCGAGGCCGCTATGCTACCCGAGCCTCCGCGGGGGAGCCACCGAAGCGCGACCTGGCCCAGGCCACGCGCTCGGCGGCAGGCGCGCCGGCGGGCAGCTCTTCCACCGCCGCGAGGCGGGGCCGCAGGCCCGCCCGGTTGGCGATCTGGATGTTGAGCCCCGGCCGGGCGTTCAGCTCGAGCAGCATGGGGCCCTGCTCGCGATCGAGCACGATGTCGACCCCGAGATAGCCGAGGCCTGTGAGCTCGTAGCAGCCGGCGGCGAACTCCAGCAGGTGTTCCCAGGCCGGGATCGCGAGCCCCGCGATGGCCGCTCCCGTGTCCGGGTGCTCCTCGACGTTGCTGTTGCCGCTGACGCCGTGGGTCGTGCGGCCCGTGGCCAGGTCGACGCCGGCGCCGATGGCGCCCTGGTGCAGGTTGGCCTTGCCGTGGGACTTGCGCGTCGGCAGGCGCACCATGCTCATGACCGGGTAGCCGCGGAAGACGATGACGCGGATGTCGGGCACGCCGCGGTAGGCGTGCTCGCTGAAGGTCGTGTCGAAGCGGACGCAGTACTCGAGCAGCGCCACGTCCCGGTGCCCGCCGAGGCTGTACTGGCCGCTCAGGATGTTGGACAGGTGGTGGCCCATGGAGGCCTCGTCCATGATCGTGCCGTCGACGAGCCGGTAGAGCCCGCGGTCCCGGGCACGCCCGGACACCACGAGGATGCCGTCGCCGCCGGAGCCCTGGGCGGGCTTCACCACGAAGTCCTTGTGGTCGGCGATGAGCCGCGGCAGGTCGCGGATGTCGTGGAAGCTGCGGATCACGCCGTACAGCGCCGGCACGGGAATGCCGGCGGCCAGCGCCAGCTCCTTGGTGGCCAGCTTGTCGTCCACCAGCGGGTACAGCCGCCGGGGGTTGTAGCGCATGATGTACTGGCAGTTGCGCTCGTTGAGGCCGAGGACGCCGGCCGCGCGCAGCTGGCGGATGCGCTCGAGCATCACGCGCCCCCGTCGCGCGACCCGCCGATGGCCTGGGCCAGCGCCCGGAACCGGACCAGCTCCAGCAGCCGGTAGCCGCTGTAGCGGCCAAGCAGCAGCGTGAAGGCCAGCACGCAGAGCAGCAGTTCGGGGAACACGAAGAACAGGTGCTTGAGCACGGCGTTCTCCATGACCGTGTAGCAGAGCGCCGCCACCAGCAGGCTGCCGACGCCCTGCTGGATGGCCTCGACGGGTCCGCGCTCCTCCCAGACGATGGACATGCGCTCGATGGTCATCGTCAGGATGACCATCGGGAACAGCGCCACCGAGAGCCCGGTCTCGAAGCCGAGCTGGTGCGCGAGGATGCTGACCAGCGCCATGAGCAGCACGACGATGATCAGCACCGAGGCGAGCCGCGGCACCAGCAGCAGCCGCAGGTGCTCCATGAAGAACCGGAAGGCGAGGCCCAGGACGACCACCAGCGAGAACAGGACGACGCCGCCGAGCAGCTGGGTCTCACGGAAGGCCAGCGCCACGAGGACCGGCATGAAGGTGCCGAAGGTCGTGATCCCGACGAGGTTGCGCAGGATGACCACCACCAGCGCGCCGATGGGGATCATCAGCAGCACGCCGTAGACCGCCTGGGTCTGGATCGGCAGCGCGAACATCGAGAAGTCCGTGACCCGCGACTGCCAGGCCTCGGCCCGCCGCTCGGCGACCAGCACCGGGTCGGCCTCGTTCAGCTGCACGGCGAAACGCACCTCGACGTCACGACCGCCATCGACGTCGTAGAGCGGCCCCTCTCCCCGCCACCAGATCAGCAGGTTCTCGGGCAGCCCCTGCTGGCCACCGTCGGGGTTGAAGTACAGCCAGCGCTCGCCGTCGTGCACCTCGAGCCACGGCCGGACGCCGGCCTGCCGCTCGCGGTCGACGAGGTACACGCCCCGCACCAGCCGCGCCGGGATCTGCGCCGCGGCCAGCACCGTGATGGCGGTGCGCGCCCGGAACGTGGCGTCGCTGCGCCCGCCGAGCAGCAGGTCGACGTTCTGGTCGGCATCGGGCCGTGCCAGCCGTTTCAGCAGTTCGACGGTGAATGAGGCCGGGTCGGCGGAGCGGCTGCGCACGCCTTCCACCAGTTCCTGCATGGCGGTGTCGAGGGGCTCGCCCAGGCTCGGCACCGGCGGAAACGGCGGCGTCGTGTCGGCCTCGACGCGGCTCGGGTCCTTGTAGACGACGGCGCGGTAGTAGAGCGTCTGGGGACCGCTGGCCCGCCGGATGGCCCACTGCACCTGGCGCCCGCCGCCGGTGTAGCGGGTCGTGAAGCCGAAGCCGCGGGAAACGAAGTTCTCGTCGAGGATCGCGAAGCCCGGCGTCAGCGCCGGGATGTACAGCGTCGCCTTGACGGGGTTGGGCGTCTCGCCGGCGTCGAAGGTGATCTGCACCTCGACGGTCCAGATCCGCGCCTGGGTGTCCGGCAGCAGCGGAAAGCCGAGCCCCTGCCATTTGTAGAGGAAGAGTCCGCCTCCGGTCAGGACCAGGGCGACGACGAGGAGCCAGATGCCGGGACGTTTCATGACCGTGCGCGATCAGCGGCGCCCATGGCGCGGCGGGCCAGCCAGCGCTTGAGCACCGGCGCCCGGTCGACGAGGCCGAGCCCGAGGCCGGCGGCGCGGGCGACGGTGGCCCCCGAGGCCGCGAACAGGCGGTGCAGTCCGTCGATCGTGGCAAGCGTGGCCAGGTTGTCCCCCTTCCGTTCCCGCTCGTAGCGGCGCAAGACGCGGCGGTCGCCGGGGTCGGCCTGGGGCACGGTGACCCGGTGCTCCGCCAGCCGCGCGGCGAGGGCGAGAGCATCGTGCAGGCCGAGGTTCACGCCCTGGCCCGCCAGCGGGTGGACCTGGTGCGCGGCATCGCCGACCAGCGCGAAACGGGCGCCAGTGTAATGGGGGGTATGGCGGGCAGCCAGCGGAAACGCGCGGCGTGGCGTGGTCAGGGAGAGCGCGCCGAGCACGCCATCGGTGGCCGCGGTGAGTTCGGCGGCGAAGTCCTCGTCGGGCAATGCCAGCAGCGCGTCGGCCCGCGCGTCCGGCACCGACCAGACGATGGAGGAATGCCCGTCCGCCAGCGGCAGCAGCGCCACCGGGCCATCGGTGCGGAAGCACTGCCAGGCCGTCGCGGCGTGGGGACGTTCGCTCGCCACGTGGGCGACGATGGCCTGCTGCCCGTAGGTCCACCCGGGGCCTTCGGCGCCGAGCAGGCTCCGCACCTGGGAGGCGCCGCCGTCGGCACCAACGACGAGGCGCGCCGTCACCCGCCGGCCATCGGCGAGCTGGAGCAGCCAGTGGCCGTCACTGGCCACGGGCGGCACGGCCGCCAGTTCGCCGGTGCAGGTCTCGACGCCCGGCGTCCCCCCCACGAGCTCCCACAGCACCGCGCGCAGCAGGTCGTGCTCGACGATGGCGCCAAGGTGCGTGGCACCGAGGTCGGCCGCGTCGAAATCGAGGCTGCCGGCGCCATCGGCCGTGCTCGCCTGCTGCCAGACGTGCATGCGACGGTAGTAGCCGACGCGCCCGGCCGGCAGCTGCTCCCAGGCACCGGCCGCGCGCAGCCCTGCCTCCACCGCTGGCGCGATGGCGAAGACGCGCAGGCCCCAGGGGGGGACGGCCTCAGGCTTCGGCGCCGGCAGCCCGTCGAGCACGATCACCCGCCATGGCTTCGCGCCGGACTTGAGGCCCAGCTGGCGGGCGAGCAGCAGCCCGGGCAGCCCGCCTCCGACCACGAGGATGTCGCAGTCCAGATGGGTCACAGCGGCAGCCCGCGGGCGAGCCGCGACATGCGCCCGCCGAGGCCCATGGTCTCGCGGGCCAGCAGGCCCTTCGCCCCCGGCAGCAGGTCGAAGGCCAGCAGCGACAGGCCCCGCAGCGGGCCCAGCAGCGGGGCGTCGACGCCGAAGGCGCGGACCAGGCCGTCGGTGAAGGCGACGACGTTGCGCTGGTCGCGCCGGCGCCAGTCGCCGTACTGCCCGATGACGGCGTCGGCACCGGGGTCGGCGCCAGCGCCGTGGCGGCGCACGTCGTCGGCGATCACTTCGGCCAGCGCGGCGACGTCGCGCAGGCCCAGGTTGTAGCCCTGCCCCGCCACCGGATGCAGCCCGTTCGCGGCGTTGCCGATGACGACGGCCCGCGGGGCCGTGACGGCCGCGGCCGTCACGAGCTCGAGCGGATACGCGACGCGCGGCGACGGTGCGGCGAAGCGCCCGGCCCGGTTCCCGAAGGCTGCCTGCAGGACGCCGACGAACCCGGCGTCGTCCAGCGCCAGGGTGGCGGGAGCGTCGTCCGTGCGACGGGTCACGACGAAGGCGTAGCGGTCGGCCCCGGCCGGCAGCAGTGCGAGGGGACCCGACGGCGTGAAGCGCTCGAAGGCCAGGTCACCGACGCGGCCGCGGGTCAGGCCCACGGTGCCGATGATGGCGGTCTGCCCGTAGGGCCTGACGCGGGCCTCGATGCCCAGTGCCGCACGCAGTCGCGAGCGGGCGCCGTCGGCCACCACCAGCAGCCGCGCCGGCACCGCCAGCACGCCAGCGTCGCGCCGGACCAGAACGCGCAGGTATTCGCCCGCCGGTTCCACCCCCTGCACTTCGCCGGGCACGTGCAGCGCGACGCCGCGCGCGGCGTTCAGCGCACCCCACAGCGCCGCGCCGATGCGGGCGTTGCCGATGACGTAGCCCAGGGCCGGCACGCCCTCGCGCGCCGCGTCGATGACGGTGGAGCCGAAGCGGCCCTGCTCGGACACATGGATGCGCCGGATCGGTGCGGCCTCGGGTTCGAGCCCCGACCAGAGGCCGAGGCTGTCGAGGATGCGCTGGCTGCTGCGCGACAGGGCCACGGTGCGACGATCGAAGCTCGGCTGCCCGGGACCGCCGAGGGGCACCGCCTCGGCGAGCCCCACCCGCAGGTGGAGGCCGGCCAGCGCGACGGCCAGGCTCGCGCCCACCATGCCACCACCCGCGATGAAGACGTCGCAGGGCTCTCCGTCGGTCGTCGCCACGGCAGGGTCGGTGGCCATGCTCAGGCAGCCATGGCGCCGATCAGCGCCTCGATGGCGTCGGGGTCCCGCGGGAGGTCGGCCGTGAGCAGCTCGGCACCGTCGGCCGTGACGAGCACGTCATCCTCGATGCGCACGCCGATCCCCCACCACTGCTTCGGCACGCCCTTCATCCCTTCGGGAATGTAGATGCCGGGCTCCACCGTCAGGGCCATGCCGGGTTCGAGAACCCGCCACTCGTCGGCGACCTTGTAGTCGCCCACGTCGTGCACGTCCATGCCGAGCCAGTGGCCGGTCCGGTGCATGAAGAACGGCTTGTAGCTGCCGCTGCGGACGATGGACGCGGGCGTGCCGTCCAGCAGGCCGAGCCGGCGCAGGCCGCGGGCCACGGCGCGTACGGCCGCATCGTGGGGCTCGCCCCAGGAGCGGCCGGGACCGACGGCGGCGATGGCCGCCGCGTGGGCCTCGAGCACCACCTCATAGATGGCGCGCTGCTCCGGGGTGAACCGCCCGTTGACCGGGTACGTGCGCGTGATGTCCGACGCGTAGTAGTCGTATTCGCACCCCGCGTCCACCAGCAGCAGGTCGCCGTCGCGCAGCTGCCGGTCGTTGGCGTGGTAGTGGAGCACGCAGGTGTTGGGCCCCGAGCCGACGATGGGCAGGTACGACGGCCGCGCGCCATGGCTGCGGAACTCGTGCAGGAACTCGGCTTCGACCTGGTACTCGTAGAGGCCGGGGCGGCAGACCGCCATCGCACGCCGGTGGGCCTGCATGCCGATGCGCGCCGCGCGGCGCATGGCCTGGGCCTCGTCGCGGCTCTTGTAGAGGCGCAGGTCGTGGAGCAGGTGGTCGAGGGTGACCAGCTGGTCCGGGGCCTGCACGCCGGCACCGTGGGCGCGGAGCGACGTGACCCAGCCGACGACGCGCTGGTCGAACTCAGGGTGGGCCCCCATGGTGTAGTAAACGCGCTCACAGCCGGCGAGCAGCCGGGGCACCAGGTCGTCGGCAGCGGCGATGGGAAACGCCTCGTCGGCCCCGTATTCGCTGACGGCGCGCGCAGGCCCTGCCCGGGCACCGTCCCAGGTCTCACGCTCGGCGTCGCGCTCGCGGCAGAAGAGCACGTACTCGCCGCGGCCCCGGCCGGGCAGGAGCAGCGCGATGGCCTCGGGCTCCCCGAAGCCGGTCAGGTAATAGAAGTCGCTGTCCTGGCGATACGGGTACTGGACGTCGCGGTTGCGCAGCCGCGGAGGCGCGGCGGGCAGGATGGCCAGGGTGTCGCGGCCCATCATGCGGATCAGCTGCCGGCGCCGGCGGGCGAACTCGCGGGGATTCACGGCGGCACCTGGCTAGTGGAGGACCGGCGGCGGGACATCGCCGCGGGCATCCGCCAGCTCGTCGAAGACCAGCTGCACGCTGACGCGCACGAACTCCACCAACTCGCTCCACGCGTCCTCACCGGCCTCGCCGACATCACCGGCATCGACGCCGGCCCGGGCCAGTTCAGCGAAGTCGTCGAGCACCTCGCGGACCACGGGAGCGGCGGCGGCCGCACCGATGCGGTCGAACCCGGCGGCCGCGAGCCCGTGGCCGAAGCCGTGGCACCACTCCGCGAGGCCCTGGGCGCGGGCGTCGATGGGGGCGTCCTCGGGCGGCAGCACCAGCACGAGGCTCATGTCACCGGCCGCGAGCGAGGCGCCGGTGGTCCGGGCGAGGCTGCGCAGCACGTCGGGCGCGCCACCGGCAGGTGCCTTGCCGCCCAGGGTCTCGCCGAGCCAGGCCTCCTCGGCCGCTGGACCCAGCAGGCAGGTCATGGCACAGAGGCTGCCATGGGCCTCGGCGGCATCGACCCGTGCGCCCGAGTCTCGCAGGGCGCTGGCGACCGCGCTGAACGGGATGGTTTCGCCCTGGGTCACGGGATCGTCGGAGCTTTTTACAGCAGCGGCAGGATGGCCGGCATCCTACCATCGGGCCACGGCCGGCCGCATTTGACCCCCGCCGCGGCCGGACCCTACTATCTCTGGCATGCGCGACCTGTCTGACCTCTCGTTCGCCCGCGAGCTCGAGCGCCTCGAACGGCGCGTCGACGAGCTGGTCATGACCTGCAACCAGCTGAAGGAAGAGAACCGGTCGCTGCGGGCCCGCCAGGAGAGCCTGATGGGCGAGCGGGCCAGCCTGCTGCAGAAGAACGAACAGGTCCGCTCCCGCGTCGAGGCCATGGTCGGCCGCCTCAAGGCCATGGAGCACGGCTCGTGACCAACGGCATCGCCCAGGTCACCATCCGGATCCTCGAAAAGGAATACCAGATCGCCTGCCCGGCCGCGGAGCGCAACGCGCTGCTCGACTCGGCGGAGTTCCTGAACGCGCGCATGCGCGAGATCCGCGACACCGGCAAAGTGGTGGGCCTCGACCGCATCGCCGTGATGGCGGCCCTGAACATGGCGAACGAACTGCTGCGGTCCCGCGCCAAGGGCGACCTGCTCGAGGGCGAGGCCAAGCTGCGCCTGCAGGCCATCCGTGAACGGGTCGAGAGTGCATTGCAGGACGGGCGCCAGCTCGAACTCTGACGGCAAGCCCTGCACGCGGGGCACCGTTCACATCGGCGGCCCCGGTTACCCGTATAATCGGCGGCGGTTCCCTACTGCGGTGTTCGCCAGCGGCCTGTCAGGTCTCTCGACCCTTAATCATGCCTACGGGGCCCACTGCTGTGGGCAGTCTGTGCAAGACCGCCACGGCGGGATGCCTGCCCTGCCCCTTCGGGCCCCACCTGTTGCTCTTGGTTTGAGAGCAGCGGGCTGCAACGGCACAGGCGGGGGGAACCGCCCATTCCGAACCGGCGGCCGCCGATCCGGCACCGCCGTCCCGGCCACGGGCCATCACCGTGGCACCTGATCCCGCCAACGATGCCGTGCGCCGCCGGCTGCGCGCCGCGCGAGCCGCGCTGTCCGGCCGCGAGCGGCGTGATGCCGCCAGGTCCGTCGGCCGCATCCTGGCGCGCCTGCCGGAGGTTCGCCGCGCACGCACCATCGCCTTCTACGCAGCCATCCGTGGCGAGCTCGACTGCGGTCCCGCCATCGCCCTCGCCTGGCGCCGCGGGCAGCAGGTCTACCTGCCCGTCGTGCGCGGAAGCCGCCTCGGCTTTGCGCGACACGCGCCGGGCACTCGCCTCGGCAGCGGGCAGTTCGGCATTCCCGTACCGGCCGCCGGACGCGCGACGCCATGGCGTGCACGCGACCTCGACGTGGTGGTGGCACCGGTGGTCGCGTTCGACGCGAGAGGCTACAGGCTCGGCACCGGTGGCGGCTGGTATGACCGGACGCTCGCCTTCCGCCGGCAACGTCCTCACGTGCGCAGGCCTTTATTTATAGGTGTCGCGTACGCATTCCAGCAGGTCGACACGCTCGTCGTGCACGACCACGACATCGCACTCGATGCCATCGTCACGCCGCGCGGCGCACGACGCTTCGGTCGCTCCGCACGCGGCATCGATGGCAGTGATCGGCACGCGATGCACGCAGCGAACGTGTCACAGGTCCGGTAAGCAACGCATCACGCTTGCTGGCAATCGGCAAACTGTTGTATATACTCGGCGCGTCTACCCCGACACGGAGACTTGTAATGGCTAAGAAAGCTGCTTCGAAGAAGAAGGTTGCTAAGAAGGTTGCCAAGAAGAAGGTCGCTACTAAGAAGAAGGCGACGAAGAAGAAGGCTGCAAAGCGGAAGTAACGACTCGACAAGAGTCACGGTGAAGAAGGGATAAACCTTCGCACCGGTCCCCAAGGAAGGGGACGACTTCCGGAATGAGTGCCCGCCGAATGGCGGGCACTTTTTTTTGTGCGTGGCGTCCGTTGCTCCCGGAATGCGCGGCGCCGGCGCTGCCTATAATCCCGGCACTCCCCGAACGACAGGTGCGCAATGGACCAGGCGGCAAAGAAGAAGCAGGCGGCGCTGGCCGCCCTCGAGTTCATCCGGCCGGGGATGAGCCTCGGCGTGGGCACCGGGTCGACGGTCAACTACCTGATCGACGCGTTGCCGCCGGTCGCCCGGAGCCTGGCCGCCGTCGTCGCGAGCTCGAAGGCCACCGAGTCACGACTCGAAGCGAACGGCATCCCCGTCAGGGCGCTCGACGAGGTCGGCGACCTGGACCTCTACATCGACGGGGCCGACGAGGCCAACGCGCAGTTCCACCTGGTCAAGGGTGGCGGGGGCGCACTGACCCGCGAGAAGGTCCTGGCCGGGGCGTCGCGTCGGTTCGTCTGCATCATCGACGACAGCAAGTGGGTCGACGTGCTCGGCGCGTTCCCGCTCCCCGTCGAGGTCATCCCGATGGCGCGCTCCTTCGTGGCGCGCCAGTTCGTCAAGCTGGGCGGCCGCCCGGTGTGGCGGCAGGACTTCGTCACCGACAACGGCAACCAGGTCATCGACGTGCACGGCCTGCGCATCACCGACCCCCTCGACCTGGAAGCGCGGGTCAACCAGTGGCCGGGGGTCGTGACCGTCGGGCTCTTCGCGGCACGGCCCGCCGACGTCCTGCTGATTGCGGGCGGCGGCGGCACGCGGCGCCTCGACCGGGCCTGAGGCGCAGGCACAAAAAAACCGGGCCCACTTTCGTGGGCCCGGTTCTCGCATTGGCTGGGGGACTAGGATTCGAACCTAGGTTCTCGGAGTCAGAGTCCGATGTCCTACCGCTGGACGATCCCCCAAGGTGATCGTTGGGCGCAGCCGACGGACCCAGTATAGACCGGCCCCGTCCTGCCCCGCCCGGGGCTGGAGATCAACGCTTCGAGAACTGGGTCGCGCGGCGGGCCTTGCGCAGGCCGACCTTCTTGCGCTCCACCTCACGGGCGTCGCGGGTCACGAAGCCGGCGCGGCGCAGGCTGGACCGCAGGCTCTCGTCGTAGGCCATGAGCGCGCGGGTCAGGCCGTGGCGGATGGCGCCGGCCTGGCCGGTGGTGCCGCCGCCCGACACGTTGACCTGGACGTCGAAGCGGCCCTCGAGCTGGGTCAGCTCGAGGGGCTGGCGCACGATCATGCGGGCGGTCTTGCGGCCGAAGAACTCGTCGAGCGGCCGGTCATTGACGGTGATGTCGCCCTTGCCGGGGCGGAGGAACACCCGGGCGGTCGAAGCCTTCCGCCGTCCGGTGCCGTAGAACTGTTCGCTGGCCATGCTGTTTCCTGATGCTGTGCGGCAGTGTCGGTTCAGAGTTCCAGCGCCTGGGGCTGCTGGGACTGATGGTCGTGCTCGGCACCCCGGTAGACCCGGAGTTTGCGCAGCATCGCCGAGCCCAGCCGGTTCTTCGGCAGCATGCCCTTGACCGCGATGGTCAGGGCGCGCTCCGGGTGGGTCTCCAGCAGCTTCTCGAGGGTGACGCTCTTCAGGTTGCCGATGTACCCGGTGTGCCGGTGATAAACCTTGTCTTTCAGCTTGTTACCGGTGGCCCGGATCTTCTCGGCATTGACCACGATGATGTAGTCGCCGGTATCGACGTGGGGGGTGAACTCGGGCTTGTGCTTGCCGCGCAGCCGGCTGGCGATGTTGGCCGCCAGCCGCCCTAGGGTGCGGTCGGAAGCATCGACCAGATACCAGCCGCGGCGGACTTCGCTGGCCTTGGCGGAAAAAGTGCCCATGTCACGTATACCTGCGATTCAGTCGGGTGATTGCCGGGCGCGCGCCGGGACCGGCCAGGACCGGCCGCGGGGCGCCGCGGGCGAAAGGGGGCGAATTGTAGGCCCCCCCGTGGGCATTTTCAATTCCCCGGGGTCGGGGGCGTCAGCTGCCCTTGCGGCCGAAGGCGTACTCCAGGGAGATGGTGGTCTGGGTATCGGTCTTGCGGAAGCCCGGCTCGACGTCGGTGTTGTGGCGGACGATGTACCCCAGCACGAGGCTGATGTTGCCGATGAGGCCGGCCTTCAGCTCGCTGATGGACTCATAGAAGGTGTTGTTCTCGCCGGCGGTCACGCTGGCCTTCTCGAGGAAGCTCGCGTTCTCGCTGATGGTCCACTCGTACTCGAGGCGGCCGAGGCCGATCACGTCGTTCTCCGTGCCGCTCTCGTCCACCGGCGTTTCCGGGGCATCCCGCAGCTTCGACTGCCGGAAGCCGGGACCCGCCTCGAGGTCGAGGCGGTGCCTGGGCCGCTGGATCGCGTTCCAGCCCAGACCCACGGCCTCGGAAACCTGGTACTCGAATGAGCTGAAGCGGTCAGCGATGCCGTCCACCGAGCCGAACGCGTAGAAGCGCTCGGCGAAGTTGTAGCGGGTCCTGCCGAGCACGGTGTAGGCCTCGGCCGTGCTGCCCTCCCGCTGGCTCGCCAGGTTGGCCGAGGCGCGACCCGTGTGGGTCCACGGGCCCTCGGCATACTCGATCCGGGCTGTCACGTTGGCGGAACTGGCCTTGCTGTTGCCGGTCGTGCCGAGATACCCGCCGGACACGGAACCGGACCAGGGGCCCTCCGCCGGCGGCGCCGAAGAGTCCTGGGCCACCGCGGCCCCGGCACCCGTCATGGCCATCACCAGCAGCATCGGGCGCAAGGCGTTACGGGACATGGGCGATCCTCGGGTGGCGGCGCAGCAGGGCCGTGCAGGTTGCCCACACCACGGCGGCACGTCAATAATCGACCGCGACAGCGTCGCCACCATGGCTTCATCCTGATGCAGCGCCAGGCCACCGCCATCGAACGGATCATCAGCGAGGCCGACCACGCCCTGCGCGTCCTCGCCCTGCCGGCCATGGGCCCCGTGCCCGCCCCCGATGACGCGACCCCGCTGGACACGCCGGCCCGGTCGCTGGGCGCCGCCCTCATGCGCATCAACCACGCGGGCGAGGTCGCGGCCCAGGCGCTCTACCGGGGCCAGGCCCTGGTGGCACGGCGGCCGGAGCTGCGTGCCCAGCTGCTCCACGCCGCCGACGAGGAGCACGCCCACCTCGGCTGGTGCGAGCAGCGCGTCCGGGAACTGGGTGGTCGCACCAGCCTGCTGAATCCTCTCTGGTACGCCGGCAGCTTTGCCATCGGCGTCGTGGCCGGGCTGACCGGTGATGCACCGAGCCTGGGCTTCCTGGCCGAGACCGAGCGCCAGGTTGCCGCCCATCTCGACCGCCACCTCGAGCGCCTGCCCGCCGAAGACCGGCGCAGCCGCGCCATCGTCGCCTGCATGCGCGCCGACGAGGCCCGCCACAGCGCCGATGCCGAAGCCGCCGGCGGCACGCCCCTGCCCCGGCCCGTGCCCTCGCTCATGGCGCTGGCGGCCCGGGTCATGACGACCCTCGCCCATCGCGTGTGAGGGGCATCACAGTTCCGCAAGGCCGCAGTTTCCGGCCCGGGAACGATGCCGTAAGGTGGGCCCGCATTCGACATATTGCCCGCCAGGGTTCGCACAGCGCCGTTTTCGGGTCGGCGCCACGCGGGTGGGCAACGGTTGTCGCGAATCGGAAGTTGGGTTTTTTGACCGGGCTTTTGGGGAGGGAACATCCATGGCCGCTACCGGTAAAGCACTGAGCGACGTGCCTGCCATCAACCGCTTTCTGACCTACTGCCGCGTGCGCACGGTGCCAGGCAAGACGGTGATGATCCACGCGGGCGACGTGCCCGACAGCCTCTACTACATCATCGACGGCTCGGTCGAAGTGATGATCGAGGACGAGGACGGCAACGAGATGGTGCTGGCCTACCTGAACAAGGGCCAGTTCTTCGGCGAGATGGGCCTGTTCCATGAACAGCCCGCCCGCAGCGCCTGGGTCCGCACCCGGGTCAGCTCCGAGATCGCCGAGATGACCTACGCGCGCTTCCGCCAGATCGCGAGCGAGAGCCCGGGGCTCGTCTTCGAACTGGCGACGCAGCTGGCGACCCGCCTCGACCGCACCAACCGCAAGCTCGGCGACCTCGCCTTCGTCGACGTCACGGGCCGCGTGGCCCACGCCATCATGGACCTCTGCAACGAGCCGGACGCGATGACGCACCCGGACGGCATGCAGATCAAGGTGAGCCGCCAGGAGCTGTCGCGGCTCGTCGGCTGCTCGCGCGAGATGGCCGGACGCGTGCTGAAGGTCCTCGAGGACCAGGGCCTCATCACGGCCACCGGCAAGACGATCGTCGTCTACAACGCCCGTCCGAAGCCGCGACTCAAGGCCGTCGGCCTCTGACGCAGCCCCGATCGCCTGGCGGGCTGTGCGACAGGCAGCCCGCCAAGCCGCGGCCACGGATGGCCGCGTCGGCCAGGCACACGCCCGGGCGATTGACTGGCCGGCTGCCGGCCCGCCAGCGGACCGGTGAACTGCGGGGCGCACAGGACGTGCGCCTCGCAGGGACCTTCTAGGGGGCGGCCCGCGCGGCCGCCGCCACTTCGGCCCGCATCCGGGCGATCGTCGCCTGGTAGTCGCCGCTGCCGAAGATGGCCGACCCGGCAACGAACACGTCGGCGCCGGCCGCCGCCACGGCGCGGATGTTGTCGGGCTTGATGCCGCCATCCACCTCGAGCCGCACCGGGCGGCCCAGCGCATCGATGCGCCGGCGGATCGCCGCGAGCTTGGGCAGCGCACCGGGAATGAACGACTGCCCGCCGAAGCCCGGGTTCACCGACATCACCAGCACCAGGTCGAGCGCGTCGAGGACGTGGTCGAGCCAGTTGAGCGGCGTCGCGGGGTTCAGCACGAGCCCGGGACGGCAGCCCCGCTCGCGGATCAGCCCGATGGTGCGGTCGACGTGCTCGCTGGCCTCGGGGTGGAAGCTGATCCAGTCGGCGCCGGCATCGGCGAACATGCGCACGAGGTCGTCCACCGGCCGCACCATCAGGTGCACGTCGATCACGGCGTCGATGCCGCGCTTGCGCAGCGCCTCGCACACCAGCGGGCCCACCGTCAGGTTGGGCACGTAGTGGTTGTCCATGACATCGAAGTGGATGACGTCGGCGCCGGCCCCGAGCACCGCCTCGACTTCCTCACCGAGGCGGGCGAAGTCGGCGGACAGGATCGACGGCGCGATGAGCGGCCCGTTGCCCGGGTCGCGACGGCTGGTGGGTTTGCTCGCGGAAGCCACGGCCCTTGCCTTGAACCTGAGCGGGCGGCGATGGTAGCACGCAGCCTGCAGCGGCCCGCGCCGCGCGAAGCGCGCTACCGGATGCCCCGCTGGGCGCGGACCAGCTCGTAGGCCGCGAGGATCTCGCGGGTGCGCTCCTTGGCGACTTCGCGCATCGACTCCGGCAGGCCGCGCGCCGCCTGCTTGTCGGGATGGTGCTCGTTCACGAGCCGCCGGTAGGCGTCCTTCACCGCCTTGTCGGATGCGGAAGCATCGATGCCGAGCACGCGGTAGGCCGCCGCGAGCGCATCGGCCGGCGGCGGGCCACCACCGGCAGGCCGGCCACGGAAGCTGCGGCGCGCGCGGAGCAGCGCCTCGAGGCGCGCCAGTCCTGCCACGTCGGCGCCCACTGCCACGGCCAGCCGCTCGAGCACCCGGCGCTGCGCCGCCGTGGGCCCGCCGTTCGCCAGGGCGAAGTCCACCTGGATCTCGAGGAAGGTGCGGAGCAGCTCGGGGTAGCCCTGGGCCGCGGCCCGCAGTGCCGCGGCGTCGTCCTCCACCGGGAACCCGGGCCGCTTGCCCTCGGTGAACAGGGCGATGGCGCGGCGCACGTCGTCGGGGCCGAGGCGCATCCCGGCCATCAGGGCCCGGGCCGTCGCGATCTCGTCTTCGGACACGCGCCCGTCGGCCTTGGCGACCTGACCCAGCGCACGGAAGGTCGCGACGAAGAACAGGCGCCGGCGTTCGGCGGGGGATGCGGGGCTCCAGGGCCACTCGGTGCGGCCGGCACCGCGGTCGAACTGGTGGCCGATGGCCGCGCCGATGGCGGCGCCCACCGGGCCGCCGCCGAGCACGAAACCGAGGATGCCGCCACCAAGCTTGCCGATCCAGGCCATCGCCCTGCCCATTGCCGCCCGTCACGGCGACGCGCGCTGCTAGACTCTGGGGGCCGCCGGCCGGGCGGCGTCGCAGGCCACTGCCGCGGACCGATGCCGATGACCGACAGCGCCATTCCAGACGCCGTGTTCGAAACCAGACTGGCAGGCCTCAAGCGCCACAGTCAAGGCAAGGTCCGGGACATCTACGTGGTCGACGCCGACCACCTGCTAATCGTCACCACCGACCGGCTCTCCGCCTTCGACGTCGTGCTGCCGGACCCGATCCCGGGCAAGGGCGTCGTGCTGACGCGCATGGCGCGTTTCTGGTTCGAGCGCACCGGCCACATCGTGCCGAACCACCTCACCACCCTGACGCCCGACGACGTGCTGCCGGACCCGGCGGAGCGCCGGCTGGTCGCCGGGCGCGCCATGGTCGTGCGGCGGTTCAGGCCGCTGCCCATCGAGGCCGTGGTGCGCGGCTACCTGATCGGCAGCGGCTGGAAGGACTACCAGGCGACCGGCGCCGTCTGCGGCATCCCGCTGCCGCCGGGACTGCCGCTGGCAGGGCGACTGCCCGAGCCGCTGTTCACGCCGGCCACGAAGGCCGAGGCCGGCGCCCACGACGAGAACATCGCCTTCGGCGACGTCGAGCGGCTGGTCGGGCGCGAGCTCGCCGCCGAGGTGCGCGACCTGGCCCTGCGGGTCTACGCCGAGGGCGCGGCCCACGCCGCCGCCCGCGGCATCATCATTGCCGACACCAAGTTCGAGTTCGGCCTCGATGACAACGGCCGGGTGCACCTGATCGACGAGGTCATGACCCCGGACTCGTCGCGCTTCTGGCCCGCCACCGGTTACCGGACCGGCATCAGCCCGCCCAGCTTCGACAAGCAGTTCGTGCGCGACTACCTCGAGACGCTGGACTGGGACAAGCGGGCGCCGGGCCCGCGGCTGCCGCCGGAGGTGATCCGCCAGACCGCAGAGAAATACACCACGGCGCTGCGGCTGCTGACGGGGCCGCCCACGGGCTGACAGCCCCCCGGGGCGGCTGGCCCAGGCACGGATCGCGCACCCGATGGCCGACCCATCCGCAGACCTCGAGGCCGGGCACAGCCCCGGGTGGCTCGGCCGGACCCTCGCGCTGCTCTGGTCGCCGGTCCTCGAGGCCCGCGGCGCCGCCGTGGCGCTGGCCGTCCGCATCGTCCGCATCATCTACGCCGTCCTCCGCGACCTGTGGGCAGGTCACCTGTCGCTGCGTGCGACGGGGCTCGTCTACGTGACGATCCTGTCGATCGTGCCGCTCATCGCCATCAGCTTCTCGGTGCTGAAGGCCTTCGGCGCCCAGCGGCAGCTGGAGCCGCTGCTGCGCACCTGGCTCGCGCCGCTGGGGGCCGGTGGCGACCGCATCACCAGCCTGGTCGTGGGCTTCGTCGAGAATGCCCAGGGCAACGTGCTGGCCGGCGTCGGCCTGGCGCTGCTGTTCGTGACGACGGTGTCGATGGCCGAGCGCGTCGAGTCGAGCTTCAACTTCGTCTGGCGCGTCGACCGGCCCCGCAACCTCGCCCGCCGCCTGTCCGACTACCTCGCCGTGCTGCTCGGCGGCCCCGTCGTCATGGTCACGGCGCTGGGCCTCCTCGCCATGCTCGAGAACCTGCGCTGGCTGCGGGCCATGGGCGACCTGCCGCAGGTCGCGTGGCTCGCGGGCATCTGGGGCCAGGCGGTGCCCTACCTGCTCGTCTGCGCCGCCTTCGCCTTCGTCTACTGGTTCCTGCCGAACACCCGCGTCAGGGTCGCGGCGGCGGCCACGGGCGGACTCGTCGGTGGCGTGCTGTGGGCCGCCACCGGCGCCCTCTTCGCCCGCTTCGTCGTCGCCTCGACGCAGACGCTCAGCATCTACGCGACCTTCGCCATCGCCATCAGCGCGCTCATCTGGCTGCACCTGTGCTGGCTGATCCTGCTGATCGGTGCCCAGGTGGCCTTCTATGTGCAGCACCCGGACTACCTGCGCCTGGGCTACCGCGCCCACGAGCCCAGCAGCCGCGACCTGGAGGCGCTGGCCCTGGCGACGATGCTGCACGTCGGAGGCGCCTTCACCCACGGTACGCTGCGGCCCGGTCCCGGGCAGATCGCCGAGGCGCTGGGCCTGCCGGGCGTCGTGCTGTCCCCGGTCCTCGCGCGCCTCGAGTCGGCGGGACTGCTGACGCGCTCGGAGCACGACGAGCTGCTGCCGAACCGCGACCCGGCGCGCATCACCCTGCGGGAGATCCTCGCGGCCGTCCGCGAACCGCGGCAGCCGGACGAGGTGCTGGCGGTGGGGTGGCCGTCGGCGGTGCGACAGATACAGGGGCGGGTGGCCGCGGCCATCGACGGGACGCTGGGCAACGAGACGCTGGCAGATCTCGTGGAGGCCGCACGCCGGCCCGGCGGCTGCTGACGATGCCGGATCAGGTTCCGGCGATGGTCATCCGGTCGACGAGGATGGAGCCAGTGAGGATCGTCCCGCGGTCGTCAACGTCGGTGCCGATGGCCTGGATGCCGCGGTACATGTCGCGCAGGTTGCCGGCGATGGTGATCTCGGTGACGGGCTGGCCGACCTGCCCGTTCTCCACCCAGAAGCCCGCCGCCCCCCGGGAGTAATCGCCGGTCACGGGGTTGACGCCGCTGCCCATCAGGTCGCCGACGATGAAGCCGGTGCCCATCAGCGCGACGAGCTCATCGAAGGACTGGCCAGAGCTGCCGACCACCAGGTTGTGGGCACCCCCGGCATTGCCGGTGCTGGCGAGCCCGAGCTTGCGCGCGTAGTAGCTGCCGAGCAGGTAGCCGGTGAGGACGCCGCCGTCGATCAGCCGGCGGTCGCGCGTCGCGACGCCTTCGTCGTCGAAGGCGGCGCTGCCGAGCGCCCCGGGCAGGTGGGGACGCTCGTCGATGTTCACCCAGTCGGCGAAGACCGGCTTGCCCGCATGGTCGACGAGGAAGCTCGCCCGGCGGTACTGGGCGCCGCCGCCGATGGCGCCGAGCAGGCTGCCGATGAGCCCGCGGGCCTGGCGGGCCGGGAAGAGCACCGGCACCGTGCGGGTCGACAGTCTCGTCGCGCCGAGGCGGCGCGCCGTGCGCAGGCCGGCCTCGCGCCCCGTGGCCGCCGGTGCCGGCAGCCGCGCGGGGTCCCGCGAGACGGCGTACTCGTAATCGGTTTCCATGGCGCCGTCCTGGGCACCGACGACGGCGCAGGACACGCTGTGCTCCGTGGAACGGTAGCCGGCGATGAACCCGTGGGTGTTGCCGTACACGCGGATGCCGTCGCTGGTGCCGACCGATGCCCCCTCGGAGTTCGTGATGCGCGGATCGGCATCGAGGGCCGCCGCCTCGCATTCGAGGGCCAGCTCGATGGCCCGGGCCGGATCGATGTCCCAGGGATGGCAGAGCTCGAGGTCGGGGAACGCGGTCGCCAGCCGGTCGGCATCGGCGAGGCCGGCGGCGGGATCATCGGCCGCATGGCGGGCCAGGGCCACCGCCTTGCGCACCGATTCCTCGATGGCCGCCGGCCGCAGGTCCGACGTGCTCGCACTGCCGCGGCGGTGGCCGAGGTAGACGGTGATGCCGAGGCCCTGGTCGCGCTGGTGGCGCAGCGTCTCGACCTCGCGCAGGCGCACGCTGGCGGTGAAGCCGGTGCCGAAGCTGGCGCTGGCCTCGGCCGAGCTGGCGCCGAGCTCGCGGGCCAGGCGCAGCACGTCGGCAACGCGCTGCTTGAGGTCGTCGATGCCGGGGGCGTGGCGTGTCGTCATGCGCTGATGTCCGTGGAGCTCAGCCGGTGCCGCCGACGGTCAGGCCGTCGACGCGGAGCGTCGGCTGGCCGACGCCCACCGGGACCGACTGGCCTTCCTTGCCGCAGACGCCGATGCCGGCGTCGAGTTGCAGGTCGTTGCCGACCATGCTGACGCGGTTGAGCACCGTGGGGCCGTCGCCGATCAGCGTGGCGTCACGGATCGGCCGGCCGATGCGGCCGCCCTCGATCAGGTACGCCTCGCTGGCGGAGAAGACGAACTTGCCGGAGGTGATGTCCACCTGGCCCCCGCCGAAGTTCCGCGCGTAGATGCCCTTCGGAACGGAAGCGATGATCTCGTCCGGGTGGTGGGGCCCTGCGAGCATGTACGTGTTGGTCATGCGCGGCATCGGCACGTGGGCAAAGGACTGGCGCCGGCCGTTGCCCGTGGGCGCGACGCCCATGAGCCGGGCGTTCATGCGGTCCTGCAGGTAGCCGCGGAGGATGCCGTCCTCGATCAGCACGGTGCGCCGGGTGGGCGTACCCTCGTCGTCGACGTTGAGCGAGCCGCGACGCCCGGCGAGCGTGCCGTCGTCCACCACCGTGCAGAGCGGCGATGCCACGCGCTCGCCGATGCGGCCCGTGAACGCCGAGGTGCCCTTGCGGTTGAAGTCGCCCTCGAGGCCGTGCCCGATGGCCTCGTGCAGCAGCACGCCGGGCCAGCCGGGACCGAGCACCACGACCATCTCGCCGGCCGGTGCCGGCACCGCGTCGAGGTTGACGATGGCCTGGCGCACGGCCTCGCGGCCGAACTCCAGGGCGCGGTCGCCGTCGAGGAACCAGTCGTAGGCGAACCGGCCGCCACCGCCCGCGTAGCCCTGCTCCCGCTTGTCGCCGTCCTCGACGACCACCGAGACGTTGAACCGGACCAGCGGACGGATATCGGCCGACAGCACGCCATCGCTGGAGCAGACCAGCATCACGTCATGCGCCGCCGCGAGGCTCGCGTTGACCTGGCGCACGCGCGGGTCGAGACGGCGGACCTCGCGGTCCACGCGCTGGAGCAGCTCGACCTTCGCGTCGTCGGCGAGCGTGGGCAGCGGGTCGATGGGCAGGTAGAGCGAGTGGCCCGCCTGCGGCCGCCAGGCCTGCAGGCGTCCCTCCTGCCCCCGCCGCGCGATGGCGCTGGCCGCCGCCGAGGCCTCGAGCAGCGCCGGCAGGATGATCTCGTCGGAGTAGGCAAAGCCGGTCTTCTCGCCGGCCATGGCGCGCACGCCGACGCCCTGCTCGATGCTGTGGCTGCCCTCCTTGACGATGCCGTCCTCGAGGGACCAGGACTCGTGGCGGGAGATCTGGAAGTACAGGTCGGCGGTGTCGACGTCGCCCCGGAGCAGCGTGCCGAGCGCCCGCTCCAGGTCACGGTCGGCGATGGCGGCAGCGTCGAGCAGCGCCGAGCGCGCCAGGGCCAGGGCGTTCGCGTCAGCCATGGTCATTTGCCCGCGAAGCGCCGGTGCTCCAGCGCCGGGAACTGCTGGCGCAGCTTGCGCAGCCGGGCGGTGTCGACGCCGGCCAGGGCCACGCCGGGCCGCAGGCCCGTGTCCTTCAGCACGGCGCCCCACGGGTCGATGACCATCGAGTGCCCCCAGGTCTGGCGTCCACCCGGGTGGGTGCCGGTCTGGGCTGCGGCAACGACGTAGCAGAGGTTCTCGATGGCGCGGGCCCGCAGCAGCGGCTCCCAGTGGGCCTTGCCGGTACGGAAGGTGAACGCCGCCGGCAGCGCGATGAGGTCGGCGCCCTCGGCCGACAGCCAGCGGAACAGTTCGGGAAAGCGGAGGTCGTAGCAGACGGCGACGCCGATGACGCCCCACGGGGCCTCGACGAGGAGCGGGCGCGTACCGGGCATGGTGCTGCGCGACTCGCGGTACGCCTCCTCGCTTTCGGGCACCCGCACGTCGAACAGGTGCACCTTGTCGTAGCGGCCGGCGCGCCGGCCTGACCCGTCGTAGACCAGCGCCGCCGCGAAGGGGCGCTTCGGGTCGTCGCTCTTCAGGGGCACGGTGCCGCCGACGATCCACATGCCGGACCGGGCCGCCTCGGCCGCGAGGAAATCCTGCAACTGCCCGGCCCCGTCGTCCTCGGCCAGCGCGACGCGGTCGGACTCCTTGCGCGACATGCAGGCGAAGTTCTCGGGCAGGACCGCGAGGGCCGCGCCCTCGGCGGCGGCAGCCCGCAGGGCCCGCCGCGCGCGCGTGAGGTTCGCGGCGACGTCCTCGCCGGAGTTCATCTGGATCGCCGCAACCTTGACGTTCTTCATGGGCTTTAGTGTACCTGCAGCCCCGGCGGGGCGGGATGGTCAGGGCACGACTTCGGGCGGCAGCTGGCTGAGTGCCTCGGCGAGGTAACGCTCGCAGTCGCGGAACGGCGTCACGTCGACCTCGGAGCGCTGCACCTTGGCGACGACGGGCGCATCCCAGGAGCCGGTCACCCGGTAGTACGACTCGCCGAGGGAGCTGAGCGGCTTGCGGAAGATCTGGGCGACCAGCAGGGCCGCGCCGCCGATGACCGGCCCGCCGACCACGGCGCTGCCGATGGCCACCACGTCGGAGACGTGGGGCCGCGTCACCGCCAGCTGCTCGTAGTCCCGGGCACGGAAGCCGACCCGGCCGACCATGCCGATGTCGGCCACGGGCCCCGTCAGGCCCAGGTTGCAGGTGAAGGCGTTGCCGCCATCGACGCGGAACTCGCCCTTCACCGCGTCGAAGGCCAGGCCCTTCTCGGTGACGTCGCTGAAGTCGAGGCCCAGCCGGCGCGGCAGGGCAGCGACGGACAGGAGGCCGAGCATGCGGCCGCCACCCGGCTCGACGGCGAGGAACCGGCCCCGGTCCAGCTCGACGGTGACACGCCCGGAGGCCACCTCGAGGAAGTCGCCCCGGGGGCCGCCCGTCCAGACCAGTTCAGCGTCGACCCTGCCCCGGCCCCCTTCCAGAACCGGGTCGTAGCCCAGCGCCTCGAGGGTCGGGCTCAGGTTCGTCGACCGGAGCGTCAGCTTGAGCTCGGTGCGCTGGCGCGCCTCGTCGCCCCCCTCGACGACCCACAGCGCGTTGCCGGCGATCCGGAAGTCGCCGGCACTGGTGGTCACCGGATCGACGACGATGCCGTCGCCGCGCTGGCTCGCCTGGGCATCGAGCGCCCCGAGCCGCAGGTCGCCCAGGATGAAGTCGTCCACCCGGACACTCGCGGGCGGCAGCGTGCGCGGATCGGCGTCGCCGTCGCCGGCGCCGGTGTCGTCCTCGACGAGCCACAGCCGCGCCAGGTCCGCGCGTACCGGCAGGTCATCGCGATCGGGCACGGCCACGGTCCCCGCGAGCCGCTCGCTCGCGAGCCGCACGGTCCAGAGGTCAGCGCCGCGCTCGGCATCGACGGCCACGTCGCGGAAGACCTGGCCGAAGAGCGACAGGCGCCCGGCGCGCAGGTCGATCCGCCGCAGCGTCCCCACGGCGCCCCCGCCGCCGGCCGCGAGCCCGGCAAACCAGTCCTCGAACCGCAGCTGCGGATAGTCGCCGGTAATGACGAGCCCCGGCCGGTCCGGCAGCGCGGCCGGGCCCCGCGCCAGCCCGCCCCGCTCGAGGTCGAAGCCGCCGCCCTCGCGCTGCGCGAAGCGCAGGGCCCAGCGGAGGCCGCGGGCGAGCCCGCCGTCGACCAGCAGCGTGCCGCGATCAGGGAACTCCACCCGCAGGTCGAGGGGCTCGCGATCGGCCGCTGCCTTGGCAAGGGGCTCGGGCAGCGACGTGCTGACACCGGACAGGTCCGACGCAACGCGCACCTGCAGCGTGCTGCCCGGGTCCCGGGACGGGATCAGCGCCGTCGCGCTCCAGGCCATCGTGCCCGCCAGTCGCTGGGGGAAGGGCAGCGAGAAGGCCGCGGCCAGCTTGGGCACCGGCGTCTCGCCCGCCAGGGTCGCGACGAAGCTCTGCCCCGGCTCTTCCGGCCCCGCCGGCCGCAGGTCGATGGTCACCGGCTCGTCGAGGAAGCGCCCGCGGACGCCAGCCGCCCGCAGCTCCGTGTTCTGCAGCCGGATGGTGCCGGCCAGGTCGGTCAGGCCGAAGTCGACGCCGCGCAGGCCGAGGCTCGCCCGGCGGGCGTCGAAGCGGCCCGTCACGGCGAACTCGTCGGGGCGGGCGATGGGCACGCGCACGTCGAGCTCGGCGGCCACCTCGCCGGCCCCCGTGATGTCGTTCAGCGTCGGCCCGACGTAGCGCGCGATGGGGCTGGCGCGCAGGAACCGCAGCAGGCCGGTGACGGCGACCAGGTCGCTGCTGCTCACCTCGACCGTGGCGTCGCGGACGAGGTCGGGAACGCGCACCTCCGCGTCCTGCAACGGGACGCCGGCGAGGGTGCCCTGGTTCTGCACCGACACGAGGGACGTGCGGTCGACCACGACGGTGGCGGCGAGGGACTCGAGCCGGGGCCACTCCGGCGCGTAGTCGAGCGTCGCATCCGCCAGCTCGAACTCGGCGCGGAAGCGGCCGCCACCGTCGCCGTAGGGAAAGCCGCGCAACGGGCCCTGCCAGCGCAGCACCGCCGACGGCACCGAGCCGGCGACAATGGCACGGTCGAGCCACTCGACGGCCGCCGGGCGGAATTTCAGCAGCGGCAGGTAGTCCAGCGCCGCCGGCGCCGAGTCGGCGCGGAACCGTGCCACGACGTCGACCAGTGGCGAGCCCTCCCGCGGGAACGACACCTGCACGCGCCCGCGGCCTTCGGCGTCAACGGTGGTGAGCTCGAGCCCCTCGGCGATGACCTCGGGACCCGCCGGCGGCAGCTGCCAGGCGATGCGGCCCGCGGCCCGCGTCAGCTCGAGCGGCTTGCGGAACAGTGTCGGCAGGCGCAGCGCGAGCGGCTTGCCCGCCAGGTCGAGGATGCCACCACGCTGGTCGGCGGCCACGCGGCCCGTCACCCCGCGGAGCGCGAAGCCGGGCTCGGGCATGGCCAGGCCGACACCCCGCAGCTCGCCGCGGGCGTCGTACTCGAGTGGCCCCTTGCCGAGGCTCACCGTGCCCGACAGGTCGCGGACCTCGCCAGTCACCAGCACCGGCAGGAAGCCATCGCGCAGGCTCGGCGCGGCAACGGCGCGCACCAGCGCGTAGGCATCGGCGAGGACCAGGCGCGGCACGTCGAACACGTAGCGGCCGCCGTCGTCGCGCACGGCGGCGTACTCGACGGTGCCGCGGGAACTGCGCCCGGCCCGGTCGCCGCGGCGGACGTCGAGGCGGGTCAGCTGCGCCAGCCACCCGGACCGGGTGCGTGCCCAGTCGGCCTTGAGGACCAGCGACTGGAGCGGGCCACTGCCGCCGGCGAGGCTCACGCCGGCGATATCGAGGTCGACGGCCACGGCCACCGGGGTCCGCCCGTCGACGCGGGCGCGCACCTCGACGCCGCCGCGGCCCGCGAGGACCGGCCCGGGCATCTCGAGCCCCAGCAACAGCGCACGGGCGACGTCGAGGTCACGGGCCGCAACGCTGACGTCCCAGGCCCCCGGCGGCGGAGCCGTCGCCGGCGCGCCCGGCACCAGCGCGCGGGGCAGGAAGCCGGCCAGCGTCACGGAACGCGCGAGCCCGTCCCGCGGCGCCACACCGGCGTTGAAGGCGGCACCACCCGGTTCGAGCTCGATGGCGAGGTCGGTGATGTCGAAGCGGGTCTCCGGCACGGCGCGGCCCGGCTGCTGCAGGCGGACCTGCAGCCCCACGACGAGGATGTCGAGGCGGGGCAGCTCGGCGGCCGGCGGGCGCTTCAGGAGGTCCTCGAGGGGTACCTCATTGACGAGGATCCGCCCCTCGGGCGTGCGCACGACGGTGACCGTCGACCGGCGCACCTCGATCCGGCCCGGACCCAGCCGGCGCTCGCGCAGGAGGTTGAGCAGGCTGACGCCGACGCGGAGGTCGCCGGCCGCCAGCACGAGGCGGCCGGTGCCCGGCTCGACGATGCGCACGTCGGCGAAGCGCACCTCGGGGCCGGCCAGCGGCCAGCTGGCCGTCAGCGAGTCAAAGCGGACGTCGAAGCCCGTCGCCTGGTTGGCAAACCGCCGGATTTCCTCCTGGTACTCGGGCGCGAGCGGCAGGAGCAGCCGCAGCACGCCGACCAGCAGCGCCAGCAGGATCAGCACCGTCGCGACCACGGCGGTCGCCACGTTGAGCCAGCGGCGGACTGGTCCGGTCCTCGGCACGGTTGCTTCCTGTCGGCTCCGGGGCTTCAGACCAGCACGACGTCGAACTGGTCCGGGGCACACTGCGGCTCGGGCTGCAGGCGCACCGGCCGCGGCAGCAGGGCGTTGACCTCGGCGAGCCCGGCCGCCTCGCCCTGCTGCAGGCAATCGATGACCTCGCGGTGCGCGAGCACGACGCACTCCCGCGAGCCCGCCTCCCGGCCGAGGCGGCGCACGGCGCGGAAGATCTCATGGGACACCGCCACCGGCGTCTTGATGCGGCCGCCTCCACCGCAGGTCGGGCACGGCCGGCACAGTACCTGGGCGAGGCTGTCCCGGGTCCGCTTGCGGGTCAGCGCCACGAGCCCCAGCGGCATGCCTTCGGCCAGCTGCGGCCGGCCCGGGTCACCGGCCAGCGCCGTCGCGAGCGCCGCCAGCACCTGCCGGCGGTGGTCCTCCGTCGCCATGTCGATGAAGTCGACGATGACCATGCCGCCGAGGTTGCGCAGGCGCAGCTGGCGCGCGAGCGCCGTAGCGGCCTCGAGGTTCGTGCGCAGGATCGTGTCGTCCTGGTCGCGATGGCCCACGTAGCCGCCGGTGTTCACGTCCACCGTCGTCATCGCCTCGGTCTGGTCCAAGACGAGGTAGCCACCGGAGCGCAGCGGCACCTGGCGCTCGAGCAGCCGCGCGATCTCGCCCTCGATGCCGTGGCGGTCGAACAGCGGCCGCGGATCGTCGGCTACCTCGATGCGGCCGACCAGGCCAGGCAGGAACCGGTCGGCGAACTCGTGCAGGCGCGCCGCCACGGCGGGCGAGTCGACGATGACTCGGGCCGACTCGACGCCCGGCAGGTCTCGCAGGGCGCGCACCTCGAGGGGCAGGTCCGCGTGCACCAGCGACGGCACGGCCGCCACGGCGGCGCGCCCGCGGATGTCGGCCCAGAGCCGGGCGAGGAACGCCTGGTCAGCGCGCAGGGCCGCCTCGTCGACACCCTCGGCGGCGGTGCGCACGATGTAGCCTTCGGCCTCGCCGGTGCGCCCGGCCGCAACCACGGACCGCAGCCGCTCCCGCTCGCCCTCGTCGGCGATGCGCCCCGACACGCCGATGGCCGGATCCCCCGGCAGCAGCACCAGGTAGCGCGACGGGATCGCCAGCCGCGCCGTCAGTCGGGCACCCTTGGTCCCCACGGGCTCCTTCAGCGCCTGGACGAGCAGCGCGTCGCCCTCGCGCACGAGGTCGCGGATGGCGGGCCGCTCGCCGGCACCGCGGGGGGCGAGGTCATCGGCATGCAGGAAGGCGGTGCGCCCGAGACCCACGTCGACGAAGGCTGCCTGCATGCCCGGCAGTACCCGGGCGACCCGGCCACGGTAGATGTTGCCGGTGATGCCGTACCGGGCCGCCTGCTCGACGGCGATGTCCTGCAATGATCCCTGGTCGACGACCGCCACCCGCACCTCGCGGGCCGTCGCGTTGACCAGCACTTCGACGGTCATGCCAGGCCCTCAGCGCGGCGCCACGGCCAGGGCGGGTACGGGATGGCCCGCCGCCGCCAGCAGCCGCGCGGTCTCGAAGAGCGGCAGCCCCATGACGCCGGAGTAGCTGCCGTGGAGCAGCGACACGAAGGCAGCGCCGAGGCCCTGGATGGCGTAGCCGCCGGCCTTGTCCCGGGGTTCGCCGGTGGTCCAGTAGGCCGCGATCTCGGCGGGCTCGAGCGGGCGGAAGGACACCTCGCTGCGGGACAGTTCGACACGCTCGCGCTCGGCATCCACCACGGCCACGGCGCTGTAGACCGCGTGCGTGCGCCCGGCCAGGCGCGACAGCATGCGCGCGGCGTCCGCCGCATCGGCCGGCTTGCCGAAGATCTCGTCGCAGAGGGCGACGACGGTATCGGCGCCAATGACGACGCTGCCGGGCGGTGCCTGGTCGCGCCCGGCGCGGGCCTTGGCCGAAGCGAGCCGGCGGGCCAGGTCGGCCGCACCCTCGCCGCGCCGGGGCGTCTCGTCCACGTCCACCGCCACGACGGCGTGGGGAATGCCGAGCTGCGCCAGCAGTTCACGGCGGCGCGGTGACCCGGATGCCAGGAAGACGGTGGGCGGGGCGCTGGTCATCGGTGGCATCAGTCCTTGTGGTAGGGATGGCCCTTCTGGATCGTCACGGCCCGGTACAGCTGCTCGACGACCAGAAGCTTCACCAGCGCATGGGGCAGCGTCAGCCGCGACAGGGACCACGCCTGGCTGGCCCTTCGACGGACGGCCGGATCGAACCCCTCGGGCCCGCCGATCAGCAGCGCCACCTGGCCGTGGTCTTCGCGCCAGCGGGCCAGCTGGACTGCCAGCTCGCGCGAGGTCCACTGCTCGCCACGCTCGTCGAGGGCCACCACGTGCTCACGGGGTCGCAGGCGCGCCAGCAGTCGCGCACCCTCCTTCTCCAGGGCCACCGCCGGGTCGGTGCCCGGCGAGCGGCTGGCCAGCGGGATGTCTTCGATCTCGAGGCGGAACTCCCGGGGCAGCCGAGCGGCGTAGGACTCGATGCCCTCGCGGAGCCAGTCCTCCAAGCGGCTGCTGACGGCCAGCAGTTTGATCCTCATCGCGCGGGTTCCCGGGGGACGTGCCTCGGCACGCCCGGGACCGGTGGCCCGGCCGCGGGAGTGCCGGGCGGCAGCCGCAGTCGGGCAGGAAAAGCCCATGCGGACGGCCGTGATGATACACGGCGGGGCCGCGGCCGCGGCCCGGGCTCAGGCCGTGGCGGCGCTGCCCATGTCCCAGAGGCTCTCCAGCTTGTAAAAGTCCCGCGCCTTCGGCTGCATGATGTGGACGACGACGTCGCGCAGGTCGACGAGCACCCATTCGCCGCCTTCCCGGCCCTCGATCCCCAGCACCGGCCAGCCGGCCGCCGTGGCCTGGGAAATGACGTGGTCGGCCAGCGACTTCACGTGGCGGTCGGACGTGCCGCTGGCGATCACCATGTAGTCGGCCAGCGGCGTCAGGTCGTGCACGTCGAGGACGCGCACGTCCCGGGCCTTGACTTCGGCCAGGGCGTCTTCGGTGAGGGCCAGCAGCTTCTTGCTATGCACGGGTGTTCACCTCCTCGGAGGTTGCAGCGGATGGGTCGGCGGGACTGGCCACGGCGCCGCTCGCGGGCCCGTAGCAGCCACTGCCGAGGATGAGGTCGCGGACGGCGTCGGGAACGAGGAACGCAGGGTCGCCGCCCCGGGCCACCAGGGCCCGGATGGCGGACGCCGCGATGGCCAGCGGCGTCACCGCCTGCAGCAGCACGCGGCCGGCCGGGGCCGCCGCCAGGTCGACCGGTGATGCCGCCCGGCGCGCGGTCAGCAGCTCGCCGGCGGCGCCGGCGGCCGGCACTTCGTGCCCGGGGCGATGGACCACCACGATGTGGGCGAGGTCGGGCAGTTCGCGCCAGCGGTGCCAGCTGCCGAGTCCCGCGAAGGCGTCGGCCCCGAGGATGAGGCACAGGGGGCGGTCACCGTTCTCGTCGCGCAATTCCATGAGGGTATCGACGGTGTAGGACGGCCCGGCCCGGCGCAACTCTCGATTGTCGGGAACCAGCCCGGATTTGCCGGCGACGGCCGCCACGAGCATGCGCCAGCGCAGGTCGGCGGGCGCCACCGGCGTCGGGCGGTGCGGTGGCGAACCGGCCGGCATCAGGCGGACTTCGCCGAGCCCCAGGATCTCGGCCAGTTCCACCGCCGTGCGCAGGTGGCCGAGGTGAACGGGATCGAAGGTTCCGCCCAGGATCCCCAGCGGCGGACGCACCGTCGGGCCGGCCATGGGTCAGCGGAGTTCCGCCACGGGCGGCGAAGCCCCGGCGAGTTGCAGCGTGAGCTCGTGCAGGGCGAGCCACGGATCACCGCGACGGGCCCCCTTCACCACCTGGTCCGCCGCCCGGGCCATGGCCACGAGACGGGTCAGCGCACCAGCCGGCTGGCGGCGCAGGGCACCGATGACGAGGCCGGCACGGCTGCGCCAGACCCCGGCCGCCGTCACCGCGTCGGCCACGGTCGTGCCCCGCCCCGCACGGCCGGCGGCATTGAGCAGCGTCAGGATCTCGCGCACCAGCGACCACAGGATCAGGGGCGGCGCGATGCCCTCCTCCCGCAGCCCGGCGAGGATGCGCAGCGCCCGGGGCGCGTCGCCGCCCAGCGCCGCGTCGGCCAGCTGAAACACGTCGAAGCGGGCGCCGTCGGCCACGGCGGCCTGCACCTCGCCCAGGCCGAGGCGGCTGCCCGGCGGATGCAACAGCGCGAGCTTGTCGATTTCCTGGCGCGCTGCCAGCAGGTTGCCCTCGACGCAGGCGGCGAGCAGGTCGAGCGCCGGTGGGTCCAGCGAAAGGCCGGCGCGCTGGAGCCGCGCCGCGAGCCAGGCCTGCAGCGCCTCGGGCGGCGGTGGCGCTGCGTCGATCCAGACGCCGTCGCTCGCGATGGCGGCGGCCCAGCGCGACTCCCGGGCCCGCTTGTCGAGGGCGGGCATGACGACGACCACCACGTTGCCCGGCGGGCCCGACAGCGCCGACAGGAGGGCGCGCGCACCCTCCTCGCCGGGCGCGGCGCTCGCCAGCCGCAGCTCCAGCAGCTTGCCGGCGGAGAAGAGCGACAGGTTGGCGAGGCCCGCCAGGGCGGCGTCCCAGTCGAAACCCTTGCCGACCTGCAGCGTGTCGCGCTCGGTGATGCCAGAGGCGCGGGCCGCCTCGCGGAGCCACGTCAGGGCCTCGTCCACCAGCAGCGGCTCGTCGCCGGAGACGAGGTAGACGTTCGCGAGGGCTCCGCCAGTGCGGCTCGTCAGCTGGTCGACGCGGAGCTTCACGCGGGGCGCGGGCCCACGGGAACCCGGGCGTCACCGGCCAGCGGGCCCCGGGACATCAGGAGGTGCCTTCCGGCGGCAGCTGAGTCCAGTCGATGGATTCCTCGGCCAGCAGGATGGGAATGCCATCGCGGACTGGATAGACGAGGCGGCCATCGCGGGTGACCAGCGCTTCGGTGAGGGTGGCGTCTGGGGGAACCGGCTCGCCGGTGGCGGACGCCTCGCTACGCAGGCCGGGGGCGCCCCGGCGCAGGGCGCCGGCCGAAATGGCCTGGTTCAGGCGGCGGAGCCGCGCGGCGTCGAGGCGCTGCAGCGGGAGCTTCGTCAGCGGGCAGCAGACGATATCGAGGAGCTTGTTGTCCATTGCCTCCGCGTGGGTGCAGCGCCGGAAAAAGGATCGGGGGCGTGCATCACGACTTCGTCAGGACTATAGCACAGGGGTCTTGGGCTCCCCGCCGGCGCCGGCAGCCTCCGGCACCGGGTCGTAGCCCCCCGCGGCCCAGGGATGGCAGCGCAGGATCCGCTTCAGCCCGAGCCAGCCGCCGCGCCAGACGCCGTGGCGCGCGATGGCCGTGGCCGCGTACTCGGAGCAGGTGGGCAGGTAGCGGCAGCTGGGCCCAAGGAACGGCGACAGCAGCCGCTGGTAGGCGCGGATCGCGCCGATGGCGAGGCGCCGCCCGAAGGATGCCGGCGACGCGTCGTGGCCCACTATGCCTCAGGCCGCGGCGGCCGCCACTGCAGCGAGACGCAGCGCGCCGATCATGGCGTGCAGGCCATTGCTGCGCGTGGGGCTCAGGTGCTGATCGAGCCCGAGGCCCGCGATGAAGTCGGGGCGGCTGGCGGCGATGTCGGCGGCGCGGCGGCCGTTGTACACGCGCCGCAGGATGGCGATGAGCCCCGAGACGATGGCCGAGTCGCTGATGGCGTCGAACTCGAGGCGGTCACCGACGCGCCGGGTCACGAGCCACACCTGCGACTGGCAGCCCTTGATCTTGTTGGCCTCGGTGCGCGCAGCGTCCGGGAACGGCGGCAGCTGGCGGCCGAGGTCGATGATGTACTGGTAGCGGTCGACCCAGTTGTCGAACAACTGGAACTCGCCCTGAAGCTCTGCCTCGGCCTGCCGGATCTCGTCCATGGGTCACCCGGCCCGCCGCCAGCGCGTGCCCTCGGGGCCGTCTTCGATGAGGATCCCGCCGCGGATCAGCTCGTCGCGGATGCGGTCGGCGGCGGCAAAGTCGCGGCGCGCCCGGGCGTCGCGCCGGTCGGCCAGCAGCGCCTCGACCCGCGCCGCGTCGAGCTCGCCATCAGCGCCACGCATGAACCATTCCGCCGGCGACTCGCGCAGGATGCCGAGCAGCGCCGCGCTCGCCCTCAGGCGCCCGGCGAGCTCCAGGCGGGCGGGACCGGTCTCGCTGCGATTCAGGTCGCGGGCCAGGTCGAAGAGCGCTGCCAGGGCCTTCGGCGTGTTGAGGTCGTCCTCGAGGGCCGCGACAAAGTCCGGATCGGGCTCGCCGCTGGCGTCGGCCACCTCCGGCAGGTCACGCAGCGTCTGGTAGAGCCGGTCGAGCTTGCGCTTCGCGTCGGGCAGCACGTCGCCCGTCCAGTCCAGCGGCTGCCGGTAGTGCCCGGACAGCAGCGCCAGCCGGATCGCCTCGCCAGGCGCCTGCTTCAGCAACTCCCGCACCAGCATGACGTTGCCCAGCGACTTCGACATCTTCGTGTGGTCGACGTTGACGAAGCCGTTGTGCAGCCAGAAGCGCACGAAGGTCTCGCCGCCGTGGGCGCAGGTGCTCTGGGCCAGCTCGTTCTCGTGGTGCGGAAAGATCAGGTCGTTGCCGCCGCCGTGGATGTCGATGGTCCGGCCGAGGTGCCGCTCGGCCATGGCCGAGCACTCGATGTGCCAGCCGGGGCGGCCCCGGCCCCAGGGACTGTCCCAGCCCGGCAGCGGCGGCGCCGAGGGCTTCCACAGCACGAAGTCGCCGGCGTCCTCCTTGTAGGGCGCCACCTCGACCCGGGCGCCCGCCAGCAGTTCGCGGCGGTCGCGGCGGGACAGCTCGCCGTAGCGGGCGAAGGCCTTCACGCGAAAGAGCACGTGCCCGTCGGCCGCGTAGGCGTGGCCCGAGGCCACCAGCCGGCCGATCATGTCGAGCATGTCGGGGATGTGGGCCGTGGCCCGGGGCTCGATGTCCGGCGGGGCCACGCCCAGGGCCGCCATGTCCTCGTGGTAGACGGCCGTGTAGCGGCTGGCGATGGTGTCGATGCCCACGCCCTCCTCGGCCGCCGCCCGGTTGATCTTGTCGTCCACGTCCGTGATGTTGCGGGCGTAGGTCACCCGGTACCGGGTGCGCAGCAGCCTGGCCAGGGTGTCGAAGACCACGGCCGGGCGGGCGTTGCCGATGTGCGGGAAGCTGTAGACCGTGGGCCCGCAGACGTACATGGTCACCTGCCCCGGTACGGCGGGGGTGAAGGTTTCCTTCTGGCGGGTCAGGGTGTTGTAGAGGACGAGGGCCATGGGACCGGGCGGGCGCGGGGGGCGTCTATAATACCCGCATGGACAACACCCCCTACTTTGCCCCCCGTCGCACCATCGAGCAGGTCGAGGAAGGCCACGAGCTGGCCCCGAAGTTCGACGCCCACGGCCTGCTCCCGGCCGTGACCACCGACTACACCACCGGCGAGCTGCTCATGGTCGGCTACATGAACGCCGAGGCCCTGGCCCGCACCATCGAGACCGGCGAGGCCCACTACTGGAGCCGCAGCCGCAAGGCCATCTGGCACAAGGGCGCCACCAGCGGCCTCGTGCAGAAGGTGCGGTCGCTCATGATCGACGACGACCAGGACTGCGTCTGGCTGCGGGTCGACATCACCGGCGGCGCCAGCTGCCACGTGGGCTACCGCTCGTGCTTCTACCGCGAGGTGCCCGTGGGCGAGGCGGCGAAGGCCGCGAACGGACCGCTGCCGCTGACCTTCACCGAAACCGAGAAGGTCTTCGACCCCGAGATCGTCTACGCGGGCCAGCCGAACCCGACGAAGCTGTAGGCGGGGCGGCGGACCGCGACCTTCCGGCCGTCAGCGGACGACGGATCGCCCGTAGAGACCCAGCCGGACACCGGCACGGGCTTGCACCAACGAAGTGCCGGGCGCCCGCCGTCGCTCAGCCGTGCGTGGCGGGCAGCGAGTACGTCACTGCCTCGCCATTGACGTGGACCAGGCCCTCGGCGCGCAGGGCACCCACCAGCGACTGGACCTCGTCTTCGCTCAATTGCTTGCCGAAAGTCGCGTTGACGGTCGATGCCAGGGTGGCGAGCTTGCGGGGCCGCGATGCGCCGCGCCTGCCGAGATTCTCTATGAGCGCATCCAGGCGCGCCCGGTCAGCTCCGGCTGTAACGATCGCCCGCTGATCGGCTGGCCTCACTGCGGGGTGGCGGCCCGCAACGCCTGGCAGGGAGCTGGCCGCGACTGGCGCTGGCTGGGCGGCTGGCACCGGACAGCGAAACGGTCCGTCCTGCTCCAGCACCACCCGCAGCTTCTCCTTGACGGTCATCGCGCCGAACAGCGCGTTGACCGAGCGGCAGCAGGCCACCACGTTGGCATCGGCGCTGGTGCCACCGTGGGAGCGCCCGAGCAGGTGCTCGACGCTGGCCTCGCCGGTGGCCAGCGGGCGACGGCAGAAGAAGCACTTGTTGCCCTGGGCGAACAGCAGTCGGTCGAGGAGTGTCGCCATCGGATCCCGGCCCTGGTTGGACCGGTCCAGTCTGCCGGGACTGACCCACGCTGGCGCCGACCCAGGTCACGGGGGCCGTGTGGTCCCGGGATCCGGCGGCGTCGAACCGGGCAGGTACCGCAGCGCCTGGGCCAGCGGCAGGCCCGGCCCACGAGCCAAAACCAGGCGATAAGACGCCGGCCGCGCTAGAGCGCCGCGGCCACCGCGCCGGCGAGGCCGCCGAGCGCCAGCACCAGGTTGGGCAGGGCCGAGAGGCCGAAGCCAGCGAAGCGCTTCTTCGGATCGGCCACGTAACCGGTCTGGTACAGCTGGCGCCCGACGACGAAGACGGCACCCAGCGCCGCCGCCGCGGTCGCGTTCACATACGTGGCGAAGATCCAGATGGACGGGATGAAGATGACGAGCTGCTCCAGCGTGTTCTGCTGCACGCGGAAGTACCGCTCGAAGATCTCGTTGCCGGCGATGGCGGGCGGCTGCACGTTGTAGCGGGCCCGGGCGCGCCCCACCAGGATGCCGAACCAGAAAAACTGCAGGACTGCCGCGGCAACCACGGCGGCGACGAAGGGCATGAGCTGACTCCAGGCCGCCCCCTGGCGACCGCGGTGCCGATGCTAGCGCAGCGCGGCCTCGCGATCGCTACACCGCGCCTTCAGCAGCCAGCAGCCGGCGCTTCCGGTCGAGGCCCCAGCGGTAACCCGTCAGCTGGCCGTTGCTGCCGACGACGCGGTGGCACGGCACTACCACGGCCACCGGATTGCGCGCGCAGGCGGCGGCAACGGCCCGCACGGCCCGGGGCTCACCGAGCTGCCGCGCCAGTTCGCCATAGCCCACGGTGGCCCCCACCGGGATCCGCCGCAGCGCCTGCCATACGCGCGCCTGGAAGGCCGTGCCCTGCACGTCGAGAGGCAGCTCCAGGGCGCCCCGCGGCAGCAGCAGGTGCTCACGGACCGCGTCGAACCAGGCCCACAGCCGCGGCTCGTCATCCACCAGCTGCGCCCCCGGGAAAGCCTTGGCGCAATCGGCCACGAGGGCAGCCGGGTCGTCGCCGAAGGCCAGCCAGCAGATGCCGCGCGGCGTGGCGGCCATGAGCATCCAGCCCAGGGCCGACAGCCCCAGCCAGCCGCCCAGCACCGGTACCCGGGCAAGCCGGCCGGGCGAAACGCCGAACGCCGCGCGGACGTCCTCGTGGCCAGCCGCAGACGAGCCAAAACCGGCGGCGAGCAGCGCCGCCAGCGTCCCGCCCGGCTGGCCGAGCAGCTGGCCCGCGCGCCGCAGGCGCAGGGCCCGCTGGTACTCCCGCGGGCTCGCACCGAGCCGGGCGCGGAATTGCCGCTGGAGTTCGGCTGCGCCGACGCCCAGCTGGCGCGCCACCGCAGCGAGCGTCCGTGGGCCCGGCGCTGCCTCGAGGACGCGGCAGGCGGCGAGCAGCACGGCTTCCCAGTCACGGGAGCGGCAGGCGTTCGTGGCGTACGGGGTGGCGCGCGGCGTGACACTCACGCACGCGATCATGCCGGGCGGATGGCCCGGCGTCTTCCGGAATCCGGCGCCCGCGTCAGGCCCACGGTCAGCGGGGGAGCAACTGCCCCTGCCCCGCGAGCCCTGGGTCCCGACGCCGGGCAGCACCCAACGGCTGGCTAGGAGGCAATCCTTTGCGTGCGCAGCCGCACGCCCAGCAGCCCCAGCGCGGCCAGCATGAGACCGGCGGCACCGGGCACGGGCACCGGCGTGACGCTGAGCACGGTGCCGTCGTTGAACCTGAGGCCGAGGGGCAGCGGGCTGGTGCCCGAATGCCGCAGGCCGGTCAGGGCCAGGAAGAACGCGGAAGAAGCACCGCCACCGTCACCCGTGGAGAGCGACGAGAACAGCAGGCCATTGCCGGCGGTAATGCCGCTGGTCAGTGAGAAGTTCTCCAGCACGTTGTTTGTTCCGGTCGTCAGCAACGGCGATCCGTTGGGGATGCACGGCCCGACCGGACCGCACGACAGGGAGGCCCCGCCGGCGACCTGGTTGAAACCGACGCCGATGTACAACTGCGTGTCGTAGGTGAACGACGTGGATCGGGCGTTGCCCTCGGCAGGCATCGTTGCCGCGCCCTGCAGCGTGTAGTCGAGGATCAGGCTGGTTCCCGCCAGGGAGCCAACGGCATAGGGCGAGTCAGTGTCCGTGTTCCAGAACGTGAACGACGAGTACTGGGCCGCGTTGCCACTGAGGCCGAAACTCTGGACGTCGCGAGAGGTCGCGGACACCTGCAGCAGCGTGATCCGGGTCGACGCGCTGGCATCGCCACCGGGAAGGTTGACCGCCGACGTGACCGCCGTGGTGGCCGAGACCGGCACAACGTTGTCGATGGTCAGGATCGTGTTCTGGGATGCCGTGGCCTGCATCTCATTGAGCAGTACGGCGTTGGCTGGCACATGCGCGGCCAGCCCGATGAGCATGGCCAGCGCCTTGCGTCCGCTGATCACGGGTCGAAGGGTGTCGGAGTTCTTCATGGCGTTTTCCCCCGCCGGCTGCCTGTTCTGATTCTTGTTAGTGGTTCCGGCTTCGCACGCAACCGCTGGTCATCCCGTGGCCGGGACTGCAGTGGCGGGTGACGCCGCGCAAAAAGTCTATACCCGGGCCGGACCGCCGGTCACACCGGGCCGGGAGCATTCGGCCGCACGCTCCGCTGGCAAACGGGGAATATGTCAAACGCCCGCACGGACGTACTCCCGTGCGCTCGAAGGATGGGCCGTCGGTGGCCGACCCGAACCCACCGATGTCCTGCGGGGGATGCGGCGGACGGGACGACGGGCGTCGACGGCGTGGCGCGATGGCGGCGACGCCCACAGCGAGCCCCGGAACACCGGTCAAGCCGGCCTGAGGCCCGGCGTGTCAGGACGACCGCGAGCGGGACACCGCGCCTGCCAGCAGCAGCGACGACAGCAACCGCGGCAGAGCCGCCGCAGGCGACACCGGCGTGACCGTCAGCTCCGTGACGATGGCTGTGATTCCCGCGACCGCGAACGCCAGCGTCAGCACGGTTCCGCTCGCCGGCGGGTCGAAGGGCAGCAGTGCCGCGCTGTCGTCGACCGGATCGGCGACAGTGCCCGACGCAGTCTCCCTGACGACGGCCGGAACCGCAGCCGCCGGGGACGCTAACGCCGCAGGCGTCGACGGAGCCCGGCGAGTGCGGCAACACCCGTCAGCATCAGCGGCAGCGCCGACGGCAGCGGAACCACGGAACTGACGAGGCTGCCGCTGGTCACCGTGCGCAATGTGGTCTGGCTCTGCTGGAGGCAGAGGCCTGCGTCCGGACAGCGGCTCTCGCGGAGCGTGCCGTCGAGCCCCAGCGTAATGCCCTCCAGCGGAGCAAGCACGAGCAGGGCCAGGACGGTTTCGCCCGCGAGATCCCCCGCAGGCGGGACCTGCTCCGAGGCGAGGAGCACGGCTGAACTCAGGACCGCGACGCCCTGTGCGTAGGTCGCCCCGCCGAACGACGACCCGGCCGTCGTCTGCACGTTGATCGAGGAGACGACCAAGGTGTCGAAGTCGTAGACGAAACTGCCCGTCAGGGTGCCGCCGTCATCGAAGACGACATTATCGAAGGTGTAGCGGAGCTGGCTGGCGTGGACCGGCACAGCGGTGCCGGCGACAGCAAGCAGAAGGATTGCAGCGAGTGTCGAGCGCATGGCTGATTCTCCGTTTTTTGGGTGGCCGTCTGCGTCGAAGACGGCCCGACGCTAACAGAGTCGCCGGCACCGGACATCACCCACTTGTCACCCACCGTCGCAGCTGCCGCGCAGCCATGGCGCCACCTGTCGGCCAGACTCCCACACGCCAGATCAGCGGCCGGGCCGCCCGAACTCCCGCAGCCCCGGCAACTCGCCGAGATTCCGCGCCTGGCCCTCGATCCAGCGCTGGCGGCGCAGGACGTAGGCCGACGCGGGTGACACGCGCAACAGGCGCGGATTCGGGAGCACCGCAGCAAGCCGCGCCCCCTCGGCCGGCGTGAGCGCCTTTGCCGGCTTGCGGAAGTAGCGGCGGGCCGCCGCCTCCACGCCGAAGACATCGGGCCCGAACTGGGCGATGTTGAGATGGACCTCGAGGATGCGCTCCTTGGGCCACAGCAGTTCCACCCAGACGGTCAGCCACGCTTCGAGCCCCTTGCGCAGCCAGCTGCGTCCCGGCCAGAGCCACAGGTTCTTCGCGACCTGCTGGGTGATGGTCGAGGCACCACGGAGCTTGCGGCCCCGCTCACCGTCGCGCCAGGCAGCGCGGATCGACGCGGTGTCGAAGCCGGCGTGGGTGAAGAACTTCTGGTCCTCGGCGGCGATGACGGCGCGGGCGGCGGACCGGCTGATGGCGCCACGGGGCACCCACCGGTACTCCACCACCGCGGGCGACCGGTCCTGGGCCAGGCGATTCTGGAGCATGAAGCTGCTGGTGACCGGCGGCAGCCAGCGCAGCGGCAGGACCAGCGCCACGGTCAGCAGTACCGCCGCTGCGGCGGCCCGGGCGAGCGCGCGCGCAAGGCGACGGGCGGTCACGGGGGGAGGCCTCAGGGGCTCGCGGGCGGGATCGCCGACAGGCGGCGCGTGACGAGGCTGACCAGGTCCTTCGCCAGGGCCTCGCGCAGTACCTGCTCCTCACCAGCCTTCGCGAGGACGAGGTTCTCGTCGAAGGTGACATCGCGCGTGAGCGCGAGCCGTTCGACCGGCACGACCTCCGTGCCGTCGATGCGCACGGCAAACCGCACGCGGTAGAACACCTCGTATTCCGTCGGCACGTTGCGTGGCGAGACCGACAGCAGGCGCCGCCCCGTCTCGTCGCTGAGCACCAGGATGACCGCGCGGGCATCGGTCACCTCGTCGACGACGCGCACCCCCGACTGCCGCAGCCGGGTGTTCAGCTCCCGGAAGAACGGCGTGTAGCGGTCGTCGGCCTGTATGTAGGTAGCCTGCATCTGGGGCGGCAGCCGCGGCGTGCCGCGCACCTCGAAGCCGCAGGCGGCCACGAGCACGGCGAGCCCGGCGACGAGCGCGCCGCGAAGGGCCTCAGACAACGACATTCACGAGCTTTCCGGGCACGACGATGACCTTGCGGATCGCCTGGCCCGCGACGAAGCGCTGCACGTTGTCGTCGGCCAGGGCCAGCGCCTTGAGTTCCTCCTGCCCGGCGGCGGCCGGCACCGTCAGGCGCGCCCGCACCTTGCCGTTGACCTGCACCACGAGCTCGCGGGTAGCCGCCGCCAGGGCCGAGGTGTCGACGGCCGGCCAGGGCTCGTCGATGACGGCGCCCGCGTGGCCCAGCACCCGCCACAGCCGGTGGCAGATGTGCGGGACGATGGGCGACAGCATCAGCGTCGCGAGCTCGAGGGCCTCCTGCAGCACCGCGCGGTCCTGGGCGGCGGCCTCGCCGGCCCGGACCTCGTAGCGGCCCACGGCGTTCAGCAACTCCATGACGGCGGCGATGGCCGTGTTGAAGGTGCGCCGCCGGCCGATGTCGTCGCCGACCTTGGCCAGCGTCTGGTGCGCCGCGCGGCGCAGGCCCTTCGCCGTGTCGTCGAGGGCGTCCGGGGCGACCGGGGCCGCCGCTCCACCGGCGGCGTGCTGGTGCACGAGGCGCCACAGGCGCTTCAGGAAGCGCAGCGCACCCTGCACGCCGTCGTCGGACCACTCCAGCGACTGCTCGGGCGGGGCCGTGAACATGGTGAAGAGCCGCGCCGTGTCGGCACCGAGCGTGTCGACGAGGCCCTGGGGGTCGACGCCGTTGTTCTTCGACTTCGACATGGTGCCGAGGCCCATGGCCTCGACCTCGCTGCCGTCGGCGAGGAACGCGCGGCCATCCCGCTCGGTGACCTCGGTCGGGTTGAAGTACTCGATGCGGCCGGCACCGGTCTTCCGCTGGTAGATGCGGTTCAGCACCATGCCCTGGGTGAGCAGGTTGGCAAACGGCTCGTCGAGCGTGACCAGCCCCAGGTCGCGCATGACCCGCGTCCAGAAGCGCGAGTAGAGCAGGTGCAGGATCGCGTGCTCGATGCCGCCGATGTACTGGTCCACGGGCAGCCAGTACGCCACCCGCTCGTCGACCATGGCCTGGTCGTTGTCCGCGCAGGCATAGCGCAGGAAGTACCAGGACGAGTCGACGAAGGTGTCCATGGTGTCCGTCTCGCGGCGGGCAGGCTTGCCGCAGCGGGGACACGGGCAGTTGACGAAGTCGGCCCGCTTGTTGAGCGGGTTGCCGCTGCCGTCGGGCAGGCAGTCCTCCGGCAGGACCACGGGCAGCTGGTCGTCGGGCACCGGCACCTCGCCGCAGGCGGCGCAATGGATGATGGGGATCGGCGTACCCCAGTAGCGCTGCCGCGAGATGCCCCAGTCGCGCAGCCGGAACTGCACGCGCTTGCGGCCGAGGCCGCGCGCCTCGAGGGCCGCAGCGATCGCATCAACCGCCACCGCCGACGTCAGACCATCGAACTCGCCGGAATTCACGAGGGTGCCGTGCTCGGCGTAGGCAGGCTGCCAGGGCGCCACGGTGTCGTCGTAGGCGCCGCTGCCGGACCGGATCACGCAGCGCACCGGCAGGCCGTAGCGGTGGGCGAAGGCGAAGTCGCGCTCGTCGTGGGCCGGCACCGCCATGACGGCGCCCTCGCCGTAGGCCATGAGCACGTAGTTCGCGACCCACACCGGCAGCCGGTCGCCCGTCAGCGGGTGCACGACGTGCAGCCCGGTGGGCATGCCCTCCTTCTCCTGGGTGGCGAGATCCGCCTCCATGACGCTGCCCTGCTGGCAGCGCGCGACGAAGGCCGCGAGCTCCGGGTTGTCGCGGGCTGCCGCGAGCGCCAGCGGGTGCTCGGCGGCCACGGCGCAGTAGGTGGCTCCCATCAATGTGTCCGCCCGGGTCGTGAAGACCTTGAGGGCCCCGTCGGCACCCAGCGCCGCCCGGGCGGTTGCCGCGTACGGAAAGCTGATCTCGACGCCTTCGCTGCGGCCGATCCAGTTGCCCTGCATCAGCTTCACGCGCTCGGGCCAGCCGGGCAGCGTGTCGAGCCCGGCCAGCAGCTCGTCGGCGTAGGCGGTGATCCCGAGGTAGTACATCGGGATCTCGCGCTTCTCGACCACGGCGCCGGTGCGCCAGCCGCGGCCGTCGATGACCTGCTCGTTGGCGAGCACGGTCTGGTCGACGGGATCCCAGTTGACCGTGCCGGTCTTCTGGTAGGCGATGCCCTTCTCGAGCATGCGGAGGAACAGCCACTGGTTCCAGCGGTAGTACTCGGGGCGGCAGGTAGCAACCTCGCGGTCCCAGTCGATGGCGAGCCCCAGCGACTTCAGCTGCCGGCGCATGTAGTCGATATTGTCGTAGGTCCACTGCGCCGGCGGCACGCCCTTGGCGATGGCCGCGTTCTCGGCCGGCAGGCCGAAGGCGTCCCAGCCCATGGGCTGCAGCACGTTGCGCCCGAGCATGCGCTGGTGGCGGGCGATGACGTCGCCGATGGTGTAGTTCCGCACGTGGCCCATGTGCAGGCGGCCACTGGGGTACGGGAACATCGACAGGCAGTAGAACTTCTCGCGGGCCGCGTCCTCGCGGGCGCGGAAGCAGCCGTGCTCGTCCCAGTAGCGCCGGGCCTCGGCCTCGACGTCCTGGGCGTTGTAGTCGGGGATGGTGTCGGTCACAGCGGTTGAGGGTGGGCCGGGACGGGCCCGAAGGATACACCGGCCGCCGCGTGGCCGGCCGCCGTCAGTGGCCAGGCCGGCGGCCGTGCAGGAAGGTGCCGAGCACGATCAGCAGGCACGCGCCGATGGCGAGCGCGTTGCCGAAACGCACGTAAGGAGTCGCGCCGGCGTGGGCCCGCACCGTCCCGGTCAGGACGGCCGGCTGGAACTGCGGCCCCCGGGCCACCACCGTCCCGTCCGGCGCCAGCACCGCCGAGATGCCGGTGTTGGTACTGCGCAGCAGGTACCGGCCGGCCTCCAGCGCCCGCATGCGGGCCATCTCCAGGTGCTGGTGGGGGGCGATGGAGTCGCCGAACCAGCCGTCGTTGCTGACGTTGATGAGCAACCCCGCCGCCGGCAGGAAATCCCGCAGCTCGGCGCCGAACACGTCCTCGTAGCAGATGGTGGGCGCCAGGCTCACGCCGCCGACGTTCAGCAGCGGCTGGCCCCGCTCCCCCGGCGTGATGTCCTGGTACGGCAGGTTCATGAGCCGCAGCATGTCGCGGACGAACCCGGGCACCGGGAAGAACTCGCCGAACGGTACGAGGTGGCGCTTGTGGTACAGGCCCTCGTCAGGCCCGAGGGACAGCAGCGAGTTGTGGAAGGCACCGGTGCCGAAGTCGTAGGTCACGACGCCGATCAGCACCTGCATGCCCCGGGCCTTGCCGAGCTCGGCGATGCCCGAAAGGAAAGCCGACTCCTCGTGGGCCAGCGCCGGCACCGCCGCCTCGGGCCAGATGGCGAGGTCCACGTCCTCGAGGTCGACGGTCATGCTTCGGTACAGCTCGAGGGTGCTGGCGCGCTCCTCGGGCCGCCACTTGCGCTCCTGGCCGATACCCCCCTGCAGCAGCGCGACCCGCAGTTCGGTGGCGGTGGGCTGCGTCCACTGCACCTGCCGCAGGCCCAGGGCCGTGGCGGGAACCAGCACCACCGTCACCAGCGCCAGCCACTGGTCGCGCCCGTGGCCGGCGACAAGGGCCGCCAGCGCACCGCCGAGTACGGCGGCCGCCAGGGTGACGCCGTGCACGCCGGCCACCGGGGCGTAGCCGGCCAGCGGTCCGTCGATCTGCCCGTAGCCGACGCTGAGCCACGGGAAGCCGGTGAAGAGCCACCCCCGCACCCACTCGACGAGGGTCCAGCAGGCCGGCATGCCGAGCGTGAGCCGCGACCAGGGCCCCGACCGGGGCAGCAGCGCCGTCGCGCCGCCGGCGAGCGCCGGGTACACCGCCATCAGCAGCACCAGCGCGACGACGGCCGCCGCGGCGAAAGGCGGCGACGCGCCGCCGTAGTCGTGGATGCTGATGTAGACCCAGTACGTGCCGGTCGCAAAGCTGCCGGCACCGAACCAGAAGCCGCGGACCATGCGCTCGCGGGCAGGGACGCCCTCCCAGGCCAGGAAGAGCACGGCGAGGAGCAGCGGCGCCAGCCACCACCAGCCGAAGGGCGCGAAGGCCAGCGGCAGCGCCGCGCCGGCCGGGAGCACCAGCCAGCGACCCCGTCGCGCCAGCAGGCCGGCCAGCACCGGCGTCAGGCGGCGGCGGCGTCGCCGTCGGCGGGCGCCGACGTGTCGCGGGTGACTTCGAGGGACTGCACGCGGCGGCGGTCGGCCTGCAGCACGCGGAAGCGGAAGCCCTGCAGGGCCACCGACTCGCCCTTGCGGGGGAGGTGACCCAGCTCGTACACGACGAGGCCCCCGACGGTGTCGTAGTGCTCGTCGTCGAGGTTCGCGCCGAAGTAGTCGTTGAACTCGTCGATGCGGGTCAGGGCCAGCACCTGGAACTTGCCGTCCTCGACGGGCTGGATGCGCTCGGCCTCGCGGGCATCGTACTCGTCGTCGATCTCGCCCACGATTTCCTCGAGCACGTCCTCGATGGTGAGCAGCCCCGCGATGCCGCCGTACTCGTCGACGACGATGGCGATGTGGTTGCGGCTGCCGCGGAATTCCTTGAGCAGGGTGTCGAGCCGCTTGCTCTCGGGAATGAAGGTCGCCGGGCGCAGCCAGCGCCGGATGTCGAACTCCTGGTCGGGGGTCTCGACGAAGTAGCGGAGTACGTCCTTGGCCAGCAGGATGCCGACGACCTCCTCGCGGTCGTCGCCGATGACCGGGAAGCGCGAGTGGCCGCTGGCGACGATGGCCCGCAGGATCTCCTCCCGCGGCGCGTCGCGCTCGAGCACCACCATCTGCGAGCGCGGCACCATCACGTCGCGCACCTGGGTCTCGGAGACGGTCAGCACGCCCTCGAGCATGGCCTGCTCGTCGGCCTCGAGCACGCTCGTGCCGCGCAGCAGGTCGATCAGGTCTTCGCGCGTGGCGGGCTCGCCCTTGAGCACCCGGCGGAGCCGGCCGTACCAGGTCCCGGCTTCTTCGGCCGGACTGTCACCATCGGTCATGGGGCTATTGTACGTGCTCGGCGGCATAGGGGTCCGGCAGGCCGAGCCGCGCCAGGATCCGGGTCTCGAGGGACTCCATGGCCCGGGCCTCCGCCGGCCGCTCGTGGTCATAACCCAGCAGGTGCAGCGTGCCGTGCACCACCAGGTGCGCCAGGTGGTCCCGGGGCGCCTTGCCCTGCTCCCGGGCCTCCCGCGCCACCACGGGCATGCAGACGATGATGTCGCCCAACTCGGGGGGCTCGCCCCGCAGTCGCGCTGGGGGCTCCGGGGCCGGAAAGGAAAGCACGTTGGTGGGACCCGACTTGCCGCGATACCCCTCGTTGTAGGCGCGCCCCTCGCGGGCGTCCACGAGGCGGACGGTGATGGTTCCGGCCACGCGGCGGCGGCTGCCGGCCACGGCGGCAGCTACCCACTGCTCGACGGTGCGCCGCGCCGGCCTGGGCCGGGCGCGGGTGGGTGCCTGCAGCACCACGGCGACACCCCGGGCGGGCGCCGGCACCCGGCGGCGCTCAGGGGGCCGCGGCATCGCCCGGGGGCGGCGTGGCCGGCTTCTCGAAGGCCTGGTAGGCCTCGACGATCCGCTGCACCAGCGGATGGCGCACCACGTCGCCGGCGGTGAAGACGGTGAAGCTGACGCCCTGCACGCCGGCCAGCACCTGCATGGCCTGGCGCAGGCCCGACTGCTGGTGGCGCGGAAGGTCGATCTGCGTGATGTCACCGGTGACCACGGCACGGGACCCGAAGCCGAGGCGCGTGAGGAACATCTTCATCTGTTCGACCGTGGTGTTCTGCGCCTCGTCGAGCAGCACGAAGCTTTCATTCAGCGAGCGGCCGCGCATGAAGGCGAGCGGCGCCACCTCGATGATGTTGCGCTCGATGAGCCGCGCCACCCGCTCGAAGCCGAGCATCTCGTAGAGCGCGTCGTACATGGGGCGCAGGTAGGGGTCGACCTTCTGCGAGAGGTCGCCCGGCAGGAAGCCGAGCCGCTCGCCCGCCTCGACGGCGGGCCGCACCAGGACGATGCGCCGCACGCGCTCGTCCTCGAGGGCCGCGACCGCGCAGGCGACGGCGAGGTACGTCTTGCCGGTGCCGGCAGGCCCGATGCCAAAGGACAGGTCGTGGCCGCGGATCGCATCGATGTAGGCGCGCTGGTTGGCGCCCCGGGGCTTGATGTAGATCCGCCGCGTCTTGACGATGGCGCCCGCCTCGTCGGCCGCCTCGCGGGCCGGGACTTCGCCGGCCGGCGTCGTCATCAGCGCCTCCTGGATGGCGACGTGCACGCGCTGGGCGTCGATGGCCTCGCGCCCCGCCTGCTCGACCAGCTGGCGCAGCACCTTCGCGCCGGCCTCGAGGGCCGCCGGCGGCCCGAGCAGGCGGAACCGGTTGGCCCGGGTGCTGATGGCGATGCCGAGGCGACGCTCGATCTGGCGCAGGTTTTCGTCGAACTGCCCGGCCAGGTTCGCCAGCGTCTCGTTGCCGGCGTCGAGGACGACGTCGCGGGTGTCGGCGGGCGGCGCCCCCGCGGCGTCGGGCGGGGTACTCATGCGGCGCGGGCCGACGGCAGGAGCCGCCCGCGCAGGGAGTTGGGCAGGGCTTCGGTGATCACGACGTCGACGAACTGGCCGATGAGCTCGGGGTTGCCGTCGAAGTTTACCCAGCGATTGTTACCGGTCTTGCCGGCCAGCTGGCGCGGATCCTTGCGTGACGGCCGCTCGACGAGGATGCGCTGCGTGCTGCCGACCATGGCCCGGCTGATGTCGAAGGCGAAGGCGGAAATCCGGCCCTGCAGCACCGCGAGCCGCTTGAGCTTTTCCTCTTCGGGCACCGGGTCCGGCAGGCTCGCGGCGGGCGTGCCCGGCCGGCGGCTGTAGACGAAGCTGAAGGACTGGTCGAAGCCCACCTCTTCGATGAGCGCCATGGTGGCGGCGAAGTCTGCATCGGTCTCGCCCGGGAAGCCGACGATGAAGTCGGACGAGATGCTGATGCCGGGGCAGGCCGCCCGGAGCCGCCGGATCTTCTGCTTGAACTCCAGCGCCGTGTAGCCGCGCTTCATGAGGCCCAGCACCCGGTCGGACCCGCTCTGCACCGGCAGGTGCAGGTGCGGCGCCAGCTGCGGTATCGCCGCGTGGGCCGCGATCAGCCGGTCGTTGAACTCCCGCGGGTGCGACGTGGTGTAGCGGATGCGGCCGATGCCCTCGATGCGCGCCACATGGTGCAGCAGCGTGGCGAGGTCGGCCGTCGTGTCGCCGAAGTCACCACGGTAGCCGTTGACGTTCTGGCCAAGCAGCGTCACCTCGCGCACGCCCTGGGCCGCCAGGGACCGGACCTCGTCCAGCACGTCCTCGAGGGGCCGGCTGACCTCCTCGCCGCGGGTGTAGGGCACGACGCAGAAGGAGCAGTACTTGCTGCAGCCCTCCATCACGGAGACGAAGGCCGTGGGCCCCTCGGCGCGCGGCGCCGGCAGGGCGTCGAATTTCTCGATCTCCGGGAAACTGACGTCGACCACCGGCCGGCCCGCCTGGCGGACCTCTTCGACCATGGCCGGCAGGCGGTGCAGCGTCTGGGGCCCGAACACCAGGTCGACGAAGCCGGCCCGGGCGCGGATGCCGTCGCCCTCCTGGCTCGCCACGCAGCCGCCGACGCCGATGATGACCCCGGGCCGGGCGGCCTTGAGCTCGCGCCAGACGCCCAGCTGGGAGAAGACCTTCTCTTCGGCCTTCTCGCGCACGGAACAGGTATTGAGCAGAAGGACGTCGGCCTCGGCCGGGTCGCTGGTCGGCTCGAGCCCATGGCTTGCCCGCAGCACGTCCTCCATGCGACTGGAGTCGTACTCGTTCATCTGGCAGCCGAAGGTCTTTATGTAGAGCTTGCCTGGCATGGCGATGGGGGGTGCCCCGAGGCAGGACGCTAGCGCAGGGCCGGCGGACTGTCCAACGGCCCGGCGGCCGGACCCCGGCGGGACCGCCGGTCAGGCCGGGTGCCGGCTGGCTGGCGCCGGGGCGCGGTCAGAACGGAATGTCGTCGTCGAAGTCGCCCGCGTCACCACCACCCGAGGCGGCCGGCGCCGGGGCGGGACGTCCACCACGGGCCGCCGCCGGCCGGGGCGGCGCGTCGCCCATGCCCGCACCACCGCGGCCACCGAGCATCTGCATCTCGTCGGCGACGATCTCGGTGGTGTAGCGGTCTTTGCCTTCCTTGTCCTGCCACTTGCGGGTGCGCAGGCGGCCCTCGATGTAGACCTGGGAGCCCTTCTTCAGGTATTCGGCGCTGATCTCGGCGAGCTTGCCGAACATGGCGACGCTGTGCCACTCGGTGCGCTCCTGGCGCTCGCCGGTCTCCTTGTCCTTGAAGCTCTCGGTGGTGGCGATCCGAAGGTTGGTCACCGCCGAACCGCTGGGCATGTAACGGGTTTCCGGGTCCTGGCCCAGGTTGCCGATGAGAATGACCTTGTTGATACCGCGCGCCATGGGCTTTCCTCGGCTGATGCTGCTGGACCCGGGGGATGACGTGCATTTTATGCCCCCGGCCCCGAAATGACACACCGGAATCCGGCAGCTTCGCCCGGATTCCCGGCCCGGGGGCCCACCCCGGGGCCGGCTCCGGCTTTGGTCCGGCCCGCCACCGGGCCGTATAGTCTCCCGTTCGGGTCCGGACTGCCGGCCGGCCCGCCACCCCTGACCGGCCATCGGCGGCCCGACCGCCCCCTCTGACATGCACACCATCAGCGTACGCGGGGCCCGCACCCACAACCTGCGGAACATCGACGTCGACCTGCCGCGGGACCGGCTGATCGTCATCACGGGCCTGTCGGGCTCCGGCAAGTCGTCGCTCGCCTTCGACACGATCTATGCCGAGGGGCAGCGCCGCTACGTGGAGTCGCTGTCGGCCTACGCCCGGCAGTTCCTGTCGATGATGGACAAGCCCGACGTCGACCACATCGAGGGACTGTCGCCGGCCATCTCCATCGAGCAGAAGACGGCCTCCCACAACCCGCGCTCGACGGTGGGCACCGTCACCGAGATCTACGACTACCTGCGCCTGCTGTTCGCCCGGGCCGGCACGCCGCGGTGTCCGGAACATGGCCGCGACCTGCAGGCCCAGACCGTGAGCCAGATGGTCGACACGGTGCTCGCGCTGCCGGCCGACTCACGGCTGGTGCTGCTGGCGCCGGTCGTGCAGGCCCGCAAGGGCGAGCACCTCCAGCTGCTGCAGGACCTGCGGGCGCAAGGCTACGTCCGCGCCCGCATCGACGGCGAGATCTGCGAACTCGACGACCCGCCGAAGCTGGACCTGCGGAAGAAGCACACCATCGAGGTGGTCGTCGACCGCTTCAAGGTGCGCGACGACGTGCGCCAGCGGCTGGCCGAATCCTTCGAGACGGCCCTGAAGCTCGCCGACGGCGTGGCGAAGGTCGCGCCCATGGACCGCCACGACCCGGCGGCGGAGCTGATCTTCTCCGACCGCTTCGCCTGCCCCATCTGCAGCTACAGCATCCAGGAGCTGGAGCCGCGGCTCTTCTCGTTCAACAACCCCGCCGGCGCCTGCGCCACCTGCGACGGCCTCGGCGTGAAGCAGTTCTTCGACCCGGACCGGGTCGTGCGCTACCCGGCGCTGTCGCTGGCCGGCGGCGCCATCCGCGGCTGGGACCGGCGCAACGTCTACTACTTCTCGCTGATCCAGAGCCTGGCGGCACACTACGGCTTCGACATCGAGGCGCCGTGGGAGAAGCTGCCGGCGAAGATCCGCAAGATGCTGCTCCACGGCAGCGGCGAGGAGAAGATCGAGTTCAACTACGTGACGGGCCACGGCGTCAGCATCAACCGCACGCACCGCTTCGAGGGGATACTGCCGAACCTCGAGCGCCGCTACCGCGAGACCGACTCCGGCATGGTGCGCGAGGAGCTCGCCAAGTTCCTGAGCACCCAGCCCTGCCCCGACTGCCACGGCACGCGCCTGAACGCCGCCGCGCGCCACGTGTTCGTCGCCGACCACGCGCTGCCCGAGATCACCGGCATGTCCGTGGGCCAGGCGCTGCGCTTCTTCGAGGCGCTGAACCTCGAGGGCTGGCGCGGCGAGATCGCGACGAAGATCGTCAAGGAGATCGGCAGCCGCGTGCGGTTCCTGGCCGACGTGGGCCTGGAGTATCTCAGCCTCGATCGCAGCGCCGAGACGCTGTCGGGCGGCGAGGCCCAGCGCATCCGGCTGGCGAGCCAGATCGGATCCGGGCTGGTGGGCGTCATGTACATCCTCGACGAGCCGTCCATCGGCCTGCACCAGCGCGACAACCGGCGGCTGCTGAACACGCTGATCCACCTGCGCGACATCGGCAACACCGTGCTCGTGGTCGAGCATGACGAGGAGGCCATCGAGGCCAGCGACCACGTGGTCGACATCGGCCCCGGCGCCGGCGTGCACGGCGGGCGCATCGTCGCCCAGGGCACCCCCGCCGAGATCAAGGCCAACGCCGCGTCGCTGACCGGGCAGTACCTGTCGGGCCGCAAGCAGATCCCGATCCCGGCGCGGCGCCGCCCCGCGGCCGAGGGGCGGCACGTCACCATCCGCAACGCCACCGGCAACAACCTGAAGGGCGTCACCGTCGACGTGCCCCTCGGCGTGCTGACCTGCGTGACCGGCGTGTCCGGCTCCGGCAAGTCGACGCTGGTGAACGACACGCTCTACCGCTACGTCGCCGAGAAGCTCAACGGCCAGAGCGAGGAGCCCCACGCCCCCTGCGACGGCATCGACGGGCTCGACGCCGTCGACCGCGTCATCGACATCAGCCAGGCGCCCATCGGGCGCACGCCACGCTCGAACCCCGCGACCTACACCGGGCTGTTCACCCCCATCCGCGAGCTCTTCGCCGGCACCCAGGAGGCGCGCTCGCGGGGCTACCAGGCCGGGCGCTTCAGCTTCAACGTCAAGGGCGGTCGCTGCGAGGCCTGCCAGGGCGACGGCGTCATCAAGGTCGAGATGCACTTCCTGCCCGACGTCTACGTCCCCTGCGACGTCTGCAAGGGCCAGCGCTACAACCGCGAGACGCTGGAGGTGCGCTACAAGGGCAAGAACATCAACGATGTCCTCGAGATGACCGTCGAGGACGCCCTGCAGTTCTTCGGCGCCATCCCCATGATCGCCCCGAAGCTGCAGACCCTCGTCGACGTGGGACTCTCCTACGTGCGGCTCGGCCAGAACGCCACGACGCTGTCGGGCGGCGAGGCCCAGCGCGTGAAGCTCGCCAAGGAACTGTCGAAGCGCGCCACCGGCAACACGCTCTACATCCTCGACGAGCCCACCACCGGCCTGCACTTCCACGACATCGCCCAGCTGCTGCTGGTGCTGCAGCGCCTGCGCGACCAGGGCAACACCATCGTCGTCATCGAGCACAACCTCGATGTCATCAAGACGGCGGACTGGATCGTCGACCTGGGGCCGGAAGGCGGCAGCGGCGGTGGCACCCTCGTGGCCACCGGCACGCCGGAGCAGGTGGCGGCGGTGAAGGCGTCGTTCACGGGGCAGTACCTGGCGCCGCTGCTGAAGAAAAAGCGGGTGGCGTAGGATGGGCGGACGACGGTGCCGCCGCAGGGCGTCCTGGCTCGCGGTAGCTTGAGTGGATCAACACCTGGCCTCCGCCTCCCTCCGTACACCAATGATCCGGCTGTCGGCAAAGAAGTATTTCTTCACGGGAATCGCCGCGACTCACGTTGCGGGAACATTCCACTCCTGGCGTCAGCCAGTCTAAGGGGGAGGATTACCCCAACAGCGGTCGGGGACAGGCTCCGCAGGCCGCCCTGCCGGGCTGTCACTTCCCGGGGCGGCGCCGGTCGGCCAAGCGGATGTGCACCGTAAACCCCGGCCCTGCAGCCAGTGAAGCGACCCCGTGATGCATCCGGGCGACAGCTGCGACGAGGGCGAGTCCCAGGCCGTGGCCGTAGGTCGACCGGCTGGACTCCGTGCGCCTGAAGCGTTCGAACAGTCGCCCGGACTCCGCCTCCGGGACGCCTGGCCCATCGTCGGCGACGCTGAGCAGGACGTCCTTGCCATCCCCGGAGAGACCGACCCGTACGGTGGTCCCCGCAGGTGTATGGCGAAGCGCGTTGTCGAGCAGGTTGGCGACCATCTGCCGAAGCAGCCGGCGATCACCCTCCACGACGATCCCCGACGCGATGCCGGATTCCAGGCGATGCCCCGAAGCCTCCGCATCCGGCTGATAGGTTTCCACGAGGTCGGTGAGCATCGCGCTGAGCGATACGGGGCGAAAACCGGCGCGCAACCCCCCTGCTTCCACTTCGGAGATCCGCAGCAGCGCCGCGAATAGCTCGAGCAGCTCATGGACCTGGGACCTTGCCGCCACGATCGCGGCCTGCCGGCCGGCATCACTGGTTTCGCGGAGCGCTTCATCGAGACGGTGTTCCAGCCGGGTCAATGGCGTGCGCAGGTCATGGGCCACGTCGTTTGAAACCTGCCGCAGGTTCTCGAGCAGGCTACCCATGCGATCAAGCATTTCGTTCAGCGTAGCGGCAACCTGGTCGAACTCGTTCCCGGAACCGTCAACCTCGACGCGTTGGCCGAGATCGCCGGCGATGATCGCCTGGGCCGCCTGGTCGATGCGGCGCAGGCGCGCCCGCGTCGCCGCGCCAACCGTCCACGCGCCACCAACCGCCAGCAGCAGCGTTGCGGCAAAGGCCGCTGCGAACAGCCTGAGGAGCGTGTCGTCTATTTCGTCAATTACCGACCGGTCGGCCGCAACCACCAGCCGCCCCCCGTCAGGCAATGAGGTGATGATTGCCTGCGCTACCCCGGAACCGCCGCGGTAACGAAGGAACTCCACGTAGCCAGGTTCTTCCGGGGCCTCGGCGTCGAGTTCGCCGGCCAGACGCCGTCCGTCGCCATCCACCAGGATATAGCCCAGGCTTGCCGTACTCCGCGCCGCATCGCGCCGGTGGATGACCGTGGCGAGTTCCTCCGTTCCGCCCACTCCGCGCTCGGCGAGCAGGGCCTGGGTTTCGGCTGCAATGCGATGGTCCAGCTGAAGTTCCAGCGCCTCGTGCGCAATCAGGTACGCCACGAAGCCAATGACGGGAGTGGTCAAGGCGAATGCGAGGCTGACGGTCGCCACCAGCCCGAACGTCGTGCGCCAGGGGGCGCCCACTACCCGCTCCTGATCATGTAGCCGGCGCCGCGCACGGTCACGATCGCATCCTCGTCAGATCCTGCGTTGAGCTTGGCGCGCAGGCGGCTCAGGTGGGTCTCGACGATGTTGGTCTTCGGATCGAAGTCGAAGTCCCAGACGCGCTCCAGCAACATTGTCCGGGTCATGACGCGGCGGGGATTCCGCATCAGCTCGGCAAGCAGGGCGAACTCGCGCGGCTGGAGGTGGATCTTTCGCCCCGCCCGATGGACCGTCCGGCGGTGCAGGTCGAGCTCGATGTCGCCAACTGACAGCCGTGCGGTTTCCACTTGGGAAACGGGCCGGCGTCCCAGCGCGTTTACCCGCGCAGCAAGCTCGGAGAAGGCGAACGGCTTGACCAGGTAGTCGTCGGCCCCGCCCTCGAGGCCCTCGACCCGATCGGCGATTCCACCAATGGCGGTGAGCATGAGTATCGGCGTGGCGTGGCCCGCCGCACGCAGCATCCTGACCAGCGCCAGGCCATCCAGGCCGGGCAGCATCCGGTCGACAATGATGGCGTCGAAATCGCCATCGGTTGCCTGGAACAGACCGTCACGCCCATCGCTGGCGGTGGCCACGTTGTGGCCGAGCTCGCCAAGCCCCCGCGCCAGGAACTGGCTGGTCTCGGCATCGTCTTCAACGATCAATATTCGCATCTGCTCACCTCATGGTGCCGGGAGCAACGCCGCGACTGGTGTGGGCGCACCCTGCCACCCGCCGCCGAGGGCACGGAACAGGGCGACCTCGAGTTGTGCCATCGCAAGATCGGACTGGACCTTCTGGAGGCTGGTACTTGCCAGGGCCCGCTCCGCGTCGATCCGCAACAGGGGTGGAGCCTCCCCGACGCGAACCCGCGCCACCGCCTGGAGCGCATACAGTGACGCCTGCGCTGTGGCGGCGGTGAGTGCCTGGTTACGCCGGACCTCCGCATCATAGGCCGCCAGCGCCGTTTCGACCTCCCGCAGCGCGCGCAGTACGGTAGCTTCCCATGCGGCCAGGGCAGCACGTTCGGTTGCCTCCGCCTGGGCGATCCGGGCCCTGGCCGGCCCCTGATTGGGAAACGCCCAGGTAACGAGTGGCGAGGCCGTTGCCACCGAGCCTCCCGAGAGCAAGCCAATGGCGCCCCCCAGATTCACCTGGGGGTAGAGGTCGGCCCGCGCCACACCCACCCGGGCCGCAGCTGCTGCCAGCTGCCGCTCTGCCTGACGCACGTCCGGACGGCGCAGCAGCAGCGCAATGCCATCACCCGCCGGGGGCGTCGCCGGCAGGCGGGGTGAAGCCGGGCAATCGATCTCCCCGGCGCCAAGTTCGCCCGGTGGCAGGCCCTGCAGGGTAGCGAGCCGATACAGCGCATTGTCCCGGGCGGCCTCGAAGGGGGGCACGGTCGCGCGGGCTCCCTCGTAAAGTGTCCCGGCCTGGGCTGACTCCAGGGGCGATGCCTCGCCTGCACGAAGCTGTGCTTCGACTACCCTGGCACTGCGCTCCTGGGCCGACACGATCCCGCGCGCCGTCGTTGCGGCTTGGCGTGCACCGCACAGGTCAACATAGGCGAGCACCGTGTCGGCGACAATGGCGACCCGCAGCCCATCCAGCGCCGCCGCCTGGGCCTCGGCATCTGCCTGGGCCGCCAGCAGGCCCGCACGCAGCCTGCCGAACAGGTCGATGTCCCAGCTGACGGCGGCGGCAATGTCGTAGTCCGTTGCCGGCACGCTGCTGGCGGTTGGCTGGGTCGAGGGCCTGTCCACTCCAAGGCTGCTCTCGAGAACCGGCTGCGGCAGACGCACCGCCCGGGCCTGGCGTGACGCTGCGCGGGCCCGGTCCAGGTTGGCGTACGCCACGCGGAGGTCGACGTTGGCGGCAAGGCTCGCCTGTACCAGTTGATCCAGCTGCGCGTCACCGTAGAGCCGCCACCAGTCGTCCGGCGGCTGCTCCGTCGACGCCGTTGGCAGCCGGGCCAGTGCAGCGCCCGCCGCTGGCGGTGCGACCGGCATGGGCGGCCCTGCTGCGGTCATGCACCCGCCGAGGAGGACGGCCCCCAGCACGACCCAACGGCCACTCATGCCACAGCCCCTGCAGTCACAGCCTGCGCCGGATCAGGAGGAGCGGCGGGGTCCGCGCCGAACCTTGCGTAGAGCGACGGCATCAGGAACAGGTTGAGGGCTGTCGACGACACCAGCCCGCCGAGGATGACGATGGCCATCGGGTGCTCGATCTCATGGCCGGGGGAATTGCCGGCAATGATCAACGGGACCAGGGCCAGCCCCGCAGAGGCCGCGGTCATCAGGATCGGGACCAGCCGCTCCTCTGCCCCGCGGATGATGAGTCGCGGGCTGAAGGGCTCCGCCTCATGCACCCGCAAATGGTGGTAATGGGAGAGCAGCATGATGCCGTTGCGGGCCGAGATCCCGACGACCGTGACGAAGCCCACCAGCGAACCAAGCGACAGGCTGCCGCCAGTCACCGCCACGGCTACCACGCCGCCGACCAGGGCGAACGGCAGGCTGGCTGCCACCAGTACCGTGATCCGCCTTGAGCGGAACTCCATCCAGACCACCACCAGGATAGCGGCCAGGCAGAGCAGGCCAATCGTCCAAAGCTGCTGGCGGGACTCCCTGAGGGCGGCATACTCACCGAGAACGTGTGGGTGATACCCCCGGGCGAACGGCAACTGCGCAACGGCCTGCTCGACGGCGCGCGCCACGGTGCCCAGGTCCTGCCCGCGCGCGTTCAATGACACATCGATACGGCGCTGGCCATTCTCGCGCATGATTTCGTTGGGAGCAGGGGTGATGCGAACCTCAGCGAGGTCCCGCAGGCGGACCGGTGCGCCCGCCGGTGTCTCGATCAGCAGGTCATTGAGGGCATGCAGATCGTTCCGGACCCGCTCTTCGCCCCAGACCGTCACGTCAAAAGATTTCTGGTCCCGATAGATCTCGCCCACCTTCTCCCCGGCGACCAGCGTCTGGGCCTGCCGGCGGACCTCACCCGACGTGAGACCGAGCCTAGCCAGATCGTCGGGTCGCAGCCGTATCTGGACCTGGGGTACGAGCACCTGCTGTTCCACGTGGAGGTCCGCAACTCCGCTGATCGTCTCCAGGCGGGTGCGAACCCGCTCAGCCGCGGCCCGTAGCTCATCCTGTTCCGGACCAAAGATCCGGACGACGACCGTCGCACCGGCTCCGGTCAGTACTTCCTTGATGCGCTCCCGCAAATAGGTGAGCACATCCCGGAACAGCCCCGGATAGCCGCCGATGACCTCCTGGATCCGGGCGACGTTGGCATCGTAGTCAGCCCCCTCGTCCATGCTGATCCAGAGTTCGGTGAAGTTCGGACCCACTACCTCGTCCGCTGCCTCGGCGCGGCCGATGTGGGCGCCGAAGTTGCGCACCCCGGGGATGGTGCGAAGCTCCCGCGAAACCTGGACCGTGATCCGGTCCATGGCCTCGATGGACGATCCCGGCTTGCCGAGCCAGTGCATGAGGAAGTCCGACTCGCGGAATTCGGGCAGGAACTCGTCCTTGAAGCCCGAGTAGCCCAGCCCGGCGACCAGCAGGCCACCCGCGACTATTCCCATCGCCAAACCCGGCCGGGCGACCATGCCAGGCAGCGCCCGCGTGTAGCGGCGCTTCATCCAGGTGACCATGGTCGTATCTCGTTGCTCCCGCTCCGGTGCGCGAGGCAGCAGCAAGAGGCACAGCGCCGGCGTCACACACAGCGCCACGACCAGGGATGTCGCGATCGCGAGCACGTAGGCGACCGCCAGCGGCCGGAAGAACGTCCCGGCAACGCCACCCAGGAAGAACACGGGTACGAACACGAGAATGACGATCAGCGAGGCCGACACCACCGCTGAGCGGACCTCCACCGAGGCCGCAAGTACAACGTCGAACGGCGAGCGGGGGCTGCCCAGTTCACGGTTCAATCGCAGCCTGCGCGCGATGTTCTCCACATCGATGATGGCGTCGTCGACCACTTCGCCCAGGGCGATTACCAGTCCGGCAATCACCATGGTATTGATCGTCGCGCCGCTCCAGAGCAGGACGAGCCCTGCCCCCAGCATGGAAAGGGGTATGGCGACAAAGCTGATCGTGGCCTGCCGCCAATCGCGGGTGAACAAGAACAGTACCAGCGCGACCAGGACACACCCGATCATGAGCGCGCGTGTCAGGTTGTCTACCGATCGCTGGATGAAGGTGGCCGGGCGGAAGATGGTCGAGTCGATCAGAACATCCTGCAGTCCCGGACGCATTTCCTCGAGGGCGGCCTCGACGGCCCGCGTGAGCTCCAGCGTGTTGCCCCCCGGCTGCTTCTCGACGATCAGCATGAGGCCCGGGCCATCGCCGATGATGGCATTGCCGATGGGCGCGGCATGGCCGTCGCGCACCTCGGCTACGTCTCCAATCCGGACTGGTGCGTCCCCCGCCATCCTGATGACAGACCGGGCAAGGTCGTCTGCGGACTCAATGGTGCCCTCGTGCTGTACGGAGAGCCGCTGGGTGGGCGTATCGAGGAATCCACCGCCGCCTACGACCACTGCATCCCCGGCAGCCCGGCGCACTTCCGCAAGGGTGACGCCGGCGGCGCGCAGCCTGTCCGGGTTGACCTGCACCTGCAGTTGGCGGTCGCGGTATCCCCAGACCGCCACGTTGGCGACGCCGGGCACTGCCATCAGCCGCGGGCGGATCGTCCAGCGGACGAGCTCCGAGAGCTCCATCTGGTCGTACCTTGCCGATGAGATGCCGATCTTCATTGCCCGGCTGGTCGAGGACAGCGGCGGCAGCATGACCGGCTGCCGCGCGGCGGACGGCAGGCGCGGCTGTACCTGGGCGACCCGCTCCTGCACAAGCTGGCGTGCCCGGATCGCGTCGGCATTCTGTTCAAAGAGAAGCCTGACGGATGACAGGCCGAGCACGGACTTCGACCGCAGCGTGACGAGGTCGGGTACGCCACTCACGGCGACTTCTATCGGTACGGTCACCAGGCTCTCGACGTCCTCGGTAGAAAGTCCGGGTGCTTCGGTCTGGATTTCGATGATTGGCGGCGCGAACTCGGGGAATACGTCGAGCGGCACGTCCTTGGACGCCCGCAGTCCCAGGACCACCAGGATTCCGGCCAGTAACAGTACCAGTACACGCTGGGTCAGCGCGGCGCGGACGAGCCAGTCGATCATCAGTGCGCCACCCCGAACTCGGTACCGAACAGTTCCATCGCGCCGCTGGTCACGATGACCGCGCCGGGACGAAGACCGCGCGCGACGATGGCGTGTGTGCCGTCGGACCAGGCTGTCTCGATGCGCTGGCGGCTGTAGGTCTCGGGCGCAGGGTTCTCGTAGACCCACTCGCCGCCATGGATGTCGCGGACGATGGCGGACATGGGGATCGATAGTCCGGCCAGGGTGGCCCCCAGGGGAACCCGCACTGCGACCCTCTGCCCGATACGGTAGAGCCGGTCCCTGTTGTCGATGGTGTAGTAGAAGTCAACGGTACCGGCGGCCATGTTGGCCGACGGCGGCGCCTGCACCGGAGTCGCGCTACGCCGGTCATTGCCAGCCCCAAGGGGGCTGACCACAACGGGCGCACCCTGTGCCATCCTCGTAAGGTCGCTGCCAAACACCGGCACGCGCAGCCAGAGCACATCCATATTGCCCAGCCCGGCCACGGCCGGGCCGAGCAGCCGGCGCTGGGCGATGGCTGCGCCCGCCTGGGCCTCCGCCGTTGCCAGCGCGGCGGCTGCCTCATCGCGTGCGCGCAGGCTGCCCGCCTCCTCCGCGACGAGCTGTGCTGACCGCGCCAGCGCAATGCGGGCAAGGTTCAGCTGTGCGCGGGCCCGCTCCACCTCGCCGTCGGCAACGGCCTGCTGGCTGCCGATTTGCGCAAGGTTGCTGAGGGATCCTGTCGGCACACCGCCGGCCCCGCTGGGGGCAACAATCTCGCCGCTGGTCTCCCGCACGCGGCCAACCTCGGCCGGGCCAACTGTCACGGTCGCGATGCCCAACCGCTCCCGCGCGGCTGGTGTCAGCGTCAGTTTCAGCAGGTTGGCTTCGTCCGCAACCAGCGTCGTCGTCGCCGGCGGCGTCTGGCCGGGATCCGGAGGGCGACCTCCGCAGGCGGCGACCAGCAGCAACAGTGGCAGGAGAGAGTTCGGGGACATGGAGCAACCGTGGTGCAGGCCCCCGGCAATTCAAGCCGCCCGAGGTGGAAGCCCGGTTACCCCGGCTATACGATCCGTCCATTGCGCGCGACGAGGCAGTCCAAACCCCCTCCCGCCGGCCGGGTGCTGGCAGGTTCGCGACCACGGGGCATTAGCCGCTTCCCCGCCCAGCCGGCGGCGCGTAATGCACCGCGAAATTTCCCGGGCCGATGACCGGATTCGGGCGGCCTGCCTGGGGCAGCAGCCGCAAGCCACCCGGCCCGGCAACGCCTGAGGCGGGTGGCGGCACCGGGCTTCTGGCCCCGATTTGTGCCCAACGGGGGGCCTTCCGGCGGGTCCAACCGCCGGCTACCCGATTGATTCCCGGCCGCCACCCCGTCCAACGGCAATGGAACGGCAAAGCCCTGGGACACATCGGTGGGGGCGCACGCTCAGTGTCGAGGGGTTGATCCTCCTCGCCTCCCTGGCGTTCGCTGCGTTCTACAACAACGCGCTGTGGCGCCTGCTCTTCGGAACAGCAGAACTTTCCGAGGTGCGCACCATCACCCAGTTCGTCGGGCTCTTCATCGCCGTCGTCTGCCTCCAGTTCGCCGGCCTGGCCGTGTTACTCACCCGGCGAACCGTCAGGCCCGTCCTCGCCCTGCTCTTCGCCTGTACGGCTCTGGCCGCGTTCTTCATGGACCGGTACACGATCTTCCTCAATGCCGAGATGCTTCGGAGCATCCTGAAGACGGACCCGGCCGAGGCAGGCGAACTCCTGACACTGCAACTCGTACCGCACCTGCTTCTTTACGCGGTTCTGCCCATCGCCCTTGTCATGGGGACCCGCATCCGGGTCCGGCCACCCGGCCGGGCCCTGCTCGTGAGGAGCGGGGCCGTGGCTGCCGCGCTGGCTGTGGCGGTAACGGTCGTGGCCGTCCAGTACCGTGACGTGTCATCGCTGTTGCGCAGTCACCGCGAGGCCCGTCACCTGGTTACGCCCACCAACTACCTCGCGTCTTTGTTCAGCATCTCCCGGGACGCCTTCGCAGCGCCACCCGGCAGCCGGCAGCCGATCGCCCTGGATGCACACCGCACAGTGCAGGCAGCGGCGAGCCGCAAGCCGACGCTGCTGGTGCTCGTCATCGGGGAAACGGTTCGCTCAGCCAACTTTGGCCTCAGCGGCTACGAACGGCAGACCACTCCCGAGTTGAGCCAGCTCGATCTGCTGGTCTACCCGCGGGTCGAGGCTTGCGGCACCAGCACGGAAGTGTCTTTGCCCTGCATGTTCGCGCCGGTGGGCCGGCGTGATTACGACGAGAAGCGGATCCACAACGAGCAGTCCCTGCTCCATGTCCTGCAGCGGGTAGGGATTTCTGCAGCGTGGATAGACAACCAGGCCGGCTGCAAGGGTGTGTGCGAGGGCCTGCCGCAGGAACGCCTGGGCGGCGACCGGGACCCGGTGCTGTGCGACGGCGAGCGATGCCTGGACGGCATCCTGCTTCCGCAGCTTGAATCTGTGGTCAACTCCAGTGCAGGCGACCTGGTGGTCGTGCTCCACATGCTGGGCAATCATGGCCCCGCTTACTCCAGGCGCTACCCCGTCGAGTTCCGGCGATTCGCACCGGCCTGCGAGAGCGCTGACCTCGCCGCCTGCTCCCGGGAAGAGATCGTCAACGCCTACGACAACGCCGTTCTATACACGGACCACGTCCTCGCCGACCTTGTCCGTTACCTCGGCGCCCGGACCGACAGGAATGCCGGACTCATTTACGTGTCGGACCATGGCGAGTCCCTGGGCGAGGCGGGGATCTACCTGCATGGCCTGCCCTGGCGGATTGCCCCGGCGGTGCAGCGGCAGGTACCGATGCTCACGTGGTTGTCAGAGGGACTGAGGGAGTCCGCCGGACTGAACTGGGGCTGCCTCCAGGCGGGGACCGATGGTGACGTTCGCCACGATCACCTGTTCCATTCCGTGCTCGGCCTGCTGGCGGTGGAGACCACCACCCGCGAGCCGGCGCTGGACCTCTTCTCCCGTTGCCGAGGGCGCAATGTCAACCCACTGACGGCCCAAGCGTCCCGCCAACCTGCCGCCGCAACCTGATCTCGTGCGACAGGCCTGTCCGGTTGATCCAGCAGCACCGGAATCCCCGGCGAAGGCGTCATGAGGCGCGGTAAAGCGCGTAGCTGCCCCGACGACTGACGCTCTGCAGGCGGCGCACCACCTCGGCGGGTAGTTGGTTAAAAGCCCCATCCTTCATCGCCACATACACCACGCCATGGGCGAGACGGGCGGCCAGCTCGTCGGCGCAGCACACCTGCTCGGCCCTGCCCCGGCTGTAGAACGCAGCCGAGGCGGGTCGACTTCCCAGGAACACAAGGGCCTGGCCGTCCTCGCGATGCCGGTCGTAGTCGGCCACCAGATCGCGCGTGGACGCCTTGTCGGCCCAGCCGCCGACGTTGATCGCGACGACCGCGGTACCGATGCCAAGCACCATGGAAGCCACGCCCCCGGCCAGCAGCCGGTTGACCGGCTCCCGCCGCGGAAGGTGCGCCAGCCACAGGGAAGCCAGTATTGCCAGTGCGGGTAACCCGGGCAGGACATAGGTCCACAGAATGTTCCCGGCGAGGCTGAAGAATACGCAGGGTGTAAGGGCCCAGAGAAGGAGGTAGAGCTTCAGGGGCCGGTCGGCGACAGGTATTGGCAACGCCGTTCTTCGCCAGCGGAGCGCCGCAGCCGGAACAAGGACAGACCACGGCAGGCAGGCAGCGATCGCGAAGGGCCAGATCGACCCCCGCGGGAAGGCATGGGCCTTACCGTACAGATCGCCTGACCAGCCTGGAGTGACGAAGCGATGCCAGTGTTCGCCAACCACGAAGTACTCGAGGAACCCGGGGGTGCGTACCTCAGCCAGTACGTACCACGGGACCACCAGCATCGCCACCAGCAGCGTACCGGTCACCCAGCGGATCTCCCGGACGACCAGCCCCAGCTTGCCGGAGTAGAGTGTCCATACGGCCAGCGGCACGCCGACCAGTACCGCTGCGATCGGGCCCTTGGCCAGCAGGCCGATGGCCAGGCCAGCGAAGAACACGGCTTGCTCGCGGAGTCTCCCGGCAGGGTCGCCATGCAGCCCGAGCCAGAACCCGCGCAACGCCATCGTCGTGCCAACCGCCAGGGCCATGTCGGTCATCACCGCCCCGGCCGCCACGAGGAAGGCCGCGGAAGTGGTGGTGAGGACAAGCGCAATGACAGCCTCGCGCCGCGATCGCCGGGCAAGCCATCCCCAGACCAGCCAGGCAATGGCGCACGCGCCAAGCCAGTGGGGCAGGCGAGCGGCAAACTCGCTGAACCCCATGACCCTGAAGCTGGCGGCGGTCATCCAGAAAGACAGGGGGGGCTTGCCCCAGAACGGTACACCGTGGTCGAACCACGGGGTTACCCAGTCGCCGGTCTGGACCATCTTGCGGGCGATCTCGGCGTAGCGAGCCTCGGTCTTGTCCATCAATGGATAGAGGCCGAGGGACGCAAGCCGCGCGAGGGCGGCGAGCGCGATCAGCCACCATAGCGCAACGTCAGATCCCCAACGCGACGTCGGCAGGCGCACGCTCGACTCCTCCGGAGCGGGGCCGTGCGCCCAGTTGCAGGTCGGGGGACCGGAACTCATCGATCACGTACAGGGGCCGGCGCTTGGTTTCAAGGAACAGCCGCCCGACATACTCGCCCAGTATCCCAATCGCCATAAGTTGCAGGCCGCCAAGGAAGGCGATGACGACGATCAACGTGGGGAAGCCAGGCACCGGGTCGCCCGACACCAGCGTCTTGACCAGAACGTACGCCGCATAGGAAAACGACAGTAGGGCCGTAAACATGCCGACGTATGACGCGACCTTCAGCGGGGCCACGGAGAACCCGGTGATGCCCTCGAGGGCGAAGTTCCATAGCTTCCAGTAGTGCCACTTGCTGGTGCCGGCAGCACGCGGCTCGCGATCATAGACCAGGCTGGTGTGCTCGAATCCTACCCAGGCGAAAAGCCCTTTCATGAACCGGTTTCGCTCAGGCATCTGGTTCAGTACGTCGACTGCACGCCGGCTCAGCAGGCGGAAGTCGCCCGTGTCATGCGGGATCGGTACTTCACTGAGACGGTTGATCGCGCGGTAGAAGAGATGCGCCGTCGTCCGCTTCAGCCAGCTCTCGCCAGCACGACTGCGCCGGCGCATGTCGACCACGTCGGCTCCGGCCCGCCACGCAGCGAGCATCCGGGGAATCAGCTCCGGCGGATCCTGAAGGTCGGCATCAATCACTACGATGACCGCACCCCGGGCGTGCTTCAGGCCAGCACTCATGGCCTGTTCCTTGCCGAAGTTCCGGCTCAGGCGAAGGATGCCAACCCTCGAATCCTGTGCGCGCAGCGTGGCCAGGATCCGGGGCGTTGCATCGGTGCTGCCATCGTCCGCATAGATGATCTCAAAGGTTACGCCTGCACCGGCAAGTACCGCGATGAGACGTTCATGGAACACCTCGATGACTTCGGCCTCGTTGTAGGCCGGCACGATCACGCTCAGGGTGCAGGAATGCGTGCTGACGCCGGCACCGGAGCGCCAGGCTGGCAAACTGGTCATGCGAATGTCCATTGTCGGTTAAGCGCGAAGCCGCCACCCAGAACGAGTGCCGTCGCCAGGAGTTGCGGAATGAGGTAGGGCAGGCTGAGCAGTGTCGTACCGGTCCACACAATGGTGCCGGAGAGGAGTGCGCCGACCGCGGCCACGACGAGAAAGCGCGGCAGGACGCGGCGGTGGGCGGCTTGACTTGCGAAGGTGACGCGCCGATTGCCGATGTAGGCGGCCAGCGCGCCACTGCCGGCGCCCACGGCAGCAGCCGGCGCCGGATTGGCGCCCCAGAGCTCCACCATCCCCATCAGCATGCAATAGTGCACGGCTGTTGCCGCGATGCCGACCAGGGCGTATCGACTGAACATCCCGGCAGTTGCCAAACCCATGCCGGTGAGACGACCGTGCCGGGGAAAATCAATCGCGGCAGCGTCTGGGCGGGCGGCCGTATCGGGCCACCGGCCCCGGCCGGATCTCACGTTGGTGGCTTCTTATACTGAAATCAATGCGTGGGCGCCCCCGCGGCGCTTGCCCAGCAAAGGCAGGCCCTTCCAGGGTCGCCGGGTAATGCCCGGGCCTTCGCCCACCACCCGCTAGAAAGACTTCCGCGCCTCCAGCAACAGCTGCATGGAGCTGATGTCGCTGCCACCGGCCAGCGGGAAGGCCAGGTCAATGTGGAGCACGTTGCCGAGCCCCGACCGGGCGTTGCCCAGGCGGAGACCGAAGCCCACGTCCGGCAGCCAGCCCTGGGATTCACTGGCCAGGGGCGCCGATCCCCAGGTTCGCCCCACGTCGGCGAAGACCGCGCCACCTACCCGCACCAGGCGGAACGGGAACCAGTCGGTGAAGTAGCGCTGCTCCACCGAGAACAGCGCACGGGTGTCGCCCCCCTGGTAACGCAGGGGATAGCCTCGCAAGCCGGTATCGCCGCCCAGCAGCAGCTGGTGGTCGAGGTCAAGGTCGAAGCCCCGCTGGCCTTCCACGGTCATGGTGAAGACGCTCTTCTCGTTGAACCGCAGGTAGTAGTGGCCACCGACGGACAGCAGCGAATCAGCGAGTCCGCCGGACTCGACCCGGCCGTTCCAGAAACTCTCGACGAAGACCAGGCCACGCTTGCCGAGGTACTTCCCCGACCGGCCGCTCAGCGCGAAGATCCCGGCCGAACGGTCGCCACCCAGCGATTCCGCCGTGTAGCCCAGTTCCGCCCGCACCGACCTGCCGAGGTAGACATCCTCGGTACGCCCGATCTGGTCCTGGTTGCGGGTCGTCTTGAACCGGTCCTGGATGAGTTCGACCCCCACCCAGGGATAGGACAGCGTGCGGTCCTCGGGCAGCAGCACGGTGGGCATGTCCTCGAAGCTCTCCTCGAAGCGGCTGCGGTCATACCGGTAGCCGGCCAGCCAGCGGGTGGTCCAGCCATCGACCAGGCCACGGGAACGGCCACCCTCAATACCGAAAAAATCGGTCTCCTGCCGGAACTCGTTGACCTTTTCCCCAAGGTCGTACAGGGGAGTGATCTGGTCCCCCGCCAGGCCGCGGAAGCCGGTGCTCCAGCGGGTATCCAGGGAGTAGAACGGTTTGACGAGGGACAGGTTCGCCACGCTGCCGTCACTGTTGTCGGCGTAGCCGATGTCCACGCCCCACCAGGACTGGAAGAGGTTCTGGTCCCGGAAATCCAGGGAGAGGCCCGACCGGTCCACCGTGCTGGTGTAGGCCGCCGCCAGATACTGGCCGCGACCAAGGAAATTCTCATCGACGATGCGGGCGCGGGCCTTGTTTTCCCCGCCGCTGCGACCGACGCCAAATCCCGGGCTCAGGCTCCAGACATCCCGCACCCGTACCACCAGGTCAACGGTGTTGGTGTCAGGGTCATACGCGACTGGCTCTACGACCGAGTCGTACAGGTACCGCTTGCCCCGCAGGATGCGCGCCGTCTCATTGGCCCTCTGCACCGAGTATGTCTCGCCGGGCTTGAGCAAGACCTGGGCAAGGACGACGCTGTCCTTCGTATCCACGTGCAGACGGTTGGCAAGCCGGTACAGGACCCGGTCCTCCCGCGGGTCGCTTTCGTCGAATATGTCATCAACGGCAACGTTGATGCGACCGATGACAGCGCCGCGCTGCTCCAGTTCGGCGGGCGTTGGCAGGGTCGCAACCTGGCTTCCGCGTCGGCCTACAGCAGCAGGGTCCACATAGTCCTGTAGCAATGCGGCAGACGGCTCCTCCGGGCCAGCCGGCAGACCGGCCCCCAGGGCAAGCCCCGTAGCCAGCAGACCGGATCCAAGACCCAGCAGTCGCATGTCAGCCGAACCCCCGAAGCCGCCGTGGTGGCGGTCGCTGGCGGTAAGACGACATCGCGCCCCCGGATCAATCGCGTTGCGGAGGCCGGAGGGCAGTGGTTCGTGACGAAGGGCACACGGCCCGGGGTATGGCTGCCCGCCTGTGCCTCTACCCAGCCCCCGTGCAAGGCGGGGCAGATGCCGTGCTACCGGCCTGCCCCACGGTCGGGGTTGCCGGGACGCGGATGAACCCGCCATGCGCAGTGCCAGACCCATCCTGCTGGTCCGCACGACTGTCGGCGTGCTCGGATGCGGTCGATGACCATCGGGGCGCGGCGCGGCGCGACGATCCACACACCGGCCCCCGCAACCGGAAGCAATTGCCCATGAAAGCCCAGTGCCTTGGCAGGCGCATGGCGTTCGCATGTGTCACCACGATCACGCTGGCGGGTCCGGCCATGGGCCTTTGCGTCGAGAGCCCCGGTGCCGCCGCGGGCTCCACCGTCTCGGCGGTGCGCCGGGTCAACCAGATCGTTCCGGACGTCGACGCGGTCCTGCCGTTCTACCGTGACCTGCTGGGGTTCCGGGTGGTCTGCGACGAGGAGATCGACAACCCCGGTGAGCTGGCGCTGATCGGGCTACCCGCCCGCAAGGCCCGGGTAGTCGCGCTGCAGTCACCGCGCAAGGACATCGCCGGCGGACTGCCGGGACTTGTCCGGGTCATCGATCCGGTCCCCGACCCGATTACGGCCGATTTCAGCAGGATCTCGCTGCTGCTCCTGACCGACGACGCAACGGCGCCATTCGGGCGCCTGAAGCAGGCCGGCGTCGAGCTGCTGTCAGAGGTGACCGGCTACCAGGCCGCCCGCACCCGCGGAACGACGCTGGCCTTCACCGTGGCAGACCCGTCGGGGGTACGGATCACGTTCGCCCAGCTCGCCGGTCCGGTGCCGGAGTCGCGCTGCGGGCTGGCTCCCCCTATCGGTCGGCTCGCCCTAACCAGCGAACCGCTGCAGCCCCGCCGCGATTCCGGCCAGTGCCGTGATGAGCGCGCCGAGCTTCACCAGCAGACGCGTCTCCAGTCCATCGAGCTTAAGGTCCAGCTCGCGCTGGGCGGCGGAGAAGCGCTCGACCATCCGGTCGTCAAGGGCTGTCACGCGCTGGTCAAGCGCTGTGATGCGGTGATCGAGCAGCGCAACATCCTGCTTGGTGGCGAGACTCGCACTCATGTCGGCCTCCAGCGCTTCGACGACCCGCCGGGCGGCAGGCTGTGGACCATTAGCCTGAATCAGGGCTTCGTACAGCGCAACACTTCGGGTCATGGCTGGCTCCAGCGGCGTGCTGCCAGCCTGCCAGAGCTTCGCAGCAGACGCGCGCGCCGAAACCGGTCAGAACACGCGGATCCGTCAGTGGCTGGCGCGCCCGGAGAGATTCGAACTCCCGACCCTCAGGTTCGAAGCCTGATGCTCTATCCGGCTGAGCTACGGGCGCGTGACGGGGAAGCTTACGCCGCCCGACGGCAAGCCGGGAGCGCCGGAACCGTCATCAGGGCTGGGATGGAGGTTGGGGAACGATGAACACCGGTACCGGGTCCGGGGTCGTCTCATCAGCGCTGATGATCTCGATCACCTTCTGCATGCTGCCGAGAAAAACATCGAAACCGAAGAACACGGTGCCCACGACCAGGGCGGCCAGGACGAACCCGATCGCATACACCCAGTAGCGCTGCGGGCGATGCCCGTGCTCGCCGGCCGCGAACTCCCGCGCGCGCTCGGCGATGGCCCGTTGCACTTCGGTACGGCTGTCGGCCGGATCGCCCATCGTCATGAACCTCTCACCCGCAGCACACCCCGCGGCTTCCTGTTCCAGTCCTCGTAACCGACCAGCCTGCTGGCGACGGCACCGGTTACCCGACGCACTTCGTCAATGATGCACCCGGAGCGCGGCAGGCCCACGGCAAAAGCGCAAGCCCCGGGCAACTACGGCTTCGCCGGCAGCCGCGCGGCCCGCATGAGCCCCGGCGAAGACACCAGCGACTTGCCATCCTCCCCAAACAGCACATCCTCAACCGCCAGCCACCCCGGCGCGATCACATAGGTCAGGTCCGGCGAGATCTTCTGGCCAAAGCGCTCGCTCCGGTAACTGCAGTCCTCCCGCCGGACCCGCGCGACCCAGGTCCCCGGCTCGTCGCCGGCCGACCAGTTGATGATGCACGCCGGTGGAAAGGTCATCGTCGCCGCCGGCTGCAGCGCCGCGAGCGCCGCCCCGCCGCGGGCGGGACTGGCCGTCGCGGCACCCGGCGCCAGCACGAAGGACCGCATGCGGTTGCGCGGCCGGACGGGGTCCTCGTCGAAGACGTAGATCTTCTGCTGGAACGGCACGTCCACGTCGAAGCCGCCGCGGGAGATCTGGTGGTAGAAGGCCCGCCCGGGGCCGAAGGCCGGCGCCTGTACCGGGATGATCTCGTGGTGGATCGTCATCGGCCCGCCGCCCCGCGGGTCGGGCAGCGTTACCTCGTACCGGCCGGGCAGCAGCGCGATGATCGCGGCGAGGTCCCGGTCGAGGGCCGGGTCGGCCGCGGCGGGCACGGCCCCGAGACCGGCCAGCAGGAGGGCCGGCAGGCCCGCGATCACGCGGCGGGCAGCAGCGCTGGGAGGCATCGATTTCGACCGGCGGCCGGGGAGAAGCCAGTCTCGGCGAGGCCCGGCGGCGGGGCAAGTGCGTATCGGGCCCGGCGCCGCCTTCGGCTACCATGCGCGCCCCATGAGCACGCCCCCACGCACCCAGGCCGAGCTGCGGCAGGCCGTCGACCAGCTGGCCGCCATGGTCGGCCAGACCCCCCTCGTCGAGATCCGCTACCTGCACCAGGGCCAGCCCCGCCGGCTGTTTGCCAAGTACGAGTGCATGAACATGACCGGCAGCGTCAAGGACCGCATGGCGCTGAACATCCTGCGCCGCGCGGCCGACGCGGGCGAGCTGCGGCCCGGAGCGGTGATCTGCGAGGCCTCGAGCGGCAACACCGGCATCTCCTTCGCAGCCATCGGCCGGGCCCTGGGCCACCGGGTACGCATCTACATGCCCGACTGGATGAGCCTCGAGCGGACCCAGCTGATGCACGGCCTCGGCGCCGACGTCGTGCCGGTGTCGAAGGCCCAGGGCGGCTTCGTCGGCTCGATCCGCATGACCGAGGAGTACGCCGCCGAGGAGGCCAACGTCTTCCTGCCCCGCCAGTTCGCCAACCCTGCCAACAGCGAGGCCCACGAGCTGACCACGGGCCGCGAGATCGAGTCACAGCTCGACCGCCTCGGCCTCAAGGCCGACGCCTTCGTCGCCGGCGTCGGCACCGGCGGCACGGTCATGGGCGTCGGCCGGCACCTCCGCGGTTCGGGCCGGCCGGTCCGCGTGCACCCGCTCGAACCCGCCAACTCGCCGACGCTGCGCACCGGCCGCAAGGTCGGCAGCCACCGCATCCAGGGCATCAGCGACGAGTTCATCCCGGAGCTCGTGAAACTCGACGAGCTGGACCCGGTCATCGACGTGTGGGACGGCGACGCCATCCTCATGGCCCAGGCACTGGGGCACCGGCTGGGGCTCGCCGTCGGGATCTCCTCCGGTGCCAACGTGCTCGGCGCCATGAAGCTGGTCGAGGAGCTGGGGCCCGAGGCCGTCGTCGTGACGGTCCTCTGCGACTCGAACAAGAAGTACCTGTCGACGGCCCTGCAGCAGGCGGAACCGCCGCAGGACGACTACCTCACCCCCGGGGTCAGGCTGCTATCGTTCAGCAGCATCCGCTGAGGCAGGCGGCCACCGGGGGGAGCCATGGGTCCGATCCGCTACATCTTTCCGCTGTTCGTGCTGGCCATGTGGGCCACCTGCGGCTTCGGCGCCGCCAGCGGCCAGTGGACCAGCGTGCACTGGCTGATGCTGGCCGTGTCGTTCCTCGGCTGCGCGATCATCTTCGTGCAATTCGCCTGGGTGTTCTCCTACGGCTACGCCATCAGCATGGTGCTGGCCAACGGCGTCGCCATGGCCGTGCGCCCCGAGCCTGCGGTGCTGCTGGTGGGGAGCATCGGCATGGCCTACGGGCTGCGCCTCGGCTGGTTCGTCTGGGCGCGGTTCAGTTCCCGCGGGTACGCGGCGATCCGCGAGCGTGGCGAAAAGGGTGACGCCGCCGTGCCGCTGCCCCTGCGGCTCTTCATGTGGGTGTGCTGCTCGTGGCTCATGGCCTTCGTGGCCATGCCGGCCTGGGTGGCCGGCGAGCCGGCGGTGCCGAGCCTCGGCGTCTACGCGGGCGCCGCCATCGCGGTGGTCGGGCTGGTGCTCGAGGCCATCGCCGACCAGCAGAAGCAGTCGGCCAAGGCGGCGCGGCCTGGCAGCTTCGTCACGACCGGGCTCTACGCCCGCATGCGCCACCCGAACTACCTCGGTGAGATCCTGTTCCAGCTGGGGCTCATCGTCGTGGGCGCCAGCGCGGCCGGCTCGGCATTCACGCTGGCCGCCGGCGTGCTGGGACCGCTCTACATCGTCATCCTGATGGTCTACGCCGCGCGCGACCAGGACGAGCAGCAGCTCGCCCGCTACGGCAGCGATGGCAGCTACCGCGAGTACCGGGAGCGCTCGGGGTCGCTGCTGCCGGGCTGAGGCCCGGATCGACGCAGGGGGTCACCGGCCGCGCGGGGCGCGGCGAGCTGCCGTTGACTGATCGTCGCTGCCGGCGGACACGCCGTGCATCGGGCCCGGCGACGTCGTCACGCCCGCAGCTCGATGGGCTCGACCGCCTCGCCCGGCGCCAGCAGGGCGACAACCTGCCGGGCGGCAAGGCCAAGCCCAGCCTGGCCGTTCGCACCCCGCCGCAAGAGCAGGTGGGCCCGCAGGGCCAGCGGATCAGCCTCGCGCGGCGCGGCCGCTTCTTCGCGCCAGACCCGGATGAGCTGGGCAATGCCGGCATCGCGCAGCGGCGCGAAGGGATCGACCAGGGCGTCGCCACCCCCAACGAAGATGGCCCGCGGCGCCCCGTCGGCTGGCGGCCGCCGGTGCCAGTGGCGCGCCAGTTCCCGGGCGAGCGCGATGGCGCCGACGAGCTCGTCGTCGAGCAGCGCCGCCACCTCCTCGTCCGTCGCCGTGGCGAGGCCTTGCGAGGTGCAGCGCGCGCCGGCCGGCAGGATTACGGCACCGGCGACGGTCGAACCCGCCAGGGCCGAGGCAATGGTCGTCGGCCGGCGACGGTCCACCCGGAGCGGCGCGATCTGGTCGGCGCCCGGCTGGCCCGCGAGCTGCTGCGCTGCCGACGAAACCGCCGCGGCATCGGGCAGGCCGAGCAGCACGCGGGCCCCGTGGGCCGCGAGCACCTGCGCCACGGCGACCGCGTCGGCCACCGGCTCGCCGCCGGCCACCAGCACCCGGCGCCCCGCCAGGGCATCGGCGGGCAGTGCCGGCGGTGGCGACAGCTGCACCGGGCCGTCGTCGGGCACGGCCATGCCGTGGGTGACCTCGAAGGAGTGCCCGTGCAGGGCCGCCGAGGCATCGCTCGCGAGGAAGGCCACGGCCCCCACCACGTCGGCGACCGACGGATAGCGCGGACGGGGCGGCTCGCCCTCGCCCGCCCGGGCGAGGCGCATCGTGCCCAGGAAGTGCGCCGCCGTCGTGCCGGGTGTTCCACCCCGCAGCGCGTCCATGGCCGCGAAGACCGCGTGGATCCGCTCGCTCTCGATGGGGCCCGGGTAGACCGTGTTCACCCGGACACCCCGGGCGCCGAGCTCCCGGGCCAGCACGCCCGAAAAGGCGTTGAGTGCCGCCTTCGGCACGGTATACGCCGTGCGGCCGTAGTACGCCGTGCGCGAGAAGATCGTCGAGACGTTGATCACCGACGCGCCCGGCTGCAAGGCTGGTGCGGCGGCGCGGACGACGTTCCAGGCAACGCCCAGCAGGCTGCGGGCGGCGGCACCGGCCGTCTCCGTATCGGCGGCGCCGGCGCTGCGCAGGGCCCCGAGTTCGGCGGCATCGAGCGGCACCGACGCCAGGGGCTGGCGCGGTCCCGCGGAGCCCGCGTTGTTGACCAGTACGTCGAGGCGGCCGCAGGCATCGAACGCGCGGGCGACGGCCGACCGCACGGAATCGGGGTCGCCGCCCTCGAGGATGGCCGCGACGGCAGCCTCGGGCGACGCGCCGGTGGCGGCCAGCAACCGGTCCCGCGCCCCGGCCAGCCGTGCCGGGTCGCGCCCCGTCATCACCACCCGGGCACCGGCCGACAGGCAGTGCGCCGCGATGGCACCGCCGATGTTCCCGGCGGCACCGGTGACGAGGATGACCTTGCCGGCGAGATCACCGGGCGTAGGGGCGAGGGAGCTCATGCCCGGGAGTATGCCGCAGCAGCCACCACGCCATGGGGTAACCTGCACCCCCGGGAGGACCGGCATGATCGTCAACTGCGTCGCCTACCGGCAGGGTCGCCGCATCGGCACCGTGACCCTCGAGGACATCAGCGAGGTCCTCAAGGAGCCTGAGACCTTCCTGTGGCTCGGCCTGTACGAGCCCGACATCGCGCTGCTGCGCAAGGTGCAGGAGGAGTTCGCCCTGCACGACCTGGCCATCGAGGACGCACTGAACGCGCACCAGCGGCCCAAGCTCGAGACCTACGGCGACTCGGTCTTCATCGTGCTGGAGACCGCCCAGATGGTCGACGGCGAGGTGGCCTTCGGCGAGACCCACATCTTCGCCGGCCACAACTACATCGTCACCGTGCGCCACGGCCCATCGGTGAGCTACTCGCCGGTACGCCAGCGCTGCGAGGAGAACCCCCAGCGCCTGGCACTCGGTACGGGCTACGCGCTCTACGCCGTCATGGACGCCATCGTCGACAACTACCAGCCGGAGGTCGACAGCCTGAAGCAGCGGTTCGAGGAACTCGAGAACCAGATCCTCGAGGAGAACCTCGACCGCGAGTCCATCACCCGCATCTACGCCCTCAAGAGCCAGCTCGTCAGGCTGCGGGACGCCGCCCTGCCGATCCCGGACATGTGCAAGGAGCTGGTGCGCCAGCACGACGGCCTCGTGCGCAAGGAGCTGCGCGCCTACTTCCGTGACATCGAGGACCACAGCACCCGCATCATCAAGACCGTCGACAGCCTGCGCGAGATGCTGACCACCGCCGTGCAGGTGCACCTGGCCATGGTCACCGTCGGTCAGAACGAGGTGGTCAAGCGGCTCGCCGGGTGGGGCGCGATCCTCGCCATCCCGACGGTGATGTTCAGCCTCTACGGCATGAACTTCGAGGCAATGCCGGAACTGCGCCTGCCCTGGGCGTACCCGGTGGTCATCGGCGTCACGGTGGCGGCCTGTGGCGGGCTCTACTTCCGGCTGCGGCGGGCGGGGTGGCTCTGACGGCGACTGCCTGACGGACAGCCCTTCGCACTGCATGACGGGCACGCCGGGGGCACCGGGTCGGGCCCGTGAGGGCCTGAAGGCAGGCTGACACGCGACGGCCGGCCCGGTTGATTGAACCGACCAGTATCGTCCAACCGGCAATGGACCATCAGCCGGGTGAGTCGATGAGTGCGACCCTGACGTCACGCGAAGGGCCCAGGCTGGCATGGCCACCGCGCAGCCGGCCCCTTGCGGCGCTGGCCCTGTGCATGATGGCCGTGGGCCTGGTCCTGCGGCTGGTGCTGTGGGCGCAGTTCGCCCGCCAGGCCGGCGTCAGCATTGGCGAGCTCGCCTGGATCCTGCCGGCGGGGGTCGTCGACGACCTGGTGGAAGGGCTGTACCTGCTGGCACCGTTCGCGGTGTATCTCGCCCTGCTGCCGGACCGCTGGTACCGGAGCCCCGCCAACCGGGCCATCCTGGCGGCCGGTGCCGTGCTGACGCTCGCCGGCCTCGTCTACCTCGCCGTCAGCGAGTACTACTTCTTCGAGGAGTTCGACGCCCGCTTCAACCTGGTGGCCGTCGACTACCTGGCCTACCCCAACGAGGTGGCCGGCGACATCTGGGCCGAGTACCCGGTGGTACGCACGCTGGTGGCCGCGTCGGCGCTCGCGCTCGCGGTGTTCATGCTGTCACGCCATCACTTCGTCGACCGGCAGGCGGCGCCGACGCAGCTGCGCCACCGCCTGCCGTTCCTCGGCGCCTACGGTGTGCTCCTGGGCGTCGTGGCGCTGGCCTTCCAGACCGACAGCCTCGCGCTGTCGGATAACCGGGTGGCCAACGAGCTGGCTGCCAACGGCCCGAGCAGCTTCTTCCGCGCCTTCCGGACGCTGGAACTGGACTATCGACGCCACTACCGCACGTTGCCGGACGAGGTGGCCCTGAAGACGCTGGCAGACCATCTGGGCCGCGGCGGCGGCCGGTTCGTGAACCTCGCCGGTGGCTCGCTGGAGCGCGAGTTCGCCGCCAATCCGGACGGGCTGGGCCGCCTGAACGTCGTCGTCATCTCCAGCGAGTCCTTCGGCGCGGAGTTCAGCCGGCTCTACGGCGGCGACCAGGACCTTACGCCGTACCTGGACCGCTATGCCGGCAAGGGGATCTGGTTCAGCAATGTCTATGCCTCGGGCACCCGGACGGTGCGCGGCCTCGAAGCGATCTCGGCGTCGTTCCCGCCCATTCCGAGCGTCGCGATCCTGCGCCGGCCGGGCAACGAGGACATCGCCACCTGGGGCCGCGTCATGCGCGACAACGGCTACCGGACCAGCTTCCTGTACGGCGGCTTCGGCTACTTCGACAACATGAACTACTTCTTCGGGGAGAACGGGTTCGAAACGGTCGACCGCGCCGACATGCCGGCGCCGCGCTTCGCCAACATCTGGGGCATGAGCGACCAGGATCTCTTCGCCAACGCCCTCGACTACTACGACCGCCAGCACGCCGCGGGCCAGCCCTTCTTCTCCATCATCATGACGACGTCGAATCACAAGCCCTACACGTTCCCGGCCGGAGTCCCGGGAGTGCCGGAGGAGGGCGGTGGCCGCGCCGCCGGTGTGCGCTATGCCGACTATGCCCTCGGCGAGTTCCTGGCCAACGCGGAACGGCACGACTGGTTCCGGGACACGGTGTTCGTCGTCGTGGCGGACCACGGGGCGCGGGTCTACGGCGAGGCCGCCATACCGATGAAAAGCTACCGGATTCCCCTGCTCATCTATGCGCCGGCCCACCTCGCGCCGCGGCGCGTGGACACGATCACCTCGCAGATCGACGTCGCGCCGACGGTCCTGGGACTGCTGGGACTGCCCTACCGCGCCCCCTTCTTCGGACAGGACGTGCTGTCCCACCCTGAAGCGCCGCGCGCGGTACTGCTCAGCCACAACCACGACGTGGCGCTGTACCGGGATGGCAAGCTCGTGGTGCTGGGCCTCGACCGGGTTGCATCGACCTACGCCTACGATCAGGTCGCGGACCGGTATACCCCCCTGCCGCCGGATCCGGCGCTGGAGCAGCTGGCCATTGCCTACTACCAGACTGGCTTCGACCTCTTCCGCACGCACCGCTACCAGTGACGCCCGGGGGCGTACACGGGCCAGCGCCGCGTTCTGGATAACCCACCTCGCACTGCCAGCGCTGGCGTTCGCAGCACTCGCCGTGCCGCTTGCGCTGACGGACGCGGACCGCATCGTCGCAGGCGCCTGGGCCTTCGACGCCGTGGCCGGCCGCTTCATCGGCGCAGGGCCGGGCGAATGGTGGGCCCGCGAGCTGATCCACGCCGGGGGTGGCACGGCCATCCGGATCGCGGGGGCCGCTGCGCTGCTGCTGTGGCTCCTGTCCCGGTGGTCAGGGACACTGGCGGCCTGGCGGCGCCCGCTGGCCTACGTCGTCGCTGCGACACTCTCCATCGTGACAGTGATCGGCGTTGCCAAGAACACCACGAACGTCGACTGCCCCTGGTCGATCACCGGCTACGGCGGCAGCCGCCCCTACGTTCACCTCTTCGCGGACAGGCCCGACGGGCTACCCAGGGCCCGCTGCTTTCCAGGCGGGCACTCGGCGTCGGGCTTCACCCTCCTGGCCCTCTACTTCGCGCTGCGGGACCGGCGGCCGCGCGCCGCGCGCAGCGTACTCGCCGCGGCTCTCGGCGTCGGTGCGCTGTTCGCGTTCGGCCAGGAGGCCCGCGGCGCCCACTTCCTGTCCCACGACCTGTGGAGCCTCGCCATCGCGTGGTTCACCTGCCTCGGGGTTTACCGCCTGGGCTTCGGAGGCCGGGTCTAGACGATCGCGGCTGGGACGCCGGAGGATCCGGAAGAGGGGCACCCGCCCGCACGGGGCGTCGTACGCCGGCCCTGCGGCTGGCCTTCAGGGCGCAGCCAGCGGCCGGATCCCCACCGCGCGCCGGATGTCCGCGAGGAACGGCGTCGCTGTCTCGCGGGCCCGGAGGGCACCCTGCTTCAGCACCGCCTCGACGTGGCCCGGGTCGGCCATGAGCCGCTCGTACTCGGCCCGGGGACCCGCGAGGTGCGCGTCGAGGTACTCGAACAGCAGCTTCTTGAGGTCGCCCCAGCCGATGCCCTCGGCGTAGCGGCGGCGCATGGCCTCGGTCTCCTCGGGCGTCGCGAAGGCCTGGTAGATCTCGAAGAGTGTCGAGCCCTCGGTCTCCTTGGGCACGCCGGGCTCCAGCGAATTGGTCTTGATGCGCATGATGAGCTTGCGCAGCTGCGCCGCCGGCACGAAGAGCGGGATCGTGTTGCCGTAGCTCTTGCTCATCTTGCGGCCATCGAGCCCCGTCAGCACGGCGGTGTTGGCGCCGATGTCGGCCTCGGGCAGCACGAACTGCTCGCCGTAGAGGAAGTTGAAGCGCTGGGCGATGTCCCGCGCCATCTCGACATGCTGCTTCTGGTCACGGCCGACGGGCACGCGGTGGGCCTTGAACATGAGGATGTCGGCCGCCATCAGGATCGGGTAGCTGAAGAGCCCCATGGTCACACCCTTGTCGGGGTCGGCGTCGCCCGCCTCCTCATTGGCCTGCACGGCGGCCTTGTAGGCGTGGCTGCGGTTCATCAGCCCCTTGGCCGTGACCGTGGTCAGGATCCAGGTGAGCTCCGGGATCTCGGGGATGTCCGATTGCCGGTAGAAGATCGATCGGCCCGTGTCGAGGCCGAGTGCGAGCCACGTGGCCGCCACCTCGAGGCTCGACTGGCGTACGGCGTCCGGATCCTGGTTCTTCACCAGCGCGTGGTAATCGGCGAGGAAATAGTACGAGCGGACATCGGGGCGGTGGCTCGCGGCAATCGCCGGGCGGATCGCGCCCACGTAGTTGCCGAGGTGGGGCGTGCCCGTCGTCGTGATGCCGGTGAGATGGGTCTGCATGGAGGTGATCATTCAGGGCGCAGGTGATGCGCAGCGCTATCATGCCGCAGGCCCCGCCCCGGGGTAAGGGATGGAACCGCCACCGTGATGACGCCCTACGCTGCCCACCTGCGCACCCTGCTCCGCCGCTACGACGCCGCGCTGGCGGCCACGGACTTCGATGCCGTGGTCATCGGCGCAGGCATGCCTGCCGGGATCTTTGGCGACGACCAGGAGCATCCCTACAGGGCCGAGCCGCGCTTCGTGCAGTGGGCACCGCTGCTGGCACACCCGGGCTCGCTGCTGGCCTACCGCCCGGGACGCAAGCCCGTGCTGTGCGTCCACCTGCCCGACGACTACTGGCACCAGGCGGCCCCGGTGCCAGAGGGCGAGTGGCTGCAGCTGCTCGACGTGCACCTCGTCAGCGAGCGCCGGCTGGCCGTGAAGGCCGCGCTCGCACTCACGGGCCTGCGCCACACCGCGGTGCTCGGCGACCCCGCCCAGTGGGCCGGGCTGGACCTGCCGGGCGTCGTCAATCCCGTGCCGCTCGTGACGCGCCTCGACTACGACCGGGCCATCAAGACCCCGTGGGAGGTGGACAACATCCGCCGCGCCAACGTGCTCGGCATCGTCGCCCACGAGGCCGTGGCGGAAGGATTCGCCCAGGGCCTGAGCGAATTCGAGCTGGGGCTGCTGTTCCTCGCGGCCTGCGGCCAGACCGACGCGGAGCTGCCCTACCCCGCCATCATCGCCGCCAACGAGAACGGCGCCACGCTGCACTACCAGCACCGCCGCCGCGAGCGGCTCACCGGGAGCCGCCGCCGCAGCCTGCTGGTGGACGCCGGCTGCAGCTTCGCCGGCTACGCGTCGGACATCACGCGCACCCACGCGGCACGGCCCGGCGAATTCTCGACGATGATCGAGGACCTGGAGCGGGCCCAGCAGCGGCTCTGCCGGCGCATCGCGCCGGGCGTCCCGTTCGCCGGGCTGCAGCTGGCCGCCCACCACGAAGTGGCGGGGCTGCTGGCACGCTGGGGGCTCGTGCGCATGGCGCCCGGCGAGATGGTCGACGCATGCGTGACGGACCACTTCCTGCCGCACGGGCTGGGCCACCTGCTGGGCCTGCAGGTCCACGACGTCGGCGGCGGCCTCGCGGGCCCGGGCGGCGGCGAGCTGCCGAGGCCTGACCGCTTCCCGCGCCTGCGGCTGACGCGCACGCTGGAGCCGGGCCAGGTCGTCACGGTGGAGCCCGGCATCTACTTCATCGACAGCCTGCTGGCCCGGCTGCGGTCCGGCCCCCACCGCCGGGCAGTCGACTGGCCCCGCATCGAAGCGCTGCGGGGCTACGGCGGTATCCGCATCGAGGACGACGTGCTCGTCACTGATGACGGGTGCGACAACCTGACCCGGGGTGCCGCGCAGGTGGCCTGACGATCCCGGGGGAACCCGGAGCCCCGAGCCGGGTCCCTGTTACAAGCGCGAAACATCTGCCGGCAGGCCTTCTGCTAGAGTCTGCCGTCACGGCACGCCCGGTCGCCGCGCGACGGAATATCTTGAGGAAAATCATGGATCTGTCCCGCACGCGGGCACGCATTGCGGCGGTGTCGGCCAGCCTCGCCGTGACCCTCGTCACGGCCTGCGGCGGGCCGGCCGCTGGCCCGCCGGGGGCACCGGCCGCCGGTGGCCCGCCGCGGGGTGGCGGTCCCGGCAGCCAGCCGGTGGCCGTCATCGCCACGCGGGTGGCAGCCCAGGAGTTCACCGACCGCTTCACGGCACTCGGTACCGCCCGCGCGAACGAGTCCATCAAGGTCACGGCGCGCTCCAGCAGCGTCATCACGCGGATCAACTTCCGCGAGGGGCAGCGGGTGGAGCCCGGCCAGGTGCTGGTCGAGCTCGACACCCGCCAGGAACTCGCCAACCTGGACCTGGCCCGGGCCCAGCTCAAACAGGCCGAAAGCCAGTACAACCGCAGCAAGTCCCTGGCCGCCACCAAGGCGGTTTCGGCGGCGGACCTCGACCAGCTCGAGGCCAACCTGATGGTGGCCCGCGCCCAGGTGCGCGGCGCCGAGGCGCGGCTCGACACGCTGGTCGTGCGGGCGCCCTTCGCCGGGACCGTGGGACTGCGCAAGGTCAGCCTCGGCGACCTCGTCGGGCCCGACACGCAGATCACGACCCTCGACGACACCGCGACGATCAAGCTCGAGTTCGGCGTGCCGGAGACCTTCCTCAGCGAGATCAGCAAGGGCATGACGGTGACGGGCACGACGGCCGCGTTCCCCGATCGCCGCTTCACCGGGAAGGTCGCCTCCATAGACTCGCGGGTCGACCCGGTGACGCGCTCGGCCACCGTCGTGGCGAGCCTTCCCAATCCCGACAACGCCCTGATGCCGGGCATGTTCCTGAGCATCGGCCTCGAGAAGCGGCGCGAGAACGTGTTGTTGATCCCCGAGGAGGCGCTCGTTCCCCGCGAGGGCCGCCAGTTCGTCTTCGTGGTCGAGGATGGCAAGGCCATCGAGCAGGAAGTGGCCCTCGGCGGCCGCGCGCCCGGCTACGCCGAGGTGCGCTCCGGGCTCGCCGCCGGTGACCTCATCGTCGTCGAGGGCACGCAGCGCCTGCGCGACGGCGCCCCGGTGCAGGTGGCACCCAACAGCTAGCGAGGAGCAGGCGTCATGCAGCTCTCCGAGGTCTCCGTCCGTCGCCCGGTCTTCGCCGGGGTTCTCAGCCTGATCCTCGTCATCGTCGGCGTGCTCGCCGCGAGCCGGCTCGCCGTCCGCGAGTTCCCGGCGGTCGACCCGGCGGTCGTCTCCATCAGTACCCAGTACCGGGGCGCCTCGGCCGAGGTGGTCGAGCGCCGCGTCACCAAGATCATCGAGGACGAGGTGGCCGGCATCGCCGGCGTCACCAAGCTCACGTCGTCGTCCCTCGACGAGCGCTCGAACATCACCATCGAGTTCGACCTGGACCGGGATACCGACAGCGCCGCCAACGACGTGCGCGACCGAGTCGCCCGCGCCCTCAAGAAGCTCCCCGAAGAGGCCAGCCCGCCCGAGGTCACCAAGCAGGACCAGGGCATGGACGCGACCCTGTACGTCGGCGTCGAGAGCCGCACCAAGTCGCTGATGGACCTGACGGACTACGCCGAGCGCAACCTCGTCGACCGCCTGAGCGTCGTCGACGGCGTGGCGCAGATCCGCATCGCCGGCGCCCAGAAGCCCGCCATGCGCATCTGGATCGACCGCGACGCGCTGGCGGCCCGCGGCCTCACCGTGCAGGACATCGAGGACACCCTCCGCCGCGAAAACGTCGAGTTGCCGGCCGGCCGCATCGAGTCGCGGCAGCGTGAGTTCAGCCTGCGCACCGACACGGGCCTGCGCACACCGGCCGACTTCGAGTCACTGACCATCGGCCGCGGCGGCGAGTACCAGGTGCGGCTCGGCGAGGTCGCCGAGGTGCGCGTCGAGCCCGAGGACTCGCGGTTCTTCTCGCGATCGAACCGGGTCTCCGGCGTCAGCCTCGGCATCGTGCCGCAGTCCAAGGCCAACATCCTCGACGTCAACCGCCGGGTCGAGCAAGAGGTCGAGCGACTGCAACCGACGCTGCCACCCGACATCAGCGTGTCGGTGAGCATCGACTTCTCGAAGTTCATCGAGGAGTCGATGATCGAGGTGGTGAAGGTGCTGGCCGAGGCCCTGCTGCTCGTGCTGGTGGTGATCTTTGCGTTCGTCGGCTCGCTGCGGGCGACGCTGATCCCGGCCGTGACGATCCCGGTGGCGGTCATCGCGGCGTTCATCGTCATGGCAGCACTGGGCTACACGATCAATACGCTGACCCTGCTGGGGCTGGTGCTGGCCATCGGCCTCGTCGTCGACGACGCCATCGTCGTGCTGGAGAACATCGTGCGGCAGATGGAGCTCGGCAAGCCGCCGCTGCTGGCCTCCATCGACGGCAGCCGCGAGATCGGGTTTGCCGTGGTCGCGACGACCATCGTGCTGGTGGCGGTGTTCATACCCATCTCGTTCATGCCCGGAGCCCTCGGGCGCCTCTTCGGCGAGTTCGGCATCTCGCTGGCGGCGGCGATCGCATTCTCGGGACTCGTGGCGCTGACGCTCGTGCCGATGCTGGCGTCCAAGCTGTTTTCGCAGGGAATCCGTCGTGGCCGCCTGGCGACGGCCCTGGACGGCTTCTTCAAGCGGGTCACCGACGGCTACCGGCGGTCCCTCGAGCGCTTCATCCGCCGCCCCTCCGTGGCAGTGGTCGCACTCGCCGCCGTGGCCGTCCTCGGCGCCGTGATCTTCCGGCTGCTGCCGAGCGAGTACGCCCCGCCCGAGGACCGCAACATGATCGTCATGACCATGCGCGGCCCGGAGGGTGCGACGCCCGGCTACATGGATCGCCAGGTCCAGCTGGTCGAGTCCGAGCTGATGCCCTACGTCGAGTCCGGCGAGATGCGCCGCGTGGTGTCGCGGACCGGCATGTGGGGCATGGGCGGCGACGTCAACTCGGCCTTCATGTACATGCCCCTGGAGTCCCGGTCGCTCCGCGACCGGTCGTCCGAGACGATGGCCGCCGAGATCCGCACGAAGGTGTCCCAGTTCCCGGGCTCGATGAACATGGTCTTCCTGCCGCCGAGCCTCGCCGTGCGCGCGGCAGGCTCCGGGCTGGCCGTGGTCCTCGGCGCACCGACCTACGAGGAGCTGGCCCGGGCGCAGGACCTGCTCATGGCCAAGGTGGCCGCCGAGAACCCGCGCATCATCGGCATGCGCTCCGACTTCTTCCCGACCAAGCCGAAGATCAAGCTCAACATCGACCGCAACCGCGCCAACGACCAGGGCGTCTCGCTGCAGGCCATCGGCCGCACGCTCGAAACCATCCTGGGCTCGCGGGTGGTGACGACGTTCATCGAGCGCGGCGAGGAGTACAACGTCGTCCTGCAGGGCGTCGCCCGCGACCGGGCCACCCCGTCGGACCTGTCCAACATCTACGTGCGCTCCGACCGGTCCGGCCAGCTGGTGCCCCTGGCGAACCTCGTCACCCTCGAGGAGGTGGCGGGCCCGAAGGAGCTGAAGCGCTTCAACCAGCTGCGCTCTGTCACGCTGGCCGCGAACCTGGCACCGGGGTACTCGCTGGGCGAAGCCGTTGCCTACATGGAGGACCTGGCCGCCCGGGAGCTGCCGCCGGAGGTGCAGATGTCCTTCGACGGCGAAGCCCGGGAGCTCAAGGAGGCCGGGGCGGCGATCTACCTGACCTTTGGCCTGGCGCTCATCGTCGTGTTCCTGGTGCTTGCGGCGCAGTTCGAGAGCTTCCGCCACCCGCTCATCATCCTGCTGACGGTGCCGATGGCACTGACCGGCGGCCTCGTCGGGCTCTGGCTCTTCGACTCGTCCATCAACGTCTACAGCCAGATCGGCGCCATCATCCTGATCGGCCTGGCCGCCAAGAACGGCATCCTGATCGTCGAGTTCGCCAACCAGCTGCGGGATCGTGGTGTCGAGTTCGTCGAGGCGATCGTGTCGGCGGCCGCCATCCGCCTGCGCCCGGTCGTCATGACGAGCCTGTGTACCGCCTTCGGCGCCGTGCCGCTCATCCTCGCCATGGGTGCCGGCGCCGAGTCGCGTCGCACGCTGGGCGCGACGGTGTTCTTCGGCGTGACGATCTCGGTCTTCCTGACCCTGTACCTGATCCCGGCCATGTACGTGCTGCTCGCCCGCAGCACGAAGTCGCCCGAGTACGTCAGCCGGCTCATCGACCGGCTCAAGCGCGACGAGCCCGTGGCGGCACGACCCGTCGCCGAGGGCTGACGCGCTGGCCGGGGGCTGGGGTCCCCGCCGGCAGAAGCGCGACGCGCGCACGGGGCGGCCGGCAGCAGGGCCGGCAGAATGCGCCGATGCGCTCCCGGACCAGCCCCATCGTCGTCGCCGCCAACGCCCTCCGGGCCGCGTGGCAGCTCGTGCTGGGCGCGGCGGTGATCCTCGGCGCCATCGCGACGCTCACTGCCTTCAGTGAGCGGTTCGATCCGCTGCTGGCCTCCGCACGGGCGTGGCTCGTGCAGCTGGTCACCGGCTGACCGCTTCCCCCTCCCACGCGCGGCGCGCAGCCGCCACGAAGCGGGCCAGACGCTCCGGGCACTTGGCGCCGGCCGCGTCCTCGACGCCGGTATGCACGTCGACTCCCCACGGCCCCACGGCCCGGATGCCCTCGGCAACGTTGCCAGGATTGAGCCCGCCGGCCAGGACCAGCGGCCGGTCGAGCTGGCGGGCGAGCGCTGCGCTGAGGGCCCAGTCATGGGTCAGCCCCGTGGCCCCGCTGGCCCCGGTGGACGGGTCGTAGGTATCCGTCAGGAACGCGTCGATAAAGGCTGCGAAGCCGCCGGCCGACGACACGTCGTCCCGCCCCACGACGATGCTCTTCATCAGCAGCCAGGCGGGCCGCAGCTGCCGCAGGCCGGCGACGGCCGCGGGGGCCATCGGGCCGTGCAGCTGCACGGCCGTGACGCCGAGTGACTCGGCCAGCGCGACGACGGCGGCGGGCTCGCTGACGTAGGTGATCAGCACGGGCCGCACGCCGGGGGGCAGCGCCTGCACGATGGCGGCAGCCTCGACGAGGGGCAGATCCTCGGCGTGGTGATCGAGGCCGAACGGAAAGCCGATCCAGTCCACGCCGGCCGCGACGATGGCCCGGGCGTCGGCAGCGTCGCGCACCCCGGCGACCTGGATCACGTGGGGCGGCAGGGGTGACCGTTGCAACGGCATCGGCGCGGCCTCGGGCGGCGGAAGTTCGCTGCCGGCATGATCCCACAGGGCCACGGGACGTCGGCGGTACGGGCGTAGAATCGGGGTGCTGACGCCAGGAGTCCGTCCTCATGCCGATGCCACGCACTGCCGCCCTCCTCATGCTCGGGTGGATGGCTGCCGCCTCGGCAGCACCCACGACGGTCAGCCGCCCCGGCAGCAAGGCCACCGCCGCCGACCTCGCCGTGGGTCGCGACGGCTCGATCCACCTGGTGTGGATCGAGCGCAGGGCCAGCGCCGGGCCGCCCGCTGGCGCCGACCTCTGGTTCGCCCGCTCCACCGATGGCGGGCGATCCTTCGGCACTCCTGCGCAGGTCAACGTCGAGCCGGGCTCGGCCTGGGGATTCCCCGTGGCACGGCCGCGGGTCAGCCTCGGCCGCCGCGGCGTCGTCCACGTGTTCTATGCCGGCCAGGCCAGTGATCCGGCGTCAGGGGTGCTCTTCGTCGCCCCCCGCTACGCACGCTCCACGGACGACGGCCAGCGCTTCGGCGACCACCGGGTGCTCGGCGGGATACCGGCCGGCCTCACCGCCGACGATCCGGCCAACGGCGAGTCGTTCGGCACGCTGGCCGCCGACGGCCGCGGTGGAGTCTTCGCGTACTGGGTCGAGACGCGCGCTGGCGCCGGTGGTGCCGGCAGGCTCATGGCGGCGGTCTCCGGCGATGACGGTGCCTCCTTCATGCCGCCCGCGATCGCACTGGCCACTGACGTCTGCCCCTGCTGCCAGCCCACGGCGCTGGCCGCCGACGGCCGGATTTACCTCGGCACGAGGCTGCTCGGCGATGCCGGCACGCGAGACAGCGCGGTGGCCGTCGCCCCCGCGGCACCCCAGCCATTCGCCGCGCGGGTGCGCTGGGGCGGGTCTCCGTGGCCCATCGATGCCTGCCCGATGAAGCAGACCGTAGTCGTCGTCGATGGCCGGCGCGTGTATGCGGCCAGCTTCGACGGCGGCGCAGAACGTCCGGGAGCCGCCGTTTCCCGCTCCGAGGATGGCGGTGGGAGTTTTGCTCCGGCCGTCCCGCTGCACCCCGGCGCCGATGTCGCTGACGCGCCGGCGCTGGCGATGCTGGGGCGGCGCCTGGTGGCCGCATGGCACGCCAAGGCTGGTGGCGAACGGCGGGTGTTCCTGGCGGTTTCCCGGGACCACGGGCGCAGCTTCGCGGCGCCGGTCGAATTGCCGGCGCCGCCGGGACCGGCCAGCTACCCGGCCCTCGCCGTCCGGGACGGCGGCCTGCAGGTCGCGTGGCAGCAGGGCGACACCGTCGTCACTCAGTACATCGACGGCGCCGACCCGCTGCTCCGCTGACGCAGCGCCTGGGAGGTTGCCACGGCCTGCGTTGTACCGGGAGTCGCACGGCGACGCGGCCATCAGCCGGGCAACGTAACGGTACCGTCCTGCGCCGATCGCCCAGTCACGCGACACTGCCGGACGCGGACGGACACCGGCAGGACAGGCCAGGTGAAGAGCAGCGTCGGTGCAGTAGGCTCAACGACAGCGGGCGGCCTCGGGCTGGCAGCCCTGCTGCTGGCACCCCCGTCCCTCGCAGACTACCGCCGGGACATCGGTCACGCCGGGCTGGCACAGGAACTGGGACCGCTGCTGCCAATGGGGGCCGGGGTGTCCGTTGTGCAGGTCGAGGCGCCGGTCGAGGTCGCCGGCGCGAAGACCTGGATGCCCGATCCGGGCCAGACGGAGTTTGCCGGCAAGACCATCACCAACAGCTCCAGCGCGCCGGCCGGTCTCTACTCAGGCCATGCGACCGGTGTCGGGCGGGCCTTCTACGGCAGCAGCAGCTCCATCGCGCCGGGCATAACGGCCATCGCTGCCTACGGGGCCGAGGACTGGATCGGCGCCGGCTACCTGCGCTCGCCCACCAGCGGGCTGCCGCGCCAGCCGCTGGCCCTGGCGGCCCGCGTGGCAAACCACAGCTGGGTCGGCAGTTCGACGGCCGATGGGGACATCCTCCGCCGGACCGACTGGGCCATCCACCGGGACGAGTTCATCCACGTAGTCGGGCTGACGAACGGCGGCGCCAACCTGCCGCTGATGGCGACTGGCTTCAACGTCATCGCCGTGGGGCGCACCGACGGCGGGCATGGCCGGGGCTCGGTGGCCGTCGATGGCATCTACACCGCGGGTCGCGTGCGGCCACACCTCGTCGTGCCCGCCGCGACAACCAGCCAGGGCACGGCGTGGGCGTCGGGGGCTGCCGCCATGCTGGCCGAATTGGCGGCTGCCAACCCGGCCCTCGCAACAGACCCGGTCAGCCCGTCGGTGACGACCCGCAGCGGCAGCGTGGTCACCAGCGCGGGCCGCAGCGCCGTCATCAAGGCTGCACTGATGGCGGGCGCCCTGCGCCAGACGTTCAACACCACGACGGCCGACATCGTCGACTACCGCAGCGCCGCGGCCCGGCGCAGCGCCAATGGCCTCGACACGGTCTTCGGCGCCGGCCAGCTGCACGTGGGCCACGGCTACCGCATCATCGTGGCCGGCGAACAGAACAGCCTCGAGGACGATCCCGCCGGGGGCGGCCGCGTGGGAAGCTATGGTTTCGACCATGACCCGCGGTTCGGCGGGGCGAGCGGGACGAACACCGGGGGCACCTACCGGCTTCCCGTCGGGCAGCGCGACGGCATGCTCGCCGTGACACTCGCCTGGAACCTGCGGGTGGCTGGGGGCATCCCCAGCCTGTTCAACGGCACCGCCGAGCTCTTCGACCTCGACCTGGCGCTGCTGGACGTGACGGACCCCGCCGGGCCCGTGATCGTCGCCTCATCCGCGGGCAGCGGCGACAACACGGAGAACCTCTGGGTGCCGCTCCGGGCCGGGCGGCGGTACGCGATGGAGGTCCGGCGCGGCACGGGGCAGGTGGACTTCGACTGGCCCTACGCGCTGGCGTGGCGCATCGCCGAGGACCGCGATGGCGACGGCACTGCCGACGATGTGGACAACTGCACCCAGCTTGGCAACGCGAGCCAGCTGGATGCCGACGGTGACGGCTACGGAAATGCCTGCGATGCAGACTTCAACGGCGACGGTGCCGTGAACTTCGCCGACCTCGCGACCTTCCGGAGCCGCTTCGGCAGCACCGACGCGCAGGCCGACCTGACCGGCGACGGCGTCGTGAACTTCGCCGACCTGGCGCGATTCCGGGAGCTGTTCGGGCGGGCGCCCGGGCCGTCGGCCCGGGTGCGTTGAAGCGGCGCGCCGGCCGGGACGGCCGGCGCGCGGCAGCTGTCTCAGGCCTCGGCCTTGGCCTCGGGCTGGTCGACGAGGGCAACCACGGCCATGGGGGCCGAGTCACCAGCGCGGAAGCCGATCTTCAGGATGCGCAGGTAACCACCCGGACGGGCCTTGTAGCGGGGCCCCAGCTCGTTGAAGAGCTTGCCCACGGAGGCCCGGTCACGCAGGCGCGAGAAGGCCAGTCGCCGGCGGGCGACGCCGTCCTGCTTGGCGAGCGTGATGAGCGGCTCGACCACGCGCCGCAGCTCCTTGGCCTTGGGCAGCGTGGTGGCGATCGTCTCCTCACGGATGAGGGACGCCGCCATGTTGCGGTACATGGCAGTGCGGTGGCTGCTCTTGCGGCCCAGGGCGCGGCCGGCCTTACGGTGCATCATGGCGTTACAACTTCCGGTCTGTTCAGGCGGCCTTGTCGTCGTGCTTCGCCAGCCCCGGGGGCGGCCAGTTCTCGATGCGCATGCCGAGCGACAGGCCGTGGCTCTCGAGCACTTCCTTGATCTCGGTGAGCGACTTCTTGCCGAGGTTCGGCGTACGCAGCAGCTCCACCTCGGTGCGCTGCACCAGGTCGCCGATGTAGTTGATGTTCTCGGCCTTGAGGCAGTTGGCCGAGCGCACGGTCAGCTCGAGCTCGTCCACCGGCCGGAGCAGGATGGGCTCGACCTGGGCCTCGGGGCCGGTCGTGGCTGCCTCGTCCTGGCCGCGCAGCTCGAGGAACACGTCCAGCTGGTCCTTGAGGATGCTGCCGGCCCGGCGGATGGCGTCCTCCGGGTCGATGCTGCCGTTGGTGTCGACGTCGAGGACGAGCCGGTCGAGGTCAGTGCGCTGCTCGACGCGCGCGGCCTCGACGGTGTAGGTGACCTTGCGCACCGGGCTGAACGAGGCGTCGAGGCGCAGGCGGCCGATGGTGGTGCCCTGCTGCTCGTCACCTTCCTGGCGCTGGGTCGCCGGCCGGTAGCCGCGGCCCCGCTCGATGGTCAGCACCATCTTCAGCTCGCCGCTGCTCGTCAGGTTGGCGATGACGTGGCCCGGATTCACGACCTCGATGTCGTGGTCGGTGGCGATGTCACCGGCGGTCACGATGCCGGGGCCCTTCTTGTGCAGGGTCAGCTCGGCGCGGTCGCGCGAGTGCATGCGCAGCGCCACGCCCTTGAGGTTCAGCAGGATCTCGACCACGTCCTCCTGGACGCCGTCGATGCTGGTGTACTCGTGGAGCACGCCCTCGATCTCGGCCTCGACGATGGCCGCGCCTGGCATGCTCGACAGCAGCACGCGCCGCAGGGCATTGCCGAGGGTATGGCCGAAGCCGCGCTCGAGGGGCTCGATGACGATGCGGGCACGGTTGCCCGTCTCGGACTGCACCCGGACGCTGCGTGGCTTCAGGAATTCTGTAATGGATGGCTGCATGTTCATCCGCCTCCGGTTGACTGCGGGCGCGTTACTTCGAGTAGAGCTCGACCACCAGGTTCTCGTTGATGTCCGGCAGGATGTCGTCGCGCGCCGGCAGCGACTTCAGCGTGCCGGTCATGCCCTGCTCGTCGACCTCGACCCACTCCGGGAAGCCGGCCTGGGCGGCAATGGCCAGCGCATTCTTGATGCGCAGCTGCTCGCGCGCGCGCTCGCGGATGGCGATCACATCGCCGGCCGACACCTGGTAGGACGGGATGTTGACGATCCGGTCGTTGACCTTGACGCCACGGTGGTTGACCAGCTGGCGCGCCTCGGCCCGGGTCGCGGCGAAGCCCATCCGGTACACGACGTTGTCGAGACGCCCCTCGAGCAGCTTCAGCAGGTTCTCACCCGTGGAGCCCTTCATCTGGGACGCCCGCTTGTACGTGATGCGGAACTGGCGCTCGAGCACGCCGTACATGCGGCGGAGCTTCTGCTTCTCGCGGAGCTGCAGGCCGTAATCGGAGGTGCGGCCCTTGCGGGCGCCCTGCGCCTGCCCCGGCGGGGTCTCGAGCTTGCACTTCGACTCCAGCGGCTTGATCGCGCTCTTCAGGAAGAGGTCGGTGCCTTCCCGGCGCGCGAGCTTGCAGGTGGGTCCGCGGTATCTGGCCATGGTCAGTCCTTAACTCTGTCTTGTCCGGTCGCCGTCAGACGCGCCGCTTTTTGGGCGGGCGGCACCCGTTGTGCGGGATCGGCGTGATGTCCTCGATGTTCGTGATGCGGTAGCCGCAGGCGTTGAGCGACCGCACGGCCGACTCGCGGCCCGGGCCGGGGCCGCAGACCAGCACCTCGAGGGTCTTCAGCCCGTACTCCTGGGCCGCCTGCCCGGCGCGCTCCGCAGCCACCTGGGCGGCGAACGGCGTGCTCTTGCGCGACCCCTTGAAGCCGCAGCTGCCGGCCGTCGCCCAGCTGAGCGTGTTGCCCTGCCGGTCGGTGATCGTGATGATCGTGTTGTTGAAGGTCGCGTGGATGTGGGCGATGCCGTCGATGACCGACCGCTTCGACTTCTTCCGCGCCTTCTGCGCGCCAGCTGCTGGTGCTTCTGCCATCGTCTCTTTCCTGGTGCCTGATCGTGGCCTGGTGCCTGGTCGTGGTCAGCCGGGTCCGCTTACTTGCGGATCGGCCGGCGCGGGCCCTTGCGGGTGCGGGCGTTCGTGCGGGTGCGCTGGCCGCGCAGGGGGAGGCCCTTGCGGTGACGGACGCCGCGATAGCAGCCCAGGTCCATGAGCCGCTTGATGTTCATCGACACCTCGCGGCGCAGGTCGCCCTCCACCGGGACACGGCCGATCTCGGCGCGGATCCGCTCGACCTCGGGCTCGCTCAGGTCGCGCACGCGCACGTCCGGCGCAATGCCGGCGGCGGCGCACACCTTGAGGGCCCGGGCACGACCGACGCCATAAATGTGCGTCAGCGCGATGCTCACGTGCTTGTTCGGCGGAATGTTGATGCCTGCTATACGTGCCATTCAGTCAGTCTCCGGAGGGGACGCTGCCGTCCAGCGGTCCTGTCGTTCAGCCCTGCCGCTGCTTGTGCCGGGGATCGGAACAGATCACCCGGACCACCCGCTTGCGGCGTACGACCTTGCAGTTCCTGCAGATCTTCTTTACCGATGCGCGAACTTTCATAGCTCTCACCCTGCGCGCCGTCGCGCGCCAGTTACCGTGTGCCTGGCGGGCCGCAGCCCGGCAGGTGTCGTTCCGTTCCCCGGCCCGTCAGCCGCGGACCTGGCCGGTCCGGCCGACGCTGCCGAAGTTGGCCTTCTTGAGCAGGCTCTCGTACTGCGAGGACATCATGTGCGCCTGCAACTGGGCCATGAAGTCCATCGTCACGACGACCAGGATCATCAGCGACGTGCCGCCGAAGTAGAACGGGACGCGCCAGTACTGGATCATGAACTCGGGCAGCAGGCAGACGGCGGCCACGTAGAGCGCGCCCCAGAAGGTCAGGCGGGTCAGCACCTTGTCGATGTACTGGGCCGTCTGCTGGCCCGGCCGGATGCCCGGTATGAAGGCGCCGCTCTTCTTCAGGTTCTCGGACGTCTCCTGGGAGTTGAAGACCAGGGCCGTGTAGAAGAAGCAGAAGAAGACGATCAGGCTGCCGTACATCAGGATGTAGACGGGCTGGCCCGGCGCGAGTTCCGCACCGAGCGTCTGCAGCCAGCCGAAGCCCTCGTTCGTGCCGAACCAGCTGGCAACGGTCGCCGGGAAAAGGATCAGGCTGGAGGCGAAGATTGGCGGGATCACGCCGGCCATGTTGATCTTGAAGGGCAGGTGGCTCGACTGCCCGGCATAGACCCGGCGGCCCTGCTGGCGGCGCGCATAGTGGACGGCGATCCGGCGCTGGCCCCGCTCCATGTAGACGACGAAGGCAGTCACCGCGCCCACGAGGAGGATCAGGATCAGGGCGATGGCCGCGTTCAGCTCGCCGGTATTGACGAGCTCCAGGGTTCCGCCGATGGCGGACGGCAGGCCGGAGATGATGGACCCGAGGATCAGCATCGAAATGCCGTTGCCGATGCCGCGCTCGGTGATCTGCTCGCCGAGCCACATCAGGAACATGGTCCCGGTCACCAGTGTCACGGTGGCCGTGAAGACGAAGCTCGGCCCCGGCGTGATGGCGAGCCCCTGGTTCTGCAGGGCCGCCGACGCGCCCACCGACTGGAACAGCGCCAGTGCGACGGTTCCGTAGCGGGTGTACTGCATCATCTTGCGGCGACCGGACTCACCCTCCTTGCGCAGCGAGGCCAGCTGCGGAACGACGATGCCGGCCATCTGCACGATGATCGACGCGGAAATGTAGGGCATGACACCGAGGGCGAAGATGCTCAACCGCTCCAGCGCGCCGCCGGAGAACATGTTGAACATCGCGAGGATCGTGCCGGACTGCTGCTGGAAGAACTGCTCCAGCGCCGCCGGATCGATGCCCGGCACCGGGATGAACGTGCCGATGCGGTAGACGATCAGCGCCCCCGCCAGGAACAGCAGGCGCTGGCGCAGCTCGGAGAAACGCGAGGCGTCTCCGAGAGCGGCGGGATTCATCGTGCCTGCTTTAGCCATGGGGGTTTACGGTCCGGTACCTGGGCCTGTGCCGGTCAGTCTTCGACGCTGCCACCAGCGGCCTCGATGGCCTGCCGGGCACCCGGGGTGACCTTCATGCCACGGACCTTGACGGCCTTCGTGATCTTGCCGGAGGCGATGATGCGGGCCCGCTCGGCGCGGCGCGGCACTACGCCGGCGGCCTTCAGGACCTCGAGGTCGACGACGTCGGTCTTCGGCACGACCAGCTCATGGAGGCGGACTTCGGCCGTCTCGGACTGCTTGTGCGAGGTGAAGCCGATCTTGGGCAGGCGGCGCTGCAGCGGCATCTGGCCGCCCTCGAAGCCCACCTTGTGATAGCCGCCGGCCCGGGCGCGCTGGCCCTTGTGGCCGCGGCCGCAGGTCTTGCCCTGGCCGGCCGAGCTGCCGCGCCCGACCCGCTTGGGTGCCTTGCGCGATCCCGGCTTGAGCGTGTTCAGTTTCATCATGACTTACCTTTCCGCGGGCGCGACCGTCAGGCCGCTTCCTCGACGCGCAGCATGTAGGCGACGCGGTTGATCATGCCGCGGTTCTCGGGGGTGTCAGCCACCTCGACCGTGTGGTGCATGCGGCGCAGGCCGAGACCCGTGACGCAGGCCTTGTGCGCCTTGATGCGCCCGAAGGCGCTGCGCACCAGCGTGACCCGCAGCTTCTTGCCAGTGTTCTGTGTGGCCATGTTCAACTTTGCCTGGTCAGCGACGGGCGGCTCAGCCCGTCAGATCCGCCACGGACTTGCCGCGCTTCGCGGCGATCGCCTCGGGCGAACGGATGTCGCCCAGCGCGTTCATCGTGGCGCGGACGACGTTGATCGGGTTGCGCGACCCGTAGCTCTTGGCGAGGACGTTGCGGACGCCCGCGCACTCGAACACGGCGCGCATGGCGCCGCCGGCGATGATGCCCGTACCGTCGGAGGCGGGCTGCATGTAGACACGGGTGGAACCGTGGCTGCCCGCATGCGCGTAGTGCAGGGTGTCCTTGTTCAGCGGCACCTGCTTCACGTTCTTGCGGGCCTGCTGCATGGCCTTCTGGATGGCAGCGGGAACCTCGCGGGCCTTGCCGTAGCCGAAGCCCACGCGACCCTTGCCGTCACCCACGACGGTCAGCGCCGTGAAGCCGAACTGCCGGCCGCCCTTGACGACCTTCGCCACGCGGTTCACCGCGACGAGCTTCTCCATGTACTCGTCGGAATCACCCGAGCGGTCCGCTGCCATGTTGTCCTGTCTGCGCGCCAAGATCTGAACTCCAGTCTTTTTGTGCTGCCCGGGCGGCTACAGGCCGCTCAGAACTCGAGCCCGGTTTCCCGGGCGGCATCGGCAAGGGCCTTGACCCGGCCGTGGTACTTGAAGCCGGACCGGTCGAAGGCGACGCGGGTCACGCCGGCGGCCTTCGCCTTCTCGGCGATGGTGCGCCCGACCATGGCGGCAGCGGCAACGTTGCCAGTGCCCTCGAGGGCCTTGCGTACGTCGGCCTCGACGGTCGACGCAGCGGCGATGACGGTGCCGCCATCGGCCGCGATGACCTGGGCATAGATGTGCCGCGGCGTACGGTGCACCGTGAGCCGGGCCATGGCCAGCTCGCGGATCCGCGCCCGGGTGCGGCGTGCACGCCGCAGTCTGCTCGTCTTCTTGTCCATAAGCGCCTTCGAAGCCGGGTCCGGCGGCAGCCCGCGGGGGCCTGCCCGGAGAACCCGTTACTTCTTCTTGGCCTCCTTCAGCACGACCCGCTCGGTGGAGTAACGCACGCCCTTGCCCTTGTAGGGCTCCGGCGGCCGGTAGGAGCGGATGTCCGCAGCCACCTGGCCGACCTTCTGCTTGTCGCTGCCCCGGATGATGATCTCGGTCTGGCTCGGCGTATCGACGGTGATGCCATCGGGCACCGAGTAGGCCACGGGGTGCGAGAAGCCCAGCGTCAGGTTGAGCTTCTTGCCCTGGGCCTGCGCCCGGTAGCCGACGCCCACCAGCTCGAGCTTCCGCTCGAAACCGGCGGTCACGCCCGTGACCATGTTGTTCAGCAGTGCCCGCGTCGTGCCGGCGACGGCCCTGGCCTTCTTGGCGGCCGACATGGCGGCGACCTGGGCCTGCCCGTCGGCGACGGACACCTGGACCTCGGCCGGCATGGCGGCCTGCAGGTCGCCCTTCGGGCCCTTGACGCGCAGTACGCCAGCCGTCTGGGTGATCTCGACACCCTTCGGCAGCGGTACTGGCTTTCGTGCAACTCGAGACATCGTCGTGATTCCGGTTTCGTTACGACACGATGCAGATGACTTCGCCGCCGTGGCCCTTGGCCCGGGCGTCACGGTCGCTCATCACGCCGACCGGCGTCGAGACGATCGCGATGCCGAGCCCGCCCTTGATGCGCGGAATCTGGTCCTTGCGACGGTAGATGCGCAGGCCAGACCGGCTGACGCGGCGTATCTCGTCGATGACCGGGCGGCCTTCGAAGTACTTGAGCTCGATGGCCAGCTCGCGCTTGTTGCCGCCGACGTCCTGAACCGAGAAGTCGCCGATGTACCCCTCGTCGCGCAGCACGCGGGCGATGGCCTCTTTCTGGCGGGAGGCAGGCATGGTGACGTCCTTCAGGCCGACCTTCTGGCCGTTCCTGATGCGGGTCAGCATGTCCGCGATCGGATCCGTGAAACTCATGGGTACGCTCTCTCCCTCGCTCTACCAGCTCGCCTTGCCGAAACCGGGAATGTTCCCGGCCAGCGTCTGCTCACGCAGCTTCGTGCGCCCGAGGCCGAACTTCCGGTACACGCCCTTCGGGCGGCCAGTGATGGCACAGCGGTTGCGGCCCCGGCTCGGGCTCGAGTCACGCGGCAGCGACTGCAGCTTGGCCTGGGCAGCCATGCGCTCGCCCGCGCTGGACTTCGGGCTGGCGATGATGCGCTTGAGCTCGGCGCGCTTCTTCGCGTACTTCTGGGCCAGACGGGACCGCTTCTCGTCCCGCAGGATCATCGACTTCTTCGCCATCTTCGGTGTCCTTACTGCCGGCGGGCCGACTGGCCGCCCAGCTGCCGGAACGGGAAATTGAAAGCCTCGAGCAGCGCGCGCCCACGCTCGTCGGTGCCCGCGCTGGTCGTGATCACGATGTCGAGGCCGCGGATCGTGTCGATCTTGTCGTAATCGATCTCGGGGAAAATGATCTGTTCCTGCACGCCCATGCTGTAGTTGCCACGGCCGTCGAACGACCGGGGGTTCAGCCCGCGGAAGTCGCGGACGCGCGGCACTGCGATGCTGATCAGGCGGTCGAGGAACTCGTACATGCGCTCGCGCCGCAGCGTCACCTTGCAGCCCACGGGGTAACCCTCGCGGATCTTGAAGGTGGCGATCGACTTGCGCGCCAGCGTCACGACCGGCTTCTGGCCGGCGATGGCGGTCATGTCGGCCACGGCCTTCTCGATGACCTTCTTGTCGTTCACGGTCTCGCCGACGCCCATGTTGAGCGTGATCTTCGTGATCCGCGGCACCTCCATGACGTTGCTGATGCCCAGCTGCTCACGCAGCTTCGGCACGATCGTCTGGTGGTAGTAATCCTTGAGCCTGGCCATCTCTGGTATCCCGTTTGGGCCCCTGTGGAACCGGCGCCGTCGCTCCCGCGGAGCGTCAGACGTCGATCACCTCGTTGTTTGACTTGAAGAAGCGGACCTTGCGGCCGTCGTCGAGCGTGCGGAACCCCACCCGGTCGCCCTTCTCGGTGGCCGGGTTGAAGAGCATCACGTTCGAGGGGTCGATCGGCATCTCCTTCTCGACAATGCCGCCCTGCACGCCCTTGGCCGGATTCGGCCGCGTGTGCCGCTTGACCACGTTGATGTTCTCGACGACGACATGGCCGTCGGCCAGCACCCGGGTCACGGTACCGCGCCGGCCCTTGTACTTGCCGGTGATGACAATGACCTGGTCGCCTTTTCTGATGCGTTTCATCGTGCGTACGCCCTGTGCACCCTGTCCCCTCGGGACCGGTGTCAGAGCACCTCCGGCGCGAGCGAAATGATCTTCATGAAGCTCTCGTTACGCAGCTCGCGGGTCACGGGCCCGAAGATGCGGGTGCCGATGGGCTCCAGCTTGTTGTTCAGCAGTACGGCCGCGTTGCCGTCGAAGCGGATCACCGAGCCGTCGGGGCGGCGGACGCCCTTGCGGGTGCGCACGACGACGGCGTTGTAGACCTCGCCCTTCTTGACGCGGCCGCGGGGAATGGCGTCCTTGATGCTCACCTTGATGACGTCACCAACCGTCGCATAGCGACGCTTGGAGCCCCCGAGCACCTTGATGCACATCAGCTGGCGCGCACCGCTGTTGTCAGCAGCCACCAGGGTCGTCTGCATCTGGATCATGGTCAGCCTTCCTTAGAGGGTCTTGCCGCGACGGTCAGGCGCCGCCGGCCCGCTTGACGATTTCCACCAGCCGCCACGCCTTGCGCTTGGACAGCGGGCGGCTCTCGGCGATGGCAACGACATCGCCTTCCTGGCACGCGTTGGCCTCGTCGTGGGCGAGCAGCTTCGTCGAGCGACGCACGTACTTGCCGTACTGCGGGTGCTTGACGAGGCGCTCGACGACCACGGCGATCGTCTTGTCCATCTTGTTGCTGACGACGGTGCCGGTCAGCGTGCGTTGGTTGGTCTCGGTCATGTCTGGCTCCGTGGCATCCGGGCTCGTTCTGGCGGACTCAGGCCTTGCTGGCCGCCCGCTCCGCGAGGATCGTCTTCACCTGGGCGATCGTGCGCCGGACCTTGTGGAACTGGTCCGGACGGCCGAGCTGGCCCGTGGCCCGCTGCATGCGCAGGTTGAACTGCTCCTTGCGCAGGTTGAGCAACTCGTCGGCGAGCTCCTTGTCGGACTTCTGCCGCAGATCCTTGGCCTTGGTTACGTCACTCATGGTCAGACCACCTGCCGGCTGACGAAAGTCGTGGCAACGGGCAGCTTCGCCGCTGCCAGCCGGAACGCCTCCCGCGCGATCTCCTCGGTGACGCCCTCCATCTCGTAGAGGATGCGGCCGGGCTGCACGAGGGCCACGTAGAACTCGACGTTGCCCTTGCCGCTGCCCTGCCGGACCTCGAGGGGCTTCGCCGTGATCGGCTTGTCGGGGAACACGCGGATCCACACCTTGCCGCCGCGCTTCACGTACCGGGTCATGGCCCGGCGGGCCGCCTCGATCTGGCGGGCCGTGAGGCGGCAGCGATCGACGGCCTTCAGGCCGAACTCGCCGAACGCCACCGTGTTGCCACGCTGGGAAAGACCGCGGTTACGGCCCTTGAACTGCTTGCGGAACTTGGTCCGCTTTGGCTGCATCATGACTCAGATACCTCAGCGGGCAGCCGGCGCGGCTTCCTCGGCCGCAGCCTCCTGGTGATCGAAGATCTCGCCGCGGCAGATCCACACCTTGACGCCGATGACGCCGTAGGTGGTCCGTGCCTCGGCCAGGCCGTAGTCGATGTCGGCCCGGAAGGTGTGCAGCGGCACGCGACCCTCGCGGTACCACTCGGTGCGGGCGATCTCGGCACCGTTCAGGCGGCCGGCGACCTGCACCTTGATGCCCTGGGCACCGAGCCGCATGGTGTTGGTGACCGCGCGCTTCATGGCGCGACGGAACATGACGCGGCGCTCGAGCTGCTGGGCAATGCCCTCGGCTACGAGCAGTGCGTCGAGCTCGGGCTTGCGGATCTCGGAGATGTTGATGCGCACGTCGCCCAGCGGCATCTTCAGCAGCCGGGCCACGCTGTCGCGCAGCTTCTCGATGTCCTCGCCCTTCTTGCCGATCACGACGCCGGGGCGGGCGGTGTGAACGGTGATGTGCGCCTTGCGCGCCGGGCGCTCGATCTGGATCTTGCCGACCGACGCGTCCTTGAGCTTGCGCTTCAGGAACTCGCGGATGCGGAAGTCGGTCTCCACGTACTCGGGAAACGTCTTCGAGTCCGCATACCACTTCGACGCCCAGTCACGGGAGATCCCGAGCCGGATGCCAACGGGGTTTACCTTCTGACCCATTGCCTTCGTCCTGTGTCCTGGGCGCTCAGCCGGCCGCGCGGCCGTCGGCCACCTTCACGGTGATGTGACTGCTCCGCTTGCGGCGGGGCGAAGCCCGACCCTTGGCGGAGGCCTTGAAACGCCGCATGCGCGGCGCCTCGTTGACGAACACCGTCTCGACCTTGAGCTCGTCGATGTCCGCCGCGTTGTTGTGCTCGGCGTTGGCCACTGCCGACTCGAGCACCTTCTTGATCAGCTTCGCGCCCTTCTTCGGCGTGAACTGGAGGATCTGCAGCGCGTTGGCGACCGACTTGCCGCGGATCAGGTCGGCGACGAGCCGGCACTTCTGCGGCGAGATCCGGGCGTACCGGAGGGTGGCGGAAACCTGCATATGCGTTCCTGGTCGTTCTCTACGCTAGGTGGAAGGTCGCTGGGGCCCAGTCAGGCCTCAGCCACCCGCCTCCTTGGTCTTGCGGTCGCCCGAGTGGCCCTTGAACGTGCGGGTCAGGGCAAACTCGCCGAGCTTGTGGCCGACCATGTTCTCGGTGACCAGCACCGGGACGTGGTCGCGGCCGTTGTGCACCGCGATGGTCAGGCCGACCATCTCGGGCAGGATCATCGACCGGCGCGACCAGGTCTTGATCGGGCGGCGATTGTTCGTCTCGACTGCCTGACGCACCTTGGCGGCGAGATGCAGGTCGACGAAGGGACCTTTCTTGACTGAGCGTGCCACTGTCTGCCTCGTGTCTGCTTGGGGGCTGCCCGCGGGCAGCGCCTGGTTCGACTCGCCTGTATCCGGGACTTTATCCGGGCCTGTTTCCGGGACTACTTCTTGTTGCGCCGGCGCACGATCATGCCGTCGGTGCGCTTGTTGCTGCGGGTCTTGTAACCCTTGGTCTTGATGCCCCACGGCGTGACCGGGTGGCGGCCACCCGAGGTCTTGCCCTCGCCACCGCCGTGCGGGTGATCGACCGGGTTCATGGCGACACCGCGAACCGTGGGCCGGATGCCGCGCCAGCGCTTCGCGCCGGCCTTGCCGAGCTTGCGCAGGTTGTGGTCCTCGCGCCCGACCTCGCCGATCGTGGCACGGCACTCGACATGCACCTTGCGCATCTCGCCGGACCGCAGGCGCAGGGTGGCGTAGGCCCCTTCGCGGGCCACCACCTGCACGCTGCCGCCGGCCGCGCGCGCGATCTGGGCGCCCTTGCCGGGCTTCAGCTCGACGGCGTGCACCAGCGTACCCACCGGGATGTTCCGCAGCGGCAGGGCGTTGCCGGTCTTGATGGCCGAGTCGCGACCGGACGACACGGTATCGCCGACGGCCAGCCCCTTGGGGGCGATCACGTAGCGGCGCTCGCCGTCGGCGTACAGCAGCAACGCCAGGTGTGCGCTGCGGTTCGGGTCGTACTCGATCCGCTCGACGCGGGCCGGGATCGAGTCCTTGTCGCGACGGAAGTCGATGATGCGGTACAGCCGCTTGTGGCCACCACCCTTGTGGCGCGTCGTGATGCGCCCGTAGCTGTTGTGGCCGGTCTCGCGCTTCAGCCGCGTGACCAGCGACGACTCGGGCTTGCCCTTGTGCAGGCCCGGGGTAGTCACCTTGACGACGAACCGGCGACCCGGGGAGGTCGGCCGCATCTGTTGCAGTGCCATGGTCGTGCTGCCTCGTTCCGTTCGGGTGCCTTACTGGGCCCCGAGGAAGTCGATGTCCTGGCCCTCGGCCAGCGTCACGTAAGCCTTCTTCCAGTCCTGGCGGGCCCCCGGCGTACGACCGAACCGCTTGGCCTTGCCGAAGCAGTTGACGACGCGGACGGCGGTGACCTTGACGTCGAACATCTGCTCGACAGCGCGGCGGATCTGGAGCTTGTCCGCGTCGGTGCGGACGCGGAAGACGAACTGCTTGTTCTGCTCGGCCGCGCGGCTGCTCTTCTCCGACAGGTGCGGCCCGAGCAGGACAGTGGCGAGCTTCTCGCGGGCGGCAATCGCGGTCATGCGAGGCGCTCCTCGACGATCTTCAGGGCCCCGGTCGTGGCCAGCACCTTCTCGAACTGGACGAGGGCCAGCGGGTTGGCCTCGCGCGCCTCGAGGACGGCGACACCGGGGATGTTGCGCGCGGCAAGGCGCAGGTTGTCGGCCAGCTTGTCGACCAGGATCAGGACGCGGCCAAGGCCGAACTCGCGCAGCCGCACCGCCAGCTCGCGGGTGCGCGGCTGGGGCAGCTCGAGCGCGTCGACGACGACGAGGCGGTCCTGCCGGACCAGCTCGGAGAAGACCGAACGCATGGCGGCGCGATACATCTTGCGGTTGACCTTCTGGTCGTAGTCCCGGGGCTTGGCGGCGAACGCCCGGCCACCGCCGACCCAGATCGGGCCGCGCGTGGTACCGGCACGCGCCCGACCGCTGCCCTTCTGCTTCCAGGGCTTCTTGCCACCACCACTGACCTCGGCGCGGGTCTTCTGCGCCTTGGTGCCAGCGCGGCCACCAGCCCGGTAGGCCGTGAGGACCTGATGGATCAGCGCCTCGTTGAACTGCGCACCGAAGGCGTCATCAGACACCTCGATGCTGCCGCCGCCCTGGATTGAGAGCTTCATCGCCGTGGAACCCAACTTGAAACCTGTTACGACGCCTTCTTGCGGCGCACCTTGACCGCGGGCCTGACGACCAGCGTGCCGCCGGCGTGCCCGGGCACAGCGCCCTTGACGAGGATCAGGTTGCGCCCGGCATCGACGCGGACGACCTGGAGGTTGATCGCGCTGCGCGTGACGTTGCCCATGTGACCGGACATGCGCTTGCCCTTGAACACGCGACCCGGCGTCTGGCGCTGGCCGATCGAGCCGGGAGCGCGGTGCGACACGGAGTTGCCGTGGGTCGCGTCCTGGCTATTGAAACTGTGGCGCTTGATCGTGCCGGCGTAGCCCTTGCCGATGGTGGTGCCACGAACGTCGACCATCTGGCCAGGCGTGAACAGCTCGACCGTCAGGGCCTTGCCGGGCTCGATGGCCGCAGCCTCTTCGGCGGTCACGCGGAACTCCCAGAGGCCCTCGCCCGGCTCCACGCCGACCTTCGCGAACTGGCCGGCATCCGCCTTGTTCAGGCGGCTGACCTTGCGCGAACCGGTCGTTACCTGCAGCGCGGTATAGCCGTCCGCCTCGACGGAACGGATCCGCGTCACCCGGTTGGGGAGCGCCTCGATGACCGTCACGGGCACGGACTCGCCGTCGTCCGTGAACACCCGGGTCATGCCGCACTTCTTGCCGATGAGACCTATGGTCATAACCGATACAACCCGTTACCCCGTCAGGGGCAGCAAACGGCACCCGCCCGCCACCCGGCGGAGGGCGCCTGTCTTCAAACTCGCCGTCCGGACCGCCATACGGCGGCACCTGGCTCTGCCCCGTGCCGCGTTACGCTGGCGGCGAGACACTGCCCTGCTGGCTTTATTCAACCTAAGCAGCTGGAAACTCGAGGGTTTCTGACTGCCTACCCCTTCGCCCGGACTGCGCGGCATGGTGATCCGCCGTATCCGGACCGCCCGAACCGTGTGGGGCTACCCACCAGCGGATCGAGCGAGCCGCGAACTATACCACCGCACAGCGCGCTTGCACACCCTCCCGGGCGGCAGCGCGCTGCGGGCGGCGGTCAGTTCAGCTTGATCTGGACGTCGACGCCCGCCGGCAGCTCGAGCTTCATCAGCGCATCGACCGTCTTGTCGGTCGGTTCGACGATGTCCATCAGCCGCTTGTGGGTACGAAGCTGGTACTGGTCCCGGGCGTCCTTGTCGACGTGCGGGGAGATCAGCACGGTGAACCGCTCGGTCTTGCTAGGCAGGGGCACCGGGCCGCGCACCGTCGCACCGGTGCGCTTGGCCGTATCGACGATCTCCTTGGCGGAGTTGTCGATGAGGCGGTGATCGAACGCCTTCAGGCGGATGCGGATATTCTGACTCTTGGCCATGTCTGTTCCTCTGTACGTGTCCCGCAGGACTGTTAGAGCAGGATCTTGGCGACGACGCCGGCGCCGACGGTGCGGCCGCCCTCGCGGATGGCGAAGCGCAGACCGTCCTCCATCGCGATCGGGTTGATCAGCGTCACCACCATCTTGATGTTGTCACCCGGCATCACCATCTCGACGCCCTCCGGCAGCTCGCACGCGCCCGTCACGTCCGTCGTCCGGAAGTAGAACTGCGGACGGTAGCCCTTGAAGAACGGCGTGTGACGGCCACCCTCTTCCTTCGTCAGCACGTAAACCTCAGCCTCGAACTTCGTGTGCGGCTTGATCGAGCCCGGCTTGCACAGCACCTGGCCGCGCTCAACCTCCTCACGCTTCGTGCCACGCAGCAGCACACCCACGTTGTCGCCCGCCTGACCCTCGTCCAGCAGCTTCCGGAACATCTCGACACCCGTACACGTCGTCTTCGTCGTGTCCTTGATGCCGACAATCTCCACTTCCTCGCCAACCTTCACGCGGCCACGCTCGATGCGCCCCGTCACCACCGTCCCGCGTCCCGAGATCGAGAACACGTCCTCGATCGGCATCAGGAACGCACCGTCCACCGCGCGCTCCGGCACCGGGATGTACTCGTCCATCGCCGCCACCAGCTTCTCGATGCTCTGCGCACCCATCTCGCTCGTGTCGCCTTCCCACGCCTTCAGCGCCGAACCCGTGATGATCGGCGTCTTGTCGCCAGGGAACTGGTACGTCGACAAAAGCTCGCGCACCTCCAGCTCCACCAGCTCCAGCAGCTCCGCGTCGTCAACCATGTCCGCCTTGTTCAGGTACACCACGATGTACGGCACACCAACCTGCCGCGCCAGCAGGATGTGCTCGCGCGTCTGCGGCATCGGGCCGTCCGCCGCCGACACCACCAGGATCGCACCGTCCATCTGCGCCGCACCCGTGATCATGTTCTTCACGTAGTCAGCGTGCCCGGGGCAGTCAACGTGCGCGTAGTGACGGTTCGGGCTCTCGTACTCCACGTGCGCCGTCGCAATCGTGATGCCGCGCGCCTTCTCTTCAGGCGCCTTGTCAATCTGGTCGTACGCCCGCACCTCACCGCCAAACTTCGCCGCCATCACCTTCGTCAGCGCAGCCGTCAGGGTCGTCTTGCCATGGTCAACGTGACCAATCGTCCCAACGTTCACGTGCGGCTTCGTGCGCTCAAACTTCGCTTTGGACATG
>JAEUPZ010000030.1 GCA_016789885.1 Chromatiales bacterium | reverse complement strand
GACGCGGACTTCGCCGCCGAGACGGCGGCGCTGACCCGCGCCCAGATCCTCCAGCAGGCCGGCGTCGCGGTTCTGGCCCAGGCCAATGCCGCGCCGCAGACCATCCTGGGCCTGCTGCGGTAAGCGACGACACGGGGGTGGCGGCCGGCCTGCCTGCCGCCACCACCGGCGAAACGACGGAATGCGGCGGGGCCTGCAAGGGCCCCGCCGCAGCCCGTGGTGACGGGACTTTGACTTAACCCCGGGCACCGGCACGGCGGCTGTGCCAGGCCGGAACCCGGACGGGGTGCACCATGGAGCTTGGGATCAGGCCAGAACCAGCCACGGCACCGGTCACGGCAGTGGCCCCGCCCCCGCGGGAGACGGAGGCGCCGGCAGCAGCCGGCAAGGCAGCGCCACCCGCTGGCAAGGACTTGCCGGCCATTTCCGTCGCCGCCGCCATCGCGCACATCCAGGACTTCCTCGCCGACAGCCAGCGCCAGCTGCTGTTCCAGGTCGATGAGGGCAGCGGCCGCACCATCGTGCGCGTCGTGGATCCCGGCAGCGGCGAGGTGATCCGGCAGTTTCCGTCCGAGGAACTGCTGCAGGTGGCGGCCACCCTCGAGCGCAGCGGCTTCCGCCTGCTCGACGACCAGGCCTGAGGTGGCACGGGTCTTGCTTTTCCCGGACAGGACCATTCACGAGCCACGGCCCGGGGTACCCGGGCAGGCAGCCAGGACACCATGGCAATCACCGCAACGGGCATCGGCAGCGGCATCGACGTCAAGGGACTCGTCGAGCAGCTGGTCAGCGCCGAGCGCCAGCCGGTCGCCAACCGGCTGACCACGCGGGAGGCACGGGCCAACAGCCAGCTCTCCGCACTGGGCCAGCTCAAGGGCGCCCTCGCCGCCCTGCGCGACGCCGTCGGCGGCGTCAGCGACCTCGAGGCGCTGCGCAAGCGCGCCGTCACGGTGGCGCCCCAGGATATCGTCACCGCCACCGCGACCACCCGGGCCGCCACCGGCAGCGTCGAGGTGGAAGTGCTCGCGCTGGCCACGAGCCAGCGCCTCGCCTCGCCGGCCTTCGCCAGCGCCGACAGCGTCGTCGGCACCGGCACCCTCGGCATCACCGCCGGCGGCGTGCCGCTGCAGATCGTCATCGACGAATCGAACAGCACCCTCGCCGGGATCCGCGACGCCATCAACGGCGCGCCGGGCAACACCGGCGTGCGGGCCAGCATCGTCAACGCCGACGGCGGCGCGTACCTCGTCCTCAGCGCCACGGCCACGGGCCTGGCGGGCGGCATCACCGTCGACGCCGTGGAGCCCGGCAGCGGCCTCGAGGCCCTCGAGTACGGTCCGGGCACCACCGGCAGCATGACGGAGCAGCAGGCCGCCGGCGACGCGCGCGTGCGCCTCGACGGTCTCACCGTCACCGCCGGCACCAACGTGCTGAGCGACGCCGTGGACGGCCTGCGCATCGACCTGCGCAAGGCGGAGCCCGGCACCATCGTGCGCGTCGACGTGGCCGACGACGTGATCGCGCTGAAGCAGGCCATCAAGGGTTTCGTCGACGCCTACAACGGCGTCGTCGATACCGTCGGTCGGCTCACCAGCTACAACCGTGACAACCGCAGCGCCGGTCCCCTGCTCGGCGACGGCCCGACGCGCAACGTCCTCGCGGCGCTGCGCAGCGCGCTGGCCGGCCGGTCCGGCAGCGGCGGCGGCACCCTGGTCGACGTCGGCATCCGCAGCGACGTCAGCGGCCGGCTCGGCATCGACGTGGCCCGGCTCGACCGCGCCATCGACGGCGACGTCGACGGACTCCGGCAGCTGTTCGCCGCCGAGGGGTCGGGCCTGGCGGACCGGCTGGCGCCGGTGCTGGCCGGCGCCCTCGACACGGGCGGCATCGCGAACCGCGAGGACCGCATCAAGGACCAGCTCCGCAGCATCACTGCCGGCCGCCAGCAGCTCGACCTGCGCATGGACCAGGTGCGCCGGCGGCTCGAGCGGCAGTTCAACTCGCTGGACCAGCTGGTCCAGCAGCTCAACACGTCCGGCAACTTCCTGCTCCAGGCGCTGAACCGCGGCCAGTGACGCCGCCGGCGCCGACGCACCCACCGACACAGGATCCAGCGATGCCCGACCCGCACCACAACCCCCTCGGCGCCTACCGTACCGTCGACGCCTACGGCGCCGCCGCGGCCGGCGACCGCGTCGCCCTGATCAGCCGCCTGCTCCAGGGCGCCGTCGACCGGATCGTCACGGCCCGGGGACACCTGGTGCGCCAGGAGACCGCCGCCAAGGGCGAGCAGCTGCGCCGCGCCATCGGCATGATCGAGGGACTGCGCGTGGCCCTCGACCACAGTCGTGGTGGCGACATCGCCGCGAACCTCGAGCGCCTGTACGAATACATGGTTCGCCGCCTGACCGAGGGCAACCTCCGCAACGACGCGGACGCCCTCGACGAGGTCGCCGGACTGCTGAGCGGCATCCGCGGCGCCTGGGACGAGGCGGCACGAAGCCCGTCCGCCCGCGGCACCGCGACCGCCACGCTGGCACCGGCCCAGCCTGCCTGAGTCGCGGCACGTGACCCTGCTCGACCAGATCCTCGACCTGACCGCGGCCATCGAAGCCAGCGTCGACGGCGGTGACTGGGCAGGCGCCGCGTCCCTCGACACGGAGCGCCGCGCCCTGCTGGGCGACCTGCTCGCCACGCAGCCGGGCGGCGTCGTCGAACCGGCGGCCCGGGCGGTCCTCGCCGACCTCGTCCGCCGCAACCAGGCGACCGTCACGCGCGTCGAGCGCGAGCGGCAGGCCGTCGGCATGGCGCTGCGGCAGCTGCACGACTCGCCAGCCGCAGTCCGCGCCTACACACGGGCGGCGCCAGCACCGGCCGCCGCACTCGCAGGGAGCGAAACACCATGAACCAGGGCACCCTCAACGACACCGGCCGGGCCCGCACGCTGGCGGGCTTCGACGGCCTCGCGCTGCACGACCACCTGCCGCTGGCCTGGGAGCCATCGCCACTGTCAGACCCCGGCGAGATCGAGCGCTGCAACTTCGAGACGGCCCGGGCACTGCAGGCGCTGGCGCTGTTCGAGGAGGCGCCGCGGGATCCGGGCCCCGACACCGGCGCCGGCGGAGAGGGTCTGCAGCACCTCGAAGCCAAGGTCGACGTGCTGCTGTCGCTGGTGACCCGCCTGCTCGGCGAGCGGCACGGCTACCCGGCCCGCCACAACACGGTGCTGCGGGCCGATTCCCTCGAGTGGACCGGGCCTGCGGTCGACCTGGTGGCGAACGGCGAGCGCGGCATCGTGGTCCTGTATCCGAACGCGGCGGCGCCGCTGCCGTTCCGCCTGCCCGGCCAGGTGGTCGGCTCCGTCGAGCGCAGCGGCACCCGCTGGCGGCTCATCCGCTTCGAAGGGCTGGCCCCGGCCGTCCGGCTCGGCCTCGAGAAGCTGGTCTTCCGCCGCCACCGGCGCCAGGTGGCCCTGTCCCGCGGCACCGACGTGCTCTCGAAGACCGGCATGCACCGGGCGCCAAAATTCTGACGAGCCCCGCGGCCCCGCCGGGCCAAAAATCCGTCAGGAACCGGTGCGCGTCGGCTATCCGTCTGTTTCCATTGATTTTATAGAGTCGGCACGCTTCTTGCTGGAAGGGATCGCCCCTTTCCGCAGGAACTGCCATGCTCGCCCTGCCGCTGACTGAACGCCCGCAGCCCCTGGCGGCCCGCCGCCGCCGGCCAGCCGACAGCCTCGTCGTGGCCGCACTGCCCGCCGGGGTCGCCCTGCGCCACGCCGATGGCCGCATCACGCCCTGCAACGTCGCCGCCCGGGCCCTCGTGTCCGCCGCCGGCGACCGCCTCGACGCCGTCCTCGGCAGCGACGCGCCGGGCCCCGCGATGCTCCTGCTGGAGTCGGGCGCGCGCCTGCGCATCGAGCAGCGGGCCCTGCCCGGGTCCACGGACCAGCTGCTGCTCTTTACCGACGTCACCCGCGAGCACCGCCTCGACGAGGCGTTGAGCCGCCACCAGCGGCTGGCGTCCCTCGGGGAACTCGCCGCCACGCTCGCCCACCAGGTCCGCACGCCGCTCGCGGCCGCCCTGCTCTACCTCGACAACGCGCGGCTGCCGGCGCTGGACGCCGACCGCCGGGCGGCGCTGCTCGACCAGGCCAGCACCTGCCTGCGCGACCTCGAACAACTCGTCGCAGGCCTCCTGGGCTTCGCCCGCGGCGCGGCCCACGAGGACCGATCGACGCCGCTGGCCGACGTGCTCGACGGCGTCGCCACGGCCGCCGCGCCGCTCTGCCGGCCGAACCAGCGGCTCGAGATCGACCCGCCCGCCGCGGGACTGGCCGTGGCCGTCGGCCGCGAGTCGCTGGTCGCCGCCCTGCTGAACCTCGTCCAGAACGCGCTGCAGGCCGCAGGCCCCGGCGCCATCGTCCGGATCACCGCCACCGCCACCGGCGGCGGGGTCGAGCTCGCCGTCACCGACAACGGCCCGGGAATCCCGCCGGCGCTGCGCGGCCGGGTGCTCGAGCCTTTCTTCACCACGCGCTCCGGCGGCACGGGCCTCGGCCTCGCCGTCGTCCAGTCCCTGGTCACCGGCGCCGGCGGCTCCGTCGGCATCGACGCGAACGCGCCCCGGGGCACCCGCATCACGCTGCGCCTGCCTTGCGTGGCCACGCCGGGAGCCAGGGCATGAGCGCACCACGGCAGACGATCCTGCTGGTCGAGGACGACGCGGCCCTGCGCGACGCGCTGGCCACGACCCTCGACCTGGCCGGCTACGCCGTCGTGCCCTGCGCGGACGGCGCGACGGCGCTGGCGGCGCTGGCCCGCGGTGGCGTCAGCGCCATCGTGACCGACTACCAGATGAAGCCCATGGACGGGCTCGCGCTGCTCGGCGAGGTCCGGGCCGCGCACCCGCACCTGCCGGTGCTCATGATCACGGCCCACGGCTCCATCGAGCACGCCGTGCAGAGCATGCTGGCCGGCGCCAGCGACTACCTGGCGAAGCCCTTCCCGGCGCCGCGACTCATCGAGCACCTGCGCCGCCTGGCACCGCCGGTGGTCACGCCGGCCGGCAACCTGGTGGCGGCGGACCCGGCCATGCTGGAGATGCTGGAGCTTGCGCGGCGCGTCGCCCGCACCGACGCGACGGTGCTCGTCAGCGGCGAGAGCGGCGTCGGCAAGGAAGTCATCGCCCGCTTCATCCACCAGCACTCGGCGCGCCTGCGCGGCCCCTTCGTCGCCATCAACTGCGCCGCGATACCCGAGAACATGCTCGAGGCCCTGCTCTTCGGCCACGAGAAGGGCGCCTTCACGGGCGCCCACGAGTCGCGGCCCGGCAAGTTCGAGCAGGCCCAGTCGGGCACGCTGCTGCTCGACGAGGTCAGCGAGATGGACCTGGCGCTGCAGGCGAAGCTGCTCCGCGTGCTGCAGGAGCGCGAGGTCGAGCGCATCGGCGGGCGCAGCCCCGTCGCCCTCGACGTGCGCGTCATCGCAACGACCAACCGCGACCTCAGGGCCGAGGTCCGGGCCGGCCGCTTCCGCGAGGACCTGTACTACCGGCTCAGCGTCTTTCCCCTGGCGATGCCTGCGCTGCGTGCGCGCCCGCGGGACATCCTGCCGCTGGCGAACTACTTCCTGGCGAGCTCCGCCGGCGTCCACGGCGCCGCGCCGGCGCTCACCGACGCCGCCGCCGCGGCGCTGCTCGCCCACGACTGGCCCGGCAACGTCCGCGAGCTGCAGAACCTGCTGCAGCGTGCGCTGATCCTCGCCCGCGGCAACGTCATCCACGCCACCGACCTGCGCTTCGAGCCGTGTCATCCGCGCCCGGACGCCCCGGCGGCAGCGGCCCCGGGCCCGGCGCCGGATGCGGCGCCCGCCGACCTGCAGGGCAGCCTGCAGAGCGTCGAGGGCAACCTCATCGCCGACGCGATCCGGCGCGCCGGCAGCCGCGAAGGCGCGGCCGCCCTGCTCGGCATCAGCCCGCGCACGCTTCGCTACCGCATCGCGCGACTGCGCGACGCCGGCATCCCGATCCCGGCGCGTCGCGAGCCGGCCGGCCTCGGCCACGCCACGGCCGCCGCCTGACCGCTGCCGCACCACCAGGAGCACCTGCCATGAGCAACATGGAAATCAGCAAGGTCATCGCCCAGATGCGGGCGCTCTCGAGCCAGCTCGAGGCGCCCGCCGTGACACCGCCGGCAGGCCCCGCCGGCGGCCCGCAGTTCAGCGACGTGCTGCTGCGGGCGGTCAACAGCGTCAGCGACCAGCAGGAGACCGCGACCGGGATGATCCGCAGCTTCGAGCTCGGCACCGGCGAGGCCAGCGTCGCCGAGGTCATGGTGGCCATGCAGAAGGCGAGCCTCTCCTTCGAGGCCGTGACCCAGGTGCGCAACCGCCTCGTCGAGGCGTACCGCGACATCATGAACATGCCGATCTGAAGCGCAGCGGCACCGTAACGCGACAGGAGTGACTCGATGGCGAAGGCAACGGCAGGACTGACCAACCCGTTCGGCGAACTGGCGCGGCTGCCCGGCATGCGGCAGCTGCTCGTGCTGGCGGGGCTGGCCCTCAGCGTCTCGATCGGCGTGACCGCCGCCTTCTGGATGCGCGACCCGGGCTACACCCCGCTGTTCACGAGCCTCACGGCCAAGGAGTCCGGCGAGGTCATCAACACGCTGACCGCCGCGGGCATCCCCTACCGGCTCGACAACAACACCGGTGGCGTGCTGGTCCCCGGCGAGCAGGTCTACCAGGCACGCCTGAAGCTGGCGGAACAGGGCCTGCCCAAGAGCGCAGGCTTCGGGCTCGAGATCATCGAGGGCGAGGCCGGCCTCGGCACCAGCCAGTTCATCGAGGGCGCGCGCTACCACCACGCGATGGAAACCGAGCTCGGCCGCACCATCGCGAGCCTGCAGCCGGTGCAGAGCGCGCGCGTGCACCTCGCGGTGCCGAAGTCCACGGTCTTCCTCGGCAAGAAGCAGCCGCCGACGGCGTCGGTGCTGCTGCAGCTGTACCCGGGCCGGTCGCTGGAGCAGAACCAGGTCTCGGCCATCGTGCACCTGGTCGCGTCCAGCATCCCGGAGCTCGAGGCGACGCGGGTGACCGTGGTCGACCAGCGGGGACGCCTGCTCAACTCGCCGGACGACGCCGGGGACATGGCGCTGAGCGCGCGGCAGCTCGACTACCTGCGGCGCATCGAGGACGGCTACGTCGAGCGCATCGAGGGCCTGCTGGCGCCGATGCTGGGCCCGGGCCGCGTCCGGGCGACGGTCACCGCCGACGTCGACTTCGCCGAGCGCGAGGAGACCCAGGAGAGCTTCGACCCGGCGACGACCGCCGTGCGCAGCGAGCAGGTGGCGGAGGACCGCCGCGTCGGCGACGGCCTCGCCGGCGGCATCCCGGGCGCCCTGTCGAACCAGCCGCCACCGACGGTGGTGCAGCCGGCACCGCAGGGCGGCGCCGCCGCTGCGGCCGCCGTCGCCGCGGCCCCGGCCGACGCGGCCGCAGCCACGGGCGCCGACGCCGCGACCGTGGCCGCCGGCCCGGTCAACGAATCCATCCGCCGCACGCGGAACTTCGAGGTGGACCGCACGCTGACCCACACGCGCCAGGCCGTCGGCAGCATCCGCCGGCTCTCCGTCGCCGTGCTCGTCGACGAGAAGCGCACCGCCGCCGCCGACGGCACCGTCACCAGCGCACGCCTCTCGCCCGAGGATCTCACGGAGCTGACGCGCCTCGTCAAGGACGCCGTCGGCTTCAACGAAGCCCGCGGTGACTCGGTCTCGCTCAGCAACGTGGCCTTCTACCAGGAGCCGGACGCGGGCGCCGCCGACGAGCCGGGGCTGCTCGCCGACCCCGCCGTGCAGTCCCTGGGCCGGCAGGGGCTCGCCGCCGCCCTGATCATCGGCGTCGCGCTGCTGCTGGTGCGGCCGCTGCTGAAGGCGCTGGCCGGCAGCGGGCCCTCGTCGCCGGCCCTGACCGGCGCTGCAGGACCGGCCACCGGCGCGGCCGCCTACGCCGCCGCAGGCCCCGCGGCCCTGGGCCAGACCGGCGGCGCGCTGAGCTACGACGACAAAGTGAGCGTCGCCCGGCAACTGGCGGACCGCAACCCCGAGCGGGTCGCGGCCATCGTGCGCCAGTGGGTCCAGGCCGACGACTGAGCCCCGCAATCCACAGGACCAGGTGACAGGCCATGGCGAAGGAACAGGCAGCTGACCTCAGCGGCACCGAACGGGCGGCGATCTTCCTGATGTCGCTGTCCGAGAAGGAAGCGGCCGAGGTCATGAAGCACATGCCGGTGAGCGAGGTGCAGCGGCTCGGCAAGGCCATGGCCCAGATGCGCCGGGTGACACGCCACCAGGCCGAGTCGGTGCTGTCGAAGTTCACCGAGAGCGCCGAGAAGGAGCAGCCCGGCATCGGCGCGTCGCCGACCTTCCTGAAGCGGGTCCTCTCGAGCTCGCTCGGCGAGGAGAAGGCGAGCAAGGTCCTCGAGCGGCTCGTCGACGACGAGCCCAGGGGCCTCGACTCGCTCCAGCTGATGGAGGCGAAGGAGATCACCGAGATCATCCACCGCGAGCACCCGCAGGTGGTCGCCGTGGTGCTGGCCGGCCTCGACGCGCAGAAGTCGGCCCACGTCATCGGCCAGCTGCCGGTGGACCTGGGCACCGACGTCGTGACGCGCATCGCCACGCTCCAGGAGGTTCCCCACGACACCATCGAGGAGCTGGACGACGTGCTGCAGCAGCGCTTCTCCCAGTCCGGTGGCTTCAAGGTCACGGCCATGGGCGGCGTGCGCAGCGCCGCCGGCATCCTGAACATGGTCGACAAGGAGATCGAGCAGCAGATCATCGGCGCGCTGAACGAGTCCGACCCGCCTCTCGCCCAGGAAATCCAGGAGAACATGTTCATCTTCGAGAACCTGATGAGCGTCGACGACCGTGGCATCCAGGCGCTGGTGCGCGAGGTCACGACCGACGCGCTGGTGCTCGCGCTGAAGGGCGCCGACCAGGCCATGCAGGAGAAGATCTTCCGCAACATGTCGAAGCGCGCCGGCGAGATGCTGCGCGGCGACCTCGAGGCCAAGGGGCCCGTGCGGCTCGCCGAGGTCGAGGCGGCCCAGAAGGAGATCGTCACCGTCGCGCGCCGCCTCGCCGACGAAGGCACCATCATGCTCGGGACCGGTGGCGATGAATTCGTCTAGCCGCCTCATCCGCGCCGGCGCGGCCGCCGCGACGGCACTGCCCTGGCAGGCCCCGGACGTCGAGGTCGCGCCGGCCCGCACGCCAGCGGCGGAGGCAGGGACCGCCGCGGACGCGCCGGATGCCGCCGAGCGCGCCTGGCAGGCCGGCTTCGAGGCCGGCCGGGCCGCGGGGCTGGAGGCCGGTACCGGCGAGATCCGCGAGCTGGCCGCCGCCCTCGAGCGCGTGCTCGATGCCTGTGCACGGCCCCTGCAGGACCTGGAGCACCAGGCCGAGGCGGAGGTCCTCGCGCTGGTGCAGGAACTGGTGCGCCAGCTGGTGCGCCGCGAGGTCACGCTCGATCCGGCCCACGTCGTGGGCGTGATCCGGGCGGGGCTCGCCGAGCTGCCGCTCGCCGCCGGCAACGTGGTCGTCCGCCTGCATCCGGCCGACGCTGCCGTCGTCCGTGACGTGCTGCCGGCGGACGGCGGCGACCGCGCCTGGCGCCTCGAGGCCGACCCGCTGCAGGAGCGCGGCGGCTGCATGATCACGTCAAGCAACTCCGTCGTCGACGGGCGGCTCGACACGCGCCTGGCCCGGCTGATCGGCGGACTGCTCGAGGACACCCGTGGCGACGCTGGCTAACCATCCCGCCGTCCGGCTCGCCGCCGAGCGCCACGCGCGCCTCGCGCGGCGCCTGGCGGCGCTGCGCACGCAGGCCCCGGCCCCCGACCTGGTCGTCGAGGGCCAGCTGACCCGCGTGGCCGGCATGACCCTCGAGGCCGTGGGCTGCGAGGCCGCCCTCGGCGCCCGCTGCCTGATCGAAGGCCAGGGCGGCGGCAGCATCGACGCCGAAGTGGTGGGCTTCGCCGGCGACCGACTCTTCCTGATGCCGACGGGCCACCTCGGCGGCATCATGCCCAACGCCCGCGTCGCGCCGACGCAGAGCGTCGCGCGGGTCGGCGTCGGCGACGCGCTGCTGGGCCGGGTCATCGACGGCGCGGGGGCGCCGCTCGACGGCCGCGGGCCGCTCCGCTGCACGTCGCGCCAGCGGCTCGACGTCGAGCCGATCAACCCGCTGGGCCGTCAGCCCATCCACCAGCCGCTCGACGTGGGCGTGCGCTCGATCAACGCACTGCTGACGGCAGGCCGCGGCCAGCGGCTCGGGCTCTTCGCCGGCAGCGGCGTGGGCAAGAGCACGCTGCTCGGCATGATGACCCGCTTCACCCGCGCCGACGTCATCGTCGTCGGCCTGATCGGCGAGCGGGGGCGCGAGGTGAAGGAGTTCGTCGAGGACAGCCTCGGCGCCGCCGGGCTCGCCCGGTCGGTGGTCGTCGCCACGCCCGCCGACTGCTCGCCGCTGCTCCGCCTCCACGGCGCCTGGCGCGCGACCTCCATCGCCGAGTACTTCCGCGACCAGGGCCGGCAGGTGCTGCTGCTCATGGACTCGCTGACGCGCTTCGCCCAGGCGCAGCGCGAGATCGGTCTCGCCATCGGCGAGCCGCCGGCGACGAAGGGCTACCCGCCCTCGGTGTTCGCGCGGCTCCCCCAGCTCGTCGAGCGGGCCGGCACCGGGGCCGCCGGCGGCGGCTCGATCACGGCCTTCTACACGGTGCTCGCCGAGGGCGACGACGAGAACGACCCCATCGTCGACGCGGCGCGGGCCATCCTCGACGGGCACATCATGCTGGCGCGGCCCATGGCCGAGGCCGGCATCTACCCGCCGGTGGACCCGGAGGCCTCAGTCAGCCGCTGCATGAGCCGCATCAGCTCGCCGCAGCACCGCGCGGCCGCCCAGCGCTTCCGCGAGATCTACAGCCACTACCAGCGGCACCGCGACCTGATCACCGTGGGCGCCTACCGCCCCGGTGGCGACCCGCTGCTCGACCGCGCCGTGCGGCTGTGGCCGCGCATCGAGGCGTTCCTGCGCCAGCCCACCGACACGCCGGTGAGCCTCGAGGAAAGCGTCGCGCAGCTCGAGGCGCTGGTGAACGCCGAGCCGGCCGTGGCCCGCTGAACGGCGCGCCCGAGCCACCGACCCCCATGTCCCGCCCCGACCGCCTCGAGTCCCTCGAACGGCTCGCCAGCTTCGACGAGAACGAGGCCGCGCGCCGCCTCGCTGCGGGCCTCCAGCGGATCACCGCCGAGGAGGAGCGGCTGCGCCAGCTCTGCGCCTACCTCGACGAGTACGCGAACCGCGGCAGCCAAGCCGGTGGCGCCCTCGCGACCGCCGCCCTGGTCGACGGCCGCCGGTTCGTCGCCAGGCTCCGCGACGCCGTGGTCCAGCAGGAGGGAGCCCTGGCCCGCGCCCGGGCCGACGCCGACCAGCTGGCCGCCGCCTGGCGGGCCAGCCGGGCCCGGCGCCTCGCCTACACGCGCCTGCGGGAGCGGGCGCTCCGCGAGATCCGGACCCGGCGCGACCGCCAGGAACAGCGGCTCCAGGACGAGATCGCCCAGGGCCGCAGCGGCCCGGGCTGAGGCCCGGGATGCCCCTTGGCCGGCCGTTGCATGACGCCCGCCGCCCGGGTTCCGCGGGCCGCCAGCCCGGCCCCGGCCGGGACGGGCCCGCGCTGGCACGGTCATTGCTAATACCTGGCTGATGACCTCGCTGACCTGCCGCCATGACTGACGCCCTGCCGCCGGCCCTGATGCCGCCGCTGCCGGTCCTGCCCCCGGGCGGGCTGTCCGTGCCCGGGCGCGGCCCGGAGCTGCCGGGGCAGCTGCCGGGACGCCCAGGCGAGATCCCCGGCCTCGATGCAGAAACCGATGCCTTCTCACTGATCCTGAACGGGTTTTTCGGTGCCGCCCTGCCCCAGCCGGCGACGGGGCCGACGGCCGGAAGCCCCCCGGCCGGACCGGCCTCCGGGCCTCCGGCGACGGGGGCCGCAGTCCCCCTGCCCCAGGCACCGCCCGCAGCGTCGACCCCGCCCGATGGCACCGGAACGGACCCCGTGGCCGCGGCGGGCCCTGCCGGCCAGACCGGCAAGCCCTTGCCAGTGGCGGGCGACGCCTTGCCGGGCGCTGCCCCGGCCGACGGGCTCGCCCTCGAACCACCGGACCCGTCGACGACCGGTAGCGATGCGGCAGGCGCGCCGCGCGGCACCGCCGCCCCGGACCCCTCACCCGCCACCCCGGCCGCCGCCGACGCGGGCCGGTCCCGGGCGCTGCCGGCCGATGCGATCCTGGCCCAGCTGGCCTTCAGCCGCAGCGCGCTGCGCGACCAGCAGCCCCCGGCGGCGGCGCCCGACGGCGATGCCGCGGCCCTCGACCTCGCAGCCGTCGGCGCCGATGCCGTCGAGCTGCCGCCGGGCCAGGCATCGCCGGCCTTCCCGCCGGTCATGGCGGCGGGCGCCACGGCCGCCACCCGGGCCGGGCTCCTCGCGAACGCCGCCCCCGGGGCCGCCGCCGGCGGGCCGGGGCCGCAAGCCGCCGCAGGCCCGGCCCTGGCACCCCTGGCCGATGCCGGGAGCTTCGCCGAGGGCCTCGGCGAGCGGCTGCTCGCGCTGGGTGGCGACGGCCTGCAGACCGCGCGTCTGCGGCTGCACCCCGAAACCCTCGGTCCCCTCGAGGTCCGGATCCGCGTCGACGGCGGCCAGGCTGACGTCTGGTTCGGTACCCAGCAGGGCCAGGCCCGGGACGCCATCGAGGGCACCCTGCCGCGCCTGCGCGAGATGTTCGCAGCCCAGGGCCTCGAGCTCGGCCGCGTCCAGGTGGAGCTGCGCCCCGAGTCGGCCCCCGGCTCGCCCGCCGGCTGGCAGGGTGCCGGCGCGGCCTTCGCCAACGACCGCCAGCCCCCGGGCCAGCCCGGTTACTGGGCTGACGGCCCCGCATCGACCACCGCGCGGCCCTGGGCCGAGGCCCCCGGGCGCGCCGTCGGCACCCCCGGGCGCAGCGAGCGCCTCGTGGATGTCTTCGCCTGACCCGGCGAGTCGCGACAAAAACTTGGCGGGCCCGCTCCCGGCCGGGGCCAAAACCTTGGCGATGGCCCGCCCCACGGCGACAGGAAAGCGTAACCATCTGATTTGATTGGCCTGAAGGCGGCCCGAAATCGCTGGCACGGCTCTTGCTTTGACCCGCACAGGTCAACCAGGAACCAGCCCCATGGCCAGCGAAGAGACTGAAGGCACCCCCGCCACCGAGACCGCAGCGAAGGCCAGCGGTGGCCTGCTCAAGGCGGTGGGCATCACCATCGGCCTGTTCATCATGATGCTGACCACCCAGCTGGTCGGCCCGATCATCGGCTGCCGCCTGCTCGGTTCCATCACGCCCGGCTGCCCCGCACCCGAGGCAGCCGTCGACGCCGACGGCAAGCCCGTCGAGGCGCCGAAGGCCCCGCCCGTCTACCTGCCCCTCGACCCGCCCCTCGTGGCGAGCTTCCAGGACGGCGGGCAGATCCGCTTCCTGCAGGTGGCCGTCGAGCTCATGGCCCGTGACGAGCAGGTCGTCGAGCAGGTGAAGACCCACATGCCGGTGGTCCGCAACAACCTGCTGATGATGCTCGGTGGCGAGTCCCTCGCGACCCTGACGAGCCGCGACGGCAAGGAAGCCCTGCGCACCCGGGCGCTCGCCGAGGTGCAGCGCATCCTCACGGACAACACCGGCAAGCCCGGCGTCGAGGACCTCTACTTCACCAGCTTCGTCGTGCAGTAGCGCGCGGCGGCAGCGACCCGGACCAGCCCATGGCAACCGACGAGATCCTGTCCAGCGAGGAAGCAGCGGCGCTGCGCGCGGCGCCGACCGGCGGCACGGGCTTCGGGCCCGAGGGCCAGGTCGTCGACGTGCACGCCGACCACTGGGAGCGGATCCCGACGGGCCGGGCACCGGCGCTCGATTCCATCGCCGAGCGGGTCAGCAGCCTGCTCAAGACCAGCGCGCGGCGGCTGCTGCGGCGGCCGGTCGAGGTGAGTCCGCGGGCCGGGCGCATGGAGCGCTGGGGTGCCTATGCCAGGCGCCTGACGGCACCCAGCAGCCTGACGGTGATCGACGTGCGGCCGCGCAACACCAAGGGCGTCATCTGCATCGACGGGGAATTCGTCTTCACGCTCGCGGACCTGTTCTTCGGCGGCACCGGCCGGGCCGCGCGCCCCGCCATGCTGCCCGAGCTGACGCCCGTCGAGATCCGCCTCGTGCGCCGCTTCGTCGCCGCCGTGGCCGCCGACCTGCGCGAGGCCTGGAAGCCCTTCCTCGAGCTCGACTTCCACCTCGGCAATACCGAGATGAACCCGGTGTTCGCCGCCGTCGCCGGCGGGTCCGAGCCCATGGCGGTCCAGACCATCGACCTGTCCGTGGCGGGACGGGACTTCAGCTTCGACATCGTGCTGCCGGGCAGCCTCGTCGAGCCGATCCGGTTCCTGCGCGAGGCCGGCCACAGCGGCCGCCGCGACGCCGACCCGGCCCGCTGGGAGGCGCGGCTCACGGCCGACGTGCAGGACGCCCGGGTCCGGCTGCGCGCCGTGCTCGGCCGCACCGAGATCACGCTGCGCGACCTGGTCGACGCGCGACCGGGCGACATCATTCCCATGGACATCCCGTCGTCGCTGGTGCTCTACGCCGGCGACACGCCGCTGCTCGAGGGAACCTTCGGCACCTGCCAGGGAAGCAACGCGGTGCGGATCACGAAGCCCGCCAACCGCACCACCGTAGGAGAGAAATATGGAACCAGCCAGCTCGATTGACGCGGCCGCCGGGGCCCAGCCCTTCCAGGCGCCCGCCTTCCAGCCCGCGCCGCTGCCGGCCACCGCCGGCGGCGAGCGGCCGAACATCGACGTCATCCTCGACGTGCCGGTGACGCTGTCGCTCGAGGTGGGCCGCGCGCAGATGAGCGTGGGCCGCCTGCTGCGGCTCACCCAGGGCTCGGTGGTCGAGCTCGACCGCAACGCCGGCGACCCGCTCGACGTCTACGTCAACGGTGCGCTCGTGGCCCGCGGCGAGATCGTCATCGTCAACGACAAGTTCGGCATCCGCCTCACCGACGTGCTGCCGGCCGCCACCCGCCAGGCCGGCGCGCAGTAACCGGCCGCCACCGGGGAGCCCATGGCATGACCACACTGCCCACCGCCGCCGCCACGCTGCTGGCCGCCGTGCTGGCCGGGACCGCCACGGGCGCGCTGGCCGCGACCGACGGTGGCACGACGGCGGTCGGCGGCCTCGCCACCGGCGACCTCGTCGGGGCCACGCTGCGCATGGCGGCGGGCCTCGCCGTCGTGCTCGGCCTCCTCGGCGTCGCCGCCTGGGCCTCGCGGCGCTTCCGCATCTCCGGCCGGCTGCGCAGCGGCTTCATCGAGGTCGAGAGCGGCATCTCGCTCGGGGCACGCGAGAAGGTGGTGCTGCTGAAGGTCGGCAACGAACAGGTCCTGGTGGGCATCAGCCCCGCCGGCATGCGCACGCTCCACGTCATCACCCGCCCCGGCCCCCCGGGCTTCAACGCCGTCATGGAGGACCAGCCGTGATCCGCCCGACAGCCATCGCCGCGGCCCTGCTGCTGCCCGTCGCGGCCCTTGCCGAGCCGGCGATCCCGGCGCTGGCCGTGACCAACACCGGCGGCGGCCAGACCTGGTCCGTCAGCATGCAGATCCTGCTGCTGATGACGGCCCTCACCTTCCTGCCCGCCCTGGTGCTGGCGGCGACGTCGTTCACGCGGATCATCATCGTGCTCGCGATCCTGCGGCAGGCCATCGGCATGCCCCAGACGCCGCCGAACCAGGTGCTCGTGGGCCTCGCGCTGTTCCTGACGTTCTTCATCATGAGCCCGGTCATCGACCGCGTGTACGCCGACGCGGCGGTGCCGTACATGGAGGGCAAGGTCGAGCTGATGGACGCGGCGAAGACGGCCGAGGGCCCGCTGCGCCAGTTCATGCTCGGCCAGACCCGCGAGCCCGACCTGCAGCTCTTCGCCGGGCTCGCCGGCCACGACGGCTATGCGTCGCCGGAGGCCATCCCGATGTCGGTGCTGCTGCCGAGCTTCCTCACCAGCGAGCTGAAGACCGCCTTCCAGATCGGCTTCCTGACCTTCATCCCGTTCCTGATCATCGACCTCGTCGTATCGAGCGTGCTGATGTCGATGGGCATGATGATGCTGTCGCCGATGCTGATCTCCCTGCCATTCAAGATCATGCTGTTCGTGCTCGTCGACGGCTGGGGGCTCATCGTCGGCACGCTCGCCGCGAGCTTCCAGCCCCAGGCCTGACGGACGCGAGGAGCACCACCATGACGCCAGAGTCCGTCCTCACCATCGCGAGCGACTCCCTCAGCGTGACCGCGCTGCTGGCGGCACCGATCCTGCTGGTGACGCTCATCACCGGCGTGCTGATCGGCGTGCTGCAGGCCGCGACCCAGATCAACGAGATGACGCTGTCGTTCATCCCGAAGCTGCTGGCGCTGGTCATCACGCTGCTCGTCACCGGTCCCTGGATGCTGCAGGTCCTGACGAGCTACACGCGGAACCTGTTCGCCAGCATCCCCGGGATGCTCGGCTGACATCACGCCTGTCATGCTCACCGCGCTGCAACTCGCCGACGGCGCCATGGCCCTGCTGTGGACGCTGCTGCGGGTCAGCGGCGTCGTCATCCTCGCGCCGCTGCTCGGCGCCATGTACATCCCCGCCCGCGTCCGCATCCTGCTCGCGGCGGCGCTGGCCTTCGCGCTGCTGCCGAGCGCCGGCGCCGCACCGGCCATCGACCCGCTTTCGCCACTGGGCGTCGCCGCCATCGCGCGGGAGATCTCCGTGGGCGCCACCATCGGCTTCGTGCTGCGCCTCGCCACCGAGGCGGCGCTGCTCGCAGGCCAGCTCGTCTCCACCGGCATGGGCCTGTCCTTCGCGACGGTCGTGGATCCGCAGAACGGCGGCATGCCCCTGCTGGGCCGCTTCTACATCATCGTCGGCTCGCTGCTGCTGCTCGCGACCAACGCCCACCTGTCGCTGATCGCCCTCGTGGCCCAGAGCTACGCGGTGCTGCCCATCGGCAGCGCCGGCTTCGGGGCGCCGGAGGCCCGGCTCGTGGTCGACTTCGCGGCGCTGATGTTCGCCGGCGCCCTGCAGCTGGCGCTGCCCGCGGTCATCGCGATCCTGATGGTCAACATCACCTTCGGCGTCATCAGCCGCGCCGCGCCGACGCTGAACCTCTTTGCCGTGGGCTTCCCGGTGACGATCCTGATGGGGCTGCTGATCCTCGTCGTGACCTTCCGCAGCCAGGGACCCGTCTGGGACAGCCTGATCGGTGAGGCCTTCGGCCTGATCGGCCGGCTCTTCGGGGGCGCCTGACCGTGGCGGACAACGACACGCCGCTGGAGGACCGCACCGAATCGGCCACCCCGAAACGGCTCGACGACGCCCGGCGCCGGGGCCAGGTCCCGCGCTCGCGGGAGCTGTCGATGGCACTGGTGCTCGGCGCCGGGGCGGCCGCGCTGTACGGCGGCCGCGGCGAGCTGGGCAGCGGCATCAGCGAGCTGATGGTGCGCTCGCTGCGCTTCGACCGGGCGGCCCTCGAGGATCCGGACTACATGGTCACCGCGCTCGGCAGCACCACGATCGCCGCGCTGGAACTCTTCATCCCGCTGTTCGTCGCCGTCGCCGCCGCGGCCATCGCCGGCAGCATCGCCATCGGCGGCTGGCTGCTGTCGCCGTCGCCGCTGGCCTTCAAGCCCGAGCGGCTCGACCCGGTCAAGGGACTCGGCCGCGTGTTCAGCCTGAACGGCTTCGTCGAGGTGCTGAAGGCCATCGCCAAGGCCGTCGTCATCCTGGCGGTGAGCATCGGCTTCCTGTGGACGGTCCGGGACGCGGTGCTGGGGCTCGGCCACGAGCCCGTCGGCCGGGGTCTCGCCCATGCGATGTCGCTGTCGCTGCTGACGCTGGCCGCCGGCAGCTTCGCGCTGCTGCTGATCGCGGCGGTGGACGCGCCGTACCAGCTCTGGTCCCACGCCCGCCAGCTGCGCATGACCCGCCAGGAGGTCGTCGACGAACTGAAGGAGTCGGAGGGCCGCCCCGAGGTGCGCAGCCGCATCCGCCAGCTGCAGCAGGAGGTCTCCCGCCGCCGGATGCTGGCCGACGTCCCGAAGGCCGACGTCATCGTCACGAACCCGACCCACTTCGCCGTGGCGCTGCGCTACGAGGACGGCCGCATGCGCGCCCCCGTGGTGCTGGCCAAGGGCACCGACCACGTGGCCGCGCGCATCCGGCAGTCCGGCGAGGAGCACGGCATCACCTTCTTCGAGGCGCCGCTGCTCGCCCGCGCGCTGTACTGGACGACGGACATCGGCCAGGAGATCCCGGCGCCGCTGTACCTGGCCGTCGCCCAGGTGCTGACCTACGTGTACCGGCTGCGCGCCGCCCGGACGGCCGGCGGGCCGCTGCCCGACAAGCCGACCGTCGAGGTCGACCCGCAGCTTGCCGAACGGCCCCGCCGGGCCGGACGGCGGCCCCTTTCCTGACCCGGAGCATGACGACCCATGGCCTCCCCGCTGACTGATATCGCAGGCCAGCTGCGCACCACCGCCGTGATGGCTGCCGGCCTGCCGCTGGTGATCCTCGCCCTGCTGGCCATGGTGGTACTGCCGCTGCCGCCGCTGGTCCTCGACGCGCTGTTCACCTTCAACATCTGCATCTCGCTGGTGGTGATCCTGGCGGTCGTCTACGCCATGCGCCCCATCGACCTCGCGGCGTTCCCGACGGTGCTGCTGCTGGCGACGCTGCTGCGGCTCGCCCTGAACGTCGCCTCGACGCGCGTCGTGCTGCTCGAGGGCCACCAGGGCGCCGACGCCGCCGGCAAGGTCATCGAGGCCTTCGGCGAGTTCGTCGTCGGCGGCAACTACGCCGTCGGCATGATCGTGTTCGTCATCCTCGTCATCATCAACTTCATGGTGGTGACCAAGGGCGCCGGCCGCGTTTCCGAGGTCACGGCCCGCTTCACCCTCGACTCCCTGCCCGGCAAGCAGATGGCGATCGACGCCGACCTGAACGCCGGCATCATCACCCAGCAGGAGGCGGTGGCCCGCCGGGCCGAGGTGCGCATGGAGGCCGACTTCTACGGCTCCATGGACGGCGCCAGCAAGTTCGTGCGCGGCGACGCCGTCGCGGGGCTCCTGATCGTCGCCATCAACCTGGTGGGCGGCATCGCCATCGGCATGCTCCAGCACGGCCTGTCGCTGCAGCAGGCGGCCCAGACCTACGCGCTGCTGACCATCGGCGACGGACTCGTCGCCCAGATCCCGTCGCTGCTGCTGGCCGTGGCGGTCGCGGTCATCGTCACGCGCATGTCGCGGGCCGAGGACATGGGCAAGCAGCTGTTCACGCAGCTGCTCGGCGACCGGCGCGTGCTGCGCGTCGTCGCAGGCCTGCTCGCGCTGCTGGGCCTGATCCCGGGCATGCCCAACGTCGCCTTCCTGCTGATGGCGGGCACCTGCGCCGGGGCCGCATGGCTCATCAGCCAGCGCGACCGCGCCGCCGCGGAGGCGCCGGACGAGGCGCCCGCGGCACCGGACGTCGTCGACGCCGAGACGAACCGGGAACTCTCGTGGAACGACGTCCTCGACACCGACCCCGTGGCCCTCGACGTGGGCTACCGGCTGATCCCGCTGGTGGACCGCCAGCAGGACGGCGAGCTGATGCGCCGGATCAAGGGCGTGCGCAAGCGGCTGTCCGAGGAGCTCGGCTTCCTCGTTCCGCCGGTGCGCATCCGCGACGACCTCGAGCTGCCGGCCAGTGCCTACCGGCTGAGCGTGATGGGCGCGACGGTGGCGACGGGCGAGGTCTACGTCGACAAGGAGCTGGCCATCAACCCGGGCCACATCGCCCAGCCCATCGGCGGCATCCCCACGCGCGACCCGGCCTATGGCCTCGAGGCGGTCTGGATCGATCCGGGCCAGCGCGAGGAGGCCCAGGTGCGCGGCTACACCGTGGTCGACGTCGCCACGGTGGTCGCCACGCACCTCAGCAAGGTGCTGCACGAGAACGCCCACGAGGTCTTCGGCCACCAGGAGGGCCAGGAGATCCTCGACCGCCTCGGCCGCCAGGCGCCGAAGCTCGTGGAGGAACTGGTGCCGAAGACGCTGCCGCTGTCGGTGGTGGTGCGGGTCATGCAGGAACTGCTCCGGGAGCAGGTGCCGCTGACCAACACCCGGGCCATCTGCCAGGCGCTGGCCGAGCACGGCCGCGCGACCCAGGACCCCGAGGCGCTGACCGGGTTCGTCCGCGTGGCCCTGGGCCGCGCCATCGTCCAGCGCATCGCCGCAGGCACCGGCGACCTGCCGGTGATCACCCTCGACCCCAGGCTGGAACAGATCTTGCAAGACGCTGTCGGCGGCCGCGGTGAAGGGCCCGGGCTCGAGCCCACCCTCGCCGAGCGGCTGCAGGCCCAGCTCGCCGCGACGGCCGAGCGCCAGGAGGCCGCCGGCGAGCCGGCGGTACTGCTGGTGGCGCCGGCGCTGCGGCCGTGGCTCGCGCGGTTCCTGCGCTTCGCGGTGCCGAGGCTGCGCGTGCTGGCCTACACGGAGGTGCCCGAGAACCGGCGCGTGCGGCTCGTGGCGGCAGTGGGAACGTGACGACGGCGCATTGGCGCGCCTGAGGAAACGGAGACAACGGAATGGCGATGAAACTGCGCCGCTTCATCGGGACCGACATGCGCGACTGCCTGCGGCAGGTGCGCGAAGCCCTCGGTCCCGACGCGGTGATCCTCGAGACGACCCGGTCACCGGCCGGCGTCGAGATCTCGGCGGCCATCGATGCCGGGCCGTCGACGCCACCGGCCAGGGGGCCTTCGTGGACGCTCCCCGCGGACGACGAGCCGGCGGGACCCGCCGTCGTGGTCGGCCGGGCCACGCGCCCGTCCCCGGACTACGCCCCGCCCCGCCAGGCCACCGCCGCCGGCGCCAGCGACTACGACCGGCTGCGCGAGGAGCTGGCCTCGGTCCGGGCGCTGCTCGAGATGCAGGTGACGCGCCTGATCTGGGACGACCGCACCCGCCGCTCCCCGGCGACGGCCGGCGTGCTGCGCAAGCTCGGCCAGATCGGGCTCGATGCGGACGTCGCCGAGCGGCTCGCCGACGCGGCCGTCGCCCGTGACGCCAACGGCACGTGGACCGCAGTGCTGCGCACCCTGGTCGGCGCGCTGCCCGTCGCGACGACGGATTGCGCGGCCGGCGGCGGCGTCTTCGCCGTCGTCGGGCCCACCGGGGTCGGCAAGACGACCACCATCGCGAAGCTCGCCGCCCGGGCCGCCCTGCAGTGGGGCCCCGACGCCGTGGGCCTCGTCACCGCCGACACCTTCCGGGTGGCCGCCCGCGAGCAGCTCGGCACCTACGGCCAGATCCTCGGCATCCCGGTCCACCAGGCCGCGGACGCCCGCGAGCTCGCCGCCGCCCTCACGGCGCTGGCGGGCCGGCGCCTCGTGCTGATCGACACCGCCGGCATGAGCCAGCGCGACCCGCGGCTCGGCGAGCAGCTGGCGCGGCTCGCCACGACGACGGGCGGCGCCGACGCGCCGGTCCGCACGCTGCTGGCGCTGCCGGCCAACGGCGACGCGCGCACGCTGCAGGAGATCGTCGACGTGTTCCGCGGGGCATCGCCCGTCGCCGCCATCCTGACCAAGACCGACGAGGCGGCCACCCTCGGCGGCGCATTCTCGGTGCTGATCCGGGCCGCCCTGCCACTGGCCTACGTCACGAACGGGCAGCGGGTCCCCGAGGACCTGCACTTCATGCACGGCCGCGAGGCCTGGCTCACGAAGATGGCCGTCGAGCTGATCCGCCGCGACCCGCGCGTCATCTCCGACGACGAACTGGCCCGCCGCCACACGGAGGTCGCCGACCATGCTTGTGCCTGAGGGGGGTGAGCAGGCCGCCGGCCTGCGGCGGCGCCAGGCCGCCCAGGCGGTGAAGGTGCTGGCCGTGTCCGGGGGCAAGGGCGGCGTCGGCAAGACGAACATCGCGGCGAACCTGGCCATCGCCATGGCCCAGCTGGGCCGCCGGGTCATGCTGCTCGACGCCGACCTGGGGCTCGCCAACATCGACGTGCTGCTGGGGCTGCAGCCGCGCTACACGCTGGCCGACGTGCTGGGCGGGCAGCGCAGCCTGGCCGAGGTGGTGCTGACCGGCCCCGCCGGCGTCCGCGTCGTGCCCGGGGCCTCGGGGCTCGCCGGGCTCGCGCGCCTGGGGCCCGCCGAGCACGCCGGGATCATCAACGCCTTCAGCGAGCTCACCGAGGCCCTCGACGTGCTGGTCGTCGACACCGCCGCCGGCATCACCGACGGCGTGCTGCGCTTCTGCGCGGCGGCGTCGGAGGTGCTCGTGGTGGTCTGCGACGAGCCGACGTCGCTGACCGACGCCTACGCGCTGATCAAGGTGCTCAGCACCGAGCATGGCGTGACGCGGTTCCGCATCGTGACCAACATGACGCACCAGGGCGGCGACGGGCGCCAGCTCTTCGAGAAGCTGCTGCGCGTCACCGAACGCTTCCTCGACGTCAGCCTCGACCACGCCGGCAGCCTGCCCTACGACGACCGGGTCTGGCGCGCCGTGCAGCTGCAGGCGCCTTTTGTGACGGCGTTCCCCACCAGTCTCGCCGCCACGGCCCTAAAGCGGCTCGCCCAGCGTGCCGATAAGTGGGAGGCACCGCGGGCTGCGCGGGGCCACATCGAGTTCTTCGTCGAGCGGCTGCTGGCGGCGCGCCAGCCACGCCCAGCGGAGTTCGCGGGGGCATGAAGGCAGCCCACGGTTATGTCGCAGCGACCGCCGGCCAGGCGCCCGTGGGCGGGCCCGGGCCGGACGCGCTGGTGCAGGAGTACGCGCCGCTGGTCAAGCGCATCGCGAACCACCTGCGGGCGCGGCTGCCGGACGGGATCGAGGTCGACGACCTGGTGCAGGTCGGGCTGATCGCGCTGCTCGACGCCGCGCGGCAGTACTCGCCGGCAAAGGGCGCGAGCTTCGAGACCTACGCCGGCATCCGCGTGCGCGGCGCGATGCTCGACGAGGTGCGGGCGACGGACTGGACGCCCCGGTCGGTGTACCGGCGGCAAAGGGAACTGACGGCGGCGATTCAGGCAGTGGAGAACCGGACGGGACAGGCGGCCGACGCCCGCGGGGTAGCCGCGGAGCTGGGCATCCCGCTGGAGGAGTACCACCAGCTGGTGGGCCAGGCCACGGCCTGCCGGGTGTTCAGCATCGACGCCGCGGACGAGGACGGCGAGTCCCTGGCCGGGCAGCTGCCCGACCCGGAGGCCGGCCCCGCGGCGGCGCTGGAGTCGGAGGAGCTGCGGAGCGAGGTGGCCGCGGCGATCCGCTCGCTGCCGGAGCGCGAGGCACTGGTGATGTCGCTGTACTACGACGAGGAGCTCAACCTCAAGGAGATCGGCGCGATCCTGGGGGTGACGGAATCGCGGGTCTGCCAGCTCCACGGGCAGGCGCTGGCGCGGCTACGGGCGAGGGTCGGCACGGCGGGCAGCAGCCGGCAGTAACGGAACGGCGACGGCAGCGTCGCGGGCAATGACGGGAATGGTGGGCTGATGGATGCTTTGACGATCGCCGGCGTCGTCCTCGGCCTCGTGGCCGTGGTGTTCGGCGCGGTGCTGAAGGGCGCCGGCATCATGTCGCTGCTGAACCCGGCGGCGTTCATCATCGTCGTGGTCGGCACCTTCGCCGCCAGCCTCGTGCAGACGCCGAAGCCGACCTTCATGCGCGCCTGGAAGATCTTCCCGTGGATCTTCCGCCCGCCGGTCGAGGACCACGAGAAGCTGATCGCCAAGATGGTCGCGTGGAGCGAGACCGCCCGCAAGCAGGGGCTGCTGGGCCTGGAGCCGGCCCTCGAGACGGAGCAGGACCCGTTCGCGCAGAAGGCCCTGCAGATGCTGGTCGACGGCACCGAGCCCGAGAAGATCCGCGAGGCGCTCGAGGTCGAGCTCGAGGTCCGCGAGAAGGCCAACACCCAGAGCGCCAAGGTCTTCGAGGGCCTCGGCATCTACTCGCCGACGCTCGGCATCATCGGCGCCGTGCTCGGCCTGATCGCCGTCATGAAGAACCTGGCGGATCCCAGCAAGCTCGGCCCCGGCATCGCGGCCGCCTTCACCGCGACGATCTACGGCATCGCGCTGGCGAACCTGTTCTTCCTGCCCACCGCGAACAAGCTGAAGGACATCATCAAGACCCAGACCCACGCGAAGGAGATGATCATCGAGGGGATCATCGCCATCGCCGAGGGCGAGAACCCGCGCAACCTCGAGACGAAGCTGAAGGGCTTCGTCGGCTGACGGCGGCACCGCCATGGCACGCCGCAAGCACGAGCACGAGGACCACGTCAACCACGAGGCGTGGGCCATCCCCTACGGCGACCTGATCACGCTGCTGCTCGCCTTCTTCGTCGTCATGTACGCCGTGTCGTCGGTCAACGAGGGCAAGTACCGCGTGCTGTCGGACTCGCTGGTGGCGGCGTTCCGCGGGCAGCCCCACACCTACGAGCCCATCAGCATCGGGACGAAGGTGGCGAAGGTGCAGCCGGACGACTCGCTGGCCGCGGTGCGCCCGAAGCAGGCGCTCAAGTTCGAGGGCGGCGGCCCCGCCGCCGGCAAGGGCGAGGCCGGCGACGACACCGGCGCGCAGCTCCGCGAGATGGCCGGCGACGACACCGGCGCGCAGCTCCGCGAGATGGCCGGCGACCTGGCCGCGGCCATGCAGGACCTGATCGACCGCGAGCTGATCCGCGTGCAGCGCACGGACTCGTGGATCGAGGTCGAGATCAACACCGACATCCTCTTCCCCAGCGGCAGCGCCGCCATCGACCCGGCGGCCGTCAGCATCCTCGAGCGGGTGGCCACGATCCTCGCCACGCGCCCCTGGCCGGTGCGCGTCGAGGGGCATACCGACGACCGGCCCATCAGCACGCTGCAGTTCCCGTCCAACTGGGAGCTGTCGGCCGCCCGGGCGGCGCGCATCGTCCGCCTGTTGCAGGAGCGCGGCATCAGCCCGGCGCGGCTCACCGTCGCCGGCTTCGCCGAGCAGCAGCCCGTCGCCGGCAACGACACGCCCGAGGGGCGCAACCGCAACCGGCGCGTCGTGATGGTCATCCTCGGCGGCGCCGGGGCGGACGCGGCCAGCGGGACGGCGGCTGCCGCCGCCGCTGACCCCGCGGCGGACCCGGCCGTGGCACCGCCACCTGCAGCGGCGACGGCACCGGCAACGACCACCACGCCGGCCGCGACGACGCCACCGGCGGATACGGCCGGCCAGGACGACGCCGGCAGCGCGGCGACGCGCCCGGCGGAGACGACTGCATGAACCCGCTCGACCGGATCGTCGGGCCCACGCTGCCGGCCAACCGGCTGCGCCGCGTGGAGGACCGCCGCCGGGAGAAAAGCCCCCGGGACCAGCGGCCGGCCGCGCCGGCACCGGAGCCGCAGCCCGGCAGGCCCAAGCCCGCCGACGACGGCAGCGGCCGCAGCCACCACATCGATGAACTCGCCTGACGGCCCCGGCCGCAGGCCCCAGCACGACGGAAAGAACGCATGACCAGCCTCGACCTCGCCCAGCTCGCCGCCAGTGCCACGACCCAGGCCGGCATCGCCCTCTTCGCCGCCCTGGCCGTGGCCGGCGCCCTCGCCGCCGTCCTGCTCGCCCGCGCCGCGGGCCGGGAGGCCCGGCGCCACGCCACGGACCTCGCCCTGGCCTGCGCACGCGTCGCGGCCACCGAGGAGCTGCTGGCGGTGACGCGGGCCGAGCTTGCGCAGCTGCAGGCCCGGCTCGACCAGTCCCTCGCCCGCCGCGAGACGCCGGGCACCGCCACCTTCCGCCAGGCCATCGCCCTGTCGAAACACGGTGCGACGACCCGCCAGCTCATCGATACCTGCGGCCTGAGCCAGGGGGAGGCGCACCTGATCCAGACGCTCTACGGGCGCGAGGCGCCCGCCGCACCCGCCGACCTGCACTGACGCCCCGCACCGATCCGCCACCGTCCCGCACCGCCCGAGCACGCCATGAACACGAACCGCACCGCGCCAGCCCAGAGCCCCGTGGCCCCCGAGATCCTCCAGCGCCTCCGCCTGTGCACGTCGTTCCCGACGCCGCCGCCGGTGGCCATGCAGGTGGTGCAGCTGGCCCAGAACCCGGACATCGACCTCGCCAGGGTCGCCGACGCCGTCAGCGCCGACCCGGCCATCGCCGCCAAGGTCATGCGCATCGCCAACTCGGCCATGTACGCCCGGCGCCGGCAGAGCGCGAACCTGCGCCAGGCGCTCATCGTCCTCGGCCTCAACGCGACGCTGACGCTCGCGCTGTCGTTCACGCTGGTGAGCGCGCTGAAGCGCAACCCGCCCAAGGGCTTCGACTTCCGCGCCTACTGGCGGCGCACGGTGCTCTGCGCCACCTGGGGCAAGCTGCTGGCCGCCGAGACCGGCCGCCGCGACGCCGAGGAAGTGTTCCTCGCCTCGCTGCTGCAGGACCTCGGCATGCTGGCCATCGACCGCATCTGGCCCGAGGTCTACGGCGGCATCGCGGCCTTCAGCCTCGAGCACGCCCGCCTCGCCCAGCACGAGCACAACTGCATCGGCACGGACCACCCGCACGTCGGCGCGGCGCTGCTGGGACTGTGGAACATGCCGGCGCACCTGGGGCGGGCCGTCCAGCACAGCCATGACCCCGGCGCCGCCGGCGTCGAGGCCGACGAGCGGCCCTTCGTGCGCACCGTTGCCATGGCCGGCGAGCTGGCCGATGCCTGGCTCGGCAGCCGCGGCAACGAGGTCGCGCTGCGCCGGATCGGCCAGCAGGTGCACAAGCAGCTCGGCATCCTGCCGAACCGCCTCGCCGAGCTGTTCGACCAGATCCGCGAGCAGCTGCCGGTGGCCGAGAGCGTCTTCGAGATGGACCTCTTCGACGCCACCCAGCTGCAGGACATCACCGAAACCGCCCGCGAGATCCTCGTCGTGCGCAACCTGCACGCACTGTCCGAGGTGCAGGACCTGCAGAACAAGACGAGCCGGCTCGAGGAGGAGAACGTCGAGCTCAAGGCCGAGTCGACCCGCGACGCCCTGACCGACGTCTACAACCGCCGCTATTTCGAGGAGGCCGTCGCCCGCGAGTTCGAGACGGCGAACCGCCATGCGTGGCCGCTGTCGGTGGTCTTCGTCGACCTCGACAGGTTCAAGGAGATCAACGACACCTTCGGCCACCAGGCCGGGGACGCGGTGCTCGTCGAGGTGGCGCGGCTGCTCGGCGAGGTGCTGCGCGACACCGACATCGTCGCCCGCTACGGCGGCGACGAGTTCGTGCTGCTGCTGCCGGGCGTCGACGCGGGCCAGGCCGACTCCGTGGGCCAGCGCCTCGTCGAGACGGCCCACGGCCGCACGGCGCGGCTGCCGGACGGGCGGCGGGTGGGGATCACGCTGTCGCTCGGCATCGCGACCTGCGACGGCCAGCACCGGTTCCCGGCGGCGGCGGACCTGCTGGCCGCCGCCGACGCGGCCCTGTACCACTCCAAGCGGAGCGGCCGGGACCGGTATACCTGCTACGAGACGATCAGGGCGGCCTAGCAGGCCGCTGAAGAACGGCCTGCTGGCGCGGCCGGGGATCCCCGGGTCGACGGAGAAGGCGAGTGATTCCTCCTGGGCCGGCGCGGGCCCGTCCCGCACTGGCCGGTTGAGAACGCACCTGACGTGCGCCCTTCAGCCGCCCGCCGGGCCCCGCGTCAGAGCGCCTCGCCGGCCGCGGCCTGGATGCCGTAGCGCTTCATCTTCTCGGCCAGCGTGGTGCGCCGCAGGTGCAGGCGCTCCGCGGCGTGGGCGATGATGCCGTCGGCCTCGTGCAGCGCCCGGCGGATCAGGGCCACCTCGATCTTCTCGAGGTACTCCTTGAGCGGCAGCCCCTCGCTGGGCAGCTCGAGGTCCTGGGGCTGCGGGCCCGCCGCGCGGCTGGCCGCCACCTCGACCCGGTCGGACTCGCGCAGCGGCGCCTGCTCGGTGTAGCGCGTCGGCAGCTGCGGGATGTCGACCAGCGCGCCGGGGTTCGTCACGCACAGCCGCTCCACGAGGTTCGAGAGCTCGCGGATGTTGCCCGGCCACGGGTAGTGACGCAGGATGCGCAGCGCCCCGGGGCTCAGCCGCACCGGGCTGAGGCCTGCGGCGGCGCACCGGGCGAGGATCGTCTGCACCAGGTCCGGCAGGTCGTCGACCCGGTCACGCAGCGGCGGCAGCTCGATGGGGAATACGTTGAGGCGGTAGTAGAGATCCTCGCGGAACGTCCCGGACCGGATCGAGGCCTCGAGGTTGCGGTGGGTCGCGGCGATGATCCGCACGTCGCAGGCGCGGCTGCGGTTGCTGCCGACCCGCTCGTAGACCCGTTCCTGCAGGACGCGCAGCAGCTTCACCTGCATCGGCAGGCTCATGTCGCCGATCTCGTCGAGGAAGAGCGTGCCGCCCTCGGCGGCCTCGAAGCGGCCGATGCGCGTGGAGATCGCGCCGGTGAAGGCGCCCTTCTCGTGGCCGAAGAGCTCGCTCTCGAGCAGGTCGGCGGGGATCGCGCCGCAGTTGACGGGCACGAAGGCGGCGTCGCGGCGCGGGGAGCACGCGTGGATGTAGCGGGCCACCCACTCCTTGCCGGTGCCCGACTCGCCGGTCACCAGCACGCTGGTGTTGAACGCGGCCACCTGCTCCACCAGCCGGCGGACGTTGGCCATCAGCGTGGTACGGCCCGTGGGGAAGTACTCCGGCGACGCGGTGGCGGCGGGCGCGGCTCCGGGCGCTACGGGCGGTGTGGCAACGGGAGCGGCAGGCGCCAGCATTTCGGTCATGGCGCGGGATGATCGAGGCTCGGCACCGCCGAAGTCAAACCCGGGCGCCAAAAACCCGTCGCCCGATGATAGAAAGGCAGCCATGGACACAGCCTTCGCGCCGGCGTACGCCGGCAAGCTGCCGGACGTCGGCACCACGATCTTCACGGTCATGTCGGCGCTGGCCGCCGAGGCCGGCGCCATCAACCTGTCCCAGGGCTTCCCGGACTTCCCGCCACCGGCGGGCCTGCTCGACCGGGTGGTGCACCACCTGCGGGCCGGACACAACCAGTACGCGCCCATGGCCGGCCTGCCGGCGCTGCGGGAGGCCATCGCGCGCAAGACCCTCGATCTCTACGGGCACGTCGCCGACCCGGACGACGAGGTCACCGTGACCTCTGGGGCCACCGAAGCGCTCTACTGCGCCATCGAGTCGCTGGTGGGCCCGGGCGACGAGGCCCTGTGCCTGGACCCGGCCTACGACTCCTACGACCCGGCCATCCGGCTGGCCGGCGCGCGGCCCGTGCACGTGCCGCTGGCGGCGCCCGGCTTCGGCATCGACTGGGGGCGCCTGCGCGCCGCCATCACCAAGCGCACCCGCCTGCTGATCCTGAACACGCCCCACAACCCGACCGGCGCGGTGCTGTCGGCGGACGACATGGCGAATCTCGCCCAACTCGTCGCCGGCACCGGCATCGCGCTGATCGGCGACGAGGTCTACGAGCACATGGTCTACGACGGCCGCCGCCACGAGAGCCTGCTGCGCTACCCGGCACTCGCGGCCCGCAGCCTCGTGGTGTCGTCCTTCGGCAAGACGTACCACGCCACCGGCTGGAAGATCGGCTACTGCGTCGGCCCCCGCGAGCTGATGGCCGGCTTCCGCCGCGTGCACCAGTTCGTGCAGTTCTGCGTCGCGACGCCGCTGCAGTGGGCGCTCGCCGACTTCCTGCAGTCCGACCCGGCCCACCACCGGGAGCTGCCGGCCTTCTATGCGGCCCGCCGGGACCACTTCTGCGCCCGGCTCGAGGGCTCCCGCTTCCGGGTCACGCCGTCCGCCGGCACGTACTTCCAGCTCGCCGACTACAGCGCCATCACCGACGAGGACGACGTGGCCTTCGCCCGCCGTCTCACGACGCAGTACAAGGTGGCCGCGATCCCCGTGTCGGTGTTCTGCGCCGCCGGCCCGCCACGGCACCTGCTGCGCTTCTGCTTTGCCAAGGAGCTGGCGACGCTGGACCGCGCCGCCGACATCCTGTGCGCGATCTGACCGTCACGCTGGTGCAGGCCGACCTGGCCTGGCAGGATCCGCCAGCGAACCGCCGGAGGCTCGGCGCGCTGCTCGACGCGGCGGGCCCCCCGGGCGATCTCGTCGTGCTGCCCGAGATGTTCGCCACGGGCTTCACCATGCGCCCGCCGGGCCACGCCGAGCCCATGGACGGGCCGACGGTGGCCTGGCTCCGGGCCGAGGCCGCCGCCCGCGGCACCACGCTCTGCGGAAGCCTCGCCATCGCCGCCGACGGCGGCTACTACAACCGCCTGCTGTGGGCGACGCCGGACGGGCAGCTCGGCTGGTACGACAAGCGGCACCTGTTCCGCATGGCCGGCGAGCACCGCCACTACACCGCGGGCCGTTCGCGGGTCGTCCTGCGCCTCGGCGAGTGGCGGGTGTGCCCGCTGATCTGCTACGACCTGCGCTTCCCGGTCTGGAGCCGCGGGGCCAACGAGTTCGACCTGCTGCTCTACGTGGCCAACTGGCCGGTGGGCCGCCGCCCGGCGTGGCGCGCCCTGCTGCCCGCACGGGCCGTGGAGAACCAGTGCTACGTCGCCGGCGTCAACCGCGTCGGCACCGACGGCCACGGGGTAAGCTATGCGGGCGACTCCGGGATCCACCACCCGCTGGGACACTCCCTTCTCGACCTCGGCGACCGCGAGGGCGTGGCCCAGGTGGTCCTGCCCGGCGACGAGCTGGCAGCGTACCGGGAGCAGTTCCCGGCCTGGCAGGATGCGGACCCGTTCACACTGCGTTGACACCCGGCCGGCCGATTCCGGCGGAACCTGACGCCCCGGACGGCATCTATAGTCCCCGGTAAACCGAAGCCCTTCCCTATGCCCTACGGTCCCGCCTCGCGACTCCGCTACAGCCAGATGTACCAGCTGATGCAGGCCGACCGGTCGTTCTTCTGGCTGGCCTTCGTCTACACGGTGGCCCTGGCGCTGCTGGGCCTGGCGGTCCCGCTGTGCGTCCAGACGCTCGTCAACAGCATCGCCAACATCGCGGTGTTCCGGCCGGTGGCGATCCTCGCCATCGTCCTGCTGGTGCTGCTGGTCGCCTACGGGGTGCTCGTCGCCCTCGAGGTCTACCTGATGGAGATCTTCGAGCGGCGCTACTTCTGCCGGATCACGGCCGACATCGTCCTGCGCACGATCCACGCCGACCACGCCTACTTCGAGAGCATCAACCGCGAGGAACTGGTCAACCGCTACTTCGAGATCATGACGATCCAGAAGAACGTCCCCCGGCTGCTCGTGGGCGGCCTCGCCGTGGTGCTGAACGCCGCGGTGGGCTTCGTGGTCGTGGCGTTCTACCACCCGGTCTTCCTGGCATTCAACGGGATCCTGGTACTGCTGCTGTACGCGGTCATCAGGGTCTGGGGACCGGGCGCCGTGCGCACGGCCGGCGAGCTCAGCGACCAGAAGTACCGCTTCGCCCGCTGGCTCGAGGAGATGGCCCGGGCCAACACCGTCTTCAAGGCCAGCCGCTACATCGACCACGCGCTCGAGCGCACCGAGGCCGTGACGGCCGAGTACATCGCCCGCCACCGCCGCCACTTCCGCTACCGGTTCGCCCAGGTCATCTGCCTGCTGGCGATCTACGCGCTGGCGAGCAGCTCGATGCTGGCGCTCGGCGGCTGGCTGATCATCGCGGGCGAGCTGACCCTGGGGCAGCTGGTCGCCGCGGAGCTGATCCTGTCGGTGATCTTCGCGAGCCTCGTCGGCTTCGGCTGGTATCTCGATGCGTTCTACGAGACCTGTGCGGGCCTCGAGAAGATCGCGTACTTCTACCGCGTTCCCGCCGAGGATGGCCGCGGCCGGCTGGCACCACCGCCAGGGCCCGCCCGGCTGGCCTTCGAGCGGGCCACGTCCGACAGCCACCGGGGCGAGTGCGTGCTCGACTTCGAGGTGCCGGCCGGCCGCACGGTCATGGCGGTGGCAGAGTCGAGCAGCCTGCAGAAGACGGTGCTCGACCTGGTCCAGCGCTACCGGATACCGGCCGCCGGCAGCATCCGGTTCTCGGGCCTCGACCTTGCCGACTGTGCCCCCCATGCCCTGCGCGACTGCATCGCCGTGGTCGACAGCTCCGGCGTGCTCGAGCGCACGGTGTTCGAGTACCTGGCCGTCGGCTGCCCGGACCTGACGCAGTCCCGGGCGCGGGACCTGCTTCGCACCCTGGGCCTCGAGTCCACCCTCGACGGCCTCGAGAAGGGCTTCGACACCCCGCTGCAGCCCTTCGGGTACCCGCTGTCCCGCTCCGAGGTGCTGCGCCTGAAGCTCGCGGCTGCCCTGCTGGCGCGACCGGCGCTGCTGGTCATCACCGAAACCTTCGACACCGTCAACCGGACCGACCGGGCACGGATCATCGAGTACCTTGCAGGCCAGCAGGAGACGACGGTGATCTATTTCTCCAACCGGCGCGATACCGAGGGCTTCGGCGCCTACCTGTACATCGGCAGCCACGGCCAGCAGTTCTTCCCGGCGCTCGCTGCCCTGGTGGCCCATGAAGAGCAGCTCGCCGCCGCGGGCCGCGCGCCGGCCTGACGGGCACCCGCACCATGGCCGACATGACCGACATCGAGCGCGAGCTCTCCCCGGCCTACCGGGCCCGGTTCCGCACACTGCAGTCGCTGGGCCCCCCGCGCGTGGCGCGGGCCGCGGGGTGGCTGGTCCTGGTGGCGATGGCGGTCGTGGCGGCCGTGCTCTGGTACACGCCGTGGATCCAGACCTCCGCCGGCTACGGACAGATCGTCGAACTGAACCCGTCGGGGCGCCCGCAGCCCGTCACCGCCTTCGTCACCGGCCGCATCAAGCGCTGGTACGTCCGGGAGGCCGACCGGGTCGAGGAAGGCGATCCCCTGGTCGAGCTCGAGGACATCGACCCGCAGCTGGTCAACCGGCTGCGCGCCGAGCTCGAGTCGATGCGCGCCGAGGCGAACGCCGCCAAGCTCGCCGCCGAGACCTCGCGGCTCGACGCCGAGCGGCAGGAACGGCTGTTCGCCAAGGGGCTGGCAGCCCGGCGGGACATGGAGGCGGCCAAGGTGCGCTATGAGGAGCTCTCGGCCCGCAAGGCCGCGGCGGAGGCGAAGATCGCCCCCATGGAAGTCAGGCTGGCGCGCCTGTCGACCCAGGTCATCAACGCGCCGCGGTCCGGCGTCGTCCTGAACCTCGTGGGCGCGGCGGGCGCCACGCTCGTCCGGGAGGGTGACGTCCTCGCCACCCTCGCCCCGCTGCCCGACCGGCGCGCCGTCGAGATCTACGTCAGCGGCCTGGATGCACCGTTGATCACGCCCGGCCGTCCCGCGCGACTGATGTTCGAGGGGTGGCCCGCCGTCCAGTTCAGCGGCTGGCCCGCCATTGCCATCGGCACCTTCGCCGGCGAGGTGCTGTCCGTCGATCCGCTGGTGACCGGCAACGGCCGGTTCCGGGTGCTCATCACCGAGACCGAAGCCGAGCCGTGGCCCTCGGACCGGTTCCTGCGCCTCGGCGGCAAGGCACGGGCCTGGGTGATGCTCGGCGAGGTGCGCCTCGGCTACGAGTTCTGGCGGCGGCTGAACAGCTTCCCGCCCGAGCCCTTCGGCCTGACCGGTCTCGACACCGACGCGAACGTCAAGTGATGCGCACCGGCCAACGCGGCCCATACCGCCGGGCTGCCCTCGTCGTGCTGCTCGGCTGGATGGCAGGGCCTGCGGCTGGCGAGCCGCTGACCCTCGACCGGGTGCTCCGCTCGGCGGCCACCTACTATCCCCAGGTGCTCGCGGCGCGCGAGGCCGCCCGGGCCCGGGCCGGCGGCGCCCTGGCCGCCGAGGGCGCCTTCGACCTGCGCGTCGACCAGTTCGGGCAGGTGCGGCCCAGCGGCTTCTACGACGGCCGCACCCTCGACACGCGGCTCGTGAAGCCGCTGCCGGCCTTCGGCGCGCAGATCTACGGCGGCTACAAGCTGTCCGACGGCCAGTTCCCCGTGTACGAGGACGAGTTCAACACCCTCTCGGGCGGCGAGTTCAGCGTCGGCGCCATCCTGTCGCTGTGGCGCGACCGGGAGATCGACCAGCGCCGCTTCGACCTCGCCCGCACCCGCAACGACGTGCGCAAGGCGGAGCTCGAGCTGCTGCTGCGCCAGATCCTCGTCCAGCGCGAGGCCGCGGGCGCGTACCTGCAGTGGCTGGCGGCCGGCCGCGAGCTCCGGGTCTACCAGGAGCTGCTGCGGCTGGCGGACCTGCGCCAGAGCCAGTTCGCCGACCTCGTGCAGGAGGGTGCGCTGCCCCAGATCACCCTCACCGAGAACCTGCAGGCGGTGCTGCGGCGGCGGGCGCTCGTGGCCGACGCCGAGCGCCTCCTCGTCAACCGCGCGAACTTCCTCTCGCTGTACCTGCGCAATGCCGACGGCTCGCCCCGCGTGCCGGGTGCCGACGAACTGCCGCCGGACTTCCCGCGGCTGCCGCCGGTCGACGGTGCCGCCGTCGAGTCCGCCGTCGCGGCGGCGCTGCAGCTCCGGCCCGACGCGGCGCTGCTCGCCGTCGACGGCCAGGTCGAGGCCGACCGCGTGCGGCTCGGCGAGAACCTGCTGAAGCCGCGGGTCGACGTCGGCGTCGAGGCAGCCCGCGACGTAGGCTCCGGCAGCAACACCCTCGACGGCACCGAGACGGTGGTGAAGCTGCAGGTGAGCATCCCGGTCGAGCGCCGCACCGGCGAGGGCCGGCGCGCCGAGGCCCAGGCCAACCTGAACCGCATCCGCCAGGAACAGCGGCTCATCGAGGACCGTATCGCCGCCGAGATCCGCAACGTCGGCAACGACATCGTCGCGAACCAGCGGCTCATGAAGATCACCACCGACGAGCTGCAGCAGGCGACGACCATGGAGGCCGCCGAGCGCGAGCGCCTCGAGGCCGGGCAGAGCAACTTCTTCCTGCTGAACGCCCGCGAGGAAACCAGCGCCGACGTGCGGGTGCGCAACGTGCGTGCCGAGCAGGTCTACGAGCAGTCGCTGGCCGACTTCTACGCCGCCACGGTGCAGTGGGAGGTGATCCTGCCAGAGGCGTTCCGGCTGCCGCCCCCGTCCGGCGCCCTGCCGGCCGCCGCGGGGCCCTGAGCGAGCCCCATGCGCCGGCTGCTCGTCCTCCAGCACGTCGCCCACGAGATCCTCGGCACCCTCGACCCGCTGCTGCGGGCAGCACGCTGCCGCATCCGCTACGTCAACTTCGGCCGCGAGCCCGAGGCCCGCCCCGATGTGGCGCGCTACGACGGCCTCGTCATCCTCGGCGGGCCGATGAACTGCGACCAGGTGGAGCGCTACCCGCACCTGGACCACGAGATCGAGTGCATCCGCGAGGCCATCCGCCACGGCCGGCCGGTGCTCGGCATCTGCCTCGGATCCCAGCTCATCGCCCGGGCGCTCGGCGCACCAGTCATCCGCAACCCGGTCAAGGAGATCGGCTGGTACGACGTGACGCCCACGGCCGCCGGGGCCGGCGACCCCCTGTTCCGGCACTTCGCCGGCACCGAGAAGATCTTCCAGTGGCACGGCGACACCTTCGGCATCCCGGCCGGGGCCGTGCACCTCGCCAGCTCGCCGGACTGCGCGAACCAGGCCTTCCGCTTCGGCGACAACGTGTACGGGCTGCAGTTCCACCTCGAGGTGGACGCCCCCATGATCCACCGCTGGCTGCACGCGCCGGTCAACTGCCGCGAGCTCGAGGGCCTGCGCGGGCGCATCGACCCGGCCCGCATCGCGGCCGAGACCCCGCGCCACATCGGCCCGGCCCGGGCCCTCGGCGACCGGGTCTTCGCCGAGTTCATCCACCTGTTCGACTTCCGCCACCGCCGCGTCGCGTTGCCGTCCCGCTGACGGAGGCAGCTTGCCGCAGGGGCCCGGGGTTGAATCCGGCCCCGGGCACCCCGATGTCTGGTGGTCAGGTGCGCCGGATTGAATTGCCCGGCGATCCGGGCCGGCGCTAGCATCGGCCCCCTCCCCGCCCCAGGAGTGCCCCATGAGCGTGACCTCGGCCGACCTCGCCCCGCCTGCGCTGCAGGGCAGCCCCGCGGCCGGGCGCGTGGACCTGCCCGTTGCGGGCATGACCTGCGGCGCCTGCGCGACGCGCCTCGAGAAGGCCCTGAACGCCGTGCCGGGCATCACCGGGGCCACGGTCAACTTTGCCACCGAGCGGGCCAGCGTCAGCTTCGATCCCGGCGCGCTCGGCACCGGCGACGTGTCGGCGGCCATCGCCCGGGCGGGGTTCCAGGTGCCGACCCAGGCCTTCAGCTTCCCCGTCGAGGGCATGACCTGCAGCGCCTGCTCAGGACGCATCGAGAAGGCGCTGGCCGCCGTCGACGGCGTCGCGTCGGCCACGGTGAACCTGGCCCTCGAGCGCGCCGACGTCACGGTCTGGTCGGGCACCGTGGGCCTGCAGGCCCTGGCCGATGCCGTCGGCCGGGCCGGCTACACGGCGCGGATCCAGCCCTCCGGCGACAGCCGGGCGGCGGCCGACGAGGCCGAGCGCGAGCGCGACGCCGCCAACCTGCGCCGCGAGCTGTACACGCTGCTGGCGGCGGCGGCCTTCGCCGCGCCGCTGCTGGTGCAGATGGCCATCATGACCCTCGCCCCGTGGACCGGGTTCCACTGGCACCTCCCGGCCTGGGTCGAGCTGCTGCTCGCCACGCCCGTGCAGTTCGTCATCGGCGCCCGCTTCTACCGCTCGGCCTGGAAGGCCCTGCGCAGCGGCAGCGCCAACATGGACGTGCTGGTGGCGCTCGGCACATCGGCGGCCTTCGGCTACAGCCTGTACCTGCTGGCGACGCTGGGCCTCGACGGCAGCATGGGCCGGCTCTACTTCGAGGCCGCCGTCGTCATCATCACGCTGGTGCTCCTCGGCAAGTTCCTCGAGGCCCGCGCCAAGCGCGGCACGACGGCGGCGATCCGGCAGCTCATGGACCTGCGCCCGCAGACCGCGCGGGTGCGCCGGGCCGACGGCAGCGAGGCCGAGGTGCCCGTGGCGGAGGTCCGCGCCGGCGACATCGTCGTCGTGCGGCCGGGCGAGCGCATCCCGGTCGATGGCGAGGTCACCGCCGGCGAGAGCGAGGTCGACGAGGCGCTGATCACCGGCGAGAGCCTGCCGGTGGCCAAGGCCGCCGGCGCCCGGGTCACCGGCGGCGCCATCAACGGCACCGGCCTGCTCGAGGTGCGCGCCACGGCCGTCGGCGAGGACTCGACGCTCTCGCGCATCATCCGGCTCGTCGAGAACGCCCAGAGCGGCAAGGCGCCGGTGCAGCGCCTGGTCGACCGCATCAGCGCCATCTTCGTGCCGGTGGTGGTGGCCATCGCGGCGGCGACCTTCGCCGTGACGTTCTTCCTGGCCGGCAGCTTCGAGCCGGCCTTCGTCGCGGCCGTGTCGGTGCTCGTCATCGCCTGCCCCTGCGCGCTGGGCCTCGCCACGCCCACCGCCATCATGACGGGCACCGGTGCCGCCGCCCGGGCCGGCATCCTCATCAAGGACGTGGAGTCGCTGGAGCGCGCGCACCGCATCGACACCGTCATCTTCGACAAGACCGGCACGCTGACCGAGGGCCGGCCCGAGGTGGTCGAGATGGTGGCGACGGGCGCCTCCCACGACGAGCTGCTGCAGCTCACGGCGTCGGTGCAGCGGGCCAGCGAGCACCCGCTGGCCCGGGCCTTCATGAGCCGGGCCAGCGACGCCGGCATCGAGTTGCTCGCCGTGGACGAGTTCCGCAGCGTCACGGGTCAGGGTGTCTTCGGCACCGTCGCGGGACGCAGCATCGCCATCGGCAACGCCGCCTTCATGGCCGGCCGCGGCGTCGACCTGGCGCCGGCGCAGGAGGCCGCCGGACGCTGGCAGGCAGCCGCGCGCACGGTGGTCTTCGCCGCCGACGGCAACCGCCTGCTCGGCACCTTCGCCATTGCCGACCCGGTGCGCCCGCAGTCCGTCGAGGCCATCCGGCAGCTCCGGGCCATGGGCGTGAAGACGCTGATGCTCTCGGGCGATACCCAGCCCGTCGCCTCGGCCATCGGCCGCGAGGTCGGCATCGACGAGGCCCGCGGCGGCGTCGCGCCCGATGGCAAGGCCGGTGCAGTCACGGGCCTGTCGGCGGGCGGCGCCGTGGTCGCCATGGTCGGTGACGGCATCAACGACGCGCCGGCGCTGGCCGCCGCCGACGTCGGCATCGCCATGGGCTCGGGCACCGACATCGCCATGGAGACGGCCGGCATCACGCTGATGCGCAACGACCCGCGGCTGGTGCCCGGCGCCATCGCCGCGAGCCGGGCCACGTTCCGCAAGATCCGCCAGAACCTGTTCTGGGCGTTTATCTACAATGTCATCGGCATCCCGCTGGCAGCGCTCGGCTTCCTGACGCCGGCGCTGGCGGGCGCCGCCATGGCGGCCAGCAGCGTCAGCGTGGTCAGCAACTCGCTGCTGCTGCGCCGCTGGAAGCCGCGCTCCTGAGCACCGAGACCCCCACCATGATGACCACCGGAAGGAACCTCATGAAGACCGAGTTCAAAGTCAGCGGCATGACCTGCGGCGGCTGCGAGCGCAGCGTGCAGAACGCCCTCACAAGCCGCCCCGGCGTCAGCGCCGCCAAGGCCGACCGCGCGACCGGCACCGTCACCGTCGAGTTCGACCCGGCGAAGATCGAGCAGGCGGCCATCGCCAAGGCGATCACCGAGGCCGGCTTCCAGGTCGCTGCCTGACTGCCCACGACCTGGCGGCCCGGGGGATCCCCCCGGGTCGCCGGGCGGCTTCAATTGCTGCACGCCGGTGCACCGGGGGCGGCAGCACCCTCTGGGTCCCAGCCGCCGCCGAGCGCCCGGTAGAGCTGTACGAGGGCGGTGTACCGGCCCTGCAGGGCCTGCGACGCCGCCAGCTCCGCGGTGAAGAGCGACCGCTCGATGTCGAGCACCTCCAGGTAGCTCGTCACCCCACCGTCGTAGCGGGCCCGTGAGAGCCTCGCCGCCGCCACGGCCGCCTCGACCTGCCGCCGCCGCGCCTCGTACTCGCCGGCGAAGGTCCCCACCGCCGCCAGCGCCGCCTCGACCTCACTGAAGGCATTCAGCACGGCGCCCTCGTAGCGCAACACCGCCTGCTCGGCCCGCGCCTTCTCGGCCTCGACCCGCCGGACGTTGCGGCCGAACTCGAAGATCGGGCCGGTGATGCCGCCGCCAATGCTCCAGAAGTTCGCGCTGCCGCTGGTGAAGTCGTCGAGGTCGCTGCTGGCCTGGCCTCCGGCCGCCGTCAGCCGCAGCGTCGGCAGCCGCAGGGCCTCGGCGGCACCGACCCGGGCCAGCTGGGCGTGGGCGCGCTCCTCGGCCTCGACGAGGTCGGGCCGCCGGGCCAGCAGATCCACGGGCAGTCCGGGGGGCACCTCGGCCGGCAGCTTCGCGGGATCGAGGGGCGCTCCGCGGGGGATCGGCCCCGGGGGCTGGCCGAGCAGCACCGCCAGCGCCGTCTCGAGGCGGACGATCTCGCGCCTGAACTGGGGCACGGCCGCGGCCGCGGTCGCCTCCTCGATCTCGGCCTGGTGCACGTCGAGGCGCGAGACGACGCCGCCCTGGAAGCGCGTCGTGATGAGCAGCGTCGAGGCCTGGCGACCGGCCAGCGTCCGCTCGGCGATGGCAAGCCGGTTGTCCAGGTCGCGCAGCGCGAAGTAGAGCTGGGCGACGCCGGCGACGACCGTGATCGTCACGCCCCGGCGCGCGGCCTCGGTGGCCAGCAGCTCGGCCCGGGCGGCCTCCGTCGAGCGCCGCAGCCGGCCCCAGATGTCGAGCTCCCAGGAGAGCGTCGCGGCGAGCTGGTACTGCGTCGCCAGCGTGCCGGGGAAGGTGCCGAGCTGCTCGCTGGTCTGGGCGCGGGTGGCGCCGCCGTCGTAGCGCAGGCTGGGAAACTGGTCGCTGCGCACGAAGCCGAGCACCGCCGCGGCCTCCTCGACCCGGGCGGCCGCGATGGCGACGTCCCGGTTCGCGGCCAGCGCCGTGTGGATGAGGTCCTGCAGCACCGGGTCGCCATAGACCTGCCACCACGCCAGGTCGGCGATGGACGTGCCGGCATCCGCCGGCTGCGTCCAGGCGGCTGGCTCCGGCACCGCCGGCCGTTCGAAATCGGGGCCGATGGCGCAGCCCCCCAGCAGGACGGTGGCGAGGCAGCCGGCGGCGAGCGACCGTGCGGCGCGCATGGCTCAGTGACCGCCGGCCGAGCCGCCGGGCGCCGGCGCCGCCGGGCGCCCGCGGCGGCTCCAGCGCTCGACCAGCACGAAGAGGGCCGGCACCAGCAGCACGCCGATGGCAGTGGCCACGAGCATGCCGGAGAAGACCGCCAGGCCCATGACACGGCGGCCCTCGGCGCCCGAGCCGCTGGCGATGACCAAGGGCACGACGCCGAGGATGAAGGCGAAGGCGGTCATGAGGATCGGCCGGAAGCGCAGCCGCGCCGCCTCGATGGCGGCGTCGACCACGTCCACGCCCTCGGCAACCTTCATGCGCGCGAACTCGACGATGAGGATGGCGTTCTTGGCAGCCAGGCCGATCAGCAACACCAGCCCGATCTGGGCGAAGACGTTGTTGACGTAGAGCGGGCTCAGGAAGCGGGCGAGCCAGAGCCCGAGGAAGGCGCCGAGGGCGGCGAAGGGCGTGCCGAGCAGCACGCTGAGCGGCAGCGTCCAGCTCTCGTACTGGGCCGCCAGGATGAGGAACACCATGACCAGCCCGAACACGATGACGACGGCGCTGCTGCCTTCCGCACGCTTCTCCTGGAACGAGACGGCGTTCCACGCGTACCCCATGTCGGCCGGCAGCACCCCGCGGGCCGTCTGCTCGAGGGCGCGCAGCGCGTCGGCCGAGCTGTATCCCGGCGCCGGGCTGCCGGTCACCTCCACCGCGCGGTAGAGGTTGAAGCGGTTGGTGAAGGCGGGCCCCGCGCTGCGCCCCACGTCCACCAGCGTCGAGACAGGCACCATCTCGCCACCGGCGTTGCGCACAAAGAAGCGGCCGATGTCCTCGGGCTGCACGCGGTACTCGGGCTCGGCCTGGACGTAGACCTTGTAGAGGCGGCCGAAGCGGTTGAAGTCGTTGACGTAGGCGCCGCCGAGGTTGGCGCCGAGGCTCGTATTCAGATCCTGGAGCTGCACACCCTGCTTCAGGACCTTCTCGCGGTCGACGTCGACGTAGACCGTGGGCACCGACGCGCTGAAGGTCGTGAAGGCGCTGCCGATCTCGGGACGCTGCGCCGTGGCCTGCAGGAAGCCGGCCACCTGCTCCTGCAGCCAGGCCGGCGAATTCCCGCCCCGGTCCTGCAGCATCAGGCTGAAGCCGGCGCCGCTGCCTAGGCCGGGGATCGGCGGCGGACCGAAGGCGAAGACGACCGCCTCGGGCAACGCGGCGAACTGCCCGTTCAGGCGGCGCAGGAGCGCCGGCGCGCTGGCGGCATCGGGCCGCGCGGCCCACTCGTCGAGCTCGACGAAAAAGAACGCGTTGTTCGGGGCCGACGACGACGAGAGCAGGCTGTAGCCGACGACGCTGGTGTAGCTCCTGACGCCGGGCGTCTGGTCGAGGATCGCCTCGATCTGGCGCGCGACGGCGTCGGTCCGCTGCAGCGACGCGGCGTCGGGCAGCTGCGCGTTCACGAGCAGGTATCCCTGGTCGCCTTCGGGCAGGAACCCGGTGGGCAGGCGGGTGGCGAGGAGCGCCGCCAGGGCTGCGATGAGGGCGACGAGCACCGCCGCCCGGGCCGGCCGGCGGGCCAGCGTCCCGGTGATGCCGGCGTAGCCCTCGGTCACGCGGCCGAAGACCCGGTTGAAGGCCGCGTAGAACGGCGCCAGCGGGCCGGGCTTGCCCCCGGCCGGCTTCAGCAGCAGCGCCGCGAGCGCCGGGGACAGCGTCAGCGCGTTGAACGCCGAGAAGGCGACGGAGATGGCGATGGTGATGGCGAACTGCTGGTAGAGAAGCCCCGTGATGCCTGGCACGAAGGCGACCGGCACGAACACGGCGGCGAGGATCAGCGCGATGGCGACGACGGGCCCGCTGACCTCCTTCATGGCCTGGCGCGTCGCGTCCCGCGGGCTCATTCCCTGCTCGATGTGGTGCATGACCGCCTCGACGACGACGATGGCGTCGTCGACGACGATGCCGATGGCGAGCACGAGCCCCAGCAGCGACAGCACGTTGACCGAGAAGCCCAGCAGCGGGAACACGATGAAGGCGCCCACGAGCGAGACCGGGACGGTCAGCAGCGGGATCAGCGTCGCGCGCCAGTTCTGCAGGAACACGAAGACCACGAGGATGACCAGCACGACGGCCTCGAACAGCGTCGAGACGATCTCGCTGATGCCCTCGCGCACCGACAGCGTCGTGTCGAGGGAGACCTGGTACTCGATGTCGGCCGGGAAGTCCGCGGCGAGCTCCGCCATCGTGGCGCGGATCTCGTCGGCCACCGCCAGCGCGTTGGACCCGGGCTGCTGGTAGATGGCGATGACGGCCGCCGGCGCGCCATCGAGGCGGCCCACCATCGTGTAGAGCTGGCTGCCGAGCTCGATCCGGGCGACGTCCTTCAGGCGCAGCAGCGAACCGTCGGGGTTGGCCCGGATGACGACCTCGCCGAACTCCTCCGGCGTCGAGAGCCGGCCGCGCGTGCCGACGGTGTAGGTCATGTCGGTGCCGGGCGGCGCCGGCTGCCCGCCCACCTGGCCGGCCGGCACCACGGCGTTCTGCTGCTGGACGGCGTTGACGAGATCCGGCACCGTGAGCTGCAGCTTGGCGAGCTGGTCGGGCCGCACCCAGATGCGCATCGCGTAGTCGCTGCCACCGAACAGGTTCACCTGGCCGACGCCGCGGATGCGGGCGATGCGGTCGTTGACGTTGATGGCCGCGTAGTTCGACAGGAAGTTGTTGTCGAAGCTGCCGCCCGGCGAGCGCAGCGCCACCAGCATCAGCGGGAAGGACAGCGACTTCTTCACGGTGACGCCGAGCCGCTTGACCTCCTCGGGAAGGAATGGCTGCGCCTGGGCGACACGGTTCTGCACGAGTACGTTGGCGGTGTCGAGGTCGGTCCCAACCTCGAAGGCGATGCGCAGCTGCATCGTGCCGTCGCTGGCGTTGACGGACTTCATGTAGATCGAGTCCTCGACGCCGTTGATCTGCTGCTCGAGCGGCGTCGCCACCGACTGCTCCACCGTCACCGCGTCGGCACCGGTGTAGGTGGCCGACACGACGATCTCGGGTGGCGTGATCTCGGGATACTGGGCGACCGGGAGGCCCGACAGGGCGACGAGGCCCAGCAGCACCGTGACGATGGAGATGACCATCGCCACGATCGGGCGCCGGATGAAGAAGTCACCCATCGGCGGATCAGGCCCGGGGGATCAGGGCCCCGCGGCGCCGTCGGCGGGCGTCCCGGCGGGCGGCGCTCCGGCGGGCTTCGGCACCACCTTCATGCCGCCGCGCAGGCGCTGGGTACCGGCGAGGACCAGGCGGTCGCCGGCCTTCAGGCCGCTCTCCACCAGCCAGTCGCTGCCGATGCGCGGACCCACCGTGATGCCGCGCACCTCCACCGTGTCGTCGGCCGCCAGGACCAGCGCCTGATACTGGCCCTGCAGCTCCCGCACGGCCCGCTGGGGCACGAGGATGGCGCCCTCGCGCTCCTCGACCTCGGCCCGTACGCGCCCGAACTGGCCGGGACGGATCAGCAGCGTGGGGTTCGGGAACTCCGCCTCGATGGTCAGCGACCCGGTGGTGGCCTCGACCTGCCGCTGGATCGTGAGCACGCGGCCCGGGTAGGGATGCACCGTGCCGTCGGCCAGGATCAGTTCGAGCGGCGGCGTCTGGGGCAGCTCCGTCGTCCGCGGCGTGCCGGACTGGCGGGCAAAGTTGAGGTACTCGCGCTCGCTGATGCCGAAGCGCACGCGGATGGGGTCGATGCGCGAGATCGTATTGAGCAGCGACTTCGAGGCCGGGCCCACCAGGTCGCCGACCCTGGCCTCCGAGAGGCCGATATACCCGGCGATGGGGGCCCGCACCTCGGCATACCCGCGGTTGATCTGCGCCACGCTGAGGCCCGCCCGGGCTGCGTCGACGGCGCCGCGGGCCGCGCCCTCGTTGGCCACGGCCTCCTCGAGGTCGCGCTGGCTGACGGCGTCCATGGCGGCCAGGGGCCGGTAGCGGGCCAGGTCAGCCTCGGCCTTCGCCAGGCGGGTTTCGGCCTCGGCCAGCTCGGCCCGGGCCGCGGCGACCCGCTGGTCCAGCTCATTGGCGTCGATGCTGTAGAGGAGCGCCCCCTCCTTGACGAGGCTGCCCTCGGTGAAGTGCATCTGCTCGACGACGCCGGTGACCCGCGCGCGCACCTGCACGTCGGCGGCACCGAAGGTCGCACCGACCCACTCGCGCACGATAGGCGCTGTCCGGGGGGTCAGGTCGATGACGGGCACCTCGGGCGGCGGGGGGGCCGGGGGCTGCCCGGGCCCGCAGGCCTGCAGCAGGGCTGCAAGCGACGCGATGATGCCGCCGACGGCAGCTGTCCTGACCGACCGCACGAGTCCCCGCCCTGCACACGGCCGGCTGGTCGCCGGCCCGACGCCAGGCAGCCTACCACCGATGCCCGGCGCCACGCGCGCCGGCAAGGAGCAGGCCCTCAGTGGGACGCGGCGAAGTCGACCTTGGTCGGCTTGAGCGGCCCGGGGGACGTGAACCGGACGAACACGGCGAAGATCGCCACCAGCGCCGACAGTCCGCCGATCAGGACGAAGGGCGCCGCCGGGCTGACGGAGTCGAACAGCCGGCCACCGATGCCGCTGGACACGAGGATGCCGATGACGCCCATCATGTTGAACATGCCGACGACGACGCCCCGCTTCGCCGCGGGCGCCTCGGCGCTGACCAGCGTCGTGGCCCCGGCAAAGGCACTGATGTTGCCTATGCCGACGAGCACCCAGAGCAGCCGGCTCTCGGGGGCGATGGGGTTGTCCATGAGCAGCGTCGACAGGAAACCGATGGCCGTGAGGGTCATGCAGATGGCCGTGCCCGTGACACGGTTGATGCGGTCGAGCACGAATCCGACGATGGGCAGCCAGATCAGCGCCGCTCCACTGGCGGTCACGAAGGCCAGGCGCCCCGCCGCCACCCCGGACGCCGCGTCCATGCCGGACTCCTGGGCGACCTTCGCCCCCCAGAGGATGCTGAACGTGCCGAGCACGACGAGGTCGGCGCGGGCGATGAAGGCGCAGGCGTAGGCCAGCGCGATGCGGGGATTGCGGGCCTCGAAGAAGGCGCTCCTGACCAGCTCGCCGACCGGAGGCCGTTCTTCCTTGGCCACGGGCGTGCCGGGCCGCACGCCGATCTGGATGATGATCGCCGAGAGGATGCAGAGCCCCGCGACGATGAGGTGCGCGTACTGGCCGGCCGTCTCGGCATCGGCCCCCTGGTTCACGAAGGCCTTCATCAGGCCGCCGAGGCCGGCCGTCACGCTGACGACCCCGAGGCCGTTCAACGTGCCGCCGAGCGCCACCATCTTGCCGCGGGACTGGCTCTGGGGGTAATCGGCGATCAGCGTGCCGAGCATGCCCGTCGCGGCGGCGATGCCGGCGGCATACAGCATGCGGTAGGCCGTCAGCTCGCCCAGCGAGCTCGCAAAGGGATACAGGGCGTAGGCGATGCCCATGACGAACAGCCCCAGCGCGAACACCTCGCGCCGGCCGATGCGGTCGGCCAGCACGCCGACGGGCCCGAAGACCGCCAGCAGCGCGATCTCGTTGAAGAAGGTCAGGTCGCCGGTGACGCGGCCCTGCTCCTCGAGCGGAATGCCGAGGTGGGCCGACAGCACGTAGGGGGTGCCGACGGTGACGAAGGTCAGCAACCCGATGGTGGCGTACGACGCGTACAGGAACACCCACATGTTGAAGTGGGTGACCCCGGGCGCGAGGTCGACGAACCAGAAGCGCTTGCCGGTGGCGGGGGTTTCGGCCATGTCTGTCCCTCGGGCCGCCACCTGCCGGGGCAACCTCAGCTGAAGATGTGGATCGCCTTGTTGTGCGTGTAGGAGAGGAGCTCCTCCAGGCACTCCTCCCGCCCGAGCCCGCTGTTCTTCCAGCCCCCGAACGGCATGCCGACGAAGTGCCGCGCCGTGGTGTTGATCCACACGAAGCCCGACTGCAGCGCCTTTGCGAAGCGCATCGCCGTCGGCAGGTCGTGGGTCCACACGCCCGAGGCCAGGCCGTATTCCGTGGCATTCGCCATGGCGATGGCCTCGTCCTCGGTGCGCCACTTCAGCACCGACAGGATCGGCCCGAAGATCTCCTCCCGGGCGACCCGCATGTCCATCGTGACGTCACCATACACGGTGGGCCGCAGCCAGTAACCGCGGCGGAAAGCCTCACCGGCCGGCCGCTCGCCGCCCGTCAGCAGCTTCGCCCCGTCGCGTTTCGCAGATTCGACGAAGGACAGCACCCGCTGGTAATGGGCAGCGGAATTGACGGGCCCCATCTGCGAGGCCGGGTCGAGGGCATCGCCCACCTTGATGGCAGAGACCTGGGCCACGACCCGCTCGACGACGGCGTCGTACAGCGACTCGTGGACCAGCAGCCGGCTGTTCGAGCCGCAGGACTGCCCCGCCCAGGCGAAGTTCATGCCGCCGACCGCGGCCTGCGCGATGCGGTCCGGGTCCGCGTCGGGGCAGACGATCATCGGGTTCTTGCCGCCGAGCTCCAGCGACACGTGCTTGACGCCCACCTCGGCGGCCGAGCGCTGGATCGCCATGCCGGTGCCGACCGAACCGGTGAAGCCGATGCGCCAGATCTTCGGGTGCCGCACCAGCGCGTCGCCGGTGGGCAGGCCGGTGCCGTGCAGGATGTTGACGACGCCGGGCGGCAGGACCTCGTTGCAGATCTCGCCCATGATGGTGCCGGACAGCGGGCTCGTCTCCGGCGTCTTCACGATGACCGTGTTGCCGGCCATCAGCGGCGCGGCGAGGTGGGCTGCCGCGAACAGGAATGGGTGGTTGAACGGCACGATGCGGGCCACGACGCCATAGGGCTCGCGGATCGAGAAGTGCAGGCCGTCCTTCGTGACCGGCGAGCTCTCGCCCTTCAGCTCGGTGCCGAGCCCGGAAAAGAAGTCCAGGTAGTTCGCCGCGACCTCGACGTCACGCGCGAGGCTCTTGATGGTGTTGCCGGTGTCCGCCGCCTCGAGCGGCAGGATCTCGGCGGCCCGGGCGCGCATGGCGGCACCCAGCTTGCGGAGCAGGTCGCGCTTCTCCCAGACGGTCAGCGCATTCCAGCCAGGCTGGGCCTTTTCGGCGGCCTCGACGGCGAGGTTGACGTCCTCGGCACTGCCAATCGGCACGCGGCCGTGCACCTCTTCGGTGCCGGGGTTGACGGTCTCGATCCACTGGCCGCTGCGGCTGGGTACGAACTGCCCGCCGATCAGCATGAGGCGGTCACCGAACTTGCGGGTCATGGTGGCGTTATGTCCCGATGGGGCCGGCTCCCGGGGTGGGAGCCGTTCAGAGGGGCGCATTGTCCGGATCGGGCAGCGGCCGGGAAAGCCGGTGAGGCCGCAGTGTCCGCCTGCCGGCGGCGGGTCGGCCAGACGGCGGATCTTGTCCCGGGTGCTGGTGGCCCCGGCGGTGCGGACCCGCTGCTGTGGCCTGGCGGCCGCGCCTCCGGGGCTCCCGCGATATCCCCCGCTCGTCGCGAACGCTCCTCGGGGGGAATCGCTGCGCCCCTGCGGCGCGGACCCGATGCCGTGGACTCGTAGCTGATCTCCCTCGCCAGCGGACCCGCGCTGAGGCAGGCGCGGCGCTGCGGTGGGCGGGGGTGCGTGGCCGGGGCCTCCGGCGCCAGCGGAGCAGGATGCGGAGCGCCAGTGCCGGCGGAGCGCCCGGCGCACAGGGATGTGCGCCGGGCACGTCCCCGGACAGGCACCCCCGCCCACCGCAGAAGCCGCGCCGGGGAGTACCACGAGTTGGCAGCAGCGACTCCGGACAACCGAACGGGCCGGACGATGCGCGCAGATCACCCCTCTGGACCGTCATCCGGAGGGGAGCGGGAATAACGTTGGGGAAGGGCAGGACGGGAACGGGCGGCCTGCGGAGTGCGGCGGCCCGCGGCCGGCCCCGGCAGGACGCCGGGGCCGGCACGGGAGCCGTTACATGGCCTTCGGCGGCTGCGGCTTCTGCTCTTCCGCGTAGCGCTCGAGGCTCGAGAGGCTGCGCTCGGCGGTGTAGACCTTCGGCGCCTCGTAGTACTTCGCGTAGCGCTTGTCGACCACGTCGAGCACCTGGCGCGAGAAGATCTGGCTCAGGTCCGTCGTCGTGCCCATGAAGCAGTTGTACTGCACGTGGCCCGGCGCCTGGCCCATCAGCATCCACGGCAGCCACGGCGTGATGCGGTTCCACGTGCCGCGGTAATCCACCGTCGTCAGCTTCTCGTTCTGCATGTCCTCGGCCTTCACGTGGTGCGCGAAGTACTCGGACACCTGCGCGATGGGGCCGGCCGACTCGCGCGGCCACTTGTCCGGCTGCAGCGCGCTCGGGTATGCGAGGTGGATGTGCGTCTCCATCTCGAGCCAGTCGCCGTGCTGGTACCAGGGCAGCACGAACGGGATGCGCGGCGGCGGTGCTTCCTTGTTCAGGCCGCCGAAGGACGGCGGCGCCGGGAAGAACGGCTCGATCATGTAGTTGAACGGGTCGTTGTCGACGTGCACGACCTTGACCCGCTCGCTGGTCAGCGGGTTCTGCCACTCGTCGATGACCTCGCCGCTGCGCAGGTCGGTGTACAGGATGATCTCGCGGCACATGCGCTGGATGTTGCCGTCGGGCAGCCCGTTCAGGCGGATGGCGCCGAAGCCCAGCGCCCCGCACAGGTCGACGATCTTCTTGCCCGGCTGTACCGCCGAGACGTAGCCCTTGAACCAGAAGTACTTCTGCTTGCCCCAGTCGAGGTCGCCCTGGATGCGGGCGTAGGCCAGCTGGTTGCCCTTGCCGGTGGTCAGGTCGAGGTACGGCCCCTTGATGGCGGGACCGGTGCCGCCGCTGCTGGCCGTGGCCGCGGCCCGGGCCTGGCCGGCGGCCATCAGGGCCAGGGTGGATGCGCCGAGGGCGCCGACGGAGGCGAACGACAGTACGTCGCGGCGGGTCGTCTGCATGGGGGGTTCCTTGCGGCTTTGCGTTGGGTTGCGGCAAGCACCCGGCGGACCGCCGGGCGCTGGCGGCCAATGATGGCCGCGCCCCCCTCCCCCTTGCAACCGGGGCACCCGGGCCCCGGCCTGCCTCAGTGCGGTACCGCGGCCGCCCCGCCGGGCTTCTTGACGACCTTCTGCCGGCCGGTCACGACCAGCACGCCAAGGGCCAGGCAGAACAGGAGCGCGTTCGAGGCAGCCATGTAGACGAAGGGCCCCACCGGCTTCCAGTTGTCGAAGAGCCAGCCGCCGATGAAGGCCACCACGGCGATGCCGACGGCGCCGCACAGGCTGAACACGCCGATCACGGCGCCGCGGGCCCGCTCGGGCGCCTCGTAGCCGATCAGCGAGATGGACGCGATGTTCGCCGCCATCTCGCCGGCGGCCACCAGCGCCGCCGCGATGTACATCCCGTTGCCGATGGGATTGTCGAGGAAGGCCAGCGACACGTAGCCCAGCGCCGCCACCACCATCGCCGACGCGAGGCCGGCCACCCGGTCGACGCGGTCGAGGATGTAGCCCCAGATCGGCGCCCAGGGCAGTGCGAACACCTGGATGATCACATAGAAGAACGTCGCCTTCTTGATGGCGTCGCCCGTCGACAGGCCCTGGGCGATGCCCTCCTGGGTGAGCCACAGGGTCAGGAACGTGCTGACCACGGCGAGATCGGCCCGGGCCACGAAGGCCGCGACGTAGGCCAGGCCGACCCGGGGGTTCTTGCCCTCCCTGAACCCGACGAGGATCTGCTCCTTCAGCGGCACCCGCGACACCGCCTGCTGCGCCGGCGCGCCGGGCATGAGGCCCCAGGCGATCAGTCCGGCCAGGAACAGGCAGAAGGCACTGAGGCACCAGAGCGTGAAGCGGCCGGCCCAGACGGGATCGGCGCCCATGTCCATGAACGTGTTCGGCAGGCCGCCCAGCAGGCGCGGGATCGACGCGATGCCGAGGCCATTCAGGATGAAGGTCGCCGCGATGACCTTGGCGCGGCTCACGTCCATCGAATAGTCGTTGGCCACGGCCGGCAGCATGGCGTTGATGCAGGCCACGCCCGAGGCCAGGAACAGCCGGAAGAACGCGAGCTCCACCTTGCCGCTCGCCAGCGGATAGAGGCAGTAGCCGATGGCAAGGAGGACAAAGCCTGCCGCGAATACGGTCCGCCGGCCGCTGCGGTCGGAGATTGCGCCGACGACGGACAGCATGAAGAAGGCCACGATCTCCTGGATGATCGTCAGGTTGCCGGCGAGACTGCCCTGCTCGTTCGGCGGGATCTTGAGGATCTCGGTGAAGATATAGGGCTGCATCACGCCGATGGCATTCATCGACGCAATGGCGAAGAACGAGCTGAAGAAGAACACCCCGAGGCTGCGGCCCGGGACGTAGGAATGGAAGTAGAGGGGACCGATCTTGCGCCCGGCGGGGCCAGGCTCGGTGGCAGCGGCGGCAGTGGACATCGGCTTACCTCGCAGGATCCAGTCGAATGGTCGCGGGCGCTGTGGACCCTGATGGGTTCCCCATGGCGGCCGCTAGAATAGCCCACCCTCGCCCGGGGGGCAGGCCGGACCGCCCGGGCGCATGAAGCAATCGCCGGCCGTCGCCACTGGGAGGTCAGGGACCGTGAAGAAACTCATCAAGCGGGTGCTGCTCGGCGTCGGGCTGGTCGTAGGCCTTTCGGTGCTCGGCACCGTCTGGATCCTCGGCCGGGGCGGCGCCTTCAGAAAGATCGAGCCGCACTTCGCCGGCAACTGCGAGACCCTGCCGCTGGACGCCAGCGCCGAGGACATGGCCATCGACCGGGAGCGCGGCTACGCGTACCTGTCCTACCTCGACCGCCAGTCCATCGTGAAGGGCTCGGCCACGGTGCAGGGCACCATCATGCGCGTGGACCTCGGCAAGCCGACGCTGCTGGCCGACCCGGCCCTCGCGGGCCAGCCGGCGTTCTTCCGGCCCCACGGCCTCAGCCTGTACATCGCCCCGGACGGCGTGCGCACGCTCATGGCCATCAACCACCCGGCCAACCGCGGCACCGAGCCCGAGTCCATCGTCATCTTCGAGGAGGCCGAGCCGGGCCGCTTCGTGATGGTCGACCAGGTCTCGAGCCCGCTGTTCAACTCGCCGAACGACATCGCAGCCGTAGGCCCGCGCCAGTTCTACGTGGCCAACGACAAGGCCACCGGCGGCGGCCTGGCCGGCGCGCTGCAGCAGCTGGGCATCGGCGCGTCGCCGCTGGTCTACTACGACGGCCAGGAAGCGCGCGTGGTCGCCAAGGACATCGCCTCGGGCGGCGGCATCAACGTCTCCGCCGACGGCACCACGCTGTATGTGGCCGAGACCGCCGGCATGCGCCTGCGCATTCTCGACCGCAACCCCGCCAGCGGTGACGTGACCGACAAGGCGCGCATTCCCCTGGGCACATCGCCCGACAACGTCGACGTCGCCGCCGACGGCAGCCTGACCATCGGCGCCCACGCCAACACGCTGGCCCTGATCCGCCACTTCATCAGCGGCAGCCCGGCGCCGTCCCAGGTGCTGCGGGTCATCCCCGACAACGGCGGCAAGCCGGCCATCGACGAGATCTACCTCGACGACGGCTCGAACATCTCCGCCGGCAGCGGCGGCTTCACCTACGGCAACAAGCTCCTGATCGGCTCCATCACGGCCCGGCAGGTGCAGGTCTGCGAGACCAACTGAGGCCCATGACGATCGCCGGGCCGGCCGCAGGGCCGGCCCGGCGGCAGGTCGGCTGACGCAACGGCCACGGCCAGCGGCCAGGAACCCCGGGAGGGCCACCGGCCCTCGCGACTCGCCGGCAGCCCCGGCAGCGCCGGTCGTGGCCACAGACAGCCCCGCGATCCGGTCGACTGAAGCCCGCCCGCACCCATCACGGCAGCAAAAAGAAAAGGCCGCGGGGTTTCCCCCGCGGCCTTTGTCGTTCCGCCCTGCCCCGGCCTGTGCCGGGGACGGCGCCCGTTTTACCGGGCCCCGAAGCGATAGTTGACGCGGATGCCGTACAGGCGCGGATCCGGCAGGGTGATGGTGCCCTTGTCCAGGAACCGGTTGGTCGCGAAGAAGGTCGGGATGTCGCCGTCGTTGAAGGCCACCTTCACGGTGTCGTCGTCGAAGGCGTTGTCCACGTAGCCGATCACGTCCCACTGGTCGTTCCGGATGCCGAAGCGGAAGTTCGCCAGCCAGTAGTCCGGCAGGATCATGTTGTTGTCTTCGCTCGTGAAGCGCTGGTCCTGGAAGATGGCATCGGCCTCGACGAACCACTGCGTGTCGCCCACCAGGTTCCGCTGGTAGCGGACGTTGCCGAAGAAGGAGTTCTCCGGCGCGCGCTCCAGCTCGTTGCCGTCGTAGCTGACCTGGCAGTTGTTGCGGCGGGTGTCCGGCGTCAGGGGCGAGTTGGGGTCGTTGGGATCGATAGGCCGCGGGGCCTCGCCCAGAGTCACCGGCGTGCAGTTGCCGGCGTAAGCGATGCGGCCGACACCCGTGGTGTTCGACTTGAAGTCGGTGTATTCGGTGTCGAGCCAGGTGTGGGCACCCGACACCGTCAGGTGCTCGGTGACCTGCCAGGTGACGTCCAGCTCGATGCCGAGGATCTCGGCCTTGCCGGCGTTCAGGATGCGGCCCACTACGAGCCCGTTGTTGGGGTCCGTGACCTGGGTCGAAACCTGCTTGTTCTTGAAGTCCTGGAAGAACACGGCGCCGTTGACGCGCAGGCGACGGTCGAACCAGTCGGTCTTCCAGCCGAACTCGTAGTAGTCGAGCCTCTCCTGCTTGAAGCGGAAGCCCTCGACGGGGTCGCAGACCGGCTCGGCCAGCGGCACGCCGGTGTTTGGATCTTCCACGCAGCTGCGCTGAAAGAAGGCGCCCGTACCGGCCAGCAGGGTGCTGATCCCCTTCGGCTTGAAGGTCTCGGCGAACGACACGTACATCAGCGCGTCATCCGTCGGCTCCCAGGTCAGCGTCACCTTCGGCGCGAAGAAGTTGTCGCTCGAGGTGCCGCCCCGCCGGTTCGGCACGACGGTCAGACCGTTGGCCTGGGTGCCCGGGCCGAGGATGTTGAGGCACGCGTCGCCGCCCGCGAGGCCGCAGAAGACCCCGGACGGATCGATGATGCCGTTGTCGCGGTCAGGACCGAGGGCGTCGAGGTCTTCCCAGGTCTGGCGGCCCTCGAAGGTCAGCTTCCACCGGTCGATGAACTCCCACTCCACGAGGCCGTAGATGGACCAGTGCTCCGTCTTGCGCTGCCACCGGTCAGCGTTGAGCGGTGTCAGGCCATCGCCGGGGACGTTCAGCGGCGCCCCCTTGGAGATGTCAGCCATGAACGGACCGCAGGGCTGGGGGCCGCCGGGGAAGAACGGGAACCCGGTGTAGTTGAGGCAGGTGTACGAGCCGTCCTCCACATCGACGTTCTCGCGCCACAGCAGGGCACCGCCCAGCCACTGCACGCGGCTGTCGGGCTTGTTCGAGGCGATCCGGAACTCCTGGCTGTACAGCTTGGTGCTGTTCTCCAGGATGAACTCGGCCGCTGTCGAACCGCTGTTGGACTGCGTGGGATCCGCCAGGCCCCAGGCGCTCACGTCCTCGGAGCCTTCCCACTGGCTGGTGTCCGCGTCGGCGACGTGGCTCAGCGAAGTGAAGAGCACCGGACCCAGGTCCCAGGTCAGGTTGAGCGTGGCGCGGCTGATGTTGCGGTCGGTGCCGGGGAAGTTGGCGCACTCCGGTGCACCGGAGCTGGTGCAGGTGCGCGGATCCTCCGACATGCGTGCCCGCAGCGACGAGGCATCGGGCAGCTCGCCACCCCAGCCCGAGACCGCACCCAGCGACGGGCTGACGACCGGACCCAGCGGCCCGGGACCGTCGGGGTCGACCTGGGCCGACTGGGGCACCAGGAAGTCGCGGTTGAACTGGCCGCCGAAATTGGTGTTGAACGGCGTGTTCGCGAAGGGCGTCACGCCGAACTCGTCGTCCAGGTTCTCGACGCGCAGCCGGACATCGAGCTTGTCGGTGGGGCGCCAGCGAAGGGTACCGGCGATGCTGGTGCCCTCCTGGTTGCCCATCTCCTCGCCGGTACGGTCATTGGTGTAGAAGCCGTCGCGGCTCCAGATCATGCCGCTGACGCCGGCGCTGATGGTGTCGGTGATGGGGCCGCTGACCCGGCCCTGGAACTGCTGCTGGCCCTCGTTGCCGAGTTCGGTGCCCACGGCGCCCTCGAGCTCGTCGCCCGGGGCCTTGGTCACGTAGTTGATGGCGCCGGCAAAGGCCGACCGGCCGTAGAGGCCGATCTGCGGGCCCTTGACGATCTCGACGCGCTCGACGTCGAAGAGGCGCGGGTTGATCAGCAGCGAACCGCCGGCGGTGCCGCCCACGGTCTCGGACGACACGTCGACGCCGTCCTGGAGGACGGCGACGTTCTGGCGGCCGCGGGTCGGTGAGAGGCCGCGGATCGCGATGCGCGTGTCCTGCGGCGAGAAGCCGGTGTCGAACTGGACGGACGGGCTCTGGCGCGTCAGCTCGGCCAGGTCGTTGATGGCGCGGTCCTGCAGGACCTGCGAGCCCAGCACGTCGACGGCGATGGGCACGTCCTGCAGTTTTTCCTCGCGCTTGCGGGTGGTGACCACCACTTCGTCGACGGCGAAGCTGGTGCCGGTCACGGCCAGCAGGCTGAGCCCCACGAGGCCGGCGGACGCACCACGGCCGCGGCTCTTCCAGGTCGATCGCATTGCATTCCCCCTACGGACCCAGGCCTTGGGCCCCCGAATCTGAAGCAGACGCCGGCACCCTCCCCGGTGGCCGGCAACCATGGTCGTTGCCCCCGAGCGACAACACCCACGCGGCAGGTACCCTCCTCCTGCCGTGGGCCGAGTCTAACCACAGTGTCGCGGGGCAGTAAAGGCACTCGGGCGCCGAAGCCGCCGGAGGGCAATCAGGCGTGGCGCGGATCGCACCGGCATCAGGCCGGCGGGGCCGAAGGACTCAGCCGAGGATCAGGTCGTCGAAGATGGCGCCGGTCAGCAGCAGGCCGAGCTGGACGATGGAGGCCGCGAAGGTGCGCCAGGCCTGGGGGATGCCCGGCTTCACCACCAGCCGCCAGCTCTCGCGGATGAAGTAGGCACCGCCGGCCGCGGCGCTGACCAGGTAGATCGGGCCCATGCCGTACCAGCCGGGCACCAGCGACAGCAGCACCAGCACCACGGCGTGGGCCAGGATCGTGCGGGTGGACAGCGCCTCGCTCACCACCACCGGCAGCATCGGCACGCCGGCGGCGGCGTAGTCCTTGCGGCAGGCGAAGGCCAGCGCCCAGAAGTGCGGCGGCGTCCACAGGAAGAGCACCACCGTCAGGATCAGCGGCGCCGGCTCGAACTCGGCATTGACCGCCGCGGCGCCCGCCATGACGGCGAAACTGCCCGCCGCACCACCGATGACGATGTTGAGCCAGGTGCGGCGTTTCAGCCACACCGTGTAGACGACGCCGTAGGTGAAGGCGCCGAGGAAGATGTAGATGGCCGCGGCCAGGTTCGTGGCGAGCGCCGCCGCCACGCACGAGAAGAGGGTCACCAGCGCGATGCCGGCATACCACGCGAAGCCGCCCGCGAACCGCCCGGTCACGAAGGCGCGCTGCGAGGTGCGGCGCATGTCGCGGTCGAGGTCGCGCTCCCACAGCTGGTTGAAGGCGCCGGCGGCCGATGACGACGCCAGCGTCGCCAGGCCCAGCACCAGCACCTGCCAGGCCTCGAGGCCGGCGCCCGGGCTCACGGCCAGGCCCGCCAGGGCACAGGCCATGATCAGGAAGCCGAGCCGCACCTTGGCGGTCTGGTAAACGAGGCGGAGAGTCTCCACGCGGCGGACCCTGGCAGTGGCTGACGGGGTGGTGACCGCCCCGGGGACCGGCGGCGGTGGCGCGCATTCTAGCCCACCCGCCCCCGCCAGGCGACCGCCGGGGCGGCCGTCAGGCAGCCGCTTCAGCGCGCCGGGCGGCGTAGCGCCGCAGTGCCGCGGCGAAGCCCTTCATCTGCGGCAGCGTACCGATGCTCACCCGGCACCACGTCTCGTAGGGGGCGAAGGGACGACCCACCAGGAAGCCCTCGGCCCGCATGGCGGCCGCGAACTCGCCCACCGGGCGGCCCGTGTCGAAAAAGACGAAGTTGCCGCGGGTGTCCGTGGCCGGCCAGCCGACGTCGGCCAGCGCGGCGCGGGTGACGGCCAGCGCCTCCTTCAGCCGCCGGCGCGACAGCGCCTGGTAGTCGAGGTCCTGGTAGCTGGCCGTGGCCGCCGCGATGCCCGCCGTGTTGAGCAGCGACATGCGCAGCGGCTGCAGCCGCCGGATGATCTCCACCGGCGCGATGGCGTAGCCGATGCGCAGCCCCGCGAGGCCGTGCAGCTTCGAGAAGGTCCGGGTCACGATGACCGGCTCCCCGGCCCGCACCCGGTCGGCGCAGGTGTGCTCGCCGGCGTCGTCCCAGAGGTCGAGGTAGGCCTCGTCCACCAGCACCGGCGCCCGGCGGCTCACCTCGCTGACGAAGGGCCTGATCTCCCGACCGGGCACCAGCGTCCCCGTCGGGTTGTTCGGGTTGCACACATAGACCAGCGCCGTGCTGGCACTCACGGCGGCGGCCATGGCCGGCAGGTCGTGGCGCATCGCCGCGTCGAGGGGCACCTCGGTGACCGGCGCCCCCAGCAGCCGGGCGTAGGACGGCAGGAAGTCGAAAGTGGGCCGGGCCGCCACGACGCCGCCCCCGGTGCGCGCCCAGGCGAGCGCCGCAACCCGCAGGATCTCGCCGGAGCCGTCGCCGATCATGACCTGCTCGGGCGCCACGCCCTCGCGCTCGGCGATCAGGCGCTTCAGCGTCGCCTCGCGGCCCACCGGGTACTGCCAGGCCTCCGCCAGCGCCGCCCGCACCGCCTCGAGGGCCCGCTCGCTGGCGCCGTAGGGATTCTCGTTGGCGATGAGCCTTACCGGGCCGGCCGCAGCCGTCGCGGATGCCGCCACGGCCGGCGCGGTCGCGACCGGGTCGGCCGCAGGAACCGGCCGGGCCGCCAGCAGCAGCGGCGTCGTGGCCAGGAGGGCGCGGCGGGACAGGGACATGGCGGTGCTCCGGCGGCGCGGCCCGGCGGCCGCAACTTATCGTCTCAGGTTATACGGCGATAACAACAACTACGTTCCCCGGCCGGGGGCAGGTCGCTACCGTGGCAGCGCCTGAAACCGACTTGTCACCGCCCAGGAACCCACCGTGGCCCTAGCCGAACGCCTCACCGAGACCTTCGCGCCCTCCCCGCACACCTTTGACGAGGCCGAGAGCCGCGAGCGGGCCGTCACCCACTGTAACAACCTCTTCGCCGGCATGACCGCCGACGAGCGGGTCGCCTGGGCGCTCGAGCACCTGCCGGGCGAGCACCTCCTCACCTCGAGCTTCGGCGTGCAGGCCGCCGTGCTGCTGCACCTCGTGACGCGCCAGCGGCCGGGCATCCCCGTGCTGCTCATCGACACGGGCTACCTGTTTCCCGAGACCTACCGCTTCGTCGACCAGCTCGCCGAACGCCTCGCGCTGAACCTCAAGGTCTACCGCTCGCCCCTGTCGCCCGCCTGGCAGGAAGCCCGCTACGGCAAGCGCTGGCAGCAGGGCATCGAGGGCCTCGACGCCTACAACCGCGAGAACAAGGTCGAGCCCATGGAGCGGGCGCTGCGCGAGCTGTCCGTCGGCACCTGGTTCGCGGGGCTCCGCCGGTCCCAGTCGTCGACCCGGGCCAACGTGCCGTTCCTCAAGGCCCAGGGCGAGCGCTGGAAGGTGCACCCCATCGCCGACTGGAGCGACCGGGACGTGCACCGCTACCTGAAGGCCAACGACCTGCCCTACCACCCGCTCTGGGAACAGGGCTACATCTCGGTGGGCGACGTGCACACGACCAGGCCCATCCACGCGGTGAAGAACGCCGACGAGACCCGCTTCTTCGGGCTCAAGCGCGAGTGCGGGCTGCACGAAATCGATTTGTCGGGTCTTTGAGGCTGCGCGCCGGGATTACGGACTGGTAGCCGCGCCTCCGGGGCTCTCGCGATATCCCCCGCTCGTCGCGAACGCTCCTCGGGGGGAATCGCTACGCCCCTGCGGCGCGGGCCTGATGTCGCGGGCCGGCGTGCACCTCAGCGCTGCCCTGGGTGCCAGTAAGGGAAAGCGGTGCCGGAGGGCGAAGTGACTGCTGCGGTGAGAGCCGCGAGGGCCGAAGCATCAGCCGCCCCGCCAGATCGGCCGGCTAGACGACCGCCTTCGCGGCCAGCGCCGACGCGGCGCCCTTCAGCGGCAGCGAGTCCTCGCTGAAGAGCGCATCGACCTCACCCTGCGTTCCCATCTGCGCCGCCTTCCGCGTCACCTGCGACGTCAGGTGCGCCGCGAACAGCGCCACGAAATCCACCATGTACTTCCGCAGCACCGAATCCCGGCGGAAGCCGAGCCAGGTCGTCACCCGCGGGAACAGCCCCGCCGCGTCCAGCGGCACCAGGTCCTTCTGGTCCTGCGGCTCGAAGGCCATGGGTGCGAGGATGCCCACCCCCATCCCCATGCGCACGTAGGTCTTGATGATGTCCGCATCGCGCGCCGTGAACACCACGTTCGGCTCGAGCCCCTGGTCGGCGAAGGCCTTCTTCAGCGACGACTCGCCCGTGGCACTGAACACGTAGGTCACCAGCGGGTGCTCCGCCAGGTCGGCCAGGGACAGCTTCGGGATCGCCGCCAGGGGGTGCCCCTTGGGCACCACCACGATGCGGTCCCAGCGATAGCACGGCAGCAGCACCAGGTTCGGGAACAGGTGCCGCGAACCCGTCGCGATGGCGAAGTCCACGCGGTTCGCGGCCACCAGCTCGGCGATCTGCTCCGAGGTGCCCTGCTGCAGCTCCAGGTTGATCTTCGGGTAGCGCTCGCGGAACTCGCGGATCACGTCCGGCAGCACGTAGCGCGCCTGGGTGTGGGTCGTCGCGATGGCGAGCGTCCCCTCCTGCTCGCCCGCCATGTCGCCGGCCAGGCTGCGGATGTTCTCCACTTCGCGCATGATCCGGCGGGCCCGGCCGATGACCTCGCGGCCGGCCGGGGTGATGGCCGTCAGGCTCTTGCCCTTGCGGGTGAAGAGCTGCACGCCGAGTTCCTGTTCCAGCAGCTTGAGCTGCTTGCTGATGCCCGGCTGGCTCGTATACAGCCGGTCGGCGGCCGCCGTGATATTGAGGCCGCTGTCGGCAATCGCGACCAAGTACCTGAGTTGCTGAAGAGTCATGGCGCCTGGACCAGGGCAATGGGAGCCGACCGGATAGTGGCTATATGGCCACCCGCCGAGCGGGCGTGTCAACGACACAAGTCTGCCGGGTTATATCGCCCGGCGATAACCGCAGAAGAAATCTCAATTTCTTTCAAGGGTTAACAGCGCATATGGTACCGATCCAGTCCGCGATCGCCCAGCCATGAACCTCTTTCCCCTCTTCGCCGACCTCAAGGGCCGGCCCTGCCTCGTCGTGGGCGGGGGCGAGGTGGCCAGGCGCAAGGTCGATCTCCTTCTCAAGGCTGGTGCGCAAGTCACCGTCAACGCTCCGGATTTCGCAGCGGCCATTACGGCCCTCGCCGCCGCCGGACGGCTGCGGCTGCAGGCGGGTGCCTTCGACCCGGCGCTGGTCCCGCAGCACTGGCTCGTGGTCGCCGCCACCTCCGATGGGGCCGTCAACCGGGCCGTGGCGGCGGCCGCCGAGGCCGCGACGCGCTTCTGCAATGTCGTGGACGGGCCCGGCGACTCCTCCTTCATCAGCCCGTCCGTCGTGGACCGCAGCCCGATCATCGTCGCCGTCTCCAGCGGCGGCGAGTCGCCGGTGCTGGCTCGCCTCGTCCGGCAGGAACTCGAGCGGCTGCTGCCCGCCCGCCTCGGCGAACTGGCCGGCTGGGCCGGCCGCTGGCGCACCGCCGTGCGCGCCCGATTCCCCACGGTGGATGACCGGCGGCGGTTCTGGGAGCGCGTGCTGGCCGGGCCCCTGGCCCGCCACGTGCTGGCCGGCCGCACGGGCGATGCCGACACCGACATGCAGTCGGCCCTGGCCGATTCAGGCCACGCCACCGCCGGCGAGGCCTGGCTCGTCGGCGCCGGCCCCGGCGACCCCGAACTCCTCACGCTGAAGGGCTTCCAGATCCTGCAGCAGGCCGAGGTGGTCCTGCATGACCGCCTCGTCTCGCCGGGCGTGCTCGCCTACGCGCGCCGCGACGCCGAGCTGATCGAGGTGGGCAAGACCGGCGGCGGCCCGTCCACGAGCCAGGCCACCATCAACGAGCTGCTGGTCAGCCGCGTGCGGGCCGGCCAGCGCGTCTGCCGCCTGAAGGGCGGCGACCCCTTCGTCTTTGGCCGCGGCGGCGAAGAGGCCGCGGCGCTGGCCGCCGCCGGCCTGCCCTTCCAGGTGGTGCCCGGCATCACCGCGGCGCTCGGCTGCGGGGCCTACGCCGGCATCCCGGTGACCCACCGCGGGCTCGCCACCGCCGTCGTGCTCGCCACCGGCGAGCTGGCAGCGGACAGCCCGGCGCCCGACTGGCCGCTGCTGGCGAGGCCAGGCAGCACCGCCGTCATCTACATGGCGACGCGGAAGCTCGCCGACGTCGCCGCCAGCCTCATCGCCGCCGGCCGGCCGGCCGGCACGCCGGCGGCGGTGGTCGCCGCCGGCACGCTGCCGTCCCAGCAGGTCGTGCGCGCGACCCTCGGCACCCTCGCGGCCGCCGTGGCCCACGCCGGACTCACGCCGCCGGCCGTCCTGATCGTCGGCGAGGTCGCCGACCTGGCCGCCACGATCGGGTGGTTCACGCCGGGCACGGCGGCCGGCTGCGATAATGATCCTGCCCCGCCCAGCAACCCCACCGGACCCGGGAGCCCGCCATGATCTACGACAGCATCCTCGACACCATCGGCGAAACGCCCGTGGTGCGCCTCAACCGCATCGCCCCGGCCCACGTCGAGATGTACGTGAAGGTCGAGGCCTTCAATCCCGGCGGCTCGGTGAAGGACCGCCTCGCCTTCGCCATCATCAACGACGCCGAGCGCCGCGGCACGCTCAAGCCCGGCCAGACGGTGGTGGAAGCGACCTCCGGCAACACCGGCATCGCGCTGGCCATGGTCTGCGCCGCGCGCGGCTATCCCTTCGTCGCCACCATGGTCGAGACCTTCTCCATCGAGCGCCGCAAGATCATGCGCGCCTATGGCGCGAAGGTGATCCTCACCCCCGCCGCCGAGCGCGGCAGCGGCATGGTCCGGCGGGCGGAGCAGCTCGCCGAGCAGTACGGCTGGTTCCTGGCGCGGCAGTTCGCGAACCCGGCGAACCCGGCCTACCACCGCCAGACCACGGGCCCGGAGATCCTGCGCGACTTCGCCGGCCGGCGGCTCGACTTCTGGGTCACCGGCTGGGGCACCGGCGGCACGCTCACCGGCGCCGGCGAGGTCATCAAGGCCGCGCGGCCCGAGGTGCGCATCGTCGCCACCGAGCCCGAGGGCGCCTCGCTCCTCGGCGGCAAGGAGTGGAAGCCCCACAAGATCCAGGGCTGGACGCCGGACTTCGTGCCCGACGTGCTGAACCCCGAAGTCTATGACCAGCTGGTCACCGTCAGCGACGACGAGGGCAAGGCCACGGCCCGCCGGCTCGCCGCCGAGGAAGGCATCTTCGTCGGCCTCTCCGCCGGCGCCACGCTGGCGGCCGGGCTCAAGGTGGCAGCGCACGCCGAGCCCGGCTCGTCGATCCTCGTCATGCTGCCGGACACCGGCGAGCGCTACCTGTCGACGTTCCTCTTCGACGACGTCGCCGAGGGCTCCGACGACGCGTGGCTCGCCACCAAGCCCCGCGCATGACGATGCCGGCCGACACGGCGCCCGCGACGCTCTGGCTCGTGCACCGCGAGGGCGCGGGCACGGCGCGGGAGCGCGAGGCCTTCCGCGCCGAGGTGGGCACCAGCGGCGTCGTGCTCGAGACCTGCCTGCGCCGCCTCGCCTTCGGCATCGGCACCGCACCGCCCCTGGCCGGCGAGTCGCTGGCCGGCCGCGAGGCCTGGCGGCAGCTCCTCGAGGTGGTGGCCGGGCTCTGCAGCGCCGTGGTCGGCGAAACCAACGTCGCCGGACAGTTCCGCCGCGCCTGGGCCGAGTCGGCGCACTGCCTTGCGCCGGGGCTGCGCAGCAGCCTCGCCCCCCTCGTGGCGGCCGTCCTCGCCGACGCCGCCACCGTGCGCGGCGCCCACCTGCAGGGCCTCGGCGGCTCGTCCTGGGGCACCCTCGTGCGGCGCCTGCTGGCGCCGGCCGACGGCAGCCGCGTGCTGCTCATCGGCGCCGGCGACCTGTCAGCGTCCGTCGCGCCATACCTGCGCCACGTGGAACTCGCCGCCTGGAACCGGCGGCCCGTCACCACCGGTCGCCGTGCGGGCTTTACCACCGTGGGCCGATGGTTCGAGCCGGACGAGGCCGACGGCGCCGCCCGCTGGGCCGACATCGCCATCGTCACGAGCCCCGCTGACGTCGACCACGATGCCGCCTGGCTCGCACGCTTCGCCGCGCGCCCGGAGCCGCTCGCCGCCGGCGTGCATCTCGGCCAGCGTGAGCCGACGGCCTTCCGCTGGCCCGCCGGGACGCGGGGCTACCTGCTCGACGACGTGCTGGAGCTCGCCCGGACGCAGCAGTCCCGGCGGCGCGAGGCCCTGCACCGGGCACGCCAGCACTGCGCCAGCCTCGCCGCGGCCCGCCAGCCCGACGGCGAGGCCACCGCCCCGCTGCGGGCGCTGGGCTGAAGCGCCCGCGTGGCACGACCATTGCGCATCGGCACGCGGGCCTCGCCGCTGGCGCTGGCCCAGGCACGGCTCGTGGCCGCGGCGCTGGCGCGTCAGGGTGACACGGCCGAACTCGTCACCGTCACCACCCGGGGCGACCGCGACCTGTCGACGCCGCTGCCCGAGGCCGATCCGGACTTCTTCTCGGCGGAACTCGATGCCGCGCTGCTGTCGGGCGAGGTCGACGCCTGCGTGCACTCGCTGAAGGACCTGCCGCCGGATCGCCCGGCCGGGATTGCGCGGGCGGCCATGCCGGCGCGCGCCGACCCGCGCGACGTCATCGTCTTCGCGCCCGGCGTCGAGGCGCGGCTGCGGGACGGCGGGCGGCTGCGCATCGGCTGCTGCTCGGAGCGCCGGCGCATCAACGTGGCCGACTTCCTGCCGGCGGCGCTGCCCGCCCTCGGGCCCGGACCGGCTCTCGATTTCGGCGACCTGCGCGGCGCCGTGGACCAGCGGCTCGCGACGCTGCACCAGCCCGCCGGTGACGCGGCGCGTTTCGATGCCGTCGTGCTGGCGCTGGCCGGGCTGGAACGCCTGTGGAACGACGCCGGCACGCACGATCTCGCGGTACGCCTCCTCGCCGGCACGCGGCTCATGGTGCTGCCGCTGACCCGGTGCCCGGCGGCGGCCGGCCAGGGCATCCTCGCCATCGAGTGCCGGTCGCGGGACATCGACACCCGGGAGCGGCTCGTGCCGCTCCACGATGCCGACGCGGCGGCGGCCTTTGAACTGGAGCGCGCGGCCCTGGCCGCCGTCGATTGCGGTGGTGCCCCGGGCGTCGGCGCGACGGCCGTGCGGCACGGCACCCTCGGCCTCGTCTGCCACGTGCGCGGCCGGCACGGCGGCCATGTCGTCGACCACATCCGCTGGCAGGCACCGCCGCGCCCGGCAACGGCGCGGCCCTTCGACGGCATCGGCTGGCAGCGGCTCTGCACGCGGCGTGCGGTGCCGGCGACACTGAGGACCGGAGTCCGGCCCGCCATCTTCGTCGCCTACTGGCACGCCGCCGAGCACCTGGCGCTACCGGCCGATGCGCGGGTCTGGACCAGCGGGCCGGCCAGCTGGCGGCAACTCGCCGCGCGCGGCTACTGGGTCGAGGGCTGCGCCGACCAGATGGGCTTCGCGGACCTCGTGCCGACGCTGGCCACGCCGGTCCTGCAGCTGCCGCCGCTCGCCGAGTGGACCGCCATCACCTACGCGTCGGCCGTGGACGGCTGGCGCGACAGCGGCATCGGCCGCGTGCTCGCGAGCTACGAGCTCGTGCCGCCCGCCGAAGGGCCAGCCCTCGACTCGCTGCGCGCCGCGGCCGCACAGGCCACGCACTGCTACTGGAGCAGCATCGAGCAGTACCGCGCGCTGGCCGACGTGCTGCCGCCCACGGCCCACCACGCCTGCGGCGCCGGCAAGACGCTGGCGAGCCTGCGGGCCGCAGGCGTCGACGCCGCCCCCTTCCCCGGACACCGGGAGTGGCGCGAATGGCTCCCCTGACGCTGCGCCGCCTGCGCGACAACCCCCACGTGCGCGACCTGGTGCGCGACGTACGTCTCGCGCCGGGGCAGTTCCTGCAGCCCCTCTTCGCCGTGGAGGGCCTCGCCGGCCGCGAGCCGGTGCCGGGCCTGCGCGACGTGTGGCGCGACACGCCGGACTCGCTCGCCCGGCAGGTCGAGGCGGACCTCGCCGCCGGCATCTCCCGCTTCCTGCTGTTCGCGGTGCCGCGGGCGAAGCACGCCCGGGACTTCCACTACGGCTTCGGCGCCGACGTGGTGGCGGGGCTCCGGCGGCGCTTCGGCGCCGATGTCTGGCTGGCCGTGGACGTGTGCCTGTGCTCGCACACGACCCACGGGCACTGCGGCGTGCTCGACGACGACTTGAGCCACGTGCTGAACGACGCGTCGGTGGCCGAGCTCGCGCGGCAGGCCGCGGCCTGGGCGGCGGCCGGTGCCGACTGCGTGGCACCGAGCGACATGATGGACGGCCGCATCGGCACGATCCGGCAGGCGCTCGATGCCGCGGGCCACGGGCGAACCGTATTGATGAGCTACGCCGCCAAGTTCCACTCCGGCTTCTACGGGCCCTTCCGCGTCGCCGCCGACTCGGCGCCGACGGCGGGTCTCAAGGACCGGGCCACCTACCAGCTCGACCCGGCCCGGCGCGACGAAGCGCTGCTGGCCGCCCGGCGCGACGCGGCCGAGGGCGCCGACATCCTGATGGTGAAGCCGGGCCTGCCGTACCTCGACGTGCTGGCGGGCCTCACCCGGGAGCTGCCCCAGCCCTTCGCCGTCTACCAGACGAGCGGTGAGCAGGCGGCGCTCGAACTGCTGGCGCGCGAGGGCCTGGCCGACGGCGCCCGCGTGCAGCGGGAGACCTGGACTGCCTTCGCCCGGGCTGGCGCGCGCATCATCATCAGCTATGCCGCCCGGCGCGCCACCGCGCTGCTGGCCGGCGCGCCGGAGTAGACCGTCGTGGGTGCCTCCGACGACCTGCACGCCCGGGCGCTGCGCGTCACGCCAGGCGGCGTGCACTCGCCGGTGCGGGCCTTCCGGCAGGTCGGTGGCACGCCGGTCTACATGCGCGAGGCCCACGGCGCACGCATCACCGACGTGGAGGGCCGCGAGTACATCGACTTCTGCCTGGCCTTCGGTCCACTGATCCTCGGCCACGGCGACCCCGGCGTCGTCGCCGCCGTGCGCGACGCCGCCACCCGGGGCTTCACCTTCGGCACGGCCGACCCCTACTCGCTGCAGCTGGCCGAGACGATCACGTCGCGCCTGCCCTGGGTCGAGCAGGTGCGTTTCCTCAACTCGGGCACCGAGGCGGTGATGACGGCACTGCGCATCGCGCGCGCTGCCACGGGCCGCACGAAGCTCCTCAAGTTCGAGGGCTGCTACCACGGCCACGCCGACAGCATGCTCGTCGAAGCAGGCTCAGGCATGGCCGGCGAGCCCGCGGCCGCCAGCGCCGGCGTCCCGGCCGCCGTGGTGGCCGACACGCGGGTCTGCCCCCTCGATGACGAGGCGGCGCTGACGGCGCTCTTCGACCGCGAGGGCGGCGCGCTCGCCGCCGCGATCATCGAACCGCTGCCGGCGAACTTCGGCCTGCTGCCCCAGCGCCAGGAATTCCTCGCCAGGCTCGCGGCACTCTGCCGCCAGCACGACGTGCTGCTCATCTTCGACGAAGTCATCAGCGGGTTCCGCACGGGCTTCGGCGGCATGGCAGGGCTCACCGGCATCCGGCCCGACCTCGTGACGTACGGCAAGATCATCGGCGGCGGCCTCGGCGTTGCGGCCTGCGGCGGCCGCGCCGACCTGATGCAGCAGCTCGCACCGGCCGGGCCCGTGTACCAGGCCGGCACGCTCGCCGCGAACCCCCTCGGCATGGCGGCGGGCCAGGCGACCCTCGACCGCCTCGCCGACGGCACGGCCTATCTCGCCCTCGAGGACTTAGGGCAGCTGCTCGATGACGCGACCCGGGACCTGCCGGGCTGGACCCTCGTGCGCCACGGCTCGGTGTGCTGGCTGCATCCAGCGGACGCCGGTCCTCCCCGGCGCGCGCCCGGCGCGCTGACGCCGGCGGCCCGGGCCCGCTACGCGACGCTCTTCCACCGGCTGCTGGCGGCCGGCATCTACTTCCCGCCAAGCGCGGCGGAAGTGTTCTTCCTGAGCACGGCCCACAGCGACGAGGACGTCGTGGCGCTGGCGGAAGCGCTGCACGAGGCGGCGACCTAGAACGCGCCACAGGGAACCCTCCGCTCAGGCGTGGCCAGCAGACGGACGCTTACCGGCGCCAGCCCCGATCGGTTAGGCTTGGCGCGCCCCGCACCACCCGGACCCCTGCCGCCATGGCCAACCGCTTCCTGCGCTGGTTCCTGATCCTCGTCATCGTCGTGCCCGTCGCCTGGACGAGCTTCACGCTGTGGTGGAGCTACTCGGAGGGCGACCGTGCCGGCGTGCTGCAGAAGTTCTCCCGCAAGGGCTGGCTCTGCAAGACCTACGAGGGCGAGCTCGCGCTGTACGTCGTCAGCGGCGTGGCGCCGGAGATCTGGAGCTTCAGCGTCCGCGACGACGCCGTCGCGGCGAAGCTGCAGTCCCTGGTCGGCGAGCGGGTCCGCATCCGCTACTCGGAGCACGTGGGCATCCCGACGAACTGCTTCGGCGAGACGCCCTACTTCGCCACCAGCGTTGAACTGGTGGACCCGGTTCCGGCCACCATGGCGCCGGGACCGACCGCGCCGGTGCCCACGGGCGAGACCGTGGCACCAGCGCCCTGAGCAACCCGCCCCGGCAGCCGGGATGCCCAGCCGGCCTCGGCCGCTGACACCATCCCCGCACCGGCGTCCTCAGCCACACCGCCGCACGTTACTGTCCCACCGGAGCCCCCCATGACCTCGAGCCTCGTCAACAGCCTGATGCTCGGCCGCCGCGACACCCTCAAGGCCTCCGTCGCCTGGAGCCTGGCCGCGGCCCTCGGCCTGCCCGCAGGCCTGCGGGCCGAGGCGCACTCCGGCAGCCGCAAGGGATCGCTCGACTACGCCGACCCCGCCGACAATCTCTACGCCTTCGGCAAGATCTGGGCGGCCTACGACAAGCCCATCGTCGCCGCCTTCCACGGGCTCATGTACCTGCGCATCCCGGGCCGGCGCATGGTCCCGGTCTTCGGCTACACGGGCACCGGCGCGCTGCTCGCGAAGATCGACGAGAACGGCGACCTGTGGCTCAAGTCCCGCGAGACCGGCTACTTCACCGACCTGAAGACCGGCGACATCCTCGAGACCTGGTACAACCCCTTCACCGAGAAGACGGTGCCGGTCTACCACTTCTACAACGACGTGCTCGTCGGCAAGGTCGGCAAGGAGATCCCGAAGTTCTTCTTCGGCGGCGCCGGCGACAGCCCGACGCTGATGAACGAGGGCACGGCCTTCCCCGACGCCGACGGCCGGTATCCCTTCGTCCTGCCGTTCCAGACCTACGGCGACGACATGATGCTCTCGTGGGACTACACCCACGAGTACACGAACCCGGTCACGCCGGAGGGCTGGCCGAAGTCGTCGACGGGCAAGCGCATCACGCCCTCCGAGCACTTCACCTTCAACTTCTCGAAGCGCGAGCTCGAGGACCGCAGCCTGCCCGGCGTGCGCTTCACGGCGGGCTTCACCCGGCTGTCGGAGTGCTGGCCCTTCATGCAGATGGGCGGCACGCCCTACGCCGATGCCACGCTCTTCGGCCGCATGTTCAGCCACAAGGGCCTGGGGCTGGCCGACGTGCCGCCCAAGGTGCTGGCCTACATCGAGAAGCACGCGCCCGAGTTCCTGACGGTGCCCGACGGCTGGACGCCGGACAACTCGCGGGTCGACACGTGGAAGGCCTACGCCCAGGACATCCCGCCCGAGAACCCCGGCTACGCGTGGAAGCCCTCCGGCTTCAAGGTGCCGTCCGGCAAGGGCCGGACGGGCTGACGCCGCGTAGCGTGCCGGCGCAGGCGCTCTTCCCGACCCTCGTCCATGTCGCGCGGCTGCCGGAGCGCAGCCGCGCGACGCTCAACCGCGAGCTGAAGCGCGAGGCCGCCCAGCTGCGCGACGCCGACGCCGCCGGCCGGCGCTGGTCCGCCCGCAACTACCCCAACGGCTACACGTCCTATGGGTCCCTCGACCGGCTGCACCGGATGTCATCGACCTTCGCAACCCTCGAGGCGAAGCTGCGCCGGCACGTGCTGGCCTACGCCCGCGACCTCGGCTACGACCTCGACGGCCGCGCGCTCAGCATGACGGACTGCTGGATCAACGTCATGGGCCGGAACGCGGCCCACGGCCTGCACCTCCATCCGACGTCGACCATCAGCGGCACGTACTACGTGCAGGTGCCGCGCGGGGCGCCGGGCCTCAAGTTCGAGGACCCGCGGCTCGACCGGTTGATGGCAGCACCGCCCCGGCGGGCCGACGCCGGCCAGCCGTGGGTCACGGTGCCCGCGGTCGCGGGCCAGGTCGTGCTCTTCGAGAGCTGGCTGCGCCACGAGGTGCCGCAGCAGCGCGTGGCCGCCGAGCGCATCAGCGTCAGCTTCAACTACAACTGGTTCTGACCGGCAGCGGCCCGCGCCGCGGCCCCGGGGTGCCGGGCCGGGGGCATCGCAGAGAGGACGCCCGGCACGGACGCCACCCCGCGTGGGCGGAACCCCCAAGGAGCAGCCGGTTTGGTAACCTGCCGGCGCCGTTCCCCGCCCCGACAGGCCCCGATCCGTGAGCACGCTCCGCGCCGCCGCCTACCTGTTCCAGCGCTGGGTGCTGCGCCGCCCGTTTCTGGACGCGACCATCCCGGAGCACGGCCTGCGCCTGCGCGTCCATACCGACGACGTCATCGGGCGCCATCTCTACAAGTACCGCCGCTACGAGACCGAGGTGACGCGCTGCCTGCTGCAGACCGTGCGGCTGCAGCCCGGTGACGTGGTACTCGACGTCGGCGCCAACATCGGCTGGTACTCCCTGGTGCTCGGCCGCGCCGCGCCTCCGGGGGTGGACATCCTCGCCTTCGAGCCGGACCAGGACAACTTCGCGCTGCTGCGGGCCAACCTCGCCGCCAACGGCGTGGCAAACGTCACCCCGGTACCGGCGGCCGCCGGCCCGGAGGAGCGGCGCGAACGCCTGTACCGCTACGACCACGGGAATGCCGGACGACACTCGCTGCTGCCGATCCACGGCGGCGCGGCGGTGGATGTCGATACCGTGCGGCTCGACGACGAGTGGGACCGGCGGGGTTTCGGTGACCGGCCGCTGCGGCTGATCAAGATCGACGTCGAGGGCTACGAACTGGCCGCCCTCCGCGGCGCCCCGCGCCTGCTCGGGCGCTGCCAGTGGCTGCTCGGCGAGTTCTCGCCGGGGTTCATGCGCCGCGGCGGCGTCGACCCCGCCGACCTGGTCGGCCTGCTGACCGGCGCGGGCCTCGTGCCAAGCCGCATCGGTGCCGGCGGGCTCGTGCCCTGCACGGCCGCCGAGCTGCTGCGGCAGGAGCGGCAGACCAACATCCTCTGGTCGCGGCCGGGCGCCACCGGCGGCTGATGCGCGTCCTCTGCGTCACGTCGCACCGGGGCGCCATCACCAATGTGCGCCCCGAGGCCGAGGTATTCGTCCGCCTGCAGCAGCAGGGCGTCGCCATGACGGTGCTGACCCAGCGCGACTCCATCTACGTGGACCGGATGCTGGCCGCCGGCGTCGAGGTGGTCGACTTCGAGCCGCGCTGGCGCATCGACCCCCGGGCGATCGCCGGGCTGCGGCGGCGGCTCCGGGCCGGCGGCCACGACATCCTGCACCTGTTCAACAACAAGGCCATCACCACGGGACTCATCGCCGCGCTGGGCCTGCCCGTGAAGGTCGTGACCTACCGGGGCCAGACCGGCAACATCAAGCGCCACGACCCGTCCGCGTACCTCACCCACCTGAACCCGCGGGTCGACTGCGTCGTCTGCGTCGCCGAGGCCGTGCGCGCGGACCTCATCGCCAACGGCCTGCCGGCCCGCAAGGCCGTCACCATCTACAAGGGGCATGACCCGGCCTGGTACGACCTCGTCCCGGCGGACCTGTCGGCCCTGGGCCTCGCTGCGGGCGCGCTGCGCGTGGGGCTCGTCGCCAACGCCCGCCCCCGCAAGGGCGTGCCGGTGTTCCTCGAGGCACTCCGGCAGCTGCCGGCCGACGTGCCCTGCGAGGCCCTGCTGGTGGGCGCCGGCATGGACGCCTTCGCGCCGCTCGCGGCCGGCATGCCGTCCCACGTGCGGGTGCACCTGCTGGGGTACCGCACCGACGCGGCCGAGGTGATCGCCGCCTGCGACGTTTCGGTGCTGCCCGCGCTGCGCCGGGAGGGCCTGCCGAAGACGACCATCGAGGCCATGGCCTGCGGCGTCGCGCCGGTGGTGACGCGCACCGGCGGGAACGCGGAACTGGTGGAGGACGGGGTCAGCGGCCTCGTGGTGCCTCCCGGCGACGCGGCGGCCCTGGCCGCCGCCCTGGCGCGCCTGGCGCGGGAGCCGGGGCTGCGCCGGCAGTTCGCCGCGGCGGCACGGGCCCGCATCGCCAGCCACTTCCACATCGACCAGACCGTGGCCCGGACCCGGGCGCTCTACGAGTCGCTGCTGGCCTCCGGCCGCTGAGTCCCGGCGCCCGCCTCGGCGCGCACCGCCGCGTCGGCGTAGGGCTTCATGTACTTGAAGAACACGCCGTTCGCGTTGGACCACGCGATGACGAGGCCACGCCAGCCGTCGAGGAAGCCGGCCTGCAGGACCAGCGTGCGGAAGAACGCCCAGGTCGCCCGCAGCAGGATCACCGGCGCCGGCAGCACCACGGGACGCGTGCGGCGCCGGAGCTCCGAGTACCGGTTGACCTTGACCAGCAGCTCGCCGACGTCGCGGACCGCGGCGTGCCGCAGCGGGCCCTCCAGGCGCTCGACGCGGACGCCCGGGTCGAACGTGAGGTTCTCGTGGACGGCGGCATCGGTCAGGCGGGCGCGCGTGCGGTGATAGACGCGGGGCAGCCAGTCCCGCCCCCAGCCCGAGAAGCGCACCCGGCGGCCCAGCAGGAAGTTGTGGCGCCAGACCGCATACACGACGGCGGGATCGGTGAGGTCGGCGGCCCTGAGGCTCGCCGCGAGCGCGGGCGTGACGGCCTCGTCGGCGTCGATGGACAGGATCCAGTCATGACTGGCCAGCGCCGCCGCGCGGTTCTTCGTCGGCCCGAACCCCGTGAACTCGCCGGCCTGCAGGCGGACGTTCGGGAACCGGCGCGCGATCTCGGCCGAGCGGTCCTGCGAGCCGTTGTCGTAAACCACGACCTCGGCGCAGAAAGCGAGGGAGGCCAGGCATTCCGCCAGGGTAGCCTCGGCGTCGCGCACGATCAGCACCGCGCTGACCGGCCATGCGGCGCCGCTGCCGGGCTCTTTCGGGACTGTCGCCGTCATGTCGCTCCCCGCCATGGGTCCTGCCGGTCCGGCGGCGCCGGGGGCCGCACCGGGCCGCGGCACCGCGCATAGTATCGTTCGCGACGGTGGCCGGCGGGTATCATGTCGCCTCATGGGGAACATGAAGCGCATCGTCATCGACCTCGACGGCACCCTGACCCAGGGCGAGACCGGCGACTACCCCAACGCGGCGCCCAACCCCGCGGTCGTTGCCCGCCTGCGGGAGTACCGTGAGCAGGGCTTCGAGATCGTCGTGCTCACGAGCCGGAACATGCGCACCTACGAGGGCAACGTCGGGCGCATCAACGTCCACACGCTGCCGGTCATCCTCGCCTGGCTCGACCGCCACGGCGTACCGTATGACGAGGTGTTCGTCGGCAAGCCCTGGTGCGGGCACGACGGCTTCTACGTCGACGACAAGACCGTGCGGCCGGACGAGTTCGCCACCCTGAGCTACAGCGAGATCCGCACGAAGCTGGGGCTCCGCCAGTAGCTGCCCCATGATCGTCCTGACCTCGGCGGCCTACATCGACCCGGAGTTCAGCGCCGAGTTCGGGCCGCTGCCGCCGGCCTTCCTGCCGGTCGGCAACCGGCCGCTCTATGCCCACCAGGCCAGGCACCTGCCGGCAGACGAGCGCCGGGTCCTGACGATCCCGGAGTCGTTCAGCCCCTCCCCCGTCGACGAGGCGCACCTGGCCGCCCTCGGCATCGAGGTGCTGCGCCTGCCGGAGAAGCTGTCGCTCGGCGAGTCCATCGTCTTCTGCGTGAACCTGGCGGGCCACCCGCCGGACGCCCCGCTGCGCATCCTGCACGGCGACACCCTGATCGAGGACCTGCCGGGCGGGGACGCCCTGGACGTCGTCACCCTCAGCGAGGTCGACGGCGCCTACGACTGGGCCGTGTGGCACGACGAGGGCGAGCCGCGGCTGGCGCGGCTCGACGCGCCCCACGAGCCGGAGCGGACGCGCATCGCCAACGGCTACTTCGCGTTCAGCGACACGGGGCTGCTGGTGAGGTCGATACTGGCGGCGTCCGGCAGTTTCGTCGACGGCATCAACCGCTACGACCGCCAGCGCCCGCTGCGCGGCGTCGACGTGGGCCACTGGTTCGACCTGGGCCACCTGCACACCTACTACCGGTCGCGGGCCCGCATCACGACCCAGCGCGCCTTCAACCGGCTGCTGATCGACGGCACCGTGGTCCGCAAGTCGAGCCGGGACCGGGCCAAGATGCAGGCGGAGTACGACTGGTTCCGGTCGGTGCCGCCCGACCTCAGGGTCCACCTGCCGCAGATGGTCCGCGCGATCGAGGGGGAGTGGTCTGGCTACGAGCTGCAGTACCTCTACCTGCCGACCCTGGCCGACCTGTACGTCTTCGCCCGCCTGCCGGCCTTCGTGTGGCGGCAGATCTTCACGGCGTGCTTCCGGTTCCTCGATGCCTGCAGCCGTCACCAGGGCCCGCCGCCACCGGGCCTCGACGCGTTCTTCACTGCCAAGACACGGGACCGCGTCAGCGAGTTCGTCCGCCAGCGGGGCATCGATCCGGACGCCCCGCGGACCGTGGACGGACGGGACGTGCCGGGCATCACCGCGGTCATGAAGGCGGTCGACGCCATCGTCGCCGCCATGCCCGCCGCAGCCGCCGGCAGCGTCATGCACGGCGACTTCTGCTTCAGCAACGTACTCTTCGACTTCCGGTCGCAGTCGATCCAGGTCATCGACCCCCGCGGCCGCCTTCCGGATGGCACGCCGTCGGTCTACGGTGACCGGCGTTACGACCTGGCCAAGCTCGCCCACTCCGTGCTCGGCCTGTACGACTTCATCATGGCCGGCTACTTCCGGCTCGACCAGGCCGGCAGCGACACGCGCCTCGACATCCCGGTCGGTCCGGCCATCGGCGAGGTGCAGGCGCTGTTCCGGCGGCTCGTCGCCGAACGCTACGGGCTGTCGCCACGCGAGCTGACGGCCATGCAGGTGCACCTGTTCCTGTCGATGCTGCCCCTTCACGCCGACGATCCGGCGCGCCAGGACGCGCTGCTGGCCAACGCCCTGCGCCTCTACGCCACACTGGACTAGCCGTCATGTTCGTCATTCCCATGGCCGGCATGAGCTCGCGGTTCCTGCGGGCGGGCTATACCGAGCCCAAGTACATGCTGCCGGCCTTCGGCCAGTCGCTGTTCGCCCACGCCGTCGGCAGCTTCGCGCGGTACTTCCGGACCGGGCAGTTCCTCTTCATCACCCTCCGGCAGTTCGCAGCCGCCGACTTCGTGCGCGCCGAGTGCGCCCGGCTGGGCCTCGCCCGCTTCGACGTCGTGACCCTGGACACCCTGACGCGCGGCCAGGCAGACACCGTCTTCCAGGGTCTGGCCGCGGCCGGCGTCGGGCGCGAGCCCCTGACGATCTTCAACATCGACACCGCGGAGGTGGACTTCACGCACCCGCCGTTCGTCGGGGAGTGCGACGGCTACCTGGACGTGTTCCTGGCGCCGGGCGACCACTGGTCGTTCGTCGCACCGGTCCCCGGCAGCGATTCCCGCGTGGCGGCCACGGCCGAGAAGCAGCGGATCTCCGCGCTGGCCAGCACCGGCCTGTACCACTTCGCCTCGGCCGACGACTTCCGCGCGGCCTGCCTGGCCGGCGCCAGCGGCGACCCGTCGGCGGCGGGCCCCGGCGAGCTCTTCGTGGCGCCGCTCTACAACCACCTCATCGGGCTGGGCCGCGACATCCGCTTCAGGCTGGTGGACGGCGACCGCGTCGTGCTCTTCGGCACGCCGGACGAGTACCTCCGCCTGCTCGCACGCCCGGCCTCGCCGTTCGTGGCGCCCGGCGGGACGGCGTGATCCGCAACGAGGACATCTCGGTCGTCGTCCAGGGGCCCGTGCAGTCGCGGCCCGACCGCCCGCAGGACGAGGGCATCACCCGGCACTGCCTGCGCAGCGTCCGGCAGTTCCTGCCGGGAGCCCGCTTGATCCTCTCCACGTGGCCCGGCCAGGACCTGGACGGGCTGGACTTCGACGACCTCGTCATCAACGAGGATCCCGGCCGCAACATCGTCGGCTACGACCGCGGCGGCGCACCGCGCTACGAAAACACGAACCGCCAGATCGTCTCCACCGCTGGCGGGCTGCGGCGCGTGCAGACCCGGTACGCCATGAAGCTCAGGGCCGACAATTTCCTGACCGGCGACGGCTTCAAGGCGCTGCAGCAGCGCTATCCGGCCCGGGCCGCGTCGTGGCAGTGGTTCCGGGAACGGGTGGTCGTCACCAACACGCTGGCGCGGCGCTACTACCGCGGCCGCAGGGTCGCGTTCTTCCTCAGCGACTTCTTCGCCTTCGGGCTCACCGACGACGTGAGGAACCTCTGGGACCTCCCGCTCTTCCCAGACTTCCCCTTCGACGAGGCCCGGCGGGGACGGATGCAGCACCCGGGCGCGCCCATGCCCCGGCCCGACGTGGACCAGCAGCTGGTCATGGCGTTCCTCGGCAAGCAGCTGGGCCGCCCCTTCGTGATCCGGCACGTGTTCGACACGGCCAATGGCCTGCCGGAACAGTCCGACCTCTTCTTCGCGAACAACTTCGTCGTGGCAGACCCCGCCCGCATCGGGCTGGGCCTGCCCACCAAGTTCGCTGCCGGCCGCGAGGCGAAGCTCTACAGCCGCGCCACCTGCATGGCACCGGCCGAGTGGCAGCTCCTGTACCGCCGCCACTGCGACCCGCGGTTCCGCGCGATCGAGGATCGCGCCTGGCTGCGCAAGGTGCGCCTGGTGCGCGCCTTCGTCGTGCCGATGAAGCGGGCCGGCAGCGCGCTGCGCAGCTGGCGCGATGCCCTGGCCGGGTCAGGCTAGCGCCGGCTGCGGCGGCGCCGCGGGCCCGCCCGGCCCGCGACCAGCCGCTCCGGACGCGTCAGGCCGGCAGCCGCCGCGCCAGCGCACGGGCCTTGGTACCGATGGGAAAGCGCGCGAGGAATGCGTTTGCCAGGCGCTTCTTCGAGTAGGTTTCCCAGCGCAGGAGCTCGTACCCGGTGTGTTCCAGAAGCGCCGTGAACGACCGCCGCGAGTACTCGCAGCAGTGGCCGGGAACGAGGTCGGGCGGGAAGCGCCGCCGGTGCAGGCCGGTACGGGTAATGAGACGCACCCAGCGCTTGCTCCAGCCGTCGATGTTGGGGATCTCGACGAGGAGCAAGCCGCCCGGCCGCAGCAGCGCGTTGATCTTCTCCATGGCCAGCCGCGGATACGGCAGGTGCTCGAGCACGTGCCGCAGGACGACGGCGTCGAAGGCCTCCCGGTCGCCGGGGAGCGGGTCGGCGGCGAGGAAGTCGCGGGATTCCACTTCGCACCCCACCACCTGGGCCGCGTAATCCGCGGTGGCCCTGTCGAGCTCGAGTCCCTTCACCTGCCACCCGGCCTGCTTCGCCTGCCACAGCAGGCGCCCGTTTCCGCAGCCGATGTCGATCAGCCGGCCCGGCACCGGCACGTGCCGCCGGAGGAAGCTGAAGGACTCGTCGTTGTCGCGGTTGCCCTGGGCCAGGTCGTCGCGCGGATCGAGGCGGACCGACGTGTACTGGGTCTGGTCGGTCCCGCCCGACAGGTCGTAGTTGGCGAGGCCGCAGCGGGTACAGCGGTAGTAGCGGAACCGGCGATCGTTGCCGAGCGTGTAGAAGAGCCGCAGGTCGGTGCAGTCGCAGAGCCGGCAGGCAAAGCCCGCGCGGGAGGACCAGTCGACAGCCGCACCCGCTGCGCCGGGGTCCGCCACGTTCATGCGCTCCAGCGTCGCACGCGGCAACCGCCTCAGGCTGCGCGCTGGCCCGGGCCGCGGGCCGGCGGGCTGGTGACCGGTACCACGGTCGCCGGCGGCGCCGAGGCACCGCGGCCCCGGCCGCGCCACCCCCGCCACCAGTCCATGATGTCGGCCATCAGGGTGTAGGCAGCGGGCACTGCCAGCAGCGACAGGAAGGTCGAGGTCAGCAGGCCACCGATGACGGACACGCCCAGCGGGGCGCGGAAGTTGCCGTCGGCCGCCAGCGAGAAGGCGATGGGCAGCATGCCGGCGCCCATGGCGAGCGTCGTCATGATGACCGGCCGCGCACGCTTGCGGCAGGCGTCGATGATGGCGTCGTGGCGCGACAGGCCGTGGTCGCGCTGGCCGATGATGGCGTAGTCGACGATGAGGATCGAGTTCTTGGTCGACACGCCGGTCAGCATGAGAAGGCCCACGAGCGAAGGCAGCGACAGCGCGTAGCCCGACAGCCACAGGGCACCGAAGGCGCCCACGCCACACAGCGGGACGGCGCCGAGGATGACGAGGGGCTGGGTCGCGCTGTTGAAGAGCATCAGCAGCACGACGTAGACGCAAAGCACGCCCGCGAGCATGGCGAGCGCAAAGCCCAGCAGCAGGTCGCGGAAGGCCTCGGCATCGCCGCCCGGCAGGATGCGCACGCCCGCCGGCAGGTTCTTCACGGACGGCAGCTTGTTGACCTCGGCCAGCACCGGCCCCAGCGGGTTGCCGTTGAGCTCGCCGGTGATCTTGATGTTGCGCTCGCGGTTGTAGCGGTCGATGACGGCCGGGCCGCTGCCGTCGCGGATGTCGGCCACGGCCGACAGCGGGACGCTGCCACCGTTGCGCGACGGCACGCGCATCAGGGCCAGCAGCGCGGCATCGGTCTTGGCGCCCTCGCCCACCTGCACGCGGATCGGGATCTGCCGCTCGGGCAGGTTCAGCTTCGGCAGGTTCTGGCGGAAGTCGCCGGTGGTGGCGATGCGCGCCGCCTCGGCGATGTCGACGGTCGACACGCCGAGGTCGGCCGCCCGCGCCGGATCGGGAACGATGACGATCTCGGGCTGCAGCAGCGAGGCGGTGGACACGACGCCCGACAGGTTCTTCACGCCCCGCATCTCGGACTCGACGCGCTGGGCCGCCAGGGCGAGCAGTTCGGGATCCCGGCCGGCCAGTACCAGCTCGAGCTTCGAACCGGGCTGCCCGGCCGTGAAGGCCACGCGGACCCCGGGCAGCCGCTCGAGCCGCTCGCGGACGTCGACCTCGAGCGCCTGCAGGTTGCGCCGGCGCTTCTGGGCGAACTGGACGGTGAGCTGCGCCTTGCGCACGTCACCCTCCGCGGCACCGCCGTAGCCCCCGGACTGCACCGAGCCCGCCCGGGCGAAGACGCGCTCGACTTCGGGGATCGCGAGCAGCAGTTCGCGGGCCTCCGTGGCGACGGCGCGGGTATCGGCCAGCTGGGCGCCTGGCGCCAGCTCCAGCTGCACCGTCGCGGTGGATTCGTTGGCCGGGGGCACGAACGTCGCCGGGATCAGCGGCACCAGCGCCAGCGAGGCGACGAAGGTCGCCAGCGCCACGGAGAGGGTACGGACCGGATGACGCAGGGCAGCCTCGACCCACTGGAGATACTTCGCGAGCCAGCGCGAGTCGGTGTGGGGCCGCGGCTCGCCGGTCATGAAGTAGGCGGCCAGCATCGGCGTCAGCAGGCGTGCGACCAGCAGCGAGAACAGGACGGCGGCCGCCGCGGTCCAGCCGAACTCCCGGAAGAACTGTCCCACCTGGCCGGGCATGAAGGCGACGGGAATGAACACCGCCGCCAGCGTCAACGACGTGGCGATGACCGCGATGCCGATCTCGTCGGCAGCCTAGGCCGCCGCCTTGCGCGGCGACTTGCCCATGGCCCGGTGACGGGCG
>JAEUPZ010000035.1 GCA_016789885.1 Chromatiales bacterium | reverse complement strand
TACGCCCGCACCTCACCGCCAAACTTCGCCGCCATCACCTTCGTCAGCGCAGCCGTCAGGGTCGTCTTGCCATGGTCAACGTGACCAATCGTCCCAACGTTCACGTGCGGCTTCGTGCGCTCAAACTTCGCTTTGGACATGGAACTCTCCGGCTTCGCCCTGCTTCGTTGATGTGGTAGTGGTGTTGGTGGTCGGCGTTACGTCAGTGTCTGGAGCCCACAATCGGAATTGAACCGATGACCTCTTCCTTACCATGGAAGTGCTCTACCGTCTGAGCTATGTGGGCGGTAACTCCGGGGGCCAGCCCCCGCCTTGCGCTGCCACCACCTGACCCGGGGACGGGTGGCGACACCGCGTTGCCTGGAGCGGGTGATGGGAATCGAACCCACGTCATCAGCTTGGAAGGCTGAGGTTCTACCATTGAACTACACCCGCGGACGGTTACCCTGGTTTCCGGCGCCGGCTGCACCGGAAACCTGCGATCGAGTCGACTCGGGCCCCCGGCGCGCGGGAACAGGGTTCAACTCCAACCAGAAACGGGGGCTGCAATCGCGGCAAAGCCTCGTGGTCCGGCTCCACCAGCGGAAACTGGTGGAGGGGGTAGGATTCGAACCTACGTAGGCGTGAGCCAGCAGATTTACAGTCTGCCCCCGTTGGCCGCTTGGGTACCCCTCCGCTGAACCAAGCAGGCTATTTTCTGGCCAGGACGGGAGCGTGTCAACCTCGACCGACGACTAAGGGGTCGTGTCAGTCGCGAGACCAATGCCGGCTGAGGGACTCGAACCCCCGACCCCCTGATTACAAATCAGGTGCTCTACCAACTGAGCTAAGCCGGCCCCGCAAGGCAGTCCCGTAGCCGCCTCCAAGCCAAGTCCTTGTTTTTTATCAACAGACCCACGACATGACGAGTGCAGGCCGCGGGTGCACATATTAGTACGCGCGAAGCAGCTAGGGACCGCCGGGGGGCCCCTGGGGCGGCGCCCCGCCGGCCTCGGCCGCCGCACCAATGCCGGGGTCTGCGGTAGCGACATCAGCGCCCGCCAGCGCCATCCCGGCCGCGGTGTCGGGACGAGGGCATTCCGCCGGCTCCACGCGCAGCAGCCCCGAACGGGGCAGCGGCAGCCCATCGCCCGGCCGGGCGCCGGCCACCGGTATGCGGGCCAGCAGCCAGTACTCCACCGCCGGCCGGTAGCGGTTCGTGCTGACCGGATTGAAGCCGAGGCCGCGCGCGATGGCAGCAACCCGGTCGGCCCGCTCCTTTTCCCGGAACACCCCGAGGCTGATGACCGGCTCCGCCCCCTCCTGCATCAGGTAAGCGTCGGCAAGGCCGCCAGCCACCAGCCGGCGACGTGCCTCGTCAGCTGCTGCGGGACTCGCGAAGCCGCCGACCTGGATCCAGTTGCCCACCCAGACCTGGGTGTCCCGTGCAATGGTCGCCGCCGGAATGCGGCGCGACGCAAGGCTGCGCGCCAGTTCGGCCGCCGCCTCAGCCGCCGGCAACGGCCCCACCTGCACGCACGTGTCGCCGGGTCCTGGCGGTGGCGCTGCACCCGGGGGCGGGGCGACCTGCGGCAGCACTGCACTGGCACTGGCGCTGGCGGGCGGCTCCGGCGATGCGGGCGCTGCCGCGATGGCTTCATCGGGAGGCAGCGACGTTGCCGGCGCCGCAGCTTCCCGCGGGGCGGGGACCAGGGAGACGCCGGCCGCGGCGGATCGCGGCGCCGGCACGATCCAGCGGTTCCAGGCGAACAGCAGTATGTTCGCCAGCAGCAGCCCGAGGAAAAGGTTACGCACGGGATTCAGCCCGCGACCCGGCGCTGCCGGGCAGCTGGCCAGCCGTGAACGGATCGAGCGCGAGCCCCTCGAGGACAAGATGGGGCCGATGCTCGGCAGACGCGGGCAGCAGCGACAACAGCCGGGGAGCGTCGCCCCCGGTCACCACGAGCCGAGCCCCCGGCCAGCGCTCCCGCAGCACCCCGAAATGGTGCGAGGCGAGGCCCGCCAGCGCCCACAGCGCCCCCCGCGCCATGGCCTCGCCGGTCGCCTGCCCGACCAGCTCACTACCCACCGGTTCGCCGGCCAGGGGAGGCGGGTCCTCGGCCGACAGACGCGCGAGATTGCCGGTCGCCCCCTTGAGCGCCTCCTGCATGAGCGAGAGACCGGGGACAATCAGCCCCCCGAGATGCTCACCCCCCGGCAGGACGAGATCCAGCGTGAATGCCGTCCCGGCGGCGATGACGCAGGCCGCCGACTGCGGCTCGCGCGCCCAGGCCCCCCTCAGGGCCAGCCAGCGGTCTACCCCCAGCTGCCGGGGCTCGCGGTAGCCGTTGCGCAGCCCTCCGGCCACGGCTGCGGACACGGCCACCGCCGGCCTGCAGCCGTACCGGTCCGCCAGTGCCGCAGTGAGCGCGGCGGTCAGCACCGGGGACGCAACACTGGCGACGCGGATTTCATCTACGGGCCCGGATGGATCCGGCAACGCCGCAGCGAGTTCGGCCCCGGACGACCCCCGATGGTCCAGGGCACCCGGATCGCCGGCGGCGCCGGCCGACGACCAGCACCACTTCAACCGGCTGTTGCCAAGATCGATCAGCAGCTTCATGACCGGGGCCGCAACGTCACTTCGCCGGCCACGACCCGGCGCCGTCCGCCGCCCGACTCGATGAGCAACGTGCCGTCGTCGGCAATCCCGCGCGCGACACCCGACTCGTGCCGACCCGACGCCTCCAGGTCGATGGCGCGGCCCGCGAGGAAGTCGGCGTGGCGCCACGCGTCGACGAAGGGCGCGAACCCGCAGGCGTCGAACTCGGCCACGGCGGCCACCAGCGAATCGATCAGTGCCGCAGCGAGGACGTTCCGCGACGGAGCGCGCCCGCCAGGCTCGTGGGCAAGGCTGGCAGGAGGGAGGCCGCCGGCCAGCGTCAGGTCGCCGGCGGCCGGGGCCCCATGCACGTTGATCCCGACGCCGATGACCACATGGAGTGGTCCACCGGGCTCGCCCGCCACATCCACGAGGATGCCCCCAAGCTTGCCGCCGCCCAGGATCACGTCGTTGGGCCACTTGAGGAGGACACCACCTGCCCCGGCGACCTCGAGGGCCCGGACCACGGCAACACCCGCCACGAGACTGAGGGTCGGCAGCTCGTGGCCACCCCGCTCGAGGCGCACGCCGAGCGACAGGCAGAGACCCCGGGCCACCGGCGACAGCCAGCGGCGCCCCCGACGGCCGCGCCCGCCATCCTGATACTCGGCCAGGCAGCAGGCCACCTCGCCGAACCCGGGCATGGACTGCCCCAGCAGGTAGCCGCTGGTGGAATCGATGCTGAAGGCAACCTCGAGGGCCACGAGTGCCTGCCGCGCCGGCGGACCGAGGGCGGCGCCTATGCGGCCGGCGTCGAGCAGCTCCACGCCGCCGGGAATGCAGTATCCCTGCCGCCCACGCGTCTCGACCGCGAGCCCCATGGCCCGCAGCGCCGCCACCTGCTTCCAGACAGCGGCTCGCGTGCATCCCAGTGCGGCGCCCAGTGCCGGACCGGCATGCTCGGCGCCATCCGCCAGCAGCGACAGGAGCGCGCGGCGCGGGTCGCTCATGGCTACCGGCGGCGCGGCCGCAGGACCATGGCACGCTCGATACGGTTCTCGGTACCGGCCAGCAGTCGCTGGACATTGGCCCGATGCGTGAAAACGATGAAGGCAGCGAGCGCCAGTGAAAACCAGAGCAGCGGATCCCCGATGGTGACCCCGCGCATCAGCAGCCAGGCCGGCAGTGCCGCCGCCGCCAGCATCGTCGCGAGCCCGACGTAGCCCGTCGCCCCGAGCACGCAGAACCAGACCAGCGCGCCGGGGAGGAGCAGCATGGGGTGGAGGGCCCCGATGGCACCGACGGCGGTCGCGGCGCCCTTGCCACCGGCAAAGCCGAAAAAGACGGGATAGCAGTGGCCGATGATCGCGGCCGCCGCACAGCCCACGGCCAGCCACTCGCGACTCACGGCAGGATCGAGCCCGACCCCTGGCAGCGCAAGGGACGGGAAGAAGAGGGGCGGCAGCACGCCCTTCAGGACATCGATGACCATGACCCGGGCGGCGAAACCCTTGCCCATGGTTCGCAGCGCATTGGTTCCGCCTGCGTTGCCGCTGCCGAGCTTGCGGATGTCGACGCCGGCGAAACGGCCAACGATCAGGGCTCCATTCAGCGAGCCCAGCAGGTAGCTGAGGAGTACCTTCAGACCGAGTTCGAGCATGGTGGATGCGCCCTGCGGCGGTGGGATGGTACCACCGCCGGACCGCCACGCCGGCGCCGGGCTCCCGCTAGGCGCCAGCCACCGTCGCGAGCCAGCTCTCACGGCGCGCGACGGCCTGTGCATCGGCTTCGGGGTCGATGACCAGGTAGCACGTGTCGCGCGGCGCCGGCGCGGGCGCGACAGTCAGGCCCAGCAGCGTGTCGTCGCGGAACACCTGGAGTTCCGCCGGCCGCCCCGGCACGAGGCGGTCGAGCCGCGCTTCGTAGTTGTCGGCTGTCACGCGACGGCCGTCGATCGCGACCACCTCGTCCCCCGCGGACAGGCCCGCGAGCTGGGCCGGACTGGCGTCCTGGACGTACGTGATGCGGACCCGCCCGGCATCGCCACGCACCTTGGCACCAACCCAGGGACGCGGCCGGTCTTCGCGCCGTCCCCGGGTCCCGCCGGCATCTCCGGGAGACTCGCCGGCCCGGAAGTGCAGCCTGATGCCGAACCGGGCCAGCAGGATGCCGATGGGCGGATCGACCGTCGTGCGCAGCGCCTGGTGGAAGAAGGCACTGAGGTCGAGACCGGTCGCCTCGCTGGCCACCGCCTCGAAGCCGCCTTCCGGCAGCCCCGGAGAGCCGTCGTCACCGTACTCCTGCCAGAGGGCGCGGACCGCGTCGTCCAGGCTGTGGCTGCCGCCACTGCGCAGGCGGATCTCGAGGTCCAGGGCAAGGGCGACCAGCGCACCCTTCAGGTAGTAACTGACGGTCGCATTCGGCGAGTTCTCGTCGGGACGGTAGAACTTGATCCAGGCGTCGAAGCTGGCGTCCTCGAGCGTCTGCTGGCGACGGCCCGGGGTCCGGTAGAACTGGGTCAGGCTGCGGCCGACCATCTCGAGGTAGACGTCCGGCGTGACCAGCCCCGCGCGGAGCAGCGCCAGGTCGTCGTAATACGAAGTCACCCCCTCGAAGAGCCAGAGCTGGCGGGTGTAGGCCTCGCTGCCCAGGTCGGCGTCGACGAAGACCGCCGGGCGCACGCGACGGACGAGCCACAGATGGAAGTACTCGTGGCTTGCCAGGCCCAGGAACCGCCGGTAGGCCTCGCCGGCTTCGGCGATGTCGGGCTCGGGAAGGTCGTCGGGACGGGCGAGCAATGCCGAAGAGTAACGGTGCTCGAGGCCGCCGTAGGCGTCCGGCAGGCAGCGGACCAGGAACTGGTAGCGGTCGACCGGCAGCGGCAGCCCGAACAGGGCCGCCTGCCAGCTGCACAGGCGCCGAAGGTCGCGACAGACGCGGTCGAGGTCGGCCCGGGGCGCCCCGCTGACCACGAGCCCGTGGGGTACGCCGCCGGCATCGAACTCCGCCGACAGGAAACGACCCATCATCACCGGATGGTCGATCAGGTCCTCATAGCTGCTGGCGCGGAACGCGCCGAAGTCGTAGCGGGTGCCGGTCAGGCGCGACAGCGTGGTCGCAACCCGCCACCGCGGCGCACCCTCGGGCTGGGCCGGTGGATCGATGTGCACCACGGAGGGAAGGTGCGCCTGGCCGGCCACGCGCACGAACAGGCAGACGCCGTTGAAGAATCCCCCGCGCGGATCGAGCCACGCGCCGCGCACGGACGTGTCCGCCGCGTACACCACGGTCCGGATGAGGAGCGGGCCCTCGCTGGGGGCGGCCCGCCAGGTGTGCTTGTCGAGCTTGCGCAGCAGGACCGGCACGCCGCGCACTTCTGCCTCGACGTGGATGACGTGGCGGGCGTAGTCCCGCACGAGGTAGCTGCCCGGGATCCAGGCGGGCACCGAGAACACCTGCCCGTTCGGATCTGGCGTCTCGATCCGGCAGGTGACTTCGTACCGGTGGGCGGCCGGGCTGGCCGGGACGACGCGGTAAACGAGGGCGGGCAACGTTTCGGTCACGGCAGGCTCCCCGGGAACACGGCGCCAGTGTAGCGAAGGGCCCCGGCGGCCGCGGTCAACGCGGGCACAGTTCCCGCAGCCGGGATGGCCCACCGGGCGTACGTCGACGCTGGCCGCGGGATCGATGCGCCGGCCGGCGAAGGCGGCGAGGTTCGCCCGGTCGAGCACCATGGACTCGCGGTCAGCGCGGCAATCCCGCGATTGAGGTCGCAGCACGCCCGGCGCACGAGAGTGCATGGGCAGCCGCCTGCATCGGGTCACCCGACGGGGCTGCCCGCAGCAGTCTTCGTCCATCAGCCCGATCGCGCCCGGGTCGTGCAGCGTTGGCGGCGCCACGACCCGCCGTCGCGGACGCCGGGTCATATTGCTTTTGAAAGACCCACCGGTATATTACCGGCCGAAGACGGAAGGCACGGTGTGCGTCCCAGGGACGAGCAGCGGCTTCGGTGCAAGGGACGCGCCGCGACGAATCCAGGGCAGGTCCCGCCACCCGCGAGCCGCACAAGACTGCAAGCCGATTCAGCCGAGGTTACGTGGATCAGGTGATCCGGTGCCGAGTGACCGTCCCACAGCATCTCCCCGCGACGGCTCCCTCGCTGGCTGCCAATTCCAGCTGCCCCTCTTCATCACGAGGTAGTCTCGATGCCCCGCGCCCTGCCCGTCGCTGACGGGGAGCCGCCGAGTGCCATGCCTGGAGCACCCGCCGTTCCAGGCCTGACCCTCCCGCCCCCAGCCTCTCCCAGCCTCACGCCCGTCCCCTCCCCTCGCCAGACCGTTCCGCGGCTCGTCGTCAGTCCGCGCAGCGACGCCTTCCGTCGCCGCTTCTACCCCGAGGCGACCCTGCGCGACTGGAACGACTGGCGCTGGCAGAACCGGCACCGCGTGCGCACGCTGACCGACCTCGAGCGGATGCTCGACCTCACGCCGGATGAGCGCGACGCGATCCAGCGGCACAGCGGATCGCTGCCGGTCGGCATCACCCCGTACTACGCGAGCCTGCTCGATCCCGCCGATCCGCTGCAGGGCCTGCGCCGGACCGTGGTGCCGGTGGGGGATGAGTACCTGCGGGGACCCGGGGAAGCCGATGATCCGCTGGGCGAGGACGGCACCAGCCCGGTGCCGGGACTCGTCCACCGCTATCCGGACCGGGTGCTGCTGCTGGTCACGAACTTCTGCTCGGTCTACTGCAGGTACTGCACGCGGGCACGCATGGTTGGTGCCGTTGGCGAGCGCAGCATCCGCAAGCATGATCTCGACGCTGCCATCGACTACATCGAGCGTACGCCCGCCATCCGCGACGTCCTGCTGTCGGGCGGCGACCCGCTGAGCCTGGATGACGAGCGGCTGGAGTGGATCGTCGGGCGCCTGCGGCGGATCCCCCACGTGGAATTCATACGGATCGGCTCCAAGCAGCCGGTCGTGCAGCCCCAACGGGTCACGCCGGCCCTGGTCCGGATCCTGAAGCGGTACCACCCGCTGTGGATGAGCCTCCATTTCACGCACCCTGACGAGATCACCCCGGAGGTGGCCGAATCGTGCGGTCGCCTCGCCGACGCCGGCATCCCGCTGGGCAGCCAGACGGTGCTCCTGAAGGGGGTCAACGACGACGTGGCGACCATGCGTCGCCTCGTCCACGGGCTGCTGCGCATCCGCGTGCGGCCCTACTACCTGTACCAGTGCGACCCCATCACGGGGTCCGCGCACTTCCGGACGCCCGTGGCCAAGGGCGTGGAGATCATCCGCGGCCTGCGGGGCCACACGACGGGCTACGCCGTGCCCACCTTCGTCATCGACGCCCCGGACGGTGGCGGCAAGATCCCGCTGTCCCCCGACTATCTGGGGGGGCGTGATGGTGACGACCTCCTGCTGACGAACTATGCGGGTGGGCAGTACCGCTACCCGGACCCCGGGGGCGACGTCAGCGCGGACCTTCCCGCCAGCGGCCCGCCGTGACCGGGCGCAGGCAGCGGCCGACGCCGGAGCCGGAAGGCCTCCGCGTCGGCCTGACCTATGACCTGCGCAGCGAGTACCTGGCAGCGGGCTACGACGAGGTCGACACGGCAGAGTTCGACCAGCCGGAAACCATCGACGCCATCGCCGGTGCCCTCGAGGGCCTCGGCTGTACGGTCGACCGGATCGGTTCGGCCCGGCGGCTGGCCGCCCGTCTCACCGCGGGCGACCGCTGGCAGCTCGTCTTCAACCTGTGCGAGGGGCTGCGCGGCTTCGGCCGCGAGTCACTGGTCCCTGCGCTGCTGGACGAGTGGGACATTCCCTACGTCTTCTCCGACCCGCTGGCCTGCGCCCTGACGCTGCACAAGGGGATCGCCAAGCAGGTCGTCAGGGCGGCCGGCGTCGCGACACCCGATTTCGCAGTCATCGGGGCTGGCGATGATCCCGCAGCCATCGCGCTGCCGTACCCGCTGTTCGCAAAGCCGGTCGCCGAGGGCACGGGCAAGGGCGTAACGACGGCGTCCCGTGCCAGCACGGCTGCAGAGCTGCGGGCGACCTGCAGCGACCTGCTGACCCGGTTCCGGCAACCGGTGCTGGTGGAAACCTATCTGCCCGGCCGCGAGTTCACGGTCGGGATCATCGGCACGGGCCCCGTGGCGACGGCCCTCGGGACCATGGAGGTGCATCTCGGGCCCGCGGCGGACCCGGGCGTCTACACCTACGACAACAAGGAGCACTGGGAGGATCGGGTCACCTACTCGATGCTCACGGATCCCGGTCTGCGGGCCGCAGTGGAAGACACCGCCCTGGCGGCATGGCGTGCGCTGGGCTGCCGCGACGGCGGCCGCGTCGACATCCGGCTCGACGCCGGTGGCGAGCCGAACTTCCTCGAGGCCAATCCGCTCGCCGGGCTGCACCCCGGTCACTCGGACCTGCCGTTCATCTGCCGATTCCAGGGCATCGCCTACACGGAGCTGATCCGGCGCATCGTCGCGTCGGCAGCCGCACGCGCCGGCCTGACACCGCCGTCCCCGCCGTGAACGAAGCCCGGGTACTCGTACTGCACAACGCCGTGACGGCCGAGTCTCCGGCGGACGCGCGCGACATCCTGGAGCAGCTCGACTGCGTGGGACGGGCCCTGGCCGAACTGGGCCATGTCACCGAAACGCTGGCCGTGGACCTGGACCTGCCGGCGCTGAAGTCAGCATTGCGCGCCCGCCGGCCGGACCTGGTGTTCAACCTCGTCGAGGCCATCGAAGACAGCGGCCAGCTCGTGCCCGTGGCCACCGCCCTGCTGGACCACCTGCAGATACCCTACACGGGCTCCGGCACCGAGGCCCTGCTCGTCACGTCGAACAAGGTGCTCACCAAGCGCTGGCTGCGGCGGCTGGGACTGCCGACGTCCGACTGGTGGGATCCGCTCGAGCCACCGCCAGTCCAGCCGGCGCCCGGGCCCTGGATCGTCAAGCCGCTGTGGGAAGACGCGTCCATCGGCATGGACGACAGGTCGGTGGTCGGCTCCTTTGCCGAAGTCCCGGCGCGCCTCCGGGAGAAACAGCGCCAGCGCCCGGGCCGCTGGTTCGCCGAACAGTTCGTCGAAGGGCGGGAGCTGAATGTTGCCCTGCTGGCCGGGCACACGGGACCCGAGGTGCTGCCGGTGCCCGAGATCGAGTTCGTCGACTTCCCCGCCGGCAAGCCCCGCATCGTCGGGTACGCCGCCAAGTGGGACGAAGCGTCGTTCGAGTGCCGCAACACGCGGCGGCGCTTCGTTGACCGCGACCGGGAAGCGGCGCTGTGCGCGACCCTGGGGGGCCTCGCCCGCGAGTGCTGGGAGGCGTTCGGCCTGGAGGGCTACGCACGCGTGGATTTCCGCGTGGATGCCGGGGGAAACCCCTGGATCCTGGAGCTCAACGCGAACCCCTGCATCTCGCCGGATGCCGGCTTCGCCGCAGCGGCGGCGGAGGCCGGGCTCTCCTACCGGGAGGCAATCCGGCGCATCGTCGCCGCGGCCCGACGGCCGTGAGGGCACCCACGGGAGTCATTCCGCGGCGGGCGTTGCGCTCCGGAGATCCTGCTGCCATCGCGCAACTCGTCGCGGCCACGGGCTTCTTCACCAGCGAGGAGGCGGCCATCGCCCGGGAACTGGCCGAGGCTGTGGTGGCCCACGGACCCGCGTCGGGCTATGAATTCCTGCTGGCCGATGGCCCCGGCGGGCTCGCGGGCTACGCGTGCTTCGGGCGGATTCCCGGCACCGAGGCGTCCTTCGACCTGTACTGGATCGTGGTGGCACCGCACCTGCAGGGGCAGGGAGTCGGACGATGGCTGATGGCCCTGACCGAGGCCGCCATCGGTGAGCTGGGCGGCACCCGGCTGTACGTCGACACGTCATCGCGACCGCAGTACGCGCCCACGCGTCGCTTTTACGCAGCCTGTGGCTACGTGGTTGCGGCAGAGCTGCCCGACTTCTACCGGCCGGGCGACGGGAAGGTGATCTTCCTCAAGGCGCTGGAGCAGCGGTAGGCGATCAGCCCGACAGGGCAGGCAGCACGAGCTGGGCAAGACTCAGGACCAGGAAGAATCCGCCGGTATCGGTGATGGTCGTCAGCACCGGGCCGGCCGCCAGGGCCGGGTCGAGGCGCAGGCGCTTCATCAGCAGCGGCAGCACGCCGCCGATCCCGACGGCGATCAGGGTGTTGGCCGCCAGCGCCGCGCCGACCACGGCGCCGAGCCACGGATTGCCCTTCCAGGCCCAGGCGACGCCCCCGAGCACGACGGCTAGAACCGTACCGGTGACGAGGCCCAGCGCCACCTCCTTGACGAGCACGCGGGCGACATCCGACGGCTTGATGATGTCGAGCGCCATCTCGCGCATGCTGACGGCCACGGCCTGGTAGCCCGAGCAGCCGCTCATGTCGGAGACGATCGGCAGGAACACCGCCAGCGCGAAGGCGGCCGCGATGGTGTCTTCGTAGAGCGCGATCACGCTGGCCGAGAGCATATTGAGGACGATCTTGACGATCAGCCACGAGAGCCGGCGACCTGACCGCACAGCCAGGGGCATCGACCGGAACTCGTCGCCGCCGACGATGCCCTGGCTCTTCAGGTACGAGGCCTCGGCCTTCTCAGCGAGGGCATCGTAGACCGACCGGCGCCGCAGGGCCCCCACCAGCCGCCCGTGTCCGTCGGTCACCGGCGACACCGGGGTGTCCCGCGCGTCGAAGAACTCCTCAAGCTGCTCGAGCGCCATTTCGGCTTCGACGGCGTCGACCGGAGCCGCCACCTCGCCGAGCGTCGCGCCAGGCCCGGCGAAGGCGATGTCGCTCAGGCCCACACTCCCGAGGAGTCGGCCGCCCGGGCCGGTGACCATGATGTGCTGCAGGTAGTAGAGGGGATAGTCGCCGGGACGCGTGCCGATGTCGCGGACCACATCCGCCGCATAGGTCGACTGCGGGTAGCTGAGGAACTCCGTGATCATGAGCCCCCCGGCGGTGTCCGGATCGTAGTCGATGAGCTGCCGGGCGTCGGCAGCCTCATCGGCATCCATCAGGCTGAGGATCTCCTCGGCGTCGTCGCGATCCATCTCGGCGAGAACGTCGGCCGCCTCGTCGCTCTGCATCTCGCTGACGATGGATGCCGCTTCCTCAGGATCCAGGTTGTCGAGGAGCTCCGCCGCCTGGGTATCGGGAACGTCGTCGATGAGATCGGCGGCGCGTTCCGGCGGCAGCAGCGTGAGGAGCTTCTCCTGCTCCTCGGGACTGAGCCGGAAGACGGCGCGGACGGTCTCGCTCGAGGGCAGTCGCTGCAGGTAGCGCTCAAGGGCGGGCACATCGCCCCGGGCCAGCAAGGCCTGCATGACCTCCCAGGAGCTGCGGTCGTCCGTCACCGAGGACGCGTGGTCGGAACCCACCTGTGTCACCGTGCAGTGTCCGGCCCGGGAAGGGCCACGCAGCCGGCACCGCGCAGCCGCGTCGCGGGCGCGCACCAGCCCCAAAAAGACGAAACCCCTGCCGCGCCGGAGCGCAGCAGGGGTTCCAATGGAAATGCCTGGCGGTGACCTACTCTCACATGGGGAAACCCCACACTACCATCGGCGCTGGGCGTTTTCACTTCCGAGTTCGGAATGGGATCGGGTGGTTCCCGCCCGCTATGGCCGCCAGGCAAGCTTTGTAAACGGCATCGGCGCTGCGCACTGGCAGTGCCGATCACAACCTGGTGTGTCCTGACGTCCGCAGCACAGCTGCAGACTGGAGTCTCATTTCCGAAGACCGACCATACAACCAGCCGACCGGACCGGAGTCCAGGTCGCTTGGGTGTTATATGGTCAAGCCGCACGGGCAATTAGTACTGGTTAGCTACACGCGTTGCCGCGCTTCCACACCCAGCCTATCAACGTCGTAGTCTTCGACGGCCCTTCAGGGGGATCAAGTCCCCAGGGAAATCTTATCTTGGGGGGGGCTTCCCGCTTAGATGCCTTCAGCGGTTATCCCGTCCGTACATAGCTACCCGGCAATGCCACTGGCGTGACAACCGGAACACCAGAGGTACGTTCACTCCGGTCCTCTCGTACTAGGAGCAACTCACCCTCAAATTTCCAACGCCCATGGCAGATAGGGACCGAACTGTCTCACGACGTTCTGAACCCAGCTCGCGTACCACTTTAAATGGCGAACAGCCATACCCTTGGGACCTGCTACAGCCCCAGGATGTGATGAGCCGACATCGAGGTGCCAAACCTCCCCGTCG